>CAVPGM010000015.1:0-104793 GCA_963703945.1 uncultured beta proteobacterium | reverse complement strand
GTGTGAACCTTTGCGACGTCAGGGCGCCCAGCGGCAATATGCGACGCTGGGCCACGGTTGCGGGCTGCTGCGCCGAACAGCGAGGTGCGGGACTCAGTAGCCGACCGAGTTATTGGCCACGTCGACGCGGATCACTTCGCGGTCGAGCATGGCGGCTGCATTGCGCGCGAATCGCTGCGCCCATTCGGGATCCTCGCGAAAGCGGCGCTCGCCGGCGTACTTGGCGACGCTGAGAACGCGGTCGGCGAGCAGAACCTTGCCGATCGGTGAAGGCAGGTCGCACTCGAGCGCGATGAACTCCCGGTCGAACCACTGCCGCGCCGCTTCCCTGGCCGGCGCGGCCGTATGACCCGCCCCCAGCTTGAATTCGAACTCGCGGTCCGCGCCAAACGAAACCGTGACCTGTGACTGCACGTCTGCCTCCCCGATGTCGCCGCCACGCCGACCGGCGGGGCGGGTTGCCGCGCATGGAAGTTTAGCGACAGTGTGGCGCTTTGCGGCTTCGCCTGCCCTACAGCATGCACCGCATGTCGACGTGCGGAATACCGGCGTCCATGTATTCGGTGCCCTCAACGATGTAGCCGTACCGCTGATAGAACGCGACCGCATGTGTCTGAGCGCTCAGCACGGCCTGCCGGTGCCCGCGCCGGCGGGCCTCGGTCATCAGCGCCGCGAGCAGCGCGCTGCCGACACCCTCACCACGCGCGGAGCGCAGCACGGCCATGCGGCCGATGTGACCGTCGGGAAGGAGCCGGCCGGTGCCGACTGCAGTTCCGCCCGCATCGAAGGCGACGGCGTGAACCGAGCGCGGGTCCCACTCATCGAGTTCCATTTCGGCTGGCACCCGCTGCTCGTCGACGAACACCGTGGTGCGGATCGGCGCCGCCCAGCCGCGCATCTCGTCCCAACCGCCGAGTTCAACGCGCAGCATTCGATTGGGTCGACTCCGGAGCCGTGGTCTCGAACGATTGCACGTGCTTGCGCAACCGGTCCGGCCAGGGCTTTGGCGCCCGAGTCTTCGGATCCGCGCTGACATACACGAGTTCGGCGTTCACCAGTGCAGCTCCCGTTTGGTCCCTGCGATAGATCTCGACGGCGAACACCAGGCTCGTCCTTCCCAGCCGCGACGTGCGTCCGCAAATCTCGAGTTCGTCGTCATAGACGGCCGGCCCGTGGTATTCGACGATGGCCTTGCGCACGAACGTATCCGTGCCCATCTCGACGAAGGAGGCCGGATAAACCAGTCCGATCGCCCGCCAGTATTCGGTGAGGCAGATGTCGCAATAGGTCAGGTAGTGCCCATTGAACACCACACCCTGCAGGTCGACCTCGGCCCAGCGGACCCGCAGCGGCAGCCGGTGACGAAAATCCGCGTACGCCACTACTTGATGCCCTTCTTCGCGTCGCCGGCGATCACGAACGTCATCTTCGCCGGGTCGATGTATTTGCGGAACGCCGCGTTGACCTGCTCGGTCGTGACCGCCCGCAGCCGTTCCTCGAACTGCTTCGAGAACGCAAACGTGCGGCCGAGATCGAGGTTGCTGATCCAGGCTCCGGCCACCACCGGGTCCTGCGACCGGTTCAGGAGGCGCGACTGCAGCAGGCCCTTCTTAGCATCATCGACTTCGGTCGCGGTGAATCCGTCCTTCAGCGCACGCGCGAGTTCCTCGCGCAGGGCCTTTTCCGCCTGTGTGACGTTCTGCGGCGCTGCGATGCCGCCGATCGTGAACGATGCCAGTCGTTCCCGCGATCCGAGCGCCAGCCCCGATCCGACGCCGTAGCTCAGGCCGTCCTTCTGGCGCAGCCGGTTCATCAGCCGGTTCGACATGCCGCTGCCACCGCCGAGGATTTCATTGGCGATCGTCAGTGCCGCCGCGTCCGGATCGTCGTCCCGCAGTGGCAGGTCGAGTCGCGCGCGGAACGTCGCATTCTCCTTGTCGGGCGTGTCGATGACGGCGCGCAGCGGCGCGACCTCACGATATTCGCGATCGACACGCGCATACGGCGCCTTGGAGGACCACGAGGCGAACTGCTGTCTGACCAGCGACTCGATTTCCTTTTCGTCGAAGTCGCCGACGATCGACACTTCGCCGCGCGCGGTGCCGTAGAAGTCGGCGTGGTACTTCTTCACCGCGTCGAGCGGCGTCTTCTCAACCGCCTCGATGCGCTGCTTGAGCGGTACGTAGTGGCGCGGATCGCCCGGCGGATAGGTGTTGAAGTGCGTGGCCATGGCGTCGCGTGACAGGGACTCCGGGTTGTCGAGCTGCGACGACATTCCGGTCACCATCTCGCGTTGCAGCTGCTGGTACTCCGCTGCCGGGAAACTCGCATTGCGTAGTACCTCGGCCAGCAATCGCAGCGCCTCGGGCAGATGCGCACGCGTGGTCTGGAAGCCGAGCAGGCCGCCGGTCATCTCCAGACGCGTCATCTCGTCGGCAATCTGCTGCCGGCTGAGCTTGTCGGTGCCGCGCGCCAGCATCGCACCGGCGAGCTCGCCCTCGACGCTGCGACCGGTCAGCGAAGCAAGGTCGCCCCAGCGGAAGCTGGTCCGCACGTTGACGGTTTCGCCGCGGTTCTTCTTGGGCAGCAGTGCGACCTTCAGGTCGCCGATGACGACGATGCGCGTGCGCTTGTCGATGTTGTCCTGCGACGGATCGAACGCTTCGGACGTCTGGCCCTGTGCCGAGGGGCGGTAATCCGCGAGGATCGTTGCCGCCGGCTTTGCCTGCGGTATCTCGGCCCGCTGCGGACTGTCCTCCGGGATGAAGTAACCGAGTACGCGGTTATCGCGCACGAAATACTTGCGGGCAACCTGTTCGACGTCCTGTGGCGTCACTTTGGCGAGTCGGTCACGGGTGTAGAAGAACAGTCGCCAGTCGCCCAGCGCGATGTATTCCGACAGGCCGACGCCGAACGATTGCGGGTTGGCCAGCGTGCGCTCGAACCCCGTGTTCTGCTGCTGCAGCGTTCGTTTCATCTCGAGGTCGGATACCGGTTCCTTGGTGAGCGATCCTTCGACCACCTGGATCATCGTCTGCGCTACCGGCTCCAGCGCCTCGCCCTTCTTGACGACGGCGCCGAACACGACGAAGCCGGGATCGAGCGCTCCTATCGCGTAGCCGAACACCTGCGCGGCCTTGCCGCTCTCGACCAGCGCCTTGTGCAGCCGGCCGGTGGGTGTGTCGCTGAGGATGTCGGTGGCGAAGTCCGCCGCGATCGCATCGGCATGCAGCGAGCTCGGCAGCCGATAGGCCAGGGTCACGAGCTGCACTTCGCCCTTGCGGCGCAGCGTGAACTGGCGTTCGCCGTCGTGCGTTGGCTCGACTGTCCAGAGTGACGGCAGGGTCCGCTTCGGACGCGGAATGCGTCCGAAGGCATCGACGATCCAGTGCATGACCTTCGCTTCGTCGAACTTGCCGGCGACGATCAGCACCGCGTTATCCGGCTGGTAATAGGTGCGATAGAACGCCTGCAGGTTCTCGATGCGGACGTTCTCGATGTCCGACCGTGCACCGATCGTCGAATTGCCGTAGTTGTGCCAGTCGTACAGCATCGATTGATTGCGCTGGAACATCACCCTCGACGGATTGTTCTCGCCGCTTTCGAACTCGTTGCGCACCACGGTCATCTCGGAATCGAGGTCCTTCTTCGCGATGAACGAATTGACCATCGCGTCGGCCGACCAGTCGATCGCCCATTTCAGGTTGTCGTCGCTCGCCTGGAAGGTCGAGAAATAGTTGGTCCGGTCGAGCCAGGTCGTACCGTTGTTCTGAAAGCCGCGCTTGTTGAATTCGACGTCCGGTTTGAGGAAATTCTTGGAGCCCTTGAAGATCAGGTGCTCGAGCAGGTGAGCCATTCCGGTTTCGCCGTAGTTCTCCTGCCGCGAGCCGACCAGATAGGTGATGTTGACCGTCGCGGTCGGCTTGGAGGGATCGGGGAACAGGATGAACCGCAGGCCGTTGGCCAGGCGGTACTCAGCGACGCCCTCGATGGTCGGTCCGCGTGTGACCCCGGCAGGCAGGGTCAACTTGGCCTGCGCAAGGACAGCCGACATCGCTGCGAGCCATAGTGCCAGCGCGCAGACTCCGCCGCGCACGAACTGCTTCATGGTGACTGCTCCCTCAAGATGTGAACGGATTCTGCCAGCGGCGCCGGATACGCCCCGGACATGCCGACGAAACGGCGACGAACCGTCTCAAACGGCCCGGCACCAGGACTGAATCATGTCGGCGATGCGGCGCGGTTCCTCGTGCGCGAGCCAGTGCGTGGCGTCGGGCAGCCTTTCGATCACCAGGTCGTCGACAAGTTCATCGAGTCCTTCGAGCAGGCAGGTGCCGAGCGCGGTGTCGGCATCGCCCCAGATCACCAGCGTCGGCACCTTGACACGGAAATGCGCCGGGTCAAGCCGGATCGCAGCGGGCGCGGAATCTTCCTCCGTCGGCGGATAGAGCGGAGAGGCGCGGTAATAGTTGAGGCCGCCGGACAATCCGCGCGACCAAACCTCGTGGTAGCGCGCCGCGCGCTCCGGCGTGTACCACTCGAGCCCTGCCCGCTGCATCGAATAGAAGAAACCGTCTAGGCGCCGGTAGTTATCCTGCGCGAGTAACTGTTCGGCACCCGGCGCGCGCAGCCAGTTCATGTAGGCGCTCGCCGCCTGCTGCTGCAGATTGCTGGCCAGCGCGCGCGCAAAGGGCACCGGGTGCGGTGAATTGAGGACGACCAGCCGTTCGACGCGGCGCGGATTGGCGATTGCCCAGTACCAGCCCGCGGCGCCGCCCCAGTCGTGCACGACGACGGTCAGTCGCTCCCACTGCAAGTGATCGGCCAGTCCTTCGAGATCGGCCACGATCTCCCGCGTCCGATAGGCAGACACCTCGGCCGGCGCACTCGAGAGGTTGAAGCCTCGCAGGTCCGGCGCGACCGCGTGCCACCCCTCGGCGAAGTGAGGCATGAGGTCCGCCCAGGCGCCCCAGTACTCCGGGAACCCGTGCAGGAACAGGATCGGCCGAGCACCGATCGCGCCGGTGCTCGCGTAATGCAGGCGGATGCCGCGCCCGACGTTGGCGAACTCGCCGGTGCGGATCATTCCGCCGGCGACGCCGGGCGGGTCTGCGGCCGGGTCGCGAACGGATCGGCCGGAGGTTCACCGCCGAGCGCAGCCGAGATACGAGCCTGCACGCCGGGGAGAATCTGCGGGTGCGTGAAGACAAAGAAGCGGTTCGCGCGGACCGCGTCGAAAGTCATGGCCGCCACCTCGGCCGCGCTGACGCGGCCGCTTTTCACGGCCTTCTCAAGGTTGGTCTGTGCCATCTGCTTGGACAGCGTGTGCGCGGCCTCGCCGAACGCGGGCGGACGATTTCGATGCGAGTGCGCGATTCCGGTTGGAACGAACGCCGGGCAGAGCAAAGTGACTCCCAGCGCAGACTGCGCGAGCCGCAGATCGTGATAGAGCGTCTCCGTCAGCGTCACCACGGCATGCTTCGAGACGTTGTACACACCCATCAGCGGCGGCGACAGCCAACCCGCCATCGACGCCGTGTTGACGACGTGTCCCGGCTCACCCTTGGCCTCGGCCGCGATCATCCGCGGGACGAAATGCTGGATGCCGTGCACGACGCCCATCAGGTTGACGCCCAGCACCCAGCTCCAGTCGCTGTCCGTGTTCTCCCACAGGTAGCCGCCGCAGCCGACACCGGCGTTGTTCATCAGCAGGTTCACCGCACCGAATTCGCCATAGGCACGCTGCGCGAGGTGTTCAACCTGCCGGCTGACGGCCACATCGACCACCTCGCCGATCACCCGCACGCCGCTTTCGCGCAGCTCGTTGACGACACCATCGAGCGCGTCGCGCTGGACGTCCGCCAGCACGAGGCGCATGCCGTGACCTGCCGCCCGCCGTGCGAACTCGCGGCCGAAACCGCCGCCAGCGCCGGTGATCACCGCAACCCTGTCCTTGAGTTCCTTCATCGGATTTCGCGCCCGTTTCACATCAGACAAGTTTCACGAGCTGCTTGCCGAAGTTCGCACCCTTGAGCATGCCGAGGAAGGCCTGCGGCGCGTTTTCGATGCCATGCGCGATCGTTTCGCGATACTTGACGCCGCCGACAGCCACCTGCGTACCGAGTTCCTTCAGCGCGGCCGGCCAGACGTCCATGTGCTCGCTCACGATGAAGCCCTCGAGCTTCAGCCGGCTGATCAGGAACCAGCTGGGATTGGTCAGCGGAATCGGCTGCCCGTCATAGCCGGCGATCAGGCCGCATAGAGCGATGCGGCCGAAGGCGTTCATGCGTGGCAGCACCGCGTTCATGATCTCGCCGCCGACGTTCTCGAAGTACCCGTCAACGCCCTGCGGTGCGGCGTCCTTCAGCGCACGGTTGACGTCCTGCGACTTGTAGTCGATGCAGGCGTCGAACCCCAGCTCCGCGACGACATAGCTGCACTTCTCGGCGCCGCCGGCAATGCCGACCGCCCGGCACCCGGCAAGCTTCGCGAGCTGACCGACCACGCTGCCGACCGCCCCGCTGGCGGACGACACCAGCACGGTCTCTCCGGCGCGCGGCAAGATGATCCGGTTCAGTCCGTACCACGCCGTCACGCCGGGCATGCCCACGGGACCGAGGTAGGCCGACAGCGGCACGATGCGGGTGTCAGCCTTCATCACGCCCGTACCGTCGCTGACGCCGTATTCCTGCCACCCGAGATAGGCGACCACCTTGTCGCCCACCTTGAACTGCGGATTGCGAGACTCCACGACGGTGCCGGCCGTGCCGCCCTGCATGACTTCCCCTAGCGGCTGCGGCTTGGCGTACGACCGGCCCTCGTTCATCCTGCCGCGCATGTACGGGTCGAGCGACAGCCACTCGTTGCGCACCAGCATCTGCCCGGGCTGCAAGCTAGGTGTCTGGATCTCCTCCATCCGGAAATTGGAAGTCGATGCGGCGCCGGCCGGCCGGCTGGCGAGGATGATGCGTCGATACGTTGTCATGCGGGTTCCTGGTCTGGATCTCGGATCAATACACCGACGCGCCGCCGTCGACGGCGAGGATTTGCCCGGTGATGTGCTTGCCGGCGTCCGATGCGAACAGCAGCGCGGCACCCTTCAAGTCCTCGTCGTCGCCGATTCTTCCCAGGGGCGCGAAGCGCGCCAGCGCCTCGGCACCGTGCTGCGCGATGACACCCTTGGTCATCTTCGACGGAAAGAAGCCTGGCGCAAGTGCATTCACCGTGATGTTGTGCCGTCCCCATTCCGCGGCCAGGGCACGCGTGAAATTGACGAGCGCACCCTTGCTGGTGTTGTAGGCGATCGTGCTCAACAGCTCGGGCGGGTTACCCGACAGGCCGGCAATCGAGGCGACGTTGACGATGCGGCCGTACCGCCGCGGAATCATGCTCGCCTTACCGATGGCCTGGGTCAGCAGGAACACACTGCGGATATTGAGGTTCATCACCTTGTCCCAGGCCTCGACCGGATGATCCTCGGCGGGCGCTCCCCAGGTTGCGCCGGCGTTGTTCACGAGGATATCGACGTGCCCCAGACGTGCGATCGCCTGCTGTGCCAGTTGCGCCACCTCGACATCGCGCGCGCCGTCGGCCGCAATCCAGCTCGCGTCGACCCCCTGTGCGCGCAGCGCCTGGCAGCAGCTTTCGAGTTCGTCGGCCTTGCGCGCCGATACGACGATGCGCGCGCCCATTTCGCCGAGTCCGGCGGCGATCTGCGCGCCGAGGCCGCGCGAGCCGCCGGTGATCAGCGCGGTCTTGCCGGTGAGATCGAGTAGTTGTCTAAGCATGTCAGAACCATTCGTCCTTCATGTCGAGGGTCGTCGTGTCGAGCGATGCGACCAGTTCGAGCATTGGGTCAACCTTCGGCAGTTCATAGAGAAAGAAATAGCGGCACGCCTGCCACTTGCCGTGGTAGAAGTTTGCCTCCGCGCGCTGGTAGTGTCGCGACGCCGCGAGCGACTGTTCAAGCCAGATCCACGCGATCACCACGTGCCCGAACGCCTCCATGTAAGGCGTTGCATTCGCCAGCGTCACGGCCGGATCGCCAGCCGCCCACACGCGCTTCGTCACGGCCGCCAGCCGGCGCACGCGATCCGCCAGCATCGCAGACCAGCGTTGCGTATCCGGATGGGGGGCGTGAGACGCACGATGGATCGTGTCTTCGAAGTGCTCGCCCAGCAGCTTGAATGCCGCGCCATCGTCCATCACCACCTTGCGCCCCAGCAGGTCGAGCGCCTGGATGCCGTGCGTACCTTCATGGATCGAATTCAGGCGGTTGTCGCGGTAGAACTGTTCAACCGGATAGTCGCGCGTGTAGCCGTAACCACCGTACACCTGGATCGCGAGCGCGTTGCCTTCCAGGCACCACTGCGACGGCCAGCTCTTGGCGACAGGAGTCAGGATGTCCAGCAGCAGTGTGGCGTCGTGCCGGGCCTGCTCGGTCGGACCGGTGCGCTCCTCGTCGATCAGGCGCGCGCAGTACAGGTTGAGTCCCAGAGCTCCCTCGGCATAGGCCTTCTGCGCCAGCAGCATGCGCTTGACGTCTGCGTGCTCGACGATGGGCACCTGGGGCTGCGCCGGGTCCTTGCCGGCTGGCCCGACCGGCCGGCCCTGTGGGCGGTTGCGCGCGTATTCGAGCGCATGCAGATACGCGGTGTAGCCCAGCATGGTCGCGCCGAGCCCCACCCCGATCCGCGCTTCGTTCATCATGTGGAACATGGCGGCAAGACCCCGCCCCGCCTCGCCGACGAGATATCCCACAGCACCGCCGCGACCGAGCGGCCGGTACTTCCCTTCTCCGAAGTTCAGCAGGCAGTTCGAGTTGCCGCGGTAGCCCATCTTGTGATTGAGCCCGGCAAGCACGACGTCGTTGCGCTCACCGAGCGTCACGCGCGCATCGGCGCCGTTTCCTTTCACCTCGACCAGGTATTTCGGCACGACGAACAGCGAGATCCCGCGCGTGCCGGCAACGAGCTTGCCGTCTGCCCCGGGAATCTTCGCCAGCACGAGGTGCACGATGTTCTCCGACAGCTCGTGCTCCCCGGCCGAGATCCACATCTTGTTACCCGTGAGCCGATACTGCGGGCCGAGCGGCGTATCGCACTCGAATTCCGCGCGAGTGGCGACATCCGACAGCGAGGAGCCGGCCTGCGGTTCCGACAGGCACATCGTCCCGAAGAATCGCCCCGCGAGCTCGGGGCGCACAAAGGCGTCGATCTGCGCCGCCGTGCCGTGCGCCAGCAGCAGATTGGCGTTGCCGACCGTCAGCATCGGGTAGCTCGAGCTCGCAACGTTCGCGCCCTTGATATACGCGAACGCCGCCTTCGCGACCGTGAGCGGCAGCTGCATGCCTCCGAACTCCTCGTCGTGCTCGGCGGCCATCAGGCCCGCGCCGACGAACGCGTCCATCGCAGTCTTCACTTCCGGGATCAGATGGACACGCTCGCCGTCGAAGCGCGGTTCGTTCAGGTCGCCCTTGCGTGCATGCGGCGCGAACACATCGGTGGCGATCTGCTCGGCAACGTCCAGCGCCGCTTCGAAGGTGGCGCGCGTATGGTCGGCATAGCGCGGCCGCTGGGTCAGCTGCTCGACCTCAAGCCATTCATACAGCAGGAAGGCGAGGTCGCGCCGCGAGGCGATGAGCTCCATGGCGCCCCTACTTCGGCCAGCGGCCCGACTGCGCCGCTTCCATCAGCAGGGGCGCGGGCTGCCAGAAGGCCGGATCCGCATGCGCGTTGTCGGCAAAGCGCTTCATCGCCGCAGCGACTTTGTCGAGGCCGACCGTCTGTGCGCAAAACATCGGTCCGCCGCGCGCCGCAGGAAAGCCGTAACCGGTCAGGTAGACCACGTCGATGTCGCTGGCACGCAGAGCGATGCCCTCGGCCAGGATACGGGCGCCTTCGTTCACCAGCGCGTAGATGCAGCGCTCGACGATCTCGTCGTTGTCGATCACGCGCGGTCGCAGCCCGATCTCGGCGCGGTAGGCATCGATCAGCGAATCGATCTCGGGATCGGGAACCGGGGTGCGGCTGCCGCTCTCGTAGCGGTACCAGCCCTTGCCGCTTTTCTGCCCGAGCCGGCCGAGTTCGACCACGCGATCACCGATGCGGCTGTAGGTGATGTGCGGCTTCTCGACGTAGCGCCGCTGCCGGATCGCGTAGCCGATGTCCATGCCGGCCATGTCGTACATCGCGAACGGTCCCATCGCCATGCCGAACTTCGTCAGCGCGGCATCGATCTGCTGCGGTGAGGCGCCCTCGTCGACGAGGAACAGCGACTGCCGGATGTACTGCTCGAGCATGCGATTGCCGATGAAGCCGTCGCAGACGCCGGAGACGACGCCGACCTTCTTCAACCGCCTGGCGAGCTGCATCACGCTCGCCAGCACGTCCTTGCCGGTCTTCTTCGCGCGCACCACCTCGAGCAGGCGCATGACGTTGGCCGGACTGAAGAAATGCGTGCCGATCACGTCCTGAGGCCGCGACGTGGCGGCGGCGATCTGGTCGACATCGAGCGTCGACGTGTTGGTCGCGAGGATCGCCCCGCGCTTCATCACCGCGTCCAGTCGGGCGAATACATCCTGCTTGACCACCATGTCCTCGTACACCGCCTCGATCACGATGTCGGCGCTGCCGAGCGCATTGAAATCGAGCGTGGGCTTGAGCAGTGCGAGGCGCTTTGCGACATCGTCCACCGTCAGTCGCCCCTTCTTGGCGGTCGTTTCCCAGTTGCGGTGGCACATCGCCAGACCGCGGTCGAGTGCGGCCTGGTCCTTCTCGTACGCCGTGACCGGGATGCCGGCATTCGCGAACGACATGGCGATGCCGCCGCCCATCGTGCCGAACCCGACCACGGCGGCAGATCGGATCGACCGCGTCGGCGTCGTGTCGGGAACGTCGGGGATCTTGGCCGCGGTCCGCTCCGCGAAAAAGGCGTGCCGCAGCGCCTTCGATTCATTCGACTGCACCAGCTCGATGAAGAAGCGGCGCTCGAGCGCCAGGCCTTCTTCGAACGGCAGCCGCACCGATGCCTCGACCGCCTCGAGACATTTCATCGGCGCCGGCAGGCCGCGCGCCTGCTTGGCCACCTCGGCGCGTGCCGCCGCGAAGAATGCATCAGCACTCGTCCCCTCGGGCAGACGCGCCGCACGATCGCGCAGCTTGGGCTGCTTCTCGCGACGTCTTACCTCAGCCGCGAACTGAAGCACACCATCGAACGAAGTGCGCTCGACGATGCGCTCGATCAGACCATGCTGCAGGGCCGCGGACGCTTCGATCGGGTCGCCACTGACTATCATGCGCAGACCCTGTTCGGCGCCGACCGCGCGCGGCAGGCGCTGCGTTCCTCCGGCGCCGGGCAGCAATCCGATCTTCACTTCCGGCAACCCGAGCGACGCATCCGGCGTTGCGATCCGGTAGTGGCAGCCGAGCGAAAGTTCGAGGCCGCCGCCCATGCAGACTCCGTTGATCGCTGCGATCACCGGTTTCGGCGCACGCTCGACCGCATCGATCACCTGCAGCAGATTGGGCTCGGCCAGCGCCGCCGGCGTGTTGAACTCGCGGATATCGGCTCCGCCCGAGTAGACGCGGTCGGTGCCGGTAATCACGATCACTTTGACCGCCGGGTCGTCGAGCGCCCGCTCGACTCCTTCAACCAGCGCCTTGCGGGTGGCATGCCCAAGACCGTTGACCGGCGGATTGTCGATCTGCAGCACGGCCACACCGCCGCGGCGCTCGTAGTGCGTAGTCATTGCAATAACTCCGGGAAAACCTTGGGTAGTCGGTTGGTTCGGATGATGCTAGACCTCGAGCCACTCCTGCCGGATCAACTTGTTGGACCTCAGTTCATCCGGCGTGCCGTGGAACACCATGTGCCCGTGGCCCATCACGTACACGCGTTGCGAGATCTGCATCGCGATCGTCAGTTTCTGTTCGATCAGCAGGATGGAAACGCCGCGGTCGCGCAACTCGCGCAGGAAACGGCCGACCAGCTCGACGAGCATCGGTGCGAGTCCCTCGGTGGGCTCATCGATGATCACCAGCTGCGGACCGCCCATCATGGTACGCGCGAGCGTCAGCATCTGCTGCTCGCCGCCCGACAGTACGCCCGCCTGGGTACGCGCCCGTTCCTTCAAGCGGGGGAACAGGCTGTAGACATCGTCATAGCCCCACGCACTCTTCGCGTTGCGCTTGACGCCCAGCTTCAGGTTCTCCTGCACCGTCAGCGTCGGGAACACGTCGCGGTTCTCCGGCACATAGCCGACTCCGAGCCGGGCGATGCGATACGTTTCGAGGCGCAACAACTCGTGCGCACCGAACTCGACCGTCCCGGTGGCGTCGACCAGCCCCATGATCGCCTTGGCGGTGGTCGAGCGCCCCACGCCGTTGCGACCGAGCAGGCTGACGATCTCGCCGCGTCCGACCGCAAGGTCGACCCCGTGCAGCACGTGACTCTTGCCGTAATACGCCTGCAGGTTCTCGACCCTCAGCAGCGTCTCGGTGCTCATTGGACCGCTCTCCGCGCTGCGCGCTGCCGTATGAGCGCGTCGAAGCAGCCGGGCGCGCTCATGCGTGGTCCGCCTGCGCGCCCAGATAGGCGTCTTTCACGGCCGCATTCGCGCGGATATCGGCCGGCGGTCCCGATGCGATGACCTGGCCGTAGACCACAACCGAGATGCGATCGGCCAGCCCGAAAACGACGCTCATGTCGTGCTCGACCATCACCAGCGTCTTGCCAACGGTCACCTCGCGGATCAGCTCCACCACTCGCCTGCTTTCCGCGCGGCTCATGCCGGCGGTCGGTTCGTCGAGCAGGATGACGCTGGCGCCGCCGGCAATCGTGATCCCGATCTCCAGCGCGCGCTGCTCGGCGTAGGTCAGCGAGCCGGCCGGCGTGTCGCGCCTGCGCCGTAGCCCGACCCGCTGCAGGACGTCGTCAGCACGCGCCTCGGCATCCGCGAGCTTGTTGAGGTTCTTCCAGAACGCGTAGCGGTGGCCCAGCGACCAGAGCACTGAACAGCGCAGGTTTTCGAACACCGACAGCCGATGGAAGATGTTGGTGATCTGGAAGCTGCGTGCCAGGCCGAGCCGGTTGATCTCGAAGGGCCGGCGATTGGTGATCGGCTGGCCGTGCAGGCGGATCGCGCCTCCGGAAACTTCAAAGCGCCCGCTGATCAGGTTGAACAGCGTCGATTTGCCGGCCCCGTTCGGGCCGATGATGGCATGGCGCTCGCCTGTCGGTATCGCAAGGTCGATGCCGCGAATGATCTCAGTCTTGCCGAAACTCTTGCGCACGCCGACGAGCTCGAGCGCACTTATCAGCTCGAGCGTCGAGTTGCGGGCTCGCGGTCATCGGGCCTCCTTTGCCCTGCGGGCTGTCCCCCCGTGGGGGAGCGAGCGCCTTCGGAGCGGCCGCGCGGCGCTCATGTCGGGTTGTCCCGGATCCAGTCTTCGATCTCGACCTGGATCTCGTCCCAGCAGCGCTGGAAATTGCGACGGTAGTACTCGAAGGCTATCGCGCCGGACAGCAGCACGAAGGAAGCGAACACCCACGGGCCTGGAGTGTCGGTGTCGAGCGGGATCCCGAACAGTCGCGCAACCGGTCCCTGTCCGGTGTCGAGCGTCACGTGGTAGGTGAGCTCGATCAGCATGATGGCGCCCAGTACCATCGTTGCGGCAGTCAGGGTCGCGCCGACGTACGGATCGCGCAGACGCCGGAACTTCCTGAACTTCATCACTCGCAGGTTCATCAGCAGCAGGCTCGACAGCCCGCCCGGCGCGAACATCACGAGCAGGACGAAGAAGACCCCGAGATAGAGCTGCCAGGCCTTGGTGAATTCCGACAGTGCGACTGCGAAGAACGTGAACACGACCGCCCCGAGGATTGGCCCGAAGAAGAAGCTGACCCCGCCGATGAAGGCCGCGAGCAGCACGCCGCCGGAGCGCACCGCGCTGACGTTCTCCGCACTGACGATCTCGAAATTGATCGCCGTCAGCCCGCCGGCGATACCGGCGAAGAAGCTCGACAGGATCAGAATCAGCCAGCGCACCCGCTGGGTGTTGTAGCCGATGAATTCAGCGCGCTCCGGGTTGTCGCGGACCGCGTTGGCGATGCGGCCGAGCGGCGTGTGCGTCAGCGCGAACATGGCCGCCATGCAGCCGAAGCACCAGAGGGCGATCAGGTAGTAGACCTGGATCTGCGGGCCGAAGTTGAGCGTGGCAACGCCGGCGAGCGGCGGCCCGACTGTCCGGTTACCCGTAATGCCGCCCTCGCCGCCGAAAAATCCGGGAAACATCAACGACGCAGCGAACACCATCTCGCCGATGCCGAGCGTGATCATCGCGAACGGCGTGCCGGCCTTGCGGGTTGTCAAATAGCCGAACACCACACCGAACAGCGCGCCGGCCAGGCCGCCGACGAGTGGCAGCATCGAGATGGGCCACGCGAGCGTTCCGGCTGCGATCGCCCGCATCGCGTGCATCGCAAAGAATGCGCCGAGGCCCGAGTACACCGCGTGTCCGAAGCTCAGCATGCCGCTCTGGCCGAGCAGCATGTTGTAGCTCAATGCGAACACGATCATGATGCCCATCTGCGACATCAGCGTCAGCGCGAACCCCTTGCTGAAGAACGCAGGCAGCAACGCGAACAGCAGCGCCGTGCAACCCCAGATGAACCAGCGACCGAAGTTCAGCGGTCGAAACTGGATCTCCCGCAGATCGACCTCGTCGGTGCCGGTGCCGGGCGCGCGTTCCATCTAGTCTTCCCGCGTTCCCAAAAGGCCCTTGGGCCGGACGATCAGGATCAGCACCAGCAGCAGGTACGGCAGCACCGGCGCGACCTGCGATACCGAGAGTTTCAGCAGCGGGTAGAACACGCCGTCCGGCGCCGCTTGGACGCCGAGCGAGGAAAGCAGCTTTACCCCCGAGTAGTCGGAGACCTTGCCGAAGCTTTCGAGCAGCCCGATCAGGAGCGCGGCGACGAACGCACCGGCCAGGGACCCCATGCCGCCGACAACGATCACGACGAACACGATCGCACCCACGGTTCCGGCCATGGCCGGCTCGGTGACGAAGGCATTGCCGCCGACCACGCCGGCCAGTCCGGCCAGCGCGGAACCGCTACCGAACACCAGCATGAACACACGCGGAACGTTGTGCCCGAGCGCTTCGACCTGGTGCGGGTGGGTCAGCGCTGCCTGGATCACCAGCCCGATGCGGGTGCGTGTCAGCACCAGCCAGATGGCGGCCAGCATGCCGATCGCCACCGCCATCATGAACAGTCGGTACTGCGGGAAGGTGACGCCGAAGGCCTGCATCCAGCCGACCGGGCCGTCGAGTTCCGCCGGCACCCGATAAGGCACGGCGGCGCGGCCCCAGATGACCTGGACCAGTTCGACGATGATGTACGACAGTCCGAACGTGAACAGCAACTCCGGCACGTGGCCCCACTGGTGCACGCGTCGCAGCCCCCACCGTTCGACCGCCGCGCCGATGACGAACAGCAGCGCCGGCGCCAGCACCAGTGCGGGCCAGAATCCCAGCCACGTGCTCAACTGATACGCGGCATAGGCGCCCAGCATGTAGAAGCTGGCGTGAGCGAAGTTCAGCACCCCCATCATCGAGAAGATCAGCGTCAGTCCGGCCGCCAGCATGAACAGCAGCAAGCCGTAGCTCACGCCATACAGGAGCTGGCTCAGGGTCGTTTCGAACACGGAACAGGCGTCGAAAGAAAACCGGCCCGGAAATCCGGGCCGGCGGATTGTGATCGAGCGCAGCTTACTGCGCGCGTGCGGGACGTTTCATCTGGCAGCTGGTCGGTTGCGATGCGACGTAGGTCGGATACGAGACTTCGGTCTTCCATGTGTAGCCCGTCTTCTCGATGTCGTACTTGTTCGGCCCGCCGACCTTGGTCCAGGAGGCAATCCACAGCGGCTGGAGCAACTGGTGGTCGGTCGCGCGCATCTCGATCTCGCCGTGCGGAACCGTCAGCTTGACGCCTTCCATCGCGTAGGCCACCTTCATCGGGTCGGTCGACTGCGCGCGCTTGATGCCTTCGGCCAGCAGCGTGAGGCTGGTGAAGCTCGCGACGGTGTACCACTCCTCGTTGAAGCGCTTCTTGAAGTCCAGCAGCATCTTTTCGTACGGATAGCCCGGGACGATGTTCGGATGCCAGTACGACACCTGGCGGATGTGGTTTTCGCCGGCCGCACCGATCGCCGTCGGCGTGCCGATGACACCGGCGTAGTACGTGTAGAAGTTGGCGTTCAAACCCGGCGTCTCGGGCGGCACGCACCAGCAGCGCGAGATCCGGGCCCCAGTTGCCGGTGATGATGGTGTCGGCATTCGACGCCCGCATCTTGGCGATGTACGGCGAGAAATCTCGCACCTGGCCGAGCGGGTGCAGGTCGTCACCGACGATCTTGATGTCGGGCCGCTTGATGGCCAGCTGCTCCTTGGCGACGCGCGAAACCTGCTGTCCGTGCGAATAGTTCTGGTTGATCAGGAAGACGTTCTTAACCTCCGGACGAGCCTTGATGTAGGTCGTCAGGGCTTCCATCTTCATGTCGGTGTTCGCATCGAACCGGAAGTGCCAGAAGCTGCACTTGCTGTTCGTCAGGTCAGGGTCGACCGCCGCGTAGTTGAGGAACACGATCGACTGCGCCGGATTGCGCTCGTTGTGCTTCTCAATCGCGTCGATCAGCGCGAGCGCCACACCCGAGCCGTTTCCCTGGGTGACGAAGCGGATGCCCTGGTCGATGACCTGCTTCAGCATCGTCAGGCTTTCCTGCGGCGAGGCTTTGTTGTCGAACGGCACGAGCTCGAACTTGATGCCGGGCCCCGCCAGCTGCTGTGCATTCACGATTTCCGTCATGAACTGGAAGTGGTGCAGAAGGTTTGTGCCGACTCCAGCAAACGGACCTGACAGCGGATCGATGAAGGCGATCCTGACGGTCTGTGCCGGCAGCGCGGCCGCTGCCGGTGTGGCCGCCTTGGTGGCTTGGGTGCCCTTGCCCTGCGCAAACGCCGGTGCCGCGAGCACCGACATCGCGCCAACCACGATCCATGCCAGGGCATGACGACGGCTCATCTGTGTCTCCCGAATAGTTATGTCGCCCGCGAAACCGCGATGCGCGGCACAGAATACTGGCCGCCACTGCAGTGGTAAAGCCGCACTGCCGGCCGGCCACTGGCGGTCGTCATCACGCCGTCGGCAGCACGTAGCCGGCGAACTGCTCACGCAAGCGGGTCTTCAGCATCTTGCCGGTCGCCCCAAGGGGAATCGAGTCGACGAACGCAACGTCGTCAGGCACCTGCCACTTGGCGACCTTGCCTTCGAAATGTGCCAGCACCTCTTCCCGCGAAATGGAGGCATTGGGCTTCTTCACGACTACCAGCAGTGGCCGCTCGTCCCACTTCGGATGGGCCACGCCGATGCAGGCGGCCATCGCGACTGCTGGATGCGACACCGCGATGTTCTCGATTTCGATCGAACTGATCCACTCCCCGCCCGATTTGATCACGTCCTTGCTGCGGTCCGTGATCTGCATGAAGCCGTCGGGGTCGATCGTCGCGACGTCGCCAGTCGGGAACCAGGCGCCTTCGTCGTCGGTCCTCAGCGGATTTCCGCCGTCGGACTTGTAGTACTCACGTACGACCCAGGGTCCGCGAACCAGCAGGTCGCCGAACGAGGTGCCGTCCCACGGAAGGTCGCCGCCGTCGTCTCCGACGATCTTCATGTCGACCCCATAGAGCACCCGCCCCTGCTTGTACTGCACCTTGACGCGCTCTGCCGGCGGCAGGTCGAGATGCCGGTTCTTGAATGTGCAGGCGGTTCCCAGCGGGCTCATCTCGGTCATTCCCCAGGCGTGCAGCACATGAACGCCGTACTTGTCCTGAAACAGCTTGATCATCGCCGGCGGGCAAGCGGACCCCCCGATCACGGTGCGGTTCATCGTCGAGAACCGCAGGCCGTTCGCTTCCATGTGAGTCAGCAGCCCCTGCCACACCGTCGGCACGCCGGCCGAGCAGGTCACCTTTTCCGTCTCGAACAGCTCAAACAGCGATTTGCCGTCGAGGTGCGGGCCCGGGAAGACGAGCTTGCAGCCGACCATCGGCGCCACGTACGGCAGCCCCCAAGCGTTGACATGGAACATCGGCACCACCGGCAGTATCACGTCGCGCGCGGAGACGTTGAGTGCATCCGGCAGCGCCGCGCCATAGGTGTGCAGCACTGTCGATCGATGGCTGAACAGCGCCGCCTTGGGGTTTCCGGTGGTGCCCGACGTGTAGCACATCGACGAGGCTGCGTTCTCATCGAACTCGGGCCAGACGTAGTGGTCCGAATGACTGCCGAGGACATCCTCGTAGCACTTCAGCTCGACGCCGCCGGGCGCCGCCGGCATGTGCGCGCGGTCCGTCATGGCGACCCAGTGCTGCACGGTCTTGCAATGCGGCGCCACGGCTGCGATCAGCGGCAGGAAGGTGAGGTCGAAGAACAGGGCCCGGTCCTCGGCGTGATTGACGATCCAGGCGATCTGCTCGGGGTGCAGCCGCGGGTTGATGGTGTGCAGCACATTGCCCGAACCGGACACGGCGAAGTACAGCTCCATGTGCCGGTAGCCGTTCCACGCCAGCGTGGCGACCCGGTCGCTGGCGCGGATTCCAAGCCCGTCCAGTGCATTGGCGAGTTGACGCGAACGCCGGTGCAGTTCGCGGTAGGTGTACCGATGGATGTCGCCCTCGACACGGCGCGACACGATCTCCGTGTCACCGTGGTGGCGGTCGGCGTGCTTGATCAGCGACGAGATGAGCAGCGGCGTGCGCATCATCAGTCCTTGCAACATGGTGGTCCCCCCGTGTGAGCTGTCGCGCGTGTCGGCTGACCGCGCGCTATTGGATGCGGTCCAGTCGTCCCCAGATGCTCAAGAGTTGCTGCGCAGCCGTCAAGTCGCACCGCGGCCCGTGCTCCGGGGAAGCCGAGTCGACCGCGCCCCGTAGAATCGTCATTCGGAGATCCCCGTTGGACACCCCCGTGCTTTCCCCAGTCGGATCCGCCGCGGGCCTACGCGCCCAGGCGGTGGATCTGGGCGTCGCCCTCGACAGCGCGTTCGCCCGCATGCCGCCAGCCTTCTACAGCCGGGTGGCACCCACGCCGCTGCCACAGCCCTATCTCGTCGCCTGGTCCAGGTCCGCGGCCGAACTGCTCGGACTTCCGCAGGACCTCTCCGGACGTCGCGACGCGATCGAAGCGCTGTCGGGCAACTCCAGATTTGCCGGGAGCGAACCGCTGGCCGCGGTGTATTCCGGGCACCAGTTCGGCGTGTACGTCCCGCGGCTGGGCGATGGACGAGCATTGCTGCTCGGCGAGATCACCGGCCGTGACGGCCAGCCCTGGGAAGTGCAGTTGAAGGGCGCCGGCAAGACCCCTTACTCGCGAATGGGCGACGGCCGTGCGGTGCTGCGATCGTCGATCCGCGAATTCCTGGCTTCCGAAGCGATGCATGCGCTGGGCATCCCGACCACGCGCGCGCTCGCGGTCACCGGCTCGGATACGCCGGTTATCCGTGAAACCGTCGAGACCGCCGCGGTCGTCACGCGCCTCGCGCCCAGCTTCATCCGCTTCGGCACGTTCGAATACTTCTACTGGACCGGTCAGCACGACGAACTGCGGCTGCTCGCCGATCTCGTAATCGACCGTTTCTATCCGGACTGTCGCTCCAGCCCGCAGCCTTATCTGTCGTTCCTGGAACAGGTCGCCCGCCGGACCGCGCGGCTGGTCGCCCAGTGGCAGGGCGTTGGCTTCTGCCATGGGGTCCTGAATACCGACAACATGTCGATCCTCGGATTGACGATCGACTATGGCCCGTACGGCTTTCTCGACGGTTTCGATGCCGGGCATATCTGCAACCACAGCGACCAGCATGGCCGCTACGCCTATGACATGCAGCCGCAGATCGGCCACTGGAACCTGTACGCGCTGGGGCAGGCGATGGTGCCGCTGACCGATGACGTCGATGCGACCAAGGCGGCGATCGACACCTACCTCGATGAATATCCGCAAGCGATCTCGGCCGTGTTCCACGCCAAGCTCGGACTGATGACCACGCAGCCGGACGACGATGCGCTGATCGCCGATCTGATGCAGTTGCTGAACTCGAACCGCACCGACTGGACGCGCTTCTGGCGCAGGCTCGCGACGCTGCGCATCGACGCTCACTCGCCGGCCGACGACGCCGCGGTGCGCGACCTGGTCATCGATCGTGCTGCCTTCGATGCCTGGGCGGCCCGCTACCGCTCCCGTCTGGCCGCCGAAGGCAGTGTCGACGACGAGCGCGAGCAACGCATGAACCGGGTCAATCCGAAATTCGTCCTGCGCAATCACCTGGCCGAGGTTGCGATCCGGCAGGCACGCGGCGACGAGGCAGCGCGCGATTACGCGGAACTGGCGCGCCTGCTCGAGGTGCTCGAACATCCGTACGACGAACAGCCGGGGCGCGAGGAATACGCAGCCGAGCCGCCGGACTGGGCGCAGTCGCTGCACCTGTCGTGCTCTTCCTAGGAGTTCGCTTATGGACAAGGTAAGGAAGTCCGATGCCGAATGGAAGGCACAGCTGTCACCGATCGAATACTCGGTGACGCGCGCGAAGGGAACCGAACGCCCGTTCACCGGCCGCTACTGGGACCATCACGAGCACGGGATCTATCGCTGCGTGGCCTGCGGCACGCCGCTGTTCGCTTCCGATACCAAGTTCGACTCGGGCTGCGGCTGGCCCAGCTATTTCAGGGCGATCGACCCGGCAAATGTGCGCGAGCAGCGCGACTCCAGCCACGGCATGGTGCGCACCGAGATCATCTGCAACGTGTGCGATTCCCATCTCGGCCATGTGTTTCCGGACGGCCCCCCGCCGACCGGATTGCGCTACTGCATCAATTCGGCCGCGCTGACTTTCGAACCAACGCCGGCCGGACAGGAAGCCCGATGAAGCTGCTGTTCGACCTGCTGCCGGTCATCCTGTTCTTCGCGACTTTCAAGGTCGCGAGCGCGTATCCGCAGCAATCGCTTGCGCTCGCTGGCACCTCGCTTGGCTGGATGATCGGCGACGGCACGGTGCCGCCTGATCAGGCGCCGATCCTGCTCGCCACGGCCGTGGCGATCGCCGCTTCCGCCGTGCAGGTCGGAGGGTTGCTCGCTCGCGGCCGGAAAGTCGACGCGATGCTGTGGATCAGTCTGGCCGTGATCGTGGTGTTCGGTGGCGCAACCATCTGGTTCCACGATGAGACCTTCATCAAGTGGAAGCCGAGCATCCTGTACTGGCTGTTCGGCAGCGCGCTCGCGGCCGGTCAGTTCATCTGGGGCAGGAACCTGGTGCGTTCGCTGCTGGGCGAGCAGATCGCCGCCCCGGATGCGGTCTGGACAAGATTGCTGTGGGCCTGGATCGCCTTCTTCGCGGTCATGGGCGTCGTCAACCTCGCGGTCGCCTATTCGGTGTCGACCGAGACGTGGGTCAATTTCAAGCTGTTCGGCCTGTTCGGTCTCACGATGGCGTTCACGCTGGCGATCGGCATCTATCTGGCGCGACACATGAAGGAGACACCGGAAGATGCCTGAGGCGACGGTGCGGCGCATGCGCGAACGCCTCGGCATGCTCGAGCCGATCGAACTCGCCATCGAGGATGAAAGCGCGTTGCACGCGGGACACCCGGGCGCGGCAGCAGGCGGGGGGCATTACCGGATGACCCTGGTCAGTGCCGCATTCGCGGGTCAACCGAGGGTGATGCGACATCGCCTCGTGTATGATGCGCTCGCCGATTTGATGCAGCGCGAGATCCACGCTCTCGCCATGACGCTGCTGGCGCCTGACGAGGTGGTCCACGGCTCGGCGCCGCCTCCCATTCATTCCTCTGGACACTGATGCTCATGCAACGCACCGGTCTTTTTGCGGCCCTCGCTCTGGTGAGCGGACTCGCGCTCGCGCAGAACGTCGCCGTCGTCAACAACAAGCCGATTCCGAAAGCGCGCGAAGACGCGTGGGTCAAGGAACTGGTCAAGCAGGGGCAGAAGGATTCGCCGGAACTGCGCAAGATGGTCAAGGAGCGCCTGATTCAAAACGAAGTGCTGCTGCAGGAAGCGAGCAAGCGCGGCATTCCCGAGCAGGCTGAAGTCAAGTTCATGCTCGACGTGCAGCGGCAGAACACGCTGATCCAGGCGCTGCTGCGCGACGAGATGACCAAGAATCCCATCACCGATGCTCAGGTTCAGGCCGAGTACGACAAGCAGAAGGCGTCGGTCGGAAGCAAGGAGTACCGCGTCCGCCACATCCTGGTCGACAACCAGGCCGACGCGGTGGTGATCGTCGAGCAACTGAAAAAGGGCGCCAAGTTCGAGGACCTCGCCAAAAAGTCGAAGGACACAGGCTCGGCAGCCAACGGCGGCGATCTCGACTGGGCCGCCCCGGATGCCTATGTGAAGCCCTTTGCCGAGGCGCTGACGAAGCTGAAGAAGGGCGAAACGACCGAGGTTCCGGTGCAGACCCAGTTCGGCTGGCACGTGATCCGGCTGGACGACGTCCGCGACACCCAGTTTCCGCCGCTGGAACAGGTAGCTCCGCAGATCCGCGAATCACTGCAGCAGCAAAAGGCCCAGGCATTCGTGCAGAACGTGACCAAGAACGCGAAGATCCAGTAGCGGGCCCAGGCGGCGCGATTTCGCCGCGATGGCCAATAAGGGGCGCAGAGGCGCCCCTTTTGCATCCTGCAGCCGGGTCAGTAGCGTGCTCGCCCGCCGGACATATCGAACACTGCCCCGGTATTGAACCGGCTGGCGTCCGAGCAGAGCCAGGCGACAAGCTGCGCGACTTCGTCCGCCGTTCCGAGCCGCTTCATCGGACTGTCGACAATCATCTGACGCACGGCTGCGTCACCGAGATTGCGGATCATCTCGGTGTCGATCGGCCCCGGCGCGACGCAGTTGACCAGGATGTTCTGGCCTACGAGCTCGCGGCTGAGCGCCTTGGTGAACGCAATGACGCCGGCGCTGGCGGCCGAGTAGGCGGCAAGCTGGGCCAGCCCTTCCTTGCCGGCCAGAGATCCCATGTTGATGATGCGGCCGCCCCCGTTGCGCCTGCATGAGCGGCACGACAGCCTGCGTCACCTGCATCGTTCCCAGCAGGTTGACCGCGACGATGCGCTGCCAGTCCGCCGGCGAGTGGTCGACAAAATCCTGCGTCATCCCGAGGTAGCCCGCATCGTTGACCAGGATGTCCGGTGCACCGACACCATCGGCGCGCGCAAGTGCGGCTGCAATCTGGCCCGGATCCCGGATGTCGACCACATCGGCTCCCGCGCCGTCGATGCGAGCGGGCTCCACATCCCAGATGTGCACGCGAGCGCCGTTTGCCAACAAGCACACGGCAATCGCACGGCCGATACCCTTGGCGCCGCCCGTGACGAGCGCGCTCCTGCCGTGCAACTCATAGGTGTTGGGCACGTTAGAACCTATCTCAGAGTCCCCGATGGATCGCGTTGCCAAGACGCATGCGGGCGGATGCTAGGCGGCGGCGCAGGACCAGTAGCCGAGCCTACGGACCCAAGCCGGCCAACGCCGCAGACGCCCGCTTATCTTGGCGACCCTGCGCGGCGGGTTGCCACGATAACGGGCGCTGCGGCGTTGGCGCGGCTCGGGCCGTGGCCCGGCAATGGTCCCTTCGCCGCGCCTAGCCATCCGCCCCATGCGACCCCGCCGCGACCACCGGGGACTCTGAGATAGGTTCTAGCCCCCATTCCATTCGTATCTGACATCGTCGAGCTGCCACATCGGCTCGAATCCGAACGCGACCGCGACGAAGCCGTGCTTCTCGTAGAACGCGCGCGCACGACTGTTGCGGGCGAACGCATAGAGCCACAGCCGTCCGCCGGACTGCGCCTTGGCCCATTCGAGCATCAGCGACCCGACTCCGCGACGCTGGCAGCCGGTCCGCACGTAGAGTTGCACGATCGAGTCGCGCGAGGCGGCGACGAATCCGACCAGCACGCCCTGGTCCATCGCCAGTCTGACGGCGTTCGAAGGAAGGACCTTCGTCTCGAAGTAGCTTCGCTGGTCTTCGAGCGGATGTGGATCCCTGATGCCGACGCCGTCCTCGAAACTGGCTCGCCACATGGGTATCAGCTCGTCGAGCCACGAGGAATCGAAATCGATGAGTTCAAGATCGGCCGCCATCGGGGGCGAACCTAAGGCGTCTGCGGCGCGCGCGCAAGCGGGCCCCGACGGCCTTGCCGCAGCACTGGCCTCCGAAGGCCATCGGTGCTCGGCGGTCAACGGTCCCGCCATTGCCGGCGGGACCTTTACGTCATCTGAACGAGTAACCGACGCGGCCGTAGAAGAACCGGTCGTGGACATCGACGTACGAAATGTCGTATCCCGCCTGGAACTGACTGCCCGCCGCCCCGACGTTGCTGTACGGCGGATCCTCATTGAACAGGTTGCGAACGCCCAGCGTGAGAACGAGGCCCTTGTACCCTGCCCAGCTCCCCTGCAGATCCCACGTCTGGTACGACGAGACCTTGTGAGGTTCCGGCGGCACGTCGGTCACCCCGTTGGCAAAGTCGCTCGCATTGCCAGGCACGTCCTGATAGCCGGACTGATAGCGCTGCGCCAGCGTCGCGCTCCACGGCCCGCTCTGCCACGTGAATGACAGGTACTGCTTCCAGCGGGGAACCGGCCCCGGAATGTTCGCGTTCCACGTTCCGACCGCGTGCTCGGTCGTGCCGTCAGGCAGCTCGATGTCGTACTTGGCGTAGTAGGTGCCGCTGAGGCCGATCGTCCAGCGACCGTAGTCGGTTGCAGCCGGCCGCCAGGTGAAGTTGACGTCGTAGCCCTGGACGTTGATGGTCCCCTGGTTGATGTTCGTCTGGAGGATATTGGTGATCGGGCCGGGCAACGTGGGAAAGGCCGCCTGCACCGGACCGCGGGTGACCAGGGAGCCCCAACGGTCCAGGTCGGCGAGTATGGTGGGCACCGCAACTCCGCCGACCAAGATGCCGTTCTTGATGTCGATCCACCACGCGTCGACCCCGAACGAAATCGAGTTGATCGGCTCGAGGATGAATCCCAGCGTGTAGTTGGTCGAGGTCTCCGACTCGAGATTCGGATTGCCGCCGATGGTCGTCGCGAACTGGGTGGCGCAGTCGATCGAGCTGTTGGTGGTCGGGCAGCGCAGCGGATCGCTGACGCCGTTGGTCGACACGCTCTGCGTCTGCGTTCCATAGAGGTCCGACAGGCTCGGGGCGCGGAATCCAGTGCCCGCCGATCCACGCAGCAGCACGCCGTCGCTCGGCGTCCAGCGGCCCGTGACCCGTCCGGTGGTCTTGCCGCCGGTACCTTCGTAGTTGTCGTACCGCAGTGCCGCGCCGAGTTCGAGCGACTTGATGACCGGGGCGTTGATTTCCCCATAGACGGAATACACGTTGCGCGACACATCGACCGGCGCCTGGTTGCCGCCATATCCGGCCACATCGCCCTGGATCAGCAGTTCCGAAGGCTGCGCGTTGTAGCTCTCTCGGCGGATCTCCGCCCCGAAGGCCACAGCGAGCGCGCCGCCGGTGAGGGGCATCAGTTCCTTGCTGGCCGAGCCCTGCAGGCTCTGCAGGGTTGCTTTGTTGACGTAGGTGTCGCCGTTGAAGTTGGCGGCCTGAATTTGCGCCTGGATATCGGGCGTGCTGTATCCGAACGGATTGACCAGCCCGCTGTTGAGCAGCGGCAGGATCTTGGTCAGCTGCGGGAATCCGCCTTCGACGCTCTCGGTGAGTTTGCTGCTCGTGTAGAGGTAGGACGCGTTGTAGTCCCATCCGTAGCCGCTGCCCTGCAGGCCGAGGACGAATCTGGGCGTCTCCGCGATGTCGCGCGTCTGTCGTAAGCCGCTCTCCTGCGCGCGATAGCGGACCAGCACCGGTTGCGTCGGGTCAAAGCCGCGCGACGCGATGTAGCTGCCCGGGTAGTACGGACTCGTCGGCTGCAGCAGGAACGTGTTGGCGCCGTTGTAAGGCGGCACCGCAAACAGCGGATTCGACGGCGGAAGCGCGAACTGATCGGACAGCGGAACCGGCTGGATCTGCGTGAAGATGTCGCGATGGGTATAGGAGAGCTCCGCGTAGCCTTCGAGCGTGCCCGTAATCGCATAGCGGCCCGCCGCCATGACCGTCCAGTTTTCCGCCTCGGGCAGCAGCGTCACGTAGGGTGACGGATCGTAGCGGCACACGTTCGGGCTGAAAAATGGACTCGTCACGCTGATCGGTCCGCAGTTGCCGGCTAAGGGGTTGCCGATCGTCTGGCCGGCCGACGTGGCGATGTTGCCGGGAAAGGTATTCCCCGAGGTCGTATCGGTGTTCACATCCGACGCGGGATCCGGCGAGACGTTGATGCCGGATTTCGCGTAGCTGCGGTCGGCGCCGTAGATCGCCTGGGTCTTCTGGTAGGTCGCGAGCAGGCTGACGTTGTAGCGGTCCTTGTCGAGGCTGCCGAAGCCGTACGTGCCGGTGATGGTCGTCACCGCGCCGCCGCCGGACGACGACTGCCCGTACTCGGCGGTGATTCCGGCACCGGTGTACTCGCGTCGCAGGATGAAATTGATGACGCCCGCGATTGCATCGGAGCCGTAAACGGCCGAAGCGCCCTCCTTCAGAACCTCGACGCGCTCGATGGCGGCGATCGGGATGTTGTTAACGTCGACCGATGCCGAGTCGCCGACGCTGCCATAGGGAGCGATCCGCCGGCCGTTGATCAGCACCAGGGTTCGCCGCGACCCGAGGCCACGCAGCGACGCGGTCGAAAGTCCACCGGTATTGAGTCCGGCGTTGTTGGCGGAGACAGTGATCCCTGCTGCGTCGACAGCGCTTATCGTGCGCAGCAGTTGTTCGCTCGACGTCACCCCGGTCCGCGCGATGTCTTCGGCGGTGATCACCTGCACCGGCAACGCGGTTTCGGCCGCGATCCGCTTGATGCTGGAACCGGTGATTTCCACCCGCTCGAGCTGCTGAGGTGCGGGGCTCGGAGTGGCGGGTGATGCGGCCTGCTGCGCGCCGGCCCTGCCGCCGGCCGAAAGCGCGCCCATCGCCGCGAGCACAGCAGCCGTGGCTCGCGTGTGTCGGTATCTCATCTCGTCTCCCGGTGTTGTTGCAAACTGGATCCGTGCGGCCGATGCGACCGGACCGCAGCGGATTAGTATCATTGGCTGTATCTACAGCGATTAGTCGAAGCGCGATATGTCACAAAGGTTTCAAGCCTGTTGCGTGCGCGCAGCGCGGACACGCATCGGTGCGCCCTGTCGCACACCAGACGTGCGAACCCAGGCAACATCGGATTCGTGAGCATTCCCTTGCCGCAAACCGTTGTGCTGGTCCGGGCGCCGGCGGTTCACGCCGGCGAAGCCATGCTCGCGGAAGTTCGGCAGCGGTTCGTCGTCGCTGAAGCGGGCACGATCGACTCGGCCCTCGAGATGCTGCGTGAACACTGCCCCAGTCTGGTCGTGCTCGCCGACGACCTGCCCGATGCGCGCGCATTGACCCTGCTGCGGGGCTTCACGCCGCTGTGGCGCGGCCCGTACGTGCTGCTGGCGGACAGGCGCCACGACATTGCCGAGCAGATCGTTGCGCTCGAAGCGGGCTTCGACGACGTCTGGCTGCCAACCATGGATGCCCGGCTCGCGCTCGCCCGCGCGCGCGCTCTGGTCAGGCGGCCGGTACGGATACCCGATCCGGCCCCGGACGCGGTCGCCGCCTACGGGCTGGTGCTCGACCGGACGCGTCGGGTGCTGAGTTACAACGACTGGCAGGTCGCCCTGTCACCCCGCGAGGTCGACGTGCTGACCGTTCTGATGCAGCGTCGCGGCCAGGTGGTGGAGCGATCGGGATTCCGTGTTCCTGACAGCATCGATCCGCAGGTCAGCCCGTCTGCGGTGGATGTGGTCGTCTTCCGCCTGCGGCAGCGGCTCGCGGAGGTCGGCGCGCCTCATGTCGGCATAGCCGCATCAAGAGGCAGCGGCTATGCACTGCGCCCGCGCGCAGAGCCCCCCTCGACGCCGGGCCCGGAAACTGCTGACAAGGCCGGGCAGAAGGGCATAGAATAAATGTATCTACACTTAAACTTAGGCGTCCCGCCAATGAAGGAGCTGACGAAAGTGGTACCGCTGAAGGCCCTGGCAACACACGGCCCGCGCGGATTCGAGTGCCTGTGCGGCAATGCACGCATGGCGGCCCGCGCGGTGACGTCGGCCTACGACGAGCACCTGCGGCCGGCGGGGCTGCGCGCCAGCCAGCTGGCAGTGCTGTGGGCGGTCGTCGCTCTGCCGGGAAGCACGGTGACCGCCATCGCGAAGACGATCGCGATGGACGCGACCACGCTGACGCGCAACCTGCGCATCCTGGAACGGGATTCGCTTGTCACGATGGTGCCCGGCGCGGACCGCCGCGAGCGCGAGGTGCACGCCTCGGCCAAGGGACGACGCGCGTTCGCCAGGGCCATGCCGTTGTGGGAGGCGGCACAGCGCGACGTCGCGCGGACGACGGGTCGGGATGTGCGCGAGATGAACCGGGTTCTGCTGGCAATGTCTCGTGCAGCGAGACATTGACTTTTTTTTGCCCTTAATGCTGCATATACATCTACATCAACGGAGTGACCATGAGTCGTGATGCGTGCGATATGGCGGCCACTAGACCGCCGACGCGCGCTCGTGCAGCGGGCGGCGCTGGCACGGCGGTCGGGGTCTTTGCAGGAGCGCTACATGAAGATCCTTATGTTGACTACCGCGAGCCGCGTGTATCAGGACCGCGAGGTACTGGAGCGCGAGGATTGCCGGGTTGAATTCGTCACCGACATCGGCGCCGCCATCGCCCTCGCCAGGAGCGTGCGCTACCACGCGGTAGCGATCGATCTAGATCAGGTGCGGCAGTCACCCGCCGAAGTCGTGGGCCTGCTGCGCCGCGTGACCAACGCACCGCTGCTGCTCACGCGGCGGTTCGTCGATGATGTCGACCAGATCGTGGCCCTGGAGGCCGGTGCCGACGCCGTTGCTGCGCAGCCCCTCTCTCCGCGTCTGCTGCTCGCCCACCTGCGCAGGCTCGACCGACTGGTCGAGGAACGCGTGGCGCCGGTGCAGCATGCGACCGAATATGGGCCGCTCAAGGTCGATCCGGCCCGGCACCGCGTTACCTGGCGCGATCAGCGTATCGAGGTCTGCGACAGCGAACTCGTGATACTGGGCCAGCTGGCAGCGGTACGCGGTCGCCCAGTGTCGCGCGAGGCGCTGTTGCAGGCGCTTGGCCGGGCCGAAACGCTGTCGCGCGCGCTGAATACCGCGATCAGTCGGCTGCGCGCAAGGCTGGTTCGTCAGGGATTCACGCAGATCCGCATCCAGTCCGTTTCGAGGACCGGATACCGGCTACTTCTGTGCGCGGATGGATCGGATGCTTCGGCGACCGCCCGTGGCCGCGATGCGTTCCCGGCTCAGAGCTACGGCGGTTCATTCGGCGCGCGATAAACACGCAGCGACCTGCACTTCCTAGAACGGAGCGCGCAGGATCGCCCTGATGCTTTCGCTGCGATACGTCCCGCTGCTGCCGGTATAGCTGTAGTCGAGCCCGAACGAGAACATATCGGCGACCCGCAGCACCAGTCCGACGCCGCCGAGCGCCTGGCTGTCCGATGCTCCGCCGTCGGCAATGACGTATTGGTACGACGGCATGTCTGCGTACCACAGCGTCTGGTCCACCGATGACGCGTGCACGCGCCGCGCCTCGACGCGCAAGCTGGGCTCCAGGCTCGCCTGGCCGAGCGGAATGCGGTAGCTCGCAAAGAAACCCGCCGCGACGACGTCCTGCGTTGCTGTCGCCTGGCCGTAGCCGAGGGCCGAGACGCTTGGACCGCTTTCGACGTAGCCGTCGAGCCGGCTGCGCACCCGATCGAATCGGCCATACGGCGCTAGCTTCAGGTTTCCGATGTCGATGACTCCGCTGACGCCGACCGAACCGTAAGACTGCGAGCCGCTGCGCTCGCCGATCATTTGCGCCGCGTTCTGCCAGCGTGTCGAGTCGTATCCCAAGCCGCCATAGCCGAGCAGGAAGTCGACGTACACGGAGCGCATCGGTTCGTACGAGCCGTAGACGGTCGCATTCGTTGCCTGCGCGCGACTTTCGCTGCCGCTCGAACCGACGTCGGTCGAGTCGCGACCGTATCCCAGCGCGGCACCCATCACGAGTCCGGGCAGCACCTTCGCATCGGCGCCCAGTGTCACGCCGGAGGTCGTGAAATCGCTTCGGTCGCTGGCCGAACTCGGACGTAGGAAGCCGAAGTCGACATTGCCTCCGATCCAGAACGCCAGCGGACTGTCGCAGCGCTTGCGTTCTTCCGGCTTCGAGTCCTCCCGCGGCGCCGTCTGCGGCGCGTCCTTCAGCTCCTCCGCGCTCGCCCCGGCGCGCTCCCAACGAATATTGGTGCCGACGGCGAACTGCAGCGAGCAGGGATCCTGGCCGAAATGCAGCATCCGCACGCGGGCGCCCACGTTCTCAATCTGCGCCGAGCCGAACCGTCCGGCCGCGGAGAACTGGGCGGCCAGCATGCCGCGCACGGTGGGATCGGCCGTCGGATCGGCACGTGGTTCGATGACGATCGCCTGCGCGAAGGTGGCGGACGCGCCGTTCGCATCGACCACGCGGATGCTGAACGCATAGGTTCCTGGCGCTGTCGGCGTGCCGCTCAACGCCCCGGTCGTACCGTCGAGCGCGACTCCGGTCGGCAATTGTCCGCCGGAGATCGAGTACAGGTAGGGCGCCACTCCGCCACTGACCACGAGCGCCTGGCTGTATGGACTTCCGACGACACCGTTGCCCAGCGCGCTGGAATCGAGGGTCAGGTTCGGCGGCGCCACCACCACGGTGTAGGCGCGCGACGCACCGGCGCCGGCAGCATCGGTCACCGCGATCGTGAAGGTGGTCGTCGCTGCCGCTGTGGGCGTTCCGGTGATCGCGCCGGTCGACGCGTTGAGTGACAGGCCGGCAGGCAGGCTGCCGCTGGAAACGCTGTACGTGTAAGTGCCGTTGCCGCCGCTGGCGCTGACGGTCTGGCTGTACGCGACACCAGCCGTGGCGTTCGGGAGGCTGGGCGGAGTGACCGCGAGCGCGGCATTGACCGCGACCGTGTAGGCGCGCGACGTCGTCGCACCGGCGCCGTCGGCAGCGGTGATCGTGAAGCTGCCGGTCGCTGCGGAGGTCGGCGTTCCGGTGATCGCACCCGTTGAAGAATTGAGCGTGAGGCCCGCCGGCAACGCGCCCGCAGAGACACTGTAGGCATAGCTGCCGTTGCCGCCGGTCGCACTGACAGTCTGCGAATAGGCGGAGCCGACTGCACCGTTCGGCAGCGTCATCGGGTTGACCGCCATCGCCGTGTTGACGACCAGCGTGTACGCGCGTGAGCCGGCCGCAGCGTTGCCGTCGGTCGCCGTGATGGTCAGGTTGGCGGTCGTCGCCGTCGTGGGCGTACCGGAAATCACGCCGGTCGCCGCATTGAGCGAGAGACCGGCAGGCAGGCCGCCGGCGCCGATGCCGTAGTTGTACGAGCCGGTGCCTCCTGTGGCTGAGATCGTTTGCGCGTAGGGGGAACCGACAGCCGCTGCCGGCAGGGATGTCGGGTTGACGACGATGCCGGCGTTGATCGTGAGGACGTAGGCGCGTGTTCCGGTCGCGCCATTGCCATCGGTGGCCGTGACGGTGAAGTTGCCGGTCGCCGCTGCCGAGGGCGTTCCGGCGATCGCTCCTGTGGACGCGTTGAGCGACAGGCCCGGCGGCAGCGATCCGGCGCTGATGCTGAAGGTGTAGCTGCCGGTACCGCCCGTCGCGCTGATCGTCTGGTTGTAGGCGATGCCGACCGTGGCCGTCGGCAGACTGGGTGGATTGACGACGACTGCAGCTGCGATCGTCACGCTGTAGGCACGCGAACCGGTGGCACCGTTGCCGTCGGTCGCAGTGATCGTGAAGCTGCTCGATGCGGCGGCGCTCGGTGTGCCGGAGATGACGCCGCTCGCGCCGTTCAGTGACAGGCCCGCCGGCAAGCATCCGGCGCTGACGCTGAAGGTGTAGCTGCCGTTGCCGCCGGTGGCCGATACGATCTGCGAATAGGCGACCGCCCACCGTGCCATTCGGCAACGTTGCCGGGTTGACGCTGATTGCCGCGTTGACCGTGACGGTGTAGGCACGCGAACCGGTGCCGCCGTTGCCGTCCGTTGCTGTCACTGTGAAGCTGCTCGATGCGGCTGCGCTTGGTGTTCCCGAGATCACACCGCTTGCGCCGTTCAGCGACACGCCGGCCGGCAGGGTCCCTGCACTGACGCTGAATGTGTAGCTGCCCGTGCCACCCGTCGCTGATACGGTCTGCGAGTAAGCGACGCCGACTGTTCCGCCGGGAAGGCTCGACGGATTGACGGTGATCGCCACATTGATCGTCACGGTATAGGCACGCGAACCCGAAGCGCCGTTGCCGTCGGTGGCACGGATCGTGAAGCTCGCGGGACCTGCCGTGGTCGGTGTGCCGCCGATCACGCCACTGGCTGCATTGAGCGTCAGTCCCGCAGGCAGGGTTCCTGCACTGACGCTGAATGTGTAGCTGCCCGTGCCGCCCGTCGCCGATACGGTCTGCGAGTACACAACCCCCACCGTGCCGCCGGGCAAGCTGGCCGGGTTCACGACGATCGCCGCGTTGACGGTCAAGGTGTACGACCGAGAACCGGTTGCGCCATTGCCGTCGGCAGCGGTGATCGTGAAGCTGCTCGTCGCGGCAGCGCTGGGTGTTCCCGAAATCACGCCGCTGGCGCCATTCAATGCCAGGCCCGCCGGCAATGCGCCGGACGTCACGCTGTACGTGTAGCTTCCAGTGCCTCCTGTCGCGCTGACCGTCTGGCTGTAGGCCGTGCCGACCGTGCCGTTCGGCAGGCTGGCCGGATTGACGGTGATCGCTGCATTGGTGGTCACGCTGTAGGCGCGCGATCCGGTTGCACCGATGCCATCGGTCGCACGAATCGTGAAGCTGCTCGCGCCGGCCGTGGTCGGCGTTCCCGAGATCGCGCCGCTCGATGCATTGAGCGTCAGTCCCGCCGGCAAGGCTCCTGCACTGACGCTGTAGGTGAAGCTGCCCGTACCCCCCATGGCACTGACCGTCTGGCTGTACGCGATGCCGACCGTGGCGCCAGGCAAGCTGGTCGGATTGACGACGATCGCGGCCGCAGCGATGGTGACGCTGTAGGCGCGCGAACTCGAAGCGCCGTTGCCGTCGGTCGCACGGACCGTGAAGCTGGCGGGACCTGCCGTGGTCGGTGTGCCGCTGATCACGCCACTGGCTGCATTGAGCGTGAGTCCCGCAGGCAGGATTCCTGCGCTGACGCCGAAGGTGTAGCTGCCGGTGCCGCCGGTCGCCGATACGGTCTGCGAGTACGCAACCCCCACCGTGCCGCCGGGCAGGCTGGCCGGATTCACGACGATCGCCGCGTTGATCGTGACGCTGTAGGCGCGCGATCCCGTGGCACCGTTGGTATCGGTGGCGCGGATCGTGAAGTTGCGCGTTCCCGCGGTCGATGGCGTGCCGGAGATCACACCGGTCGACGCGTTGAGCGCCAGCCCTGCGCCCAGGCTGCCGGCACTCACGCTGTACGTGTAGCTGCCGGTGCCGCCGGTGGCGCTGACGACCTGGCTGTACGCCGCGCCGACTGCACCGCCGGGCAGGCTGGACGGATTCACCACGATCGGCGCGGCAGCGATGGTGACCGTATAAGCACGCGATCCGATCGCACCGATGGTGTCGGTGGCGCGGATCGTGAACGAGCTCGTCGCTGCGGTGGTCGGCGTGCCGGAGATCACGCCGCTCGATGCATTGAGCGTCAGTCCGGCAGGCAGCGCTCCCGCGCTGACGCTGAACGTGTAGGAACCGGTAGCCACCCGTCGCCGTGACTGTCCGGCTGTACGCCGTTCCGACCGTCCCATTGGCCAGCGTTGCCGGGTTCACCACGATCGCTGCATTGATCGTGATGCTGTAGGCCTGCGATCCAAAGGTGCCATTGCTGTCGGTCGCGCGGATCGTGAAGCTTCGCGCCCCCACGGTCGTCGGCGTTCCGGAGATCACTCCGGTCGACGCGTTGAGAGCGAGCCCGCCTCCCAGACTGCCGGCGCTGACGCTGTAGGTGAACGTGCCGGTGCCGCCAGTCGCGCTGACCGTTCGGCTGTACGGTGTTCCTGAAGTGCCGTTGGGCAGCGTTGGCGGGCTCAGCGTGATCGCCGGATTGATCGTGACGGAGTACGCGCGCGTGCCGATCGCGCCGATGCTGTCGGTGGCCCGGATCGTGAAAGCTGCTCACGCCGGCGCTGGTCGGTGTGCCGGAGATGACGCCGGTCGCGGCGTTGAGGGACATGCCCGCGGGCAACGCTCCGGCGCTGACCGAGAAGGTCTTGCTTCCGGTGCCTCCTGTCGCGCTGACCGTCCCGCTGTAGGCCGATCCGACGGTGCCACCGGGCAGCGTCGCCGGATTGACGACGATCGCGGCAGCGATGGTGACGCTGTAAGCGCGCGATCCGGTTGCACCGATGCCGTCGGTGGCGCGGATCGTGAAGCTGCGCGTTCCGGTGGTCGATGGCGTGCCGGAGATCACACCGGTCGATGCGTTTAACGTCAGCCCGGCGCCCAGGCTGCCGGCGCTCACGCTGTACGTGTAGCTGCCGGTGCCACCCGTGGCACTGACCGTCTGGCTGTAGGCGGTACCCAGCGTCCCGCCGGGCAGAGTCGTCGGATTCACGACGATGGCCGGGTTGATAGTCACGCTGTAGGCACGCGTGCCGATCGCGCCGATGCTGTCGGTGCCCCGGATCGTGAAGTTGTAGACCCCGGCGCTGGTCGGCGTTCCAGAGATGACGCCGGTCGCAGCGTTGAGGGACAGGCCCGCAGGCAACGCTCCGGCGCTGACCGAGAAGGTCTTGCTCCCGGTGCCTCCTGTCGCGCTGACCGTCCGGCTGTAGGCCGTGCCGACCGTGCCGTTCGGCAGGCTGGCCGGATTGACGATGATCGCGGCGGCGATCGTGACGCTGTAGGCGCGCGATCCCGTTGCACCGATACCATCGGTAGCCCGGATCGTGAAACTGCTCGCGCCGGCGCCGGTCGGTGTTCCAGAGATGACGCCGGTCGCAGCGTTGAGGGACAAGCCTGCAGGCAAGGCTCCTGCGCTGACACTGAACGCGTAGCTGCCGGTGCCGCCGGTAGCCGACACGGTCCGCGAGTACGCGGTACCCGCAGTGCCGCCCGGCAGGCTGGCCGGATTCACGACGATCGCGGCGTTGGCGAGTGACGGCGCAAATGCAATCAGCGAAAGGAATGCGGCCAACGCACCGCACGCCAGGCGGCGAATCAATCTTGCGCCAGCCCGAGATATCGGCGGAAGTCGTGAAGCGACGATGGCTCGCCACTGCGGGTGCAGCTCAGCATCCATTCGTCTCGTCCTGCACCACGGCCACTCCCCATTCGAACTTCGCGCGGGCTGTCAGCAAACCGCCGCAGGCCCTTGTCGGATGACGAAATTCTCTCGATGGCTGGCGCCGCCCAATCGACCGGGTTCCAAGACGATTGATGGCCTATTTACGGTATGCGAAATACCGCTTCACTGCGGCCGGGATGGCCTCGACGCCGCCTTTTCGGTGGAGCGCTTCCTCCAGTCGCGGCGGGTCTGCCGTCCATCCGGCCAGCCGCAACACGGTACGCTCTCGCCCTCAACGAACGGAGATCCGATGAAATCGCAGCATTACCTGGTTGTTGCCGTCCTTGCCTGTCTACCCTTCTGCGCCGTGGCGCAGCCCGCGCCGAAGGTGTTCACCGTCGACATGGTCAAGGCCTTCGAAGGGCACCCGCAGACTCCGACGCAACAGGCCGCGCTGAAGGCTGACGAACAGAAGGCGAACGAAAAGCTGCAGGGGATCGAGCGTGAGATTCGCTCGCTGGCCGACAAGCTGAAGGAACAGCAGACCAAGTTCGACGATCCGACGCTCGCTGCCGCACAGAAGGATGCCATTCGCGCAGAAGGCCAGAGGATCGGGCAGGAACTGCAGGCCAAGCAGTCCGAGGGACAGCAACTGATGACGAAGACGCAGAACGAACTGCAGCAACGGATCCAGAAGTTCCGCGCCCAGATCGTGGGCGAGATCGCCCGGGCGGCGGCTGAGGTCGCTCGCCGCAAGGGTGGCACGCTCGTGTACGACCGGGGCAGCCTGGTCTACGCCGACCCGGCCTACGACATCACTTCGGACGTGCTCGCCGAACTGAACCGCGGTGGACGCACGCAACCGGCGGCAGCAGCGAAGCCCGCGCCGACCAAGTAACGCTCGCCTCGGCGCAGCGCGTCAGTCCACCCACCGCCGAGCGTTGCGGAAAATCCGCATCCATGGCGAGTCTTCACCGAGACCCGGTGGCTGCCAGGACATCTGCACCGTGCGGAACACGCGTTCGGGGTGCGGCATCACGATGGTGAATCGCCCATCGGGCGTCGTCAGGCCGGTGATGCCGTCGGGCGACCCGTTCGGGTTGTACGGATAGCGCTCGGTCGCGTCGCCCTGCGGAGTCGACGTACCGCAGCGCGACCAGAGCGCTGCGCCGCTGCTCGTCCGAGTCGAACAGCGCGCGCCCTTCCCCGTGCGCATTGGCGATCGGAATTCGGCTGCCCGCCATGCCGGCGAAGAAGATCGACGGTGACTGCGGAATGCCGACCTGGATAAGGCGGCCCTCGAATTGTTCCGACACATTGCGCTCGAAGCGCGGCCAGTCGCGAGCACCCGGAATGATCGAGCGAAGATGACTCATCATCTGGCAGCCGTTGCACACGCCGAGCGCAAAGCTGTCGCTGCGGCCGAAGAACTCGATGAACATCTCGGCGAGTTGCGGCCGGTGAAGGATGGTCTTGGCCCAGCCGCCTCCGGCACCCAGCACGTCGCCATAGGAAAATCCGCCGCAGGCGACGAGACCCTTGAATCGGGATAGCGCCTGCCGGCCCTCGATCAGGTCGGTCATGTGGACATCGACCGACGCGAAGCCGGCGCGATGGAACGCATACGCCATCTCGGTCTGGCTGTTGACGCCCTGCTCCCTGAGGATCGCGACGCGTGGCCGCGCGCCCGACGCGATGTAGGGCGCAGCGATGTCCTCGGCCGGGTCGAACGAGAGTTGCAGCGACAGCCCGTGATCGTTCGCGTCGCCGGCCCGCGCGTACTCGGCATCGGCGCAATCGGGGTTGTCGCGCAGCCGCGCGATCTGCCACGAGGTCTCGCTCCACACGCGCTGCAACATCGCGCGCGGCTCGTGCAAAGACCGGCTTGGCGTCGCACCAGAACTCGATCACATCCCCGGCATTGGGTTTCCCGATGAACTGGCTCACGCCGCCCAGGCCCGCGGTGCGCAGAGTGTCCATCACCGCCGACTTGTCGGCGGCTCGAATCTGCAGCACTGCACCGAGTTCCTCCGAAAACAGTGAACGCAGGATCAGCTCGCTGCGGCGGACGCTGACCTGCTCGGGTCGTATCTTGAAGTCGCCCCAGTCGGCGGCGACCGGATCGACGGCCAGCACATCAAGGTTCACTGTCACTCCGCAGTGCCCGGCGAATGCCATTTCGCAGAGCGCTGCGTACAGGCCGCCGTCCGACCGGTCGTGATACGCCAGCACGCGTCCGGCGCGCTGCAGATCGCGCAGCGCACCGACGAAAGCCGAGAGCGCGGCCGGTTCGTCGACATCGGGCGCCTCGTGGCCGATCTGCCGTGTCACCTGCGCCAGGATCGATCCGCCCATGCGGTTGCGTCCGCCACCGAGATCGACCAGCAGCAGCAGGGTGTCGGCATCGGCTGCGAGCTGCGGTGTCAGCGTGCGTCTGACGTCAGCGACCTGCGCCGCCGCGCTGGCGACGAGCGACACCGGGGCACAGACCAGCTTGTCCTCGCTGCCGTCGCGCCACGCCGTCTTCATCGACAACGAATCCTTGCCGACCGGAATGCTGATACCGAGCCGCAGGCACAGGTCGGACGCCGCCGCTACCGCGTCGAAAAGCTTCGCATCTTCACCAAGCTGTCCACACGCCGCCATCCAGTTGCATGACAGCTTGACCTTTGCCAGCTCGACATCTGCGGCGGCGATATTCGTGATGGCCTCGCCGATCGCCATGCGCGATGACGCCGCGGCGTCGATCACCGCGAGCGGGCGCACGTTCGCCGATCGCCATGGCTTCGCCCGTGTAGCCCTCGAAACTCGTCATCGTCACGGCGCAGTCGGCGACCGGAACCTGCCACGGTCCGACCAGAGGGTCACGCGAATTCATTCCGCCCACCGACCGGTCGCCGATCGTGATCAGGAATGACTTGCTGGCGACCGTCGGGTGCCGCAGCACGTCGAGAGCGCACTGCTCGATGTCGAGTCCCGCAGTCTCGAACGGCGGCAGCTCGACAGCGACGTGCCTGACATCGCGATGCATGCGCGGCGGCTTGCCGAGCAGCACGTCCCATCGGCATGTCGACGGCAGGTGGCGCCTCGTGCCGCCCGACCACCAGCATGCCGTCATCGGCGATCCGCCCGACGACCGCATAGGGCGCGCGTTCGCGGCGGCAGATCCAGTCGAATGCCGGCAGCCGGTCCGGATCGACCGCGAGTGCATAGCGCTCCTGCGACTCGTTGCACCAGATCTCGAGCGGGCTCATGCCGCTTTCCTCGACCGGAATGCTCGCCAGATCGATGCGCGCGCCGCGTCGCGACTGGTCGGCCAGTTCCGGCATCGCGTTCGACAGGCCACCGGCGCCCACGTCGTGGATCGACAGCACAGGGTTGCCGGCACCGAGCGCCCAGCAACGGTCGATCACTTCCTGTGCGCGCCGCTGGATCTCGGGGTTGCCGCGCTGGACCGAATCGAAATCGAGTTGCTCGGTGTTGCTGCCCGCACCCATGCTCGACGCGGCGCCGCCACCAAGCCCGATGCGCATGCCCGGCCCACCCAGCTGGACCAGCAGCGTGCCGGCCGGCAGTTCGAGCTTGCGCACCTGGTCGTCGCGGATGTTGCCGATGCCGCCCGCGATCATGATGGGCTTGTGATAGCCGTAGCGCATGCCGCCGACGTTCTGCTCGTAGGCGCGGAAATAGCCGAGCAGATTCGGGCGACCGAATTCGTTGTTGAACGCTGCCGCGCCGATCGGACCCTCGATCATGATCGCCAGCGCGGTCGCGATGCGCCCCGGAAATCCGTAGTCAGGCGCATCGCCAGCCGATGCGTCCTGCGTCACGTCGTGGTCGCGCTCCCAAGGCAGTGGCATGTCGGGAATGCGCAGGTGCGAGACCGAGAATCCGTTCAGCCCCGCCTTGGGCTTCGCGCCGCGGCCGGTCGCTCCCTCGTCGCGGATCTCGCCGCCGGCGCCGGTCGCCGCGCCGGGAAACGGCGCAATAGCGGTCGGATGGTTGTGCGTCTCGACCTTGAAGACCGTGTGTGTCAGTTCGTCGCCGGGGGCGTAGTCGACCGCAACCGCACCGCTGGCGTGGTCGCTGCGCGGATGGAAGCGGGACACGGTGACGCCCGCAAGCACGGCGGCATTGTCGCTGTAGGCCACGATGGTCCCACCAGGTGCGGCCGCGTGGGTCGACTTGATCAGGCCGAACAGCGTGGGGTCCTGGTCCTTTCCGTCGATCGTCCAGCTCGCGTTGAAGATCTTGTGCCGGCAATGCTCCGAGTTGGCCTGCGCGAACATCATCAGCTCGACGTCGGTCGGATCGCGCTGCAGTTCCCTGAACGCCTGCACGAGGTAGTCGACCTCGTCGTCCGACAGCGCGAGCCCCATCTGCTGGTTGGCATGCGCAAGAGCGCGCCGGCCCTGTGTCGGTAACGGGTACCGACTGGACGGCCTTGCCGGGCAGCTCGACGAAGAGTCGCGCGGGATCGGTGTCGGGATCGATCACGCTTTCGGTCATGCGGTCGTGCAAGGCGTCGGCCACACGCTGCAGGGCGGCGGCGTCGACCGACCGCGCCCTGAAGAAGGTCCGCCGGAACCCGATCGTGTAGAGCGTGCCCCGTTCGACCCGGTGCACGACCGAGAGTCCCGTGTTGCGAACGATGTCGGTGGCCTTGCTGGCCCAGGGCGAAATCGTTCCGAGCCGCGGTACCACGAGGAATGAAACGCCGTCGGTGGCAGGCCCCGCGGGCTGCCCGTAATCCAGCAGTGCTGCAAGCCGTGAGGCCTCGGCGCCGTCGAGCTCGCGCGTCGCGTGGACGAAGTGGATGTAGCGTGCGCTGATGCCGACGGCATCGGATTCGATGGCCTGAAGCCGACGCAGCAGGGCTGCCGAGCGAAACGATGACAGCGCGCCCGGCCCGGCGAGCGCGTAGAACCTTCCGTGTGGGGTCATCGAGGAGCAGTGACGCGCAAGACGCGCGCGTCGGCGTGATCGGCGCGCGGATTATACCGGCGCGAACACCATCTCCTCGGGTCGCTGTTCCTTTTCGACATCCAGCCGATGTGTCGCTGCGAGAGCGCGCAGCAGCGCCTGGTTGCAGTCGAAGATCGGAATCGCGAGTGCGTCGGACTGACGGCGGATCGCCATCGGGTCGCTGCGTTCGATCGCCTCGATCAACGCGAGATACGGTGCATACGGCCCGCGGCGGTGGACGATGGCGTCGGTCACGTTCACTGCCAGTGCGACGGGGCCCATCAGGCGCGGAATCGTCGCGCCGGTGATGCGGTCGAGCAGCGAGAACGCGCCGGTGACGAAGAGTTCGTCTCGCATGTCCTCATCGGATTCGGGCAGCCCCGCGGCCAGCCGCTCGAGGAACAGGCCGCGCAGCGTTGCAGCGCGCATCAGCGGCAACGAATTCAGGTGTTCGCCGGCCGACTCCAGCGAGAGCGACAGCCAGCGCAGCGTCTTTTCGCGACCGAGCGTCGTGACCGCGCGCTGGATCGACGCGACCGGTGCCCGCAGTCTCGAACGCACCCGAGTTGACCATGCGCAGCAGCTTGAACGACAGCACCGGGTCGCGCCGCACGCGGTTCGCGATCAGATCGGTGTCGGGGCTTTCGCTGGCGACGCGCAACAGTTCCATCAGGTTGCCCTGGTCGGCCTTGAGGCGGCAGTTCGGCAGCTGCTCGGCGTCGTCGACCGGCCAGCCGACGCTCGCCATCGCGCCGCGCTGGTACGCCTCGTCCAGATCGACGACGCGGCGCACGCCCGGTGGTGACGAAAGGCATCCGTCTTACCGCGTTGGGCGGCGCGGGCCGCGTGCGGCCGTCCTTCAGGCGGCGGCGATCCTCGCTGATGTGAATCAGCGAATATTCGAAGCAGGCCATCAGCGCCGGCGGCAGCGGAACGTCGGGTCGTCCCCGCAGCGCCATGCGGATGCCCCGTCGCGAGGCGCGCTGCACCAGGCGTTGCATGTCGGGATCGCGCAAGGCGATGGTCGCGACCTCGAGCACGGCGTTGTCGGGCGGTGACCACGCCAGCAGGGAGTCATCGAAGGTCGCATCGAGCGGAGCGATCAGGACGGAAGCTTCGGCCTCGGGCCAGACATTGTTCAGTTGCTCGAGGATGTGTCCGACCGGCAGGTAGCCCGGCGAGCGCGACGACAGCATGGTGAGCCGCGTGCCGACTGCCCGCCGATGCTTGTCGATCAGCGGCGCGTAGCAGATCGACATCGTCGCCAGCGCGTCGGGCAGACCTATGCGTTCAGGTGCGTTCATCGTGCAGCCGGCTCGTGTTCCGAAGAAAGCTGCAACGATTATGGTGAGCGGGTCCCCTGTCCTTGGGGTGATATTGACAACCCGATCACGCCATTTGGGACTCAAGTTTTCGGCGGGGCTGCCGTAGCTCCCGGGCTGCCATAGCCTCCGCCGCCCGGCGTCTGGATCACGAAGACGTCACCCGGCTCCATCTCGACGGACCCGATGTGCGGCAGTTCGACGCGCGATCCGTCGGTGCGCTCGACCCAGTTGCGTCCCGCTTCTCCAGGCGCCCCGCCACGCAGGCCGAACGGCGCGATCGAGCGATTGTTGGCGAGGATCGACGCCGTCATCCGCTCGAGAAACCGCACGCGCCGCGTGCCGCCATTGCCGCCGTGCCAGCGTCCTGCTCCGCCCGAGCCCGGCCGGATCGAGTAGCTCTCGAGCCGCACCGGATAACGGAACTCGAGCACTTCGGGATCGGTCAGGCGCGAGTTCGTCATGTGGGTCTGGACGACATCGGTGCCGTCGAAGCCGCTTTCGGGATCTCGCAGATCCGCGATACCGGCGCCCGAGCCGCCGGATATGGTCTCGTAGTACTGGTACTGCGCGTTGCCGAACGTGAAGTTGTTCATCGTGCCCTGCGCCGACGCCAGCACTCCGAGCGCGCCGTAGAGCGCGTTGGTGATGCACGACGACGTCTCGACGTTGCCCGCGACGACTGCCGCCGGATACTCGGGATTCAGCATCGAACCTTGCGGAATGACGAGTTTCAGCGGCTTCAGGCAGCCGGCGTTCAGCGGGATCGCGTCGTCGACCAGCGTGCGGAACACGTACAGCACCGCAGCGACGCACACGGCGCTCGGCGCATTGAAATTGTTCGGCAGCTGCGCCGATCGTTCCGGTGAAGTCGATCGGTCGCTCCGCGCCGCTCGCGATCCACCGCTGACGCTGCACCCGGATGACGGCGCCGTTGTCGAGGCGGTACTCGAACTGCGCCGTCGGTGAGCCGCGTGATGACCCGGCGCACCGACTCCTCGGCGTTGTCCTGCACGTGCCGCATGTAGGCCTGCACGACGTCGAGTCCGAACTGCTCGACCATGCGCAGCAGTTCCTCGCGTCCCTTCTCGTTCGCCGCCACCTGCGCACGCAGGTCTGCGACGTTCTGCGTCGGGTTGCGCGCCGGGTGCGGACCGCCGGTCAGCAGTGCCAGCAGCTCGGCCTCGCGGAAGCGGCCAGCGCGGCCGAGCCCCTGTCCCTCGATCAGCCTGAAGTTGATGAAGCGGACACCCTCTTCGTCGAGGTTGCGCGAGAACGGCGGCATCGAGCCCGGCGTGATGCCGCCGATGTCGGCATGGTGGCCGCGCGATCCGACGTAGAACAGGACGTCGCGGCCGGCTTCGGTCGAACACCGGCGTGATGACCGTCACGTCCGGCAGATGCGTGCCGCCGTGGTACGGATCGTTGATCACGTACGCGTCGCCGGGAACCATCTTCCCGGCGTTTTCCCGCATGACGGTCTTGATCGACTCGCTCATCGATCCCAGGTGCACCGGCATGTGCGGGGCGTTGGCGATCAGGTTGCCCTCGGCGTCGAACAGCGCACACGAGAAATCGAGTCGCTCCTTGATGTTCACCGAGTAGGCGGTGTTCTGCAGCCGCAGGCCCATCTGCTCGGCGATCGACATGAACAGGTTGTTGAAGATCTCGAGCATCACCGGATCGACGCTCGTGCCGATCGCGCGCGCGCGCGGCCGCGGCGTCGTGCGGCGCATGCACCAGGTGGTCGAGCGCGGTCACCTCCGCCTGCCAGCCCGGCTCGACGACCGTGGTGGCATTGGCCTCGGCGATGATCGCCGGGCCGTCGATCGCGATCGCCGCGGCCGCATGTCGTCGCGACGGTAGAGCGGTGTGTCGTGCCAGCCGTCGTCGAAGTACGCCCGTACCGAGCCGGCGGTCTTCAGGCCCTGCGGCCGTGGCGGCAGCGCTGCCGGCGACGCGCTGTGGCCCGCAGCCTCGCCCGGCACCGATCGCCTCGACCGAGACGGTCTCGACGATCAGCCTCGCGATCCGGCATCAGGAAGGAAAAGCGCCTGCGGTACGCCGCGTCGAAGCTGTTCGCGCATCTCGACGAGAGTCCCGAATGCGACCGCGAGCGCGGTGTCGGTGCCTTCGTACTTCAGGTGCACGCGCGGCACCAGCCGTATGCTGTCCGGCGCAACGCCCTGCTCCTGCAGCGATGAGCAGGCCTGCGCCGGCGAGCGCTGTCGAGCGTCGCGCTCAGCTCGTCAAGCGATCCCTCGCTCGAGCGGCCGCTCGACGGTCACCTCGCGCATCGCCGTCTGTTCGGCGAGCCCCATGCCGTAGGCCGACAGCACGCCGGCGAGCGGATGCGCGAACACCGTCGTCATCGCCAGCGCGTCCGCGACCGCGCAGGCGTGCTGGCCGCCGGCACCGCCGAACACCGTCAGCGTGTATTTCGTCACGTCGTGACCGCGCTGCACCGAGATGCGCTTGATCGCCTCGGCCATGTTGCCCACGGCGATCTCGATGAAGCCCGCCGCCACCTGCTCCGGAGTCTGCGGCCGGCCGGTGGCAGCGCCGATCTCGCGCGCCAGTTCGGCGAAGCGCCGCCGCACGATCTCGCCGTCGAGCGGCTGATCGCCGCGCGGACCGAACACGTGCGGAAAGAACTCCGGCTGCACACGTCCGAGCATCACGTTGGCATCGGTGACCGCCAGCGGCCCGCCGCGGCGATAGCACGCGGGCCCCGGATTGGCGCCCGCCGAGTCCGGACCGACGCGCAGCCGCGCACCGTCGAAGTGCAGGATCGATCCGCCGCCCGCCGCCACCGTGTGGATGCTCATCATCGGTGCGCGCATCCGCACGCCGGCCACCAGCGTCTCGAACTCGCGCTCGTATTCGCCGGCGTAGTGCGACACATCGGTCGACGTGCCGCCCATGTCGAAGCCGATCACGCGTTCGAAGCCGGCGCGAACCGACTGGCGCGCGCCATGCCGACGATGCCGCCGGCAGGACCCGACAGGATCGCGTCCTTGCCCTGGAAGCGCCAGGCGTCGGTCAGGCCGCCGTTGCTCTGCATGAAGAGCAGGCGCGCTCCTGGCATCTCCGCCGCCACCTGTCCGACGTAGCGCCGCAGGATCGGCGACAGGTAGGCAGTCGACCACGGTCGTGTCGCCGCGCGCGACGAGCTTCATCAGCGGACTGACCTCGTGCGATACCGACACCTGCGGGAAGCCGATCGCGCGCGCAATGCGCGCCGCGGCCTGCTCGTGCGCCGTGTGCCGGTAGCCGTGCATCAGCACGATGGCGCAGGCGCGCAAGCCGGCGTCGTAGGCGACCCGAAGCTCCGCTTCGAGCGCGACCTCGTCGAGTGGCCGCACCACCTCGCCGTGCGCGCCGATGCGCTCGTCAGCCTCGATCACTCGCGAATACAGCAGTTCCGGCAGCACGATGTGCCGTTCGAAGAGCCGCGGCCGGTTCTGGTAGGCGATGCGCAGTGCGTCACGGAAGCCGCGCGTGATGACGAGCACGGTCGGCTCGCCCTTGCGCTCGAGCAGCGCGTTGGTCGCCACCGTCGTGCCCATCTTGACGGCCGCGATCCGCTCGACCGGGATCGGCAGCGTCCGGCGCGATGCCGAGCAGGTGCCGGATGCCCGCCACGTGCCGCGTCGCGATACCGCTCGGGGTTGTCGGACAGCAGCTTGTGAGTGACGAGCGCGCCGTCGGGCCGACGCGCGACGATGTCGGTGAAAGTGCCGCCGCGATCGATCCAGAATTCCCAGTCCTGCGTGGGCCACGCGGTTGTCTCCGGTTGGGCGCGTATGCCTAGCCGCCGACGCCAGCCGCTCGCCGTTAACCTAGCGCACATTCGCACCGATCCACCCTGCACCAGCAGAGGACGACATGAAGCGCCGACTCCTGCTGCTTGGCACCGCGCCGCAGCCGCGCTATGCCTCGGCATTGCCCGCCACGGCCCAGACCAAGTGGGACCTGCCGGCCGGATACCCGGCCGGCAATCCGCACACGCAGAACCTGACGCAGTTCGCCGCGGATGTCGACAAGGCCACCGGGGGCAAGCTCGACGATCACCGTGCATCCCGGTGGCGTCGCTGTTCAAGGCGCCAGAGATCAAGCGCGCGGTGCAGAGCGGCCAGGCGCAGATCGGCGAAGTGCTGATGAGCCTGCTGGAAAACGAGAACCCGGTATTCGGCGCCGATGCCGTGCCTTTCGTCGCCACCGGATTCGATGCCTCGTGGAAGCTGTGGCAGGCGCAGCGCCCCGTCGTCGAGAAGATCCTCGCTGCGCAGGGCATCAAGATGCTGTACGCAGTCGCCTGGCCGCCGCAGGGCATCTACACCAAGAAGCAGCTCAATTCAGTGGCCGACATGAAGGGCCTGAAATGGCGCGCCTACAACCCGGCGACCACGCGCATCGCGGCGATGGTCGGCGCGCAGCCGCTGACGATCCAGGCGGCCGAACTGTCGCAGGCGCTCGCCACCGGCGTGGTCGATTCGTTCATGTCGTCGGGCGCCACCGGAGTCGACTCGAAGGTGTGGGAGAGCCTGTCGCACTTCGCGACGGCGGACGCGTGGCTGCCGAAGAACATGGTGATCGTCAACCAGAAGGAATTCGACAAGCTCGACAAGGCAACGCAGGACGCCGTGCTGGCCGCGGCCAAGACCGCCGAGGAGCGCGGCTGGAAGCGCATGCGCGAGTACACCGGTGAATCGCTCGCCACGCTGAAGGCGAACAAGATGGTGGTCTACGAGCCCAATGCGGCCTTCAAGGCCGAACTGGCCAAACTCGGCGACACGATGCTGACCGAATGGCTGGCGAAGGCCGGACCCGACGGGCAGGCGATCATCACGCCAGTTCCGCAAGTAGTCCGCCACCGGCCCGCCCCAGTGGGGACCTTCGCCTCCGCCGCAGTCGGACCCGCATCGCTTCCTCGACCCGCTGTTCGGCCTGCTAGGGGGCCTGGGGGCGCTGTTCATCTTCGCCACGCTGGCCGTCGAGGTGGTCAACATCGTCGGGCGCGAGCTCGGCTACTCGATGGCCGGCACAGATGCCTACGCGAGCTACTGCCTGGCGGCCGGTTCGTTCCTTGCGATGGGCTACGCGCTGCGCAAGGGCGACCATATCCGCGTCACGCTGGTGCTGCAGCGGATGAAAGGCCGTGCGCGCTGGTGGATGGAGATCGTCTGCCTGGTCGTCGCGACACTGCTTTCCTGCTACTTCGCCTGGTTTGCCGCACGGCTCGTCTGGGGTTCGTATTCGTTCAATGACATCTCGCAGAACGTCGACGCGACGCCACTGTGGATCCCGCAGCTGGCGATGGCGATCGGGCTGGCCGGCCTGGCGCTGGCATTTGTCGAGCAACTGGTCTACACGCTGCGCTTCCGCAGGCTGCTGCCGCAGGCGGGCGAGACCGCCAACGTCGAATAGGCCGCGATGGGCACCCTGACCGCTGCGCTGCTGATCGTCGCGCTGTTCGCAATCCTCGGCGCCGGCGTATGGATCGGCATCGCAGTTCTCGGAGTCGCGTGGCTCGCGATGGAGCTATTCACGACCCGTCCGGGCGGCGATGCACTGGCGCTGACGGTGTGGGGCTCGTTGTCGAGCTGGACGCTGACCGCGCTGCCGCTGTTCATCTGGATGGGCGAGATCCTGCTGAAGACGCGCCTGTCCGAAGGCATGTTCCGGGGCCTCGCGCCATGGCTGCAGTGGCTGCCCGGAAGGCTGCTGCACACCAATATCATCGGCTGCACGATCTTTGCCGCCGTGTCCGGATCGTCGGCGGCCACCTGCGCCACCGTCGGCAAGATCACGCTGCCCGAACTCGCAAAGCGCGGCTATCCCGAGCGCATCTCGATCGGCTCGCTCGCCGGGGCAGGCACACTCGGCCTGCTGATCCCGCCGTCGATCATCATGATCGTCTATGGAGTCGCGGCCGACGTGTCGATCGGCAAGCTGTTCATCGCGGGCGTCATCCCGGGCCTGATGCTGGCGACGCTCTTCATGGGCTACACGATCGCCTGGTCGCTGCGCAACCGCGATGCCATTCCCCCGGCCGACATCCGGCTCAACTTCCGCCAGAAGCTCGACGAGTCGCGCCACCTGATCCCGGTCGTGCTGCTGATCGTGGTGGTGCTGGGATCGATCTATCTCGGCGTCGCCACCGCCACCGAGGCCGCCGCGCTCGGCGTGGTGGGTGCGTTGGTCCTTTCGGCGGCCCAGCGCACGCTCGGCTGGCAGACCTTTCGCGACTCGCTGATGGCGGCCACGCGGCTGTACTGCATGATCGCGCTGATCCTTGCTGGATCGTCCTTCCTGTCGCTGGCGATGGGCTTCATCGGGCTGCCGCGGCAGCTGGCCGAGACGATCGGCGCGCTGCAGCTGACACCTTTCGGCTTGATCCTGCTGCTGATGTTGTTCTACATCGTGCTCGGCTGCTTCCTGGACGGCATCTCGATGGTGGTGCTGACGATGGCCGTCCTGCTGCCGACACTGCAATCCGCCGGGATCGACCTGCTGTGGTTCGGCATCTTCATCGTGCTCGTGGTGGAGATGGCGCAGGTCACTCCACCGGTCGGGTTCAACCTGTTCGTGCTGCAGGGCATGACCAATCGGCAGATCAACACGATTGCGCGTCGCCGCGTTCCCCTATTTCGTGATGATGATGGTCGCAGTCCTGCTGATCTGGCTGTTCCCGGGCCTCGTCAGCTTCCTGCCTTCGAAGATGAAGCTCTGAGCGTCGGGCGCACGCGCGGCTACAATGCGCGCCGCCAGAATCCGGAAGAAGAATCCTGCATGCGCGTCGTCGTGGTCGGTGCCGGCATCGTCGGCGTCTGCACCGCCTATTTCCTGCGGCGCGCCGGTTTCGAAGTGACCGTGCTCGAGAGGCGCTCGGGCGTCGCCCAGGAAGCCAGCTTCGCCAATGCCGGTGTGCTGGCTCCCGGGTACGTCGGACCGTGGGCCTCGCCCGGCATGCCGCGCAAGGTGCTCTCGTACCTGTTGCGGCCCGAATCGCCGGTGCGTGTTCCGGCCATCGCTGATCCCGTCGCTGTGGCGCTGGGTGCGGCGCTGGCTCGGCGAGTGCAATCCCGAGCGGTACCGTCGCAACCGTGCACGCATGCAGCGGCTCGCCTTCTACAGCCTGGCCGAGCTGCGATCGCTCGCCACGCTGCATGCGCTCGACTTCGAGCAGTCGACCGGATACCTGCAGCTGTTCCGTTCGCAGCAGGACGTCGAGGCATCGGCGACGACGCGATCGATGCTGACCGAACTCGGGATACGGCATACCCTGCTCGACGCGGCGCAGTGCCGTGCCATCGAGTCTGCGCTGCATCCGGCCACCCCGCTGGCCGGTGGCCTGCATCTGCCGGATGACGAGACGGGCAACTGCGCATACTTTGCACACCAGCTGAAGGACATTGCGATCCGCGAGGGCGTGGAGTTCCGCTTCGGCGTCGAGGCCCGCGGGTTCGAGGCAGCTCCGGGGCGCATTTCCGGCGTCGCGACCTCCGCTGGATCCGTTCGGGCCGACAGCTACGTGATGGCCGGCGGTGTCGACAGCGTGCGACTGCTCGAGCCGATCGGAATACGCTTGCCGATGATGGCGATCAAGGGGTATTCGGTCACGGCTTCGATAACGGCATTCGAGCATGCACCGTTCATCAGCGTGATGGATGAAACCTACAAGGTGGCGATAACGCGCATGGGCAACCGAATTCGCGTGGCGGGCACCGCCGAAGTCGGCTCGCAACCGATGTCGCTGCGGGAACGCCCGTTGCGCACGCTGCTGAAGGTGGCGCACGACTGGTTTCCCTATGCGGCGAGCTACCGCACGGGAAAGTTCTGGGTCGGAGCGCGCCCGATGCTGCCCGACGGCCCACCGGTCATCGGCAGGACACCGTGCAGCAATCTCTACCTGAACCTCGGCCACGGCTCCAGCGGCTGGGTCATGGCCGCCGGTTCGGGCCATCTGCTTGCCGACGTGATGGCAGGGCGCACGCCGGAAATCGATCTCGAGGGCTTGACGCTCGACAGGTATCTGCCGGGCGCACCCGCCTAGTCTGCATCATGGGCACGGCGCTTTTCCGCGTCGACGAACTGCGAGCGATCGAGCGCAGGGCGGCGGTGACGCTTCCCGCCGGAACACTGATGGCACGCGCGGGGCTGGCCGCGGCCCAGTGGATCGCGGCGCGGCACGAGCCACGCTCGACCCGCATCGTCGTCGTCTGCGGACCCGGCAACAACGGGGGCGACGGTTTCGTCGTCGCCAGTGAGCTGCGCTCGCTCGGCTATGACGTCGACTGCATTCTCGTGGGCACCGAGCACCCGTCGACGACGGATGCGAATGCTGCTTGCGACCGCTGGTCCGCGGCGGGCGGGAAGACCCTGCATCACCTGCCCGACCTGGGCGTTGATGTAGTGGTCGACGCCGCTGTTCGGCATCGGCCTCACGCGGCCACTGGCAGGGGCGTATCTGGACGCCGCCGGCTGGATCAACCGTCACCGACATGTGTATGCCGTCGATATTCCGAGCGGACTCGATGCCGACAGCGGCGCATGGGTCGGCGGCGTGTCCGGTGTGCGCGCGGCCTCCACCATCACCTTCATCGGCGACAAGCCCGGGCTGCATACGGCCCAGGGACGGGACGCCGCGGGCTCAGTGCATGTCGAGTCGATCGGCGTCGAGCAGGTTGCCGCGCCCGGCCACCTGATCGACGTCGATGATTTCTCCGGTGCTGCTGCAACCGCGCCCGCATGACAGCCACAAGGGAACGTACGGCAATGTCGCCATCGTCGGAGGAGGAGCGGGCATGGTCGGCGCAGCGCTGCTCGCCGCGCGCGCGGCGCTGCGGCTCGGCGCAGGCCGCGTCTACGTGCATGCGATCGGCGCTCCCGAACTGCGGGTCGATCCGCTGCAGCCGGAGCTGATGTTCCGCGATTCCGCGAGTCTCGACGCACTCGATGTGCTCGCGGTCGGCTGCGGCATGGGCGTCGACGCCGGTGCCGAATCCCATCTCGTGGCTGCACTGCACCGGGACATCGGACTGGTCCTCGATGCCGATGCATTGAACCTCCTCGCGCTGCGACCGCAACTGCACGGGCTCGTGGCTGCACGGCGATCGCCGACCGTCTTGACGCCGCATCCGCTCGAAGCCGCCCGAATGCTCGGCATCGGCGCGGATCAGGTGCAGCGCGACCGGGTCGGCGCCGCACTTCGTCTGGCCGACCACTTCAATTGCCTTGCACTGCTCAAGGGAGCGGGCACCGTGATTGCACGAAATGACGGGTGCTATGCGATCAACCCCACCGGCTCGCCGGCACTCGCGACCGCGGGAACCGGCGACGTGCTGACGGGCATGCTGGCTGCGCTGCTCGCACAGGGTTACGACGCCTGGACCTCGACGCAGGCCGCAGTGTGGCTGCACGGCCGCGCCGCCGAGGGCGCGGGCGACATCGGCCTGGTCGCGGGCGAACTGGCCGCACGCGCGGTGGACGTGCTCCGTTCGCTGCGCGCCGGTGAGAACCTATCTCAGAGTCCCCGATGGATCGCGTTGCCAAGAGAAGCGGGCGGATGCAAGGCGGCTGGCGAAGGACAGTAGCCGAGCCTACGGCCGAGCCGGCCAACGCCGCAGACGCCCGCTCATCTTGGCAACCCTGCGGGGCGGGGTCGCATGGGGCGCACGGCGTTGTTGCGGCTCGGGTCCTTGCAGTAAGCAATGGTCCCCTCGCCGCGCCTAGCCCTGCACCCCATGCGACCCCGCCGCGACCACCGAGGACTCTGAGATAGGTTCAGTGCGTGACGATGCGGCCGGCGGCGAGTTCGATCCTGCGACTGCACCGGCTGGCGATCTCGGCGTCGTGGGTGACCAGCAGCAGGGTTGAGCCGCGCTCGCGGTTCAGCTCGAACATGAGGTCGATCACGGCTTCGCCGGTGCGTGCATCGAGGCTGCCGGTCGGCTCGTCGGCGAGCAGCAGCGGCGGTCGCAGCACGAACGCACGCGCGAGTGCCACGCGCTGCTGCTCTCCGCCGCTGAGATACTTCGGATAGTGCGACAGTCGTTCGCTCAGGCCGACGCGTCCGAGCAGCGCGGTGGCTGCGGCGATCGGCTCTGCACCGTCTGGCGACCGGCCGACGAGTTCCAGCGGCAACATGACGTTTTCGAGCGCCGTCAGGTGCGGCAGCAACTGGAACGACTGGAAGACGAAGCCGACCTGCCGCGCCCGCAGTGCCGCGCGTCCGTCCTCGTCGAGACCGAACATGTCGGCGCCAAAGATGCGTACGCGGCCCGCGCTCGGAACATCGAGCCCTGCCAGCAGTCCCAGCAAGGTTGACTTGCCGGAGCCCGACGCGCCGACGATCGCGACCGTTTCTCCGGTGAAGACTGCGAGATTGATATCATCGAGTATCGTCAGGCTGCCCGTGGCGTCCTGCACGATCTTCCCGAGGCCTTGCGCCTCCACCGCAATGTTCGTCAACGGCTCGTCCGCCACGCGCAGAACCTTCCTTCGTGCCTGCCTGAATGCCTGCCTGAGCGCGGGCGTTGCGCTGACGATTGCAACGACCGGTCCAGCCAGCGCGGCCGCGCAACCCGCCCCGGGCAGCTCAAACGCGCGCCCGGTGATCCTTGTCGTGGGGGACAGCCTTTCGGCGGAATACGGACTGTCACGCGGCACCGGCTGGGTGCAGTTGCTCGCCGAACGCCTTCGCGGCAGCGGGTTGGATTATACGGTCGCAAACTCCAGTATCAGCGGTGAGACCACCAGCGGCGGCCGGACGCGACTGCCGTCGTTGCTGCAGCAGCAGCGACCGCGCATCGTCATCATCGAACTCGGCGCGAACGACGGACTGCGCGGCCTGCCGCTCGCGGCCATGCGCGAGAACCTGACCGCGATGGTGCGGGCGAGCCAGTCAGCCGGCGCCACCGTACTGCTGGTCGGTGTGCGGGTACCGCCCAATTACGGTCGCGATTACTCGGAGCGGTTTGCCGCGACCTTCGGTGCAGTCGCGAAGGATCTGCGGATCCCGCTTGCGCCGTTTCTGCTCGACGGGTTCGCCGAATCGCTCGACTACTTCCAGCCCGACCGCATCCACCCCAACGAGGCAGCGCAGGCCCGGATGCTCGACAACGTCTGGCGCGAGTTGCGTCCGCTGCTTGCCGGCAAGGCAGTTTCATCGCGATGAAGCGTGAGCATGGCGTCGTGTCTGCGCCCGATGCGCTGCGCGATCTCGACGAGTTCGACACCATTGTCGATGTCCGCAGCGAATCCGAGTACGCCGAAGACCACATTCCGCGGGCCATCAGCTGCCCGGTGCTGACAGATGCCCAGCGGTCCGAAGTCGGAACGCTCGACCGCCAGCAGTCCTCCTTCGAGGCGCGCCGGCGCGGAGCCGCGATGGTCGCGCGCAACATCGCACGGCATCTCGAGGACCGGTTCGCGGAGATGCCGCGCGACTGGTCGCCGCTCGTGTACTGCTGGCGCGGCGGACAGCGCAGCGGCGCGATGACGCATATTCTTGCCCGCGTCGGATGGCGCGCGCGCCAGCTCGAAGGCGGTTATCGCGCGTACCGCCGGGCAGTGATGGCCGAGGTCGAGTCGCTGCCGGCCTCGTTCACTTTCCGCGTGATCTGCGGGACGACCGGCAGCGGCAAGAGCCGTTTGCTGCAGCAACTCACGATGGTCGGTGCGCAGGTGCTGGACCTGGAGTCGATGGCTCGCCACCGCGGTTCGGTGCTCGGTGGATTGCCGCTGGAAACGCAGCCGGGGCAGAAATACTTCGAGACGCTCCTGTGGGACGCGCTGCGACGATTCGATGCGGAGCGACCGGTGTTCATCGAATCCGAAAGCCGCAAGGTGGGCAACCTGCGCGTGCCGGACGCCCTGCTCGCCCGCATGCGCGAATCGGAATGCGTGCGGCTCGACGTTCCGCTGCCGGCACGGGTTCGTCTGCTGCGCGACGAGTACGCACACTTCGAGGGAGACATCGCCACGTTGATGTCGCAGCTCGACTGCCTGGTCGTGCTGCACGGTCACGAGCGCGTGACCGGCTGGAAGGCGATGGCGCAGGCCGGCGAGTGGGACAGCCTGGTCGAGCAGCTGCTCTCGCAGCACTACGACCCGGCCTATCAGCGGTCGATCGCGCGCAACTTCAGGCGGGTCGCGGATGCGCGCCGGGTCGCCATCGATTCGGACGACGTCGCCGAGTACGTAGCGGCAGCGCGCGAACTCGCGGGCTAACCTTCTACTTCGTCTCCGGCTTCGTTTCAGCTGCGGCAGTGTTCGCCACCGGGCGCTGGTATTCGGGCTTCAGCACCTTCGCCTTGTGGCGACTGCGCAGGCCTTCGGCAAATGCGATCTCGTCGGCCGCCGCGCTCTGCCGTGCCATGGCACGACGCTCGGCGTCGCGCTGAGCCGGGTCCGGCGCCGCGCCCTCCTTTGCTGCAAGCACCTGGGCGATCAGGTAGCCGGCGCCCTCGACATCGGCGCCGACGTAGGTGGGCAACTTGTCGGCCCGCGTGCGCAGGATTTCGCCGAGCAGGCTCGGAGGAACGCCTTGCGGAGCCCGCCGGGAAACGGTCACCGGCGGCGAGAAGCCTGCCTCGGATGGTTGCTTGAGCAGTTCGGCGACACGCTCCTCGCCGGCCTTGCGCGCAAGGCGTGCGGCTTCTTCCCGCTCCAGTCGCTGGCGGATCGCCGCCTTGACTTCGTCGAGCGGACGCACCGCGGCCGCGTGGTAGTCGACAACGCGAGCGGCTACCAGCGTGTTGGGTGCGATCTCGATCGCCTGCGTGTTACGCCGGTTCTTCAGCGCGTCATCAGTGAACAGCGCTTCGATCACCTTCGGCTGGAACACCTGCACTTCGCCCGCTGCGGCCGGCACGCCCGAGCGCGTCACCTGGTCCCGGGTCTCGATCTTGAGTCCGAGCTTGTCGGCAGCCGGCTTGAGGGAGTCGGCCTGCTCGTACACGAGATTGGTGAACTGGTCGGCTGCTTCCGCATAACGCTTCTGGCCCTGCTGCGTGCGCAGCTCACGCTCGATCTCGGCCCGCACCTCTTCGAGCGGCTTGGCCTGCGCGGGCTTGATCTCGGTCACGCGGATGATGTGGTAGCCGAAGTCGGTCTCGACGACCTCGCTGGTCTCGCCCACCTTGAGCTTGAACGCGGTGTCCTCGAACGGCTTCACCATCATGCCCTTGCCGAAGAACCCGAGATCACCACCCTGTGCCGCGGAGCCCGGATCCTTGGACTGCTCGCGTCGCGAGCTTCGCGAAATCGTCCGGCTTCGCCTTGACCGCGGCAAGGATGCCCTCGGCCTTCGCCCGTGCAGCCGCCTTGTCACCATTTTCCGGCGTGATCAGGATGTGGCTCGCGCGGCGCTGCTCCTCGACGCCGTAGCGGCCCTTGTTCTGCTCGTAGTAAGACTTGACGTCGGCTTCGGCCACGGCGGACTTGCCGGCGATCGTCTCTGCGCTCAGGACAACGTACTCAACCTTGATGTTCTCCGGCGTCTCGAAATCCCTTTGGTGCTTCTCGTAGAACTCCGCGACCTGGGCGTCGCTGACTGTCACCTTGGACAGGAACGCGTCGGCGCGGATCGCCAGCATCCTCACCTCGCGCTGCTCCAGCAGGACGCGCTCGAGCTGCTCGGCCGCTCCGGCGGGCACGATGGCCGATTCGAGCACGGCCTGCACCAGCATCTGCTTGCGCAGGTCGGAGCGAACGCGTTCCTCGAACTGCTGCTCGGTCTGTCCCTGCGCCGTCAGGTAGGTTCGATAGCGCTCGAGACTGAACTTGTTGTCCTCCTGGAAGGCGGGAATGCTCGCAATCACCTCGCGCAGCTTGTCATTCGTGACGATCAGGTTGCTCGCCTCGACTTCGCGCGTCAGCGCCCGGTCGATCACCAGGCCGTCGAGGACCGAAGCCCGACCTTCCGGCGTGTCGAGCACCTTGGGATCGAAGTTCGCACCGAACTGCGCTTTCAGGCGCTCGGCGCGGTCGCGCTGTGCGATGTCGAAATCGCGCTGAGTGATGGGGACCCCACCGACCTGCGCCAGTGCCCCCTCGCTTTCCATGAACCGGTTGTATCCCTGGATGCCGAAGAAGACGAACGACGGGAAGATCAGCACCAGCATGAAGACCATCAGCCAGCGACGATGAGAGCGGATCGATTCGAACATGGGTGGACTCGTGCCTTGGAGGTTCGAAAGGCAGGACAGGAAACAAAAAAGGCGAACTTTCGTTCGCCTTCGTCGTGTGGCGGAGTGGACGGGACTCGAACCCGCGACCCCCGGCGTGACAGGCCGGTATTCTAACCAACTGAACTACCACTCCAGCTCGCTCAGAATCTAGCTCGCTCAAACAGCAGCATCTCGCGCAGTTATCTTCGCAGGCGCCAGGCAAGCTCGTGGTGGGTGCTGAGAGGCTCGAACTCCCGACCTACGCCTTGTAAGGGCGCCGCTCTACCAACTGAGCTAAGCACCCGGCGGTCCGCGCAGCGCGACGAAGCGGCAACCCGCTTCGCCCCAACTAGCACCAGGCGAATGAACCGCTGCCCGGCTGCATTGCCAATTGCTCGGCTGCGAAGCCCGTCAGTTTAACGAATCTTTGAGGGCCTTGCCAGGACGGAACTTCGGCACCTTCGCTGCCTTGATCTTGATCGAGTCGCCGGTTCGAGGATTGCGGCCCGTGCGCGCCGCGCGCTTGCCGACCGTGAAGGTGCCGAAGCCGACGAGGGTCACCGAGTTGCCCTTGCGGAGGCTGCCGCGGATGCCACCGACAATTGCTTCGAGGGCTCGACCAGCCGCCGCTTTTGAAATGTCTGCCTGCTTGGCGATGTGGTCGATCAATTCTGTCTTGTTCACTTATACCCCCTCTGAAAGCTGTTCCTCAAGGTGTCGGCGTCTTGCAGCCCTCGCAGCGATGATCTAGTTGTTGTGGGCCGCAGTCGCCGCAGAAAAATGGAAGGCTATTCAACCGCGCGGCTATAGCAGTGTCAAGCGCAAGCGAACGATTTTTTGTTCAAGACGAAACACGTGACGAGCGGAACGCGCCGCACGGCGCGTTCCGCTTCGATCAGTGCTTGACGACTTCGGTGCTCGCCGTGCCGTCGGCGGGTTTGGGCAAGGCCGCTGCGACTTCCTCGTCCGTCAGCGCGGCCGGCTGCCGTTCGAGCGCGACCTCGAGCACCTTGTCGATCCACTTGACAGGAACGATCTCAAGGCGGTTCTTCACGTTATCCGGGATCTCCGCGAGATCCTTGACGTTTTCCTCCGGGATCAGCACCGTCTTGATGCCGCCGCGGTGAGCCGCCAGCAGCTTTTCCTTCAGGCCGCCGATCGCCAGCACCTCGCCGCGCAGCGTGATCTCGCCGGTCATGGCGACGTCGGCGCGCACCGGGATGCCAGTCAGCGCCGAGACGAGCGATGTCGTGATCGCGATACCGGCCGACGGGCCGTCCTTCGGCGTCGCGCCCTCCGGAAAGTGGACGTGCAGGTCGGTCTTCTCGAAGATCTCGTCGCGGATGCCGAGCCGCCGCGCGCGCGAACGCACCACCGAGCGGGCCGCCTCGACCGACTCCTTCATGACATCGCCGAGCGAGCCGGTGCGCTGGACATTGCCCTTGCCCGGCATCGTCGCAACCTCGATCGTCAGCAGGTCGCCACCGACCTCGGTCCACGCCAGACCGGTCACCTGGCCGACCTGGTTCTGCTTTTCGGCCATGCCGAAGTTGTAGCGGCGCACGCCGAGGAACTTGTCGAGGTTCTTGGCGGTGACGAGCACCTTGCGGTCCTGCTTCTTCAGGAGCAGCTGCTTGACCACCTTGCGGCAGATCTTGCTGATCTCGCGCTCGAGCGAGCGCACGCCGGCTTCGCGCGTGTAGTAACGAATGATGTCGCGAATCGCACTTTCGGCGATCCCCAGCTCACCGGACTTCAGCCCGTTGGTCTTCATCTGCTTCGGCAGCAGGTGCTGCAGCGCGATGTGGACCTTTTCCTCTTCCGTGTAGCCGGACAGTCGGATCACTTCCATGCGGTCAAGCAGCGCCGGCGGAATGTTCATCGTGTTGCTGGTGGCGACGAACATCACGTCCGACAGGTCGAAGTCGACCTCGACGTAGTGGTCCTGGAACGTGTGGTTCTGCTCGGGGTCGAGCACTTCCAGCAGCGCCGACGCCGGGTCGCCGCGGAAATCCATGCCCATCTTGTCGACCTCGTCGAGCAGGAACAGCGGATTGCGAACGCCGACCTTGCCGAGGTTCTGCAGGATCTTGCCCGGCATCGAGCCGATGTAGGTGCGACGGTGGCCGCGGATCTCGGCCTCGTCACGCACGCCGCCGAGCGCCATGCGGACGAACTTGCGATTCGTGGCGCGCGCGACCGACTGTCCCAGCGAGGTCTTGCCTACGCCCGGAGGGCCGACCAGGCACAGGATCGGCGCCTTGACCTTGTCGACCCGCTGCTGCACGGCGAGGTACTCGAGGATGCGGTCCTTGACCTTCTCCAGCCCGTAGTGGTCATCGTTCAGCACCTTCTCGGCATTGGTCAGGTCGTTGTTGATGCGGCTGCGCTTCTTCCAGGGCAGCCCGACCAGCGTGTCGAGATAGTTGCGGACCACGGTGGCTTCGGCCGACATCGGTGACATCAGCTTGAGCTTCTTCAGTTCGGAGTGAGCCTTCTCGCGTGCCGCCTTCGGCATGCGGGCGGCACGGATCTTCTTCTCGAGTTCCTCGAGGTCGGCACCTTCCTCGCCCTCGCCCAGTTCCTTCTGGATCGCCTTGACCTGCTCGTTCAGGTAGTACTCGCGCTGGCTCTTCTCCATCTGCCGCTTGACGCGGCCGCGGATGCGCTTCTCGACCTGCAGGATGTCGATTTCGGTCTCGAGCTGCGCCAGCAGGTGTTCGAGACGCTCGTTGAGTCCGAACATCTCGAGGATCTGCTGCTTCTGCTCGAGCTTGAGCGGCAGGTGCGCAGCAATGGTGTCGGCCAGCCGGCCGGCCTCGTCGATGCCGGCGATCGACGTCAGGATCTCCGCCGGGATCTTCTTGTTCAGCTTCACGTACTGGTCGAACTGGCTGACGATCGCCCGACGCAGCGCCTCGGCTTCTGCTGTGGGCTGGGCATCCGGAACGATCGGCACCACATCGGCCGTGAAGTGGCTTGCGCCTTCCTCGATCCGCTCGATGCGAGCGCGCTGCGCGCCCTCGACCAGCACCTTCACGGTGCCGTCGGGCAGCTTCAGCATCTGCAGGATGTTGGCGACGCAGCCGATCTCGTAGATGTCCTCGGCAGTCGGTTCATCCTTGGCGGCGTTCTTCTGCGCAACCAGCATGATGCTCTTGCCCGCCTCCATGGCCGCTTCGAGCGCCTTGATGGACTTCGGGCGCCCGACGAACAGCGGTATCACCATGTGCGGAAACACGACCACATCGCGCAGCGGCAGCAACGGCAGCGTCGTGCTTTCGGGCGGCAGGATCTGGGTCGACATAGGGTTATTTCCCCTTAAATGGAAGATTCAGCGAGGCATATGGGTCCGGGCGAATTCAATGCAAGCCCGGTGAATCTTCGTCGCAGTTCAATCTAGCACGCGACGCAGCAGGTCGCGCTTCGGACCGGCCAGCGGCGGCCCCTCTAGCGTGGCGCGCCAGCCACTTTTGGCTGGTCGGCGTACATCAGCAGCGGCTTGCCGCCGCCGATCGTGTTCTCGTCGACCACCACCTTGACGACGTTCTTGCTGCTCGGCAGGTCGTACATGACATCGAGCAGGATGCCTTCAACGATGGAGCGCAGTCCCCGCGCCCCGGTCTTGCGCTTGATCGCCTTGCGGGCGATCGACTTCAGCGCTTCGGGGCGGACCTCGAGTTCCACGCCTTCCATGTGGAAAAGGCGCTGGAACTGCTTGATCAGTGCGTTCTTCGGCGCGACCAGGATCTCGACCAGCGCTTCCTCACTCAGTTCGTCCAGCGTGGCGACCACCGGCAGGCGGCCGACCAGTTCCGGAATCAGGCCGAACTTGATCAGGTCCTCGGGCTCGACCTCGCGCAGCAGCTGGCCGACCGAACGCTCGCTCGCGCTGGTGACCGACGCCGCGAAGCCGATGCCGCTCTTTTCCGAGCGGTTGCGGATGATCTTCTCGAGCCCGTCGAACGCGCCGCCGCAGACGAACAGGATGTTCGTCGTGTCGATCTGCACGAAGTCCTGGTTCGGGTGCTTGCGCCCGCCCTGCGGCGGCACGCTGGCGATCGTGCCTTCGATCAGCTTCAGCAGCGCCTGCTGCACGCCCTCGCCCGAGACGTCGCGGGTGATCGACGGGTTGTCGCTCTTGCGCGAGATCTTGTCGATCTCGTCGATGTAGACGATGCCCTTCTGCGCCTTCTCTACTTCGTAGTTGCAGTTCTGCAGCAGCTTCTGGATGATGTTCTCGACATCCTCGCCGACGTAGCCGGCCTCGGTCAGCGTCGTCGCGTCGGCAATGACGAACGGCACGTTCAGCAGCCGCGCCAGCGTCTGCGCCAGCAGCGTCTTGCCGGAACCGGTCGGCCCGATCAGCAGGATGTTGCTCTTGGCAAGCTCGACATCGTCCTTCGAACCGAGATGTTTGAGCCGCTTGTAATGGTTGTAGACGGCGACCGACAGGATGCGTTTGGCCTTGTCCTGGCCGATCACGTACTGGTCGAGTATGGCGCCGATCTCGCGCGGAGTCGGCAGGTCGGACTTGGCGCCGGTCGAACCCGCATCGGCCGTCGTCTCGTCGCGGATGATGTCGTTGCACAGGTCGATGCATTCATCGCAGATGAACACCGACGGGCCGGCGATCAGCTTCTTGACCTCGTGCTGGCTCTTTCCGCAGAACGAGCAGTACAGGAGCTTTTCGCTGGAACCCTTCTTGTCCGACATATCGCTGGTCCGATCCCCCCGGTCGCGCTCCGGCTACGGCTGCTCGCCGCGCCGGACGAAGATCTTGTCGATCAGTCCGTAGCTTACTGCATCGTCGCCGGACATGAAGTTATCGCGATCGGTGTCTTTGGCGATCTTTTCGACTGGCTGGCCGGTGCGTTCCGCCAGCAGCGTGTTGAGCCGCTCGCGCAGGTACAGGATCTCCTTCGCATGGATCTCGATGTCCGCCGCCTGCCCCTGCACGCCGCCCGATCGGCTGGTGGATCATGATGCGCGAGTTCGGCAGCGAGTAGCGCTTGCCCTTGGCGCCGGCCGCGAGCAGGAACGCAGCCCATGCTGGCGGCGAGCCCTACACAGATGGTCGAAACGTCCGGCTTGACGAACTGCATCGTGTCGAAAATGGCCAGCCCGGCACTGACCGATCCGCCCGGCGAGTTGATATAGAGCGAGATGTCCTTGTCGGGATTCTCGGATTCGAGAAAGAGCAGTTGCGCGACCACCAGGTTGGCGGTCTGTTCGGTGATCGCTCCGACGATGAAGACCACCCGGTCGCGCAGCAGGCGGGAGTAGATGTCATAGGCACGCTCGCCTCGTCCGCTCTGCTCGATGACGATCGGCACCATGCCGAGTCCCTGCGGCTCGCCGGCCTGGGCGGCGGCAAGGAAGCCCGCGTTGCTTGTCATTCCTGCATCTCCTCGCTGCATTACCGCGAATCGCGGCCCATCAGATCATCGAACGCGACCGGCGTTTCCGCCACCTTCGCATGTTCCAGCACCCAGCGTGTCACATTGTCTTCCAGTGCCGCGCCTTCCAGTTCGGCGAGCCGCTTGCGGTCCGACAGATACCAGTTGACGACTTCCGCGGGCTTTTCGTAGCTCTGTGCCATTTCCTCGACCAGCTTGCGTATCTGGTCGGGGCGGGGCTGCAGCCCATTGGCGCGCACGACCTCGCCCACCAGCAGTCCCAGCCGGACGCGGCGCTCGGCCTGCTGGGAAAAGAGTTCGATCGGCAGTGGCGCCTTGTCCACCTGCACACCGCGCGCCGTCAGGTCGCGGCGGGCTGCGTCGGCGAGCCGCTCGGTCTCTTCCTGGACCAGCGACTTCGGTACGTCGAAGCGGGTCGACGTCAGGAGCGCATCCATCGCGCTGTCCTTGCGTGCGAGCCTTCAGGCGCGAGGCGATTTCGCGCTCGAGGTTGGACCTCACCTCCTGCCGCATCTTCTCGAGGTCGCCGTCCGCGATGCCGAGCGAGCGCGCGAAGTCCGCGTCCAGCGGTGGCAGCACGGGCTCCTGGACTTTCTTGACCGTCGCGGCGAACTCGGCGGTCCTGCCGGCCAGGGACTTGGCCGTGTAGTCCGCCGGGAAGGTCACGTTGAACGTCTTCTGCTGTCCCTGCGCCATACCGGCCAGCGCCGTCTCGAACTCCGGCAGCATGCGGCCCTGTCCGAGGGTGAACTTGAAGTCGGTCGCACTGCCGCCCTCGAATGCCACCCCGTCGATGGTTCCGGCGAAATCAAGGGTCACGACGTCGTCGGCGTTCGCCCCTCGCGCCGTATCGACGTACTCCGCCCGCTGGCGACGCATGATCTCGAGCGTGCTGTCGATCTCGGCTTCACCGACCGTGCACACAGCGCGCCGCACCTCGACGCCGGACAGATCGGCGAGCGGGATCTCCGGATACACCTCGAAGGTCGCAGAGAACGCCAGATCGGTGCCGCCATCGGCGGGACGCGCTTCGACCTTCGGCGCACCCGCAACACGCAGCTTGCCGGCACTGACTGCCGAACTGAAGGCCTCGCCGACCTTGTCGTTCAGCACTTCCGCCTGCACCTGCGGGCCGTAGGTGGCAGCAACCATCTTCATCGGCACCTTGCCCGGCCGGAAGCCGGGCATCTTGACGTTGCGCGCGAGCTTCGCGAGCCGCGTCTGCACTTCCTTCTCGATCGCAGCGGCGGGAACCGTGAGATCGATACGACGCTCGAGGGCGCCCGGGGTCTCCAACGTCTGTTGCATGGTCTGGCTTTTCTCGATTGCCGCGTGCACGCGGCGGGTCAGATCAGATGTGGTGCGAAGGGGGGGACTCGAACCCCCACGCCGGTGAAGGCGTCAGGACCTAAACCTGGTGCGTCTACCAATTTCGCCACCTTCGCGCCGCGGACGCACGCCAACACGGCGCGGAACGACGTACGAATTCTAGCGGAAGCAGCGCACCGCCTTGCCGCAGCAGCCCTGTGCTAGCGTGACTCGCATGGGCGTCGGCCACTACGAGAACTTTCCGGTCGCATCGCTCCTGGTTCCCGCCGGCCTGCGTCCGGCCATACGCGCGATCTACCGGTTCGCACGCACGGCCGATGACATCGCCGACGAAGGCGAATGCGCTGCGCCTGAGCGCCTTGCGGGTCTGGCATCGCTGCGCGCGGCGCTGGACGCAGTCGAACACGGCCAGTCCGGAGAGTGGGCGGATCTTGCCCTGGCCATACGCCAGCACGGCCTTTCGGTGCAGCACTTCCGAGAGCTCCTTTCTGCCTTCGAGCAGGACGTCACCACGAGCAGATATGCGGATTTCAATGCGGTACGTGACTACTGCCGCCGCTCGGCCGATCCGGTCGGCCGGCTGCTGCTCGAGTTGTACCGCCGGGGCAGCGCACAGGCCGAAGCGTGGTCCGACGCCATCTGCACCGGTCTGCAGCTCACGAACTTCTGGCAGGACATCGCTCTCGACTGGGACAAGGGACGCGTCTACCTGCCGCAAGAAGACCTCGTGCGCTTCGAAGTCGACGAGCAGCAGATTGCAGCGCGCCGCGTGGATGCACACTGGTCGGCCCTGCTGCGGTTCGAGGTAGAGCGCGCGCGGCGGTTGCTACACTCCGGCTCCCCCCTCACGGGTGTCCTGCCTGGGCGCGTCGGATTCGAGCTGCGGCTCGTCGTGCAAGGCGGGCTGCGGATCCTGGAGCGCATCGACGCGTGTGACGGCGACGTGTTCAATCGGCGGCCGCAGCTGGCCGCGCGCGACTGGCTGCTGATGGGCGTGCGCAGCCTCGGCAAGCCGACGCCGTAGCGCGGCCAGCGCAGAGCCCTCATGACTCCCGACGACTACTGCCAGCAGAAGGCGGCGGCCAGCGGCTCGAGCTTCTACTACTCGTTCCTTTTCCTGCCAACCGAGAAGCGCCGGGCGATCACGGCGGTCTACGCGTATTGCCGCGAGGTGGACGACGTCGTCGACGAGGTGAGCGAGCCGGCGGTGGCCGAGGCGAAGCTCGCATGGTGGCGTGGCGAAATCGCTGCTCTCGGGCGAGGTCAGCCAGCCCATCCGGTCACCAAGGCGCTCCAACCATTCCTCGACGGCGCGTACGGCATCACCACGGCTCGCCTGGCAGCGGTCCTCGACGGCATGGAGATGGACCTGCACCAGAACCGCTACCTCGACTATGCGTCGCTGCGGCGTTATGCCCACCTGGTGGCCGGAGTGGTCGGCGAGATGTCGGCGTCGATCTTCGGCTACAGCAATCCGGGCACCCTCGAGTACGCCTCGCGCCTCGGGCTTGCGCTGCAGCTGATCAACATCATTCGCGACGTCGGCGACGATGCGCGCCGCGGCCGCATCTACCTGCCGCTGGATGAGCTGCAGCGTTTCGACGTCAAGGCCGCTGACCTGATCAGTGCGCGTTATGTCGACGGGTTCGTGCCGCTGATGCGCTTCCAGGCGGAGCGAGCGCGGCGCGTGTATCGCGAGGCGCTGTCGCTGCTGCCCATCGAGGATCGCGGTTCGCAGCGCACCGGGCTCATCATGGGCGCCATCTATTCGACCCTGCTCGACGAAATCGAGCGCGAGGACTTCCGCGTGCTGCACCAGCGCATTGCGCTGACGCCCCTGCGCAAGCTCTGGCTCGCGTGGAAAACCTGGGTCTTCGCGTGACGGACCGGCTGCGCGTCGCCGTGGTCGGAGGCGGATGGGCCGGGTGCGCCGCTGCGGCGGAACTTTCCAGCGCCGGGCATCGCGTCGTGCTGCTCGAGGCTGCCGCCGAGCTCGGCGGACGCGCACGCCGGGTGGTGCTCGAGCTCGACGGTGCGCACCACGTCCTCGACAACGGCCAGCACCTGCTGATCGGCGCATACAGGGCGACCAGTGCACTGCTGGCGAGCGCCGGGGTTGCGCCTCGATTCCGTCTTCGTGCGCCGCCCATTCCAGGTCGCCTATCCCGATGGCATGAGGCTACGGGCTGCGCGGCTTCGAGCCCCGTGGCACCTGGTGATGGCCGCCGTGACGGCGCGCGGACTGCCGTGGACAGACCGGATTGCGCTTGCGAAATTCCTGCCTCGCGCGCGTGATCTCGACTGGACGGTTGCTCCGGATCGCCCCGCCAGACGGCTGGCTGCGCCAGCTGGGTCAGACTCCGCGATCTGATCGAACGGCTGTGGCGCCCGCTCACGCTGGCGGCGCTGAACACTCCACTCGACGAGGCGTCGGCCCAGTTCCTTGCCACCGTGCTGCGCGACAGCCTGGGGGCGGACGCCGACGCCTCGGAGATGTGGCTGCCGCGCTCCGACCTTTCCTCTGTCCTGCCCGACGCCGTCGAACGCATGCTGCTGGCGCGCGGCGGCGAGGTGCGGCGCCATCATCGTGTCGACCTCGCGCGCCGTTCGGAGCGCGGCTGGACGCATCGCGATCCGCAGCGGCGGCGACCACGCCTCGATCGATGTCGATGCGATCGTCTACGCCGCGCCGGCGGCTTACCTGCAACGGATCTTCGGCCTGCACGCCGATGCGCTGCGCAGCGAACAGAGGATGATCGACCGCTTTCGCTACGAACCGATCACGACCGTCTACCTGAAATACGATGCGGCCGAACCGCGGCTGCCGCCGCTGATGCACGCGCTGCTCGAGACAGCCGCATCGCCGGCACTACGGCCAATGGGTGTTCAACCGCGGTGCGCTGGACCGCGGACAATGCCGGCGTGCTCGCCCTCGTCATCAGCACCGGTGGGACGCACGAGGAGCCGACGCTCGACGGTCTGTGCGAAGCGGCCGCCCTCCAGCTCACCGAGCTTTACGGGCTGCCGCGCGCCGCGTGCATCGCGCGCGGTCGTCGAGCGGCGCGCGACACTTGCGTGCGTGCCCGACCTGGAGCGCCCCGCGACCGCCACTCGATTGCCACGCCTCGCGCTGGCCGGCGACTGGATCGCATCGGACTATCCGTGCACGCTGGAGACCGCCGTGCGCTCGGGCATCGCAGCCGCGCGCTGGATCGACGGCGAGACGAACGAGGCGCGTGCAGCCGTCGGCTAGGCGCGCAGGCGCTCGAGCGCCTGCGCCAGCCGGTCGACTGCGATCACCTCCAGACCCTCGATACGATGGCGTGGCGCATTCGCGCGCGGGATCAACGCCAGCGAGAACCCGAGCTTGGCCGCCTCGCGCAACCGCTCCTGCCCGCGGGGTGCCGGACGGATCTCGCCGGCGAGCCCCACTTCGCCGAATGCGACCATGCCGCGCGGCGGCTTGCGATCGCGCATCGACGAGACGATGGCGAGCAGCACCGCAAGATCTGCAGCCGGTTCGGTGATGCGCACTCCACCGACCGCGTTGACGAAGACATCCTGGTCATAGGCCGCCATGCCGGCGTGCCGGTGCAGCACTGCCAGCAGCATCGCCAGACGCTGCGGGTCGAGCCCGACGCTCAGCCGGCGAGGATTCGGAACATGCGCCGTGTCGACCAGCGCCTGGATCTCCACCAGGAGCGGCCGCGTACCCTCCTGTGTCACGAGCACGCAGGTGCCGGGCACCTCGCCGCCCTGTCCGTCGGGCCCGTGCTGCGACAGGAACAGCGCCGACGGATTGGCGACTCCCTTGAGACCGCGATCGGTCATCGCGAAAACGCCGAGCTCGTTGACGGCGCCGAAGCGGTTCTTGAACGCCCGCACCAGCCGGAACGACGAGTGGGTGTCGCCTTCGAAATAGAGCACGGTGTCGACCATGTGCTCGAGCACGCGGGGGCCCGCGAGCGCGCCCTCCTTGGTCACATGCCCGATCATGATCAGGATGAAGCCGAGCTGCTTTGCGAGGCGCGTCAGATGGGCTGCACACTCGCGCACCTGTGCGACCGAACCCGGAGCCGAAGCCAGCTCGCTGGTGTAAAGCGTCTGGATCGAATCGATGACCACCACCGACGGGTGCTCTTCACGTACGGTCGCGACCACGCGCTCGAGCGCCGTCTCCGACAGCAGGCGCACCTTGGCACCGTCGACACCGAGCCGCCGCGCCCGCAGCGCCACCTGCGCCGGGGATTCCTCGCCGCTGACGTAAAGCACGGGTATATGAGTGGACAGTGCGGCGAGCGACTGCAGCAGCAATGTCGACTTGCCGATCCCGGGATCGCCGCCGATCAGCACGACCCCGCCTTCGACCAGGCCCCCGCCGAGTACGCGATCGAACTCTTCGACGCCGCTCGGCAAGCGAGCCATCTCACGCGCCTTCACCTCGCCGAGCGACTGCACCGGCGTCGCCGGCGCAACGGCGGCATAGCGGTGTTCGCTGGTCGCCTCGATGCGACTCTCGGCCAGCGTGTTCCACGCCATGCAGTGCGGGCACTGGCCCTGCCACTTCAGGCTGGTGCCGCCGCACTCCGAACACACGTACTGCGTGCGCGCCTTGGCCATTTCAGTCGAGCGGCTCCACGGGCACCCGCGGCGCCAGCGCGCACATCAGCTCGTAACCCACCGTACCGCAGTGTGCTGCCACCTCGTCGATCGGCAATCGGTCGCCCCACAGTTCGACCGGACTGCCGACCGTCGCGTCGGGCACCATGCGGAGATCGACGGTGATCATGTCCATCGAGACTCGTCCGGCGATCGGAACGCGTGAGCCCGCGACAATTACCGGCGTACCGTCCGGCGCACTGCGCGGATAGCCGTCGGCATAGCCACACGCGACGACTCCGATGCGGGTTGGTTGCTGCGGCATGAACCGTGACCCGTAGCCGACGCCTTCGCCTGGCCGCACGGTGCGCACGGAGATCAGCCGGGAATTCAGCGTCATCGCCGCGCGCAGCCCCAGCTGCGAGGCGGTATTCCGATCGTCCGGCGTGGCGCCATACAGCGCGATCCCCGGGCGCACCGACGCCTCCGCCAGCGGCGGATGCAGGAACAGGGCCGCCGAATTCGATGCGCTGCGTGGAATGTCGAAGCCCTCGCAGGCGCGCTCGAAGCGCGCCAGTTGTTCGTGACATCGCGACCGGCGCCGTGCGGGAATCGGAGCGATCGGCGTTCGCGAAATGCATGGAGAGCGCGTCGATGCGCACGGCAGGCAGTTCCACCAGCCGACGATGAACGGCGGCCAGATCGTCGATGTCGAACCCCAGGCGATTCATTCCCGTGTTGAGTTTGATGTGCACGCCAACCGGTGGACCGGCAGGCGCGAGTTCGAACAGCCGGATCTGTTCGATGTGGTGGAGCGCCACCGTGAGGCCGAGCGCACGACTCTCCGCCACGTCACTCGCCTCGAACACGCCTTCCAGCAGCAGGATCGGCCCCTTCCACCCGGCCGTCCGCGCGCGCCTCGCCTCGTCGAGGTCGAGCATCGCCAGTCCATCGGCCTGCGCAAATCCTTTTACCGCGCGCTCGATCCCGTGGCCGTAGGCATTGGCCTTGATCACCGCCCACACCGAACGACCGTGCGCCCGCGCGCGCGCCGCAGCGAGGTTGTGACGCATTGCGGAAATGTCGATGCGGGCCTGGATCGGACGTGGCACGAGCGTCGGACCGGTAAAACGCGACGGCCATAGCATAGCGAGCCGAATGCATCCGTCTCGCAGGGGTCGCGTGCTATAACGCCGCGCCGGCCCCGGCAACTGTCTGCTCCCGCCCGGCAACTGTCTGCTCCCGCCCGAGTCGAACGGGTATCACTCCTTGTTCAGCCCGAACACACTTGCCGCCCACGCCGCCCGATGAAACGCGGCTTCTACACGATCATGGCGGCGCAGTTCCTGTCCTCGCTCGCCGACAACGCGCTGCTGATCGCGGCGATCGCCCTGTTGCGCGACATGGGGGCGGCGAGCTGGATGACGCCGATGCTGAAGCTGTTCTTCGTCATCTCGTACGTGGCGCTCGCGCCTTTCGTCGGTGCATTCGCCGACTCGCTGCCCAAGGGTCGCGTGATGCTGATCACCAATGCGATCAAGGTCGGCGGTTGTCTGCTGATGTTCGTCGGGGTGCACCCGCTCCTCGCCTATGCAGTGGTCGGCTTCGGTGCCGCCGCCTATTCGCCCGCCAAGTACGGCATCGTCACCGAGCTCCTGCCGGCGGATATGCTGGTCGTCGCCAACGGATGGATCGAGGGACTGACGGTGATGTCGATCATCCTCGGCTTCCTGCTGGGCGGAGTGCTGATCAGTCCGAAGGTTTCAGCATGGCTGTTTGCGATCGATGTTCCCATGGTCGACATGGAAATAGGCCACCCGTCCGAATCGGCCATCGCCGTGATCGCGAGCTTCTACCTGTTCGCCGCGATGGTGAACCTGCTGATTCCCGATACCGGCGCGCGCTATGCCAAGCAGCACATCCACCCCTGGAAGCTGCTGGTGGGGTTCGCGCACTGCTGCAACGTGTTGTGGCGCGACAAGCTCGGACAGATCTCACTCGCGGTGACGACGTTGTTCTGGGGTGCCGGCGCCACGCTGCAGTTCATCGTGCTCAAGTGGGCGGAGCAGGTGCTGGGACTCGACCTCAGCCGTGCCGCCATACTGCAGGCGATCGTCGCGATCGGCATCGCGGCCGGCGCGGTCTACGCGGCGGCTCGCGTATCGATCAAGCGGTCGCTCGGCGTGCTGTCGGTCGGCGTCACGATGGGACTCATCGTTGCGCTCGCATCGTTCTACAGCCGCGCGCTGGTGCCCGCCGGGGAGCTGCACCTCGGCCCGCTGGCGGCCAGCTGGTTCCTGGTAATAGCCGCCGCGATCCTGGTGCTGATCGGCGCTCTGGCCGGCTACTTCGTCGTGCCGATGAACGCGCTGCTGCAGCACCGCGGCCACGTGCTGCTGTCAGCCGGCCACTCCATAGCCGTGCAGAACTTCAACGAGAACCTCAGCATCCTCGTCATGCTGGGCGTCTACGCCGTGCTGATCTGGCTGAACCTCTCGATCCAGGCCGTGATGCTGCTGTTCGGACTGTTCGTCGCGTTTTCGATGATCGCTGGTGATGATCCGTCACCGCTACAACCAGCGCCAGTTCGATTCGGTCGCGCTGATCGGAGCCGGCGGGCGCTAGGCGCTTGCGACCAGTTCGCGCGCAAGGCAGAGATCGGCCCAGGCTTTTGCCTTGTCGGCCAGGTTCCTCAACAGATAGGCCGGGTGATAGGTGACGACGACCGCCACGCTGCGGCCGGCCACTTCGATGCGGTGCGCCCTGCCTCGCAGGCTGGCGATGCTGGCATCGGTCTGCAACAGCGCCTGCGCAGCGAATCGCCCCATCACGAGCACGATCTTCGGCTGCACCAACTCGATCTGCCGGTACAGGAACGGCCGGCACTGCTCGACTTCCTGCGGAGCCGGGTCACGATTGCCGGGCGGCCTGCATTTCAGCACGTTGGCGATGTAGACCGACTGCGGCGTCGAACCTGTGCGGGTGAGCCCGACAGCGGCCAGCATGTTGTCGAGCAGACGACCGGCCTGTCCGACGAAAGGCTCGCCCTGCATGTCCTCCTGGGCGCCTGGCGCTTCGCCGACCAGCATCCATTGCGCCGCGGCATGTCCCACTCCGAACACGGTCTGCCTGCGCGTTTCGCACAATCCACAGGCGCGGCACCCCGCAACCGCTTGCGCGAGTGCGTCCCAGTCCATCTTCGCGATCTGCTGCTCGCGGCTGGCCATGTCGCGGCTCGCAACTTCACGGTGCGTCCACACCGGCCCCAGTCCCATGGCTCGCCAGACGCCGGCGCGGCGTGCATCGAGCGTCACAGCGTGATCCTCATGACGACCGCGTCCTCGCGCCCGTTGTGGGCCGGGTAGTAGCCGCGCCGCACGCCGATGTGCTGAAACCCGTACCGCTCGTACAACCGGATTTGAGCGTCGCCACGCCGCCGCAATTCTCCCAATACCGCAGTGCCCGCTTCGCTCTCCCAGGCGGCGTACATCATCTCCTCGTGGTTGCCCTGGATCAGCACCACGTGGCACTCGCGCTTCAACTCGATGATCCGCTCGAGCACCTCGCGCGACTCTTTGCCTTGGTCGATCAGGTCGCCCAGGAACACGAGCCGATCGTCCGCCGTCGGCTCGATCGCTGTCGAGCACCGTCGTCGAGCGCGTGAACGCAGCCGTGAACGTCGCCGATGGCGATCAATCGACCCGAGTCCATAGGCGAGGCAGCTGCTGATGGTAACAAGTGAGAAGGCCGTTCAAGGATACGCTCTGCCACGCTGCCGAACAAGCGGATCTAGGTTGCGCGAATCGTTACACCACCATTTTCACGCGGCCGGTCGCGAGATCATACGTCGCGCCAACCACTTTTAGCTTTCCTGCTCGCACCGGCCCGGCCAGGATCGGCTCCAGCCCCTTGAGCCGCTCGACGCCCAGCTCGACGTTCGCGCGAATCGCGTTGGTGAGCATGTCGCCCGGCTTGTCGCGGACCTGCTCGACCGCCGGCTTGATGAGATTCACCAGGTCGTCGATCGAGCCCGGCAGGTCATCGTGATCGTCGATGTGCTTGACCGCCGCCTTCACCGCGCCACAGTTGCTGTGCCCCAAGACCATCACCAGCGGCACCTTGAATTCGGCCACCGCGTATTCGACGCTGCCCTTCACCACCGGCCCGCGTGCCGCCGATCACATTCCCGGCGATGCGAATCACGAACAGGTCGCCCACGCCCTGATCGAACAGAATCTCCGGCGGCACGCGCGAGTCGCTGCACGCGATGATCGCCGCCTGCGGAAACTGCCCCGCCGCCAGCGGCGCGTAGTCTTCCGGCCGCCGCCGCGGACTCTCCGGCCGCCCCGCCACAAACCGCTCGTTCCCCGCCATCAAATCCGCCAGCGACATCGTCCGCCGTCAGCCCGACGCGCGGATCAGCCAGCGCCGTCTCCGCCGCCATCGCCCAACGACTCGCCTTCCCGACGACGACGCCCGCCGCCGCCAATCCCGCCAACCGCATCCAATCCCGCCGCGAAGTTTCATTGGTCGAACACATGATTCACCTGTCGGAGAGAATTCAATTTACCAGACACGCCGCTCGACGCACACGAAGCGAATGCATAGATTACCACAACGGCACGACGAACACGACGGCGATTGCCGTGCTAGACCAACTCCAACGGCCAAGGCGTCAACAGCTCCACGCCGCTCGCCGTCACCAGATAGTTCTGCTCCAGCCGCACGCCGTAGCGCAGTTCGTCGTGGTACAGCCCCGGCTCGACGGCGATGTAATCGCCCTCGGCGAAGTGATCGTCCCATTCGGGGTTCAGATGCGGGCCCTCCTGCGGCGAGAGGCCGACGCCGTGGCCCAGGTGGTGGTTGAAGATCCACGGCTGATACGCGTCGAGTTCGCGCTGCACCGCGTCGAACAGCATCTTGCAGCTCACGCCGGGTTGCACGTTCGCCTCGATGAACTGCAAATACGCCGGCCACCGCCTTCCACGCCTTGAGCTGCAGCTCGGTCGGCTCGCCGCCGACGGCGAGCGTGCGGGCGTTGTCCGAGTAGTAGCCGCGGAAGCCGACACCCAGGTCGAAGATGTAGAGCTCGCCCGCCTCGATCGCCCGATTCCGCGGCGCACCGCCGCGGGCGGCCGAGCGAAAGTCCTGGCCCAAATAGGTGAGCGGCTCGCCGAGCGTCCGCACCGCCACGGCCGCGAGCTCGTTGTAGACGTCGATTTCGTTCACGCCGGGCCGGACCATCTCGCGGGCCCGCGCGTACATCGCGCGATTCGCGTCGTTTGCCCGGCGGAGCATCGCCAGCTCGTCGGGATCCTTGTGCCGCCGCAGTCGGGAGACGATCGGGCCGACGTCGACGAAGTCCGACGCACCCAGCGACGTGAGAAACGTCAGGTGCGGACTGAACGTGGCGAACTCGGCGCCGACGCGCTTGGGCATCCGCCGCGTGAGCGCCTGTTGAAGCGTGGCTGAACTCGCCGCGCGCTGATCGTCCACCAGTGTCGAATGCAGCTTCGCCGGATAGCCGAGCTTCTCGTCGACAATGGCCGCCTCCCCGAGTTGCCGCTCCGGCAGCACCAAGAGCACGTGCCCGTCGGCCCGCAGCACCGCGACCGGCTCGTACGGCGCACGCACCAGCGCCCGGTCAGCCACTCGAATCGTCTCGCGGCCGGTGAGCACGGCCAGTTCGAGATCGAGCTCGCCGATTGCCTGGATGAGTCGCCGTTGCCGACCTCGGCAACCTGCTTCGTTGATAGCATAGTGATCCATAGTGTTCCTTCCGACGCTTCCCGCCAACGCATCCCGCCGTCTCAATTCCGGATTGCCGTCCCAATTTGAGATGAAATCGGCGCGAAAGTCACCCCTCGTTGGCGGGCAAAATGTCGCGGAACTCGGATTCGCGACAACGTGGTATTGCCTGAAAAATCAGGTAATTCTGGCCCGCCCGCACGGCTCTTCCGCGATTTCTCGTCGATCCTGGCACACCCCTTGCGTTACTCCAGTCCCAGTCGCAACACGCGACGGCATCCGCCATGTCGGCGGAAACCGAACATGCAAGGACAAGGAGTTTGTAGCCATGCTCGTGCTCAGCAGGAAAATTGGCGAACGGATTCATATTGGTGAAAACATCACCATCGAAATTCGGCGCGTGGCCGGCAACCGGGTCACCTTGGCCCTCGAAGCCCCACGCACCGTTCGGATCTTGCGTGGCGAACTAGAGCAGGCGGCCCGCGAATTTCGCGAGACGCCGAAGAACGGAAATGGCGACAAGCCGGGGCCGGAACCCTACGAAGTGATTCATCGACGCCTCAGCGTCGTTCCCGAGATTTCGCCGCAGCCACTATCCCCACCGCTGTCGCGGCATTTGCGATCTAGAGCACGTTTCATGTAACTGTAGCGGATTTTTCGTCGCTTTCGTCTGAAAAACACGAACAGGTACACGCTACACGTCCGTGCGACTCGCACTAGCCCAGAAGGAACCAATACAGGGGTCGGAAGCCGAAGACCCACACCTGCCGGCGTGGCCCACCCCGCCGCAGGTCGATTCGACAACTTCGGACGAACCGGCTTCCGACCCCGTCACCTATCGCAGCAACCCTCCCTCCTTGCCCGCTGAAGTCAAGTCGCCAACCGCTGGAACAAAAGTCCCCGCGAGTTGGCGACTTGGCATTTGGGACAAATCGTTTGAGCGCGAGGGAAAACAATGGCGGGCAAGCCCTCCAGCAATGTGTCGAATCTCGCGACGTGATGCAGTGATAGCACCTGCGCGTCACAATTGACGCTCGCCCGCCGCTTGCACTAATCTTCCCGCCCGGCATCCGCTGCCGAACTGTTCGTCTCGTCTTCCATCCGCGCCCTGCTGCGCAAAGTCAACATGCAACCGACGCTGTGCGCGTCTCTGCCACTCGTCACGGACCGGCGCCGCCAGGCCGCTGCGCTCGCCGTCTGCTCTGCTCATGGCTCTTGCCATCGGCTGCAGCTCGTCGTCCGAGTGGGTGAAAGTCCGCGACACGCCACGCAATCCGCTCGCCGGACTCGCTCGATCTTGGTCTCGCGCAAGGGCCCGAAGCCGACCGAGCGGACGATGCAGCTCCTGCGTCGCCTACAACCTCGCCGACGAGTGGAACGGCGACCGCAAAGCAGCTCTATCACGCAGCTCGAAGAAGATTCAGAAGCGGGAGCCCGACCGCGAAAACGAATACGCGATGGCCGAGCTCGCCTACATCACCGCAAAGGAAGCGGAAATGCTGCCCGAAATGTTGCATCGCGGCCGGGCGCTCGAGTTCTACGGCACCTCGCTGGTGCACGCCTATCGCTATCTGTTCGACTACAAGGACGACCTGTCCGCTCAACGCCTACGATCCGCAGTTCCGCGGCGCGTCGGACCTCTACAACCAATCGCTGGAAGGAATGCTGCGGTTGGTGCGCGAGGACGGCGAACTTCGGCCCGGCACGACGCGCACCATCCGCACGTCGAACCACGCCTGCACCTGCGACGTCGTGATGCACGCAACGGTTGGCACGCCGAACGACTTCGACCACGTCGAGTTCGTCAGCGACTATCAACTCCAAGGCCTGCGAAACCACTACCACAACTACGGCCTCGGTGTGCCGCTGATCGCCGTTCGCCGACCGCACGACGGCGAGGATCCCGGCCGAGCGGTACTATCCGCCGAACTTGAGTTTTCCGCTGACGGCATTCCTGCGTGTGTCGTCGCTCGAAGACGAGAGTCAGGCAGGGCCGGATCCGACGCGAGGTCTTCGACCCGCCGGCATTGGCCGGCAGCGATGCGACACATCGCCGATCCGCGCGGACCGCCCCGCGGTTCGTGCTCGAACTGTACGACTCGCTCGAGCAGCCGACGATCGACGTCGCCGGGCGCCGCGTGCCGCTCGAAGCCGACCTTTCGCACGCCGCTCGCCTACTTCCTCAATCAGCCGCAGTTCCAGGACAGCAAACTCTCGACCGATGGGCCTGCTTGCAACCCGGGCGAGGCGAAGAAGCTGCAAGGCCTCTACATGCTCGAGCCCTACGACCCGGACAAGATGCCGGTCGTGATGGTCCACGGCCTGTGGTCGAGCCCGGTCACCTGGATGGAGATGTTCAACGACCTGCGGAGCGATCCCGCTGGTCCGCGAGCACTACCAGTTCTGGTTCTACCTGTATCCGACCGGCCAGCCGTTCTGGCTCAGCGGCACGCAGATGCGCGAAGACCTCGCCATGATGCGCCGCGAAGCTCGATCCCGAGCGGCGATCACCCGGCGCTCGATCAGATGGTGCTCGTCGGCCACAGCATGGGCGGGCTGGTCTCGAAGATGCAAACGGTCGACAGCGGCGACGCCTTCTGGCAAACCACCAGCGAGCATCCGTTCGCGGAACTCAAGGCCGATGACGATGTCGACGCGGACGCTCGCCAACGCCTACTTCTTCGACCCGAGCCCGTCGGTGCGGCCGCGTCGTCACGATCGGCACGCCGCATCGCGGCAGCCAGTTCGCCAACAGCACCACGCGCTGGCTGGGCCACAAGCTGATCACGCTGCCGGCTCAGATGCTCGCAGGGTCGGCAGCAACTGCTGGCGCCGAACAAGCGACTTCTTCCGGCCCGATTCGCCGATCGAGATCACGACCAGCATCGATTCGCTCGCGCCCGAATTCGCCGATCCTGCCGGTGCTGCTCACCGCGCCGCCGGGCCCCTGGATGTCCTATCACAACGTCGTGGGCCGCGAGCCCGACCTGGGTTGGCGTCGCTGGTTTGCGACGAGGGCGACGGCGTCGTGTCGCTCGCCAGCGCCCGACTCGACAACATGCCGCAGCTCCGCTCGCAAATCGTCGTGCCGGCCGATCACGTCAACGTCCATCGCCATCCGCAGAGCATTCTGGAAGTCCGCCGCGTGCTGCTTGGAGCAACTGGCCGAATTGCGAGAACTTCCCCAGCGGGCACGGAACCGGTCGCGGCCGTCGAGTGCGGCTGAGCGATTTAAGCCGATCACTGAGCGGCGATTGAGCATGGCACGCAACGGACCGGAGTCGGCCGCCAAAGTTTCGGCAGGACCTGGCTCACCTGCTCGCGCGAGACGCGCTGCAAGCTGACTGCGAGAGCGCACGTTCCGCGCGGAGTGAGTCGCAGCGACACATTCGACTCCGGCTTCGTCGGCCAATGAGCTGACGGACGCGGTCCGCGTGCGAGGTTTCGACGGAAATCAGAGCGGCTGCTCCGGCTCGCCATCGGCTTCGCTCCTCCTGCCACTCGACGGCCTGGCCCTCGAACGAGAGCTCGCCGCGAATGACCGGCACCTCAGTCGGTGCCTCGATGCCCAGTCGAACGGTCTTGCCCTTCGTCTTCAGAACGGTGATCATGATGTGATCGCCAATGCGAATCTTTTCCTGATGCTTCCGTGTCAGAACCAACATTGAACACTCCCTTGGTTGGTGATGCTACTTCTTGGTCGCGGCATCGCGCCGACCTGCAAGTCGCTTTGCCCCATTTCCCAGAGGCCGCTTTGCCCAGCGATTGTCACGACTTGCCGACCACTTCTCTGTTCCGCACAATACTACGCACCTCGTCGTGCCAAGAGACTGGAATTTCCCGAGCCGAAAGTAGCGATTGAAGAACGCGTTTGCCGAGCAACAACTTACGATCCGCGCCAGCAGCGATAGCTTGTACACTAGTGTGACTGAACATTTACAAAGTTGTTGCAAAAAATCGAGCGCTAGCTGGTCAGAAGCGTGCCGCGCTGCTCGCGACGCAACTGCCAGCACGGGGCCACAGAGTTCGGCGAATCGCGCATCGACACTCGACAGAATCAGTCGCGCTGGCGCAGCTTGCGACTGAGCTGATCGCGGAGCTGGGCGGCCCGCTCGTACTGCTCGGCGGCGATCGCGTCGGCCAGTTGCTGGGTCAGCGACGGCTGACACGTCGTAGTGCTCGGCGATGGCGGTCTTCATCTTCGCCGAGCTTCGCGAGCAACTCGTCCTCGTCGACGTCGCCTCGCTGTCGCTCATCCTGTCGGCAGCAGATCGCGAATCGTCTCCATTCCGGCGTCGATCTCGGCGATGGCGGCGTCGGCTCCGCCGCTGTTCGAGCGTCGCCCAGCGCCGCGGCCTGCGTGCGATGAAACAGCACAAACGGGCGGTATTGCTCGTGCATTTCCGCCCAGTCGACGTCCGGAGCATGGAGCGAGCTGAAGTCCATCAGCGCCAGCGTGTGGTCGGCGTCGGCGACCGCACGATCGAACTCGCCGCAACGCCAGCCAGGCCACGCGGCGGTGAAAGAACTGGACGAACTCGCGGTCGATTTCCAGCACCGCGGCGATCATCGAGCGTGAAGTCGTTCGCCTTCTTCGATGACCTGCGGCCTCGCAGCCAATCGGAACAGCGTCGGATAGCCGCCGGGCCGGCTCCCGTCGGGCCGACCCGTCGACCTCCATCTGCAGGACCCCCATCTCGACGCGAAGTTGCAGCACCTCACGGCCATCGGCACCCCGGACGATCCGCGCGGCAACTTCCCCGAATTCGTAGGGCCAATCTGTCGAAGAGAAAGTCGAGATGCTGCGGCCGATCGCTCATCAATTTCCCGCCGTCGCCCTGGAATAGCCCAGTCGTCACGACACATGGTACTCAATCGCTGATGAGCACCATTGTACGTTGGCGATGGCGACGGGCGAGCGGGCGGACGCGGTGAACGTGCCGAGAATCAGCCTTCGCCGCCTTCATCCATCAGCATCGATTCCTGCAGCAGATCGATTTCCCTCGCGTCGTGCACGATCGACGTCGTCGAGCAGCTGGCGAATCTCGTCGCAGAGGCCGCCGAATTCGCTCTTCCTGCCATTCGCTCAAGCCATCGAGCTGCGGCACGATCTGCGCGAATCCGGCCCGGAATCGGGCATGATCGCCGTGCAGACGATTCGATCCGCGACTGCAGGTTCGGCTTCACGTCGGCGACTTCGTCCAGGTAGCCGCCTTCCTCTTCGATCGACATCACGCGTTCCAAGTGGCGGCGAAACGACTTCATCGTGAATTGCAGGCTGGAGAGCTTGCGCGGCATGCTCACCACCGGCGCGTTCCAATCCAGCGTCACCCGCAGCGCCTGTTTCACGTGGTCCAGGACCTGGTGTTCGATCAAACTCGTCGAGGCGATGGACGGGTCGTGAAGAGTCGTCATACTTAAATCCTCCTAAGCCTTCGCGCACGCGAAATCGCAGCTGCAAACGACGTTGTGGGCCGACGCCTCGTATCGACCCGATGCCCTCAGCAGCAAAACGCGTTCCTTTGCCAGCAACCGATCCTTCTGGAGAGCGTCCCCGATTCGCGGCAGAGCAAGTGAAAAAAGGTTGCCGCGAGGATAAATCCGTTTCGCCTGAAAAGTTGGCCCCAATATAACGCGGGGACGAGCCGAATGCATCCACAAAAATGGGTGGCGACAACGACATTTTGGCTTTGGGTCCGCAACCGTCGCACTCGCCACGACTTAGGCTCTCGCGACGATTCGAAGACCGCGGGCCGTGGAAACTTCGGCAGAGTGTGATACGTGTCGAAAACCTCAGTGCCTACCGTTGCGAACCGCCTCAGTCGTCGGCCAGCGGGCCGCGGCGACGCTTCTTCTCGGCCGTGACGCGCTTCTCGCGGAGACGGGATTCGCTGGCCGAACGGGGCGGCCGAGTTTTTTTCCGACGCTTCGGCGGCACGGCCGCCGCTGCTATCAATTCGCGCAGCTTGGTCAAACAGTCGCCAATATTGCGGGCCTGATCGCGGTACCGCTGGCTGGTGAGCACCAATTCGCCGCGGTCGGTGAGTCGGCGGGCAAAGCCGGGCCGACAAGCGGGCACGGACGTCGTCCGGCAGCGCGACGCTCCCAACACACGTTCCAGCGAAGCTGGGCCTTGGAATTGACCTTGTTGACGTTCTGACCGCCCGGTCCGGAGCTTCGCACGAACGAAAACCGCAGCTCGCTCGACGGGATGGTGATCCGGCTATTGATGCGGAGCGGCTCGCACGAACGTCACGCGAGCGAACGGGAAGTCGACGCCTGGACCAACTCGGCAAACGCCCATTGAGATTGCTGGAGCAGTTGGCCGTAGTCGGCCGTGCTGAATGTCCGGTCCCATCAACCGGACGTCGAATGGCCCAGTATAGCCGGCCTCGATGAGCGTCGCCACGATCTCGGCCAGCGGCAACTGACCGCTTCCAAGCGGGCAGCGGTCGTGATCGATGCTCGGCGGTTCCCGCCGATCGGCCAGATAGACGACGCCGATATGCTGAGCAATGTCGCCGCAATATGTCGCGATCGGACTGCGTTCCACGGAAAGTGGTACGTGTCGCAGGCACAGCTTCAAGTACGGCGAATTGTAGTTCGGCCACGAGATCCGCGACGCGCTCGAAGTCGGTCAAGAACGTCCAGGATGCCGCGCACGCGACGTGCATCGGCTCCAGCGCGAGCGGCACTTCGTAGTGCTCGGCCATCGGCAACAACTCGTCGAGCGCCATGTCGAGCAGCCGAAAAGCGTGCCGCGACGTGTGATTGTTGCGACCGCCCGGATAGACCACCAGGCAACCAGCCTGCCATCTTTGCCGCCAGTCGCAGGGCCGTGATCGCATCCTCGATGCCATCGCTGAAGGAAACCCCGCCGATGCCCGTGAAGCCGCCCGCACAGGCCAGGCTCGAAACGCTCAGTCCGCTGCCGGCCAGCAAGTCGACCGCGTACTCTTCGTCCAAGTCGGACAGTTTGTGCCGCCAGACGCCGATCGAACGGTAACCGGCGCGGCGATAGTTCTCGACGTCTTCCTCAAACGACCACCGAAAGGTCGTCACTTCGTTCATGGAAAGCTCGAGCATATGCGGTTGGATCCTCGTTGGAGTTCTGACACGATGACGACCGACGCGCCTGCTTCGCTACGTGCGAGTGCGCGAACCGCACCGCAATCGGGGAAGTGAGTATGCGGAATGATCGCGACGATGTAAAGCTGAATGCCGCGTGCCAGTCCCAAAGGTTTTCTTGACTGCGCAATCCGAGACACGTTACACGGCCAAAACAATTTGTTCAGCAAAATCTAAGCGCTGTGGTACGCTCGTATCGACCAGCGGTCGCTGCTAGCATGGCCAGCGCTGACCGTCGAACCTACGCCACGGAGAGGACATGAGCGGCCGACGAAAGACTTCGTGCAGCACAACACGATAGCGCTTGCGGACGCCACGTTCGGCGCGATCAACATGGCCGCAATCAATCGAAAGCATTCGTGAGCAATGGATCGTCAGGGAGCGTCGGCTCTGCCGTTGGTGGTCATCGGACGCTGGTTCGTGCCGCAGCCCTGCGTCATGGAACAGGCAAAGGGAAAAGCCAAATGATTCCAACAGGGGTCGCACGAAACACGACGAACAAATGCTACGTCATTTCCACCTGACAAAAACGTCGAGAAAACAAGGCGAAATAATGAACTGCGCTCAATTGATTTCACAAACCGCATATCACAACTGCACGCTAAAAATTTTCTTCGATATGTTTAGCCCAGTCCTGTTGCCGACCATCGCTGTCGCTTGTTAAAGTAAGCAAGTGGCGTGGGGGTGCGAACTCCCGCCAACCATTTTGGGGTATCTATCCCAATTCTGTTGCGTTTGAGAGTTTGGGGCAGAATTCAGTCATCACACGATTGCTATCGTCGGACAGAATAACGGCAGCTTGCACAGTTTTTCCACATCCGACAAATGATCGTGCGGAAATTGGCACTTGGCGACGTGGCCACCGTGGCGTAACTTCGCCAATTCCAACAAACTGTTTCTTCGATGCATGAGCCAATAGGGTCGCGGAGCGGGCCGACGGAAATGCAAGCGAAGCGGTCTGCCCCGTCGAGTTGATTTGTGGTGTTGAGGCAGTGGTGTTAAGTCGCACGTAAGTGCCAGGGGCAGTTCAAGCCATTTGTATCTTGGTCGAGCGGTAACCGTCGATGCTTTCTTGCGCGAGTCGATACGGCGATCTGCTATTCCCTGTTGGTGTGTTGCCGGGTTTCATCGTTGCCGTATTTTCTCGGGAGAATTTGAATGGCAATTTCGCTATTGATCGTGGACGACCACGAAGTCGTTCGCGCGGGATTGAAGAGTCTGCTGCAGGGAACCGACATTCGCATCGTTGCCGAGGCAGACAACGGCGCTACGGCGCTGAAGCTGGCCATCAAGCACAAGCCCGACCTGGTGCTGCTCGACGTTCGCATGCCGGATGGCGACGGGCTGAACTGCCTCGCGCGGATCAAGCTCGACCTGCCCAACATGCCGGTCGTGATGTTCAGCACGTACGACAATCCGACCTACGTCGCCCGGGCGGTCGCGCTGGGCGCGGCCGGCTACGTGTCGAAGAGCGCGCTCGAAGAAGGAAATCATCGAGGCCATTCACGCGGCCGCCAAGGGCGAAACGATCTGGACGCGCGAAGAGCTGCGCCGCGTGACCGGCGCGCTCGCCACGCCGCGCGTCGGCTCCGACGTCGAAGTCCCGCTCACCAAGCGCGAGAACGAAGTGCTCAAGCAACTGGCGTTCGGCCTCACGAACAAAGAGATCGCCCAGGCGCTGGGCATCAGCTACGAGACCGTCAAGGAGCACGTCCAGCACATCCTGCGCAAGATCGGCGTCTCCGACCGCACGCAGGCCGCCGTCTGGGCCGTGCGAAAAGAGCTGGTTTAGCGCCGGCTGCGGTGACAAGCTGTTGGCACTCGACGCGCCAAACTCGTTCGGCCGAAGCTTCGGCGCGATGCCGTCTGCCACGCTTGCTCGACCCGCTCGACTGCAGCGCAAAAAAAGCGGGCCTCGAATGAGCCAATCACGTTTTGACTCGACACAGCGGTCAGGGGCAAGGCAACCGCTATGTCACATTCATTCGAGGCCCCGCGGGCCAGTGAGGTTGTCGAGCCGGGGCGGAAGCTCGAGTCGCAACTCGCCTCGGCCATCGTCGCCTTACTTCGCAGAGCGATGTGCCAAAGCCTCGCCGCGATTGTTCGCGCAGTACGATCGCGCGTCGGTCGAAGTCCTTGATGGCAAAGCGTTTAGTGTGAGACGAAATTGGCCCAATTGCCTGTCAACGCGCTGCCGGCACGCCGCGAATCGCTGCCGTTCGTCGTGCAGCAGCATGCGACAGTCGACGTCGCGATTTGTCGCGACTTGCGCACACTTGCGGCCGCTGTCGGCGTTAGCGACTGGCGCGAGGCCGCCAAGCGCCTCAGTATTGAGACGTCGCGCTCGGCTGGCGCGACGTAAGTCGCTCCGCTACAATCAGTTTCGCGTCGCCGACACGCCCGATCGACGCGATCCGTTGCGTCGCACTTCGAGCTCGTGATGCCGCACCGATGACCGGAATCTCAACCTGAGACGGCCGATGGAACCCCGATCTGCCGAGCGGCCCGCACGCCGATGCCCGCGGACTGCTGGTCAGTTTCAGCCCGTCGCGCCGGGCGCGCGCTCGGCGCGAACAGCGGGCGCGCGAGATCGTCGCGGCCACTGGACGCGGCCGGATATCGACGTCCAGGCCACGAGCGACCTGGCGGAACTTGCCGGCCTGGCCGCCGAGTGGCACGCGACCGGCGAACTGCGGTGCGTGCTCGCGTGCGGCGGCGACGGCACGGCCGCGGTCGTGCGGAATCACACGCCGCTGGAAGTCCCGCTGCTCGCTGGTGCCGCTGGGAACCGAAAACCTGCTGGGCCGGTACGTGGCGCAATCCGGCCCGCCGGCGGCCGTTCGTCGAAACGGTCGACGAGGGCGTCGTCGTCGCGCTCGACTTGGGCCGGGCCGCGCGACGCGACGACAGCGCTACTTTCTGCTGATGATCTCGCGCCGGATTCGACGCGGAAGTCATCCGCCGGCTGCACGAGCGTCGTCGCGGCAACATCACCCGCCTGTCCTATGTCCAACCGACGCTGCGGACGATTCGTAGTTACGAATATCCGGAGATGCAGCTATATTGCCACGATGACCGCGGACGGATCGCGGGTCGCGAGCCGATCCGCTGCCGCTGGGTGTTTGGCTTCAACTTGCCGCTGTACGCCCGCGGTTGGCAGATCGCGCCCGACGCCGTGGCGACCGACGGCCTGTTCGACGTGTGCACGTTCGAGCGCGGCTCGGTCGGCAACGTCGCCCGGTACTTGTGGCACGTGATGCGGAAGAGCCACTTCCGGCTTGCCGACGCCAACTTGATCCGCAGCCGCAGCGCTGCGGATCGAAGCGGCCGACGGCGCCGACGTGGCGTACCAAGTGGACGGCGATTTCGGCGGCACGCTGCCGGTCGAGGTCGAAGTGCTGCCCGGTCAGCTGCGGCTGCTGGTGATGCCAGACGTGGCGCAGCGGCTGGGCTTTAGTACGTCAGGCGTCCAGCCTGACAATTCGGCGAATGTCGGCCTGGAAAGGCGAACTACGTGATGTCGAACAATCCCGCTCAAATTGGTCCGTATCGCTGCGGCGCGGGCGAACCGCTGCTGGTGATCGCCGGGCCGTGCGTGATCGAGAGCGAAGCGCTGACGCTCGCGATCGCCGAGCGGCTGGCCGCGACACGCGCGATCTGCCGGTGCAGCTGGTGTTCAAGGCCTCGTTCGACAAGGCCAACCGCACCAGCCTCGACGCCTATCGCGGCCCGGGCTTGACGAAGGGCTGCGGATCCTGGAGCGGGTCCGCGACAGCGACCGGCCTGCCGGTGACGACCGACATCCACGAGCCGGAGCAGGCCGCGGCGGTCGGCGAGGTCTGCGACCTGCTGCAAATCCCCGCGTTCCTCGCCCGGCAGACCGATCTGCTGGTGGCGGCCGCGCAAGACCGGCCGGGCCGTGCACGTGAAGAAGGGCCAGTTCATGGCCCCCGGCGACATGCGGCACGTGCGTCGACAAGCTGGACGGCGCCGGCTGCCAGAACATGCTGCTCTGCGAGCGGGGCACGTTTTTCGGCTACGGCCGGCTGGTGAACGACATGCGGGCGATTCCCGCAGATGCAGGCCCTCGGCGTGCCGGTGATCTTCGACGCCACGCACAGCGTGCAGGAGCCGGGCGGCCTGGGCGGCGCGACCGGCGGCAACCGGGCGATGGTCGAGCCGCTGGCCCGGGCCGCGATGGCGCTCGGGCGTCGACGGCCTGTTCTGCGAAACGCATCCCGACCCCGACCGCTCGCCGAGCGACGGCCCGAACATGGTGCCGCTCGACGAGTTTGCCGACCTGCTCCGCCGGCTGGTGGAAATCCGCGAAACGGTCGCGGCAGTTCGCACCGGCCGCCCCCCGAGCCTAGCGACGCGAGGTGTCTGCCGACGTGAATCTTATCTCGTCCCGCCAATTCGTCGCACTCGACAATCGCACGTCGCGCTCGCATCGCATTCGCGCTCGCTGGTCGCTGCTGGCTGCCAGCCGCACCGCCGCCGCACCGAAGAAATCCGCCGGCCAGTCCGCGCGGCAGCTCGTCCCGCCGCAACGACCGCGGCGACGTGCTCTTCACGACGGTCGTCCAGCAACTGCGCGATCTGCCGTCGTACGTCGACACCGAGCTGACGCCGCCGACGGTCGTTCTCGACTCGAAGTCGAGCAGCGACGGCCAAGACGTGCTGGCCATCTGCGGCATGGCTCCCGGACACCGAGACGGACCGATCAATTGCATCACCGCGACGACGCACAACGGCCGCTTCCGCAGCCTCGGCGTCCGCCCGGGCGACGTCCTCAAGTACTACGTGCTCTACGACGAAGACAGCGCGGAGACCGGCATCTCGCAAACCGTGTCGATGGACCTGAACGTCGCCCAGGTGCTCGACGACAACACGCTGCTCGTCGAAGGCGGGCTGAATCAGCCGGTCACCGAGCCCGCCAAGATCGAAATCTGGCGCTACAGCGACGAACGGCTCAACGACATCGCCCGGCGATCGCCACCTACGAGCGCTACCGCCTGCCGGTGTTCGATTGGGAGCCGAGCCCCGACAACCGCGTGCTCAAGCAAATGACCGAGCGGCTCAATCAATGGATGCGGCAGAGCCAGCCGAAAACCAAGTGGACGGCCGATCCGCTCGTGGCGACGCTCGATCCGGAAATCGCCAAGGACGACCGGCTCGCGCCGCTGATCACGGCCGACGCGCTCGCCGACTCGGCGATTCAGCCGCACGAAGGCCGGCTGCTGCAGGAGGCGGTCTGGCTCCGCGACATCGGCCGCTGGGCGCAAGGCGACAGCTTCGACGACGTCGCCCGCGCGACGGCGCTCTTCGATTGGATCGTCCGCAACATTCAACTCGACGCCGACAGCGCGGCGCATGCCGTATCGGCCGTGGGAAGTCGCTGGTCTACGGCCACGGCACGGCCGAGCAGCGGGCGTGGGTGTTCGCGCTGATGGCGCGGCAACTGGGGCTCGACGTCGTGGTGCTCGAAGTGCCGGATGCCGATCCGCGGCAGCCGGGAAAGCGAAGTTTTGGCTGCCGGCCCTGCTCGAGCGACGGCAAGCTGTATCTGTTCGACACGCGGCTGGGGCTGCCGATTCCGGGCAAGGACGGCCAGGGCGTCGCCACGCTCGCCGAACTGCAAGCCGACCCCGCCTTGCTGCGGCAGCTCGATCTCGACGATTCGACCTACCCGGTCACGGCCGAGCAACTCCAGCACGTGACGGCCCACGTCGTCGCCGATCCGTTCGATCTCTCGCGCCGCGCGGCCGCGATCGAAGCGAAGCTCTCGGGCGACGACCGGCTGGCGCTCACCGTGAGCCCCAGCGACTTGGCGGAGAAGCTCAAATCGGTGCCGGGCATCGCCGGCGTCGAGCTTTGGGACTTCCCATTCCGCACGCTCCGCGACCAACTGCGCGTCCCGATCGAGGCCCGCCGCGCAGATGGCCATTGAGTTCGAGCCGTTCGCCTGGCGGCCGACGTTGTGGAAGGCCCGCGTGCTCCATTTCCAAGGCCACGAGAAGGGCGACGTCGATTCGCTCGACGGCCGATCTCGACGAAGTCGTCGAACGATCACCGCGAAGCGATCGGCCTCTACACCAGCCCGCAAGTCCGGCCGCCCGATCGCGTGCTCAACGGCGCTCGCCTCCGAGCCGAAGAAGAAGATCTATTCCGCCGCGAAAGATGCCGCCAGCTACTGGGTCGGGCTGCTCCTGTTCGACGAGGGTCAAGTTCGCTTCGCGCCGAAGATTGGCTGAGCGATCCGCGGCTGGTCGGCGAGGCGGGCGGCAAGTGGGCCGACGGCACCCGCTACAACCTCGGCCGCACCTACGAAGCCCAAGGCAAGAACGCCGAGGCGATCAAACTCTACGAAGCCGACAACTCGCCGCAGCGCGACGGCAATCGACTCCGCGCCCGCTGGCTCAAAGAACAAGCCGCAGCCCGCCCCGCCGCGCCGGCGACGACTCGAACGGCTAATCGCTGCATGCTGGCTCAACTGCGCGACCGCTGGTTTCTGATGGCGCTGGTGGCGCTGCTTGGTCGCCGGCATGGGTTGGCCGAGCGCGATGCGGCCCGTTCGTCGGCTGGATGAACGGCGATTGGGTCGTGGCCATCGTCACGTTCATCATGGCGCTGCCGCTCGAAACGAGCGCGATTGTGGAGCGCGGTCCGGCGGCCGGGCGCGGCGTGGCTGGGCGCGTTCATGAACGCCGGCGTCTGCCCGCCGCTGGGTTGGCTCGCCAGCCGCATGCTGCCGCCGGAGCTGGCGATCGGCGTGATCGTGGCGACGGCCGTGCCCTGCACGCTCGGCCACCGCCGCCGTCTGGACGCGCCGCGCCGGCGGCAACGACGCCGTCGCGTTTCTCGTCACGATGATCACCAATCTCGCCTGCTTCCTCGTCGTGCCAGGCTGGTTGTGGCTGCTCTCGGGCGTTCGCGCGGAAGTCGACTATCGGGCCATCGTCGCTCGGGCTGATCCTGCTGATCGTCGTGCCGATCGTCCTCGCCCAACTGCTGCGGCAGTGGCGGCCGCTCGGGCATTTGGGCCACCCGCCACAAGAAATCGCTCAGCTGGCTCGCCCAAATCGGCGTGCTCACCATGGTGCTGATCGGCGCCGTCAGTTGCGGCGAAAAACTCGAAGCCATGGACGACGACTCGATTCTGACCGCGACCAATCTCGCTGCTCTGATTGCCGGCGTCGCGGCCGTTCACGTCGCCGTGCTCTGGCTCGGGCCTGCGAGCGTCGCGGGCGCTCGGCTTCTCGCGGCCCGACTCGATCGCCGTCGCCTTTGCCGGCAGCCAGAAAACGCTGATGGTCGGCGCCTACGTGGCGCTGGCCGTCGGGCCGCTGGCGATCCTGCCGATGGTCGCCTACCATGCGGTGCAACTCTTCGTCGACACGCTCATCGCCGATCGCTGGGCCCAAAAGCAGTCCGACAACGGCTGAGCAGCTTGAACCGATGCCGAACATCGCGCTATCCGTCGACGATCGCGGGCCTCGTGCTCGCCGCCGATCGACCTTCTGTTGCCACGTCGCACGGCGGCATGCCGACGACCGCAATGCTGGACCGCCGCCGTCACGGTCCTCTGCGCCGTCTGGTGGATCTGCGAATCGCTGCCGCTGGCGGCCACGTCGCTCGTGCCGTTCGCCGTCTTTCCGCTCGTGGGCGTGCTCACCGAGCGCGAAGTCGGCGCCGCCTACGGCGATCCGATGGTGCTGCTTGTTCATGGGCGGATTCATGCTCGCCCAGGCCGCCGAGCACTCCGGCGCCCATCGCCGCATGGCCCACGCGATCGTCGCCGCGATCGGCCGCACCAGCGGTCGGCGGCTCGTGCTGGCGTTCATGATCGCCACCGCCTTCACGAGCATGTGGGTCTCGAACACGGCCGCCGCGCTGATGATGCTGCCCGTGGCGATGGCCGTGCTCGAGTGCGACGAATCGGGCCGGCTCGGCGTGCCGCTGCTGCTTGGGCATCGCCTACAGCGCGAGCATCGGCGGCGTCGCCACGCCGATCGGCACGCCGCCCAACGGCGTGTTCCTGGCCGCCTACAAAACGGCGACCGGCGCCACCGTGCCGTTTCACGAGTGGCTCGTTGCTCGGCGGCATCGTCGCGGTGCTGATGCTCGCCGTCGCGTGGGTCGTGCTCACCTGGAAGCTCGGCGGCGTGCCGAGCGTCGAAGTGGAAACCGAAGGCGAGTGGACCGTCACCGCAGAAGCGCGTGCTCGCCGTGCTCGGCCTGACCGCGCTCGCCTGGATCACGCGCGAGATTCCCTTCGGCGGCTGGTCGACACTCGTCGGACGTCGGCCGACCGAAGCCGGCGACACGACCGTCGCGCTCGTGGCCGTCGTCGTCCTGTTTCTCGTTCCCAGCGGCGCGGGCGACGGCAGCCGGCTGCTCGATTGGCCGACCGCCAAGCGGATCCCGTGGGGCGTGCTGCTCCTGTTCGGCGGCGGCATCGCGATTGCCAAAGCGTTCGAAGTCTCCGGCCTCTCCACGTCGATCGGCGGCCTCGTCGGCATGCTCCGCGATTGGCCGACGCTCGCGGTGCTCGGCGTGCTGTGCGTCGCCGTCACGTTCTTCTCCGAGTTCACCAGCAACACGGCCACGTCGAACATCCTCATGCCGATCCTGGCCGCCGCGGCCGCCGCGAACGGCATCGAACCGGCCATGCTGATGTTCCCCGCCACGCTCTCGCAACAGCCTGGCGTTCATGCTGCCGGTCGGCACGCCGCCCAACGCGCTGGTCTTCGGCACCGGCCGAGTCCGCATGGCCGACATGGTCCGCTACGGCCTGGTGCTGAATCTGGCCGGCTCCGCGATCGTGACGCTGGTCTGCTGGAAACTGGTGCCCGCTGGTGTTTGGCGGCGGAGCAATAGGCAGCCCTTGTTCGGTTCCGGCCGCCTCGGTATTATTATGGATTCCCATAAAACGACTGAGCGGATGCACTGACCGGCGCAGGCTGAGTGAGCTCGCAGCGAGGCGGCGAGTCAACGAGCCGACGACCATGAAAAACGGCATTCATCCCGAATACTTCGAAACGCAAGTCTCCTGCGGCTGCGGCAACAAGTTCACCACGCGCAGCACGCGCAAGGAGCTGAAGGTCGATATCTGCAACGTCTGCCACCCGTTCTACACGGGCAAGCTGAAGTTCGTCGACACGGCCGGCCGGATCGAGAAGTTCAAGAACAAGTTCGCCGCCGCCGGCTACGCCAGCCTCGGCAAGGGCAAGAAGAAGCGAAGCGGCGCGCCGCTGCCGAGAATTCCTAGCTCCGCGACTCTCTCGCGTCGCCGTTGCGGCTGCGTGCGCCCATCTGCGGCCGGCGTAGCCGCTTCTCCGACCGCCGGGTAGAATTTCCTCGCAACGTAGCACGGCACACTCCGTGTGCCGTCGGCTGCCGTATTTCCATGCGTGAACTCCTCGAACAAAAACTGGCTCGCTTCGAGCGAGCTCGAAAAGCGACCTCATCAATCCCGAGGTGCTGTCGAACCCTGCGCGGATCACGGCCGTCGCCCGCGAGCACGGCTCGCTCGGCAAGCTCGCCAAGAAGTATCGCAAGTTCAAGCAGATCGCCGGCCAGATCGCCGAAGCCCAGCAGATGATCGCCGGCGACGACGCCGAGATGCGCGAGCTGGCCGAGGCGGAGCTGCCGCAGCTGCGCGACCGAGCGCGAAGCAGCTGTGGAGCGAGCTGCTGGACCTCACCGTCGGCGGCGAAGACGCCAATCGCTCGCGCGTGATCATGGAAATTCGCGCCGGCACCGGCGGCGACGAAGCGGCCCTCTTCGCCCGCGACCTGTTCGAAATGTATCGCTACTACGCCGACGACCAAGGGCTGGAAGACCGAAATCCTCAGCCACAGCCCGACCGAGCTCGGCGGCTTCAAGGAAATCGTGCTCGCCATCGAAGGCGAGGGCTGCTACCGCGAACTGCAATACGAAAGCGGCGGCCACCGCGTGCAGCGCGTGCCCGAGACCGAAACGCAGGGCCGCATCCACACCTCGGCCGCCACCGTCGCCGTGCTGCCCGAGCCGGAAGACGTCGAAGTCGATCTCAAGCCGGACGACTACCGCCTCGACACGTTCTGCGCGAGCGGCCCCGGCGGCCAGCACGTCAACAAGACCGCCTCCGCCGTGCGGCTCACGCACTTCGAAACCGGCATCGTCGTCCAGTGCCAGGACGAAAAGAGCCAGCTCAAGAACAAGGCCAAGGCCCTCCGCGAGCTCGCGGCCCGCATCTACGACTTCAAGAAGCAGAAGGAAGCACGCCAAGCGGGCCGCCGAACGCAAAACGCTCGTCGGCTCCGGCGACCGCAGCGAGCGGATTCGCACCTACAACTTCCCGCAAAACCGCCTCACCGACCACCGCATCGGCCTCACGGTGTACAATCTCGACCAGGTGATCGCCGGCAACCTGCAGCCGGTGATCGACGCGCTCATCGACTACGACCGCCAACAACTCCGCGACCAAATGGGCGGACTGGATTAATGCATGCACGTCGCCTAGGACTGGTCGCTTCAGCGACCATTGTGAATCCCGGTACCAGTCCCATGACCACCGCCCGACGAACCCTGGACGATCGGTCGGCTCTTGATCGTGGACGATCGACTATCTCAAGAAGCACGGCGCCGAAAACCCGCGGCTCGACGCCGAAGTGCTGCTCGCCGAGGCCCGCGGCTGCCAGCGCATCGACCTCTACGCCGCCTACGGCGAAGAAGCCGCCGACGAGCTCCGCACCACGTTCCGCGACCTGGTGAGCCGCCGCGCCGAGGGCACGCCCGTCGCCTACCTCGTCGGCCACAAGGAGTTCTACTCGCTCGACTTCGAAGTCACGCCCGACGTGCTGATCCCGCGGCCCGAAACCGAATTGCTCGTCGTCGCGCTGCTTGATCACGTCAAGCAAAAAGGGGATCAGCCCCATTTCGCGATCGCCGACGTCGGCACCGGCAGCGGCATCCTCGCCATCTGCGCGGCAAAATATCTGCCGCAATCCGCAGTCACCGCGATCGACATCAGCCCCGCCGCGCTCGCCGTCGCCCGCCGAAACGCCGAGCGTCATCAAGTCGCCGACCGCATCACGTTCGTCGAAAGCAATCTCTTCGCCGCCGTGCCCGGCCGAGCGCGCGCTTCGACTTCATCGTCAGCAATCCGCCGTACGTTTCGACCGCCGAAATGGCCGAGCTCCCGGCCGACGTCCGCGACCACGAGCCGCACCTCGCGCTCGAAGCCGGAGCGAATGGAACCGACGTGATCGAACCGCTCATCGCGCAATCCGCCGAGCGACTCAACCCGGCGGCGCGCTGCTCATCGAAATCAGCCCGATGATCGCCGCGCACGGTCGAAGAACTCGTCCGCGACAGCGGTCGCCTTCGAACTCGGTCCAACGATCCGCGACCCCGCCGGCCACGCTCGCGTCATCCAAGCGACACGAACGGCTGCAATCTGACTTAGCCGACCGCAACGGCGGACCGCAAATGCCGGATCCGCGCCACGATGTACACGATGATCGCCACGTGAATTGCCACGGCGATGCCCAACCCGGCCGCGTGGTTCTGCCACGTCGCACCCGATACTCTCGACACCTCGTACAAGCCCCAGCCGGCGATCGGCAGGAAGAGCACGATGCTCGTACACAGCCCGGGGTTATATTCCCGCCGGGCAACTGCCTCGCGGATGTGCGTGAGCCCATTGACCAGCGGCAAATAGAACGCCGCCAGTGCGAACCGCATGTCGACGAACACCGCCAGGTAGATCATCACCAGGTCGAGCCCCCACACACCCAGCGAATTGATCCAGAACGCGGCTTCCGGCGTGAGCGCCTCGCAATGGGCGACGTTCTTGTTGAGATACGTGCGAAATCGATCGCCCGAGTGCTCTTCGAATTGATGGACCATGTACAGCGGCAACTGCAGCACCAACAGCGCCATCGCCATCCCGACGACGCTGATCCACACCGGCGCAAGCGCCAGCATCGCGTAGGCCGCAAACAAACAAGCCGCCGGCCACTGCCACTGGCCTACGAGCCAATCCATCACCTGCTTCGATTCGTCCCGCACGCTCGCACTCATCGCCGCACCTCGCCCCGGTTCGTTTTGGAACGCCCCAATTCGGACCAGAAAGTATAGGTCGCAGGGAAGCGGAAAGTTTGGCCGTTTCTGGCCGGCACAAGACGCCCAAAACGGCTAGAATGCGAGAGCCAAGGGCAAGACGCCGCGAGTTTTACGAGTGCCGTCGCCACCCTGGACCATCGCAAATAAATGGGACCACTCGATTTCGTTGCCAAGCTGGTCCTCTCGATTCGCCGCCGTCGAAACCAATCGTCAAAATCCGTCCGCTTGCCGTAGCATGACATCCATGCTATCCTTTTGGTATGATCGTTAGCTTCGGAGATAAAGGCTCGGAAGATGTCTTTAACGGCCGAAGAACAAGAGATGCAAACCGGGCCTGTCCCGCCGCCTTGTGGCGCGTAGCGCGACGAAAACTCGACCAATTGGATACTGTCTCAAGATTGCAGGAGCTGTCCGTTCCGCCGGGGAATCGGCTGGAGTGCGCTGCGTGGCGACCGGCAGGGACAACACAGCATTCGAATCAATCAGCAATATCGAATTTCCTTTGTGTGGACGGATGCGGGTCCAGCGACCGTGACGATTGTCGACTACCACTAGCTGACGATGGCCAATGCGAATTCCACTCACCGTCCACCGACGCACCCCGGCGAGATGCTGCTCGAGGAATTTCTGCGGCCGATGCGAATTACTCAGCGCGAACTCGCCGACTCGATTCATGTGCCGTATCAACGCGTGAACGAACTGACCAATCGCCGCCGCGGCATGACGCCGAGCACGGCGCTGCGGCTGGCGAAGTTCTTCGGTACGTCAGCCGACTTCTGGATGAACCTGCAACTCCGCTGGGATCTGTACTATGCCCAACGAGCCGAAGGCAAAACTCTCAAAACCATCCGCACCCACGCCGCATCGTGATTCTATTGATGCACATTGCTTGAGTCGCGACCGGATTCGGTACTTGGCCAGCACTCTACGCGAAATCACGAGCACCGCCGCCGCGATAGATCGCCTGCGCCATCGGATTCCGCCGCGACGTGACCGGACCGTCGCCTCTTTTCGATCGCCAGGATCATCATGTTGAGCTTCGCGTCGAGGTCGTCGGCGTAGTGGACGATCAGCGCCTCGGGCGTCATCGGCGGCTTCGGCGAGCCCCATTCGGGCAGCCGCTGGTGGGCGACGATGATGTGCTCGAGCCGCAGCAGCTTTTCGGGGTCGATCGTCGCGGCCGGCCGCCATCTCGCGGACGATGTCGCGGCCCTGCAGCATGTGGCCGATCAGCTCGCCCGCGGCCGAGTATTCGGCTCCTGCGGCCGTCGACTTCAGCTCGCGCAGCTTGCCGATGTCGTGCAGCATGCCGCCGGCGATCACGAGGTCCTTGTCGAGCGGCGGCTGCAGGTCGGGATACAAGTCGGCGTACTTCTCGGCCGAGGTGGACGCACGTGCGCGTGACGTTGAGCACGTGCTCCAAGAATCCGCCGAGCCAGGCATGATGATTCTGCCGCGCCGCCGGCCACGTCAACAGCTGCTCGCGGTGCTCGCTCGAAAATGTCGAGCACCAGCCGCCGCAGCGGCTCGTCCTGAATCTGCTCCTTGGCGATCGCCACGAGCTCGGCGAACATCTGCTCCGGATCGAACCGCGACGCCGGCTGGCACATCAGCGGATCGAAGCCGTCCTTCTGGTCGTCCTTCGTCGATCGGCCGAATGCGGCGGATCTCCAGCTGCGGCCCGAAATTCGTCTGCTGCACCTTCGCCCGCAGCTTGTAGAACTCGCCGACCGCCCATTCGTTGCGGCAGGCCGTCGCGCAGCGGCGAATCGGCCCAGATCGGCAGTCCCACCTCGCGGCGGGCGTCGCGGAACGACACGCGGAAATACGGCTTGCCGTCGCGCGTGGTCAGCTCCTGCTTCTCGGACAGCAGGGCGAAGAAGTCGGCCTCCTGGCCTTCGGCAAGTTCGGAGAGCGGCACCACGGCAGCAGGCATGCGAGGTCCTCACGTCGAATGAGGAAGCGAAGCGGTCGAAAAACGAGCAAATCGGCGAACGCCGACGATTGTAGCACCGCGAAAATCAAGATGAAAGCCGCGGCCGCGACCGATCGCGGTCACACCGGCGTCCGTTCGGCCGCCAGGCCGTCCATCATCGTCTGCAACTGCCGGCGGATCTCGGCCATGATCGGGTCGCCCTCCGCATCCGCGTTCGCGCTCCGGGCCGACCGGAATCGCCTCGCCGACTTCGACCACCGCGTGAAACGGCCGATACAGGTGCGAGTGGTCGACGAAATCCTCCTCGAGCCGCTCGACCGTCTCGATGACGTGCTCCGGCAGGTTCTTCCCGGCCGTGATGTAATTCCGCGGGTAGTGCGAAATCTGCTGGGCGTAGTAGAGGGCCGCCAGATCGTACCAGCGCCGCTCGCGTTCCTCCGGCGTCACCTTGCCGGCCACCATGTCGGCCAAAATCAGCGTCCGCAGCCGCTTCACGCGGGCGATCACGCCGCCCGAACGGTCCTTCTGCTGCCAGGCGTCTTCCACGCGATTGAGCACCGTGTCGATGAACTGGTCGCGCCCGATCGTACAAATTGCCCGACCGCGCCGCGCCGAGGTATTCGATTTCCTTGAGCGCGAGAAACGCGTCGCCCAACTTGGCGATCCGCTCGAACATCGGCGAGATTGTGCTTCGGCTGCCAGGAGAGGCGGGCCTCCAGCTCGTCGAGCGTCGGGCGCGATCGACTTCGCGACGTCGCCGTCGAAGGTGTAGCGGACGACGACCGGGTGAATCACCACCTCGCGCGAGCTGCCCGCTTCTTGCAGCCGCTTGCGCCGCCTGGCGGGCCAGGAACGTCGGGCCGTCCATCATCTCGTTGATGATGTCGTTGTGCTTCGTGAGCGCCCCTTCGGGAAACACGATCAGCGGCCGCTTGCCTGCGACGAGGATGTCGATCGCCGTCTCGAGCGATTTGCGATCGTTCCCTTCGCGGAGCACGCTGAACGCGCCGAGCGCGCGGATCATGAACGTCTGAAACGCAGCTCTCCTTGAACAGGTGCCAACTGGCCATCGCGTGCAGATACACCGGCACTTCGAGCGCCATCACGCCGAGCACCATCGGGTCGGAGAGCCGGCAATGGTTCGGCGCGAGCATGACGCTCTTGCCCGCCGCGAGCGACGCCCTGCAGCCGCTCGACGTGCCGGCTTTCGACGGACTGTGCACGCCGTACGCCTTGCGGATGTAACGCCGCACGTAGAAGCGCAGGATGTGCGGGCCCCAATTCCGAATAGAACGGGGGGATGAACTCGTACGGTTCGTCGAAATACAACTGGTTGCATGCGGCCGACGCGACACTTTGCCCAGTCGTCACAGCCAGCCGGCGACGCGGCGGGCGGTGCCAGCATACTCAACACGGCCGGTCGCCTGCCAGGGCAAACAGGCGGCGGCACGGCGGACGTGTCGATAATCTTAAATCTAGGTCAACGGCGAGCAGACAAGATGGCCACCAATCGCAAACAGATCAAGCCCCGCCGCGACGCCGCCGCGGAGAATGCCGCGCGGTGGCGCGAGGCGTTCGTTCGCTATCTGCGGAGCGAGTGCCACCTGGCCGAGAACACGGTGCTGGCCTACGACCGCGACCTGCGGCGATTCTTCGACATGGCTCGGCGGCCGGCGGATCGAAGGGCTGACGATCTCCGACCTGGCCGGCTACCCGGCCTGGCTCACCGAGCAGGAGCTCGCGCCGGCGAGCATCAGCCGGCACGTCGTGTCGCTCAAAGTTTTCTTCCGCTACTTGCAACTCGAAAGCGTGCTGAGCGAAAACCAGGCCGAGCTGCTGGGCACGCAGAAACTCTGGCAGCGCGTGCCGACGGTGCTCTCGCCGGATGAGATCGACGCGCTGCTCACGGCGCCGAAGCCGCCGCAGCCGTGGTGCGCGGCGCGACCGGGCGATGCTCGAAATGCTCTACGCGACCGGCTGCCGCGTGTCGGAGCTGTCGATGCTCAAGCTGCGCGACCTGCACCTCGACGAGCGCTACTGCGTCTGCCACGGCAAAGGCGACAAGCAGCGCGTCGTGCCGCTGGGGAGAAAAGCGGTCGCGGCGGTGCATGCCTATCTTGGAACACGAGCGGCCGAAGCTCGCTGCCCGGCGCGACCGACGCCGTCCGTGTTCTTGCTGCTCTCGTCGCGCGGCGCTCGGCTGCGCCGCGAGCGGATCTGGGAACTGATCAAACTCTACGCGAAGCAGGCCGGCTGCTCGGCCGACCTGAGCCCGCACTCGCTGCGCCACAGCTTCGCCACGCATCTGCTTGGCCGGCGGCGCCGACCTGCGGCAAGTGCAAGAAATGCTCGGCCACGCCAGCATCGCCACGACGCAAATCTACACGCACGTCGACCACTCGCGGCTCAAGAAGGTCCACGCGGCGTTTCACCCGCGGGCGTGATGTAGCAGGGAGCAGGAGGCATGGAGCGGGGAGCAGCTCGACGCCGAATTCGTCATTCCTGCTCCGTGCTCCGCTGCTACTTCTTCGGCGGCGTGAACTTGATGCGTTCGATGAGCTTGTGCGGCTGGCCGTTTTCGATGTAGCCGGTCACCGCCGTGATCGCCCGCACGACGTAGTCGTAATTCAGATTGTAATCGGCGTCGATCTCCACTTCCTGTTCCTCGGCGATGCCGCCGCCCGCGGCGACGACCTGAGTGCGAATGTAGTTCTGCAGCTGGGCGAAGGCGTCGCGGCCGTTGCCGAACGACCGGCCCGCCAGCTGCAGGTCGGCCAGTTCGCCCGGTCGGCGCCGACCTGCATCACCAATCGCAGCGGCGGCAACTCGCTCGGCTCGGCGGCCCGCGAGCGCCGCGGCCGACGGCATCTGCACGTTGAAGTCGCCCTCCGGCAGCACGATCTTGAACGTGAACAAGAAGAAGATATTGAGCTGAAACACGATGTCGATCATCGGCGTCATCTGCAGCTCGATCTTGTCGTCGCGGCCTCTGTGGCGGATTTTCATGGCGCGGCCCCTATGGCTCGATGAGGGTGGACGTATCGCTCTGTCGACCGCGGAGGGCGAACATGTCGAAGCCCGCCTTCTGGCACATCTGGATGATTTCCTGCACCTTGCCGGTCTTCGCCGCGCGATCGGCCCGCAACACGACCGTCACGTCCGAGAGCTTCTTGTTCGGGTAGGCCTTGATGATCTGTGCCTCGCGCATCAGGGCCGCCTGCAGCGCGTCCGGCGCCAATTCATCGCCGGCGAAGAGGATCGTGTCGTCGGCGGTCATCTGGACCGTCAGCGGCTGGGCATACGGCGCGTCGGGTGGCCGGGCCAACTCGCTCGCCGGCAGGTTGATCCGCTGGTCGGTGTCCACTTCCGTGAAGTTGAGCGCGAACATGAAAAACGCGATCAATTGAAACGTGACGTCGATCATCGGCGTCATGTCCAATTCCAGGGACTGTCGGAATGTCTGGGTCGCGTCGATTCGCACGTTACAACCTTCTTCGGCCCGACGTTCTGGAACCGCCGCATCAGCCCTTCGCTGACGGTGCCGACCTCCAGCACGAGCCGCGACACGCGATTGCGCAGGATGTTGAAGGCCGCGATCGACGGGATCGCCAGCCACAGGCCGACGAGCGTCGTCACCAGCGCCGTCGCGATACCTTGGGCCAACTCGGACGGTTTCGGCGAGACGGTCGATTGCGCGATCACGTCGAACGCCTGCACCATGCCGTCGACCGTGCCCAACAGGCCGAACATCGGGCTGATCGTGCCGATCAGCGCCAGGTAACTCAGCAGGTGCTCGAGCCGCATGCTTTCTTCGTCGCCGACCTCCTGCATCGCCTCGACGGCCGGCTGGTAGCCGTACGGTCAGCCGCGACAGGCCGGCCGAAAGCACCTTGCCGAGGAACGAGTCGTCGTTGCGCGCGAGCTCGTAGGCCTCCTGATATTGCTTGGCTTCGAGATGTTTCTCGAAACCTTCGATCAACGCCGGCGGCAAGATCTGAGTCGCGGCGAGCGACCAGCACATTCATCACGAACACCGCCACCAGCGAGAACGAGAGTCCCAAAAAGATGACGCTATACAGCAGCCCCAGCGATTCGTAGAGCCAGGTCAGGTAGCTGCGGCGTCGCGGCGCGGCCTGGGCCGCTTGTTGGATTGGCGATGGCGCCGGGGCCGCGGCGAGCGGGGCCGGAGCGGGGACCGCTTCGTTAGCGTCCGCCGCCACGTCGGAGTCTTCATCCGAAATGACTTCCTGGGCCTGGAGCGACCCGCGCTGAATGGCGAAATGAAACAGTCCGAATGCCGGGATCAGCCAGGAAAACTGCGCAAACGAGCCGCCGGTACTTGTCGGCAACGGGGAGGGAAAACATGCCCATTGCGATCTCCAAAGTGAATGGTGACGGCCGCGTCGCCCAGCACGACGCGGCACGAATAACTCGATTCTACGGGCCGCCGCTTTCCCGACGTAAACGTGGAACCGCGAGAGCAACACGCAGCGGCCGCCGCGACGAACGGTCTGTGCCAATCACGCAAACTGGGAAGGCTTTCACCATTCGCGGAGCCGACCAGATTACTTCGCCCAACGGCTGTCGCGATATTGCTCGTTGAGCGTTTGCCGCGCCTGGCGGCCGCGCTCCGCTTGGCCGACCGCGTCCCACAGTGTCACCAGATGGGAAAGTGCCTCGGCGTGGGCCTCGGGCACGGTGCTATAAAGCACGTCGACGTGCAGAAACGCGAGCAAGGCGTCCTTCGTGCGGCCGGCCCGCTGGTAACTGTCGCCGAGCGCGTTGTACGCCCGGGCTTGCAGCTCCTTTTGCTCGGGATCGGTGTCGAGGATCATTTGCTCGATCAGCTGCGACCGCCTGGTCGAGCTGCTTGATCTTCCGCCAGGCTGACCGCCTTGCCGAGCGTCGCGGAGAGCTTCTGCTCCTTGGCGGCAGTGCTCTCGTCGGGCGAGGCCAGCACGCTGTCGAATTTCTCGATCGCTTCTGGATGCTTTCCCTGGGCCTGGAGCGTGCGACCCAGCAGCACGCCGGCACGCATCTTGTAATCCGGCCATGGGGCTTTCGCCAACTCGGCATATTGCCGCTGGGCGGCCGCGAACTTGTCGCTCGACATCAACAGGTCGCCCATCGTCTCGACCGCTTCGAGATAATGAAAATTATCCGGATGGCGGCGGACGAATTCGTTGAGCTTGCGGCCGGCATCGGTGACCTCGCCCTTGCCGCCGAGGGCCTGCTTCGAGCGGCACAGTACGCGAGGTAGAACTCGACGTCTTCTCCGCACCAGATCGCGCTTGAGCTTTGGACGGTCGATCTGCTCGAGCCGTTCGAGCGCCGTGGCGTAGCCGCCGTTCTTGGCGTTCAGCCGGGCCTGAGTCAGTTCCGGCGGCTCATCGTCCAGCAGCGACGCTGCGGACCTGATTGACCGGAATCTTGATCGTGCCGGCGGTGCCCTTGTCGAGCGAGATCTCCAGCGGCGTCGACCCGGTGATCTCGCCCGCCTCGGAGCCGCCGCGGTGCGAATGCGATCGGTAAACTCCGCGGCGGAAACCGTAGCGGCGATCATGCCACGCCGATCAGCCGCGCAAACGTGAGCGTCCGCATTGGAAAACACGAAGTTTGCATCATTCTCTCGATAGGTTCGTTGACCGTGTTCGCAACTATTCCCACTCCCGTCCACCCACGACGGACTGGTCGCTTAAGCGACCAGACCAAAACGTCGTCAATTTCTCGTTACTTGCTCGACGCAAACTCCGTGAGTCCCCTAGGCGTCTCGCCCGCCGCCTTTTGGATTTGCTTGAGCAGTTCCTCATACTGGTCTCGCCACCGCTCGCCGCCCAGCTCGGGATAGAGCTGCAGCATCGAGCGAATGCTCTGCTTGGCCGTCGCAAAATTCTTCTGCCGGTCGGCTCCCTCCGTCTTTGTGCCGATCAGGTAGCGGGAGCGGGCCGCTTCCAGTCGGCCTTCGAAGAAGACGTCTTCATATTTTGGATCGGACCGTGCAGGCTCGCTCGGCCACCAGCGCCAATTTGAGCCAGCCCCAGATGCGATTCTTGCCCGTCGAGCGTAATCTGGTAGCCGCCGTAGATGGCCCGCTCCAGCTTCTTCACGTCTCCGCCGTCGGCTGCCCCCACGCTGGTACGTCCGCGCCGCCGCTTGTTGCACCGTCAGCTGCGACTCCTGTTCGGCGAGCACACGGGTCCATCTAAACCATCAAATGATAGTTCTGCTTAGTGACACAAGCAGACCTGACAAGCCATCGTCTGATGTCACGTTCGCGATGCTGCCGCAAAGGGGCCTATGGCATAGGTGTGGAAACTGAGACCGGGGGATCTCAATCTAATTGACTGCCAATGCAAACGCTGGCCAGTGGTATTCGGGAAGTTCCAGGTTATCAGCTATATTGCTTCCGATCGCGAGCCTTGCCAAACCTGGGATAGCAAATGCCCTTATCACCTGATTGCGTAGAAAAAGGCCCCACCTGGTCTTAGGCGCAAACGCCGCTGCAAAACGCCTAGCGCCCTCCTGTTTAGACAGGACATTGGCCGCAACAGTGCCTCGTAATTACCAAAGGCCGCTTCATGGCGTCCTCCTGCTTTGGCAAGTTCGCCCGCCATTACATAGGCCGCTGTCATCGCCAAGGCCGAGCCTTGACCAGCCATCAAGGAAACACAAAACGCTGCATCACCTATGAGTGCAATGCGCCCCCTCGACCAGCTTTCCATTTTGATCAGGCTGACGCGATCGAAGTAGAGGTCCTTCGTTCGATCCAGTTCAGCAAGGATGCGTGGACATTCCCACTTTCCACCGCAAAAACTCTCGCGCAATATTGCCCTCTGCGTCTGCAGGTCGAACATCGCCGGCTCAAAGTCAGCATCGGCGACGAAGACGAACAAAAGAGAGCGTCCCTTACAGCCTGAGCCAAAAGCGTTAGCAGCACCCTCCTCCGAAGAATGCCATTCTTAAGCGATCATTTGTGGTGCTGGTGGTGTTCTCTTTCCTTCCGTGTGGCTGCCGCCTTCTGCGCCGACTTGCTGCGGTCTTCGGTATACGGCCGGGCTCGAATGTCGATATCTTCATCGCCTCGCTCGTGCGACGCCGTAACGCTCGGCGGCTTCGAACGCAGCGAGGCCAATTTGCCGGTCTGCTTCGCAAATCGATCGTCTGATCCGAAACGGGCATGGCGTTTCTACATGGCTCGCATGTAAGCCATCGGCGCCTTAACGCTGTATCGGAACGGCGAACTCGGCAAGTCATGCGTTCGAGTCAACCTCCACGTTTTTCAGTGGGGTTCTCCAGATCGTTTCCACAATTGCCTCACTGAAAATAATTTGGTCTGCCCGTCGATCATCGCAACGGCCAGTCGCAGCCGGTAACGATCGCTGCGCCCTCGATGATCACGCAATCGTCCGCCCGTTAGTTCATCTGAGACGAACCGAACTTTCGTCCCAAGTCCGTTACGATCAGAGCGGACCTGGTCTCAATCAATCTCGGCTGAAAAAAGACCCGCAGGTTTTGTGCTGTCTCGCCAACCGAGCCTAATTGGGCCGGCATACCAGCACCGGCGGGACTGCTCCGTTCGAGCCGGTCTCGAGAACCGCAAGCCTAGCAAGAGGAGAAACAAATTTGAGAGTGGCACCCATCGCTCGCAACGTGAAGGCTATCGACATGCCTACATTGATGCCCCCGGAGCGCTGATGACTCGCACGAAGGTCGTCAGATTGAGTCCGCAACGGACTGCGGCCCTTCGATGAAACCGCCCGCCAGGAGAGTCAGGGCGAAGGTGACAAATTCCACGGGGTCTCGCGCCGACACTGCCGAATCCAATATCGATGTTTTTCTCTAAAGACCAATAATGCAGGTGTGAATTTCGGGTTTGGCTCGGCAGTTCGGTCACCATCAAACAGCTGAGCATCGAATTTGGGGGCTTGATCAGACGTCGACCAGCTCGTCCAGAGCGGACCTTTCTTCCGCAGTCACAACGCTGACGTAACCTGCGGCTGCGGCGCGGGTCGCAGAAGAGCAAGCCGGGATGAATTTCTCCCTTCAAGTCTGTTGCACTGCCTCGGGGAGATCGGCCATGGCGATTGCTTCTTCGCCAATGCGAGGTTCCGTCCCTATGGAAGAGCACGTCGCGCTTAGTCTTGCGTTCGGTGCTTGAGACTTCATAGGCAGTTTTGTCCTTTTCGAGTTCGTTAGCGCACGCGGTCCTCGTCGCGCTCGGATAGATCTTCTGAAACGCCGCCCTAATAGCAGGCGCAAGCTGTTCGCACTTGATTGTCTGTTCCTCGTCCTCGGCTCCGGGTGAGTGACTGGCGGTCAATTACCGCAATGTGCCGGCACAAGCCGCAGAATATATTCCGGGTTGCGCGCCATGCCGTCTCTCCGATCCGATTGAGGGCGGGCTCCTTCGTCAGCGCCCAGGAACACCCGATACTGTCTCGGGTTGAAATCCAGGGCGTCGCCATGTGATCTCGCGCTGCGGTGCCCGCCAACTCTTCGACTGGAAGCAGGCTCGCGCCCTGATTGAACTAAAGCGCTTTGTCGCCCCCGGGTCTGGCTTCCCTCCCGGAAAGGAGAGCGCTGTCGGGGCCGTTGCTTTGTGAATGGCCCCCTCGAAATGGGATCGAGACGCGCAGCCTAGCCCTAAAAGAAGCGCCCGGCGCACAGCTGCACCGGGGCTTTGCTGCGCGGGAAACAATTGCATCTATCAAAGGTGTTGGCCGAAGGCTCCTCGATCCGCTCTAGGATGGCCCGAATTGAGAGTTAAACCTTAGCTTCCTGGTCGCAGTAGATGTTAGACTAGTTAGGCCGTCTATCTGAATCAAGAATGCGGCAACTGGGGCAGCGGACCCGATTCTTATGTCTCTGTTTCGAAGGAGCGCCCCAAAGACCACCGAGAGGCTGACGCGTCTGTTCTTCGCCTCCGATTTTCATGGCTCACAGCGCATCTTTCGCAAGTTCATAAACGCCGCAAAATACTATGAGGCCGACGTCCTGATCATGGGCGGTGACGTGGTCGGCAAGCTTGCCATTCCCGTCATTCGCGAGAGCAACGGCTATTTCCGGGCCCACCTCATGGGCAAGACCGAGCATCTTGAGGGGCAAGCCGACCTCAAGAACTTCGAGGACCGGATCGGAACGCTCGGCTACTACAGCAAGATCATGGATGAGGATGAGTATCAGGCAATTCAATCAGACAGGCCTGCCGTCGATCGGCTGTTCCACGACCTCGCCCGCGAACGGCTTGCCTCTTGGATTGACTTGGCCCGAGCAGAACGGCGAAATCAAGGGTGCCCGCTCGTTCCAGAACCAGCTGGTGATCATCCTCGGATCGCTGATCGTGACCGGCCTGCTGCTCGCCCTGTTGGCCTATGCCTTCGAGCACCGCGATCGGCACCGAGTTTCTGACCAGCAGCAGCATCGCCAGCAACGCGTTCAGAATGCTCACGATGACGATCGCCCAGGGCGTGGTGAACCACACCCCGAGGCTGGTGAGCGTCGGATTTCCCATTGTCCCGCCGAGCCCGAGGAACAGGGAGGCGAACCCGAGATAGGAGAGCAGCCAGCCTGAGAGAGCGACCCATTGCAGGATCCAGATGACGAACCCTGACATCACCACCGCGAAACCGACGCCGCCGCCGAACACCCTGCTCTGAAACACGTAGTCGCCGCCTGAACGAGGCAGCGCCGTGGATAGCCAGACATAGGTAAGCGCGATGGGGATCTCAAAGATCATGGCGAGCAGTATTCCCCAGACGAGGCGGCCGGCGGGCAGCGCGCCCGGTGCCCAGAGATAGGTCCAAGGAAAGATCAGGCCCATCGTCAGAATGTTGTAGATGAAGGCCGAATAGGCGACATCACCCGTACCAGGCCCGATGCGTTGCGGGTGAAAACTTCCGGCTTTGCTGCTGCCACTGCCATGGTAGGTCTCCGTTGTGACTAGAGTTTCGCTCCCCGCCGCGACAACACTTCAGCCGGCGGTCAGCTGATAATTCTTCACCTCATCTCGCGCCAAAGTCAGCAGGCAGCCACGCAGCACGCCCTCGCCATATTCGCTGCCGGGGTTCACGGACGTCGTCCGGCCGATTTTGACGACGCCGCCAAATTTATGAATATGGCCGTGCAGGCTGAGCAGCGGTTGATGCGTTTCGATCGCCCGGCGCACGGCCTTGCTGCCGGCGCCATGCATCACCGCCTGGCCTCCCTTGACGATTTGGGGTCGGCGGACTCGTGCTCCAGTCCAGCATCGGACAGGTGTCGAGCGTCGATCCACCGGCGGTACATGGAAATTGAAAATCGCGTGCTGCCTATCGGCAACGCCGCCCGCCAATCCTTCGATCATCTTTCCGAGGTCATCGTCATCGACCTCGCGCGGCGTCTTCCACGGCGTACGATTGCTGAAGCCGACGCTGATCATGGTGTGATAATCGTCGATCGCGACCTCTTTGCCTTCGCAGAAGACGATGGATTGCGTATTGGCATCTTTCAGCAGCTCGAGCACCTCGGGATCGTCGTCATTGCCGCCGATCACGAAGCATTTGATCCCGCTGCCGGCGAGACGCGTCTC
>CAVPGM010000014.1:0-38950 GCA_963703945.1 uncultured beta proteobacterium | reverse complement strand
TACGCCGGCCGCGACATCACCAAGCTCGTGCCGCGCGAGGTCACACGGCTCGGCATGTGCCGCTCGTTCCAGATCCCGCAGCTCTTCGGCAGCCTCACCGTGCGTGAGAACCTGCTGGTCGCGCTCGGCGTCGTCGTCACCAACGCGAAGGCGTGGCAGAGCGGCGTCACCGTGACCGGCGACCGCGTTGACACCGCCGCCGACGCCACGCTCGAGCAGTTCGGGCTGCAGGAGTGGCGCCACCGGCTGGCCGGCGTGCTGCCCGAAGGCGTGCGCAAGCTACTCGACATCGCGATGGCGATGGTGGTGAAGCCGAAGGTGCTGCTGCTCGACGAGCCCACCAGTGGCGTCAGCGCCGACGAGAAGTTCGCCATCATGGACCGCGTGATGGCGGCGGTGCGCGCCGATCGCGTGACGATTCTCTTCGTCGAACACGATATGGACATCGTGCGCCGCTACGCCGCCCGCGTGCTGGCGTTCTACGAGGGGCGGATCATCGCCGACGGGGCGCCGGACGTCGTGCTCAACGACGACGAGGTGCGCCGCTACGTCGTCGGCACGATCCACGCGGCCGCAGTCGCACGCAAGGTGGCCCATGCTGCGAGTTGAGAATGCTGCGCATTGAGAACCTGAACGTGTCGATCGGCTCGGTGGCGATCCTGCGCAACGTGGCACTCAGCGTCGAGGGTGGCGAGTTCGCGGGGCTGATCGGCCGCAACGGCGCCGGCAAGACCACGCTGATGCGCAGCATCATGGGCATCCTGCCGGCACAGGCCGGCACGGTCACATTCGACGGCGCGTCACTGACCGCGCTGCCGGTGCACGGCCGCGCGAAGCTCGGCATCGGCTACATGCCCGAGGACCGCCGCCTGATTCCCGACCTGACGGTCGAGGAAAACATCCTGCTGCCGGCGTGGGCCACCGGCCTCGCGGACACCGCCAAGCGGCTCGCCACGGTTTACGAGCTCGTCCCCGAAGCACGCGAGTTCGCGCAGCGGCGCGGGTTGCAGCTTTCCGGCGGGCAGCAGAAACTCGCCGCGCTGGCGCGCGCGCTGATGTGCGGCACGCGGCTGCTGCTGCTCGACGAGCCATTCGAAGGCGTGGCGCCGGTCCTCGCGCAGCGACTAGTGGAAGTGATCGGCCGGCTGAAGCGCGAAGGCCTGTCGGTGATCCTGTCCGAGTCCGACCTCGCGCATTCGAGCGACATGCTCGACACGGTCCACCTGATCGACCGCGGCGCCGTCACGCGCGGCCGGCTCGAACAGGTCGAATGAACTGAAGGAGGACGCGATGAAGATCCACGGAGCCGTGCTGCACGCGATGGGCGCAGCCACGCCCTATGCGCAATCGAAACCGCTGGCGATCGAGGCGGTCGAGCTCGACGCCCCAGGCCCGGGCGAGGTGCTGGTGAAGATCGCCGCTGCGGGCCTGTGTCACTCCGACCTCTCCGTGATCAACGGCGACCGGCCGCGGCCGACACCGATGCTGCTCGGCCACGAAGCGGCCGGCATCGTCGAAGCGACCGGTGCCGGCGTCGAAGATCTCAAGCGCGGTGACCACGTGGTGATGGTCTTCGTGCCGAGCTGCGGCCACTGCGCGCCGTGCGCAGAAGGCCGGCCTGCGCTTTGCGAGCCGGGCGCTGTCGCCAACACCGCGGGCACGCTGCTCAGCGGCGCGCGGCGACTGCACAGGAACGGCCAGTCGCTGTACCACCACCTGGGCTGCTCGGCGTTCGCCGAATACGCGACGGTGTCGCGCCGCTCGCTGGTGAAGATCGACCCGGAGCTGCCGCTGGCCGAGGCTGCGCTGTTCGGCTGCGCGGTGCTCACCGGCGTCGGCGCAGTCGTCAACACGGCGAAGCTCGCGATGGGGCAGACCGCAGCGGTGATCGGGCTGGGCGGCGTCGGGCTCGCCGCCGTGCTCGGCGCGGTATGTGCGGGCGCGAGCCGCATCGTCGCGATCGACCTGGCCGACGACAAGCTGCAACTGGCGAAGAGCCTCGGCGCGACCGACCTCTACAACGCAGCGTCCGACTCGATCGTCGACGAGGTGAAGGCCGCCACGCGCGGCGGCGTCGATTTCGCGATGGAGTTCGCCGGCTCGGTGAAGGCGATGGAACTCGCCTACAAGATCACGCGCCGTGGCGGCACGACGATCTCCGCCGGCCTCCCGCCGCCGACCCACACGCTGCAGATTCCGCACGTGAACATGGTCGCCGAGGAACGCACGATCAAGGGCAGCTACATCGGCACCTGCGTGCCGGTGCGCGACCTGCCGCGGTACATCGCGCTATACCGGCAGGGACGGTTGCCGGTGGATCGGTTGTTGAGCGGGCGGTTGCGGCTGGAGGAGATCAATCTCGGGTTTGATCTCCTGAGAGAAGGGAAGGCGGTGCGGCAGGTGGTGGAGTTCGCGCACTGAGGGGCAGCACGAGCTGCAATGAGACGTTGACCTTCCGGTCGGCCGGCAGCTCAGAAAAACGTCGGTGTCCAGCACCACCCGCAAGGCCGGTTTCATGCGCGCTTCGGACCCCGCTTGCGTGGCGCCGCGCGCGCTCTTCGTCTGACAGCCGCGTATTTCGCCCTCGGTTCGGCTACCTGTGGCGCTGACGCGCCTTTGCGCGCCCAACGCACGGCCTCGGACACATCCGCTTCAGTCAACCCCAGCGCCGCGAGCTTGGCGCGCACCCCAACAGTCTCGGCAATCAGGACCTTCGCTGGAATGCCCAGACCCTCGTGCAGTCTGCGGATCATGGCTAGCGTCAGCGGGCGCTTGCGGTTCAACACCTCATAGACGCGGTTGCTCTTGCCGATGAGTGGCTCCAGATCCTTCACCGACAGGCCGCCTTGCTCCATCCGGAATTTGATGGCCTCCACCGGGTCAGGTGGGCTGATGGGAACGTGCCTGGCTTCATAGACCTGAACCAACGTGACCAGAATGTCCAGACGGTCTCCTTCCGCGGTGCCCGGAGCGGGGTCAGCCTCCATCAGGGCCGAGATCTCCCTGAGGGCGGCCTTGTAATCTGCTTTGGTGCGGACGGGGCGGATGTCCATGTTGTCTTCCGAGGCCGCTCAGGCCATATCAACGGTCTGGGCGTCCACTGCGTCGTACTCCTTATGGGTGCCGACGAACTTCACGTAGACGACCTGCAACTTGTAGGCAATGGCCACGACCAGCCGGTAGTCGTTGCCCTTGATGTTGAAGACGACGCGGCGGTTCTTCAGGATGCTGGCGCTGCGGTATCGCTCCTTGATATCCGAGGGCTGGGTCCACGACGCGTTCGTTGCCTCCTCGAACCAGGCCTTCAAAGGCTGCTCGGCGTCGGGATGCCGCTTCCAGAACGTCCTTAATGTGGAAACGGCAATCACGCGCATTTAGAACAGGGTAGTCCCAAAATGGGACCTGCGCAAGCGCCTGCGGCCTGCACGTCGGCGCTCAAGACCAAGGTAAGGCTAGCGGTGACTGCGAAGTAGGCTAGAAATCAGTGCGCGCGTCAGCGCGTGGCGGCCGTCAGGCCCCCATCGACCACGATCTGCTGCGCGGTGATGTACTTGCTTTCGTCGCTGGCCAGAAAGAGCACCGCGTGCGCCACGTCCCACGCGTCGCCCATGCGCCCCATCGGCACCTGCTGGTGCCGGTGCGCCACGAAACCTTCGTAATCGCCCTCCGCGTATTTGTCGGCGAGTCGCTTCACCAGCGGCGTGAACATCAGCCCCGGGACCACGCTGTTGAGCCGGATCCCTTTCGATGCATAGATCACCGCGGTGGTCTGCGTCATCTGCATCAGCGCCGCCTTCGCCGCCGCGTAAGCGACCTGCGGCTTTCCGATGTAGCGCAGCCCGGCGATCGAGGAGATGTTGACCACCGAGCCGCCGCCCTGGCGTTCCATGATCGGCAGCACGTGCTTGCACATCAGGAACGCGGCCTTCACGTTCACGTCCATCTGCTCGTCCCAGACCGCTTCGTCCATCGTGACCGGGTCGCCCGGCTCGGAGCGCCCGACGTTGTTGACCAGGATGTCGATGCGGCCGAAGCGGGCCATACAGGCATCGACGAGCGCCTTGACGTCGGCCGCCTTCGTCACGTCGCAGGCCTGGACCTCGGCGACGCCGCCTTCATCCTGGATCAGCTTGCGGGTGGCCTGCGCGGCCGCGAGATCGAGGTCGCAGCCGAAGACGCTGGCGCCCTGCCTGGCAAGAAGAACGGCAATCGCCTTGCCGTTGCCCCATCCCTCGCCGATCGTGCCGCAGCCGGTTACGAGGGCGACTTTGCCATCGAGCCTGAGCACGTGGTTTCCTCGCCGTCAGGCGGTCGTCTGCACGCGCTTGACGAGCTCCGGCCGGCGGATCTTGCCGGTCGGTGTCATCGGCAGCGCGTCCATGATCACCAGCTGCTCCGGCAGCTTGTAATCGGCCACCCGCCCACGCAGGAAGGCGACGACCTCGTCGAGCGTCAGCGACGTGCCGGGCTTCAGCACCGCGCACAGGCAGTTCTTCTCGCCGAGCCGCGCGATCGGGCGCGCCGACGATCGCCACCTGCAGGATGGCCGGGTGCTGGTACAGCAACTCCTCGATCTCGCGCGGGAAGTACTTCTTGCCGCCGCGGTTGATGATTTCCTTCTTGCGTCCCGCGATGCGAACGTTGCCTTCCGGGTCGACGAACTGTCCGAGGTCGCCGGTGCGGAACCACCCGTCCGCGGTGAAGCTGTCGCGATTGGCGGCCGGGTTGTTCAGGTAACCGAAGTGCACCGACGGTCCGACCGCCGCGATCTCGCCGACTTCCCCGTGCGGCATGTCCTTGCCCTCGTCGTCGATGATGCGCAGACCCATCTGGCTGACACAGCGGCCGACCGTGCCGTTGACCTTCAGCGGATCGTCGTTCAGCCGCGTGAACGAGTGGAATCCAGTTTCCAGCATGCCGTAGAGCTCGATCAGCCTCGCGCTCGGCAGCGCTGCCTGGAACGCCCTGATCGTTTCCACCGCCGCTGACGCGCCGCCGGTGATCACGACCCGCAGCGAGCTCAGATCGCGCTTCTTGAGGTCGGGCGAGTTCAGCATCGCGACGATCGACGCCGGTGCCGTCGGGATATAGGTCACTTTCTCGCGCTCGATCACCTCGAGCGCGCCTTCGGCCGTGAACTTCTCCATCAACACGATCTTCGCGCCGGCTATCGCCGACTGCACCAGCGTGATGTAACCCCAGTTCAGGCCCACCGGCAGGTAGTCGAGCAGCACATCGCGCTCGGTCACCTTCAGTTCCTCGTTGATCAGCTCGGAAGTGCACAGTGTCGTGTTCGTGCAGTGCAGGACGCCCTTCGGATTGCCGGTCGTGCCCGACGTGAAGCACATCCGCATGATCTCGAACGGATCCATCCGCACACGGTCCTTGTCGGCGATCTCCGGCGTTTCGTCGAGCACGCGCCCGAAGCTGCGCACATCCTGCGCATCGACGTCGTCGACGCAGACGACCATCTGCAGATCCGGCAGCCTGGGCCGCAGCTCGCGAATCATCGCCAAGTAATCGAAGCCCTTGAACTGGCTCGCGCAGACATAGACGCGCGACTGCGAGAACTTCAGGATGTATTCGACTTCCACCGAGCGGAAGTCAGCGCTGATCTTGTTGGCGACCGCGCCAATCAGTTCGAGCGAGTAGAAGACGACCGGAAACTCGATACGGTTGGGCAACTGCAGCGTGACCACGTCGCCGCGCTTCACGCCCTGGCGACGCAGGAACTCGGCGAAGCGCTTCACTTCGGCCCACAACTGGCCGTAGCTGATGCGCCGGCGGTTGTCGACGATGGCTTCGCGCTGCGGGTGCTCCTTCGCATGCCGCTCGAGCACTTCGAACAGCGTCCGATCGTGCCACCAGCCCTTGGCGGTGTACTCGTCGATCGCGGCCTGGCTTGGGGGACGGGGTGCTTCGATCATCTCAACTCCTAACGCACGGCGCGCAGCAGGCCGCCGTCGACCTGAATCGCGGCGCCGGTGATGTATGAACCCTTCGGCGACACCAGCAGCGCGACCAGGTTGCCGATGTCGTCGACCGTGCCGATGCGCTTCAGCGGAATCTCCTGGCGCAGCCGCGCCTGCACCACCTCGGCCGGTTCGGTACCCGCGGCGAACACCGTACGCAGGCGTGAAGTGTCGACGTAGCCGGGGCAGATCGTGTTGACGTTGATGCCGTATTGCGCGACTTCCAGCGACAGCGTCTTCGCGAAGCCGATCACGCCCGACCACGTCGCGACTGACAGCGCAAAGCCCGGAATCGGCTGGATCGCCGAGATCGCGGTGATATTGAGGATGCTGCCGCCGCCGCGCTCGCGCATCGACGGCACCGCCTCGCGCACCATGCGCACCACGTACATCAGGTTCTGCTCGACCGCCTTGGCCCACGCCGTATCGTCGAACGACATGATCTCGCCGAGCGGCGGCGCGCCATCGTTGTTGACCAGGATGTCGACGCCGCCGAACTCCGCCTTCACGGCCTCGACGATGCGCTTGCAGTCGTCGGCTTTGCGCGCGTCGGCGGCGACCGGCAGCACGCGCACTCCGGTCTCGTTGCGGATGCGCTCGGCCGCGGCCGACAGATCCGGCTCGCGCCGCGCGCAGATCGCGACCGATGCGCCTTCGCCCGCCAGGATGCGCGCGATGCCGTAGCCGATGCCCTTGCTCGCACCGCCGACGATCGCAACTTTGTCCTTCAGTTCGAGATTCACTTGCGCCTCACCTGTTCGAGAAATCGTTCCGCGTTGCGGTGGAACACGTTGTTCAGCGTCTCCTCGTCGTAGCCGTCGGCGCGCCAGTCACGCACCAGCCGTTCGTAAGTGAACAGCGGATAGTCGGCGCCGAACATCAGCCGGTCGCGCAGCCGGCGCGGAATCTCGTGCTTCAGGTCCGGCGTGAAGTACTTCGGCGACCAGCCGTGCAGCTCGTACCAGATATTGCGCTTGTGCATCAGCACCGCGATCGTCTCGCTTTGCCACGGCCAGCCGGGGCGCGCGGCGACGATCGTCAGCTTCGGGAATTTCGCCGCGACGTAATCGAGGTGCCGCGGGTGGCAGTCGTCGAGCAGGATGCCCATGCCGCCGGGCAGGCCGGCGCCCAGCCCGGTCGTGCCGACGAAGATCAGTACGGGCGCACCGGCCTCGATGCACAGGTCGTAGAACGGGAACCACTTCGGGTCGCTCGGCGGGCCGCTGCCGGAGCCCGACACCGCAAACCCGAGGAAGCCCGGCGCCTGTTCGATGCAGCGTCGCAGCTCGCGCACGCCGGCCGCGCCGGTGGCCGGATCGATGTGGATCCAGTGGCCGATGATCTCGTTCGGGTGCGCGCGCTGCGTCTCGAAGCCGTAATCGTGGATCGGCGCGGCCTCGGCGAGCGGCATGAACTTGGTGAAGCCGAAGTCGAGGATCACGCGCACGTCGCTGGCGCGAAAGTACGCCGCCATCTCGTCCTCGGTGTGATAGGTCGGCTCCGAGTTCCAGGTCTTCTTCTGCTGGGCGAGTTCCTCTTCGGTGCGCAGCGTGTAGCCGCGCTTCGTGCCCCAGTGCGAATGGACGTCGATGATCTTCATCAGTGGCTCGCTCCCAGATAAGTTCGTTCGATGCGTTCGTCGCGCAGCAACTCCGGCCCCGACCCATGGAACGCCACCTTGCCGTTTTCCAGCACGTAGCAGTGGTCGGCAAAGCGCAGCACCTTGCGCGCGTTCTGCTCGGCGATCAGGATCGACGCGCCGGCCGCGTGGATCGCGCGCACCGAGTCGATGATCGCGTCGAAGATCTTCGGCGCCAGCCCGAGCGACGGCTCGTCGAGCAGCAGCAGCTTCGGGCTCGACATCCACGCGCGGCCGAGCGCCAGCATCTGCTGCTCGCCGCCGGAGAGGAACGCCGCCGTCTGCCCGGCGCGTTCCTTCAGGATCGGAAACAGGTCGTACACCTTTTGCAGGCGTTCGTCGAACGTGGCGCGGTCGTCGACCAGATACGCGCCGAGCTCCAGGTTCTCGCGCACGCTCATCGCCCCGAACAACATCCGTCCCTGCGGCATGTGGATCACCTTGCGGCGCACGATCGCGTCGGTCGACGAGCGCGACAGGTCCTCGCCGTCGAACACGACGCGCCCGCCGCGCACCGGGTTGAGTCCGGAGATCGCGCGCAGCAACGCGGTCTTGCCGGCGCCGTTGGCCCCGAGCACGCCGACGACTGCGCCGGTCGGCACCTCGAGCGACACCTCGTGCAGCACGTTGATGCCGGTGTAGCCCGAGACGAGCTTGTCAACGACCAGCATCGGCCGCCTCCTCGCCCAGGTAGGCATCGATCACGGTCCGGTTGCGCTGGACGCCCTCCGGCGTGTCCTCCGCCACCACCGCGCCGAACTGCATCACGGTGATGCGGTCCGCGAGCGCCATCATCACCCGCATGTTGTGCTCGACCACCAGCAGCGTGATGCCGCGCTGCTCGGCCAGCGTGCGCGCGGTGGCGATCGCGGTGTCGGCCTCCGACTCGCTCATGCCCGAGGTCGGCTCGTCCATCAGCAGCAGCGTCGGCCGTGCGGCCAGCGCGCGCGCGAGGTCCATCCGCTTCAGCAGGCCGAACGGCAGATCCGACGAGCGCGTGTTCCGGTAGGGCAGCAGCCCGAACGCATCCAGCGTCTCGCTGGCGAACTTGATCGCCGCGCGTTCGTTCGCGCCCGCGCGGCGGGTGTCCAGCGCCGCGCTCCAGAACGGCACGCGGCTGCGGCGGTCGACGCCGACCAGCACGTTATCGAGCACCGTCATCTCCGAAAACGCCTCGACATGCTGGAACGTGCGCCCCACGCCGCGCCGGCCGATGTGGTGCGACGCATGTCCCGAAATCGATTCGCCGTCGAGCAGCACGCGCCCGGCTGCGAGCGGCACCGCGCCGGTGATCGCGTTGATCAGCGTCGTCTTGCCGGCGCCGTTCGGGCCGATCAGCCCGCGGATCTCTCCCGGAGCGACAGCCAGCGACACGTCGCGCGCCGCGACCACGCCGCCGAAGCGCACGGTCACGCCTTCGAGCGTCAGCCGGTCGGTCATCCTGTCGTCCTCACCTTGTTCGCGCCCGGTCGATCGCGCGCCACGCGCCGAGCCGCGCCCAGTCCCACACGACGACGAGGCCATGCGGCATGAACAGCAGGAACGCCAGCAGGATCAGCGTGTAGATGAGATCGCTGTACTCGCGCACCGGCCGCAGCACCTCCGGCAGGCCCGACAGCACGGCGGCGCCGATCACCGAGCCCGCGACCGACCCCATGCCGCCGACGACGATGTAAGTGATCTGCCGCAACGCGGCCGACACGCCGAACTCGATCGGGTCGATGAAGCCGACCACGATCGCCATCAATCCACCGGCCAACCCGGCAAACGCCGCCGACAGCGCGAACGCGCCGAGCTTTACGCGCGCCACCGCCACGCCGAGCGCCTGCGCGGCGTGCGGGCTCAGCCGCACCGCGTTCATCTCGCGCCCGTAGGACGACGCCAGGATGTTGGCGGCGGCCCACACCGCGAACACCGCACATCCGACGACGATCAGGTACAGCTGGTACTCCGACACCGCGGCCGCACCGAACCACGTCGGCTTGGGCACGTTGAGCCCGCGCACGCCGCCGGTGAATGTCCGCGAACTCCTCGATGACGATCTGCACGATCTGCAGGAAGCCGAGCGTGGCAAGCGCGAGGTACATGCCTTGCAGCCGGCTCGCCGGGAAGCCGAGCATCGCGCCCGTCAGCGCGGCGACCGACGCCGCGACCGGGATCGCCGCCCAGAACGGCACGCCGTAGCGCACCGCCAGCAGCGACGACACGTAGGCGCCGATCGCCATGAACGACGAATGGCACAGCGAGATCTGCCCGCTGTTGCCCGTCAGCAGGTTGAGGCCGACCGCCGCGATCACCGCGATCATCGCCAGGTTCAGCAGGTAGGTCGTGTAGTTGCCGACGTATAAGCCCAACCCGGCGAGAAGCACCATTGCAACCAGGGCAAGAAAGGTCTGCCGGCTCGGCATCAGACGCGCTTGGCTTCTGCCACGCCGAACAGCCCGTACGGACGGAACACCAGCAGCAGCATCAGGATGATGAACGGCACCAGGTTCTTGAAGGTGCTGCTGACGAGGACGCCGGAGAACGTCTCGATCAGCCCGACCGCGAGCCCGCCGATGATCGCGCCCGGCACGCTGGTGAAGCCGCCGATCACCGCCGCCACCAGCCCGCGCAGGATCAGCGTGCCGATCTCCGGGTTGACGCCGATCACCGGCGCCACCAGCAGGCCGGCCAGCGCGCCGATCGCGGTGCTGATCGCCCACGCCCAGCGCCATACCGAATCGACGCGGATGCCCATCAGCCGCGCGGCCTCGGCGTTGATCGACACCGCGCGCATCGCCTTGCCGAGCCGCGTGTACCTGAAGAAGGCGATCACCGCGAAGGTGACGCCCAGCATGCACGCGAAGATCCAGATCGAGGTCGGATTGAAGCGCAGCCCGGCGAGGAGCAGCGGCTCCATGCCGAACGGCCCGTCGAGCGCCGCCGGGCTGTCGCCGAACCGCAGCTGGATCACGTACTTGATCAGGAGGCCGATCGCGAAGGTGGCGATCACCACCGTGAACTCCGGCGCGCGGATGATCGGCCGGATCAGCGCGCGCTCGATCAGCATGCCGCCGACGGCGCCGATCACCAGCACCAGCGCCAGCACCACCGGGAACGGCAACCCGAGTGTGGTCAGCACCAGCGCGATGTACGCGCCGGCGGTGACCATCTCGCCCTGGCCGAAGTTCAGGACGCCCGAGGCCTTGAACGGAATGACGATCGCCAGGGCGACGAGAGCGTAGATGCTCCCGACGCTGATCCCGGCGATCGCCAGTTGGAAGGCGAGCGTGACCGTCATCGGCGCTGACGCCGCATGCGCGGACGCTGAATCAGGCTAAGGCGGGGCGCGGCCTAGTTGTAGCGGCTCAGGATGTCGCTCTCGTGCTTGCTGGTCCAGGGCACCGGCTCCCACTGCCCGTTCTTGACCGTCATCGGCACCAGCGTCAGGTTGCCGATGTGGTGCTTGGTCGAGAACGTGCGCGGCGTGGCCACCGGGCCGATGCGGTAACCCTGGATGCTCTTCCAGCCCCTTGATCAGGCTGTCGGTGGTCAGGTCCTTGCCCGCGCGCTTCATGCCTTCGGCCAGCACATACATGTCGCCATAGCCCAGCAGGTCAAAGTTGTTGGGGCGGCCGGCCGGCGCGTTCGGATACTCCTTGCGCCAGTTGGCTTCCCACGCCTTCATCTCGGGCGCGCTCGCTCCCGGCAGCAGCGGAATCAGCGAAAAGCCGGTGGCTCCTTCCGCGTTGGCGCGCGCAGCGAGCACCAGGCCCGGGTCGACCATATTGCTGCCGACGAAGAACGGCTGCTTCATGCCGAGCTCGCGCGCCTGCCGCATCGCGATCGCCGCCTCGGCCGGGTTGCCGAAGAACGCGATGACGTCCGGATTGGCCTTCTGCACCGTGATCAGCTGCGACGTGAAGTCCTTGTCGTTGATGTTGAACTCGGCGCGGGCGACCGGCTCGAGGCTGAACCAGGTCTTCAGCTTCGCGATCGTGGCCTCGGCCTCGTTGCGCGGGTACTCCTCGCGGCCGTGCATGATCGCGATGCGCTTGTTGGCGGCGTTGGTGGCGAGGTACTCGGCATAGAGCTCGCCGTAGCGGGCGGTTTCGGTCGTGCCGCCGCGGAACATGTTGCGCGCATGCGGCCAGGTGACCGGCGGGGCAGAGGCGATCGACACGTACATCACGACGCCCTTTTCGCGCACGTAATCGATCGTGCCCACCGTGGCGTTGCTGCCGGCCACCGACATGATCGCGAACACCTTGTCCTGTTCGACCAGCTTCTTCACCGCCGCGAGCGCGCGCGTCGGTGAATGCGTGTCATCTTCGAACACCACGTTGATCTTGCGGCCGTTGATGCCGCCTGCGGCGTTGATCTCCTTGATCGCCAGCAGCATCCCGTCGCGGCCGGCCAGGCCGATGTACGCGGCGGGGCCGGTGATGGGCCCGTATGCGCCGATGGTGATCGTGTCCGCCGTGACGCCCTGCTGCTGCGCCGCCGCCAGCGGTGCGGCGAGCGCGAGCAGCGCGCCTGTCCAGATCGACAGTAGCCGTTTCATCTATGTCTCCTCTCGGGTGTTGCCCGTCTTCGCGTGACTTAGCGTTCTGACTCCGCGCTCAGCGTAAGAACCGCCCGGAGCCGGGTCAAGATGCAGCGCGGCAGGACTTTCCCTCTGGGACGGAGCAGAATCGCCGAGACTTTCTGCCCTGCCCGTCGCAATCGAGACGCGCTGAGCGGGCGCTCAGCGCGGGCGGGGAGGCGGCAAGCAGAGCGAGGAGAACGAAGTGCCCGAAATCGCCCGGCCGGCGGAACGAACGCCACCGCAACGGCGGCCGGTGAAGGCGGCGACCAAGGATGCCGAGCTCGTCCGCGAGAAGCGCGAACAGCTGATCGCGGCGGCGATCCGCGTCTTCATCGAGAAGGGCTTCCACAACGCCACCGTGCGCGACATCGGCCGCGCCGCCGGCATGACGCAGGGCACGATCTACAACTACGTGCGCTCGAAGGACGACATTCTCTATCTAGTGTGCGACCGCATCGTCTCCGAGTACCAGGAAGAGACGCGCAAGGCGCTGGCGTCCAGCCACGACCCCGCCGCGCGCATCCGCTCCGCCGTGCACGCGGTGTGCGAGGTGATGTACCAGCACCAGGAAGAGATCCTGCTCATCTACCAGGACAGCCACCTGCTCGAGCCGCGCTCGCTGCGCGTGATCCTGGCGCGCGTGGAGGAGTTCATCGGCATGTTCGAGACCATCGTCGGCCAGGCACTGCGGCAGCTGCCCGGGCCAAAGCCCAACGTGCGCCTGGCGGCACAGATCCTGACCTTCCTGCCGGTAATGCTGGCACTGCGCCGCTGGTCGCTCTACCGCGACCTGACGCACGAGCAGGTCGTTGACGGGCTGACGGACTTCCTCGTGCGGGGATTGGGATTGGAAGGGGTCAGCGGCTGACGCGCGCCTGGGTGACGCTGCCGCGCGACTCGAACAGCGGCCCCATTCGGCCCTCTTTTCCCCGCGACGGCGGCGCGTTCGCTGCCTATCCTGTGAGCGATCGGTACCTCACCGGTGCTTTGGATATGAGCGATCGCGTCGTAAACGCTGTCATCTGTGCAGGCTTCGTGGCCATCATCGGCGGCTCAGTCGCTGTCATGCTGAGCTCGGGTGCGCCGATCCTCTCCGTTCTCTCCGGCAATGCCAAGAAGACGCCGGCAGCGGCGACGCCCAGTCGCGCTCCGGTCCAAAGCGCCGAGCCGGTCGTCGAGCCAGCCCAACCGACGCCGGTCTCACCCGCCCTGAAGCTCGAGGCCTCCCAGCGGATGACCCCCGGCGTCTATCGTTGCCAGGAGGACGGCAAGATCATCTACGCCAGCCAGCCCTGCATGAACGGCCGGCAGGTTGAGAGCCGCTACAGCGACGGATCCAACGCCACTTCAGTGCCCAAGCAGCCAGGCCAGCCTACGGCACGCTGACGCACCGCGCGTGACCGGCACGCGCGCTTGGCTGTGAGAACAGAGGGCGACGGTAGGCAGGCCCGGTTGACGCAACGCTACATCCCCAGGCCGCCGACCACCACGCACGGGAACTCGAGCCCTTTCGCGGTGTGCATCGACAACAGCCACACCCCCAGCTTGTCGACCGACACGCGGGCCGGTTGGAGATCAGAAACCTATGCGGCGCTTGGGCTGCGACTCCCTCGCGTCGTCTTCGGCGATAAGCTGCTTGATCGCGTCGAAGACGACGCTGAACTGCTCGTCGTACTTGCGTTCCAGGGCGTCGATCTTGCGGGCCAGCTCGCGATTGGAGTCCATCAACCGGCGTAACTGCACGAACGTCCGCATGATGGCGATGTTCACCTCGACCGCGCGCGGCGAGCGCAGGACGCTGGAAAGCATGGCGACGCCCTGCTCGCTGAATGCGAAAGGCAGGGCGCTGACATTCCTGCGGGATGCGGTCACAAATTGTGATCGCATGCCTGCGCGCATGTCTTTTGAGATCACAACCTGTGACCTTAAACCTGCCCATTCCTCGATCGACAACTGGAACATGAAGTCCGCAGGGAACCGCTCCAGGTTGCGCTTGACCGCTTGATTCAAGGCCCCGGTCGCCACACCGTAGAGCGTCGCCAGGTCCGCGTCCAGAAGCACCCGTTCGCCGCGTACAGTCCGAACGAGTACAGCAAGGCTTTCCGGCTTCAAAACGACCGCAGGCATCGGCTTGATTCGGGCGATGGGAATCCCAGACTACTGTATGCATTTACAGTAGTCAACTCCGGGAGCAACGAATGGCACTGACTCGGGATTTCAAGGAAACCGTCATGGCGCGCGCAACGCGACGCCAAGTTCCGCCAAGCGCTCTTCACTGAATCGCTGAATGCCTATCTTGCGGGAGATTCCGCCACCGGCAAGGCGATACTGCGCGACCTGATCAACGCTACGATCGGGTTCGAAGGCCTCGCCGCCGAGATCAACAAGCCCAGCAAGAGCTTGCACCGGATGCTCGGCGACAAGGGCAATCCCAGCACCGAGAACTTCTTCGACATCCTCGGCGCGCTGCAGAGGAAGACCAAGGTCAAGCTTGCGGTGACCGCGAAGTAGATCCCACAGCTTCCGCCTACGCCACCAACCTCTCCACCAGCGGCGACACCCGCGAGTAGGTCAGAAACGCCTCGTGCGTCGCGCGCGTGATGGCGACGTAGGTGAGCCTGACGTCGTCTTCAATCGTGCCGTGCCGCCCGAGGGCGCCCAGGCCGCCGACCGCCACGCACGGGAACTCGAGCCCTTTCGCGCTGTGCATCGACAGCAGCCGCGCCGCGGGCTTGTCGACCGACACGCGGTTCTTGTTCGCCCTGGCGACATCGACCGGGATGATCGTCGCGAAACCGCGCGCCTCGGCGTCGTTGCCTATGCGATTGAGCAAGACGGTCTTTCCGACCCCGCGCAGACCGACCATGAGCGGGCTTTTCGCGGACAGCCCAGTGTGGATCCGGTCAAGAGCGACCGCAGCTCGCGTTGGTGGGGTTTATCGCGGATCACTAAACCCGGTTAACTTCTCTATAAACGCCGACTTTCGGGGCGTTTACGCCACCAACGGCTCCACCAGGGGCGATACCCGCGAGTAGCTTGGCCTCGATGCCGAGCTGGCTCCAGTTCCTGCACGAGGGTGGCGGTATTCATGGCGTGCTTGCGCCCAGAAGCCCAGCGTGAAACGCCGCCAACAGTTTGAGCGCTTGATCCGTCTGAACCGGATTCAGCTTCGCCACCAGTAGCGATTGGCGATCTGGTGACAGCTCCCGAGCGAGGATCGAATCGAGTCGCTGGATGACTTGGTCAAAGCGAATGCTGTGCTTCAGAAGAGCCGAGCGCGCGTCGTGGCCCAGCAACCAGCCGCTGGTGGGCTCGAAGTCGAACTGATCCGTGATCACCTGAGGAAACTCCGCGTAAAGCCGATCAAGGTTGCCCGCTTCAAGATAGCTGCGGAGGATGAGCCCCAAGTCGACGGCGTCCTTTCCTTGTGTGTCGCGATGCCGGTCATTCCACGCAAAGACCTTGAGCACGGCCAGCATCGGCAGCGACACGATGCGCGCGGTCTGCTCTTTCGGCAACGCCATGACGATGGATGCCTCGGCGGCCTCCGAGTAGCCGATCACCTCCATGACCTCATCGCCGGCTGGCGGCCAGGCAATCGTTGCGTCCGGCCGCTCGACCGCGCCAAAAGGGATCAGATCGATCCAGCCGTACTTCGCATGCTGAAGTTTGTGCGTTGTCCTCCGGTGAGCTACGAACAAGCCGCTCGCCAGCAGCGCATCCCGTGCCGCCGAGAACTCGCTCCAATCGGCAACGGCCAGCGCGAAGTCCACATCTCCCGTTGCGCGTTCGATCTTCAGTCCGTGGCCGTAATGCAGCAGCAGGTCGCGCGCCAACGCGCCCACGAGCAGCGGCTCGAGGCGGGGCGCGGCCGATTGAACGTCGCCCACGAGCTGCGCGAGCCACTCGAGTTCATGTCGGTGCGACAGGTCAAGCATCGGCGTGGAAGAGCTTTTCGTAGACCAGCTTGGCGGTCTCGATGCAACGACCATCGCCGGTCGCCATCAAGTCGGCGTACACGAGCGGTTCCGGTGCGAGAGCGGCATCGGCTGCTTCGAAGGTCCAGAAGCGCCGGTAGATCTCGACATTGCCGCCGGGGTCGGTGCGCAGTCGCAAGTCGACGAGCAGCCGCGGGTCGAGCTTCTGCGCGTAAAAGGTGGCGGTACCTGGCCGCAGGTAGCGCGTGATGCGCCCGCCGGCCGGCTCGCCGCCCAACACCGCGCCGTACCGGGTCGGGTCAATCGTGTCCCACCACGTCAGGGTCTCGGCCCGGTAGCGCCCCAGCAGCAGCCGCGGCCGAAGCGTGCGCGGATAGAACTCGGCCCATTGCTGCAGCAGCCGCTCGCGTTGAACCAGCGTGCGCTTGCCGCGCATCTTGACCATGTAACCGAGCTTGGGCAGCTCCGCCATCACCCAGCCCACGGTGCCGTGCGCCACGTTGGCTCGCTGGGCGATTTCCCGGTAGGGCAGGTCCACCCATTCGGGGTGACAGATGAGTGCGAACAGAACCTGCAGGCCGCTGGCCTGGAATGCCCGCCCAGTCGGCTGGTCTGTCAGCACAGGGGCCGTCGGCTTCTGGCCCTTGACCCAGACCAGCAAAGGCGGTTGGTCGAGATAGGCATTGCCCGCTGCGTCGATGAACGGAATGCCACGGGCGCGCAACTCTTCGGCCATGGGAGGCGTGACGTAGTCGGCCACCAGCAGTCCCTGCTCGCCCAAACGCTCCACCTGATGGATCACGGCACCGAGTGCGTTGGGACGCAGCCCTCGCTTCAGTTCGGCGGTGTAGGTGACCTCGCGGCCGCCGTAGCCGATGCGAACCAGCGCGTCAGCCCTTGTCTTGCGCAGTTGGACCTCGTGCGCCTCGACGGTTGCGGTGATGCCGTGGGCCTTCAGGCGCGCTAAGGCGGCGGTGAGAAGGTCGGGCGGGGGGGTTGTTTTGTCCATCAGTACGGATTGTCCACGATTCGTGGACAACGTCAATATGGTGGACAGTGTCCGTCTACATGGCTCGAGGATCCCAAGCTACGACTTAGCGGCGTCCACGAGATCTCTTGCGTCCATGCCGCATGGACAGGACGGAGCCGTGGACGAAAGGCTACGCCACCAACCGCTCCACCAGCGCCGACACCCGCGAGTAGGTCAGAAACGCCTCGTGCGTCGCGCGCGTGATGGCGACGTCGGTGAGCCTGACATCGTCTTCGATCGCCGTGCCGTGCCGGCCGAGGGCGCCCTAGGTCGCCGACGCGCCACGCACGGGAACTCGAGCCCTTTGGCGGTGTGCATCGACAACAGCCGCACCGCGGGCTTGTCGACCGACACGCGATTCTTGTTGGCCTTGGCGACATCGACCGGGATGCCGGGCTTCGCGAACACGCCCGCCATGCGTAACCGCTAGCTCGACAAGCGCCCTCGTCCGCCAAAAGCGCGCATCGCGGCTAGGCTCAGCGCTGGCCGGTCAGAACGACCGTCTTCTCATGGGCCAGGGAATCGGCCGCATAGGTCACCGCAGCCTGAATGTCAGCCTTCGTCAGGTTCGGATAGGCCGCCAGCAGCGTGGCCTCGTCAGCGCCCTCGGCAATCTTGCGCAGGATGAACTCGACCGTGATGCGCGTGCCGCGAACGACAGGCTTGCCCAGCATGACGTTGGGGTTCAGTTCGATCCGGTCCGTGACGGTCATTTGAACCTCCCGCGGGGAGTGTTGCGCCCGGAGCGTCACGGCTCACGCGCAACACGCACACGAACCCGGCCAGGTTCGACCGTGACGACCCCACTGGCCGCAAGTTGCTCGTCGTTGAACTGAAGGACCTGAAGAATTGCGGTGGCCTGGAGTGCCAGGCTCAATCCAGAAAGCCTCACAATTCCGCTATGAAAAACTCCGCGGACGATGGCCAGTTCGCCAAAGTCCTTGTCCAGTGTCACCAGAACCCTGCCTTCCGCATGCGCGCGGGCGAGAATCTCTTCGTCGCCGGGGTCAGCCGGCCAATCGCCAGCCCACGTCACATCGTGACCTGCACCTTGCAAGGGCGCCTTGAGCGCACCCGATAGGCAGGAATCCAGCAGCAGCTTCAAGCTGCTTTTTCGCTGCTGCGCAGTTCGACCCGCTCGTGCGAGACGAGGCGGTGCGCGTAGACGATGCAGGCGCGGATGTCGTCCGCCTCGAGCCAGGGATAGGCCGCGAGGATGTCTTCGGTCTTGTCACCCGCAGCGAGCATTCCCAGAACGTGCTCGACCGCCAGACGGCGGCCGCGAATGATCGGCTTGCCGGCAAAGATTTGCGGATTGATGGTGATTCGGTCCAGCAACTTAGTTTCGTCCACAGCACGCCTCGACGCACACTCTCACGACGATGCCATCGTGCCAGAAAGCGTCCTCCACGGCATCAATAAATCCCTTTTTGGGTGTCGGCGCGCTGCAGAGAAAGACGAAGGTCAAGCTCGCGGTGACCGCGAAGTAGAGCTCCCAGCGTTCCAACTACGCCACCAACCGCTCCACCAGCGGCGACACCCGCGAGTAGGTCAGAAACGCCTCGTGCGTCGCGCGCGTGATGGCGACGTAGGTGAGCCTGACGTCGTCTTCAATCGCCGTGCCGTGCCGGCCGAGGGCGCCCAGGCCGCCGACCGCCACGCACGGGAACTCGAGCCCTTTCGCGGTGTGCATCGACAACAGCCGCACCGCGGGCTTGTCGACCGACACGCGATTCTTGTTCGCCTTGGCGACATCGACCGGGATGCCGTGCTTTGCGAACACGCCCGCGAGCCGCTCGCCGATCGCGTGCTCCGGGTACAGCACCGCCATCTGCGGCCAGTCGTAGCCGGCCTGCTTGCGCGCGAGCAGCCATTCGGCGGTCGCGTGCGCCTCGCCCTCGACGCTCACGCACTGGCGGATTTCGGGCTCGACGCCCTGCCGGCCGCCGTCTTCGGGCATCAGGACGGCGCTTTCATCGTCCGCCTGCACGCCGGGCGCGCCGAGCACATCGGCCGCGAAACGCCGCGCAAAGCCCAGGATCTGCGCCGTGTTGCGATAGTTGATCTTGAGCACCGTCGTGCGGCCCTTGGCCTCGATGCCGAGCTGGCTCCAGACCGGCCGTGCGCGCCCCTTGTAGATCGCCTGCATGTCGTCGTAGACGATCATCAGCGAGCGCTTGTCGGGATCGACCATCCTGGCGGCCAGCGCGAGCCACTCCGGCTCGAAGTCATGCGCCTCGTCGATCAGCACGCCGGCGTACTGCCCGCCGGGAATGTGACCTTGCTCGACGGCCTTGACGACCGCGCGGACGCTTGCCGCCAGCCGCTCGTCGTAGTCCGGAATTTCCTCGTGGCTGGGCGCCGGGATGTCGTACATGCGAAGCATCCGGAAGCACCACGCGTGGAACGTCGAGACCTGAACGCGATCCTCGACGCCGCGCTCCTGCATCGCGTTCTCGAGCCGACCCGCGATCCCGTTCGCGTAGCACAACAGCAGCACCGGCTTGGTCGCCCCTCGCGCCAGGTATTCCGCGCGGAACGCGAGAATCAACGTCTTGCCTGAGCCGGCCACGCCCCGAATGATGCGGTGCCCTTCGCCGAGGCTCCGCGCGAGCTGCTCCTGCTGCAGATCCATCACCGCGAGCACGCGATCCTCGTCCGCGGACTCTGCGGGTTCATCCAGCGGCAGCGCGATCTGGCGAACTGATCACCTCCGGGAAGAGCAGCGCGCGCAGCCGATCGAACTGCGGCATCGTCAGCGGCGGCCCCAGCCGCGGCGTGACCATCGACCACAGCCGCGCCCGAAAGCCCTCCGGGTCGGTGCTCTCGGTCATCTCGTCCTTGAACACGCAGCGGTCCGGCGGCAGCACCTCGGCCAGATCGGTCTGTTCGAATTGCCGCCGCGTGATGTTGCTGAACACGACGCCATGCCCGAACGGAACGATCGGCCGGCCCCGGTACGGGCCAGAGCGGAACAGCAACTTCGGCTCGCGCTGAATCGAATGCACGACATCGAACATGTAGCCGCGGACTTGCTCGAACGGATTCATCTCGCGCACCGGGCCCCGATCCGTCAGCAACTCGACATCCGCCTTGTTGGCCGAGAGCAGGGAATCGAGCCGCCAGTCCTTGACTTCGAGAACCAGGATGCCGCGGTCCGGATGAAGGATCACGAAGTCCGGATGCCGGCGACGCGGCCCGACCGGCAGGTTGTGCCAGACGCAGGCGTTGTCTTCGAGGAAGTCGCGCAGGCGCTCGGCGAGCCGCAGCTCCCCGGCAGCATCGAAACGTGTCGAGCCAAGTGTCGGGATTAGGGTCGCCATCTCAGTGGCATCGCGATTTGCGACGGGGCTGCAGAGACCGCAGCCGTGGAGCGCCGAACATAGCCCCAGCCCGATGCGACGCAGTTTCCGGAAAACCCTGACTTCTCAGCCGGACTTCCGGTGGCGCTGCCCGCCGATGGACATGCAAATTCCCGCAGAGCCCATCATGGGCCTTCAACAGAATTGAGCGATGAAGCTGGCGGCATCCAGTTGGCATCGCTGACGGACATCGCCCACCAATTCAAACATTCGCGGCCCTCGGCGAAACTCGAAGAGACGGTACAAGCGAAACTGAACGGCAAACGCGTTAGAAAAGTCCACTTCATTCCGGCTAATCAAGAACGGAGTTTCCTTGCCGAATGCCGTGGTCTTTACCTCGATGAAGCGTTCGCGCCCATCCGCGTCGAATGACAGGACGTCAAAGCCCAAACCATCTCCCCTCGTTTCGGACACGTGCTCAACTCGATCGACCAGGAGCTTCGCGCCGGCGGCATGCAATCGAAAGCGCTCAAATGCCACAACAAGCGTCTCTCCCGCAGCACCGAGTGACCGGTTGCGCGCCTCGCGGTCCAAGTAATCTCGGCGTAATCCGCGGCTGCGCGCTGCGTAGGGCGCAGGTTCCGGTTCCACGGTGTGCCTTATGGCGGGCGGCGGCTCGAGCAAACGACCAAAGTCACTTGCCAACGGGGCTGCTGCGGGTTGCTCGGCGGCACTCATTGCTGTTTGGTCGAACAGGCGATCTTCTGCAACTCGGTGGCCTACCACTTCGAACAGCAGGGCTTGATAGTTGGAAAGTGGCTTGTATCCCGCGATGTACGGGCATCCCAACTCAATCAGCACTGCGCTGATGTTCTGATGCTTGCGCTCAATCGACCCGTCAGAGCGGCCCTGTAGCTTTCGCTGCAAGTCACGGCGGTGTGCCGTCTTGTTGTAAGACTGGCCTGCCAACTCTTGCGTCAGCATGTGCAGATAGTCCGCGACGATGGCCTCGACCTCTTCGCGCGACCAGTTTTGAGTTTCGGCCACCACCATGCGTTAGACGCTACCCCAGGAACACCTTCTCGTTGTGCCAACGCAAGAAATCGCGCGCCGGTTGCTCACTTGAGTTCCGGGGCAGATTCACAAGGGTCTCGCCATGATGCCTGTAGTACTCGCGGCCATTCTTGAACTCTTCGCGGATTCGCGGGCTGATTTCGACGCGCAGGTCGTCGGTGACAGTCAAGTAGCCGTGGTCGAAAAGCGTGTGAAGGTCGGATCGCAGTAGCAGTCCATTGGCAACCGAGTGTGGGCCGCTTTCGGAATACGGCCGGATATGGGCCGCCTCGAGAACCGGTAGAGTTCGCTCGCCGGTGATCGCGCAGCTTCGCCCATAAGCGTCGGTCACGAGCACGCGGAATGCGCCTTGCCCTAGTCGGGCATGAGCAAGGTAGTCGGCGCCGAATCGTGGTGCATCTTCAAGCAAGTTGGCCGCTGACGGCTCGAGCCGTCGCATGACGCCTTCCCAGAGCGCAGCGCCGTCTGCTTCGCTCGCCGAGTACCCCTTTCCCTGAACGATGTTCGGCGCCCAACTCGTTGGCACCGGGATCCAATCGGCGAGTCCAGCGCAGAGGAGTTCAGCGGGCCGCGAATGTGAAAGGGTTTCGGTCCCAAGGCCTTCACGACAAGTTCTGTTGCACGGCTAAAGCGCTCTGAGAACCACTTCACACGTTGTGTGCTCCCCGAGCGATTGGCGCTCATGGCCACGTTCAGGTACTCCTTCATCGGCTTCTCGTAGTGGGTCCACGTCTGGCATAGAGCAAAGACCCGCAGAAGAAGCTCAACGTCCTTCTGGTGCTTGTCGAATGTGTTCTTACCCAGGATTTGCCGCCAAGCTTTGTCCTTGTTTAGATCTCGCAGAAGGCCAGCAAAACCTCCTCGGAACACACAGTTGCGAATCTCTTGTGGCTTGAGAGCCGTTCCACCGGTATTTAGTCTTTCAAAGATGTGATAAATGCTGGTGTGCTCGCCTTTCGGGTTCAGCTGCCGAATGTTTATGGCTCGAAGGACTGCGCCCTTCAGCTTGCGCTGTGCCGTCTCGTCAAGATCAGCGAAACGCTTCTTTGCGTAAGGGCTCCGCTCGTCGAGGCCTGCAAGCCTGAAGACCGTTTGTTTGCCTTGGGTCGTTTCTGACCCGAAATACCCGTCCAGGTAGTACACAACGCTTAACAAGCGCTGCTGACCATCGATTACAAGATTCTTGTTCTCCGCGTCAACGTAGAAGAAGACCTGCGGTACAGGCAGACCGAGCAGGAATGATTCAATCAACAATGACGATTGAGTGATGCTCCAAACGAAGTTCCGCTGGAACTCTGGAATGACAATGTCCCCGTTGTGCCACATTTCCGCGAGCACACTAAGCGTTAGATCCGATGGATACGAGGCGATGTCGTATGCGACGAAAGCTTCCGTCTCTTCCTCGACTTCATCTACTTCAAGTTCTTCTGGTTCCGTCGCCATGGGATCACGCTCCAGTTTTGTTGACCGCTTGCCTTGAGCAGGTTTTCTAGGCATCGCGAAAGCTCCCGCTCAGAGTCGCTTGGCGCAGTCCCTCCGCGCGCCTCAGACTCGCTTCGACCTCGTCCGCGACTGCGTCGCCTGTGGAAAGGCGACTTTCGGCTTCTCTAACGATGCGCTGTTGCTCTGCCGCTGGCGGTAATGGTATGGCCAACGCCCGAAGGCCAGTGAGCGGCACGGTCGGTTGGGCCGTTCCCGTCGCACACGCCGTCGCTTGGTTGAACACGAAGTTCGACGCCATGGCAAGTGCCAAGTATTCGATGGGCGAGCCGCGGTGGGGTCTCAAAATCGCGATATGCCGCTGAATGCAGAATGTCCGGTCTGTTCTTACGGGCACGAGAATTCCGTAGCTTCCTACGAGCGTGTACAGCAGGTCGCCATTCTTCGGACGGCGGCTATTGTCGACAGATTCGAAGTAGTCAGCTCCGACAAATCGGGTCGACGAGAAGTCAATCTCACCTTTGCGCACGTTCCCAATCACCAAGAAGGGCACCCCTACATCAGTTTGCGGCGGCGGCTGATGGTCTCCATCGGTAACGATTGCAAGCAGTTGATCGACACTCGCCCAGGCCCAGCCCTCTGGAAGCGGCGGCAAAGCGCCATCAACTGAGGGAGCGATTGGCTGTTTGTACTTGCCCTTTGCCTTTCCACTGGCTGCGGCGGGTTTCGAGGATGCGCTGGAGAAGTTGGGCGCCGGTCTCGATAGCTGCGGCCTTCGCGGCGGGCGAGTTCGGCTTCGGTGGGGACGAGGCGGCCTTCGACGGCGGCTTTGAGGACGGCGGCCTTGTAGCGCTTGAGGTTGGCCTTGACGCGCTTGAGGTTGGCGACGGCTTCGTCGAGGCGGGAGAACTGCTTTTCGATTTCGGCGACGATGCGTCGCTGCTCGTCGAGCGGCGGCAGCGGCAGCTGGAACGTCGAGCATCGTTCGCCAGGTCTGACTGTGTTGATGCCGACGCCGAAGCCATGCTTCATGCGCAGACTTGTCGCCGATGCGCTCGCGACTGCAGGTAAGTGCAAGGTACTCGCGGGTCGACGAGTCCTTCGGCCGCGAGCGCAACACGGACTGGCTGACGTAAGCCGCGGCCAAGCGCGTGCGGCGACAGCAGCAAGCCTTGCCGACGATGTTGCTGCCGCTGACGTGCGATACAGCAAGTCGCCTTCGCGCAACGAGTGATCGCTTCGCTAACGCTTCGCGCGTGAGCTGTACACAGAGCAGCTCTGACTCGATCGAAGCGGTTCTCGATTGCATGTCCTGCGCTCGGATGAACATCGGCACCGTGAATCGGCGCTAGCGCTTCGACCAGTCGCGCGAGTCTCTGGCTCAGTGATGACTCCGCACAGCGCACCAACGTCGGATGCGCAGCCTCGACTCGCGCATCGACGTAGCTCTGCGACCGCGCTCACGCCGCCAACTCCCGATTCAGCGCCTCAATCACCTTCGGCAGCTCCGCGCCGAAGAGCTGATGCACCTTGCCCAGCCCGCCGCGCTGGTTGAACGGCGCGTAGCTCGAAGTCCTCGGCCTCGATGCCGAGGTTGGAGGCGATGTGCTCGGCCATCTTCTCCAGCCACCAGCGCTGCTCGTCGGTGAACGCCTTGCCCGCGCGCCTGCTGCTGCGCCATCCACGCCTTGAAGTTGGCGGCCACGCGCTCGGGGTACGGCACCAGCTCGTTCTCCTGGTGCATCGCGTAGCGCACCAGCGAGACGAGGTCGGTGAGGATGCGCCGGCGTGCTCGCGCCCTTGACCTTGGCTCTTGTCCAGCGCGGCGTAGGCCTGCCAGAGCGCGGATTCGCTCCATCAGGTGCGGCGGGGCGTGCAGCGTGTCGGCCAGTGCCTTCAGGTCTTCGAACTTCAGCGGCGCCTTGGTCGGGCGGTTGTAGAGGATCTGCAGCGCGGTGATCTCGTCCTTGTGCTGCGCGATGAAGTGCTCGAAGGTGCTGCACGATGCCTTGCGCGCGCGCTCGCGCGCGGCCTCGGAGAAGCCGGCTTCGAGCACGTGGTCCTGCGTGACGGTGTCGATGACCTGTTCGTTCTGCTGCTTGAGGGTGAGCGATCAGCTCGCGCAGCGTGGGGTTGGAGAGCGGCTTGATCGCGGCCTGCGCAGCGCGGCCTCGGCCTCCTGCGGGCGGCGGTCGTCGGCGGGTTCGAGCGCGTCGACGATGCCGCGCGCCAGGTCCTTCAGCGTCGAGGCCGCCGGCGGCCTGGGCGATCCTGGCCTGCGCTCGGCGTCGGGCAGGTCTTTCTCCAGGCGCGCGAGGCGCGCGGCGACGATGGAGAGCACGTCGGGCTCGGTGTTGCCGAGCGCGCACGGCCTGCAGCAGCTTGTCCAGCGGCACGGACTTCTTCTGGTCCATGGGGCGGGAGTCGGTCTTGTCGCGCTCGCACACGCCCACGCAGTCGACGATGACGAAGTGGTCCTTGGCCTTGGCGTCGGGCGTGACGCTTTGCAGGTCGGCCGGCGTTGATCACGCGCACGCCGCGGCCCTTCATCTGCTCGAAGAAGGTGCGGCTCTTCACCGCGCGCATGAACATCACGATCTCCAGCGGCTTGATGTCGGTGCCGGTGGCGATCATGTCCACGGTGACGGCGATGCGCGGGTGGTAGCTGTTGCGGAAGGCGGCGATCAGGTCGCTCGGGCGTCTCGCCCGTGGTGCGGTAGGTGATCTTCTGCGCGAACTCGTTGCCCTTGCCGAACTCCTCGCGCACGATCTTGACGATGTCCTCGGCGTGGCTGTCGTCCTTGGCGAAGATCAGCGTCTTGGGCACCTCGGTGCGGCCGGGGAAGATCTCGGTGGGCAGCTTGTCGCGGAAGGTGCGCACGATGGTGCGGATCTGGTCCGGCGGCCACCACGTCGCGGTCGAGCTGGTTGGGGTCGTAGGCGAAGTCCTCGTCGAGCTGCTCCCAGCGCACCTTGCGCGGTGAGCTTGTCGCGCTGGTCCACGTAGTAGCCGGCGTCGACCTTGCCGCCGGCCTCGGTCACCTGCGGTGCGGATGCGGTAGACGTCGTAGTTGACGTTGACGCCGTCGGCCACGGCCTGCTCGTGGCCGTACTCCATCACCAGGTTCTGGTTGAAGAAGCCGAAGGTCTGCTTGCTGGGCGTGGCGGTGAGGCCGATCAGGTAGGCGTCGAAGTACTCCAGCACCTGCCGCCAGAGGTTGTAGATGGAGCGGTGGCCTCGTCGGTGACGATGATGTCGAAGGTCTCGATCGGGATGGCGGGGTTGTAGTCGATGGGCTCCGGCGTCCTTGAACAGGCTGTCGAGCGCTCGAGCCGGATGCTTCGTCCAGGTCCTCGGGCAGCTCGCGGCCCTTGAGCATGCGAGTACATGCGCTGGATGGTGCTGATGCACACGCGCGCGGTCTTGTCGAGGTTGTTGCTGGTGAGGTGCTGGACGATGTACTCCTCGCCGAACTTGAAGTTGTTGTACGGGCGAGACGTACTGGTCGAACTCCTTCTTGGTCTGGCGGCCGAGGTTGCCGCGGTCCACCAGGAACAGCACGCGCCGCGCGCCGGCGAACTTGATCAGCCGGTAGATGAAGCTGATGGCGGTGAAGGTCTTGCCGCGAGCCGGTGGCCATCTGGATCAGCGCGCGCGGGCTTGTTCGGCGGCGAGGCTCTTCTCCAGGTTGCGGATGGCGGTGATCTGGGCGGGCCAGAGCTTGTGGTCGCCCCACTCGGTGACGAGCTCGGGCATCGCGCGGACGCGGGCGAGGAAGGTGGCCGGCGCGAAGCTCGGCGCTGGCGCGGTGTGCCGGCGCCGGTGCTGAGCACCGTGGCCTGCGGCAGCATCGTTCAGCCACTCGCGCCAGCGTCTCCGGGCGGTGGAAGGCGAAGACGTTGCGGGCGCGCGGCTCGGGGTCGAGGCCGTTGGTGAAGTGGGTCTCGACGCCGGTGGACTCGTAGCACGAAGGGCAGCGGGCGGCGCCAGGCGGGCAGGCTGTCGGGCAGGCCCTGCGCGTAGCGTGCCGGACTGGATCTCGACGCCGGTGAGCGTGGCGCCCTGCTTCTTGGCCTCGATCACGCCGGCGGCCTTGCCGTCGACGTAGAGCAGGTAGTCGGCGAAGCCGAAGCCGGCGTTCAGCGGGAACTCGCGGATCGCGACGCCGCGGGCGGCGTGGATGTTCGCCTGCTTGAAGTCCTGGACGGACCAGCCGGCTGCAGTCAGCAGCCGATCGATGTTCTCGCGAGCACGCTGTTCCGCGGTCGCCATGGCGGCCGGCTTCCCCCTCCGAGTCTCGTATCGGAATGCTAACGGCTTGCGCGGCCTTCGACCGCGCGAATTGCCTCGGCTTGTCTCCCGTTCTTCCCGTACACGGGTGATGTGTCGAGGATCACGGCTTGGCTCCGCCCTGCAACGGGCCAGGCGCCTCCGCGAGCCCTTCCTCGCAATGCAGGCGCCTTGCTTCGCCTGGCGACGAACAAGACCAATAGCAAAGAAGATCGCTCAACAATTCGAATCTCCCCGCCGCGGCTTGCTCGGAGTCACAAAAGAATCTCGGCGACAGGCGATGCGTGATTGACCAATGCATGCACAGCGCCAATACTAAATTTAGTGGTGTGGACCATACTCGTGTCGTCCGTGAGGGAGGAAATCATGGGTGCCGATCGTTGGCTGTGTGCCTTCGTAACGCTGTCGTTCCTCCTGTGCTCGCAGGCGCTTGCAGGCGCGCCGCCAATTGCGGAATTCACATGCGGCGACATCAGGGCGCGCGTTCAGACGCGCGCGGATCCGCGGCAGAGGTACTTCGCGGTGGCCAGCTCCGTGCTCACGGGCCCGCTCGCAGGCACCTACGAGATCCGCGTCAATCCGGAGCGGACCTACCTGGGCAAGGCGACCCAGGAGTGGCTCTACCTGCGGCAATGCGCCCACATCGTTCAGCGGCACGGTGTGCTGACGGGAGAGCAGAGCTACAAGCTCAGGGACGAAGAGGACGCCGATTGCTGGGCTGTGCGGGAGCTGGTCAAGAAGAGCGGCGGCTCGCCGCGCATCCTCTACTCGATCGAGAGCGACATGGACCGGGTGCTCAACGACGCCACTCGATGGCGGGAGGTCCTGCCGGGACCCCAGCGGCGGGTGCTGCTTTCGAACTGCCTCCGCAAGTAGTGGCGGGCCAGGCACACGCCTGACAACCGACGGGGATCGAAGGCGATGAACAGCGCTGCCGCACCGGCGCAGGAACCCGCCAGGGGCGTCGGGCTTGCCGCTCAGAAGGACAACGTCGACCAGTTGTCCGAGATCTCGCGCAACTCGCAGACGACGTTCGTTGCGCTGATCCTGGCGTGCGTCTACTCGTACCTTGCGATCGCGACCACGACCGACGCCGCGCTGATCTCGAACTCGAGCGCGACACCGTTGCCGATCATCCAGGTCAACGTGCCGATCGTGTGGTTCTACTACTTTGCGCCGATCATTCTCGCGGTGCTGTATGCGTACTTCCACCTGTACCTCGAGCGGTTCTGGCGCTGCCTCGCTCGGCTTCCGCTCTGGCACCCGGACGGGCGCGGGCTCGACGACTACGTGTATCCGTGGCTGATCTCCAGCACCTTCATCCGCGGCGGCATTCCGCAGCTCGCCGCGAAGCGATTCTCGGCCCGGCTGGAGGCCTGGTTGAGCCTGCTGCTCGCGTGGTGGCTGGTGCCGATCGTGCTGCTGTTTTACTGGGCGCGATACCTGTCAGCACATGACTGGATCGGAACGCTGCTGCATCTGGTTCTCATCTTCATCACGGCAGCGTTTGCCCTGCGCTTTTACTTCACGGCAAAGAATGCCCTCACCGAGATGTCTCGGTCGCCGAACTCGGGCGCGGGCGGCGAGTCGAGGCTATCTGCTTTGGCACTGCTGCTGACACGCAGGCAGATATGGGTGTCGAGCGGCAGTCTGGTGGTGTTGATGGCTTGCCTGGCCTACTTGTCCGCCGCGGCGGTTTGGGGACTTTCCACGAAGACCTGCGAGAAACAGGCGGGCGAGTGGGAATGCCGCCTTTTCTCTGCCGGAAGGCGGGCGTGGGAAGCGATTGGCTTCAAGCCGCAGACCGAAATCAAGGAACACCGTTTTGTCACCAAGCCAGAGAACTGGGACAAGCTGATCGCCGCGCCGGCGGCGGTGTCAAGCTTCCTCGAGACACAACGGACGGTCAATCTGAACGGAAGCAACCTTCGCGAAATGGAGGCGAGCGATGCGTTCCTGCCCGGCAGCCGCATCCAGCACTCGAAGCTGCAGTACGCCGATCTTCGACATGCCGTCCTGACCGCTTCCCGCCTGTTGGATGTGAAGCTGCAAGGCGCCAACCTGGAAGACGCCGACTTCCAGCACGCGCAAATCGACGATGTCGAGTTCGAAGGTGTATTTGCCAAAGCGGCCCGATTCAACCATGCGAAGTTCAGGGAGGGTAGTTCGGAGACAAGAACAAGCTTCAGCGGGATTTTTCACGATGTCTCTTTTGAAGGAGCTGAAGGCCAACGGCTCCGGTTCCACTCCGAAGGCACTGAAACGACTTTGCAAGAGGCGCGACTCCGGGACGCGAAGTTCGACTGGGCTGAGTTCGATGGAGTCGACCTGAGTCGCGCGCGGATCGAAGACACCTCCCTGGCGAACAGCACGTTCACGGACACTGACTTCAGCGATGCGGTCATCAACGGAGCCCGGCTGTTTGGCTCGAAGTTCACGCGCTGCACGTTCGCGTCTTCGAGGATCCAGGACTCCTTCTTCATGGAGGCCGAGTTCACAGAGACCACTTTTGATAACTCGGAGGCTTCGCTGTATCAGCCTGGGGCGGATGCATCGCTCCTAAGGGCACCCCGTTCGCTCATCAGCCGCTTCCACGGCTCCGAGGCAAAGTTCATCAGGAAGTCGAAGATTCGAAACATCCAGTTCGATGATTCCGATCTTCGAGGTGCGGTCTTCGACGACGTGGAGCTGCACAACACGGGATTCTCGGACACCGATCTCTCGTACGCGGTTTTCTCCAACGTCGATTTGTCGACCGTGGAATTTCGCGGCGTCGGTCTGAGCAATGCGAACCTGGTCAATGCGCGCAACGTGTCGCAGCAACTCCTGAGTGGTGCATGCGGGAATGCTGAAACGCAGCTCCCCCCGGGCCTGAGGATCAAACCATGCAGCGGACGTTGACAGTGCCTCGCTGGATTCGACTTGCCATGGCGGCTTGCTTCGCGGCGCTGTGTGCGGGCCCGGTCCGGGCCGCCTGCATCGACACCTATCCTGATTCGCAGGTGACCCAGCGCCTCGCGAAACAGGCATATGCAGACTGCGGGCTAGAAAGCATGAAAGCCGACTACGCCGCCATCATGAAAGAGCAAGCGCGGCTGCTGGGCCTACTACGGCCCGCCTACGAGCGGGCGCTACTGAAGGATGCCAACCTGAGCAAACAAGCGGTGCAGAAGCGGCTCGGGGAGTTTGACGACCAACTCAAGAAGCTCTCGGCCCATGCCGATGGCATCAGCGCTGGCGCCAAAGCGGCCAACAAGGCCGACAAAGGCAAGGGCGCCCATGGAGGCCAGTCGGTCGAAGATCTGGTGCAGAAGGGACGAGAGGTCAGCGAGCTGCTGAGAGTCAGAATCGCACTTGCTCGCGACAGTCTGCAGCCTCAGGAAGCGGACACGTACTGCAAGCTCGACTTTCACTTCCGGCTGGGGGAAGGCCTGAACGCGCTCATGCGCAAGTGCATGAAGTAAAGGTTGCCGTACCTGTCCAGAGTTGTTTCACAAGAGAGCATGCTGCCGGATCTCGAGCGCACCACCGGAACGCGGCCCAGTACGTTGAACAGCATCAGCGCGGCCAACGGCTCGGGCGATTGTTTCAGCGCGTTCATGTTGGCCTTGGTGGCCAGCACGCGCTGCAGCCGCTGCCGGGTTCGAATGGCGAGATCCAGCAGCACGACGCCGAAGTGGTTGCCGAGCTCGTTCGCGCGCTCGGGCGGGCGCAGGTCCACCGGCACCATCGCGCGCACTGTCATGCGGTTTACGTCTAGGCCGCCTGCGTCGGCGCCGCAGCGGGTGTGCCGGCCCTGCGCATCGGCGGCATCTGCCGATACGTGAAGCCGCGCCACAGCCATTCCATCGGGCCGTAGTTGAAGCGAGCCAGCCACCAGCGGCTGAACGCGATCTGCGCGACATACACCACCGCCACGAACAGCACCTGCTGGGCGCGCGGCAGGCCCCAGTGCCCGAGCCCGAAACCGTAGAAGAAGGTCACGCAGATCAGCGACTGCATCAGGTAATTGGTGAGCGCCATGCGCCCCAGCGGCGCCAGCACGCGGATGCGCGACAAGGCACTGCGGCTGTGCAACATCGTCACCACCAGCCCGACGTAGCCCAGGCAGGCCGGCAGGTTGCCCAGCACGAGGAGTCCGCGTGCGATGCCCCAGCCGTCGTCGCGGTCGCCCGGCGTGTGCGACATCGCGATGAAGGAAGTGAGCAGGCCCAGCCCGATGCCCACCGGCAGGCCGCAGAGCGCCAGCTTGCGGAAGAAGGCAAGGTGCTTCGCGGTGTCCTCCATCACGCCAGAGCGCACGAACCAGACCCCGAGCAGGAACATGCTCACCAGGACCACCGCGAATCCGGCGTCGCCGGCCGCCTTCTCGAGGAACAGGCGCGCGCGCCACTCCACCGTGTCCAGGTAGGTGCCGGTGGTGAGGGTCTTGACCTCGTCGGCCGTCTGCGTGGCCTGCTCCTCGAGTTCGCTTGTCGCGTTCGGCTTTCATTTCTGCCGCGCGTTCTTCCCTGGTCTTCTTCGGCTTCTCCGCCGTGGGCTTGGCCGACGACGCGTCGCGCGCCGCGGTGCCGGTGTCCGCCTTGGCGGCCGCGGCAGCCGGCTTCTCGGCGGCCGAAGCCAGCACCGCCACCGGGTCCGGCGTGAAGTGCTGGACCAGGCCCATCGCCGTCATCGCGACTGCGGCGAAGACGTAGATGCTCACGGCCATGCGCAGGCTGCGCTTCTCGGCTGGCTCGCGGTACTTCCACGACAGCCAGCCGGTGACGAACAACAGCGGACCGAACACGGACAGCGGCACCCGCGGCTCGATCGGGCCGTCGGGCAGCAGCCAGAACACCACCGCGGCGATGGACATCAGCACGCCGGCCAGCAGCAGGAGGAAAGAGAACACGGGCAGCGAGATCCCGCGCCAGGCGAGCCGCTTTTCGCCCCGCAGGTACAGCGCCAGAAACCCGGTCGCCGCCAGTCCGCCGGCGACGATGAAGAAGAGGTCGGCGTCCGGAATGAAGCCCAGGCCCACCAGCACCGCGCAGGCGATGAGGATGGGCCACGCCCTGCCGTAGAGCACGATCAGCAAGGCCAGCGCGCCCACCGCGTAGCTGAAGAGGATGTCGCCTTCCCACAGGTAGATGAAGTGCACCGCGCCGAACACCGCGAGCGCCAGGATGCGGCGAAGGTAGACCTTCGTGAACTCCCGACCTGCGCGCTCGGCGCGCACCAGCATCACGGCGAAGCCCATACCGAACAGCAGCGAGAAGATCGTCCAGAACTTGCCCTGCACGAAGTAGGCGATGAACCAGCTCGCCAGCCAGTCCAGGCCCGTCAGCCCGCGCGGCATGCCTTCGTCCACGGCGGCGACGGGGCGGTTGAACCACTCGATGTTCATCAGGAAGATGCCCAACAGCGCGAAGCCGCGCACGACATCGAGCGCCTCGATGCGCTGGCTCTCGGCCACGGGCGTGAACGGTGCCGGGCTGGGCGGGGCCGCCGGCGGTTCTATCGCGGGTGCTGGATCCATGGCGATGGCTCCTGAGTTGGCGCAAGCTCTGGCGTGGCCGGTGGCCACGCCAGAGTTGTCAGTGGTTCGCATCCTGACAGGGACCGGCGCCGAATGGCACGCCCATGCGACGAAGCGTCGAAAATCGGGGCCTAGCCGAGTCGCGGCGGCGGTCGGCGCAACCATCGATGCAGGCGGCCAAGAGATTCCGATCGACCCGACGGCTCATCCGCGTCGGTGGCACAGGCGTTGTAGATCCCGTCGAACACGGTGTCGTTCAAGTGTCGGCGTCATTTCGCTGGCGCATGACCGCGAAACTCCGCTTCTGCCTAGAAGAACCTCGCACCCGTATCGCCGGACATCCCCAGTCTGCTTTAGGACCATGCTCTGCTTGTCCGTCCGCGGCAGCTACTGGCCGGCACTGACCGCCCGTGACCGCTGCCGTCGGATATTCCCCTTGCCTGCCGGCCCGCCTAAGCGTGCAATGAGCGTCTTGCACGCGGCGCGCGCGATCGGAGGTGCGATGGACGAAACCGCGGATCCGATCGCCGGCGTTCGACTCCACGGCCAGCGCAGCCTCAAAGACCTGCCCGGACCGCGCGGGCTCCCGCTGCTCGGCAATCTGGTCCAGCTCGATGTCAAGCGCGCCCACACGATCCTCGAGCGTTGGGCCGAGGAGTATGGCGACTTCTATCGCCTTCGTCTCGGCGAGCGGACGTTGTTAGCGATCTCGACGCCCAGCCGCTGATCGACCAGATCCTCAAGGACCGTCCCGGTCGGTTCACCCGGATCGGGATCATGCGCGATGCATTGCTCGACCTCGGCATCAACGGCGTCTTTGCCGCCGGAAGGCACCGACTGGCGCCGTCAGCGCAAGCTGGTGATGCAGGCGCTGAACACCGACCACCTGCGCAAGTTCTTTGATCGGCTGGACCAGGTCGCCGCGCGGCTTCAGCGTCGCTGGCAGCAGGCGCTCGTGACGGCACGCCGATCGACGTGCCGAGCGATCTCAAGCGCTTCACGGTCGATGTGACCAGCGGTCTCGCCTTCGGCACGGACCTCAATACGCTGGAAGACGAAGGCGACGTCATCCAGCACTACCTCGACAAGATCTTCCCGGTGATGGCTCGGCGCACGCTTGCACCGTTCCGCTACTGGAGATGGCTGCGCTGGGGCGGCGACCGCCAGGTCGACGCCGCCATGGAGCGGCTGATGGAGGTGGTCCACGACCTCGTCGAGCACGGCCCGGGCGCGTGCGTCCACGGACCAACGTCAGACGCCGTCGAACTTGCTGGAGGCGATGGTGTCGGCAACCAGCGACGAGGCCGCCGCTTTCACGGACGACGAGATCGTCGGCAACATCCTGACGATCTTCCTGGCGGGCGAAGACACCACCGCCAACACGTTGGCGTGGATGATGCACCTGATGGCCGAGCATCCAGAAGTGCAGCGGCAGATGCAGGCCGAGGCGGACCAGGTGCTGGGCTACGGCCGAACGGCCGCCGACCTTTGAAAGCACTGCGGACTCTGCAGTACGTCGAGGCCGTGGCGCAGGAAACGATGCGCCTGCTGCCGGTGGCCCCGCTGCAGGGAGCCGAGCCGATCGAGGACACGCTGATCGGCGACGTGCGGGTGCCGAAGGGCACGCCGATCTATCTGCTCGCCGGGCGCGCGGCCAAGCTGGCTGCCAGCTTTCTCCGAGCCACTCGCCTTCAAGCCCGAACGCTGGCTGAATGGCGGCCACCATGCCAGCGACGGGACATGACCCGCATGCCTTCTTTCCGTTCGGCGGCGGGCCGAGGGTCTGCCCGGGACGCCACCTTGCGCTGTTGGAGATCAAGGTGGTCGCAGCGATGCTGGGCCGGAACTTCGAAGTCATTCGCCCTCCTGGCGCGCCGCAACCCGAGGAAGTCTTTTCCTTCACGATGATCGGACGTCCCGCGACCTATATGGCAGACAGAGATCGCCGAAGGCAGACGCGCGAGTTCGCCGAAGAGCGGACGTCAAGCGCGACGGCACGCTCTACCGCGCCGACCTTGTCCCCGGCCGTTCCACTTCGCTGCCGTCCGATTCCACGCTCAAGCTTGGCCAGCTGCCGATTGATCGTTGCGACCGAACTCACGCATGGCCGGCCGCAAACACCGCTGTCCGACCGCTACTTCAGCTGACCGCGGAGCTCACCGTCCGGGTGTGCCGCGCTGTGGACATTGAAATAGAGCTCGCCCGCCTTGAACGCTTTCATCTGATCAGCGTTCAGTTTGGCGCCGGCAGGTGCTTTGAACGCATTGCCGTCTTTCGTGAAGGGCACCGCGACCGGTCCGTTCTTTCCGGGAGCGCCGACGTGAATATGCGCTGCGGTGGCTTGGATACCCTTGGTTGTGACACTGCCTGCAACCGCACCGTCATCCGCAATCGAGATCACGCCCTCGCCGGTGGCTGGCGTGTTCACCGGGGGCACTTCTTCGCCTCCCGTCAGCGTGACCTTCACATCCGCGGCGAATGCGATGCCGGTACCGCCTGCCCCGATCGCAAGGATCGCCGCCGCAAGGATGGATTTCCCAATTTTCGTCATTTCACGATCTCCTCAGTTACCGCCCGCGCCCGCTGGCCCGGGCAAGGCGGAGGTAATCCGAGCAATTTTGATTCCTGAAAACAAGAACCTGCAACAAAGTTATTGAGTCGCCACAAAGAAGTAGATAAGAGCCACGCCGAACGCAAGCGGAACGTGGTGCAGCCGCCTTGTCAAATGCTCGTCGTTCCGCCGGCGGCTATGCTGTTACCCGTCGTTGGCGAACGGTTCTGCGAACCGACCTCGCCCCTCCTCAGCGCGCTCGCCACCAATCTCCTGAGAAACCGCATGAATGCTCTCCCGTCCGATCGACGTCACGGCAAGCTTGTTGTCGTTGTCGTCCTGATTCTGGTTGTTATCACCGCCGCAGTGGCCGGCGGCACTTTCTTCTTGTGGCCACGCCTGGAATCCGAGCCGCCGCAGATCACCGTCTCACCCGATGTCGATGTGCTGGGCGTCGCGCCCCTCGAAATACAGGTCGATGACAAGGGGACGGGCCTGAGAGCGGTCACGGTGACTCTGTCCCAAGGGGGGACTGATCACAGCCTCGCGTCCGAGCAGCTCGGCAGCCCCGTGAGCCAGAAGAAGATCTCTTTGGTCCTGGCGAAGGTGTCTGGCATCAAGGAAGGCCCTGCCGTGCTTCGCGTCACCGCGCGCGATGCCTCGCTGCGACATTTCTTTCGCGGTAACGAGGCCGTGCTGGAGAAGAAGTTCACGATTGACATCACACCGCCCAAGCTGGAGCTGATCGCCGACGATCGCTACGTGAATTTCGGCGGCGTGGGCGCGATCGTCTACAAGGCGTCGGCGGACACGGCGACCAGCGGGGTGCGAATCGGCGACCACTTCTTCCCGGGCCTCCCCGGCCAGGTCAAGAGCCAACCGGATAACTTCATCGCCCTCTTCGCGCATCCGTACGACGTACCGCCGGACGTGAGGCCCGTACTGGTCGCGACCGACAAGGCCGGCAACGCGCGCGAGATGCGACTCGCTTACGAGCTCAAGAACGTCCGATACAAGAAAAGTACCCTCGCCATATCAGACAGCTTTCTGAAAAACAAAGTGGCGCCGCTGCTCAGCGATGTCGCCGCGCGAGAGGGTGCACCCAAGGACGTCTTCGTCGCCGTCAACAGGCGACTACGGAAGGAAAATGAAGACAGCATCACCGCGATCACGAAGAAGGTCACACCCTCGATGCTGTGGAACGACGCGTTCACCCAGCTCAGCAACTCGAAGGTCGAGGCGAACTTCGCGGACCAGCGCACGTACACCTACAACGGCGAATCGATAGATACCGCGTACCACCTCGGCTACGACCTCTCGGTCACGAAGAACTATCCGGTCGAAGCCGCCAACAGCGGCACGGTGGCTTTCACCGGCGACCTGGGCATCTACGGCAACACCGTGATCCTTGACCACGGTCTCGGCCTCTTCACCCTCTACAGCCATCTCAGCTCGATCGACGTCAAGGCCGGCGATTCCGTCGCCAAGCGCCAGGTTCTCGGCAAGACCGGTGAGACGGGGCTTGCAGCCGGCGATCACCTTCATTTCGGGGTGTATCTCGATGGCGTCGCTGTGCTGCCCGTGGAGTGGTGGGACCAGAAGTGGATTGTCGACAACATCAAGCCCAAGCTGGAAGGGCGCGCCGGGCAAGAGATCGCGGCAGCTCAGCTGCCGGTGAAGGGGACGCGGAAGAGTGGGAGCAAGCAACGTCGATAGTCGCTCGACACGCGGTTAACGGCTAGCGCAGCAATTGCATTGAAAACTGTCCGGCAATCGCGTTGTAGATCTGGTCCGTCGTTAGAAATGCCTGCCCGGATGCGACCGGCCAGCCGCAAGTCATCGTGTAACCGGGTTGATTGGCGCTTGCGACGAGACTGATACGCGTGAGTTTGAACATCGCACCGCTGTCGCCTGACTCGCGCTCGTCGTAGCTGACCTTGCCGACTGTGAACGATCCCGGCGTCAGTGCGCGCTCTGCTCCCGACAGCGGCACAAGCTTGCAATAGGGAAGGTTCTTGACCAGCGCATCGGCATTGATCTGCCGCTGGCCTTGAAACAAAAGTTCGGAGCGACCAGGCGGGAACGTGAGCGGCGTAAGCAGCGTGAACGTCGAGCCGGTTTCCACCTGCCGCGGCGGTGACGGTGGAGAAGTGGGCGCCGCGTGCTGGCATGCAGCCACAACTATCGCGGCGGCAAATACTGCGACCCTTGACTCTGCTTGTGTTGACATAATCGTTTGCCTTCCTTCAGAGGTGCATCAGTCCGCCGTGATCTTCGCCTCGCGGATTACTTTGCCCCACTTGATGGTCTCGCTCGTGAGGAACTGCTCGAACTCGGCTGGTGTGCCACCGACTGGAATCGTTCCCATCGAGTCCAGGCGTTCCTTTACGTCGTCGAGCCTGACGATCGCAGCAACTTCGTCGGCGACGCGCTTGATGACCTCCGGAGGCGTGCCGGCCGGCGCAAGAATTCCGGCCCACGTGCTGCCGGTAAAGCCGCGGATGCCCTGCTCGATAAAGGTCGGCACGTCAGGCAGCACCGACAAGCGCCTTTCGCTCGCGACGCCGATCAATCGAACCTTGCCCGCTTTGCCCGGGCCAATCAGCCCGACCGCCGCGTCCATGAACAACTGGATATGACCTCCCATCAGATCGTTCAGCGCAGGTGCCGAGCCCTTGTAGGGGACATGCACCATGTAGGTCTGCGTCATTGACTTCAGCAGCTCGGTGGTCAAGTTGACGGCCGAGCCATTGCCGCTGGAACCATAGCTGACCTTGCCGGGATTCTTGCGCGCATAGTCGATCAGCTCGCTGGCGTTCTTAAATGGCGCGTCGTTGTTGACGGCCGCCACCAGCGGCGATATTCCAATCAGCGACACCGCGGCGAGATCCTTCTTCGGGTCGTACGGAAGCTTGGGGTACAAGGTCGTGTTGGCAGCATATGCGGCGATGACCACCGCGAACGTATAGCCATCGGGTGGCGACTTGGCGAGCGCGTCGACCCCGATGATGCTGTTGGCGCCTGGCTTGTTTTCGATGATTACCGGCTGGCCAAGTCGGTCTTGAAGTTTCTGGCTTACCAAACGCGCAGTGATGTCGGTGAACCCGCCCGGTGTGTACGGAACGATGACCTTGATGGGTTTGGTTGGCCAAGTCTGTGCGTGAACCGATGATGCAATCAAGACCGCCGCTCCGACCGCAAGCGTGGCGGTAAAACCGCGCCGCGTGATCTTTTTCGCGTTCATTTGTTATCCCTTCGAGTGGCCCGGCGCCATATCGCTCGCGAAGCTCGCGCATCGGCGGCTCTGCCTATTTTCGCGCAAGAAGCCTGCTTCGAGAGTCACTTGCCAGCGCGATCGATACAGCGGAGCGTGATCTGTACGAGTTCGGCGGCGCCCGCTGCGACCGCGTGGTCGCGATAGTGAACTCACGGCTCGTCGAGGTCGCGCGCCAGAACCACTGAAGGTCGCAACCAGGTTCAGCCGGTCTTGCGGTACGCGGATACCGGCCTCGCCAGTACGTCGGTCAGCAACGATTCATCGATTCGGTTGCCCTGCAGTCGCCACAGCAGCGCGTCGATGCGGTCTTCGCCCCAGAAGAGCTCGCCGTCGACGTCAAAGGTC
>CAVPGM010000013.1:0-32019 GCA_963703945.1 uncultured beta proteobacterium | reverse complement strand
AGCCGCTTTCGATGCGGCGGCACTCGATGATCGGAAACGCCACCTGGCCCACCCCGAGCGTGCCGGCCATCGGGGCGAGCCTCGGCACATATAACTGCATCACCTGGGCCGGCGGATGCCATTGCATCGCGGTCGCACGCGGCGCCCGATCCTCGATCATGCGTCCGCGCCCGGCCAGCGCGTCGAGCGGCTGTGCGAGCAACGCCCGCACGATCCCGTTGACGGCGTTCGCCTGCCCGGGCCGGAAGCTGTAGGGCAGCGCCAGCTGCAGGCGCGCCGCGTAGCCGAGCGATTGTTCGCCGCGTTCGGCGAGCGCCACGATGCGCCGGAAGTTTTCGTAATCGACCCACCACGCCCCCTCGCCCCAGCGCGGCGCCGGCGTCGTGTCGGCGTTGACGAATCGATAGTAGAACTGCCCGCTCCGCAGGTGGATCTTCTGGATCGCCCACATGCCTTCGGCCGCCTTGCGCTCGTGCAGCGCGCGCTCAAGCGGGTCGTCGAAGGCATCCGCATTCAATGCGCGCATCGTGGTGCGCTCCGGCCGCCCGCGCGCTGCGCGATCGCGCCCGGCAGCATCGCCTGCGGCGCTGTGCGCCCGGGCGCCATCGCCGCTGCGTCGACCACTGCATGGGGCCCCGTCGAGGATGTCATCGGGGCGAGACGGCGTATTCGACGCGCGCTTCGTAGTCGAGCAGCAGGTCGTCGGCGTCGGCTGGTCACGCGGTCGACCGCCGAGCCAGCTGCTCCATCCCAGACGCCCGCGCCGACCCAGTTCGGTCGGCGGAATCTCACTGCCGGCAAGCGAAAGCCGCAGGTCCCACTGCAGCTCCCAGCCGAGGTACGTGCGCATCAGCGCCACCAGCCGCGCCGCGGAGCGGCCGCCCGGCAGGAAGTCGGCATAGTCGTCGAAGGTCTTCGCCCGGATATGCAGGCGGATGCTGCTCTGGACGTCCCACACCGCGCGCCCCAGCACCGCGCCACGCCCGAGCTGGGCCGAGGCGGCGCCTGCGCCCAGCCGCGTGCGTTCGGCCGCGGGCAGCTGCAGCCAGCGCGCCACGAACTCCTCGACGCGCACCGGCAGCCGGAAGTAGTGCGTCAGCAATTCCCGCAGGCCGTCGGCATTGCGCACCTGCCGGGCGAGCGAGCCGGCGTGGTGCAGCTTGACCTCGTCGTCGGCCGCATCGCGCTGGCGCGTGCTCTCGAGGCCGAGGCCGAACAGCGCACCGACGTACTTGGCGAAGCGGTCGTCGCCGGCCCGATCCAGGCTCGCCACCGGCTGCGCCTGGGCCCAGGCGCGATAAAACAGCAGCAGGAAGCGATGGTTGATGACGTCGAGGAAACGCGCGAAGGTCGCATCGGCGTGATGCAACAGCCGGTCGCGCGCATATTCGGTCAGGTGCAGCGGCAGCGGTCCGTTCGGCCCCAGCAGGCCGAGGAAGCGCACTTCGATGACCGCCGGCCGCTGATCGCGCGCCGGCCGCACGCCCGACAGCGGCGCCGGCGCGAAATCCAGCAGCGGCTCCTGGCCCAGCCGAATCGGCTCGTCGGCCGGTCGCGGCGCTTCGCCCAGACGCGGCTTATCCGGGCGCGCCGCCTCGAGTTTGCGCAGCACGTAGAAAAAATCGAACGCGTACGGCTGCGCCGCGACCCGATCGAGCAGCGCTACAGAATCGGCCGGGTTCCGCATCGGGGTCTCCAGCGCGCCACCTCGCCGCGCTGCGTGGTTCGCAGCGTGGTCGCCACGAACGAATTGAGCGATGCATGCCGCGCCAGGAAATGCTCCAGCACCGAGCCGAAGAGAAACGCACCGGCGCCTTCGAACGCGAGTTCATCGACCTCGAGATCGATCTGCACGCCGCGTCCGAAGGCAATCGGGCCGGGGATCGGCAGTCGCGCCACCGTGCGCTGCGCGCGGACGCTGCGCAGTCCCTGGATCTGCCGCAGCGACGACGCGTCCGCCGACGGGGCATAGAGCCGCAGGATTTCGCTGAGCACGACCGCCCCTGCTCGCCGCGCTCGGTCAGACCGTCGATCAGCGCCAGGTAGTTCAGCGACAGCTGGCTGATCATCCGCCAGGTGAGCGCGCCATCGGCCAGCGGCGAGACCGGTCGCGACGGACCCTTGATCAGGCGGATCGCCGCCAGCGGGGCCGCCTCGTCGAGCACGAAATCCGTGCTGCCCCAGCCAAAGGCGACCAGCAGCGGCAGATCGCGGTTCGAGCACTGCGCCACGAGCGCCAGCTGACGCAGATCGGAGCGATACGGCGCTTCGGCGGTGTCGACGATGGCGATGAACACCTCCGAGCCGAGATAGCCGGAGCGCGCGCCGTCGCGCCGCTGCCGCTCGGACATCAGACGCGGTTCGCGCCGCACGGTGAAGTACGCGCCCTTGTCGCGCTCGTCGCCGCGCTGCAGCCCATACAGCGGCAGGAAGCGCTGTTCGCTGTCGGCGCCCACGCCAAAGCCGGTGACCGACGTGATGTCGTGCACCTCGAAGTCCATCGGCCGGGTCCGGTCGGGCACCGCGTGGTACTCGTGCGCGCCTTCGGAGAGATGGATGCGGTCGAGCCGCTTCGGGAACAGATTGATCGCCGGCGTGCAGAACAGCGCCATGTTGGCCGCCTCGACCCGGCCCACGAGCGAGTTGTCGGAACGGGAAAAGAGCAGCACGAGCTCCAGTTCGTTGCCGGTCTCCCGGCTGACGGCGCCGCGCAGGCCACCGACCTCGATGAACAGAAAGCGCTGCGCGAAGGCGAAATACTCGGCGAGCAATCGGTGCCCGGCGAAGCCCGAAGCCGGCAGCGGCAGCAGGGCTTCGCTCGTCGGCGAAGCCCACACCCGAGATGTCCGCCGCCGCCACCGTATGCGTCCAGGGTGCGGGCCGCGCCGGCGACAGCACCATCGCGCCCAGGCAATGGCCGGCGCACAGCTCGTACAGCTTGAAGGCGATCTCCTCTGAGCCGCCGAGGAAGAACTGCAGCCGGTCGAGCGGCAGATCGGCAAACCGCAATCCGGCGGTCACGCGCAGTCGCACGCGCAGGCCGGCGCGCACACTCTGCGCGAACGGCGAGCGGGCAATCGGCAGATCCGGGGCGTGCAGGAAATACTCGGCCGCGGCCACCTCGAGCGGCCACAGCGTCACGTCGTGCGCGGTGCGGAACTCGCAGGCGGTGTCCTGGCCGCGCTGCAGCTGCGCGCGCATCGCCGAGCCGCGGCGCACGGTCACGCCGCGCGCCAGGTTGCCTTCGGTGAGCTGCGGCTGCAGCTGCACAATCGCCATCGATGGCGTCGGCGCGAGGTACGCGCGATAGACGATCTCGAGCAGCCGCTGCGTGAAGCGCGGGAACTCCGCATCGAGCTTCAGCTGCACGCGCGCCGCCAGGAACGCGGCGCCTTCCAGCAGCCGCTCGACATAGGGATCGGCGACTTCCGTGCCGTCCATCCCGAGCCGCGCGGCCACCTTCGGAAACTCGCGGGCGAACTCCGCCCCCATCTCCCGCAGATGCTGCAGTTCCTGGTTGTAGAGAGTGAGCAGCCTAGGATCCACTGGCGCCGCCGGGGTTCTGGGGGTTCAGCGTGCGGCCCGCCTCACGAATCTCGCAGGTGCCGTCTTCCAGGTTGAATTCCGAGCGCAGCAGGATCTCGAGCGGCACCGGCTGCGCCCACAGTCGACCGCGGATCTCGAGACCGATGACGTTGTGGCTTTCGAGCCGCCCCGGCGAACCGAACACCTCGACCTCGAGGGTGTCCTTCAGCACGCGCGGCTCGAAGCGCTGGATCGCCTCACGAATCGACTGCTTCAGCGTCACCTCATCGTAGGTGGACAACGTCTCGCCGGTCATCGGCGGCAGTCCGTACCAGAGCACGCCTTCGGCCGCATAGTCGTGGCCCGGGGGCAGTTCGCGATCGCGCGGTCGAACGGTGTTCAACAGCCAGCTCAGGTCGCGCAGCACACCCGCGCGCAGCCGGCTCGCCGTGATGACCCGCGCTTCCGGCGGTTCCTGCGTGCGCTCGGGGGCGTCGTCGGTCAGCCGATCGAGCAACGCGGGCTGCAGCCGCTCCTGCGACGTCAGTTCAGGCACGACGTCGCGCTCCCGTCGGCCCGACGCTGCTGCCGTGCATGACGCCCCGTCGGTGCGACCATCACCGCCCTATTGATCGATGAGGATCTCGCGCACGCTGAGCAGCGGATACTCGCCGGCATCGGTCGCGAGCAGGCGCTGTCCCACGCCGAGCTGCAGATCGGGCCCCGCCTCACTCCAGTCGGTCCGGCGTGCCATCTGGATGGCGCCGTCCGCGGCCTTCTCGCTGCCCGGATAACGCACGGGAATCAGCGCCGCTGTTTCACCGCCGTTGGCAAACTGCAGCTGCGCCGGCGCCCACACCAGGTCGCGCAGATCCTCCGGCGCCGGCAGCACCACCTTCAGCAGCCGCGCAAACGGAATCCAGTAATAACCGCCATTAAAGATCGCCTCGAGCACGGGCCCGAAGCGCACGTCCGCATCGGCGATCCATTCGAAGCGCTGCCCGTCGATGGCTCCGCGCGACGGCGGCGCCTGGTCAAACGCCTGTGACGCGCAATTCGCTCGAGGCGGCCAGATCGCCGCGACCGGCGCGCAGCAGCGACTCCACCAGCAGGCCGAACCACGGCTCCGGCTCGCCGATCACCAGCGGCGATTTCTTGCCCGAGACGACCTGGGCGCGCAGCGCCTCGCAGCGCAGCGCCTCGCGATAGGTCTGCGCCATCAGCAGCGCCTTCGGGTCGAGCTGCGCCGAGAGCGTCAGCTGCTCCAGCGCCCGCTTCCAGTCGCCGCGCACGGCGAGCAGCTGGAACAGGAAAACTCGCAGTCGCGCCTCGCCGGGGTGGTCGCGGATCTGCGACTGCAGCTGCTCCAGGGCCGTGGCCGTGTCGGCGTTTTTCAGGCTGGATTCGGCGTCCGCCAAGGTCGACGTGGTGCTCATGGATCACTCCGTTATCGCGTCGCTAGCGGCAGCCGCCGAATCATTCGGTCGCCGCCCACGAATCTTCGAACGACATGCCGCCACGCGACTGGCCGTCCGGACCCTGAGGCGTGTAGTCCACCGTGATGCGCTCAAACGCGAGCTTCACCGTCTCGACGCAGCCGGGTCCGTTTTCCGCGCCGCCTTCGCCCTCAACATCGAACGAGGTCACATAGGCATTGCGCAAAGTGATCTTGAGGAAGGTCTGCTGCTTCCCGCTCCCGCCGGCCCGTCGGGCGGTCAGTACGGCAGTCTTCAGCTTCTCGTTGTGCGACAACGCGCTCATCAGCGCGGTGCTGGCGCTGTCCACACGCTTGCGGACCACCAGCTGGTGGATCGCTGCCCTGGTCTTTTTGAAGCCGGTGGCCGACGTGGGGGATGACATGCCCCAGGACCACTCGATGACATCGATCTCGTCCTTGTGGTCGCTATCCTGGGCCTCGCCCTTGATCGCGCCACCCTTCTCGCCGTCGACCTTGAGAAAGAAATCCTCGTGCGCCATGCGCGGGCTCCTGCCTGCACGTGCGGCGTGTCGAGCCCGCGCGGAGAGCCCGCCCTTGCGGTCCGCCGCCCGGCCCTGCGCCGCCCCTACCCCAGCGTGCGGGTCAGCCTTCCTTGTTGGCCTTGATGTCGTACTTGAAGTGGACGCCTGCATCGAGCGAGCCGTCCGGCCTTCTGCGGCTTGTATTCCATGTCCACCTTGGCGAACTGCATGCGAAACGCGTCTCCATCGGCACCGATCCGGTGCCGTTGGACTCGCAATGACACGGAGGTGATCAGGATGTCGTTCATCTTGACGATCAGGAAGTCCTGCGGTCCCTTGCCCTGCTTGGCGGACGGTCAGCGTGGCTTCCTTGATGTGCTCGCCGGTCGCGCAGGCCTTCCACAGGTTGGCCGAGGCCTTGTCGACCCGATGCGTGAACGTGAGGTCGGAGAAACTCACCCTTCCCGTCGCCGCCGCCGCCCCCGTGCGACATGGAGCCGGGGTTGGACGCGCCCCAACTCCAGCTTTCGACATCGATCTCATCCTTGTGCTTGTCGTCTGTCGACTCGCCCTTGATATCGCCCAACTTGAGGTGAATGTCTGACTGTGCCATCTGAGCCCCCGCTCTCTTCGAGTTCTTACTGTTGCTGTCGATCCGCTCCTTCGAACACCGCTGACCCGCTGAGCGTCGCCTCACGCCGCCATCTTCACCGACGGCAACTTCGAGACCAGCCGCAAGGACGCCGTCAATCCTTCAAGCTGATAGTGCGGCCGCAGCCAGATCTTGGCCGTGTAATAGCCCGGATTGCCCTCGACCTCCTCGACCTTGATCTCGGCCGCCGCGAGCGGCTTTTGCGCCTTGGTGGACTCCGACGAATGCGCCGGATCGCCGTCGACGTAGTTCATGAGCCAGTTCTGCAGCCACGTCTGCATGTCGGCCCGCTCCTTGAACGAGCCGATCTTGTCGCGAACGATGCACTTGAGGTAGTGCGCAAAACGACAGGTGGCGAACAGATACTGCAGGCGCGCCGACAGGTTGGCGTTCGCCGTCGCGTCGGGATCGTCGTATTCGAAAGGCTTGTTCAGCGACTGGGCGCCGATGAATGCGGCGAAGTCCGAGTTCTTTCTATGCAAGCAGCGGCATGAACCCGCCCTTCGCCAGCTCCGCTTCGCGCCGGTCCGTAATCGCGATCTCGGTCGGGCACTTCATGTCCACCCCGCCGTCGTCGGTGGGGAAGGTGTGGACCGGCAGTCCTTCGACCGCACCGCCGCTTTCGATCCCGCGAATGCGGCTGCACCAGCCGAACATCTTGAACGCGCGGGTGATGTTCGTGCCCATCGCATAGGCCGAGTTGGCCCAGGTGTAGCGGGTGTGGTCCGCCGAGCCCGTGTCCTCCTCGAAGTCGAACTCCTCCACCGGATTCGTCTTCGGCCCGTACGGCAGCCGCGACAGGAAGCGCGGCATCGCCAGACCGATGTAGCGGGCGTCGTCGGACTCGCGCAGCGACCGCCAGGCGGCGTACTCCGGCGTCTGGAAGATCTTGGTCAGATCGCGCGGATTGGCGAGCTCCTGCCAGCTGTCCATCTGCATCACCGTGGGCGAGGCCGCGGCGATGAACGGCGTGTGGGCGGCGGCCGAGACTTTGGACATCTCGCCAAGCAGCTCGACGTCGGGCGCGGTGTGGTCAAAGTAGTAGTCGCCGATCAGCATCCCGAACGGCGCGCCGCCGAAGGTTCCGTATTCCTCTTCGTAGACCTTCTTGAACAGCGGGCTCTGGTCCCAGGCCGTGCCCTTGAAGCGCTTCAGGGTCTTGCCCAGGTCCGTCTTCGAGATGTTCATCACGCGGATCTTGAGCATCTCGTCGGTTTCGGTGTTGTTGACGAGATGGTGCAGCCCGCGCCAGGCGCCCTCGATCTTCTGGAACGCGTCGTGGTGCAGGATCAGGTTGATCTGCTCGGACAGCTTCTTGTCGAGCTCGGCGATCATCGCCTCGATCGACTTAACAACATCCGCCCCGATCAGCGCGGTATTGGCGAGCGCCTGCTGGGCGAGCGTGTGGACCGCCTGCTGCACCGCAGTCTTGGCCTCGTCCGTCTTCGGCCTGAACTCCTTCTGCAGCAGCAGCGAGAACTCGCCTGCCTCTACTGCCGGCGCCTCGGCCTGTGTCTGTGTGCCTCGCTCCTCAGCCATAGCAACAACCTTCCCCTTCGAGTTACACGCGTTTTACTGACTGGCGGCCTGCTCCGGCTTGGGCGCCGACGACAGCGACGCCAGCAGCGCCGGATCCTTGAGCACCTTGGCGATCAGATCCTCGGCGCCCGACTTGCCGTCCATGTAGGTGATCAGGTTGGCCAGCTGCTGCCGTGCGGTCAGCAGCTTGTTGAGCGCGTCGACCTTGCGCGCCACCGCGGCGGGCGAAAAGTCGTCCATGCTCTCAAACGTCAGCTCGACGTTCAGATTGCCCTCGCCGGTCAGCGTGTTCGGCACCTGCATCGTGACGCGCGGCTTCATCGACTTCATGCGACTGTCGAAGTTATCGACGTCGATTTCGAGGAACTTGCGATCCGGTCACCGGCGGCAGCGCCTCGGCGGGGTTGCCCGCCAGGTCGGCCAGCACGCCGACGATGAACGGCACCTGGATCTTTTTCTCCGCGCCGTACAGTTCCACGTCATATTCGATCTGGACCCGGGGGGCGCGGTTGCGGGCAATGAACTTCTGACTGCTCTGGGCCACTTCAGTCTCCTTGACGCGAGCTCGACGCTGCGTCGCGCAAATACGGCACTTCAACGTATCTTGAGAACCAACTCAGGAAATGTCCAGCGCTATCGCTTTGAGGCGCGATGGATCTGGCCCTACTCATCCTTGAGCCCAGCGATCAGTTTGACCTGAACCACGCTGTCGGGCGCCAGGTCGGCGATCAGTTCGACAAAGCTCTTATTCAGAAGCCGCTGCGCCCGACGCAGCAGCAGCGGTGCCGGATTGGCCGGTTCGGTGCGCTCCATGAAGGCGCAGATCGCATCGATTGCGCGGTTCACGTCCTCGCGACCGCGGATCTCGCCGCCGAGTCCCGCCGGCCCCGCGGCCCGCCCGTCGGCGGACGGCTCACCCAGCCCCGCAAGGCGGGCCAGGCGCTGCGCGGCCGGCTTGAGCATTTCAACGATCGAGCCGACATCGGGCGCCAGTTCGCTGCCCACATGTTCCGTGACCAGCGCACGCAGCCGCTGCACGGCGGCGATCGCCTGTGCCGGGACCGCCGCGCAGCTCGGATCACGGTCTACGGCTTCGCGCAGCATCGCCTCGATCGCGGCGACAGCCTGTCCGCCAGTCGCTCCCGGCAGCTTGCCATCGGCGATCAGCAGGTCGCGCAGCGTCACTTTGCCTTGCGCCGACGGCGGCACCACGGCGGCTTCGCGCAGGTCGCGCAGCAGCGTCTCGGCGGCGCCCGCACCCCGAGGTGGCTCCAACGGCGCGAGCGCGTTCAGCCGCAGCGTGGGGTCGTTGTTGTCCTCGGCGTCGAGCCGCGGATGGACATCGGCCCAGTAGCGCTCGAGCAGGTCGCTCACGAAGCTGATCCCGACCGCGAAACCACCGATGTTGTCGAGGCGGGTCAGCGCGCGCACCAGATGCATCGCAATGCGCAGGTCCTTGCTGAGCTGCAGCAGCGCCTCGGCCTGATCGCGCACCTTGGGCCAGTCTGGCTCGACGGCCGCAATGACGGTTTCACCCGACACCTGCTCCGGTTTGCCCCGCGCCTCTTCCTCGAGCGCAAGGAATCTCGGGTCGTACTCGAGATCCGGACCCCCCGGAGGTGATTCGGCGGCCGCGGCAAGCAATGGCTGGAGATCCATGCAGATGCAACCCGTCGCCGTTTGATCAGCGTTGACTGACCCCTACATTAAGCTCGCCCTTGCGGCTCAGCAAGTCACAGCCACCGGTCGACAATCAGTCAGCCAGTCAGCAGCACTCGCCGCTCATGGCAGCGGCGCGGCGTGTAGTGGCGCTGCGAGCGCGGTCGCCTGCCTAGGGCAAGTCCGTGGTGCCGGCCGCCTTCGGCGCGATGGTGCCGAGCCGCGCCTTCAGTGACGGCGCCTTCGTCTCGAAAACGCGGGCGTACAGCGTCGTGTTCGACATGACCTTCTTGACGTAATCGCGCGTCTCGTCGAACGGGATCGTCTCCGCGAAAATCGCGCCCTCGACGGGCCGCACCAGCGTCGAACGCCAGGCGCGTGGGCGGCCAGGACCGGCGTTGTAGGCGGCGGTCGCGAGCACGACGTCGCCCTCGAGGTCGTCGAGCACCATCTTGAGATAGGCCGTTCCGAGCTGGAGGTTCACGTCGCGCTCGTTCACGCGCGCGCTCGTGAAGTCCCTGGCGTTGAGCTTTCGCGCCACGTAGCGCGCCGTGGCCGGCATCAGCTGCATCAGACCCGAGGCGCCCGCCTGGGAGCGCAGATCCATGATGAAGCGCGACTCCTGCCGCATCAGCCCATAGACCCAGGCCTCCTCGAGGCCGAGCGGCGCGGCGTACTGAACCAGCGCATCGCGGAACGGCGCCGGGAAGCGCTGCGTGAAGTCGTACTCGCTGCGGGTCCGGTCCGATGTATTGATCATGCGATCGAGCAGCGACTGCGAGCGCGCGTACTCGGCGGCCGCGAGCAACTGGCGGTCGCTCATGCCGCGCAACTGCCAGTTCCACTCCCGATTGCCTTCCGCGCGCAGCCCCAGTTCGTAGAACTTCTGGGCGCGCACGAACCCCCGATTCGCCGCCATCGGTGCCAGTTCTTCCGCGGTGGCGACAGGAGCGCGGGGCGGCAGAACGATCGGCACGCCGAGTTCCTCGGCGGCCAACTCGCCATAGAAGTGAAACTGGGCTGCGATCTCGGCGAAGCGAGCCTGGGCCTCGGCGGACCGCTGCTCCGCCTTGAGCGCGCGCCCGTACCAGTAGACCCAGGCTGGATCGGCGCGCAGAGTCGCTGGCATCCGCTCGATCGTGCTCTTCACCCTCGCCCAGTCGCCGACGCGCAACGCCGCGCGGACCTGCCATACGAGGACTTCGTCGACCCTGGCCGCATCGGCGCCGACGCCGACGTGGGCACCGCCGCGCTGGTACCACTCGTTGGCTTCGGCCAGCCCGCGCAGAGCCGCCATGTGCCCGATCCGGCCCCAGACGATGCCGCGCTGCTCGGGTGTCAGATGCAGGTTGAGCGCCACGGCGTACTCGGCCGCATCGCTCGGGCTGTCGCGCGCCAGCCGCACGATCGCCACGATCGCGAGCTCACGCTGGATCTGCGTCAGCCGGCGTTCGTGCGCAACCAGGAAGGCCGCCGGCCGATCGATCGCCTGCGCCAGCAGCTTGGGGTCGACCGGTTTGCCGTTCGCATCGAGCGCGCGGGCTCCGAGGCGCTTGGCGGCCGCGAGCTGGTTCTGCTCAGCCAGCGCGCGCACGCGCTCCCAGACCGAAATGCGACCGTCGGCCAGCAGCGCCTCGGCCAAGGCGAGGCAACCATCGCCGGACGAGTCGCGCGTGTTCGCGAGCAACTGACGCGCTTCGCGCACCGCGATATCGGTCTGCGCGCTGGATGAATTGCGGTAGCTTGAAAGCGCCCGGTAGCAACGCAGCTGGACGTCGTCGGTGTTCCAGATCAGTCGGCCCGCCTCACGATCGAAGCCGGTGAAGTCAGCGCGGTCAGCCAGCGCCAGGCTCCAGTCGAGCCGCAGCCGGTCGGCGACGTAGCTGTCGGCGTGCCGCGCGAAAAACTCGTCGACCTCCGCGGCGACCGCGGGATCGCTGCGCAGGCGCGGGACCAGTTGCCAGTATTCGACGTAGGCCGCCAGGGGGTGGTTCGCGAGCTGGGGTGCGAGTTGCCCCAGCTTCACGCGATCGCCCTTGCGCGCGGCGTCGTACGCATCCAGGAACTGCTGGTCCGTCGCGGACAGCGGCACCGCCGTGACGGCGGCCGGTGACGGATTGGCTGCGTTGGCCGGGACGAAGGCGAGCAGGCCCGCCGCCAGAATGGCGCAGGCCGCTGGGAATTGCGTGAGGCGCATACCGAATTATCGCGCGCGGCAACATCGGGGGCCGGACCCGTGTACGGCGCCGACGCGGTCTGCGCTCAGTGACTGCGCAAAAAGCGCTCTGCACTGAGCTTCATCACCGCGCGGTTGAAATCCCAAGCAAGCAGCTGGTCGCCCGCAGTGATCAGGAAGGTACCGTCCGCGCGCAGAGCCATCGCTTCCAGTGGCCGATCGTCTGCGAACGCAATCGGTGTGGTCGGTCCGTCGAGGGTGCCCTGGCTCCACTCCACAATGGCGCCGCCCCAATCGGTCGACACGAGAATCGGTCGACCCCGTCGGACGTTGTCTTGGCGCGGTCCGCCAGGGCGAGGCCGGAGACTGCGCGCTGGTGCCGCTCACTCGAAGCTCCCTTCTTGAGCGCGGGCAGTGACCACTCGGAAATGACGCCGTCCTTGCCGCCGGAGAGAAGTGCCTTACCATCCGGCAGCACGGCGAGCGAGACGGCGGCGTTGCCGGCAGACACCGAGGCCGTGCGAAAGCCCCCCGCCGGCTTGCCGTCCTTGATGTCCAGAAAGCGGATGCGCCCGGACTCTCCGCCGGCGGCCAGCAGGTCAGCGGCTGCACTGAGGCTCAGGCTGATGATCCGGTCGCGTCGGGTCGGTGCGGCGCCAGGCTCGTCGCCCAGCTCGTCGTCCAGTGCACCGTTGAAGCGTTGCTCCCACACAGCGCCATTCGTCAGCCAGAGCCTCAGCAGCGACCCCGTGGCCGCCGCCAGAATGACTCCATCTCGGCTGAACACTGGCGCGGTAGACGGGCAGGCCAAAGCCTGACTGTCTTCCCTGGCCACCACCGTCGGCACCGGTGCCTTGCCTTCCTCGAGTTGCCAGCTCCTGACCTCGCCTCCGCACGAAGCCGTCACCAGCATTGACTTGCTGGGGTGAAGCGCAAATCGCGCGCCTTTGCCGGCATCGATCTTCCATTCGGGCACCGGGACCATGCCTTCGGGTCGGCGGCGCCAGAACACGATGAAGTTGTCGCCGCGCGCCGCGGCAATGGTGGAACCGTCCGGATTCATCGAGACCGCACGCCACCGGCCCGGCACGTCATCGCTGGAGGCGAGCGGGCTCGCGAGCAGGGTGCCGCGTTGCTCCATGTCCACCAGCTCGATCGTGCGCTTGCCGCCGATCGCCACGACGCCTCTGCGCGAAGGGTGATAGGCAACGCTGTAGAGCCGTTCGCCCAACCCACGAACGCGATCGACGCCGATCCGGTTTGCCAGGTCCACCATGTCCTTGGCGCCGCTGGGCAGCGTCCACCGCAGCAGCAGTCCGTCGACGCCGACGCTCGCGAACTCGCGTGCGTCGGGTGAATAGGCGATGTCGAAGATCTGCGTCAGCGCATCGTCGTAACCGTGGCGGCTTTTCGTGAGTCGGATGCCGCGGCTGGCGGGCGGGCCGTTCGACTGAAGGTCCCAGATGTAGACATATCCTTCCGAGTCGCCGGCGACCAGATAGCGACCATCCGGACTTGCCGCTGCGCTGTACAGGCCCACTTTTCTTTGCAGCACGTCGCTGACCGCGAATGTCCGTTCCGGCCGCAGTTCGCCGACGGCCTGCGCGACTGTCTCGGGGACTCGCCAGATGGCGACCTTGCCATCGAGATCCGTCGATGCCAGCCGTTGACCCTGTTGATCGTCGGGGAGGAAGAAAATCTTCTGGATCGGAGCCAGGTGATACTTCGACCCGAACACCGCCACGGCCGTCGGCTCGCTCGGGTTCGTGACGTCCCACAGCAGAATTTGCTTGTCCCACCCCGCGGTGGCGAGCAGCGTGCCTGAACGGTTGAAGCTCGCCGTCGTGACCTGCTTGCGGTAACTGGAGTTGTCCGCGTTCAGCACCTTGAGCCGTTCGAGCCCGGCGTCGGTCACGCGCCACAGGATGATCCGGCCGTCCAGGTAGGTCGAAGCCAGCAGTTTCGTCGCCTCATGAAACGCGGTGGCGTAGGTTTCGGCGCCCTGCTCCTCGCTTGCAAACAGAGCGGGACCGGGCCGATCGACGCGCCAGACCGACATCGTTCCGTCCCATGACCCGGCGATCAGGCGACTGCCCCCGGAGGCGAACGCGAGCGAACGCACGAGGTCGTTGCGACTGCCGATCTTGCTTTCGAGCGAACGAGGAATCTTCTGCAGAGTCTCCCGCAGCGTGTTGTCGAAGAAACGCCAGAGGGTGTTCGTCGGGGGAAAGGAAATCTCATCATGGGCCTGAAGCAGTTCCCGGACGGAATCGACGATCGGCTTTCCCGCGTCGCGCGCGCCCGAAATCTCCCGGCGAATTTTCGCTCGCTTCACATCCTCTTCGAGCTTCTGATTCTTCTCTTCGACCAGCGTCGCGTTCTTCTTCGCGACCTGTGAGTTCTGGACGATGAGCCCGCCGATGACGACGAAGGCCACAATGCCGCCGACCAGCAACTTCTGCCTGTTTCGCCGCTCCTTCGTCAGGCGGTCCCGCTCGTCGCGCGAGTCCTTCAGGAACCTTCGTTCATCGTCGCTGAGTTCGTCGGGGTGCGCGGCGGCGAACGCCTCCGCCTCGATCAGTTCGTCCCCCCAGAACAGCATTTCCCGGTGAACCCACCCCGTGTTTGCATAGAGCTCCGCCTGCCGCTGGAAGGGCTTCAGGTTGCGGCCGCGCCACGCCTTGTTGGCCGCGCGCAGCGGTCCGACCAGGCGGTCATGGGCCAGCTCGATCCACTCGCGGTCGTTGCGCTTGTCCGAGCCAATCAGGCGCGCCTCGATCAGGGCGGCGATCGCGGTGTCCAGCTTGCCCAGCACCAGCGGCTCCCGCAGCGCCTGGGCCCGGATCGCGGTCGACGTGATGAGGTGGTCCTCGAGCCAGGCGCGCAGCACCTTCTGCGACATCTGCGCCGTCTTCGCGGCCTGCTCGATCGAGGCGTCGACGTAGTCGCTCAGGGCCTGTTCGATATCGGCCTGATCGACGTCGTCGGGATGGATCGAACGCTTTTCGCCGCCGACGATCTTGTCCCACAGCCGCAGGCAGACGACCTGCAACTGCACCGGCTCGACGAAGCGGCCTTCGCGCGTGACCTCCTTTCCCTCCGGAGTGCGCAACTGGATGGTCAGAAGGCCGTCGACCAGGCGCGGCGCTGTGGCAGGATCCATCGATGAACCGGCGGGTATCGCCACCGGTCCGAGCGCGCGCTCGCGTTCGAGCAGATCCATCCGGTAGCGAAACGCCAGCCCGGTCGGTATCAGGCCCAGAAACGGCTGCAGTTCGGCGACGTAGTCCTCCCGCATCGACAGCAGCGCCCAAAACGTCGGGGGCTCTGCACCTCCAGGGTCCTCGCCGTCGGTCCTGACGCCCGCCAACACGTTGCCCAGATCCTCCAGGAACGACCGCTTCTTGTCGACGTCGAGCGGATCGAGCGTGAACAGCTCCTCGAACTGGTCGAGTATGAGCAGCCAGTGCGGTCGGCTGCCGTCGTCGTGGCAGCTGGGGAAACGCCGCACGAAGTACTGGCCCAGCGACAGTTCGGCCAGCTGTTCGTCCGTGTACCGGTGCTCCGGCTCAAAGTGCGACTCGAGCGACCGCATGGTCGAGAGCGCATAGCGGTTGACGCCGCTGCGCTGTTCGATTTCGCTCGTTGCGATAGGTCAGCCGTATCGTCGGCAAGGCGAGCAGCTTGTAGCGGTCGCGCAGCCGCGGAATCAGCGCGGACTGGATCAGCGACGTCTTGCCGGCGCCCGACGGCGCGATCAGAAGCACGATGCGCTTGCTGACGACCAGGTCGACCAGGTCATCGGTCTCCTTCTCCCGCCCATACAGCTTCTGGCCTTCGCGAAACGGCACCGGACCCACGTAGGGGTTTGCCGGCGGGCCACTCGCTTCATCGGTTGTCAACGCTGCGGCGGGCATCGCTGCGGATCCAAGCGGACTACTTCTCAATGATTTGCTCCTTCACGCACAGCTCGATCAGGCGCGTCAGGAACTGTTCTGCCGAGCCGAGGTACAGGCCGATCTGTGCCTGCTGATTGAAGAAGCTGCTGAGGTACTGGAGCGCCCGACTGGGATCGACGATCGCCGCCTCGCTCGGATCGATCTGGACCGCCACGCGGGCGCGCAGGTACGACAGCGACGCGCCCGGTTGCTTCAGCAGGCTGCTGAAGAGGACCCGGAAGTCCCAGTCGTTGACGTGAAAACCCAGCAGCAGCAGACCCGATGTCGCGAGCGCCGAACTCACCTTCGAGGTGACGCTCATGCTGGCCAGTGCCTCGTTGCGGGTGACAGAGACGAGAAAGTCGAAGTAGTCGTCTTCGGTCAGGACAAGGCTGAGCGGGTACTCGAGGTTGCCGAAGACGTGAAATATCAGCGGCTGCTCGACGCTCGGTTCGTACCCCGGCGGAAGTGTCGGGCCGATTTGAAACGGCTTGTTGTTGTTGGTGCGCCAGGTGCACAGCTGAACCTGCGGCTGGCGCTTCTGCTCGATGAGCGCGTCGCGCAGCAGGTTGTCGCGGTTGGCGTTGACGTAGATCTTGGCCGGCAGCCGCGCCAGCAGACGGTGGACATCATTGGGGTTGCCGGCGCGCTGCATCGCGCCGACGTGCGAAACCAGTTCGTCGATCACCCCGGGCCTGATCGGTTTGTCGAGCAACTCCGGCGGCAGGCGCTCGCCGAACCGCTTGCGAACGTAGCGGGTGAGATAGCCCCGCAGCTGCTCGAGCGTGTACCCGGACGTCTGCCGGTACCTCAGGTACTGCGCGACCTGTGCCAGATCGTCGCGGTTGCGCGGCGCGAGCGGAAACTCGTAGGTCTCGGCCCACTGCTGGGCGATCTCCCGGTTCGAGCCGAACATCGGCTCGACGAGGCTCGGACCGAGCACCGGAACGAAGTCGCCCTCCCGTATATCCGAAACGACCGCCTCCCACTTGTCGAACGGGTCGAGCTCCGGCGCAGCGCCCTGCCACAGGCAGCCGGTGCGCGAGGAGGTGAAGATCGCCGGCATCCACCAGTCCTTCGCTTCACGGATGTCGTTGCGCGCGACCGCCGCCGCACGATCGATCTGGCCATCCTTCGACAGCTCCCGGAACAGCCGGCTGGTGAACTTGGCGGCCGATTCGACGCTGATATCGCCCTGCATCGCGATGACGCTCGCAACCCCATTTTGCGCAAGGCGCGGCCCCAGCGCCCCGAACGCGACGCCGTCCTGGCCGCCCGCGCCCTGGCACGAGGCCAGCACGATCAGCCGCGGAAGTGCGCTCAGGCCCGCAAGCTTTTCGACCAGCAGCTCACCCTTGACGATCTCGCCCAGGCCCTCATCGTTCTCCAGCAACAGCCGCGGCTCGTCGCCATCGACCAGTCGTCCATGGCACACCAGATACAGCACGTGGAAATAGTTCTCGCGCAGGCTCGAGACGATGTTGAAGATCGTCGCCTTCTTGTCGAGCCGTTCGACCGCGAACTCGCGCGCGCCCGGCTCCGCCGAAAGCGCGCGCTTCGCATCTTCGTAGATCGCATCGGGGTCGAGCTCGGCCTGGCCCCACTTGCTTTGGATGTCGCTTGGATTCGCGATGACGACCAGCGCACCGACCTTGCCCGAGCCGTCGGACGGACGCACCGAGAAACCCCTGTCGCTGACGAACCGTGAGAACCAGACGTTCGGCTGGGTCAGCAGCGCAATGTCCTGCGTCGGGTCGCGCAGCGTCTCCCAGCGCAGCGCATGCAGTTCACGCGCGTTCTTCTCGATGCTGAGCCGGACGCGCAGGCCCTCGCGGGCACCGGCGGCTGCCCGCGCCTTGGCGTAGACCTCGCGAATCGCCCCGTTGCACTGGTTGAACAGCATGTCGGTCAACGCTCGGCCGTAGGCATCCGGGTCGAGCGCCAGCGGCCTGAGCCTGGCGACATCGATGTCGATGTAGATCGGATCGAGCAGGTAGTTCTCGCGGTCGCTGGTCGGATCGCTGAACTTGCCGAAGACGCGGTACTGGAACGGCTCCTTCCACCACAGAATGCTCAGGTCGAGTTCGCAGCAGTTATTGGCGGGCATCTGATTGTTCTCGTGAGTGTCCGGCCGGCAGTCCCAAGCTTAGAGCGGCGCCGTTTGGAGGCATCTGCGCTCACGCGAACGTGGGACTCGTTGGCTCCCATTCGCGACGGTGCGTGTCGACGCCGCGCGAACCCGGGTGCGCTGTCGGTCGGCTGCTCTTATGCTCAGCCTCAGCGATCGCGGGTTGTTTCGTTCGCAGCGAGAGCGCGAGCCGCCGCGAAAGCGTGCTTTGTTCGAGTCGCAACCGGAATCGAGGCGGGAGGCGTCAAGTGCTCAGGAACATCATCGCTGACTGGGGTGCGGGACTGAGCGATGACGACTACTCCTGCGCCCTTGCCGCCCTGGGCGTGCTCGAAGCCACTGGCGCCGAACAGCATCGCGCCAGTTCCGATCCCGCCGAGTTGCTGGCCGCGCTCAAGAAGGAATTCCACAACGGCGAGCAGACGGTGCTGTGGCGCGGAGCACAGAACGTCGGGCGGGCCACAACGGCCACCTCCTGGCGCGCGACCGTGCACAGCGACGGCGCGGCGCTGGCCGACGCGTGGCGTCGGTACCTTTCAGCGTTTCCGCACCCGCGTCAGCGTCCGCGGCTCGCCGTGAAGCTTGACTGGCGCGACCGTGCCGATCTGTTTGACTTCACTGCGCTGTGCGCGTGGCTCGCCGATTCCGGAGCGCAGGCACTGGTGCTGGACGACGGGCGCGCAAGCCTTGCGCGACCGCGATGGCACTGGCCGCTCGAGGTCGGTGTGCCGGCCGGAGCGGAGGGCGCCCGCATCCTGGCGGCTCTGCTCGAGGCGCAGCGCGCACGATCGTGGGTTGCGGAGCTTGCCCGCTGCTTTACGGTCGGCGAAGCGCGCGACGCCTGCGACCTGTTGATCCTGCCACCGGGCGCCGTAACGCCGATCCTCGAGGAGGCGCGGACGCGCCTTCGTGCCAGCTTCGTCGTGTGCCTCGATGTCAGCGCGCCCGATCTAGCGCAGCTTGCCGAGCGCAGCATCGCGTTGCGTGAGCGCCTGAAGGCTGCCGGCGTCGCTGCGTTCAGTCGCTCCATCGCGTCATTCAGCCTGGTCGACTGGTTCGTCGCGGTACTGCGCGAGGTGTCGCACGACGTGCCGGTGCATGCCGCCGTCTGGGGTACGGGACACTTTAGCTACGATATCGACCCGCTGCTGTTCGGCGATCCCAAGGCACTCGACCGCTGTCGCATCCTGGCCATCGCCGAGAAGCAGGATCGCATGGCCGAGGGTCTGGAGGCCGCCGGGGACGGCGGACGATTCGCTCCGCAAGGCGCACCCCACCTCGGGATCGATGTCGAGGCAACGCCCACGTTCGGTGGCCCGGGCGTCGGAGCCGGCTCGGCCGCGGCGCCGCCGACTCCAGCTCCGGCGCGAGCGCCCAGTGCGCGCCGGGACCTGGCGCACGAGCTGCGCAACCGCGAGTTCGTTGCCGAATCGGTCGACGGCGTCGACACCGTCCGCGCGCTCACCCAGCAGGCCGGTGAGATCGACGCGGCGCGCGTGCCGCGCTGGATCCAGGCGAACGCCTGGCGCCCCGATGCGCCGGAAGTGACGGCGCGCTCGCTGGCTCCCGGCAAGTGGAACCTGCTCGGCGTGTACGTGGCGCCGAGCGACGTTGCCCTCACCGGCGCCGTGTTTCCGGAGCAGGCCGTCGACTTCTCGCACGGCGACGTCGTCGTGTCGGTACAGGTCGAACTGTCGGGCGCCTGCGTGACGTCGCTCGACCCCACCGATCTGAAGTGGATGTTCGGCGGTGAACTGCGGCCCGGCGATATGCGCGATGGCGGCGAGCGGTCCGGACAGCTGCTGCGCGGGCCGCTCGCGAAACTGCCGGTCGAGTCCGACGACAAGACGGGCGCGACGATCGTCGGGCTGGCTGCCACTGGGATGATCCTGCCCCCGGCCGGGGAGAGCACGCTGGCATTGTTCGCCGTGTTGCCCGCGCGCGAGAAGGCGCTCGAGGGACGCATCGCCCTCATTCACAAGAACCGTGTCGTGCAAACCGCACGGCTGTCGGTCGGAGTCGATGCGGCGAGCGCCGGTGGAACCGGGCTCGACGTCGTGGCGGAGGCGGCGATCTACCCGCGCGACGACGACCTCGACGAGCGGCGCGACTACGACGTCGCCATCCAGTTGAGCGACGTCGGCGGCAAGCTGCACCTGAAGGTGCATCACGATGGGCGCGACGTTGCCGTTCAGCTCGATGCGCTGCAGGGGCCGATCGGCAGGATCCAGCGGGGACTCGAGAACGCCGCACGGGCGTGGGACTACGCGCTGCCGGTCCTGCAGCAGCCGATCCTCGGATCGAGCCTGCGGACGCTCGCGGCAGCCGGCAGCGAACTCGCACAGCACCTGCGCAAGACCTGCTCAGACGAGATCGATCACTGGGAACGCATTCATCTCGTGCCGTACACGAAGGAGTTCCTGCCGCTCGAATACGTCTACGACGGGCCAGCGCCGCGAATGGATGCCACGCCGTGCCAAAACCTGCTGGGCGCCCTGGAGCGTGGCGGCTGCGAAGGCGCGCTCGGTTCCGTCGCTGCGCCCGAGCCCTGCCCCAACTCGAAGGACGAACACTTCCTGTGCCCGATGCATTTCTGGGGCTTCCGTCGACTCATCGAGCGCAATGGTGTGCTTCGAGCTGCGGGCGACGAAGCGGTGGCGACACCGTCCGGCGTCTGCCGTCACGCCGAGCCGGCGTCCTTACGGCAAGGTGGGCGCCTTGCTGTTCGCGGCGAGCCAGCGTGCGTTTCGCTACGAAGCCCGACCCCGCGGTCCAGGCCGCCGAGCGTGCGGCATTGGTCACGGCGCTCGGCGTGCTCGGCGGCTCGGTGACCGAGGTGGCCGACTGGGACCAGTGGCGCGCGGCTGTGAAGTCGAAGCCGGACATGCTGGTGCTGGTGGCGCACACCGACGTGGTGGACGAAACGCCGGTCCTGGAGATCGGCGACGGCAAGATCCTCGGTCGGCAGGAGATCTCTGCCCAGCTGAGCGGCGCCGCGGGCAAGCCCCAGATCCTGCTGCTGCTCGGCTGTTCGGCCGCCGATGTCACCGAGAACTTCCAGCCGTATCCCGAGTGCTTCCGCGACGCGGGCGTCAGCATCGTCGCTGGCACCGGTGGCGCCGATCCGTGGCAAGGATGCCGTGCCGATCGCCAAGTCAGATCGCCAGCCGACTCGCCGAGCGCCTTGCGAAGTCCGAGGCCACCGCGTTCGGCGAACTGATGCCGCTGCTGCGGCGTGAATTGCTGCGCGCCGGTCACCCGGGGGTGATGGGCATCGTCGGCTTCGGCGACGGCGACTGGCTGCTCGGAGGCCCATGATGCTGACACTGCAGATTGCTGCCGGCGGTCTGCGGCGACTGTCTCTGGCTCGAGTACGGCACGGGGGCCGGACAACGCGCGTCGTGATCATCGACGGCGGCCTCACCGAAACGGCGACGGCGCTGCGCCGCGCATCGAAGACGGCGCGCCGCGAGCGCGGCATCGCCACGCTCGAGGTGGAACTGCTCGTCGTCACGCACATCGACAACGATCACATCCTCGGCATCATCGAGCTGCTGAAGGCCGAATCGCCCGGGCTGCACGTCAAGGACATCTGGTTCAATGGGCGGCCGCAGCTCGATGGCCTTGCCCGCGGCCGCCGCGCGGCCGCAGCGGCAGGAACGCGCAAGACGTCAGCGGCCGCCCCGGCGGACCTGATGGGCGGTCCGAACGACGCGGGCCGGGCGCTCGACGATGAGCCGACCTCGCTGCGGGCTGCGCTGCCGTCCGCCGCGGACCTGCTCGGACCGCAACAGGGCGACCAGCTCTCGAAGCTGCTGGCCGAAGCGCGGACCTGCCCTGGAACAAGCACGCGCTGTGGAATGGTGGGGCGGTGATGATTCCGGACAGCGGCGAACTGCCCAGTCGTGACGCTTGACGGCGAGCTCACGCTCACGCTGCTCGGTCCGAACCGCGATCGCCTGTACAAGCTCTGCACCGCCTGGACTCGACGTGCTGGGCGGCATCGACGAGCCGGCGCACGGTGGGCCGGCTCCCGATGACCTGCTTGGGCGACGCGACACCTGGCCGCCGGTCTGGAAGGACGGCGAAAGTCGCGACCCGTCGGTGGCCAACGGCTCGAGCATCATGCTTGCTCGCCGAGTACGACGGGCATGGCGCTGCTTCTCGCCGGCGACGGTCATGCGCCCGACATGGCTGGCGCCCTCGATCGCGTACGCGCCCAGCGCCGTCTGCAGACCCCGCTGCCACTGGCCGGCTTCAAGCTGTCGCATCATGCCAGCGAGAACAACCTCACGCGCGAGCTGCTCGAAAAGATCGACTGCCGACGCTTCCTCGTTTCCACCGACGGCTCGGTGCATCGTCATCCGGATCACCTGGCGCTGCTGCGTGTCCTGCGCTACGTGACGAAGCGGCCCGAGTTCCTGTTCAACTACCGGTCCGACACGACCCGGCCGTGGGACGAGCGCAAGCTCGACGTGACGAAGAAGTTCCAGGACTACGACACCCGGTTTCCGGACAATCCCGCCGAGGGCATCGTCGTCAACTTCGACTGAGGCCGCGCGCAGGCAACTGCTCAGGCCAAGTCGATCTCGATCGACCGGGCGGCTCGCTCGCCGAGCGAGGCGCCCGCGATGGCGAGGTGGCTGAAGTCCGTTGTGAAGTCGGCGCGCGCCAGCGAACCCATGAAGGCGTGCACGCAGCGCATGCCTTCGGATGCGTTCGGATCCGTCTGCCTCGCCTTGAGCAGGGCGCGCGGATCGCGCAGACTCCAGAGTGCGGCTGCAACCGCGTCGTATCTGGCCCGGTCGGGCTGCGGCGCGAAGCAGGTCACGAAGCTCTTCGCCAGGTCGAGCGCCAGCGGGAAGTTCCCGATCGTCCACTCCGGGCTCAGGCGCAGACGAGGCGCGCGTGATCCGGCCTGCGGAGTTGGCCTCGACGTCGAGCGCGATGTCTTGCTGGAACGCTCCGGGCGCGAAGGTCCGCTGCATGCGGCCCTCCGTGTCGGCCTCGTCCAGCTGCTTCAGCCGGAAGTGCCGGAAGAACTCGCTCGTCGTCCACTGCTCGAAGCGCAGGTCGAAGTTTTCGCCCCGTACGCGGGCCCATTGGCTCGGAAATACGAAGGCGGCAAACACGACGCGCTCGAGTTCGCGGGCCGTCACGCTCCAGCGCGTTGCTTCCGGGCTGGGCGTCGATCCCGGCCGCGTTGTTCTCCTTCGCGAGCAGCGAGCGTTCGGGCCACGGATCGTGATAGACGAAGCGGTCGCGCGCGCCGTCGTAGGCGCTGATGCGGATGCAGTGCCCGGTCGTGCCGTCGTGGTAGGCGAGCGGCACGTTGACGGCGCCTTCGGCGGCCTGGATCGCCTTGAGCGACTCGACGATCTGCGTCGCCGTGCAGTTCACGAGCCGCGAGATGCGCTGTGTGGACGCGGCCGGCAGCGCACGCGCGAGCAGGCAGTAGGGCTCGATGCCGAACAGCGTGTGGACGAGCCAGATCTGCTCGATCGTCGCTCCGCCCCCCTTGGGGTCGGCATAGATGCCCGCGTTCTCGGGCGCGGCGGCAAACTGCGCATAGGCCTCCTCGAGGATCTGGTACCACTGCGGATTGCTGCTGCGGGCCCGCTCGAACACTTCGGGCGCCGGGGTGGTTGGCACACCGCTGAAACGTGGATTCGCATCGTCCGGCATGGATGTGCCCTTTCAGTCGAAGGTGCCGCAGCCGAAGACCCGCGCAGTCCGACCCACGCCGCACTTCGCCGAGCCGCGCATTTCAGCGCGAGCTCGGGCGCTGTCCATGCCCCCTGTCAGCGATGGGGCGAGGCGCCCGAACCTGTTCGCAGCGGCCGACGAAATCGGAAGATGATTCGCTTTCGCCCACCCCTCGACCGTCATACCCCATGTCCAAGATCGTTTGCAGGCCGAGGGCCCTCACACCCGACACAGGCCGCGAAGGTCCTACGTCGCAGCGTCGAGATCAATCCGGCCAATGCGGACGAGCAACGCGTCCTTGCCCGCACACCGGTCGGACGACGCGGCGGCCCACGGCGGCTTGCAGTCGTGATCGGACACAAGTGGCCCGCGACCGGCGTCCGGCTGACCGTGCAGTTCCTCGACAGTCCGGCGCGCGACCTGCGCGCCCGCATCCTGCTGCACATGAACGCCTGGTCGAAGACCACGAACGTGCAGTTCGTCGAGACCGCCGGCGTCGGCCAGGTGCGCATCGCCCGGCTCGACCAGCCCGAGGACCATGGCGGGGTACTGGTCGTACATCGGCACCGAGATCCTCGGCATCGAGGAGGACCAGCCGACCTTCAACCTCGAGGGCTTCACGATGCGCACGTCCGAGGCGGAGTTCCGGCGCGTCGTGCGGCACGAAGCCGGCCACACGCTGGGATTCGAGCACGAGCACATGCGCGCGGAGCTCATCAAGAAGATCGACCGGCGCAAGGCGATCGCGTACTTCGACCGTACCGAGGGCTGGACCGCGCAGGAGACCCTCGAGCAGGTCCTGACGCCGCTCGCCAAGACGTCGATCATGGGCACGACCGAGACCGATCCGCACTCGGTCATGTGCTACCAGATCCCCGGCGAGATCACGAAGGACGGCAAGACGATTCCGGGCGGCAAGGACATCACCGCCAAGGACTACGCGTTCGCGGCGACGATCTATCCGATGCCAAGCCCGCGCGCGACAGCCGGCGCGCCGGACACGCCTGCCGTGCCGGACGCGGCGACCGCGGCCCCGGACAGCCTTGACGCTTCCCGCCGCCGCGACGCCGACCGTGCTCGCCGCCCCGGCCGTGGACGGCGACACGTTCCACATCGTCGTCATGGACCGGTTCGAGCCCGACGTGGCGGGGTCCGCGGCCGCGGCGCGCGCGGCAGAAGTACGCGCGCGTCTTCGCGACCTACGGCGGTGCGCGGGTGACCATTCCGATGCGCCTCAACACCGACAAGGGCGAAGAGCACACGCGCTTCCGCGCCATCATCGACATGCACGAGCGCATCAAGGCCTACACCAACCGCGAACAGGGCACGCTGCCCGCAGACGCGGAGCTGATCGCGTTCGGCACGGATCTGTTCGAGACGCTGTTCCAGGGCGACGTGCGGCGACTGTACGACGAGGCGCGCTCGCGGCAGCACGGCCGCAAGCTCGACTTCGTCTTCACGTCGATGGTGTCGTGGATCGCCGAGAAGCCGTGGGAGTTCGCCTACGACGCGTCGCGCCGAAGCTTCCTTGCCACCGAGGACATCCACTTCGTGCGCAATGTGCTGACCGCGATTCCCGCCGACGTGATCCCGCCGCGCGCCGGGCCGCTGCGCATCCTGGTGGCGTCGGCCCAGCCGGCCGGCTTCGGCCGCCTCTCGGTCGAGCAGGAACTCGAAGTCATCCGGCGCGGCTTCGATCCGCTGATCGACGCGGGCCTGGCCGCAAGTCGAAGTGCTGCCACGCGCCACGCCGCGCAGCATCCACGCACGACTGTCGACCGGCAGCTTCACGATCGTGCACTTCATCGGCCACGGAGTTTTCGACGACAAGACGCAGGAGGGCTCGCTGGTGTTCGAGGACGCGCGTGGCGGCGAATTCCGGCTCGGCGAACGCTCGGTGCGCGAAATCTTCTGCCAGCGCGGCGTCACGCTCGTGTTCCTGAACGCCTGCCAGACCGGCTCTGGCGGCCGCGCCGACTTCAACAAGGGCGTGGCGCAGTCGCTGGTGGCGCACGGTCTGCCGGCGCTGGTCGCCAACCAGTACAGCGTGCTGGACTCGTCGGCCACCCAGTTCGCGCAGCACTTCTACTGGGCGCTGGCACAGGGCATGACGATCGGCGCAGGCGGCGCGCGAAGCGCGCATCGCCGTCAACTATTCGCTGCAGGGCGAAATGATCGACTGGGCCGTTCCGGTGGTCTACGCGCGCGACCCGAACATGACGCTGTGCGGTCCGGCCGCACGGGCTCACCGAACTCGCCTCGGCCCGGCTGCGCGCGCAGAGCCGGCGCACCATCGCGCCACGGCCGGTCGAGGTCGCGGTCTGGGACATCGACAACGTCTTCCCGGCGCTGAAGAACACGCTCGAGCGGCTGACGGGTGCGCAGGACGCAGTTCGGCTTCGAACTGGTCGATCTGTCCGCGCCGATCGATGCGTGGGACCTGGAGGAAAAGGCCGACGACGGCACGCCGTACCTGTGGGCCGAGAAGCTCGCGACGCGCCTGGGCCGAATGCCGCTGGATCTGCACGTGAACGTGCTGGCCTGCGTCACCCGGCACTGGCTGCGCGACGACGAGACGCTCAACATCTACGGGTGGTGGCCGGCGAAGGGCGAAGCGCCCGTGCTGATCTTCTCGGTGGCGGGCTTCGAAGAGCTGCCGCCGGAAGGCGCCGAGACCGACCGCGCGATTGCGAACGTGCTGGTGACGGGCCTGGCCGGCTATCTCGCTGGGATCGACGCGCACGAGCGGCGGCGCGCGGGACTGTCCGATGTGCGGCCAACGACGCGCGCGACCTGAAGCACATCGTGGCCGCGGCACATGTTCGACCGCAGTTGCCGGGCGAAGCTCGCCAAGGCCATTCCGGACGAGCTGCCGCGCTCTGGAAGCATTGTTGAAGGTCTTTCGTTGAAAGTGAGGTAACGACATGGCAACGAAACCGAAATCTCGATTCAAAGCCGGTCAGCGAAGACGAGCAGCCAGGCGCAACCGCGCAAGGCAAAGGCCGCCGCCGCAAAGTCCGCAGCGCGGCCGCGCAAGGCGCCGATCGGCGGCGGGCCGGTCACCCTCGACGAAGCGCGCGCGCTGGCGCGCGCGCGCCAGCCGAAGCGTGCGCTGCGGCGCGCCCCGGTCGGCCCGCCCGCGACCCCGGCGACCGTCGGCGAAGAACGCGAGCGCCTCGAGCAGCAGCAACGTGCCGAGCGTGAGCGCCGGATGCGCGAATACACGGCGACGATGGAAATCATGAAGCGGCGCGGTGCGCGGCGAGCCGCGCCGAAGGGCGCAGCGAAAGGACGGCGCCGCGCGCCGGGTGCCCCGGCCGCCGGGTTCCAGCCGCTGCAGGTGTTCGCGGAGGGCGACTCGTGGTTCGACTATCCGCCGTTTCTGATCAAGGGCGGCATCATTCCGCGCCTCGAGAGCCGGCTCGGCGTTCCGATCCTGAACCTGGCCAAGGCCGGCGACGAAGTGCGCTTCATGCTCGGAGTCGAGCAGCGCCAGCGCCTTGCCCAGTTGCTGACCGACGGCTGCCCGGCGGGCGGACCGTGGGACGCGTTGCTGTTCTCCGGCGGCGGCAACGACATCGTCGACAATCCGATGGCGCTGTGGGTGCGCGACTTCAATCCGGCCGTTCCGCCCGCGGCTCATCAATCAGCCGCGCTTCGACGCTGCGCTCGGGCTGGTGCGAGCCGGCTACGAAGACCTGATCACGCCTGCGGGATCAGCTGAGCCCCGGCACGCATCTCGTGTTCCACGGCTACGACTTCGCCATCCCCGATGGCCGGGGCATCTGCCACCTCGGCCCGTGGCTGAAGCCGACATTCGACCTGCGCGGCTTCCCGACGCGCGCGGCCGCGTTCGCGGTGGTGGAAGCGATGCTGAAGCAGTTTGCCGCGATGCTCACGACGCTGGCCGCGCAGCCCAAGGTCACGTTCATCAACGGCCAGGGCACGCTCGCGCCGCACCCCAGCGCCTGGCACAACGAGCTGCATCCGAACCGGGACGGCTTCGACAAGTTCGCAGACCTGTTCACCGCGCAGCTGCGCGCCATCTTTCCGGGGCGCGTGCAGTAGGAGTCTGTGAACGGGTTCCGATCCGACAGACGCCAGCCCACGGAGTCGACGATGGCCTTTGAACGCTGGGGATCGTTGTCGGTCGCCGATCACATCGATGCCGCCGCATTGGCGGCCAACGTGCTGCTTTACGACCGGGTCGTACTGCCGCTGATGGCCGAGCAGCCCGACCGCGACGAGCGCGCTTATTGGGAAGACAAGGGGTGGGATCCAAAGCTGCAGCGCAAGCGGCTGGACGACCTCGAGGAACTTGCGGTAGGACGGCCGTGGAACTGGCAACGCCGCAACGAATTCAGGAGCCGGCTCGCCGAGTTGAACTTCGAAACGCATGTAGGCAGTCAGTTTTATTGGAATTTCCGTCAGAGTTAGTGAAATTCCGGATCTAAGTTATTGGGATTTCCCTACGCGCTCCTCTTGACGCTGCAAGACGGCAGTCGGCCGAGGCCGTGCAAAAACGCGCGCGGTTGTTTGGGTTTGGTCGGTGCTGACGCGACCGGTCGATATTTTTCGCAGTCGGAGTGTTTGAACTCGCCTGAGGCGCTGTATCGCCGTTTCGCAGCGTCGGTGCGGCTGTCAGGTCACGGCGCTCGTTTCGTTGAGCGCAAAACGAGCCTTGCGGCTCACGTCTGCAGCGCTCTGAGCAGTGGCGCGATGCCCAGGATGCGCATCACGCGCTTCAGGTTGTAGGCCAGCACGTGCAGGCTCATCTCGGTGCGCACGTGGGCGAGCGTGCGCATCAGGAAGTGGGTCCAGCCCATCCACTGCTTGATCGTGCCGAACGGATGCTCGACCGTACAGCGGCGCCGCCGCATCAATTCGGGTTGCCGGTCGAGCCGCACCTGCATCGCCTCGAGCACCGCTTCATGCTCCCAGCGCGCGATGCGGCGATAGTCGCCGGTGGTGCAGTGCGCCTTCAGCGGGCAGCCCGGACAGGCCGAGGTCCAGTACTTGTGGATCGTCAGACCGTTCTCCACCGTGGTGAAGCGGTGGATCGCGCGCTCGCCGGCGGGGCAGCGGTACTCATCGTCGCGGGCGATGTAGATGAAGTCCCGTTTGTCGAAGCGGCCCTCGGCCCCGGCATTGGAGGTCAGCGGCTTGGGCACGATCGGGGTGATGCCAGCCTCGTCGCATTGGCGGATCTGCTCGCTCTTGAAGTAGCCGCGGTCGGCCACCACGGTCAGAGCATCGATGCCGGTGGCCTCCCGCGCCTGCTCGGCCATCGGGGTCAACTGGTCGCGGTCGACGCCGTCGGTGACGACCTCGTGGGCCACGATCAGGTGGTGCTCGGCATCGACCGCGGCCTGCACGTTGTAGCCGACGATGCCGCCGTCGCGGTTCTTCATCGAGCGCGCATCGGGGTCGGTGAGCGACACCTGCGCCTGTCCATCCGGTCTGCATCTGCGTCTCGACCGCCTTGAGCGCGCGCATCTGTTCCTTCAGGGCGGCGATCTTGCCTTGCAGGTGGCCCTTCTTCAGGGGGGCCACTTCCGGCTCGGCCCGATCAGCGCTGTCGAGCGCCGCGAGATACCCGGCAATGCTCGCATCGATCTCGGCCAGACGCCGCTTGAGCTTGGCGGCGGTGAAGTTCTTGTCCCGATTGTTGACGGCCTTGAACTTGCTTCCATCAATGGCCACCAGCGCCTGGGTAAAGAGATCCAGCTGGCGGCACAGCACGATGAACTGGCGGCACACAGCGCGGATGGCGCGTCCGTTGTCCTTGCGGAAGTTGGCGATGGTCTTGAAGTCGGGCGCCAGCCGCCCGGTGAGCCACATCAGTTCGAGATTGCGCTGCGCTTCGCGCTCGAGCCGGCGGCTCGACTGGATGCGGTTCAGATAGCCGTAGACATACAGCTTGAGCAGCACCGCCGGGTGATAGCCAGGACGTCCGGTGGCGGCCGGGGCGGCACCCTCAAACCCCAGCTGCCGCAGATCGAGTTGCTCGACGAACGCTTCGACGACACGCACCGGGTTGTCCTCGGCCACATAATCGTCCAGGCTCGGCGGCAGCAAGGCGGTCTGGCTTCGGTCCTCGCCTTCGATGAATCGCTTCATGCGGCCGGCCTCGCAAAACGCGTTGCCGAAGTCTACGAGGACACGCTACGTTTTTACACAGGCTCGGCCAAGTGCGGACGCTGCGGGTCGTCATCAGAATTGCCCGGAGCGGCCGTGCGAGTTCCTGGACACGCAGTTCGGTATGAAATCACCACCAACGGAAGTTAGCCGCGGTCGGCCAGAAGCAGGCGTCACGTCAAGAGTTCGGCACTCGCAAACCCGCCAACGCGGTGCAGTGGGCCACGGCCCCGCGCCGCTTTTTCGTTGGCGACTGGCTCGCTCATGCCGGCTGCACCGCCTGCGCGGTGATGTCGTACGACTGCATCCGGGCTTCGTGATCGAAAATCTGGGATGTGATCATGAGCTCGTCCGCGCCCGTTCGTTCCACGAATGCATGCAACGCCTGGCGCACGGTGGTCGAGTGAGCCGACTGCGCTGCAAGACAGCACGTCGTCAAGCATCGCCCGCGCTTGCGCAGGCAAGCTCTCAAGGTAACCGGGGACCGGCGGCGGCAGTTTTGACGGCCGGCCTGTTCGCAAATTGACGAACGCCTGCTGCATCGACGTTGCCAGCACGCGCGCCTGCTCGTCGCTTTGCGCGGCAAACACGTTGAACCCCAACATCACATACGGCTGTGCCAACTGAGCGGAAGGCTTGAATTCAGCGCGATACAGCGCGATCTGCCTGCATCATCTGACCCGGCGCAAAGTGGGACGCGAAGGCATAAGGCAGGCCCAACATCGCCGCGAGCTGCGCGCCGAACAGACTGGACCCCAGGATCCACACCGGGACTTTGGCGCCCTTGCCGGGAACGGCGTGCTCGCCTGGCGCGGCTCGTCCGACATGAAATCCAATAGCTCCACCACGTCCTGGGGGAACTCATCCGGATATCGCAAGGTCGCGTCGCAGCGCGCGTGACGTTGCCTGGTCGGATCCCGGCGCACGGCCAAGCCCCAGGTCAATCCGGCCTGGATAAAGAGCCTGCAGAGTGCCGAACTGCTCCGCGATCACGAGCGGCGAGTGGTTGGGTAGCATGATGCCGCCCGCGCCGACGCGAATCGCGCGCGGTGCCACCAGCAATGTGCCCGATCAGCACCGCCGTCGCGGCACTGGCGATGCCCGGCATGCCGTGGTGCTCAGCCAGCCAAAAGCGCCGGTAGCCGAGTCGTTCGGCATGCTGGGCGAGCTCGAGAGAGTTGCGGAAGGAAGCCGAAGCGTCACTTCCCTCGGTGATGGGAGCAAGGTCGAGGACGGAGAGTGCAATGGGCATGTTGCTCATAGGCATCCGATCACGACGACGTCAGAGCCATCGGTCATCGGAGTCAGTGATCATTTGCTCGCCGTCGCGAAAGGCAGAGTGACCAACGACGCGCCGAGTGATTGGATGACGAGATCCGGTAGAGTCGGGATGTGGCGCGGTAGCAGTAGGTTTGGCTTGTCTGTTGCCGTCCCTTTCGTCTGACGGTGCCCGAGTAACTGTGCCATAACTCCGTTTCCACATCCCGCTCATCGAACCGGACATGCAGATCTCCCGCATCCGGCTCTCGGACAAGACTTCACGCCTTCACACACGCCAAGCTACGCCCCCGCGTGCGGTCAGAGCGTACGAGCCCGAAGTACCCGTAGAGGTGCGGGAGAGGATAGGTCCCGCCCCTGCGTCGCCTGACCTTGTGCTTGTTGCGCAACCACCGGCGCAACCGCGTCGCCGTGTAGGTGTCGAGCGCCCGGTATGCGCGACGGACCGTGCCTACTTGGAAGTAGTTCGCCCAGCCGCGCAGCGTGCGGTTCAACTGACCCACCAACTCCGTGGTCCCTTGCCACGTCATCGAGACTGCCGTCATCGCATGGATCTTTTCGACCATGCGCCGGATGCTCTTCTTCGACGGCCGCAGGCCAAGGCGAGCCTGTCCCGTCTTCTTCGAGTGCATCCGCCCGAACGTGTACCCCAGGAAGTCGAACTCGCCTTCCGGGACCGTGCAGATTCGTGTCTTGTCCTCGTTGACCGTGAGCTTCAGTCGTCCCATGAGCTCGCGCATTCGTCGCAAGGCTTCTTCCGCCTTGCCCCGCCGGCACAGGATCACGAGATCGTCGGCGTAGGTCACGATGCAACTGCCGAGACTTTTTCGAGCCCGAGCTTCTTCCACCCCAGCACGAACCGGCGCATATACAGATTCGCCAGCAGCGGTGAGATGGGTGAGCCCTGCGGGATGCCGCGGCCGCTGTCCTTGGCTTCGGTCGTACGCTTCTTCCGTCCTCGATCATCGGTTTCTTCGACGGCACATTCCAGCCACATCTTGATCAGATGCAGCACGCGCCGATCAACCACTCGGCGCGCCACCGATTTCAGTAACTCGGCGTGCGGAATGCTGCCGAAGTAGTCCGCGAGGTCGGCGTCGACGACTTCCGGGTGGCCTCGGAATAGCGTGGCTTCCACTTCGATCACCGCCTGCTGAGCATTTCTGCCCTGCCGGTAGGCGTACTGCTCCGGTGGAAGATCGGCTTCGAAGATCGGGTCGAGCACCAGCATCGCTGCTGTCATGCCCACCCGATCGCGCAGGGTCGAGATGCCCAGTGGCCTGAGCTTGCCATTGGCCTTCGGGATGAACACTCGTCTGAT
>CAVPGM010000012.1:0-238605 GCA_963703945.1 uncultured beta proteobacterium | reverse complement strand
CGATGCAGCACGAGCCACCCAGTATTGTGCAAGAGCGCGACGAGGGAGTAGCACACGATGGCTGGCTGGGCGAGGGGCGTATTCAGATACTCGGCCATGAACGCCGTGAAGAACGGCATCAGGATGACCGTAAATAGCAGGTAGCCATTCGCGAATTGAAAAGGAGTTGATGTCCTTTCAATGTTCTTCAGCAGATTGTGATGGCCGAGCCATGAAATGAAGATGATGCCGAAACTCAGTGAGAGGGCAAAAAACGAGGGCCACAGGTGGAGGACCGCCCGCCAGACATCGGCCACGGAGTGGACCGACTCTACGGGCGGCACCTTGATCTCGATGATCAGGAGGGTGATGGCAATGGCAAAGACGCCATCGGAGAATGTCTCGAGCCTGGCATTCATGGCCAGGCTTTTCCGCGCATAAAGGAACGAGGAGCGCGCGGCCGCGGCGGATTATGCGGACTCATGAAAGGGCACTCCGTGTCGGCAGGAGGTCCAGAATAATGTCCGCTTTAATGCTGACTGACTAGAGGCGACGATTGTCCGGAAGTGGCCGTACTCGGCTCTGGCTTCTTCACCGAAACGAGCGTGCGCTCAGCGCGCGCGTCTGCCGGAAAACGGCAGGAACCACGAAAGTGGCTGCAGTAGCAAACGCATCTGATTCTCGAACAGTTGCTGCGCCTGGCCCACGACCTGGTCGTACGCGTCACGACTCAGATCGGCTTCGAACGACTCAGACACGAGTTTGCCCTCTTCGAAGCTTGCCCTGCGCAACTTCACGCGGGCCTTGCCGCCGAACGCCGAGACTTCGGTGTACGAATAGCGAAAGTTGCAGAACGCGCCGAAGCCTTGAGCGCCTTCTCTCGTTTCGATCACCTCGAGCCTGTCATCCTCGGCTTGAGGCACCGAACCTCTGATGCGTGTGATAGGCAACTTGCTCATCGATCCCTCTCGCTTATCGAGGATGTCTCGCGTAGCAGCAGATGATGTCCGCAATTCGGCCGATTGGCTAGATGGCGCGAGCGTCTGAAACTGGCCGCAAGGTTCACAGTGCGTATCTCCAGAGATGAGCTCTACGACGTCCAACGTTCGCGGTAAGGCGCGCTGGAACCGGCGCGCAACGCCGATTGCCAAGCGTCGCTCTTCAGCGCGCTGTTAGATGGCATGCGCGACCCAACGATGCGCGGCGAAGGCGGGCGTGGGCGTCGTCCATGTCACCACGCAGGTCTACAGAATGATGTGGTTCTGCGGGCGCAGCAAGGGCGGGAGATCGACTTCGCCGAGCGCCTCTCGCAGTTCGATCTCGACGAGACGACTGATCTGGGAGATCGGAACGTCGTTCGCTCCGCCCTCAAAGGGGTTCTCGGTGCTTTCACCGACCTGGTCGAGCGACACGTACATCCAAGACACCAGCGCGCTGAACGGAACGGCGAGCCACGCCATCTGCCCGGCGAGCAGGCCCGATACGCCGTCGTTCAGCCGATCGAATTCGCGGACGACGCAAAAGGGCAGCAAGGCAGCAAAGCACCAGACGAAGATCGTATTGATCATCGCGTACTGCCTCGGGTATGGGAAGTTCTTGATCCGCTCCGACTTGCTCTGCTGATCGAGCAAGTCCCTGAGGGTCCTCTGCATCTCGGTGTGGTGAAGCACCGCCAATTCCTGTCTTGCAAACAGGTCTTTGATCATCCTGCTTTGCGCGCTAATCAGCCAGCTCGCCTTGTTCTTCGTTGCCGGCAACTGCTCCAACTCATCCTCGGGCAGGTACTTGGCGAGCTCCACCTCCAGTGGGCTCTCAGCCTCGGGGACGGTGTAGAACTTGGCTTGGTATTCGGTGTTCGAGCTGCTGGTCGCGCTCTCCCAGACCCGGCGACCGCGCAGTTGATAGCGCAGCACGGTCAGCCAAGCCAGGTGGCGATAGATGAGGGACTTCGTGCTTCTGGGGCTCGTCGGAAAGTCCCGGCAGATCGTCCCCCAGTACCGGCTTGCGCTGGCAATGGAGGTCCAGACCTGCTGCGCCTCCACCGTGCGGTTGTAGGTCTGGGCGTTCTTGAAGCCGACGATGAACGAGGCCGCTGTGCCGAGCAGCACGGCCATCGACCAGGGCAATGCGATCCACTTCTGGCCCAGCAACTGGTACACGACGACCGGGATGATCGCCAACGCAAGCACGACGTAGAGCTTGCGTCGCGTCCAGACGAGGAACTCCGAGAGCTTGTAGGCTTTGCTGATTTTCATGGTCGGCTGGCCGCGTTCGTTGCGGTCAGGCTAGTCGTCGTTAGTTTGGTCATTCGGGACTGAGCACGACAGTGACCGCAGATGGTCGTCGAGCTGGCAGTCGAAAACCGGCTCGGTTCCCTCGCTGCGCTCGGCCGCAGCCCACGCGCAACGTTGAACGTCTGCTAGCGGCGGCGGCTGAGCTTCCACGTTAGGCGGCCTCATCTCATGAAGATGCCGGAGCGGCGTGCGGCTGGTGCGTACCGTGTTTCTCGGCCCACGCCAGAGCATAGTCGGCAATCTCCTCCCACCCCTGCTGGGCGGGCATGAGATGCGACCGTCCCGGGAATTCCTTGATCTCCGTGATCGTGTTCGACTTGTAGTGCTTCGCGTTCGAGCGTTGGACGGCGGGCGGCATCAAGTGATCTTGGCTTCCCGAAATGAAGAGAAGGGGCGCGCGGGCGTCGTTCCGGTAGTCGACCGCGACGTCCTGGGGACCGGGGATGAAATTCGCCAGCACGCTGTCCCAGAAGATGCCCCCTGATGCCGGGACGTGATAGCGGTCGTAGGCGGTGCGCGCGTCCGCTTCGTCGAATGTGTTCGTGAACACGTAGCGCCATTGATCGTACGTGAGCGCCACTGCCCTGTGGCGATTTGCGGGACTCTTCAGCACCGGGAACGACGACTTGAGCTGCGACAGCGGCGTGACGCGCACCCCTTCCGTAGGTGCGGAGTTGATCGCCACTCCAGCCGCCCCATAGCCACGATCGAGTAGCAGCTGCACGAAGGCGCCACCCGCCGAATGACCCATGAGGATCGGTGGCGCCTCGAGTCGCTTAACGACGGCTGCGAGGTGCGCCATGATCGCGGGAACCGTGAGACGCTCGACGGGCGATGGATCGCGGTTGAGCGCTTCGACCTCGACCTCGAACCCCGGATACGCTGGAGCGAGGACGCGGTACCCCTGGGCTTCATAGCGCGGGATCCAGTGCTCCCAGCCTCGCGGCGTCACCCAGAAGCCATGAATCAGCACAATCGTATCGGGACGTTTCGAAGGCGTGGGCATGGTGCGTCTCCTTGCGGGTCGGACTCCGAATTCCGAAAGCTTCTTGAGATACTTCTTGGTGCGGCGCCTAGGTTCGGCCCTAACCCAAGCAAGCGGTCAGTACTCCCAGATGGCCGGTACCCAACGAAACACGTCGCCGGCGAGCGCCACCCGGCCGATGGACGGGAACGGCAGGTGAGCGGCCATCAGCGGCTCGCCTGTCTCCGCCAGCTCCCGCAAGAGACTGATCCCGGACACGGACCGCCTCCTCGGGGTCGTGGTCGAAAGCGTTGTGCCAGTCGGGGCGATCGAAAGTGATTCGGGAAGACGGCATCGCCGACGAACGTCAGCCGGTCGCCGCCGGACGCAAGGCGGACCACGCTGTGCCCGAGGGTGTGGCCGCCGGTGCGACAGACGATCACCCCCGGCGCCACCTCGTACGTCTTCCTCGAACGGCCGCAGCTGACTGCGGTACAGGTCGACGAACCGCTCTTCGGCCGACCGAAGCACGTCCGGAATCCCGCGCAAAAGTGTTGCGGGAGAAATCGGGCGACAACCAGAACTTGGCCTCGGCGGCCGCCAGGTGGATCGGCACGTCCGGACGCAGCCGGCCCTTCAGCCCGTCGGCGAGCAGCCCGCCAACGTGGTCCACGTGCAGGTGGGTAAGCACCACGTCGGTCACGAATGCGAGATCGATGCCGGCGGCGTCCAGTCGTTTGGCCAACTGCCCGACCCCAGGGAAATCCGGGAACTCCGACCCTGCCCCAGAGTCGATGAGTACGGTCCGGCCGCCGCTACGCACTACGACCACGTTCAGCGGCCACTTGTATACGTTCGGCGGCTGGAGCCTGTCTTCCAGCCAGGCCGCCAGGTCGGCCGGGTCGGCATTGGTGGCCAACGTCGTGGCTTCTAGCGGAAACACCCCATCGCTGATGACCAGCACGTCAATCTGGCCGACGCGCAGCGCGTAGCGCGACGGAACCAACTCGTGAGTCCCCGCTTTACCGGGGTGGGAGGCAATGTCCAAGCTCATGTTGTCTCCTTCTGCCGTAGTGATCAGGAACTCTTACGCCTTTCCGCGCGTGTCCGAGAGGTCCGCGCGTTGGCGTTCAGGACTTGATGAATGCAAGGAGGTCCGGGTTGATCACGTCGGCGCGTGTCGTGCACATGCCGTGCGGGAACCTCTCGTAGATCTTGAGCGTGCTGTTCTTGAGAAGCTTCGCTGACAGAGGTGCGGAATCGGCGATCGGCACGATTTGATCGTCGTCGCCGTGCATCACGAGCGTCGGCACATTGATGCTCTTGAGGTCCGCCGTAAAGTCCGTCTCCGAGAAGGCCTTGATGCCGTCGTAATGTGCTTTCGCGCCACCCATCATGCCCTGCCGCCACCAATTGTCGATCACGCCGTGCAACGCCTTCGCGCCGGGCCTGTTGTATCCGATAGAACGGGCCGCCGGCGAAGTCGACGATAGAACTGCGCGCGATTGTTGGCAAGCTGCCTTGCGGAGATCGTCGAAGACTTCGATCGGCAGACCGCCCGGATTGGCGGCCGTCTTCACCATGATCGGCGGTACAGCACCGATCAACACGAGCTTGGCAACCCGATCGCGCTTCTGGCCATGCTGGGCGACGTAGCGCGTCGCCTCGCCGCCGCCGGTCGAGTGTCCGATGTGAACCGCGTTGCGAAGGTCGAGATGAGCGACCACCGCGGCGGCATCTGCTGCGTAATGATCCATGTCGTGGCCGTCGCTCACCTGCGTCGAGCGGCCGTGGCCGCGCCGGTCATGAGCGATGACGCGGTAACCCTTGTCCAGGAAATAGAGCATCTGCGTGTCCCAGTCATCCGCGCTCAGCGGCCAACCGTGATGGAAGAACGATCGGTTGGGCGTTCTTCGGGCCCCAATCCTTGTAGAAGATGTGGACGTCATCGCGCGTGGTAATCGTGCTCATCGTTTTGGCTCCTTCAGCTGAGTTGGAAGAAAAACTCGTCGGCCTCGATTGGCTCTAAGCCGAACCCGGCAACATCGCATTCAAAGTCAGTGCGGTGGCGCCATCGCGGGTGGTGCTCCACCCACGGCGAATGGGATCACGGCATCGACCGGGGGTCCCGGACGGTGAATGAATGGGCGTCTCGAAGTGGCTGCCCAGACGGTTTCCAGCCGGGTCCTCCAAAGTACCGCGGGCGACAAGCTTGTACGCACCGGCTCGCCACGGTGAGTTTGGAATGAATGTCCAAGTGCTTTCGCCATATGCCAGCTGGGCACGTCCAGCCACTCGGCGGTCGCGTTCATCTGCGATCGCCAGGTAGTCCACGTCGCGGCCATCGATCGGCTCGTCAAGCGTCACCACAATGGGTTGCCTCGAACCGACGCGCACCGCCGAGATCTTCCAAGTCGAAACTGCGGGGCCGACCGTATTCGCCGGCCCCACGCGCCACCGCTTGATGGGATGTCCATCCAGTGCCAGAGTCACGTCTTCCCCTGGCGACAGGATCGGCCCGAGCTCGTCGTGTGCGATCAACCCACTCTTGACGCGTCCAGGATGCATCAGGACCGTCAGTAGCTTGCCGTCTGGGGACCAGAGCTCCTGCTCGAGAAACGGCTCCTGGATCTGCATTCCGATCGCCACGCAACAACGCGAGCCTGACGAAGCATTGGGCCTTCGACCTGTGCTTCGAATCGGATGGAAAACCGGAGCAGGTTGGCAGGGACCTCCGGACCTGACGGCTGAACGAGGGCAACTCGGGGGGTCGACGGCTGAGCGTGAGAGCAACCCAGCGCAACCGCAAGAGCGGTTGCGCCCAGCCAGCGGTGGAAATTCATGGTCATTCCGAAGGCTTGATGTGGTCCGCAAAGCCCTCGTCCTTCAAGAGCATGTCCTGCCTGGGCTTGATGTACTTCAGCTGGAACGCATCACCCTTGAAGCTGTACTCCCGGAAGGCGTACTCCGAGATGAAGTCGCTCAGCCGGAAGCTCAGTTCCTTCCCGATGGTGACGAGCTGCAGGGCGTCCTTCTCGAGCTGACGGCGCACGACGATGAACGACTTCTCGTCCAGGTTGTCCACCCGCAGCACACCGGCCAGAGGTGCGGACGTCACATCCAGGCCGGCGATCTGGCCAAACGGCACGACCTTGTCCATGCCGGGGCGGCCGCTCGCAGCCTCGACTTGGGACACCGGGATGACGTCGGCTCCCCGTTCGAAGTTGACCAGCAGCAGGAAGTCCTCTGTCTTGCCCTGGTCGGTCTTCGAGTAGGAGATCATGTCAGCGGGCGTGTTTCCGTAGCCGAGCTCGGCGATCGTCTTGCCGCGGATGTGCGCGCCATCCTTGAGGTCCTCGAGCGGGATGATGACGATGGGCGTGCAGGTGTAGGCCGCGACGAGATAGGGCTTTCCTCCCAAGGTCGCGAAGCTCATCGCACGAATCGGGGCGCGCGTCTCGATCAGATTGTGGCCCGTGTGGTAGATCTCGACGGAGGTCGTCGATTGCTGCGCGTCGAACGGGTACTTGACCCGTCGCAGAGTCGACGCAAAGTCCTGATTGGAAAGGCCTGCGATGAAGATCTCTCCATTGCGCCACTTCATGTCGGTGACCGTGAAGCTTCGCTCGGGCATTTCGTTCCAGAACTTGTAGTTCGACGTGGGCGCGTCACGAAGCTCGATCGAAGTCGACTTTGCCACCTTCAGGTCGACGCGGCGAGCCCTGTGATCGTTCGTGACCGCGATGAGCGCGGGCGTCTTCGCGGCGCCGTAGCTGATCGCCACATAGACCTCAGCGGTTCCCGGGCGGGCAACCATGTCTTCGACCGTGACCTTGGCGCCACCGACCTGCTTCGAGAGAAGCAGGTCGAGATCGAGGATGTTGAAGGCCGTGCCTGTCGGCATCTGCGGCGCCTCTGGAAGCGTGATCGCGTGGACGCGCGCCTGCCTTCCAGTCGGCGACGAACAGTACATTTCCAGGTCCGACTGCAAGGCGGGATATCGACTTGATTTCCGCTGCAGACGCATTCACGGCGGCACTGAGACAACAGGCAATGGCGATGACGAGGAGGCGCATGGGGAATCCTGTGGTGAGGAAGTGGAGGAAGAGACGCGTTGTTGTTTCGTTCGACCAGGCTCAACGCACGGGCGTCAAGACCGGGGCGCCCTTGTTCTTCAAGAGGAACACCACGAACTTCGCCGGCTTGGTATTGCTGGCATTGCGGCCGACGATGTGCACGTCATTGGGCCCCTCGTAGAAGCTTTGACCCGCATGCAGCGTCACGGGCTCGCTACCCTTGAGCTGCATGACGATGGAGCCCTCCAGGACATAAACGAATGCGTGCGCATCGTGGCGATGGACTTCTTCCGTGCTGGCAGGCGGATAGAGCACTTCCAGGAGCAGGCCTTCCTTACCCGGAAAGTCGGGCAGGTCCTTGAGCATCACTTCTTTGACCTCCGCATGAGGTGCTGCGTACGAGTGGGGGGCGTACAGCACGCCCAGCAGCAGCGCGGACGCCATGGCAACAGACTTCATGCCGGCCCCCCGCTTCTTGAAAGGGTCAGGTGGCGGCTGCACGTGGTTGATGCGCTGGGTCATGTGGGCTCCTGCGTGGGTGGACAATGCACGCGTTCACTTCGAGTCGTGTTGCGTGCTGCACGAGACACCCCGACTAGCGCCCGCTTGTGCCGTCGACTGAGCGAGCCACTCCTCGAACCGGAGCGCGCCGATGCGCGGGTTCTCGCCGGGTGTGAGCGTCCGATCGGAGAGGAGGCCCCCGAAGTAGCGCGCGTGGACGTCCGGCACGACCTTGCGCGTATCCTGCGTTCCCCGCAGGAAGCGCCTGACCAGTTCGTCGAGCGGCATGGCCTCCGGACCGGCGACCTCGAGCGTGCCGTTGACCGGCGGTGCGACCGCGATATCGGCGAGTGCCGCTGCCACGTCCTGCGACGCGATCGGCTGGATCAGTGCCGGCGACAGGCGAATCTCATCGCCGACGGCGGCCGACTGGGCAATGCCGCGGACAAACTCGAAGAACTGCGTGGCACGCAGGATGGTGTAGGGAATGCCGGATGCCTTGATGAGGCTTTCCTGCGCGACCTTCGCACGGAAATAGCCGTTGTCGGGAAGCCGTTCGCTACCAACGATCGACAGCGCTACATGGTGGCGCACGCCGGCGGCAGCTTCCGCAGCCAGCAGGTTACGGCCCGACGTCTCGAAGAACTCGAGGACTGCCTTGTCTTCCCAAACCGGGGCGTTCGCCACATCGACGACGACTTCGGCGCCGTCGAGCGCTTTGGCCAAACCCTCGCGCGTGATGGTGTTTACGCCCGTGTTGGGGGAGGCTGGGAGCACCTCATGGCCGCGCTCGCGGAGGTTCTTCACGAGTTTCGTTCCGATGAGGCCGGTGCCTCCGATGACGACAATCTTCACGCTCTCTCTCCCGCTTCTTCCGACCGCAACCGTTGCCGTCGATGTACGTGCAGATTGCCGGTGCGCTTCGGGGAAGTCCTTGCAGCCACCTTGAATTGCCCTTCAGGAAAGCTTGGTTTTTCGTCCAAGACAGGTGCCCATGGGATGGGATGCTCTGATCACGCGTCGCGCGTACTATCAATGAACGGAAGCATTCGTCAGTTGCCCCGGCCAGAGAGCTGAGGCGCTCGGCCAGGGGGTGCCGCCGTGCAGTTCACGTTTGGCGGCTACGTGCTCGACCCGGAACGCCGGGAGCTCACACAGCGCCTGAGAGTCGTGCCTATCGGGCCGCGGGTCTTCGACCTGCTGCTGCATCTCGTCAGGAACCGCGACCGCGTCGTTAGCAAGGACGACCTGCTGCAGGCGGTATGGAGCGGCCGAATCGTCTCGGAATCGACGATCACCAGTCACATCAACGCGGTTCGCAAGGCCATCGGCGACACCGGCGAGGAGCAACGCCTGGTGCGGACGGTCGCCCGCAAGGGTTTCCGCTTCGTTGGCAACGTCGGCGAGATCGGGGAAGCGCGGCTGCCCCGCGCTTCAACGGTCGTCGAACACACCTCCAGCGAATCGAGGGAGTCGCCGTCCGTGCTCGTCCTTCCGGAGAAGCCCTCCATTGCCGTCTTGCCGTTCCGCAACCTCAGCGGTGATCCGGAGCAGGAGTATTTCGGCGACGGCGTGGTGGAGGACATCATCGTCGCCCTGTCGCGCATGCGCTGGCTGTTCGTCATCGCGCGCAATTCGAGCTTCACCTACAAGGGCCGGGCGGCGGACGTGAAGGAAGTCGGCCGCGAGCTGGGCGTGCGCTACGTGCTGGAAGGCAGCGTGCGCAAGACCGGCAACAAGGTGCGCATCACCGGGCAGCTCAGCGACGCCACGACCGGGACGGATGTCTGGGCGGAGCGCTTCGAAGGCGCGCTCGACGACATCTTCGAACTGCAGGACCAAATGGCAGAAAGCGTCGTGGGCGCGATTGCGCCGCAGCTCGAACGGGCGGAAATCGAGCGCGCCAAGCGCAAGCCGACGGAGAGCCTGGACGCCTACGACTATTACCTGCGCGGCATGGCAAAGCTCCACGGCGGAACTCGCGAAGCAATCGAAGCGGCGCTGCCCTTGTTCTACAAGGCCACCGAGCTCGATCCGGAATTTGCATCGGCCTATGGCATGGCGGCCTGGTGCCACTTCTGGCGCAAGGTGAATGGCTGGATGACCGACCGGCCCCGGGAGATCACCGAGGGCACCCGCTTGGCGCGGCTGGCGGTGGAGCTCGGCCGGGACGATGCCGTGGCGCTCACGAGAGCAGGCCATGCACTCGGTCATCTCGCCGGCGACCTCGATGGCGGTATCGCGCTACTCGACAGGGCCGTGCTGCTCAATCCGAACCTCGCCTCCGCCTGGTTCCTTGGTGGCTTCCTGCGCGCCCTCCACGGTGAAACAGACGCCGCGATTGGGCATCTCGCGCATGCCGTTCGCTTGAGTCCACTGGATCCGGAAATGTTCAGGATGCAGGCCGGGATGGCGCTCGCGCATTTCTTCGCGGGGCGCTTCGATTCCGCGTCGGCTTGGGCCGAAAAAGCCGTCGGCAACCTACCCAGCTTCCTTGGCGCGGTCAGCTTGGCGGCGGCGAGTCATGCGCTCGCCGGACGAATGGACAAAGCGAAGCAGGCCATGCAGCGCGTGCGCACGCTCGATCCGTCGCTCCGCGTCTCCAATCTCAAGGACTGGCTTCCGATCCAACGCCCGGAAGATCTGGCGCGGTTCGCGGATGGACTGCGGCTGGCCGGATTGCCTGAGTGACTACGGCACGATTGGTCCTCGCCGATGAGCTCGCGTCTGCTTCAAGATCAATCGGCCCAATCTATTTCGGTTTCCGGTCCGTTGCTATGGACGCGCGTACGACTGGTACTGACATCCCCAACTCTCTGATACCTCTCTTCCTCTTCGGCCTCGGAGGCACCGCTTGGTGGTTCGCTACTCCTCATCTCGTTGCCGCACTAGGCTGATGGCACGCAAGGCCCTAACTCGTCGTTCTAGAGCCGACGCTCTGCGAGCGCGGCTTAACTCAGACGATAAGCGGCTGCTTGCAGGAAGCTGAGCGCGTCCGCTTTCGGGAACACATCAGGACCGCTTTGGGTCGGCGATACCGACCGGCACCGCAAGACCGTGGGCGACTGCTTTGGAGATTGAGCTCCTTCGAACGGCCGTCGAGCTATGACGGCTGTACCTGGCGGATTCAACCGGTCGATGCAACACACTGACCACTGCGCAGGCAGGAGGAGTGTTGCAGATGAAGTACCGGACACGAACCTACTACACGGACGCGCAGAAGGCATTGATGTGGGAGCGATGGAAGGAAGGCTGGACGCTCCATCAGATTGCTCAGCTGTTTAATCGACGCACACACGTCGGTGCAGGGGATCCTGTCCCGGACGGGCGGCATTCGACCGCCGGCACGGTGCCGCTGCGCAACGGCGCTGACGCTGGCCGAGAGAGAAGAGATCTCACGCGCCACGGTGGATGGCCAATCGATTCGCTCGATCGCTGCTGCGGCTCGGGCGAGCGTCATCAACAGTCAGCCGCGAGCTCAAGCGCAATGGTGGTCAAGCGGACTATCGAGCCACCGAAGCAGACAACGCTGCTTGGGATCGTGCGCTTCGTCCGAAGCGCTGCAAACTGGTCGAGAACAGGGCGTTGGCGCGCATCGTGGCCGACAAGCTTCGGCTGCTGTGGTCGCCGGAACAAATCGCCGGATGGCTCAAGCATACTTATCCGCGCGACGAGAGCCAGCACGTGTCACACGAGACCATCTACCGCAGCCTCTTCATTCAGGCGCGTGGTGCCTTGAAGAAGGAGCTGCTTGCAGCACCTGAGGCGCACGCGCGGCATGCGTCGGTCTCGGCATCACACGCAGAAGACCGACATTCACGGGCAGATCGTTGGCGCCGTGTCGATCAGCGAGCGACCTGCGTCCGCCGAAGATCGCGCGGTGCCTGGTCACTGGGAGGGAGACCTGCTGTTCGGCAGTCACAACAGTCAAATCGCCACGCTGGTCGAGCGCCAGACGCGGTACGTCATGCTCGTGAAAGTGGGAGGCAAAGACACGCAGACGGTCGTCAACGCGCTGATCAAGAATGCTCGCAAGCTGCCTCAAGAGCTCTACAAGTCGCTGACGTGGGATCGAGGCAAGGAGATGGCCGGCCACAAGCGATTCACGCTGGCCACCGACATCCAGGTCTACTTCTGTGATCCACAGAGCCCTTGGCAACGCGGCAGCAACGAGAACACGAACGGCCTGCTCAGGCAGTACCTGCCGAAGGGCATCGACATCTCAGAGCTATTCACAAGCTAAGCTCAACGCCGTGGCGAGACAATTGAACCAAAGGCCGAGAAAGACTCTCGGCTTCCAGACGCCGGCTGAGATGTTCAGCCAGACCGTTGCGTCGACCGGTTGAATCCGCCCTTGAAACCGGTCATTGGTGTGGCGGTCTTCTGGCAGCTTGGATGACCGGAAGTGGCCGAGGGTGTGTGTAAACGCATTTGTGGATCGGTTTGAAGCGGCCGACAGTCGCGACAGTCGCGCGCAGCTGCGTGGTTCCGATCGAAACGCGTTGGGGGCGTGCCCTTGCGCGGTGGTTGAGCCGTTCGAGCGAGTCCGGCAGCGCCCTCAAGCGCTGATCAGTCGCATCGCCTGCAGTGTTTTCGGCATGCCGAGCAGCTTGATCACCCGCTTCAGGTTGTAGGCCAGCACATACAGACTCATCTCGGTGCCGACGTGTTGCAGCCCACGGGTCAGGAAGTGGGTAGCACCCATCCAGTGCTTGAGCGTGCCGAACACCTGTTCGATGGTGCGTCGGCGCAGGGTCATCGCTTCGAGTTTGCGATCCAGTCGCCGCTGCATCGCTTCCAGGATGTGCTCGTGCTGCCAGCGCCGGATGCGGCGGTAGTTCGAGGTGGTGCACCGCTGGCGCATCGGGCACGCCGGACAGGCACTGCTCCAGTACACCCGCACCAGCAGGCCGCCTTCCTCCCGGCGGCAGCGGTAGATGGCGCGCTCGCCCGCTGGACACTGGTACTCGTCGTCTTTCTTCAGGTAGATGAAGTCGCCCTTGCCGAAGCGCCCCTCGGCCTTGGCGTTGGACGTCATCGGCTTGGGCACCAGCGGCGTGATGCCGGCCTCGGTGCAGGCTTTGATCTCGTTGCTGTTGAAGTAACCGCGGTCGGCGACAGCCTCCATCCTGGTCTTGCCCATCTCGTCGCGCGCGGTGGTGGCCATCTTGGTCAGCTGCGCGCGGTCGTTGCCGACGTTGGTTACCTCATGCGTCACGATCAGGTGCTGCTTGGTGTCGACGGCGGCCTGCACGTTGTAGCCCACTACCCCAGTGCCCTTGGCCTGCGAGATCATCGAGCGCGCATCCGGATCGGTCTCGGAGATCTGTTCGTCCGGCGTAGCCTTCAGTTGCTCACGGATCGCGTCCATGCGCCGCATCTGCCCGCGCAGCGTCTCGATCTTCTCGCGCAGCCGCTCGGTCTTGGCTTCGACTTCCGCCGGCTGGGTGCGGTCGGCGGTCTCCAGCGCCTCGAGATACCGCCGGATGCTCTCTTCGATCTGCTGCTGGCGGCGGTCGACCTTGTTCGGCGTGAAGTTGCGGTCGCGGCTGTTGACCGCCTTGAACTTGCTGCTGTCGATGGCCACGATCGCCTGGGTAAAGAGCTTCAACTCCCGGCACAGCTGCACGAAGCGGCGGCACACCGCGCGGATGCCTTCGCCGTTGGCACGACGGAAGTCGGCAATGGTCTTGAAGTCGGGCGCCAGCCGGCCGGTCAGCCACATCAGCTCGACGTTGCGCTGCGCTTCCCGTTCGAGCCGGCGACTGGAAGGCGATGCGGTTCAGATAGCCGTAGATGTAGAGCTTGAGCAGCACCGCCGGGTGATACGCGGGTCGCCCGGTCTCGGCCGGCTCGGCACCGGCAAAGCCGAGTGCCGTCAGATCCAGTTCTTCAACGAAGGCATCGACCGCGCGCACCGGATTGTCCTCGGCGATGTAGTCATCCAGGCACTGCCGGCAGCAAGGTCGCCTGGCTGCGATCTTCCCCTTCGATGAAGCGCTTCATGCGGCACCCGCATCACAACGCGTTGCCGTACTCTACGAGAGATCAGAGCGTTTTCACACACCCTCGGCCGACTGCAGTCTAAGAGCCCCAGAGGAGCGCGCGTCGGGAACTCTCCATATCTTGTGCCTGGCATTCACTGACTGTGACGGAAATTCCAACAGAAGAGACCGCCTAACATTCAGCGGCACCCAAACCAGCGCGCAACGTCTACGAGCCGCTTGGCATAATTCCCGCACAAAGAAGACCAGTTCAGGGAGGCCCGCTGAAGTTCCTGCCGCCGATCGTGTGGCTGACGCGCCTGCTGGTCGGCGCGTATCCGCGCTGGATCGGTTCGGCGCCAACGGCAACCCAACGCATCTACTTCGGCAATCACACCAGCCACATGGACACCGTCGTCCTGTGGGCCGCGCTGCCCGAGGAACTGCGGTCGAACACGCGGCCGGTCGCCGCCAAGGATTACTGGGACAGGGCGGGGATACGCGGCACCATCGCGCGCGATGAACTGAACGTCGTGATGGTCGATCGCAGCCGCGACGATCCGAACGCCGATCCGCTCGAGCCGTTGCGTGACGCGCTCGAACACGGCTTCTCGCTGATCATCTTTCCGGAGGGCACGCGCAGCGCGCAGTCGCTGCCCGGACCGTTCAAGAGCGGGCTTTATCACCTGTCGCAGGAGTTTCCGCAGGTCGAACTGATCCCGGTCTATATCGAGAACCTTCACCGGAGCATGCCGAAGGGTGCCTTGCTGCCCGTGCCGATCATCTGCACGGTGCGCTTCGGCGCCGCGCTGCCGCGCATCGATGGCGAAGACAAGGATGCGTTTCTCGAACGTGCGCGTGATGCCGTGATACGACTGGCCAGCTGATGAACCTCACGCTCAACGAAACCTTCCTGGCGGTGTTCTGTTCGCTCGCGATGCTGTCGGCGGTCGCCACCGGAGTCGGCCAGTGGGCCACGCGCCGGACCTTCGATACGGTGCGGCTGGCGCGCCTCGCCCTCCTCAATTCGCGCATACGCGGCTCATGGTCGGTGCTGGCGGTATTCACCATCGCCTTCGCGTTGGGGCCTGCGGCGCTGCTGGTGGTGTTCGCGCTGGCATCGTTCTTCGCGCTGCGCGAGTTCCTGTCGCTGACACCGATCAAACCGTCCGATCACTGGGCGCTGGTGGTCGCGTTCTACGTCGTCATCCCTGCGCAGTACCTGCTGCTGGGATTCGGTCGCGCGAGCGTGTTTGCGACCTTCATTCCCGTTTACGTCTTCCTGCTGCTGCCGGTGATCGTCGCCATTCGCCAGGACACCGAGCGCTTTCTGGAACGCGTCGCCAAGGTTCAGTGGGGAGTGATGATCAGTGTCTACTGCATCAGCCACGCGCCGGCCATCGCGACACTGCCGATCCGCGGCAACGAGGGACGTGGCCCATTGCTGCTGCTGTTCTTCCTGCTGGTGCTGTTCCTCACCGACGTGCTGCAGATCGTCTTCAGCGCCGCTCTCGGAGGGCGAGGGCTGAAGTCGAATTCCGACAAGACAGTGAACGGCGTTCTGGCGGGCAGCGCGTGCGGGGCAACGATTGGCACCCTGCTGTGGTGGATGACGCCGTTCACCTGGTGGCAAGCGCTGCTGATGTCGCTCGTCATCGTCGGCACGGGCTACCTTGGCACTGTCGTGCTGGCATCGGTGAAGCAGAGCCTCGGCGCCCGCCGCTGGGACAGCGAGATCGTGCTGACCCGCGGAGTGCTGGACCGGCTCGAGGCCATGACCTTCGCGGCCCCGCTCTTCTGGCAGATCACGCGCTACTTCTGGGTGATCCGCGCTGACGTCTGATCCGCTGATTTCAGGCGGGGAAAGCTGATCCTTATCAAGGGCGACCGACTTGCGGGACAGAGGCAACCTCGGTATCTTGCGCGCAGGGTGGTGTGACTTTGCGCCGCCCACCAGACATGAACCCGAGCGCGCGTTTCTACTTCTTCTACTTCTATGGCTTTTTCCGGCCCTTGGCGGAGAGAGTCGAACGGCGCGCGTAAAGAAGATACCGAATCGACCCGAACCGCCAGGCCCAGCAACCTGGCGGTTTTTTTTCGTCGCTGGGGCCAGCGGGACAGAATCGAGGACCCACGATGGACGGAGCACAGACCATGCGTTACATGACGGACGACCTCAGGATCCGGGAGATCAAGGAACTCTCGCCGCCGGCGCACCTGATCCGCGAGTTCCCGTGCGAAGAAGTGGCTTCGGTCACCGTCCACGAAAGCCGCCAGGCGATCCATCGCATCCTGCATGGCATGGACGACAGGCTGGTGGTGGTGATCGGCCCCTGCTCGATCCACGATCCTTCGGCAGCGCTCGACTATGCACGCCGGCTGAAGGCCGAGCGTGACCGCCTCGTGGCCGACCTCGAAATCGTGATGCGCGTCTATTTCGAGAAGCCGCGAACGACGATCGGCTGGAAGGGGCTCATCAACGATCCCGATATGGACGGCAGCTTCCGCATCAACCACGGCCTGCGTGTCGCGCGCGAACTGCTCATGGAGATCAACACCGGTGGCCTGCCCGCCGGCTGCGAGTTTCTCGACATGATCACGCCGCAGTACATCGCCGACTTCGTCGCCTGGGGAGCCATCGGTGCGCGCACGACCGAAAGCCAGGTGCACCGTGAACTGGCGTCGGGCCTGTCGTGCCCGGTCGGCTTCAAGAACGGGACCGACGGCAACATCAAGATCGCCGCCGACGCGATCAAGGCGGCGCAGCAGCCGCATCACTTCCTGTCGGTCGCCAAGGGCGGCCACTCGGCGATCGTTTCGACCAAGGGCAACGAGGACTGCCACATCATCCTGCGCGGCGGCAAGGAGCCGAACTTCGATGCCGCGAGCGTCGAGGCGGCATGCGCTGAACTCGGCAGAGCCGGACTCGCACAGCGGCTGATGATCGATGCGAGCCACGCAAACAGCCAGAAGAACCACGCCAACCAGATTGCCGTCTGTTCGAACGTCGGCGCGCAGTTGGCCGCGGGCGACGCGCGCATCATCGGCGCGATGATCGAAAGCCACCTCGTGGCGGGCCGGCAGGACCTGGTGCCGGGCCGGCCGCTGACTTACGGTCAGTCGATCACGGATCCTTGCCTGGGCTGGGACGATAGCGTGCAGGCGCTCGACACACTGGCCGAGGCGGTCCGCAGGCGGCGTCTGCAGACCGCGTCAGCAAAGTAGATCCGTGCCGGCCGCCGGGCACGGACTACGCGACGAGGTCGCGGTACGCGTGCCAACTCGCGTGGCCGAGCAGCGGGAAGATGATCAGCAGACCCACCATCAGGGTTGCGAAACCGATCGCCGTCAGCACCGCAATCAGCGCGGCCCATACCAGCGTGGCGCCGGGGTTGGTCATGCAGCACTTCAGGCTGGTCAGCATGGCCGTGACCACATCGACGTCGCGATCAAGCAGCATCGGGGCGGTCACGAAACCGAAGACGAAGACCGTGAGCGCCACCAACCCGCCAACCCCAAAGTAGACGACCAGCAGCGGGATGTAGCGCCCCGAGAAAAGGATGTCGGAAGCGAGCGTCCTCAGGTCGCCGACGTCGCCGCTGAAGAACTGGGCGAAGATGATTGCAGCCAGCCGCTCCCAGAAGATCAGTGCCAGCGTGAGGACCAGTCCCCATAGCGCGATCGATCCGCTATTGCGCCGCCACGCGAACACGGCCTCGGCGCCGTCGACCGGACGGCCCTGCTCGATCTGCTGCGACAACGCATAGAAGACGATCGCAACAAATGGCGCCACCAGCAGGAATCCACCGACCAGCGCCGGGACCAGATACGCCGAACGCCAGGCCACGACGAGCAGCGAAAAACCGAACGCCGCAGCCCACGCTCCGTAGATCAGGCTGGGACCCGCGGCACGCTTGAGGTCTGCCCAACCGCGCTCGAGCCAGACGACGGGTCGGCCCGGGTCGACCTTGCGGACCTTCTGTCCGCCCATGGCCTTGTCGCTGTCGATTGCGTGATCCATGTTGCCCCCGCCGAGTTCATTCCCGCACGACCATCATAACCATCCCTCGTCGTGACGCGCCATCGCCGGCTGGCGGCAGGTAGACGCCCGCATGTCACCGTTGAGTGGCAACTGGACGAACCGCACGCACGGGCCGTGCTACAGGTTGGTCAGCGATCGGCGACGGCGGAATCCTGATCTGGGTGCGCGCGCGTTCAGCGGACGATGCGCGGCAGATCGCAAGAGCCTGGAAGGAAATCGGCGGCCAGCAGGTCCCCGGTTAGCCGGGCGCTCTCGGCCCTGCGGGTACAGCGGCACCCTTTAGTGGGGCTGGGTCGGCGGCGGCTGAACGACGGGCGCGAAAAAGGTCTCGCGCGTAAGGAAGGTGTAATTGGCCTCGAACGCGCCGATGCCCAGCAGCACCAGCAGCAGCAACGGCGGCAACACGATCGCGTAGACCAGCGCCAGTCGTTCCCACGCCATGTGCATGAAGATGGAGACGATCAGGCCGGCCTTCAGCAGCATGAAGGTGACGATCAGCGTCCAGCGCAGCATCCCCTGCACGTGGAAGTAATCCACGAGGTACGAGGCGATGCTGAGCACGAACAGCAGCGCCCAGATCTTGAAGTAGACGCCCAGCGGATGCTGCTGCCCGTGGACTTGCGCCTGCGCCGGCGCATGGGCGCTATCTACGTGATGTCCGGTTGCATGTGACACGTGTGGCTCCTCCGTAACTGCCTCGATCGGCCTACCAGAGATAGAAGAACGCAAAGATGAATACCCACACCAGGTCGACGAAGTGCCAGTACAGACCCATCGTCTCGACGATCTCGTAGGTGCCGCGGCGGCCGGTCATGAATCCGGGCCGTTGATGATCGAGGTCGCCGCGCCGGACCTTGGTGGCGACGATGATCAGGAAAATGACGCCGATCGTGACGTGCGTGCCGTGGAAGCCGGTGATCATGAAGAACGCCGAGCCGAACTGCGCCGCGCCCCACGGGTTGCCCCACGGGCGCACGCCCTCGAGGATCAGCTTGGTCCACTCGAACGCCTGCATGCCGACGAAAGTCGCGCCCAGTGCAGCGGTCGCCAGCAGCAACCAGAACGTCGTCGTGCGGTCCTTGCGGTAGCCGTAGTTGACGGCCAGCGCCATCGTGCCGCTGCTGCTGATCAGCACGAAGGTCATGATGGCGATCAGCAGGAGCGGCACGTTCTGGCCGAACATGTGCAGCGAGAAAACGGCGCTCGGATTCGGCCACGGGTACCGTCGTCGAACCGCGCACCGTCATGTAGGCGATCAGGAAGCTGCCGAAGATGAAGGTGTCGCTGACGAGGAAGATCCACATCATCGGCTTGCCCCAGGGGACCCTCTTGAAGGCCCGCTGGTCCGACGAGAAATCAGCGACGACGCTCTGCATGCCCTTGCCCGGCTCCAGTGTGTCGGCCGTGCCGGCCGCTTCGTGAGGCGCCATGGGTTTCGATCTCCCTATCGATGACTTGAGGACGGTTGCATCAGAGCGAGAGCGTCGGCGTGCATATCGCGAGCCCCAGGTAATTCGACACCAGCACCGCGAACAGCACGACCCAGATCACCAGCAGGAAGTGCCAGTACATCGCGCACAGCTCGACGCCAAGCCGGATTCGCGCCGGATCGGTTGTTCGGCTCCACGCGCGCGCCGACGAGCGTCCCCAGGCCACCAGGCCACCGAGGACGTGCAACCCGTGGACTGCGGTCAGCATGTAGAAGAACGCGGTGGCGGCGCTGGTCGCCATGAAATAACCGGCGCCGGCGAGTTGTCGCCAGACGACGAGTTGCCCGATCAGGAAAGCGGCGGTCAGCGCGCCGCTGACGATCAGGCCCTTGCGCACCCGATCGATATCACCGCGGCGTGCGGCAAATGCGGTCCATTCCATCGCCAGGCTGGCGACGACGAGGACCGCCGTGTTGGTGATCAGCAGGCGCGGCTGGGGCAGCGGGCTCCAGTCCAGGAAATTGAGGCGCATCGCGTACGCGCTGATGAAAAGTGCGAACAGCGAAGTCGCCACGCAAAGGAATACCCACAGCGCCGTCTTCGCCGCGGGCCGCGCGAGCACCGCACCGTGCGCATCGCGGACCGCGAGCTGCGCCTGCCACGGCTGTACGTTGACCGTCTGCCGAAACAGCCACCAGACGATTGCGGCCATCAGCAGTGCGAGGACGGACAGACTCAGCGTCACGGCCGCGCCCCTATGCCGGCTTTGCCCACTTGCCGGCGGCCACCTCATTCGGAGGGACGTTCTGCGGGATGAAGTCTTCCTTCACGCCCGGAACGCTGTAGTCGTAGGCCCAGCGATAGACCACCGGCAGCTCCTTGCCGAAATTGCCGTGCGTCGGCGGCGTCTCGGGCGTCTGCCATTCGAGCGTCGTCGCACCCCAGGGGTTGCCTCCCGACGGCTTGCCGCGGAAATAGCTCGATATCAGGTTGTAGAGGAAGAGAATCTGCGCCGCCCCGACGACCAGTGCAGCGATCGTGATCGCGACGTTCAGCGAATGCGCCGATTCCGGAATGAAATTGGTGCCCTGGATCGCGTAGTAACGGCGCGGCACGCCCATGAAGCCGAGGTAGTGCATCGGGTAGTAGATCGCATAGCTGCCGACGAACGTGATCCAGAAGTGGATCTTGCCCATCGTCTCGTTGAGCATGCGCCCGGTGATCTTCGGATACCAGTGATAGATCGCCCCGAACACGACGAGGATCGGCGCGATCGCCATCACCATGTGGAAGTGCGCCACCACGAACATCGTGTCCGACAGCGGCAGGTCGATCGTGACGTTGCCGAGAAAGAGCCCCGTCAGTCCGCCGTTGATGAAGGTGAAGATGAAGCCGATGGCGAACAGCATCGGGACATTGAGGCGGATGTTGCCGCGCCACAGCGTCAGGACCCAGTTGTAGACCTTGATGGCGGTCGGTATCGCGATGATCAGCGTCGTCGTCGCGAAGAAGAAGCCGAAGTACGGGTTCATGCCGCTGACGTACATGTGGTGCGCCCACACGACGAATGACAGGCCGCCGATGATCAGGATCGCCCACACCATCATGCGGTAGCCGAAGATGTTCTTGCGGGCGTGAACGCTGATCAGGTCGGAGACGATGCCGAACGCCGGCAGCGCGACGATGTAGACCTCGGGATGGCCGAAGAACCAGAACAGATGCTGGAACAGGACGGGGCTACCGCCCTGGTAGGCGAGCTGCTGGCCCTTGGAGACGACGGCCGGCATGAAGAAGCTGGTGCCGAGCGTCATGTCGAGCGTCATCATGATGGCGCTGACGAATAGCGCCGGGAACGCCAGCAGCGCCAGGATCGTGGCCATGAAGATGCCCCAGATCGTCAGCGGCAGCCGCATCATCGTCATTCCGCGCGTGCGGGCCTGCAGGACGGTCACCACGTAATTGAGCCCGCCCATCGTGAAGCCGACGATGAAGAAGGCGAGCGAGATCAGCATCAGGATGATGCCGTGGCTCGCACCCGGCGTGCCGTCGAGGATCGCCTGTGGCGGGTAGAGTGTCCAGCCGGCGCCGGTCGGGCCGCCCGAGACGAAGAAGCTCGCGACCAGCAGCAGGACCGCGAACAGGTACACCCAGTACGACACCATGTTGACGTACGGGAACACCATGTCGCGCGCGCCCACCATCAGCGGGATCAGGTAGTTGCCGAAGCCGCCGAGGAATAGCGCCGTCAGCAGGTAGATCACCATGATCATTCCGTGCATGCTGACGAACTGCAGGTAGTTGCTCGGATTGATGAAGGAAAACTCGTTGGGCCACGCCAGCTGCAGGCGCATCAACCACGACAGCACCAGCGCCACCAGGCCGATGCCGATGGCCGTAATGGCGTACTGGATCGCGATGACCTTGGCATCCTGGCACCAGACGTACCTCCCGAGCCATGTCTTCGGGTGGTAAAGCTCGACCTCGCCGACTTCGGCGGGCGGGGCGTAATCCGAAGCGTCATGTGCAACGTGGCTCGACATTGGGTCGTCCTATCTGCTGGTTCCAGCGTACACGGTGTCCGTGGCGGGCCGGTGTCCGTCCCGCCCGGCAATCTATCGTTTGGTGCCCGCGGCCCCGGTTATCGCGGGCAGCGTGTCGATATAGGCGATCAAATCGCGGATCGACTGGTCATCTTTGAGCATGGCCGCGAACAGCGCCATTTGCGAACCGTAGTTGTCCTGCGGATGGCCGCCGCGCACACCGTCGCGGAAGTTCTTCAGCTGGGTGTAAAGGTACCAGTCGCTCATGCCCTTCAGCCGTGGAGCATTGGTAGCCCAGATGCCGCCACCGTCGGCCCCGTGGCAGGCGGCGCAGGTGACGAAGCGCTGCGCGCCATCGCGCGGATTACCGTTGAGCGTGACAGCTGCCGGCTTGTCCGGCAAGGTCCGTATGTAGGCGATGACATTATCGACCGCGGCTTCGTCGGCCAGCGTCGCGGCCATCGGCGCCATCGTCTGGCCGAACGCGTCCTTCGGATTGCTTCCGCGTACCCCGTGCTTGAAGTTCGCGAGCTGCCGCTTCAGGTACCAACCGGCCAGACCGGCCAGCTTGGGCGCATTGACCGTTGGATTGCCCTCGCCCTGGGCGCCGTGGCAGGCGGCACAGACGGCAAAGAGCGCCTGCCCGGCAGCGGCATCGGTCGGTGCCCTGACGGCAGTCTGCGCATAGGTCGGCTGCCGGGCCAGCCACGCCTGGAATGCGCCCTCCTCCTCGACCACGATCCTGCCGCGCATCGCGAAGTGCCCGATCCCGCACAGTTCCTCGCACAGCAGATCAAACGTACCAGTGCGTGTCGGGGTGAACCAGATGTGGGTCACCAGTCCGGGTACGAAGTCCATTTTTACGCGGATCTGCGCGACCGAGAAGTTGTGCAGGACATCGTTGGAACGCAGCAGCACCTTGAGCGTCTTGCCGATCGGCAGATGAAGTTCCGGGCTGTTGACCAGGATGTCGTCAAGACCGTCGGGATCGCCGGGCGCGATTCCGAATGGATTTTCTTCCGACACGTTGCGCGCACTGACGGTGCCCAGCTTCCCGTCCTTGCCGGGAAACCGGTACTTCCAGTTCCACTGCTGGGCGACCGCCTCGACGACTGCCGCGTCTTTCGGCACATCGACGAACTTCGCCCATACGAAAAGGCCTGGCGCCAGCATCGCCGCGACGCCGACCGCCGTCACCGTCAGCAACCACCACTCGAGCTTCTTGTTCTCGGGTTCGTACTGCGCGCGACTTTCGGGACGATGCCGGTAACGGTAGATCGCCACAGCCATGAACAGGTTGACGGCGACAAACACGACACCGGTGACCCAGAAGGTGACCGAAATCGTGTCGTCGATCGCGCCCCAGTTGGAAGCGATCTGCGTGAAATACCAGGGGCTGAGGAAGTGAAACAGCAGCGAGCCGGCGATCAGCACGACCAATACGATTGCTACGCCCATGTGGCAGTACCCTGGTTGTTGGAACTGGAGTTCGCGAACCTTGCGGCCCGCGGAACCATAAAGAAAACATCGATGTTCTGCAAACCCCTTCGCGCGTAGGCTTGAAGAGGAAGCCCGTGGTGCGTTGCGGCGGTCAGCGCGGTCTGCTTGCCCGCATGACCCCCATGTATGATCGCCTGACCGGTCGATGAGGAGATGGTGGTATGAAGCGTCGTCTCTACGTGGTAGTGCCCGACCTCGCCAGCGCGATCGAGACCGCCAACGACCTGCTGATGGCCCGCATCGAGGACCGCCACATGCACTTCCTCGGCAAGCGCGGCATGTCGATGGGGACGCTGCACGAGGCGAGCGTGCTGCAAAGATCCGACGTCAGGCATGCGCTGTTCCTCGGATGCGGCCTCGGCGCGCTCGGCGGCATGCTGCTCGGCGTTTACCTGAAACTCAATCCGATCGGCGACATCACGTTCGGCGCCGGGACTTTCCTGCTGGCGACGCTGGGCGGAACGGCGTTCGGCGCGTGGACGTCGACACTGATCGGCCTGTCGACGCCGAACACCGAGCTGGCGCGCTTCGAGGCGGACATCGAAGCGGGCAAGATCCTGCTGATGGTCGACGTGCCGGTGGCGCGTGTCGAGGAAATCGAGGAAATGATCGCGCGTCGCCATCCCGAAGCGGTCGACAAGGGCGTCGAACCGTCGATGCCGGCTTTCCCCTGAGACAGGGGCAGCAGTCGCGCGCTGCTCGTTGCGGGACCGCTACACAATCTTCACGCTGAGATCGGGCAGCCCCGCTATTCCGCACTCGATCACGTCGCCGCGCACGACCGGTCCGACGTTTTCGGGCGTGCCCGAGAAGATGATGTCGCCGGGCTGAAGCTCGAACGCCATCGACAGTCGGCTGATCTGCTCGGCAACGGTCCAGATCATGTTGGCCAGGTTCGAGCTCTGCTTCGTCTGGCCGTTCACCTTGAGCCAGATCGCGCCCTGCGTGAAATGCCCGGTGCGCGTAGCGAGCTGCAGCGGCCCGATCGGCGCTGACATGTCGAAGCTCTTGCCGATCTCCCACGGTTTCTTCTCGTCGCCCATCGCGCGCTGCAGGTCGCGCCGCGTCATGTCGAGACCGACCGTATACGCATAGACGAGAGACAGGGCCTGATCGACCGGGATGCTGCGACCGCTCTTGTTGAGCGCGGCGACCAGCTCGACCTCGTAATGGTAGTTCTTGGTCAGTGTCGGATAGGGATGGTCTCCCACGGAGCCCATCGCTACGTTCTGGATTGCATCGGTCGGCTTCTGGAAGAAAAATGGCGGCTCGCGGTTCGGATCGGATCCCATTTCGCGGGCGTGTGCGGCGTAGTTGCGGCCGATGCAGTAAATGCGCCGTACCTGGAACTTCATGTCGCTGTCGGCGATTGGAATATAGGTCGCTGCTACGGTGAAAGGCGTCCTGGGCGCCGTGCTCGCACTACCCGGCGCCGCGCACCCGGCCACGGCCCCGACGGACATTGCGGCTGCGGTTTGCAGCGCCTCGCGGCGATTGAAACGCTTCTGCATGACGTCCTCCCTGGCTGTGCCTTGTCTTCCGCGGCGGCGCCGCGGTGCTGCATGCCGGAAAGTCTAATCACGATCCCGTCTTCGCGACGCGCCGGCGGCCCGGCGGATGCCGTCCGTCGGGCCGTCGTTGACGGCAGTCCGCTTTCCTATCAAAGTGATATCACTTTGATAGGAGGGACAGATGCAGCCGATGCCACGCACACAGGAAGTCCAGCGCAGCACCTCGAGCGGGTACGCCTGGATCTTCGTCGGTCTCGCACTCATCGCTGCCGGAATCTTCATGGTCGTGCGCCCGCTGGGGCTGCTCGGCCTGGCGACCGGCATCGTGCTGATCCTGCTGGGCGCGTTTGTACTGGCCGGGCTTTACATGCTGCAGCCGAACGAGGCCGCGATCCTGCTGCTGTTCGGCGCATATGTCGGCACCGATCGCACCGAGGGCCTGCGCTGGGCGAATCCGTTCTACCGCAAGCAGAAGATCAGCCTGCGCGCGCACAACTTCGCGAGCGAGCGGCTGAAAGTGAACGACAAGCGCGGCAACCCGATCGAGATCGCCGCCGCCATCGTCTGGCGCGTGCACAACACCGCGCAGGCCGTCTTCGACATCGAGGACTATGCCGAATACGTGCCCGTGCAGGCCGAGGCAGCGATCCGTCACCTCGCGTCGAGTTACGCCTACGACGAAGGCGAAACCGAGGGTTCGGACGAACCGACGCTGCGCGCCAGCCAGGACCGGGTGGCGCAGGCGCTGATCCGTGAACTTACCGACCGCTTCGACCAGGCCGGCATCATCGTCGAGGACGCCAAGCTGACGCACCTCGCGTACGCACCCGAGATCGCGCAGGTGATGCTTAGGCGTCAGCAGGCCGAGGCGATCATCGCCGCGCGCTCGAAGATCGTTCTGGGCGCCGTGAGCATGGTCGAGATGGCACTGAGGGGCCTGTCGGAGCGCGGAATCGTCAATCTGGACGATGAGCGGCGCGCGGCGATGGTCAGCAACCTGCTGGTCGTGCTGTGCGCTGAGTCCGAGGCACAGCCGGTCATCAATACCGGCACGCTGTACCAGTAGTCCTGGTGCGATGAACCCGGTTTTGTGGCTGGTGGTCCTGCTGGCCGGCACCTCGATGCTGATTCTGGGAGTGCTGTCGGCGGTGCTCGGCTGGCTGCCGCTGGTTCAGGCCGTCGCGCTCGCGATCGTCGGTGCGGCGATCGAGATTCCGGCGGCACTGGCCTTCGCACTGAGCCGCCGCAAGCCGTCTGCACCACGGCAACTGAGCAGATGACGCCTCGCTACGAGCACACGCAGCCCGGTTGGCCGATGCGGCTCTCCTTCGCCGTCGCGGCGATCGGCATGCTCGCGTTCTCCGCGCTGCCGCTGCCGGAGTCTGGTCGCATGACGTCGTGGGCTCTGCTCGCCGGCGCCGCGCTGGCGATCGTGGTGGGATGGTCGTTTTCATCGCTGACCGTGCGCGTCGACGCCGACGAACTGAAGCTGCATTTTGGCGTCGGATGGCCACGCAAGACCGTGCCGCTGGCGGACATCACCTCGGTGGAACTCACGCGGACCCGGTTCTGGGATGGCTGGGGGGTACACCGGACGCGCCGCGGGTGGTTGTTCAACGTCGGCGGCTACGACGCGGTGGTCCTCAGTCGGCGCAACGGCGCCGCCCTGCTGGTCGGCAGCGACGAGGCGCCCCGGCTAAAGGCCGCGATCGAACGAGCACGCGCGCATCGCTGACCGTGGCCGCTGCCGACAAGAAATCTTTCCTGCTGCGAATCGATCCGCGGCTGTGGGACGAGCTTGAGCGGCTCGCGGCCGCCGAGCTGCGGTCGGTCAACGCGCAGATCGAGTTTCTGCTGCGAGAGGCACTCGAGCGCCGCGGCCTGCGCATCAACGATGTGGCCCGACGCAACAGGGCCGGGCGCTAGCCGGGGCTTACCTCGTGCCGTTGACTTCAGCGTAGAACGCGTCGCTGTTGGGCTTGCGTCCCAGGAAGGCTTCGACCAGGGTGCTAGGGTGCCGTTGACCGCCCGAAGAGAGAATCGTCTCACGGTAGCGTTGGCCGACTGACGGATTCATCAGCTTGCCGTCGAACGCGGTCAGCATGTCGAGCGCCATGACCTGCGACCACATGTAGCCGTAGTAGCCGGCCGAATAGCCGCCGAGCAGGTGGCCGAACCCCGCGGGGAAGAGCGACCCTTCGACATAGCCAAGCGGATCGGCGTTTTCGATGGCGATCCACGGTGGCATCGGCGCGCCGGGCTTTCCGGTATGCAGACGCATGTCGTACAGCGCGTATTCGCCCTGGCGGGCGAAGAAGTAGCCGCGTCCGAACCTGCGCGCCGCCTCGAGCTGCGCGATCTGCTCCTTGGTCAGCCGCGGGCAGGTCGGGCAGACCGTGGCGAACAGCGCCAGCGGCTCCTCGCGGCGTGCCCACTCCTCGAACATCTGCGACGGCGCCTCGACGAAGTCGCGCTTGACCGAGGTGCCCGACTGGTCGACGTAACGCGTCTTCGACAGCACTCCATGCAGTACGTGACCGTATTCATGCAGCAGGGTCTCGAGCTCGTCGTGGTTGAGTCCCTTCGCGTTCAGGTTGGCCACCAGCACCGAGATCGGCGTGCGGTTCGCGAGCGTCGAGACACCACGCACCCCGAAAGCGGCCGCGTGGTTGTACTTGCCGTCGCGCGGGAACAGATCCAGGTAGATGCCGCCGACGAACACACCGCGCTTCCCATCGGGCAGGCGTTCGTAGACGTCGTAGTAGCGCACGTCCTTGTGCCAGCGCGGCACGTCACGCGCGACGAAGTCCACCGAGTAGAGCTTGCTGGCGAGCAGCATCGCGTACTGCACGCTCGGTTCCGTCGGGAAGTAGGCGCGCAGCGCCTCCTGGTCGACGCTGTAGCGCGCCTTGCGCACGCGCTCCTTCAGGTACGAAACGTCCCAGCGATTAAGTCGGGTCTCCGCCAAAGGAGTGCCGTCAAGCTTCGCCTTCTCGGCGCGCAGTTCGGCAAACTCCTTCGCTTGCAACGGGTCCGCGGCCTCCTTGACCTTGCCGAGGAAATCGTAGACCGCAGCCGGAGTCTGGGCCATGCGGCGCTTCAACGCGTAAGTGGCGAAGTCGGGCTGCCCGTGCAACTGAGCCAGTTCGTATCGCAGGGCCAGCGCCCGTTCGAGGATTTTGAGGTTCTTTTCGCCGCCTTCGCGGTTCTTCGCCATCCAGACGCGCTTGCGCGCCTCGGCGTTGGTGGCCAGCTCCAGGAACGGCAGGTACGTGGGGTAATCCATCCCGAGCACGAGATTGCCCTGGTCGTCGCGCTTGCGCGCAGCGATCCAGGATTCGGGCATTCCGGCCGCCTCGGCCGGCGTGATCGTCACGGTGCTGCCGTCTTCGTTGATGTTCTTCTGGAAGTCGAGCGCGAGTCGCTCGAGCTCGTCGATGATTTCCTTGGCGCGCTTGCGCTTGTCGGCCGGCAGCGTGGCCCCGCCATCTTCGAACTTTTCGAACAGGTCCTGCTGGTACACGATATCCGTCAGGTCTCTGGGCTTTAGCGCCTTGACGCGCTGATAAAGCGCCTCGCTCTGGTAGACCTCGGTCTCGAACGGAAGCAGCTTCTCCAGGCATTTCTGGGCCGCATCGCGTGTCGCCTTGTCGGCGGCGACGTTCTGCAGCAAGTACACCGGATTGCCGAAGTCGGCAGCGTGGATCGACAGGGCGTTGAGCTCCGCCAGGACGTTGTCCGCGCCTTTGCGCACTTCCATCGCCTTCTGCATCTTGCGCAAGGCAACAAGCTCGCCATCGCAACGTGTGCTGATTTCGGAGGCGGTGTACACCGGGATCAGCGGGCGGGCAGGCTGCGCTGCCTGCAGCGGCAATGCGCCAGCGGCCAGCAGGATCGCTGCGGCCGCGTGCCGGGGTTCGAATTGCATGGTTCCTTCCGTAATGTCGGGTGCGCAGGGCGCGCGAAGCGCGCGAGCTTACGTGCCGGATGGGTCGCCGGCCGGCGTCCTGCGACGGAATGCAGGCGGAGGCGACGAAAAGAGCATTCGTCCGACGAAGCGGTCTAGAGCGAGGATTCTAGGGCCTAGTTACCGCTTCTTCTCGTGCTTCCACAGGATGTCGGCCCCGCCGGCATGGCGGTTCAGCACGCGCGCGAGCACGAACAGCAGGTCCGAAAGGCGATTCAGGTACTGCCGCGGCTCGGCATGGACCGCTTCGATGGTTGCCAGCGCGACCACCGCGCGTTCGGCGCGGCGGCACACCGTGCGGCTGACATGCGCCAGCGCGGCAGCGCGCGATCCGCCCGGCAGCACGAATTCCGCAAGCCGCGGCAGATCGGCGTTGTAGTGCGCCAGCCGTTCATCGAGCCGCGCGACATGCGCTTCCTTGATCATCGAGTAACCCGGAATGCTGAGTTCCCCGCCCAGGTCGAACAGGTCGTGCTGGATGTCGATCAGATCGGCCTTCAGTTCGTCCGGCATCGGCTCGGTCAGCAGCACGCCGATCGACGAATTCAGTTCGTCGACATCTCCCATCGCCGCCACGCGCAGCGCGTCCTTGCGCGTGCGCGTGCCGTCGCCCAGCCCGGTGGTGCCGTCGTCGCCCGTGCGCGTCGCGATCTTGGTCAGCCGCTTGCCCATTTGCCCTGTCAAGTCGTAAGGTGGGCTTCTACACCCCGCCGGAGACGGATTATGAACGCGCCCGTATCCCACGCGCCGCTGCCGACGGCCCTCGTGACTGCACTGGCCGAACGTTTCGCGGGCCGCTTTTCGGCCGCGCAGTCGGTGCGCGACCACCACGGTCGCGATGAATCCCCCTATGCGCCGATGCCACCCGACGCAGTGATATTCGCCGAAAACAGCGAGGAAGTAGCCGAGATCGTGAGGCTTGCCTCCGCGCATCGCGTTCCGGTCATCCCCTACGGCGTTGGCTCGTCGATCGAGGGGCACGTGCTGGCCCTGCACGGCGGCATCAGCATCGACCTGTCGCGCATGAACGCGGTGCTGGCCGTCAACGCGGAGGACCTCACGGTCACCGTGCAGGCCGGCATCACCCGCAAGCAGTTGAACGCGGCGATCAAGGACACGGGGCTGTTCTTCCCGATCGATCCGGGCGCCGACGCCACGATCGGCGGCATGGCGGCAACCCGTGCGTCGGGTACCAATGCGGTCCGTTACGGCACGATGCGCGAGAACGTGCTGGCGCTCACCGTCGTGACCGCCGAGGGCAAGATCATCCGGACCGCGCGGCGTGCGAAGAAGAGTTCGGCGGGCTACGACCTGACGCGCATCTTCGTCGGCAGCGAAGGCACGCTGGGCGTGATCACCGAAATCACGCTGAAGCTGTACCCGCAGCCCGAGGCGATTTCCGCGGCGACCTGCTCGTTCCCGAGCGTCGAGGCGGCGGTGAAGACGACGATCGCGACGATCCAGCTCGGCGTTCCGATCGCGCGCTGCGAGCTGCTGGACGCGCTGACGGTGAGCGCGGTGAACCGGCGCGATCGCCTGGGCCTGCCCGAGCTGCCGATGCTCTTGTTCGAATTTCACGGCTCGCCCGCCAGCGTGCGCGAACAGGCCGAGACGGTCGAGGCAATCGCCGCCGAAAACGGCGCGCAGGGCTTCCGCTGGGCCACGCAGCCCGAGGACCGGACGCGACTATGGGAGGCGCGGCACAACGCGTATTTCGCCTGCCTGCAGCTGAAGCCTGGCTGCCGCAGCTTCACGACCGACGTCTGCGTTCCGATTTCACGGCTGGCCGAATGCATCACCGCGACGATCGCGGATATCCAGGCGAGCTTCCTGCCCGCGCCCATCCTGGGGCATGTCGGCGACGGCAATTTTCATTGCGCCATCCTGGCCAACGCCGATGATCCGCGCGAAGTCGAGGAGGCCGAGCGGCTGAACACGCTGATCGTCAAGCGCGCGATCGCCATGGACGGAACGTGCACCGGCGAGCACGGCGTCGGGCTGCACAAGATCGACTTCCTCGACGAAGAACACGGCGTCGACGCAATCGATCTGATGGTGCGGCTGAAGCGCGCATTCGACCCGCTGAACATCCTGAACCCAGGCAAGATCGTGCGGGTCTGACCCGCTCGGCGAGCAGTCCGAGCCGGGCGGGCCGACCGCCGGTCGCCTCATGCCCGCCGCAGGCTAGGCAATCATGCCGATTGACAGGGTTCGCAGCCACTTTCGATCCCCTGCGCGTCGGCGAAAGCGGGTACAAATGCGTTGAATGGCGGGCGGACTCCCGGCGCCGCGGGCTGCGACGCACCGGTTGCTGCATTGAAATCCGGAATTGGATCCGCACCTCGACGTATGGTCACCGCCTCTGATCACAGCCCGCGCGTCCGCTTGCTCACCGCATCCTTTGCCGCGCTTGGACTCGCATTCGGGCTGTGGCTGACTTCGCCGCGTGCCGCCGAGTCGGCGGAGACCACCGCTCCCGCCGACGTCGCCACCGCAACGACGAGCTATTCGACGGTCGAATTCGACTGGATCGACAGCGCACGCGGCCGCGCGGTGCCGGTACGGCTCTATCTGCCTGCTGTTGCCACAGGAACGCGCATTCCGCTCGTCGTCTTTTCGCACGGGATCGGCGGATCCCGGCGCGGGTACAGCTACCTCGGCCGCCACTTTGCGGCCAACGGCATCGCCAGCATGCACGTGCAGCACACCGGCAGCGATCGGTCCGTGTGGGCCGGCAATCCGTTCGCGCTCGTCACACGCCTGCATGCGGCCGCGCAGGAACGCGAGGCGGCCGACCGCGCTGCCGACCTGCGCTTTGCCCTGGACACGCTGCTCGCCGGCGAGCTCGGCAGCCGCGTCGATCGCTCGCACATCGTGGTGGCCGGGCATTCATATGGCGCGAATACCGCGTTGCTGGTGGCCGGTGCGCGGGTCGAGCGCGACGGTCGCACGCTGGATTTCCGCGACCCGCGCTACAGCGCCGCGATTCTGATTTCAGCACCGCCGTTCTACGGCGAGACGGATCTCGCGAAGATCCTGACGCACGTGACGGTGCCGACGCTGCACATCACGGCCACCGAGGATGTGATCCAGATTCCCGGTTACTACTCCGGCGCCGACGATCGCGTCGCAGTGTTCGACGCGATCGGCAGCACGCGCAAGACGCTGGCCGTGTTCACCGGCGGGTCGCACAGCATGTTCACCGATCGCACGGCAACCGGCGGTGCGCAACTGAACGCCGAGGTCAAGGCGGCCACGCGCGAGCTCTCGTCGGCCTTTCTCGTCCAGGTTTTCGGCGGAGCGGCCGAGGCGCTGGACCGCTGGACCGAGCGTTACCGTGCGATCGTCGCGCGCTACAGCACGCTGCCGTTGCGCTGACGGCGTCTAGCGGGTCGCTGCCGCCCGGTCGATGCGACCCGCGGGCAGCACCACCCATTGCACCGGACCCGGGTGCGGCCCTTCCAGCCAGTCGCGCGCGTCGGTGCTGCGCAGCAGTTCCGACTCGAAAAAGGCGCTGACTGAGAACACCACGGCGACGCGGGCCACTTGCGCGTTGCGTCCACCTCCGCCGAGCGTCCCGGGCGGGCCATCGATCATCTCGCGCTCGCCGCCCGGCCCGGCGCCTTGTGCTGGCGGCGATCCCTGCGGCCGTCCACCACCTCTGGACGTGGGCTCGCTGCGAATCGACGGATCGCCGCGGGTCACCGGTGGCGGCTTCGGCGCGTCCTGCGGCGCTGCCGGCGCGCCCGGCACCTGCATCGTCGCGAGTGCGGCTGCCGGCAGGCGGACCTCGATGACGCGCGCGCCGGTCAGGGCGTCCGCCATCGCGCGGCGCTGTTGCGCGGTCATGCCCAATCCATTGGGATCGGTTTCCGTCAGACCGTAAACCATCATGAGCGGCGTGGTGATGCCCGCGTAGCGCTGATGCATGGCCGGTCCTTCGAAACCGACATAGGGCGCGATCAGCGCAGCAGCGGCAATCCGCCGGTCATTCGCGAGCGGTGCATCGCGCGCCATTCGTTCACCCAGCAGCAGCTGCGCAGTCTGCGCGCCGAGCCCGATCCCGATGATGCCGATGCGCTGCTTCGCATCTCCCGGCAACCACGCGGGTGGCTGTCGGGCCAGGCTGTCCAGCACGTAACGCACGTCGTCCGCGCGATCGGTCACTTCGGGCATCGAGTACATCCGGCGCGCGGCCAGCCTGAAGTCGGCTCGCCGCGCCTCGGGCGACTGCCAAACTGCGGAGTCGTTGCCCGGATGGCCCAACGTAAGGACCGCGAACCCGGCATCCGTCAGCGTCTCGACCAGAGCCGGCGGCGCCCAGTTTCCCTGCGCGAGGCCCGGCAGGATGATCAGCAGTGCACGCGCGCCGCCGCGAGGCGTGGTCCATTGCGCACTGATCGTACGGTCGCGGCTGGTGTCGGTCCATTGTTCGCTGCCCGACGTGGTCGGCTGCGTTCCCGCATCGCGCCACGGTACCGGCGGCAGCGGTGCCGGTGCTGCGCTCACGGGCAGCTGCGACGGCGGCGTGCGCGTCGAGCATGCGACCAACGCAAGCGCCATGAAGCCCACGATCGCCAGACGGCGGCGCATCGACGAGGCGCAGAGGGCCCCCTGCCCGTTCACTTCCATTGCGTTCCGACTCCCCGGTTTCCGGCGCATCACATCCGAAGCAGGTTTCGGTGAGGTTGCCGCGAAGGGCGAAGTTTCGCATCCGGCCGGCGCCCTGTCGCCGCAGGGGTTGTTCGCGCGGTGCCGCGCAGGCCGCGCGCCCCGCTGCGCGTGATACCGTCGCGCAGATGAATGCACCGGCCGACCTCAGCCACCCGCCGGCACAGATGCTGGCGGACCGCATCCCGCTCGATGGCGCCGGTGCGGTCGATCTTGAGCGCCAGCGCACGGTGGTGGCGCGGCTGCGGACTTTCCTCCCCGAGCACTGCGTGTTGTGGCGCGAGGAGGAAACGCGGCCCTACGAGACCGACGGCCTGACGCTGTATCGGCAGCTGCCGATGGTCGTCGCGCTGCCCGAATCGGAAGACGAGATCGCGCGCATCCTGCGCACCTGTTGCGAACTCGGCGTGCCCGTGGTCCCGCGCGGCGCCGGCACAGGGCTCTCGGGCGGCGCGCTGCCGCACGGACGCGGCGTGCTGCTGTCGCTCGCCAAGCTCAATCGCATCGTGAAGATCGACGCGCTGGCCCGCACGGCGACGGTGCAGCCAGGAGTGCGCAATGCGGCGGTCTCGGAAGCCGTCGCTTCGCTCGGGCTGTATTACGCACCCGATCCGTCGAGCCAGATCGCATGCACGATCGGAGGGAACATCGCCGAGAACGCGGGCGGCGTGCACTGCCTGAAGTACGGGCTGACGTTGCACAACGTGCTGCGCGTACGCGGCTTGACGATCGAAGGCGACATCGTCGAGATCGGCTCCGAGGCTCCCGATGCGGCGGGCTATGACCTGCTGCCGCTGGTGGTCGGCTCCGAAGGGCTGCTGCTGGTGCTGACCGAAGCGACGCTGAAGCTGGTCCCGAAACCGCTGAAGCAGCAGGTCATCATGGCGTCGTTCGACGACGTGGAGAAAGGCGGCGAAGCGGTCGCGGCGGTGATCGCCGCCGGCATCATCCCGGCCGGCATGGAAATGATGGACAAGCCGGCCACCGCGGCGGTGGAACCCTTCGTCAAGGCCGGCTACGACCTCGATGCGGCGGCAATCCTGCTGGTCGAGTCCGACGGCACGCCGGAGGAAGTCGCCGAAGAAATCGATCGCATGAAGGCGGTCCTCGACGGCAGCGGCGCCACGCAATTGACGTGTTCGCAGTCCGAGGCCGAACGACTTCGCTTCTGGGCCGGACGCAAGGCCGCGTTTCCGGCGGTCGGGCGGATCTCGCCGGACTACTACTGCATGGACGGCACGATCCCGCGCAAGCGCCTCGGCGAAATGCTGAAGGCGATCGCCGCGATGGAACGCAAGTACGACCTGCGCTGTGCGAACGTCTTTCACGCAGGTGACGGCAACCTGCATCCGCTGATCATGTTCGATGCCAATGACCCGGACTCGGTCGTACGCGCCGAACAATTCGGCTTCGAGATCCTCGAACTGTCGATCGCGGTCGGCGGCACCGTGACCGGCGAACACGGCGTGGGCGTCGAGAAGATTCACCAGATGTGCCTGCAGTTCGACACGCCCACGCTGCAGTCATTCCACTCGATCAAGCGCGCTTTCGATCCGCCCGGCCTGCTCAATCCGGGCAAGGCTGTGCCGACGCTTGCCCGGTGCGCCGAGTACGGCAAGATGCATGTGCACGGCGGGCAACTCAGGTTTCCCGATTTGCCGCGGTTCTAGAACCTATCTCAGAGTCCCCGATGGATCGCGTTGCCAAGAGAAGCGGGCGGATGCAAGGCGGCTGGCGAAGGACAGTAGCCGGGCCTACGGCCAAGCCGGCCAACGCCGCAGTCGCCCGCTTATCTTGGCAACCCTGCGGGGCGGGGTCGCATGGGGCGCATGGCGTTGTTGCGGCTCGGGTCCTTGCAGTAAGCAATGGTCCCCTCGCCGCGTCTAGCCCTGCACCCCATGCGACCCCGCCGCGACCACCGGGGACTCTGAGATAGGTTCTACTCGCAGATGCGCAACGACCACGAGCCGGCAGCGCTGCAGCAACTGCGAGACCGTGTCAGGGCTGCGGCGGCCGATCGCACGGTTCTGCGGATCCGCGCCGGCGGTACCAAGGACTTCTACGGCAACGCCAGCGATGGCGCGCAGCTCGATCCGCGCGGACTCGCCGGGATCATCGACTACGAGCCGACCGAACTCGTGGTGACGGTGCGCACCGGGACGCCGCTGGCAGAACTCGAAAGCGAACTGTCCGCGCGTAACCAGATGCTGGCCTTCGAGCCGCCGCACTTCGGTGCCGGCGCGACGGTCGGCGGCGCGGTGGCGGCGGGTCTGGCGGGTCCGCGGCGCGTGGCCGCAGGAGCGGTGCGAGACTTCGTGCTCGGCGCCCGTCTGATCGACGGTCGTGGCGAGCTGCTGACGTTCGGCGGCCGCGTGATGAAAAACGTTGCGGGCTACGACATGGCGCGTGTGCTCGCCGGTTCGCTCGGCACGCTGGGCGTCATCGCCGACGTCTCGCTCAAGCTGCTGCCGAAGCCGATCGCCGAATGCACATTGCGGTTCGACATGGACGAAGCCACCGCCATTCAACGCCTGAACGAATGGGGTGGCAAGCCGCTGCCGATCTCAGCCAGCGCCTGGGTCGACGGGGCGCTGTACCTGCGGCTGTCGGGCGCAAACGCCGCGGTGGCTTCTGCCCGGTCGCGCCTCGGCGGCGCCCCCGTCGATGAGCCGAAGTGGTGGACCGACTTGCGCGAGCACCACCATACGTTCTTCAGCATCAGCGGCAACGAGACACTGTGGCGTCTGGCCGTGCCACCGACGACGCCGCCGCTGGCGCTCGGACCGACGTTGATCGAATGGAACGGTGGTCAGCGCTGGTTGCGCGGCCGACTGGACGCGAAGCAGGTGCGCGCGGCGGCCGCGGCCGTGCGCGGACACGCAACACGGTTCCGCGGTGGTGATCCGAAGGACCCGGCATTTCATCCGCTCGAACCGGTGCTCGCGCGGCTGCATCAACGGTTGAAAGCGGAATTCGATCCGTCCGGCATCTTCAATCCCGGCCGGCTGGTCGTCCACTAGCGATGCAGACTCGGCTGGCTGATTGGGTACGCAACACGCCCGAGGGCGTGGAAGCCGACGCGATCCTGCGCAAGTGCGTGCATTGCGGCTTCTGCACCGCGACCTGCCCGACGTACCAGCTGCTCGGCGATGAACTCGACGGGCCGCGCGGCCGCATCTACCTGATGAAGCAGATGCTGGAGGGCGAGCCGGTTACTGCGAAGACGCAGCTTCATCTGGATCGCTGCCTGACCTGCCGGAACTGTGAAACGACGTGTCCGTCGGGCGTGCAGTACGGACGCCTGATCGACATCGGGCGCAAGCTCGTCGACGAGCGTGTCACCCGGCCGATTGCGCAGCGTGCATTGCGTGCTGCATTGAAGGCGGGTCTCACCAGCCCGCTGTTCGCGCCGGCAATGAAGCTCGGTCAGATGGTGCGGCCGCTGATGCCTGCCGGCCTGCAGGCCAAGGTGCCGTCCGCACAGGATGCCGGTGACTATCCGTCACGCCATCACCCGCGCCGGATGATCCTGCTCGAAGGGTGCGTACAGCCCTCGATGTCGCCGAACATCAACACGGCAACCGCGCGTGTGCTGGACGCGCTCGGAATCGAAGTGCTGCGTCCTGCGCGGGCCGGCTGCTGCGGAGCACTGCGCTATCACCTCGACGACCATGATGGCGGGCTCGATGATGCACGCCGCAACATCGACATCTGGTGGCCACTGATCGACGCCGGCGCCGAGTCCGTCGTCATGAATGCCAGCGGCTGCGGCCTGCAGGTCAGCGAATACGGCCATCTGCTCGCGCGCGATCCGGTGTATGCGGCCAAAGCCGCGCGCGTTAGCGAACTGACGAAGGATGTAGCGGAGATTCTTCCGGCGCTCGGCGACGAGCTGAAGCGCAGACTTGGCACCCGCGCGGCCGGCAAGGTCGTGTTTCACTCACCATGCACCCTGCAGCACGGACTCAAGGTGCGCGGTGCGGTCGAGACCCTGCTGACGTCCCTGGGAGCGACCGTGGCACCGGTCGGCGAGAGCCATTTCTGCTGCGGCTCGGCCGGCACGTACTCGGTGCTGCAACCGGAGCTCTCGATCCGGCTGCGCGACCGCCGGCTCGATCATCTGCAGGCACCACAGCCCGACGTCATCCTGTCCGCCAACATCGGCTGCATCACGCATCTGCAGAGCGGCACCGATACGCGCGTGATTCACTGGATCGAGTGGCTCGACGAGCGCCTGAACCCGCGCTGAACTGATGCTCGGCGCTCGCGATCGAGTCAGAGCGGCAAGCAGTTGTACCTGTCCGACAGAGTCAGAGCAGCACTTCGGACGACGCCAACCGCACGCCGGCGTCGGCGAACGCGCGGTGGGCGGCATCGAGCGAACCGTTCGTGTCGATCGCGCGGCAGGCGTCGTCGATGACGATCGCCTCGAAGCCGCGGGCCATGGCGTCGAGTGCGCTCCATGCGACACAGAAATCCAGTGCGAGTCCGGCGAAATAGACCGTATGCAAGCCGCGCTCGGCCAGCAGACCGGACAGGCCGGTCGGAGTGCGGCGATCGGCTTCGAGAAACGCCGAGTAGCTATCCGTGTGCGCGTGATAACCCTTGCGGATCACGCCCTGCGCGTGCGGGACGACGAGCCGCTCGGCGAACGCGGCGCCGCGCGTGCCCTGCACGCAATGGTCGGGCCACAGTACCTGCTGGCCGTAGTCGAGTTCGATCGTCGAAAACGGAACCTTGCCGGCATGCGACGAGGCGAACGAGATGTGCCCGGCGGGATGCCAGTCCTGCGTCAGCAGGACGTTTTCGAAGCGCGACGCGATGCGGTTGATGACCGCGATGACCTCGTCGCCGTGCGCGACCGCCAGTTCACCGCCAGGCAGGAAATCGTTCTGGACGTCGACGACCAGCAGCAGCGCATCCGCGCGCATCAGCCAACGGCCTTGCCCATCTCCTCGACCACCTTCTTCGCGTCGCCGAACACCATCATGGTCTTCGGCATGTAGAAGAGCTCGTTGTCGAGGCCGGCGTAGCCCGACGCCATCGAGCGCTTGTTGACGATCACCTGCTTCGCCTTGTAGGCCTCGAGGATCGGCATGCCGGCGATCGGCGACTTCGGGTCCTTGGCAGCCGGGTTGACGACGTCGTTGGCGCCGAGGATCAGCGCCACGTCGGCCTCGCCGAATTCGCCGTTGACGTCCTCCATCTCGAACACCTGGTCGTACGGCACCTCGGCCTCGGCCAGCAGCACGTTCATGTGGCCCGGCATCCGGCCTGCCACCGGGTGGATCGCGTACTTGACGTTGACCCCCTTGGCGATCAGCTTGTCCGCCAGCTCCTTCAGCGGGTGCTGCGCTCGCGCCACCGCCAGCCCGTAGCCCGGAACGATGATCACGGTCTCGGCGTTCTCCATCAGGAAAGCCGCATCGTCCGGAGACCCGGACCGCACCGGCCGCTGCTCGGTCTTGCCCGCCACCGCGACCTCCCCGCCGAAGCCGCCGAGGAGCACGTTAAAGAACGAGCGATTCATCGCCTTGCACATGATGTAACTGAGGATCGCGCCGGAGGAGCCGACCAGCGAGCCGGCGACGATCAGCATGAAGTTGTTCAGCGAGAAGCCGATGCCTGCCGCGGCCCAGCCCGAGTAGCTGTTCAGCATCGACACCACGACCGGCATGTCGGCACCGCCGATCGGGATGATCAGCAGCACGCCAAGCAGGAAGCCGAGCGCGATCACGAGCCCGAAGTCCATCGCGCTCTGTGAGTGCCAGAAGCCGAAGCAGAAGAATGCGGCGGCCAGCCCCAGCGCGAGGTTCAGCTTGTGCTGCCCGGGAAACACCACCGGAGCGCCCTTGAACAGCCGGAACTTGTACTTGCCGGCGAGTTTGCCGAACGCGATGACCGAACCGGTGAAGGTGATCGCACCGATGAAGGCGCCGAGCGCGAGCTCGATCCGGTTACCGCCCGGCAGTGGCCCGCCCTTCTCCGCGATGCCGAAGGCCCACGGCTCGGCTACCGCCGCGATCGCGATGAACACCGCGGCCAGGCCGATCATGCTGTGCATGAAGGCGACCATCTCGGGCATCTTGGTCATCTCGACACGGAACGCGATTGTCGTTCCGACTGCGCCGCCGATGACAAGACCGGCCAGCACCCAGGCCATGCCCGGTGTGGCGAGCTGCGGAGCGCGTCTTGTAGACCAGCGCAACCGTCGTGACCATGGCGATCGCCATGCCGATCATGCCGAACGCGTTGCCGCGGCGCGACGTGCTGGGATGCGACAGGCCTTTGAGCGCCTGGATGAAGAACACCGAGGCGACCAGGTACAGCAGGATGACGACGTTCATGCTGAGTGTCATCGCGTGCCCCTTACTTCTTCTCGGCGGAGCCGGCCTTCGGCTCCTTCTTCTTGAACATCTCGAGCATCCGGCGCGTGACCAGGAAACCACCGAACACATTGACGGCGGCCAGTGCGACGGCCAGCAGGCCCATCGACTTGCCAAGACCGGTTTCGGTCAGCGCCGCGGCCAGCATCGCACCAACGATGATGATCGCCGAGATGGCGTTGGTGACGCTCATCAGCGGCGTATGCAGCGCCGGCGTGACGTTCCACACCACGTGATAGCCGACATAGATCGCCAGCACGAAGATGATCAGGTTGATGACGATCGGGCTTACCGCTTCCATGGTCTCGGTTCTCGCTCAGTTCTTGCGCTTGATTTCGCCGCCGCTGCACATCAGGCAGGCGGCGACGATGTCGTCTTCCGTCGGCATCACGAACTGGGCGTCCTTGTCGACCACCAGCTTCAGAAAATCCAGCAGGTTGCGCGCATAGAGCGCCGACGAATCGGTCGGAACGAGCGCGGGGATGTTCGGCTGGCCGATGATGTGCACGCCGTGCCGCGTCACGGTCTTGCCGAGTTCCGACAGCGCGCAGTTGCCGCCCTGTTCGACCGCCATGTCGAGAATCACCGATCCGGGCTGCATCGCCTGCACCATCGCCTCGGTGATCAGCACCGGAGCCTTGCGGCCGGGGATCAACGCGGTGGCGATGGCGATGTTGGCCAGTTTCAACCGCTCGCCGACCGCCGCCGCCTGCCGTTGCATCCAGGCAGCCGGCATCGGTCGCGCGTAGCCGCCGACGCCCTGCGCGATCTCGCGCTCCTCGTCGGTTTCGTAGGGCACGTCGACGAATTTCGCGCCCAGCGATTCGATCTGCTCCTTCACCGCGGGGCGCACGTCGGAAGCTTCGACAATTGCACCCAATCGCTTGGCAGTCGCGATCGCCTGCAGGCCGGCCACGCCGGCGCCGAGTACCAGCACGCGCGCGGCCTTGATCGTGCCGGCGGCGGTCATCATCATCGGCATCAGCTTGCCGAAGGTATTGGCCGCAATCAGCACCGCCTTGTATCCGGCGATGTTGGCCTGCGAAGAGAGCACGTCCATGCTTTGCGCGCGCGTCGTGCGCGGCGCGGCTTCGAGCGCGAAAGCCGTCAGTCCGGCCACGTTCATCGCGGCGATGCCTTCGCTGTTGAACGGTTCGAGCAAGCCGATCAGAACGGTGCCGCGCTTCATCAGTGCCAGTTCCTGCTCGACCGGCAGTCGCACCTTCAGCACCATGTCGGCGCCGAACGCCTCGGCCGGCGATCCCGTCGTCGCCCCGGCCGCAACATAGGCGTCGTCGGGGAAGCTTGCAGGCGTACCGGCTCCTGATTGCAAGATCACCGAGTGCCGGGCCGCCACCAGTTTCTTGACCGTCTCCGGAGTCGCGGCGACGCGCTGCTCGCCCGGACGAACCTCAGCGGGCACTCCGATCTTCATTCAGGTTTCCCTCTCGCTCGACGGTGTGTTGTCCGACCGCGGCCGCTCTTGGATGGTGGCCAGGGGCCCGACCGGGACGCTGCCGCGGCCGATAGAATCGCGACTTTACGCGAAAGCTCCGCCGGTCCACAGGCCCGCAGTCGGGGCCACGCCCTCCGATGTCCCCTGCATGGAAGTCGAATGTCACCGTCGCTGCGGTGATCGAACGCGCCGGGCTGTTCCTGCTCGTCGAGGAGCAGACCCCGGAAGGCGTGCGACTGAACCAGCCGGCGGGGCACCTCGATCCCGGCGAAACGCTGCTGCAAGCAGTGAGCCGGGAAGCGCTCGAGGAAACCGCATGCCGCTTCACGCCGGACGCCCTGCTGGGCGTGTACATGGCGCGCTCCGGCGTCACGGGTGAGCAGGACCGCGTGACCTACGTGCGGTTCGCATTCACCGGACAGGTGAGCCCTGCCGAAGCGGGGCGTGCGCTCGACGTGGGCATCCTGCGCACGCTGTGGCTCAGCGCCGACGAGATTCGCGAGCGAGGCGCACAGCACCGCAGTCCGCTGGTGATGAAGTGTGTCGACGACTACCTCGCCGGACAGCGCTTTCCGCTCGGCGTGGTGTATGCGCACTCTTCGGTCACCGATTGAACCCGATGGACAAGCGGCGCATCGTTATCGGCATGTCGGGCGGAGTTGATTCCTCGGTCGCGGCGTGGCTGCTCAAGCAGCAGGGCTATGAGGTGGTTGGGCTCTTCATGAAGAACTGGGAGGATGACGACGATGACGAATACTGCTCGACGCGCCAGGACCTGATCGATGCCGCCGCCGCGGCCGATGTGCTGGGCATCGAACTGCAGGCGGTCAACTTCGCCACCGAGTACAGGGATCGCGTGTTCGCCGAATTCCTGCGCGAGTACGCGGCCGGTCGCACGCCGAATCCGGATGTTCTGTGCAACGCTGAGATCAAGTTCAAGGCTTTTCTCGATCACGCGCTGAAGCTGGGGGCGGAGCGGATTGCGACGGGACACTACGCAAGGATCCGCGAGCACGACGGAGCTTGCGAACTGCTGCGCGGAGTCGACGCCACCAAGGACCAGAGCTACTTCCTGCATCGGCTGAACCAGTCGCAGCTTGCGCGCACGCTGTTCCCGGTGGGCACGCTGCACAAGACCGAAGTTCGAAAGATTGCCCGCGAGATCGGGCTGCCGAATGCCGCCAAGCGCGACTCCACCGGCATCTGCTTCATCGGGGAACGACCGTTTCGAGAATTCCTCAATCGCTATCTGCCGATGAGTCCGGGGCCGATCCTCGACCCGGGCGGCAAAGAGGTCGGTCGCCACCTGGGGCTCGCCTTCTACACGATCGGCCAGCGCAAGGGCATCGGCATCGGCGGCATGAGGGATGCATTGACAGAACCCTGGTTCGTCGCCCGCAAGGACATGGCGTCGAACACATTGTGGGTCGTGCAGGGCCATGATCATCCGTGGCTGATGTCGGACCGCGTCACCGTCCAGGACGCCGCGTGGATCAGCGGCAGGGCGCCCGCAGAAGGCACGCGCCTTGCTGCCAAGACGCGTTACCGGCAGAACGATGGGGCGTGCGTCATCGACCGTGTACAGGGCGACCGTTTCGATCTGGTCTTCGACGAGGCCCAGTGGGCGGCCACACCCGGGCAGTCTGCGGTCGTTTACCGCGGCGAGGCTAGTCTGGGCGGGGGAGTGATAGTGAGCGCTGCAATGACTAGACTGCAAGGATCACCGGTTCTCGGTGGCGCTGCCGCATGAATCGCAAGGCACTGTTCTTCACGCTCTCGCTTTCCGCCTCGGCCGGCGCCGCCCTGCTGGCGTGTGGCGGAGGCGAAGATCCGGCGCCAGTCGCAACGCCCGCGCCGACCCCAAGCCCCGGTCCGAGCCCGTCACCGACACCGACTCCGCCGGTCACTCCGCCCGGTGGTTCGCCGACACCGGCCCCGCCGGTGCCCCCGGCGCCAGCCCCGGCACCACCGCCGCCCGCGCCGGCGCCTCCGCCGCAGGTCCGTTCGCGATCGATGTATCGGCGCCGCCGCCCTCGACTCCAGCGGAGTGACGCCGAAACTAACGGTCGTTCGCGAGCAATCTCTCGACCCCTTGGGGCATGGCATTCCTGCCGGACGGCTCGGCTGCTGGTCACCGCAGAAGGCGGGTTCGCTGGTGCTGGTCAGCGCGAACGGCGCCACCGTGTCGGCGCCTATCAGCGGCGTGCCACGGTGGCCAACGATCTCTCGGCAGGCCAGGGCGGTCTGCTCGACGTCGCGCTCGACCCGAAGTTCGATGTCGCCACCAACCGGCGTATTCTACCTCGCGTACTCGGAACCCAGCACGAATCCGGCACCAACCGGTCGTCCGCTGCAGCTCGACGCGAGCAGACCTCAACGCGTCGCATGACCGCGCTCGAGAACGTGATGGTGATCTTCCAGCAGACCCCCGAACGAAGTCGTCAGCCAAGGCCATTTCGGCAGCCGGATTCGTCTTCAGGTCCGACGGAACGCTGTTCGTCACGACTCGGCGAACGCCAAATGCCGATCAACTCCGCCAACGAGGCGCAATCGCTGGCGTCTCAGCTCGGCAAGGTCGTTCGCATCAATACCGACGGCTCGATTCCGTCCGATAACCCTTACGCGACGAGCGCGGAACCCTTGACGCGCCCGATCTGGAGCTACGGCCACCGCAACCCGCAGGCCGCAGCTCTGAATCCAACGACGGGCGAACTGTGGGTCGCCGAGCACGGGCCACAGGGCGGCGACGAGGTCAACCTCTCGTTGCCGATGCGCAATTTCGGCTGGGCATCGTTTCGTATCGGCTGCAACTCTGCGATCCGGTCGGACGACTACTGCCGCATCGGCGGCGGCCCGCACAACGAGCCATACACTCCGCCGCGACGTACTGTATCCGACCTCGACGCGCCCGGCTGGCGCTTCATCTACACCGGCAACAAGTTCCCGGAATGGCAGGGGAGCTTCTTCGTCGGCGGGCTCGCCGGCAAGACGCTGTGGCGTTTCGTGGTCAACGGCAACACGATCGTCGGCGTGGAGCCGTTCTTCGCAGGCCAGCACAGATCCGCGACATCGAGCAGGGACCGACGGCTGGCTCTACCTGTCAGCCGGAACGCGATCCAGATACTCAGGGTCGAGCAGCTAGCTTTCTCGTCGACCGACGGGCGAGATCTGCCGCGTGACGCCACGCAAGGTGGCCATGCGATGACAACTTGCAACATCGCGACGCCAGCGAATGTTGTAGCCTCTCGGACTGAATCGGGAGGGGCGGGTGTCGATAGTCATTGCGGGAACGGGCTACGTCGGACTTGTCACCGGCGCGTGCCTCTGCGAAGTCGGACATTCGGTGTTCTGCGTCGACATCGACGCGGCCCGGGTCGAACGACTTTCCTCCGGCGAGGTGCCGTTCTACGAGCCGGGACTGGCTGCGCTCGTGCAAAGTGGCGTCGAGTCGAAGCGACTGAGCTTCACGACATCGCTGCGGGAGGCCTACCAGCGCAGCAAGGAGGACCGCACACTCAGTGCTCCGGTCGTGATGATCGCAGTCGGCACGCCGTCGCGCGACGATGGCTCGGCCGACATCAGTGGCGTGCTGCAGGTGGCGCGGGACATCGGCGCGGTCATCGACGAGTACACCGTGGTGGCGTCGAAGTCGACGGTGCCGGTCGGCACGGGCGACCGCGTGGCACAGGCCATCGCAGAGATCGGTGCCGACCCGCAGCTCTTCGACGTTGTCAGCAATCCGGAATTCCTGAAGGAAGGTGCGGCGGTCGACGACTTCATGCGCCCGAGCCGCATCATCATCGGCGCGGATGCGCCGGCGGCCGAGAAGATCATGCTGGAACTGTATCGCCCATTTAACATGAACCGCGACCGTGTGCTGACGATGAGCCGGCGTGAGTCCGAGCTCACCAAGTACGCGGCCAACGCGCTGCTCGCCACCAAGATCAGCTTCATCAACGAAGTCGCCAACCTGTGCGACCGGCTCGGTGTCGACATCGACAGCGTGCGACGCGGCATCGGCTCCGACCCGCGCATCGGCCATGCCTTCATCTACGCCGGTGCAGGCTACGGCGGGTCGTGCTTTCCGAAGGACGTGAAGGCACTGATCCACACGGCGCAGACCATCGACGTCGATCCGCTGGTGCTGCGTGCGACCCACCTGCGCAACGAGCATCAGAAGCATTACGTGCTCGACCAGGTGAAACAACGCTACGGCGGCGACCTGACGGACCGCACGTTCGGCGTCTGGGGACTGTCGTTCAAGCCCGGCACCGACGACGTGCGCGAGGCGCCGGCGCTGACGATCGTGCGAGGATTGCTCGAAGCCGGCGCGACAGTGCGCGCGTTCGACCCCGTCGCTTCGACCTCGTTCGCGAAGCAGCTCGCCCAGGACATCGGACGCAACGAACGGTTGCAAGTCGTCGACGACAAGTACGCGGCGCTGGACGGCGCCGATGCGCTGGTGCTGATCACCGAATGGAAGGAGTTCCGCAGCCCGGACTTCCGCAAGATCCGGAAGCTGCTGAAGCAGCCGGTGATCTTCGACGGCCGCAATCAGTACGATGCCGCGCGCCTGCGCGCCGAGGGATGGAACTACATCGGTGTCGGCCGCGGGAGCATCGAGTGAAAGTCCTCGTCACCGGCGCAGCCGGCTTCATCGGCATGCACGTCGCGCAGCGGCTGCTCGGGCGCGGCGATGACGTGGTCGGCCTCGACAACCTTAGCGACTACTACGATGTCAACCTCAAGCTCGCGCGGCTGAAGCAGCTCGAACACGCCAACTTCGCGTTCCGCAAGCTCGACGTCGCCGACGGACCCGCGATCGATGCGCTGTTCGCGAAGGAACGCTTCGACCGTGTCGTGCACCTCGCGGCACAGGCGGGAGTGCGGTATTCGCTTACGCACCCGCACGAGTACGTCCGCTCGAACATCACAGGCTTCCTCAACATTCTCGAAGCGTGCCGCCATCACCCGGTTCAGCACCTGGTGTTCGCCAGCAGTTCGAGCGTATACGGCGGCAACACGCGACTACCGTTCAAGGAGTCCGACAACGTCGATCACCCGGTCAGCCTGTACGCCGCGAGCAAGAAGTCCAACGAACTGATGGCGCACACCTACAGCCACCTGTTCGGCATCCCGACCACGGGACTGCGCTTCTTCACCGTCTACGGACCGTGGGGCCGCCCCGACATGGCGCTCTTCCTCTTCACGAAGGCCATCCTCGAAGGCAAGCCGGTGAACGTCTTCAATCACGGCAAGATGCAGCGCGACTTCACCTACATCGACGACATCGTCGAAGGCGTCGTGCGCGTGCTTGACCGTGCGCCGCAGCCAGATCCGTCGTTCGACACGGACACCCCTGACTCCGCGCACTCGTGGGCGCCGTACCAGGTGCTCAACATCGGCAACCACGGCCCGGCGGGCCTGCTCGAGTACCTCGACGCGCTGGAGGACGCGCTGGGCCGCAAGGCCGAGCGCAACTACCTGCCGATGCAGCCGGGCGACGTGCCGGCGACGTTTGCGGACACGACGCTTCTCAAAGACTGGACCGGACACCAGCCGGGCACGCCGATACAAGCGGGAATACGGCAGTTTGTGGAGTGGTACCTGGCGCACCACAAGGCCATGGCCTGAGTGGCCATGACTTGTTGGTGCCCCTACTGAAAGAACCCGTCGACGTTCTCGAAGTCGATGATCGACGCATCTTCTCGAATCAGCGCCACCCAATCGCCGCGCGCGAAAACCGGCACGAACAACGTCTTGCTCTCCTGTTCGCCGCGATCAGCGAGCCGCTGCCGTATCGAGTCAGACCGTGCGGGATACTGCTTCAGTAGAACGGAAACCGGGCGTGCTGCCTTGAGAACCGCAGCCCTCGACTGCTCGTAGGGCTGCCAGAAATTGGGCCGCATGCCGATATCAATGCCTTCCAGCCCGAGAAAGATAGCGCGTCGTTGCGCTCGTCGCCCTGGCTGAATCTCGCGCGTGCCCGAGAAGCCAGGGGCCGGTCAACGGCATCGCTTGATACTCTGGTCTCGCCTTTGGCAAATCCGGCTCGTGCACGTCGTTCGCAGTGACCACCCGGAATCGATCCACCTCGAAGACCATCGCCACCGGACGTGCGACGTAGACAGTGTGAAGGCCGTAAAGCAGCGCGGCAAGCTGGATGCAGCCGATGATCGCGAGATCGCGGCGAACGTGCGGCCAACCCTTACGCAAGTCAAATATCACGAAGGTCAGCAACGGGCCGAGGATCACATCGACCGTCGTGACGAGCAAGAACAGTTCACGCCCACCAGAAAGATATCGATAGGGCCCCGGGTACCACAGACCAAAGACAAGCGCGCGCGGCCATGCCGGCAACCGCGAGCGAAATGAGCAGATGCAGACCGGCGGCCCGCGCCCGGCGTCGCAGGTCCAATGCCGGGATGAGGATCAGTGTGCTCATTGGTGCAGTCCAACCGTAGCGGTAGCTACAGGGTCTGTGGCAAGCGGAATGCGGCGCTTCCACTTTCCTCATCGCGGCGGCGCAAGAGGACTCAAGGCTATCGCGCTTCACCGACACGCGGCGGGAGCGAACCTGGCCAGCAGCGTACCTGGGGCGAGCACAGCAATACCCGCCTGGGTCGCTGATAGCGTTCGTTGTAGACGCGCAGCCCCAGTCCACCGGTGCTTCGACGCCGGCCGCAAGCCCCACCGCATAAGCCTGTCCGACGACCGTATTTCGCATCCAAGGCGTCAGTGTCAGCGTGTTCTGTCCTGCCCCTACACCGACGTTTGCAGCGGCGTACGTCACCGTGACCAACCCTGTGGCTGGGGCCATCAGGACACTGGTGACGTACTTGGTCGTCGCGCCAAGGCCACCGATCTGCGCATTCCACGTGTTTGCAGCCGTCGTGAGGTCGTTGGGCGTCGAGACGCCGTCTGTGGCCACCATCTTCGCCGGAAGAGCCAAGTAAAGTCCTTCGGTAACGCGACTCCTGACCGTGTAGGCCTGATACGCGGGCAAAGCGATCGCCGCGAGAATTCCGATGATCGCAACGACCACCATCAGCTCGATCAGCGTGAAACCCTGTGCCTGCCTGAAGCGCATTACCGTCCCTTGACTTGCCAAGGCAAGTCTGATGGCGCACTCAGAATGCATTCTGCGCCTTCACCTGATCTCAATCCCGAATGAAAAAGGGCGCCCGAGGCGCCCCTTTTTTCACTCACACAATCAACGGCACTGAGCAGGCGCGTACTTGGCCAGCAGCGGCGTTGCCGGGACGAGCGGTGGTGATAAGGTCATTGGTCGCCTTGGCATTTGTCGCCGACGCGCAGCCCCAGTCGACCGCACCCGTGATACCGGCTGCCAGAGCAGCGGCGTAGGCCGTACCAGCCGCGGTGTCGCGCATCCAGGGCGTCAGCGTCAATTGCGCGTTGAGCCAGCCTGGATACCGACGTTGACATCATTGAACTGAACCGTGATGACGCCGGTCGCGTTCGTGATCTGAATCGAGTTCACAAACTTACTGGTCGCGCCAAGGCCGGCAACCTGCGCGTTCCACGTATTCGCTGCCACTAACAGGTCGTTAGCGGTCGAAACGCCGACGACCACCATGTTCTTGGCGTCGGCGGCCAGTCCCATACCTTCCGTCACGCGCGAGCGGATCGTGTAGTCCTGATACGCCGGCAGCGCGATGGCCGCCAAAATGCCGATGATCGCAACCACGATCATCAACTCGATCAGCGTGAAGCCGCGCTGAAGACGGTTGAGTTGCTGTTTCATTTACTCTCCTGTGAAGATCTCGGTCAGACACGGCCCCTTGCCGATGACCGATAGTCTCCAAGAACCGTGCCAGGCAGAATGGCCGTCTAACCGCAGAAATGTGCCGTTAATTCAAGGCACTCCTGACAATCCGCGGCTTTGGCCGGTGACGATTCTTGGCACGTGGTGCCGAACCGCGAGACGTCTCATCCGAACGGGTGATGCGAGCCTCGGCGCAGCTGAAACGGGGAAACCGCCATACTCGGCTATACCTGTATAGCACTCGTACGGAGACTCAACCAATGCTCGCCATACGCCTTCCGCCAGAGATCGAGGACCGGCTGGAAAAGCTCGCTCGCAAGACCGGACGCACGAAGACGTACTACGCCCGGGAAGCGATCCTCGAATACCTGGACGATCTCGAAGACATCCATCTCGCCGAGCGCCGCTACGCGGCCTACCTGGCGGGCAAGAGCCGCTCGACGCCGCTGGAAGACGTGGAGCGCGCGCTTGGTCTGGCGGATTGAGTTCGAGACGGCGGCCCGCAAGGAGCTCGGAAGTCTCGATCGACAGATCGCCCGACGAATCCTTCAGTTCCTGAAGGAACGGGTGGTCGCGGGCGGGAATCCCCTGCTCGCTGGGACAAGCGCTCAAAGGCGAGCGGTTCGGGGAATTCTGGAAGTATCGGGTCGGCGACTACCGGGTGATCGTGCGGATCGAAGACGAACGGCTGCTGGTGCTGGTCGTTCGCATCGGACATCGTCCAGCCATCTACAAGTAGACGAAAAGCGCTCGCCGGGTCGGCCTTCACGCCGCCGGTGCGTTGACGAACTCCATCCGTACGCCGGCGAGTTCGATGACGTCCTTGTTCTTCAGTGGGTGCGCGGCCGAACCGAGGTTGGCGCCGTTGACGGTCGGGAAGACTTCGCCTTCGACGTGGGCGATGAAGTAGCCGGTGGGCCGGCGGGTGATGACCGCGACCTGGTGGCCGGGGCGGCCGATGGTGGTCAGCGCCTTGACGAGCTGCAGCTCGCGGCCTTCGTTGGCGCCGTTGAGGATCTTGATCGAAGCAGCCGCCGGGGAATCTTCGCCGGAGCCGGGCTGGCGGATCTGGATGGTGGCCGGGCCTGGGCCGTAGAACTCGCGCTTCAGCGGCTGCGAGGTGTCGATGTCGACCTCGCCTTCGGTGCCCGAGGCGCCGTCGGCGAGAAATTTCAACCGGTACTTGCCGATCTCGACCGCGTCACCGCTCTGCAGCAGGTGCTTCTTGATCGGCTGGCCGTTGACGGTGGTGCCGTTGGTGGAACCGAGGTCCTCCAGGTAGACCTCGCCGCCCGAGTTGTAGATGACCGCGTGCTCGCCGCTGACCGCGAGGTTGTCGATCACGATGTCGTTGTGCGAGCGCCGGCCGATGGTCGTGCGGTCCTTGGTCAGACCGACTTCACGCAGCACCACGCCATCCAGACTCAGGACCAGCCTAGGCATCTTTTCTCCCCGGGCCCATATTCTCGTATTCCCTCGGATTCTGCCAGCCTACAAAAAGGCTGCCAATCAACGGTCTAGCCACGGCTTCAACCCTCATCGTGCGCGCTAGCTGAGGCATCGGACTCGTCCTTGCCGGTCACCTTGACGACGATGACCGAGACATTGTCGCGGCCGCCGGCTTCGTTGGCCAGATCGACCAGCCGACGCGCGGTTTCATGCATATCGGCCTGGGCAGCCAGCAGCCCGGCGATCTCGTAGCTGCCGACCATCTCGGTCAGGCCGTCCGAGCAGAGCAGGATCAGGTCGCCGGCCGCGACGTCGAGATCCTGCACTTCCGGTTCGATCTCGGGGCTCGCGCCGAGTGCGCGCGTCACCAGGTTCTTGGCCGGCAGGATGCGCGCCTCTTCCTCGGTCACCATGCCCGCGTCGAGCAATTCCTGCGAAAACGAGTGGTCCCGCGTCAGCTGCTCCAGCTGATCGTCTCGATATCGATACAGCCTCGAGTCTCCGGTATGCGCGACCCACAGTCGCTCTCCGAGGAACCAGCCGACTACCAGCGTGGTCGCCATGCCTTCGAACGCCGCGCTGTTGAGCGCAGCGTTGTAGATGGCCGAATTGATCTCGTTGATGGTGTCGTAGATCGCCTCGTCCGGGGTGAATGCCACGTCGCTTTCACGCGAGTCGCTGAGGGCGGACGACAACCGCTCGAGCACCGAGCTGATCGCCATCACGCTGGCCACCTCGCCGGCGTTGTAGCCGCCCAGACCGTCGGCCAGCGCGAACAGCCCGCAAGACGGGTCGGCACCGATCGCGTCCTCGTTGAGTGGTCGCACCAGGCCGGGGTGCGTCTTCAGCGCGAAATCGAGGGCGACAGTCACGCGCTGGCTCCCCCACGCCGCGCTGCGCCGCGCCTGCAGAACCTTCGCGATCAGCACGACGAGCGCGGCGGTCGCGGCACTGACGACATGACGCGTGGTCGCGCCCTGGGGAACAAGGTCCTTGAAGAAGGAATCACCGATGATCAGCCCGCCGGCGATCCAGCCGAGCAACGCTCCGCCGAGAAGGATGACGATGGGGAAGCGGTCGAGGAGTCTGAGGATCACCTGGCTGCCGAAAACGATGAACGGCACCGAAACCAGCAAACCGAAGATGATCAGTCCAGTTCGCTGGCTCGGATCCGCCTGCTCGGCGGCCCCGGCAATCGCGATGACATTGTCGAGTGACATGACGAAGTCGGCAACGATGATGGTCTTGACCGCCGACCACAGTTTCTCACTCGCCGGCACCTTTGAATGATCATCCGCGTCGGGCGCCGGCGCAATGAGCTTGATGCCGATCCACAGCAGCAGAAGGCCGCCGACCATCTTCAGCACCGGAACATCGAGCAGCGCAACGGCGACCGTGATCAGGCCAACGCGCAGGATGATCGCGCCTGCCGTGCCCCAGATGATGCCGAGCCGGCGTTGCTTCGGTGGCAGTTTGCGGCACGCGAGGGCGATCAGCAGCGCGTTGTCGCCGCCGAGCAGGATATCGATCAGGACGATTTCGCCGATCGCCACCCAGTCGAGTTCGGCGACCCATGACACGGCGTCCGTCATCGTGCCGCCCGCTGTCTCTCGAGGCGACGCGCCCAGGTGAGGCCGATGACGACTACCAGCACGGCGCACGCGACCGACACGGCGTAATCGATATGCCCGAAATGCTGGTGGAACCACTCGTCGATCGCCGGATCCGTCACCGCCATCTCGCCGGCGACAAAGCCGAGCAGCGCCGCGCCGAGCGTGATGATCACCGGCCAGCGCGCCATCAACTTCATGAGCACCTGACTGCCGACGATGATCAGCGGGATCGACAGTCCGAGACCGATGATCAACAGCGCAAGGCGAGCCTCGGGCGGTCCGGTCTCGGCAGCCGCCGCAACGGCGATCACGTTGTCGACACTCATCACCAGGTCCGCGATCAGGATCGTTCGGATTGCGGCGAACATCCCACCCTTGCCATCGAGTGCGCCATCCCCGTGCTCATCTTCCGGCAACAGGAGCTTGGCGCCGATCCAGAGCAGGAGCCCGGCACCGACGAGCTTGAGGTAGGGGTACTGCAGCAATTGCACTGCGAACACGGTGAGCAAGACCCGCAGCACGATTGCCGCCGCGCTCCCAAAGAAGATCGCACCCTTCTGCTGGCGGTGCGGCAGGTGACGCGCCGCCAGCGCGATGACCACCGCGTTGTCGCCCGACAGGATGATGTTGACGCCGATGATCTCGAGCAGCGACTTCCAGAAGGCGGGAGTGGCCGCAACCTGTATCAGGTCCATGCGAAATCTCGCTGCGCCATTCGGACGGGACGCTTGCGGCTACTTCAGCACACTTTTCAGGAGCCTGCCGAGTTCCGACGGATTCTTGGTGGTGCGGATGCCGCATGCCTCCATCACATCGAGCTTTTCCTGCGCCGTGCCCTTGCCACCCGAAATGATCGCGCCGGCGTGGCCCATGCGCTTGCCAGGCGGTGCGGTGACCCCGGCGATGAATCCGACGACGGGCTTTCTCATATGTTCGCGGGCCCAGAAAGCAGCGATTTCCTCGTCGGTGCCTCCAATTTCGCCGATCATCACGACCGCATCGGTGTCCGGGTCCTCGTTGAAGAGCTTGAGGATGTCGATGTGCTTCAGGCCGTTGACGGGGTCGCCGCCGATTCCCACCGCGCTCGACTGGCCGAGGCCGAGGTCGGTCAGCTGTGCCACCGCTTCGTAGGTGAGCGTGCCCGAGCGCGACACGACACCGATGCGGCCCTTCCGATGGATATGACCGGGCATGATGCCGATCTTGATCTCGTCGGGCGTGATCGTGCCCGGGCAGTTGGGACCGAGCAGCAGGGTCTTCTTGTTCTGCTTGCGCATCTTGTCGCGCACCATGACCATGTCGCGCACCGGGATGCCCTCGGTAATGCAGATCACGAGGTCGAGATCCGCGTCCACCGCCTCCCAGACGGCGTCGGCTGCTCCAGGCGGTGGCACGTAGATCACCGAGACATTGACTCCCGTGGCGGCCTTCGCATCCCTGACACTCGCGAAGATCGGAATTCCTTCGAAATCCTCGCCGGCCTTCTTCGGATTGACGCCGGCGACAAAGCAGTTCTTCCCGTTGGCGTACTCGCGACACGCGCGCGTATGGAACTGGCCGGTCTTGCCGGTGATTCCCTGCGTGACGACGCGGGAGTGCTTGTTGATCAGGATGCTCATCGTTGTTCTCTTTAGCGTCCTCGGGCAGCCGCGACCACCTTCTCGGCGGCTTCGGCCATCGTGTCGGCCGAGATGATCGGCAGTCCGGAGTCCTTCAGCATCTTCTTGCCGAGTTCCTCATTCGTACCCTTCATGCGTACCACCAGCGGAACGCTGAGGTGCACGGCACGCGACGCCGTGATCACCCCCTCTGCGATCGTGTCGCATTTCATGATGCCGCCGAAGATGTTGACCAGGATCGCCTTCAGGCCCGGATTGCGCAGCATCAGCTTGAAAGCCTCGGTCACCTTCTCCGCCGTCGCGCCACCGCCGACATCGAGGAAGTTCGCCGGCTCGCCGCCGAACAGCTTGATGGTGTCCATGGTCGCCATCGCGAGTCCGGCGCCGTTGACCAGGCAGCCGATGTTGCCGTCGAGCTGGATGTAGCTGAGGTCGAACTCACTGGCTTCGACTTCGGCCGGGTCTTCCTCGTCGAGATCGCGCAGTTCGACGATCTCGGGGTGGCGGAACAGCGCGTTCGAATCGAAATTGAGCTTCGCGTCGAGCGCGATCACGCGGCCGTCGCGCGTGAGGATCAGCGGGTTGATCTCGGCCAGTGAGGCGTCGGTTTCCCAGAATGCGCGGTACAACCCCTGCAGCACGGCGCGCGCGGCAGGAATGCTGGCGCGCGGAATGCCGATCTTCACCGCGATGTCGTCGGCGTCATGGTCGGTCAGGCCGAGCGACGCGTCGATGTGGACCTTATGAATCTTCTCCGGCGTCTCCGCGGCCACCTGCTCGATGTCCATTCCGCCCTCGCTCGACGCCATCAGCGTCACGCGCTGAGTCGCGCGATCGACCACCATGCCGACATAGAGCTCCTTGGCGATATCGGCACCCTCTTCGATCAGCAACCGCCTGACCTTCTGCCCGCCCGGCCCGGTCTGGTGCGTGACAAGCTGCATGCCGAGGATTTCGGAAGCGCGTTGCTTCACCTCGTCGATCGATCGTGCCAGCTTGACGCCGCCACCCTTGCCGCGCCCACCGGCATGGATCTGCGCCTTCACCACCCAGACCGGCCCGCCGAGCTTCTCGGCGGCCTTGACGGCCTCTTCGACACTGAGGGCCGGAATTCCGCGCGGCACGGGCACACCGAACCGACGGAACACGTCCTTGCCCTGGTACTCGTGGATCTTCATCGTGTTGTTCCGTCCTTGATGGGGGTCGGGGTCGGGGTCGGGGTCGGGGTCGGGGTCGGGGTCGGGGTCGGGGTCGGGGTCGGGGTCGGGGCCGCGGCCGCGCCGGCATGCCGCCTGGTCTGGTACCAGCGCGGATAAAACTTGGCGACCGCCGGGCCGTCGGTGCGCAACGCGTGACACCGATCCAGTTGCCAGGGCATCTTCTCATCCGCGTGGTGACCGGAGTGCGCCGCGTCGCGCGTCTTGAAGACCTCGCCGGCGAACGCCTGCACCGCCGCCGTCGGCAGCACGGTGGCGAGTTCCGTGACGTGAGTGCAACCATGCACTCCGCCCAGCCTCCCCTGCAGGTGGCGGCGAAAGTCCTGCAACAGGTTGAGACCGATCAGCTTGCGGTAATCAGGCCCGATGGTGTCGCAGTGTCCGGGATAGGGAACGGCAAGCGACTGCGCCATCGCGTCGACGATGTTGAGCTGTGTGTCGATCGTGATCCGCAGCACCATGTCGTGCACCGGGTCGCCGGCTGCGCGCATGCCGGTGGCCAGCGGAAAGTCGCGCGACTTGGTGTCGGTCAGGTTCGCCTCGAGATCCCATAAGCCGTCGTCGCGTGCGTACGCCTCGACTCGAATCGAGCGTGTGTGCACATGGCGGCGGTTGGGCATCGGCGACAAAAAGGAACGGGCCGCCGAGGATATGCCTGGGTGCGGCCCGACGAAGAAATTTAGCACAGCGATCTCGGCGCCATCGAGCGCGACGGATCTGGGCGCCGAAGCGCAATGCCTCCCTCGCTAGATCGCCTCGTCGTTCGGGAGGCCGTTGAGGATGCGCCGTATGACCGCGGAGTCGAAGCCCCGGGATTGCAGGAAGCGGACCTGGCGGGCACGCTCGGCAAGCGTGGCCGGCAAGGTCCCGAAGCGCCGCGCCCAGACTGCCCTCGCGCGCTCGAATTCGGAGGTCGAAGCGCTGGTCAGCGCCGCGGCGGCCGCGGCGTCTGCTACGCCACGTGCCTTGAGCTCCTGTTTCAGCCGCGCATTGCCGTAGCGAGCAGACCGGCTGCGAACTACCGAGGCGGCATACCGCTCCTCGGAGAGGAGGCCACGACGTTGCAGTTCATCGAGAACGCGCTCGATATCGGCGGCGTCCTGACCCTCGTCGAGCCGGCGCAGCAACTTGGCGGAAAGCTCTGCCCGACTGTGCTCGCGACGCGCAAGGAGGGCGACGGCACGCTTCAGCAGGCTCGTCGGACGGTCGCTGCGGGCCGTCGCCGCCATTTGCCTGTCAGCCCGCGGCGCTGTCCGGCCCGCGAGTGCCGACGCCCTTCGCCGTGCGTATCTTGTTTTCGATTTCGAGGGCGATCGCCGGGTTCGCGCGCAGGTACTCGCGCGCGTTGTCCTTGCCCTGCCCGATGCGGTCGCCGTTGTAGCTGTACCAGGCGCCGGATTTCTCGACGATGTTGAGTTCGGAACCGAGATCCACGATCTCGCCTTCGCGCGAAATTCCCTCGCCGTAGAGGATGTCAAACCCGGCCTGCTTGAACGGCGGAGCGATCTTGTTCTTGACGACCTTGACTTTCGTCTCCGACCCGATCACCTCGTCGCCCTTCTTGATCGAACCGATGCGTCGGATGTCGAGCCTGACCGACGCGTAGAACTTCAGCGCGTTGCCACCGGTTGTGGTCTCGGGATTGCCGAACATCACGCCGATCTTCATGCGGATCTGGTTGATGAAAATCACCAGGCAATTGGTGCGGTTGATGGTGCCGGTCAGCTTGCGCAGCGCCTGCGACATCAGTCTCGCCTGCAGGCCCGGCAGCGAATCGCCCATTTCGCCCTCGATCTCGGCCTTGGGCGTCAGTGCGGCAACGGAATCGATGACGATCAGATCCACCGAGCCCGAGCGAACCAGCGCATCGGCGATCTCGAGTGCCTGCTCGCCGGTATCCGGCTGGGAGATCAGCAGTTCCTGCAGGTTGATTCCCAGCTTCTGCGCGTACTGCACGTCGAGCGCGTGTTCGGCATCGATGAAGGCGCAGGTGCCGCCGATCTTCTGCATCTCCGCGATGACCTGAAGGGTCAGCGTCGTCTTGCCCGACGACTCCGGGCCGTAGATCTCCACCACGCGACCGCGCGGCAAGCCGCCCACGCCGAGCGCGATGTCAAGCCCGAGCGAACCGGTCGAAACGACCTGGATGTCCTCGGCCACCTCGCCGTCGGCCATCCTCATGATGGAGCCCTTGCCGAACTGCTTTTCAATCTGGGCCAAAGCCGCGGCGAGGGCCTTCTGCCGCTCCTTGCTGTCCGTCACCACCGCACTCCTTCCGTCGTCCATCGCCGCCTCCGCTCGCCGGCCCCGGAAAATCCGAGGCACTGAAAATAATTACAGTTCATCCACTGTAAATACTTCCAGTAGCGGTTGTCAACCGTGCCGGTCGTGGGACACGTCTTTGTCGAAGCCTGCGCCTTGCCGCGCCCCTCGGCCGCGCCCTAGACTGCGGCGCGCACCCCCGACCTCGGGCCGAGCATACCCGCCACCCATGCGAATACTGATCGCCGAAGACGACGCGGTACTTGCGGACGGCCTGTCCCGTTCGCTGCGGGCCGGCGGCTATGCCGTCGATGTCGTTCAATGCGGGCAGAAAGCCGACAGCGCACTGACCGCCCAGCCGTTCGACTTGCTGATCCTGGACATCGGACTGCCCGGCCTTTCGGGGCTCGACGTGCTCAAGCGCCTGCGGGCGCGCAACAGCACAGTGCCGGTGCTGATCCTGACCGCAGGCGACAGCGTCGAGCAGCGCGTCAAGGGACTGGATCTCGGCGCCGACGACTACATGGCCAAGCCGTTCGCGCTATCGGAACTTGAAGCGCGCGTGCGGGCACTGACGCGGCGGGCCGCCGGCGGCGCGCAGACGTTGCTCAAGCACGGACCGCTGACGTTCGACCAGGTGGGGCATGTCGCCTACCTGAACGACCAGATGCTCGAGCTTTCCGCCCGCGAATTGAGCCTCCTGGAGATCCTGTTGCAGCGGCCGGGGCGTCTGGTCAGCAAGGAACAGCTGGTCGATCACCTGTGCAGCTGGGGCGAGGAGGTCAGCAACAACGCCATCGAGGTCTACGTTCATCGGCTGCGCAAGAAGATCGAAGCCGATGCTGTGCGCATCGTCACGGTCCGGGGGCTGGGCTACTACCTCGAACGAATTGCCGATCCGGCCTCGGATGTCGCCACCGGCGTCAGCTGATCGCGTGCGGAACAGGCCGGTCCATGCCTGACGAAGGCCGACCGAAGCGCCGTCTGCAAGTGCCGTGGCCGCGTCGTCGCGATGCGGCCGATGCACCAGCGCCGACGCCCCCCGCTGCCGACGACGGCACGGGACGCCTGGTCAACCCGCTGCGCCTGCGGTTTGAACAGCGCTCGCTGTTCGGCGAAATCCTCGACTGGATGCTCGCACCGCTGCTGCTGCTGTGGCCGATGAGCGTGACGATCACCTATATCGTCGCGCAGACCATCGCCAATGCACCGTTCGACCGCAGCCTGGCCGATTCGGTCGGCGCACTCGCCAATCATGTGCGGGAGTCACGCGGCAGTGTCGTGCTGCAGCTGCCGATGAGTGCGCGCGAAATGCTGCACGCGGACGCCACCGACAGTGTCTACTACATGGTGCTCGGCCTGCGAGGCGAGCTCATCGCCGGCGACAACGACCTGCCGCTGCCCCCCGAAGAGGTGCAGCCGGTCGCGCGCACCGTCCAGTTCCGGTCCGATCATCTGCGCGGCACCGAAATCCGTGTCGCTTACACGTGGGTCGAGTTCAACCGCGACGGACGTCGTGAATACGCACTGGTGCAGGTTGCCGAAACCCTGGAAAAGCGGTCGCAGCTCGCCAACGAGATCATCCGCGGCGTCATCATCCCGCAATTCATCGTCCTGCCGATCGCGGTGGTGCTGGTCTGGTTCGGCCTGACGCGCGGGCTTGCTCCGCTGGCCGACCTGCAGGCGCGCATCCGCAAGCGCCAGCCCGACGACCTGTCGCCGATCGACGCGCGCGGCGCGCCGGAGGAAATCGCTCCGCTGGTGAGTTCGTTCAACGACCTGCTGTCGCGGCTTTCGCTGACCATGGACATGCAGCGGCGCTTCCTGGCCGATGCGGCCCACCAGATGAAGACGCCGCTCGCCGGGCTGCGCACGCAGGCGGAACTCGCGCTGCGCGAGACCGATCCGCACGAGCTGAAGCGGACGCTGCGCTACATCGCGACGTCGACCGAACGCGCGACACACCTGATCAACCAGCTGCTCGCGTTGGCGCGTGCCGAATACCAGGCCAGCGATCCGAGCGGATTCGCCGCCAGCGACCTGGTGCCGCTGGCTCGCGATGTCGTACGCGAAGCGGTGCCCGATGCCATCGCGCGCGGCGTCGATCTCGGCTTCGAGGGCCCGGACCGGCCTGCACGCGTCATTGCGGCACCCATGCTGGTGCGCGAACTGCTGAAGAATCTACTCGACAACGCATTGCGCTATACACCGGGCGGCGGCAGTGTCACCGTGCGGATCGTGCGAAGCGAGACCTCGGTCTTCATCGAAGTGGAGGACACCGGGCCAGGCATTCCGGAAGGCGAGCGCCAGCGCGTGTTCGACCGCTTCTATCGGATTCTCGGCACCAACGTGGACGGCAGCGGACTGGGCCTTGCCATCGTGCGCGAGATCGCCGAACAGCACGATGCGCTCGTCCGGGTCAGCCACAATCCGGAAAGCACGGACCCCGCGTGGCCGGGAACTCGCATCACGGTGGAGTTCGAATCGTTCGATGCCCGCTTGCCGACGGTCGATCTGTCCGGCTGACCGCCGGCGCGCACTGCATCGATGCGGTGCGCGGTTTGACCCGCGATCCCGCGATCGGCATAATTTCGGGCTCTCGATGCGATTCGGTAATCGGCGACGACTAGCGGCGACGACCGCCCGAACTGCAGTCCCGAGACGTCCCGCGGGATCTTTTCTTGTAGCCCGCAGGATCCCGCAGGAAACGCAGGAACCGGCGGTAGGAGGCTCGGGTCGTTAGCTCAGTCGGTAGAGCAGCGGACTTTTAATCCGTTGGTCGCAAGTTCGAATCTTGCACGACCCACCAGCGATTTCCGGCAGGTCGCAATGTTTCGAGCAGGCAAGAGAGCAGGAAAGCGGGTCGTTAGCTCAGTTGGTAGAGCAGCGGACTCTTAATCCGTAGGTCGAAGGTTCGAATCCTTCACGACCCACCAACTTTCCATCAAATCAAGGCTTCCTCAGGGCAGAGAGGACGCACTTACCCAGATACATACTCCGCCGCGGGTCAGTTTGCTCGCATGAGTGGCGGTTGGTCGGCGCACAACCGGCCGTGTCAAACGATTTCACCACTGGATCACGAGCGCCTTAGAGCGAGGCCAGCGCTGCTTCATAGGCGGCGCGGGCATCCGCCGGCTTGCTAACCGTCGTGCCGAGGTCGCGGACGAGACCGTCCTTAAGGCCGTAAACCCAGCCATGCACGGCAAGATCCTGCCCGCGCTCCCACGCGTCGCACACGATCGTGGTCTGGCAGACGTTCGCCACCTGCTCGATCACGTTGAGCTCGCACAATCGGTCGATGCGGCGTGGCAGGTCGGGCATCGCGAGGACTCCGGCGTCATGTTTCGCATGCACGTCCTGGACATGGCGGAGCCAGTTGTCCGCAAGGCCCACGCGCTGGTTCGCAAAGGCCGCGGCAACACCGGAGCAACCGTAATGGCCGCAGACAATGATGTGCTCGATCTGTAGCACGTCGACAGCAAACTGCATGACCGACAGGCAGTTCAGGTCGCTGTGAACGACGAGGTTGGCGATATTGCGATGGACGAACAGTTCGCCGGGAAGAAGCCCCACGATTTCGTTGGCTGGCACCCGGCTGTCTGCGCAGCCAATCCACAAATAGCGCGGTCGCTGTTGGCGCGAAAGCCTAGGGAAGAATTCCGGATCGAGACGGCGGATTCGCTCGGACCAGGTGCGGTTGTTTTCGAAGAGATGGGAGAGCGGCGGCATGGCACGAGCTTCACGCGCCACTGCCGCTGTAGGGCTGCTCGCGGAACCACTTGGTCGCAATCCACTTCTCGCCGGTACCGACCGGACTGCCGCCGTGCAGCGACCGCGCGTCGAGCGCGCCCGTCTCGGAGCAGTAAGCGAAGTACACGGCGTTGCCACGCCGGGGCAGGACGTCGAGACCCACCTCGGGAAACACGGTCGAACCTCCCGCCTCGACATCGTTCAGGTACATGATCAGTGTCGCGATCCGCTGCCCGCCCTGCTTCAATACCTGCTCGTTGCCCGCCTGCTTGGGATCGAAGTAATCGTGATGCGGCCGGTATTCGCCGCCTGGCTCGTAGTGCAGGATCTGGATCGGCTCGCCGTTTTCGATCGGAAACTGGACGAGCTCGGCGATGCGCTGCTCGAGCCGGCGGATCAGCTCATTCTCGCCACGGTTGAAATAGGTGCCATAGCTCGTGCGATGCGGATGGACATCGTAGCTGCCGGTCTCGTTATTGACGACGCTCGATCGCTCGAGCTTGCCGCGCGACAGTTCGACCATCTGTTCGCATTCCTCGACTGACAGCAGGTTGCCGAAAAGAACCACGCGCGGCGCGGTCAACGCGAACAGCATCTGTATCTCGCGATCGGCCGTCGAGATCGTGTTCGGCATCTCGATCAGCTGCTGGGTGAGCGTCTGACCCTCGCCGGCGGCTACCGCAGTGGCCACCTCGGCCGGCGCCCGCGCCGCTGCCTGGGGCGCTGGCTGGGCTGGCGGCGGGGCCGATGGCAGCGCCAACAGGGCCGCAGCGACGGCATCGAGCGCGTAGCGCTCCTGGTAGCCCGCCGACGTCAGGGCCTTTTCCATCGCGTCGCGAGTGCTGCCGCGACGAACCATGTCGCGAAACCATGTCTGCAGGTCGGGAGCAAGGCTTTCGAACTTCATGTCTCGGCGCGGACTTATGAGGCCTTCGGAGTGTAGCGGGACGACTTCGGGCCGGCGCTTCGCAGTATTCTTGATGTCCGGAATGCGGGAGATCGCGATGCTGCAGAAAGTCGGTATGCCGTCGTTCGCCGACGGCTCCCTGCTGAAAACGCAGGCCTACATCAACGGCGACTGGCGCGCGGCGGCTGACGGCGCGCAGTTCGCCGTGACCAATCCGGCCGACGGCCTGACGATCGCACAGGTCGCGAACTGCGACTCCGCGGAGGCGGGCGCAGCCATCGAAGCCGCGGAGCGGGCATGGCCCGCGTGGCGCCGGCTGCTCGCCAAGGAGCGCGCGGCGATCCTCCGACGCTGGTTCGAACTGGTCATGGCGAACCAGGAGGACCTCGCGAAGCTGATGACCGCCGAGCAGGGCAAGCCGCTGGCCGAAAGCCGCGGCGAGATCGCCTACGGGGCGGCGTTCATCGAATGGTTCGCCGAGGAGGCCAAGCGCGTCTACGGCGACACCATCCCGACCGTGGCCGCCGACAAGCGCCTGCTGGTGTTCAAGGAGCCGATCGGCGTGTCCGCCGCGATCACGCCGTGGAATTTCCCGAACGCGATGATCACCCGCAAGGTGGCGCCGGCGCTCGCGGCCGGCTGCACTGTGGTGGTGAAGCCCGCCGAGCAGACGCCACTTTCGGCACTGGCGCTGGCCGAGCTGGCTACGCGCGCCGGCTTTCCGCCCGGCGTGTTCAACGTGGTGCCGGCCGATGAGCTGCGTTCGATCACTGTAGGGAAGGCACTCTGTGAATCGCCGGTCGTCCGCAAGCTGTCGTTCACCGGGTCGACTGCGGTCGGGCGAATCCTGATGCAGCAAAGCGCGCCCACGCTGAAGAAGCTGTCGCTGGAACTCGGCGGCAACGCCCCGTTCATCGTGTTCGACGATGCCGACCTCGATGCGGCCGTCGACGGGGCGCTGGCATCGAAGTACCGCAACTCGGGCCAGACCTGCGTCTGCACCAATCGCTTCTTTGCGCAGTCGGGCATCTACGATGCGTTCGTGGAACGGCTGGCAGCGCGCGCGGCAGCTCTCAAGGTGGGTTCCGGCTTCGACGCAGGCGTGCAGCAGGGCCCGCTGATCGATGGCAATGCGCTGGCCAAGGTGAAAGCGCACATCGCCGACGCGCGTTCCAAGGGTGCGCGCGTGGTGACCGGCGGACACCCGCATGATCTCGGCGGAACGTTCTTCGAGCCGACCGTGCTGGCTGACGTCACGCGCGAGATGCTCGTCGCTCGCGAGGAGACGTTCGGCCCGGTGGCCCCGGTGTTCCGGTTCGACACCGAAGAGGCGGCGGTGGCGGCCGCGAATTCGACCGAGTTCGGACTTGCCGCCTACTTCTATTCGCGCGACATCGCCCGCGTGCTGCGGGTCGCCGAGGCACTCGAAAGCGGCATGGTCGGCGTCAACACGGGGTTGATGTCGAACGAGGTGGCGCCGTTCGGCGGCGTCAAGCAGTCGGGGATCGGGCGCGAAGGATCGAAGTACGGCATCGACGAGTACCTGGTGCTGAAATACGTCTGCATCGGCGGGGTCTGATGAGCGTCCGTGACTACGTCGGCAAGGACGTCACGATCCGCTACGACTCGAGTCGATGCATCCATGCCGGCGAGTGCACACGCGGAGCGCCTCAGGTGTTCGACCGCGACGCCCGGCCGTGGATCCGACCCGATGGCGCCTCGGTCGCACACTTGATCGACGTGATCGCGCGCTGCCCGACCGGCGCGCTGACGCTGAGTGCGAACGACGGCCGCTCGCTCGAACTGCCGCCCGATCGCAACCTGGCCTCGGTCCAGCCGAAGGGACCGATCTATCTGCGCGCGCGGGTCCGCATTCCGAGTGGCGAACATGCGACGCTCGTCGAATACACGCGAGTTGCGTTGTGCCGCTGCGGCGCGTCGGCCAACAAGCCGTTCTGCGACGGCAGCCATGCGCGGGTCGGTTTCGCCGACGGCGGCGGATGCGCCAACGTACCGGCTTCGGTCGAGGCCGAGCCATCCGGTTCGATCACCGTGTTTCCGCAACCCAATGGACCGTTGCGTATCGAGGGCGCGATCGAGTTCCGTGCTGCCGACGGCTCGACCTTCGTCACCGAGAAAGTGTGGCTGTGCCGCTGCGGCCAGTCGGCGAACAAGCCCTTCTGCGACGGCACGCACAAGCGGAACGGCTTCCGCAGCATCTGACGCTATCGCCAGCCGGCGTCGTGCTGCGCCTGTCCTTCCCGGTCGCGCCGCAGGTTCTCCTCGAGTTCTTCCCGGCCGCTCTTGGCGATCGCCACCGTCTTGGCCTCGTCGCGAAAATGCGGCTGCATCGCCGCCAGTGTCGCCAAATTGGCGCGGCGGAATCGGGCGGCGATTTCGCGCGCCTCGAACGGCGTCAGTCCCAGCACCTGCAGCGCCTGCCGGCCTGAACGCAGCGCCGACTCGAAGGTCTCGCGCTCGGCGAGTGTGATGCCGCGATCGGCGAGTTCCAGCCAGTGCCGTACGTTGCGCGCGCGCGCGACGATCGCCAGCTGCGGAAACTCGCTGCGGACCAGATCCACGAGATCCAGGCTGTCCTCCACGTCGTCGATCGCGACCACCAGCAGCCGCGCGGTAGCCGCACCCGCAGCCCGCAGCAGATCGAGCCGCCGGGCATCGCCGTAGAACACCTTGAAACCGAAGCGGCGCAGCAGGTCGATCGTGTCGGGATCGTGATCGAGGACGGTCACCCGTACGCCATGGGCGTATAGCAGGCGGGCGATGATCTGTCCGTAGCGCCCGGCCCCGGCCACGATCACCGGCGCCGAATTGTCGTCGATCAGATCGGCTGCGCGCTCGACCTTCGTCCGCTGCGCGAGCACACGATCATGCGCGAGCAGCAGCAGCGGGGTAGCCGCCATCGACAGTGCGACGGCTGCGGTCAAGAGTGCATCCCATTCGTTCGACAGCACGCGCGACGAGCGCGCGATTCCGAACACGACGAAGGCAAACTCGCCGGACTGCGCCAGCAATGCCGCGAACAGCCACCGCTGTTCATCGGCCACCTGCAGCCGTGGCGCAATCGCAGCCAGCGCGACCGACTTGATGGCGAGCAAACCGACCACCAGCAACCCGAGTTGCAGCGGCCGGTTTGCGACCAGCCCGAAGTCGATCGACATTCCGACCGCGATGAAGAACAGACCCAGCAGCAGGCCCTTGAAAGGCGCGATGTCGGTCTCGAGAGCATGTCGGTATTCGGAGCTGGCGAGCAGGACCCCGGCCAGGAATGCGCCCAGTGCCATCGACAGCCCCGCCAGCGACATCAGTTCGGCAATGCCGAACACCAGCAGCAGGGCAAATGCGGTAAAGACTTCGCGCACATCGGCCGCCGCGATCAGGCGGAAAATGGGCCGCGTCAGAACGCGTCCGATCAGCACGACGACCGCAATGGCGCCCAGTCCTTTCAGCGCCAGTTGCCAGCCGGGCTCGCCGCCTGGAACGCCGCCGAGCAGCGGCACCAGCGCAATCAGCGGGATAGCCGCGATGTCCTGGAACAGCAGCACCGCGAACGCACTGCGTCCCAGCGGCGCGCCGAGCACGTTTCGCTCGGCCATCGTCTGCAGCGCAATCGCGGTCGACGACATCGCCAGCGCGAGTCCGGCAACGATCGCGCCCCGCCAGTCGAGGCCGGCGATCCACGCCGCCACGCCGAGCAGTGCGCCGCACACCGCCATCTGCAGTGCGCCGCCGCCGAACACGGTGGTGTGCATCTCGACCAGCCGCTTGATGTCGAGTTCGAGTCCGATCAGGAACAGCATCAGCACCACGCCGAATTCGGCAAACCGCAGGATCGAATCCACATTGGTGACGAACGCCAGGCCCCACGGCCCGATGAGACAGCCCGCGATCAGGTAGCCCAGCACGGACCCCAGCCGCAGCCGTTTGGCCAGCGGCACGCAGACGACTGCAGCGCCCAGGTAGACCAGCGCGTCACGCAGCATCGTGGCTTCAGCCATGGCGCCCCACGTACTGCTGCAGTCGCGTGCGGAACTGTTGTGCCTGCGACTCGAGGGTTGCAGCATCGATTCGATGCGCGCCGTGAACGACGATGGGCTCCATCCAGTTCATGCCGCAAAAGCGGGCTGTCTGTCGGACCGCAGGCACAAAGGCCTCAAATGCATGCGCATGCGGGCCAGCCTCCGAATAGGCCTCGGGCAGGGCTCCGGTCGTCGTCACCCACAGGCAGTCCTTGCCGTGCAATGCGACTCCACCGTCGCCGTATGCCCAGCCGCGCACCAGCACCACTTCGAACCACAGCTTGAGCAGCGCCGGCACGCCGTACCAGTACAGCGGGTGCAGCCAGACCACCAGCCCGACCGACGACAACAATGAATGTTCTGCCGCGGGATCGATGTCGAAGTCCGGGTAGGTGTCATACAGCGCGTGTACCTTGAGCTGCGGCAGGTCACGCACGGCCGCCAGCATCGCGCGGCCGGCGATCGACCGCGCCGGATGAGGATGAGCATGGATCAGCAGGATCACGCGCCGCATTATGCGTGCCGCGCCCGGCTGCTCACAGCAGTGACGGAATGCGGCGGAGCGTTGACTCACGGCAAATCGCTCAAACGCGGTGCGCGGCTGCGAACCCGTCGGTTGCTAGAGTGGAAACCTGTCCACCGCTGACCGCAATGACCACCGCTTCTCCGCTGCGCGCCGCGCTGATGTCGGCCTGGATGCGTCCCGGCCAGGGGGTCGGCCCTGCCGCGATCGCAGGGCTGGGCGGCGTGCTCGCCATGCTGTCCCTGCCACGCCCTCTCAATACGGTTGTGGCCACCGGCTGGCTGGCATTGATTGCCTTTGCGCTGTCTCTGGTGCTGACGATCCGCGCGCGTCCTATCGCGGCACGGTTCGGCGGGCTCGATCACCAGTACGCGTGGCACCACATGCTGGGGCTGCTGGCCTACGTCGCGGCACTCGCGCATGCGACAGCGGTCGTCTGGCCACTGCTGGCGACGCGTGAGTTTGCCATCGCACTGGCGTTCTGGTTCTCGAGCGACCTCGCCGCCAGCGGCTGGGCAGCGCTTGCGCTGCTGCTGCTGCCACTGGCCGTCACTTTTTTCGGGCCGGCAGATTTCCGGCGCTGGTTGCGCTGGCACCGGATCACCGGCATCGCATTCGCGGTCGCGCTGGTGCACATCGCGCTGGCAGTCGGTGTTACCGCACCGGCGCCGTGGGCTATCGGCCTGCTGGGCTTTGGCGCGCTGGCAGCGCGGGGCTGGATCTATCGAACGGACGCGGGACGGCGCTACATCATCGCGCGTGTCACGCACCCGGCGCATGCGTGCGTCGAGGTCGAACTCGAGCCGCTCGATGGCGCACTCGACGTTCGTCCCGGCCAGTATGTCTTCGTCGCCTTTCATAGCGGTGCCGGCTATCAGAGCTGCAACGAGTACCACCCGTTTACCGTCAGCGGAGTGCACGGACGGCGTATCACATTGACGATCAAGGCGCTGGGCGACTGCACTCTCGAAATGCAGCAACTGTCTGTCGGACTTGCGGCCCACGTCGAAGGGCCGTTCGGAGCGTTTTTCGACCAGGCGACCGCGGCGACGCCGCAGCTCTGGATCGCCGGAGGCATCGGCATCACGCCTTTCCTCGCACAGCTCGACCGCCTGGGCGCGACGGTCGACATCAAGATGGCCTACCTGTTTCGCCGCGGTGAAGACGCGCTGCACTTCGATGAGCTGGCGGCTGCGGCGGAACAGCGCCCCGGGATGCAGCTGTTCACGCTGGTTTCGAGCACGGACCTCAGCCGTCTGTGGGCGTGGCTGGACGGCGTCGACGACATCGGCAGCCGCGAGGTTTACGTCTGCGGACCTCCGCCGCTGCTGGATGCCGTGATCCGATACCTCGAGCAGCGCGGCCTCAGTGCCGCCCAGCTGCACTTCGAGCGCTTCGATTTCCGATGAAAACGGGCAAGCGTGTCTTCATCGCTGCGACCACGGCTTTCGCGGTGTTGCTGGCAGCGGTGCTGATCCTGGGGTTGCTGGCGTTGTAAAGGGCGCGCCGGCCTACGCCTTTTCGGTCAGCAGCATCTCGCGCGCACGCGCGAGGTCCGCCCGCTGGGCGTCGGTCACGCGCGGATAGGCCAGGTTCATGCTGTCCATCGTCTCGACGATGGCAGCGGCAACCACCAGCCGAGTGAACCACTTGTTGTCGGCCGGAACAACGAACCAAGGTGCGTCGCGCGTTGCCGTCGCGCGAATCGCCTGCTCGTAGGCATCCATGTAGGCATCCCAGTAGGCGCGCTCCTTGACATCGCCGATCGAGAACTTCCAATGCTTCTCCGGCTCATCTAGGCGTTCGATGAAACGCTTCTTCTGCTCCTTGCGCGACACGTGCAGGAAGAACTTGAGCACGGTCACGCCGTTGCGCGTCAGATAGTCCTCGAAGCAGGCGATGTCGCGCAGCCGCTGGCGGAAGATGCCCTTGGTGACCAGCTGCTTCGGCAGCTTCTGCGCGGCGAGGATGGACTTGTGCACGCGCACCACAAGCACTTCCTCATAGTACGAGCGGTTGAAGATGCCGATGCGGCCGCGCTCTGGCAGTGCGCACCAGTGGCGCCACATCCAGTCGTGATCCAGTTCGCCTTCCGACGGCTGCTTGAACGCGGTCACCTCGCAACCCTGCGGATTGACGCCGCTCATCACGTGCTTGATCGTGCTGTCCTTGCCGGCGGCATCCATCGCCTGGAAAATCAGCAGCAGCGATCGCCGGTCCTGCGCGTACAGCTTTTCCTGCTCCTCGGCGAGCCATTGCACGCCTTCCGCCAGGCGCTGCCGCGCCTCGGGCTTGTGCTCGTCCCTTAGTCCGCGCGTATCGCCGGGATCGACGTCCCTCAGCCGGAATTTCGCGCCATTGACGACCCGGAACGGGTCGATCCACTTGCCGGTGTTCTTCAGCGCCTTCTTGTCGATCACCATTCGCACCACCTCGTCCGGTGTGATCGATGATAACCGCGCGGCGTCCCTCGCCTAGATGACGATCTGCGTGCCGATCTCGATCACGCGATGCGGCGGAATGTGGAAGAAGTCCGAAGCCGGCTGCGCGTTGCGCAGCATCCAGCCGAACAGCCGCTCGCGCCAGTCGGCCATGCCGCCGCGCCTTCCGGTCAGCACGGATTCGCGGGAAAGGAAGAACGAGGTGCAGGCGGGATCGAGTTCGAAGTCGTGATAGCGCGTCAGCGTGCGCGCGATGTCGGCGATGTCGTAGGAGTCCTTGAAGCCGAGGAAGACCTTGACGTAGTAGCAGCCGTCGCCATGACTCGTGATATGCGCCGACTCCTCGGGCGGGATGTGCGGGACGGACTGCGGCACAGCAGTCAGGAAGATCACGCGCTCGTGCATCACCCGGTTGTGCTTGAGGTTGTGCAACAGTGCATGCGGCACCTCGTCGACGGCGCCGGACATGAACACCGCCGTACCCTCGACCCGTTGCGGCGGATACGTGCTGAGGCTCTTGAGGAACGGCTCGAGTGCCAGCCCGGCGCGTTCGCGCTCATTTCGGATCAGCACGCGCCCGCGCTTCCACGTGCTGAACAGGAAGAACAGCAGCCCGCCGAAGACCAGCGGTACCCAGCCGCCATGCAGGACCTTGGCCGAATTGGCGATCATGAAGACTATGTCCAGCATCAGCAGCGGCACCAGAACGAGTGCTATCCGCTGCGGCGACCAGTCCCAGCGGAATCGCGCCACGACCATCACGCCGAGCGTCGTGATCAGCATCGTGCTGACCACCGCGATGCCGTACGCCGCCGCAAGGTTCGACGAGTTGCCGAAGCCGATCACCAGCAGGACCACCAGGACGAGCAGCACCCAGTTGACGAAGGGAACATAGATCTGTCCGGCTGCCGTTTCCGAGGTGAAGAGAACCGACATGCGTGGCAGGTATCCGAGCTTGATCGCCTGGCTGGTCATCGAGAAGGCGCCGGAAATGACAGCCTGCGACGCGATGACCGTCGCGGCCGTCGCCAGCAGCACCAGCGGCAACTGCAGCCACGACGGTGCCAGCAGGAAGAACGGATTCTTTACCGCGTCCGGCGACTCCAGTACGAGGCTGCCCTGTCCGAAGTAATTCAGCAGCAGGCAGGGCATCACCAGCCAGAACCAGGCAACCTGGATCGGCCGCCGGCCGAAATGCCCCATGTCGGCGTACAGCGCTTCACCACCGGTCACCACCAGGAAGACCGATGCCAGCACGGTCAAAGCAAGTGCCGGATGCTGCGCGACGAAGCCTGCCGCGTAGACCGGATCGATCGCGGCCAGCACGCCCGGGTTGCGTGCAATCTGCAGCGCGCCCAGCACGCCCAGCGTAAGGAACCACAGCACCATGATCGGACCGAACACGCCGCCAACGCGGGCCGTGCCGGAGCGCTGGACGACGAACAGGCAGATCAGCACCGCCACCGTCAACGGAAGAACGACCGAGTTGAAGCGGGGCGAGACCACCTCGAGCCCCTCGATCGCCGAAAGAACCGAGATCGCCGGTGTGATCACGCTGTCGCCGTAGAACATGGAAGCACCGAACAGGCCGAATGAGACCGCGACTCCCGTCAGCCGTCCGCGCGCCGGCAGCTGCCGCAGCACCAGCGCCATGAGCGCGAGAATGCCCCCTTCACCGCCGTTGCTCGCGCGCAGCACGATCAGCACGTATTTGATCGACACCACGAGCGTCAACACCCAGAAGATCATCGACAGCACGCCCAGCACGCTGTCGGGAGCCACCCCCGCGCCGTGATCGCCACCGATGCTTTCCTTAAAGGCGTAGAGCGGGCTGGTGCCGATGTCGCCGTAGACCACCCCAAGCGCGGCTACGACCAGCGCCGGTGAAAGTCCTGCCGTGTTCTTGTCGTCTGTCTGCAAAGGAGGTGCCCTGCTGCCGGCGCTGCGCACGATGCGCGTCGATGCTTACGGGAAGCTTGCCCCGCGCATCGTAACCGGGTCAACCGGGGGCTCGGAGGGACATGGGCTGGAGCGGGTGAAGGGAATCGAACCCTCGTATGCAGCTTGGGAAGCTGCCGTTCTGCCATTGAACTACACCCGCAGTGCGTAGAATTCTAGAACCTAATAGGTCTACCAGCCGATCGATTCGACGTCGAACAATGCAAATCAGGGTGAATGGCGAACCGCGCGAGCTGCCTGACGCTGCCACGGTGGCCGAACTGCTTGCCGCCCTGGGCAGCGCCGGCAAGCGGGTCGCAGTCGAGCGCAACGGCGAGATCGTGCCGCGCAGCCGCCACGACGCCACGCGACTCGAAGCCGGCGATCGGATCGAGGTGGTGGTCGCGGTCGGAGGAGGCTGAGGTGGCGCAACAGCATACGTTCGAGGGATCGTTGCGGTGGAGCGGCGGCAGCCGCAACGACGAGCACGGCAAGCTGCGCCTGGCACGCGACTTCGTCATCCGCTTCCGCGAAATGCCGCCGATCGAAGGCTCGGCACCCGGCGCATTCAACGGGGACGACAGTCGCCACAACCCGGAAACGCTGATGGTCGCCTCGGTGATGTCCTGCCACCACCTGACCTACCTCGCGGTCTGCGAACGCGCCAACATCCGCGTCCTCGAATACAGCGACAACGCCACCGGGACTTTGGCGATCAAGGACGGCAAGATGCGAATGGTCGAGATTGTGCTGTGGCCCCAGGTGCGCGTCGCCGACGCAGCGCAGGTCGAGAAGGCACGCGAACTGCATGCGAAGGCGCATGCCCACTGCTACATGTCGAACTCAGTGAACTTCGAGGTGAAGGTGCAAGCGACGGTGAGCGCATGAGTGCATCGGGCGACACGCTGCGCATCGGGCGGCGAGAGTTCCGCTCGCGGCTGCTGATCGGAACGGGAAAGTACCGCGATCTCGACCAGACGCGCGCTGCCGTCGAGGCGAGCGGCGCCGAGATCGTCACCGTCGCAATCCGCCGCACCAATATCGGCCAGACCCCGGGCGAACCCAATCTGCTCGATGTGATCCCGCCTTCCAAATACACACTGCTGCCGAACAGCGCCGGCTGCTACACCGCCGACGACGCGGTGCGCACGCTGCGGCTGGCGCGCGAGCTGCTCGACGGGCATGCATTGACCAAGCTCGAAGTTCTCGGCGATCCGCAGTCGCTCTACCCGAACATGCCTGAGACGCTGAAGGCGGCCGAGACGCTGGTGAAGGACGGCTTCGAGGTGATGGTTTACTGCAGCGACGATCCGATCCAGGCGCGTGCGCTCGAAGCGATCGGCTGCGTGGCCGTGATGCCGCTCGCATCGCTGATCGGTTCCGGCATGGGGCTGCTGAATCCGTGGAATATTCAATTGATTCTCGAACGCGCGGCGGTGCCGGTCATCGTCGACGCCGGTGTCGGCACGGCGAGCGACGCCGCAATCGCAATGGAACTGGGCTGCGCCGGGGTGCTGATGAACACCGCCGTCGCTCAGGCCCGCGACCCGCTGCTGATGGCCGGTGCGATGCGCAAGGCAGTCGAGGCCGGACGCGATGCCTACCTCGCGGGCCGGATGCCTCGCCGACTCTACAGCGGCTCTCCTTCGTCACCGACCGGTGGAGTCATCGCGCCCGCGGCGTCCAGGTGACACTGGCGTGAGGCCGTTCACTGAAGTTCCCTACGCCTCATGGCAGACACAACTCGGGAGTAGCAACGGCCTTGATCCAAAGCCACGCGATAGTGCGCATGTTCGAGGCCGCCGAGTGGGCTACGTATCGTAATTTGCGCCTTCGCGCGCTCTCGGATTCGCCCGACGCTTTCGGCAGCACTCTGGCTGGCGAACAAGGCCGTCCCGACGGTGAATGGGTAGCACGCCTTGCGGCGGGCGTTGCATCTGGCTCGGATCTCCCCCTCATTGCCCAAGTCGATGCACACGCCGCAGGCTTGGCTTGGGCGAAGGCCGATGAGGAGCAACCTTTGGTGGTAAACCTATTTCAGGTTTGGGTGGTACCCAAGTTCCGCGGTCAGGGGATTGGTGACAAGTTGCTTCGCGCGGCCGTTCAATGGGCGAGAGCGCGCGGCGCGCATGCGGTTCATCTCTGCGTAACCTGCGGCGATACGCCCGCCATGCGGCTTTACACGCGACATGGCTTCAGGCCGAAAGGACAGTGCAAACCCCTGCGACCGGGATCGCCATTGCTCGAGCAACCCATGAGACTTTTGCTCGCCGACGGCGGCTGATGCGACTATTGAGTCCGGTGTTCTTCGGCGCGCGCTTTGCCCGACGTGCCCGTTAGGCGGCGCGCGCTACGGAGAAGGGCAAACCGGGCTCGAGGTTGCAGCACCGGAGGCGGCGGGATCCAAAAGGGGGGTGAGATCGTCCGCCAGGGCCGCGTAGCACGCTATCGTGGTCGTCGCATCGGGAACTCGCAGCACGGAAGCACTCAGCCCTGCAACGAGTGCGAGCGCGAAACCGAGCCCCAGCGCAATGCGGGTCCGGCTCACTCTGCTTCCTCTAAGCTGTCCTGCGTCGAGATCCATGGCGACCTCCCGGACGCATGATCGCCTGATCTTGTTTCACCGGTGTGTATAGGAAGAGCTACCGGATTGCCGTTGTAACAATCAACCGTCCGCGCGCATATGTGCCAACGGAGTTTGACGGCCGCGTCTGAGGACTGCTGTTCCATGTGTATGGCTACCTTGGTTCTCGCGGGCTCGGTCCTTGCGGCGAAATGAACGTCCGCACGGCCGTTGGTATCGAGTCATAACATCCTGCGAGTATCGGGAATTGCGGGTGAAGCTGGTTACCGACACACAGATCAACGTGAGGAGTCTGAACATGGAAGTCAAACACAGCGCCTCGCAGCCCACCTCGAAGGGCCGGACGAGTACTTCAGCGGAAATGTCCGTGTCGCGCCGCTTTTCTCGGGTTCGAGTCCGTCGCGCAATGTCGTGCGCCTGCGTCACGTTCGACGCGCGCGCCCGCAGCGCTTGGCACACGCACCCTTGTGGGCAGACGCTGATCGTCACTGAGGGCCGGGGCTTCATGCAGAGCTGGGGCGGTCCCATCCAGGCGATCGGTCCGGGCGACGTGATTTGGACGCCGCCCGGCGAGTAGCGCCTTTCAATCCGACGCGGGATCGAACAGAGTCGTCGAATGAGGGAACCTCGTTTGCAGCCAATTTGAGAGCCAACAAATGAGCCAATCCCTCGTTGTGCATCTGGTCGACGGCACGTACGAGCTCTTCCGGCACTTCTACGGCGCACGCCGCTTCAACGACGGCAAGGACGCGCCGCTGGGCGCGGTGGCTGGTGTACTCGCTACTGTGCTCGAGATGATCGAGGGTGGCGCGACCCACCTCGGCGTCGCAACCGACCACGTTATCGAGTCGTTTCGCAACGACCTCTGGGCGGGCTACAAGACCGGCGAAGGCATCGAGCGCGCGCTGGCCGCGCAGTTCCATCCGCTCGAAGAAACGCTGGCCGCGATGGGAGTCATCGTGTGGCCGATGGTCGAACTCGAAGCGGACGATGCGCTCGCCTCGGCCGCACACCTGGCGGCACGCGATTCGCGCGTCGTCAAGGTCTGCATCTGGACGCCCGACAAGGACCTCGCACAATGCGTCGTCGACGAGCGCGTTGTTCAGATCGATCGACGCACAAGGGCGATCCGCGATGCAGCGGGCGTGCGCGCGAAATTCGGCGTCGATCCACCGCTCATTCCCGACTACCTCGCTCTCGTCGGCGACAGCGCGGATGGCTACCCCGGAATTCCGGGTATCGGACCGAAGGGCGCGGCACGGTTGCTGAACCAGTATGGAGCGCTCGAGCGATTTCCGCCCGGTGTGCTGGGCGAGCGGCAGGCCGATGCCTTGCTATTCAAGCAGCTCGCGATGTTGAAAAGCGACGCGAAGCTGTTTAAAAACGTCAATGCGCTGCGCTGGAACGGGCCGACCGAGGCCTTCGCTGCGTGGTGCGATCGCATGGATCGGCCTCGTCTGCTGCAACGTGCGGTCAGTGCTGCCACGCGCACGTAACGCACGCGGCCACCTTGTGTTCATGTCCGACCCTCAGTACTGCATCCGAGCCTCAGCGCTCCCCGTTTGCGTTCAATGAGGGCCGCCGTCGTGTGACGTTGCTGCAGGCGCCCTTCTGGTTCTTAGATACGGTAGGTTTGACACAGGTGCTTTGGCGAGCGGCCGAATTGGCGTTTGACGCAAACTGCGTTGATGGGATTGACTACGCTGGAGCGCCGCCAACAGTTACTGTGACGGACTACGGCCGGAGCAATACCACTTCACGATGTCGATCCCCACGCGACTACTGCGGCCGCGGCACACCGCACCTGAAACCGGCGACGACGGTACGGCGGCCGAGCTGCATCATCGCCACGTCCGCAGCTACACGCTGCGGCGCGGTCATACGACGCAGGCGCAGAAGCGTGCCTACGACGAGGTATTTCCCCGCCTCGCGATCGCCTATGCGCACGACCCACTCGACCTGGGGGCGGCGTTCGGCCGGACCGCACCGACGGTGCTCGAAATCGGGTTCGGCATGGGCGAAACGACAGCGGAGATCGCCGAGTCGCGTCCCGAGGTGAACTTCCTCGGTGTCGAGGTGTTTGCGTCTGGCATCGGCGCGCTCGCGAGACAGATCGAAGCGCGCGGACTACTCAATGTCCGCATCGTGCAGCACGATGCCGTCGAAGTGGTGCGCGACATGCTCGCGCCGGAGTCGCTAGCCGGCGTCCACATCTACTTTCCCGATCCGTGGCCGAAAGCGCGCCACCAGAAGCGCCGGCTGCTCGCCCAGCCTTTCGTCGCGCTGCTGGCCAGTCGCATCGAGCCCGGCGGTTACCTTCATTGCGCCACCGACTGGCAGCACTACGCGGAACAGATGCTCGATGTACTCGGCAACGAACCGCAACTTATCAACCTGCACGCGGGCTTCGCGCCGGCGCCGCGAAATCCGATCACCGAACGGCCGACGACCAAATTCCATGCGCGCGGCCAGCGTCTCGGCCACGGCGTGTGGGATCTGGTATTTCGTCGACGCTGACGTCAGTCCGGAGGCGCGTCAGCCACCAAGGAGCCCGACGACGGAAGCTCGGGCCGGTCGCGCTCCTTGGGCACCAGGCACAGGAACCCCAGCGCGGTGTCCGGCGCGGCATGGAACTGGTGCCAGACCAGCGGGTCGACGGTCACGAGGTCGTGCTCGTCGATCGCCTGTGTGGTTTCGCCGATCCGCACGGTTCCGTGGCCGCGCAGGATCAACACTGCATGCGTGTGCTGATGGCGCTCCAGCGTCGAGTAGCCTCCCGCCGCCACCTCGAAGTAGCGCAGTTCGGCCGCATGGTCCGGTTGCGCGAACAGAACCTGCCGCGTGATGTCCTTGAACGGGGCGCTGCCCTCGGCCTTGTAGCGCAGCCTATCCACCGTCTCCCAGCGGTAGCTACCGTTCGCCTCGGGCAGGAAGCGTCGGATCGAACTCATGCCGGCACCTGGCTGCTTGCTGCAGCGACTGCCTCGACGAACGCCCTGCTGCGCGCCGGCAGCGCATCGCCGGCCGCGAACAGCGAGCCGCCGATCAGCAGAATCGTGTCGTGCCCGTAGGCTGAGACGAGCTCGGCAACACGCTCCACCGACATGCCGCCCGCCGGAACCGGCAATGCGGGTGCGACGCCAACCCGTGTCGTTCGCAGGTTCGTGGCGATCGACCGACATACTGCTCGGCTGTAGCTGAACCGTCCGCCCTGATTGGGGAAGATCACGGCGTCGGCGCCGAACACGCGAAACAGCGTCCCGAGCAGCGCCGCCGGTGCAAACTGGTTGCCGGCAAGAGCCGGATGAGCCAGAAACGCAGTCCCGGGGAACTCCCGCCGCAAGGCGTTGAAGTTGGATACACCGGCGATCATCGGCGCCAGCAGCACGGCGTCGACGCCATGGGCGCGGACAAAGCGCAGCTGGGTGCGCATGTCGTCCATCGTGCCAGATAGCGCCGGCACGTACAGGGTGCGTGTAACGCGGCCGCGGCAGGCGAGGTCGATCTCGCGCTGGCATGCCACGACCCGCTCGAAAAACGGTGCACTGCCGCGTGCGGCCCAGCCGTGATCGTCCTTGATGACATCGATGCCGGCGTCGGCGAACACGCGCGTAATGCGCGCGAGATCGGCTAGCGATGAACCGATCGGCTTGAGTGCCGTGCAGCTCAGTGCGCGACCGTGCACGCCCGCCAGCCGCCGCACGCCATCGATGCCGAGCGCAGGCCCGCCGAACTGCGCCGCCATCGCGTCCGGAATATCGACCGCGACGACCTGGACATCATCGAGCAGCGAGCTGTTGCCGAACAGCATGTTCATCAACTGGCCGGCATCCGCAGCGATCGTTTCCGCGCTGAGGCGCAGGTGGACCAGTGTGGTGCCGTCGGCCTGCGCTTCGAGGCGCTCGACACGTGCCACCACATCACGCAGCACGCGCGGATCGGCGATCGCCTCCGCCGGCATCTCGACGCTTTGCTCGAGCGCGAGCGCCTCGGCGCGTCGTGCCGCGGCCGGTCCGCTTACGGTGAGCCGGTAGACGGCATGCAGGGCGTCGGATTGCATGCCCGGATTCTACAAACGCGACGGTCCGGTCCCTTGTAAAGGTCGATGGAACGCAGCGGCGTCTGCATCGACACTGCCCCCGGTGTCACGCCACAAACTACCCGACCGACAGCCAGCGGAGGCTCTTCACTTTCCGACGACAGGCGGCTCCTCGGCCGAATCGAATACCACGCGCGAAATCCAGCCAGCCAGCAAGGCGCCAACGATCGGTGCAACCCAGAAGAGCCACAGCTGCTCGATCGCCCAGCCGCCGACGAATAGCGCCGGCCCAGTGCTGCGCGCCGGATTCACCGACGTGTTTGTCACCGGAATGCTGATCAGGTGGATCAGTGTCAGCGCCAGACCGATCGCGAGCCCAGCAAAGCCCACCGGTGCTCGCTTGTGCGTGGCCCCGAGGATGACGATCAGGAACATGAAGGTCATCACAATCTCGGTGACTGCCGCGGAGCCGAAGCCGTACTTGCCGGGCGAGTGCTCGCCGTATCCGTTGGAAGCAAAACCCGCTTTGAGGTCGAAGCCGGTCTTGCCGCTCGCGATCAGATACAAAACGCCGGCGGCGACGATCGCGCCAATCACCTGCGCAACGATGTACGGCAGCAACTGTGTGGCAGGAAAGCGGCCACCGGCCCACAGGCCGACCGACACCGCCGGATTGAAGTGGCCGCCCGAGATCGGACCAAGAGCGTAAGCACCGGTCAGAACAGTCAGACCGAACGCAAGCGATACGCCCGTGAAGCCAATGCCCAGTTCGGGAAACGCGGCTGCCAGCACCGCACTACCGCAGCCGCCGAGCACGAGCCAGAAGGTACCGAGAAATTCGGCGACAAGTTTCGGTGTCATGTCTGGGAGGCTCCATGGGCTGTTGAGGATGGGGCACGAGGATACCGGCTCCAGCGCTCCAACTGCCCCTGCTAAGTCTAGGCTGCCGCTTCGCGCGGCTTTGGATCACGGGGTGGGCGAGCGCAGCCGCCCGGCCAAGCGGCTGCGCTCGCCTCCCGCTTTCTGCCTGGTGATGTTGACACCAGCGGTCGGGCAAGCCCGGCCTGCGCAGACTGTCCAACAATCGCGCGCGGTCGTCCACCCCCATGTTGCGTGACTGTGACTCACGGGGTTGCAACGGAGTTCGGATCCGTTTAGAGAGGCTTCGCGGCTCGCCAAACGGCGAGCTGCTCGTGCCTGCAACCGAATCTCGCCATGCGAGCCCGGGCGTAGCATTTCCGCCCGAGCGACGTCCATTTGCGGAGGGTCCATGTGGCACCGTGTCGTAGCGAGGTCGCGTAGCAGCAGGCTATTGACTGTCGTTCTGGCTCTCGGACTGACAGCAGGCGTCGTGAGTGCTGCTGATGTGCAGGTGTTCCATGCAGACTCGCTGACGGGTCCTATGCTCGAGGTCAAGAAAGCCTTCGAGGCCAAACGACCGGGGGCCAACGTGGTGCTGACGTCAGGCGTGTCGCGCCAGTTGGCCGAGCGCATCACCAAGGGAGAAGTGGTTGACGTATTCGCGCCGTCTTCGCCCGCGGTCATCGATGAAGACCTGATGATGAAGCCCATCACCGGCTCGGGCGCAGCGGCCGGCAAGTCCGCCGCCACGTGGTACGTCGTGTTCTCGGCCAACGAGATGGTGATCATCACTGCGAAGGGCAATCCGCGCGGCATCAAACGCGCGAGCGACCTCGCACGCCCGGGGTTGCGCTTCGTGCGCATCAACGGCGACAAAGACCTGGCGACCGGCCGCACCGTCACTTTCCTGCAGCGAGCCACCGCGGCCGACGGCGAGCCGGCGCTGGCGCAGCAGATCATTGACAGTGCACCGGCAACGCTTGGCGAGCCCGGCAGGCCAGTCACGGTGCCGGCGGCGGTAGATGCCGTGCGGCAAGGCAAGGCCGACGCTGCGGTCGTCTATTACTCGGCCGCAGTAGCGGCCCGTAACGAGGTCGACATCGTGCGCTTTGCCGACAGCGTCAACCTGAGCGAGGTGATCCGCAATGCGGCCACCGTTCCCGGCACTGCGGCGAACGTCGCCGATGCGACCGCGTTTGTTGCCTTCCTCCTATCGTCGGAGGCCCAGGCCATCCTGCGCGATGCCGGCCAACCGCCGGTCGTGCCGGCGATACGCAAGGGCACCGTGCCGCCGGAGATTCCCTAAGGCAGTGCGTGAGTCCATGCGTCGCGCAATCGGAATCACGGTTCACACCGGCTGGGGCGCTTGCGTGGTGGTGGGCGGTACGCTGGCGAACCCAGAGATTGTCGCCAACGAAGTGATCGAGATTCTCGGTGACTCGGAGCGCTTCTGTTTCCACATGGCCGCAGACATGACGCGCACGGCGGCGAACGAGTGGATCGCACACGCAAGGCAAAAAGCGATTGCCAATGCGAGGAAAGCACTCGCACCTCTTGTCGCCAAAGACGTGGCCGTATGCGCAGTCGTCGCGAAAGAAAATGACGCCGGAGGTCTCGACAAGATCCTGGCGTCGCACCCTCGCATCCACCTGGCCGAAGGGTGCTTCTATCGCGATGTCTTGCGTGACGCGTGCGAGGTGCCCGTGCAGGTCATCCCGCCGTCGTCGCTCGATCCATCCAGGGTCGGAAAACTCGCGCGACCGCCGTGGGGCAAGGACCAGAGGCTCGCCGCGCTCGCTGCCTGGACCGTGATGTCGAGTTGAGCGCAGGCCGTACAGATGCCGAATCGGGCGTACCTGAGCGTCATCGCGGTGTTCGCAATCGCGTTCACTTCAGCCTGCTCGACGCGACAGGTCTACAGCACCGGCCTGGCCTGGCAGCGAAGCGAGTGCTACAAGATGGCAGATGACTACGAACGCGGCCGTTGTCTGTCGAGCGCAAGTACCTCGTACGAGGAATACAGGCGTCAGACGGAGGCGATGAAAGGTCCCAACTAGTACTTCTTTGAACCACTTCGAGCAGGCGCTACCGATCAGCTCCCGGATTTCGTAGGGCCGGTCGTGCGGCTTGCTTCAAACTCCCGCTTCGCCTTGATGTACTCGTTGACGCACTCGACCGTGGCCCTTGCGTCGGGGTTCTTGCAGGTGGCCGAGGGTTTATAGAAGCGCTTCCACGCCTCTTCGGCCTCGACGGCCGCCCGCTGCGCCTCTTCCACGGCCGCCTTCCGGCGCGCCGCCTCATTCCGATCGCTCAGCGCCTTTGCCTCGCTGCCGCTATCGGCCATTGAGGCGCGACGGGCCTCTTCGTCCATCGCCGCCTTCTGGATCGCCTGCTGTTCGCGTTCGGCGCGTGCTTTCGCCAAGCGCTCGGCCGCTTTGTCGAACGCCGCCTGTCGGGCGGCTGCGGCAACGCTGGAAGCGGCCGCGGCAGCCGTTTCCTCACTCGTTCCAAACCACTGCAGAAGGCCGGCTCCCACCATCAGGATTGCTCCGCAGCCGACCAGGAGGACGGGACTGACGCGTTGCGTCGTACTCAACGCCACCGCGGCGGCTCGGTGTCGGCTCATCGGAAAGGACCCGCGATACGGCTGATACGGCGACTATCGGCAGCAGTGACAAGGTGATTCAACCGGGAATCCGCTCAATTGAACGTCATCGCTGCGCGACTTTTGAAAAGGCGGCGAATCACCCCGAACTTTCCCGAAGCGCGGCGCGGGTTGGCCCAGGCAAGCCGATACGGGCGACCGATCAGGTCTTGGGGGAGCGGGACCGCACCAGGCCTGCCAGGTAGCCGACGGCACGCGCCGGTTGCAGCAGCAGGCTGTAGCCAAACATGTAGACCAGCAGGCCGCCGACATTGCGCCGGATCTTCAGCCCGTGATCGTGGAACATCGATCGCATCACGAAGAAGATCACGAGGTTCAGCAGCAGCGCGGCGGGCAGCAGTGTCAGGGCCATCGGTCCCATCAGCAGGTGACTGCTGTAGGCCAGAGACAGAACGACGCCCGGAACAAAGCCCACCGTGAAGGCCAGATCGGTCCATGGAAACAGCAGGTGCCAAACGACGAACAGCATGGATGTGCGCCGCTTGACCAGTTCGGTTGGCAGTTCGCGCAGCGCGCGCAGCGTCACGCGGGCATGGCGCATGCGCTGGCGCACGAAGGACTTCACGTCTGCCGGCACGATGATGAAGCAGCAGGCGTCTTCGGCGAAGCCCACGCGCCAGCCTCGCTGCAGCATGTCCCATGTCAGCAGCACGTCTTCGGCGACGTCGGAACGCCAACCTCCAATTTCCTTCAACGCTGCACGGTCGTAGATCGTGAACGATGCCTCGGCGACTACCGTCCCCTGGTATTGCGACTGCATCCGCTTCATCGATGCCAGTCCGTGGAAGTAGTCCCACTCCTGCGCACGGGTCAGCCAGTTCTGGCGCGAGTTGCGGACCAGCACGCAGCCGGCGATCGCGCGCACGTCGGCTTCGGCGGCCACGTAGCGCTCCACCATGCTCCACAGCGCGTCGCCGAACAAGATCGCGTCGGCATCGAGCGTGACGATCAGGTCATGCTGTGCCGCTTCGAGCGCCCGGTTGAGCGCCGCCGCCTTGCCGCGGTTGCGGCTCTGGCGCAGCACTTTGATCCACCGGTAACCCATGTCGCGAACGATCTGCACCGTGCGATCGGTCGAGGCGTCATCGATCAGGATCACTTCGAACGGCCCAGGGTATTGCTGGCGACGGACGCTCTCGATGGTTTCCGAAATCGACTGCGCCTGGTCCCGCACGTACATCAGTACCGACAGCGCCGGATAGCGGGCAAGCGCGCGGCGCGGCGGGCGCCGGTCCAGCAGAAGGCTGGCGACGATGAACATGTTCATCGCACTCGGCACCAATGCCAGCCCGCCAATGAAGAAGATCGCCGCGATCAGCCCGACTGCATCGGCCAGCGCGTTAAACCAAAACGATGATGCCCACAGGGTGAAAGCGAACCACAGCACCGTCCCGGCGCCGGCGGCGACCAGGCGAAGCCGCTGCCAGGGTTGAGCGTTGCGCAGCCGCGGCAAGTCGAACAGTTGCGCGCGTGCACGAGGCTCCGCAGCGGGGGGCGCCGCCGCAGGCGATCGGGCCTTCGAAGGGCGGGGCGCGGGACTCGACATTCCGGCTTTCTACCGTCGCCAGCGAAGGACGCACGCGCTGAAAAGCGGCCGGTAAGGCACCGACTACTGAAGATGGGCCACCGCGTGCGGGTCGGCCGCGGTCAATCAGCCGGCGTCCGGGTGCTCATCGGCGTAGACCGCACGTCCCGAAGCCCATTGTCTAAGCGCTTCGATCCTCTCGGCCATCACGACCGATAAAGGCCGGGTGCGCTCGAGTTCCGTCACGATGTCGGCGGAGGAGAGCACGGCTTCGTGCGACCTCGACTCGAACGAGGCCGACACGATCGCCTGCTCGATCTCGGCGCCAGAAAACTCCGGCGCCCTGCGCGCGAAATCCTCGACGTCGAACTGCGCAGGATCAAATCCGCGCTTGCGCAGGTGGATCCGGGCAATATCCGCTCTCGCCGCGGGCCCGGGGAAGTCGACGAAGAAGATCTCGTCGAACCGTCCCTTGCGCACCAGTTCCGGCGGCAGTTGCGAAATGTCGTTCGCCGTGGCCACCATGAACACCGGTTCCTTGCGTTCCGCCATCCAGGTCAGCAGCGTGCCGAGCACGCGCCGCGATACCCCACCGTCGCCGTCACCGTCGACCGAAACGCCTTTCTCGATTTCGTCGATCCAGAGCACGCAAGGTGACATGCTCTCGGCGGCGGCAAACGCATTGCGCAGGTTTCGTTCGGTCTCGCCGTAGTACTTGTTGTAGAGCGCACCGAAATCCATCCGCATCAGCGGTATGCCCCACTCGCCGGCCACGGCGCGCGCAGCGAGGCTCTTGCCGCCGCCCTGCACTCCGAGCAGCACGATGCCCTTGGGCCGGTCGTCCTGCGCGCCGCCGCCTTCGAGAAACGGTTTGCGCCGCAGGGCGATCCAGTGCTTCAGCCGGTCGAGCCCGCCGACTGCGTCGAAGCGGACGGTGCTCTCCTCGTAGGCCAGCGTGGCGGCGCCGCCGAGCGCCTCGTGCTTGGTCGCCAGCACGCGCCGCACATCGTCGGCGCTGATCACGCCGTCGTCGCGCAGCGCCTGACGCACCAGGCGCCGCACGTCGTCCCGTTCCATGCCCAGCAGATGCATGATCAGCATCTCCAGTGCATGCCGGTCGCTTCGCGGCTTCTCGCCCGACTGCGATTCGTAGCGCCGCGCCTCCTCGGCGACGATCGCGCGAATGTCCTCGCGGTTCGGGAGGCGCGGGTGAAAGTGCGCCGACTGGCGCAGGATCTCGGAGGGAAGGTCTTCGAGCCGCGGGCTCAGCAGGACCAGCGTGCGGGCGCAGCGATAGTGCGACAGCGCGATCTCCCTGAGCAACCGCACGACCACCGGGTCCTTGAAGCCGGGATGCGCGTCGCACAGCACGTAGATGCCGTTCTGCGCGGTCTTGTCGATGTGCTTGAGTGCATCCAACAGTTCATTGGTCTGGTAGATCGCCTCGTCGCGCCCATGACGCCGGATACCGTTGGTGATGCTCCAGGTCATCAGCACCTGGTTCTCGAGATTGGCGGCCTTCTGCAGCAACTCGAGGATGCGCGGCTCTTCATACGACTGGATCAGGACGATCGGGAACCTCGAGCGCAGCAGTGCGCACAGCTCACCGCATTCATCGGGCGGAGTCGTCGCGCCCGCGCCGTTCAGCGCGCCCAATCGACCCATCCCAGCCCCGCGGTCAGCAGGATCAGCCCGCCGAACGCGATGCGATACCAGCCAAAGGCGGCGAAATCGTGGGTGGAGATGTAGCGGATCAGCCAGCGGATGCACAGCCACGCCGACACGAACGCGAACAGCAGTCCGACCGCGAACAGCGGAGCGTCGGAGGGCACGAACGCGCCTCGCTGCTTCCAGACCGAGTAGACGCCGGCACCGATCAGCGTCGGGATCGCCAGATAGAAACTGAACTCGGTGGCTGCCCGGCGCGACAGGCCGAAGATCATTCCGCCGATGATGGTGGCTCCCGAGCGGCTGGTGCCAGGAATCAGCGCCAGGCACTGCATGAGCCCGACCTTGAGCGCATCCAGCGAAGTCATGTCATCCACGGTCTCGACTCGCGCGTGACGCCGGCCAAGCAGATCGCGTTCGCCGTACAGCCGCCTGTGACGCGCTTCGGCCCAGAGGATGATGAAGCCGCCGACCACGAACGCCGCAGCCACCGGCACCGCGTGAAACAGATGCTCCTTGATGACCTTGCCGAGCAGCAGCCCGAACACGACGGCCGGCGCGAACGCTACCAAGACATTCATCGCGAACCGCCTCGCGCGCGGGTCGGAGGTCAATCCAGTGACCGTGCTGGATAGGCGCCCCCGGTATTCCCAGATGACGGCCAGCATCGCCCCCGTCTGGATGGCGATCTCGAAGGTCGCCACGGTCTCGCCCCGGAAACCGAGCAGGGAACTGGCGACGATCAGATGACCGGTCGACGAGATCGGCAGGAACTCGGTCAGTCCCTCCACGACTCCCAGCACGGCGGCCTTCGCCAGCAGCAGCAGATCCAATGCGGACTCCCGGTTGTTTCGGTGCGAGATCGACGCGCAGACCGAAGCGCCGAACGAAACGGCAGCGGCCTGGCAGCCGACGCCGTCGCGGACTGGTTCTTGCAGCGTGGTGCGCAGGGCGCGCCATGTTACCCGTGACGAGGTTGGAGACGCCCGGCGTGTCGTCAGGCGGCCGATTCCTCGGTCGCGTCGTCTTCCACCGTCATCTTCTGCCGCACGGTTACGTCGAGTGCATCGGCCAGCCGCCGCGCGAGCATGCGTGCGTTGGCCGCATCGCCTCCGCGGGAGGTGTGCGCCAGAGCGCTGACCAGCCCGGCTTCGCTGAGCGGCGCAGTCGGCAACCAGATCTCCTTCAGCCGGTGCGCCTGGGCCCATAGTGCACCGAGGTTGCCCTTGTCCGCGTTGTGACGCAGCCGGGCCGAAGCCCGGGCGAATTCGGCGACCAACCGCGGATCCATGTCGGCACCGTCGTCGGGCGACGGCGCAGCGATGCCAGCCAGCGCACCGAGATCGATCGCCACTCGCGACAGATCGACCGCGTAGTGCATGCGTGCCTTGAACCGCGCGCCACGGAGCGCATCCGTGTCGACCTGCGTCTCCACGCCTGCGACCTCGACCGTGCGATGACGCGGCTCGCGCGGCGCCCGCGGCTTCGCGGCAGACGGCTTCTTCGCAGCGGCGAGCGGTCGTCCGACGTGCGTGCTCTGTTCGTCGGACATGCGCGTGGCGGTCACGCTGACCGCCAGTTCGATGCTGCGCTCGTCGGTCGACAGTGCCGAAAAGTGGACGATGACCTCGCCTGACGTGGCATGACGGACTACGCCGTCGATAAGGTCCGACGCCACCGCGCGCAGGCGCGATGCATCGCCGATCAGGCCCATGCCCTGCACTTCAGTGTCTTCATATCGGAATCCGAGGCCCTTGCGCTCGGCCTTCACGACCAGCCGGCGGATGACGTCGCCGCAGGCCTCTTCCACCGTGAACGGCGTTCCGCCCGCCGGCGCAGGCTGCTGCGCGTCCACGGCGAGCGCTGAGGCGTCTGTCGCCGGTCGCACGACCCGGTGTGACGCCAGTTCCGAGCGCAGGCGCGCCTGCAAGCGATCGGCCTGCTCCCGAACGCGCTTCAGATCGGCCCGCGTCTGGCGGTGCGCCGAGATGTCGCGCGCTGTGGCGATCAGCCCGCGCGCATCACCCACGTGGAACTCCGCCAGCGCCATTTCGACCGGAAACTGACGCAGTCCGCAATGGACGACCATTTCCTGGCGTCTGCCGATCGCCTTGCCCGCCGCCAGGTCCTGCATGAACGCTGCATGATCGAGCGCGCGATGCGGCAGCGGAAACAGCAGGTCTGCGAGATGCCGGCCGATCGCCTCGTTCGCATTGAGCTTGAACAGGCGCTCGGCGGCCGGATTGATCTGCCTTACCGCGCCCGTGTCGTCGAGGACGAACATCGAGTCGAGTGTGGCCGCGAACATTGCCTGCCAGGCCGTCGCCTGTTCATCGAATTCCCTGCGCTCTTTCGTGATGCGACGGGCGGCATACAGCACTTCGTCGGATACGCGCTCGAGTTCCCGCCTGATCGAACCGCGCCGGCTCTCCTGCGGCAGGCGACCGTCGACGCTGGTAGCCAGGTCGGTCAGGCGGCGCAATGCGATGCTGATCCCGCGCGCGCGCAACTCATAGACGAACAATCCGATGGCGAGCCCGAGCGTGAAGCCGCTGAACGCCGACAGCCAGAGCCGTTCGCGGCTGTCGGGCTGCACGCCCAGCCAGCGCGCCATCGCAAGTGCCTGCTCCGGCCACATCAACGCGAGCGCCAGCGCGCACATCGCGAACACCGCGCAGTCGGCACGACAGAACCATGGACGTCGGGACATGAACTCGGCAGCGCTCCGGGAGACGACCGGAATCGCCGATCATGCTGCCGTAGCAGCGCCCGGCCAGCGGCCCGATAAGCGCTCAGCAAATGCACCTATTCGTAGCGCAACGCCTCGATCGGCAACAGCCTCGACGCCTTGCGGGCCGGATAGAAGCCGAAGAACACGCCGACCGCGGCCGAAAATCCGACCGCCAGCACGATCGCCTGCGGCGTGATGTCGGTACGCCAGTTGGCGAATTCGCCGACAGCGAACGAAGCGACCACGCCCAGCACGATGCCGAGCGCGCCGCCGATCATCGACAGCGTGACGGCCTCCACCAGGAACTGCTTGAGGATGTCGCGGCCGCGCGCGCCCACCGCCATGCGCAGTCCGATCTCGCGCGTGCGCTCGGTCACGCTGACCAGCATGATGTTCATGATGCCGATGCCGCCGACCAGCAGCGAAACCGAGGCGACCGCCCCGAGCAGCAGGGTCAGCACCCGGCTCGCGGCTTCCTGCGCCTGCAGGATCTCGGTCAGGTTGCGGATGGTGAACGGATCCTCGGCCCCCGGCTGGACCTTCATGCGCTGCCGCAGCAGATCCTTGATGCGCTCCTCGATCGCCTTCATGTCCGCGCCGTCGGCGGTCTTCACCGAGATCGTGCCGACGCGCCGCTGCTTGCCCTGTGTCTGCCCGAGCACGCGGTTGCGGGCGGTGGAAATGGGCATCAGCACGATGTCGTCCTGGTCCTGGCCGAGCGCGTTCTGCCCCTTGCGCGCAAGTACGCCGACGACCGTCAGCGGAACCTTGCGCACGCGGATCACCTGGTCGACCGGATCCGCGTCGCCGAACAGCTGCTGCGCGGTGGTCAGCCCGATCAGTGCCACCTTGCCCGATCCCGTGATCTCGCTCGGCTCGAACATGCGTCCCGATGCGAGCGGCCAGTCACGCGCGATCAGGTAATCGTTGGTGGTTCCGAAGTATTGCGTCGACCAGTTGAGGTTGCCGACCACGACCTGCCCCGATCCGCGCACCGACGGCGCCGCGACCACCACGCCTTCGCACCTCGAGCGCGATCGCCAGCGCGTCCTCCTCGGTCAGCGTCTGCGCCGCGCCGGTGCCGAGCCGAACGCCGCTGGCGGTGGTCGAGCCCGGGATGATCAGCATCAGGTTCGAGCCGAGATTCTTCAGCTGATCGCGCACACGCTCCTGTGCGCCACCGCCGATGGCGAGCATCGCGATCACTGCGGCCACGCCGATGATCATGCCGAGCATCGTCAGCGACGAGCGCATGCGTGTTGACGCGCAGCGCCTTCAGCGCCACGCGCAGCACCATCATCGCGTTCATCGCCGGCTCCTCGCGCTCACGCTGCCGCCGCGGCGGCGCGATCGAGCCGCTCGAGGTCGGCGGACGCCGGGCGCGGCGGCTGCCGGTCGTCGCCGACGACCTTGCCGTCGCGGAAATGCACGACGCGGCCCGCATAGGCGGCCACGTCGTTCTCGTGCGTGACCAGCACGATCGTCATGCCGGCTCCATTGAGCTGCTGCAGCAGCGCCATGATTTCGACACTGGTGCGTGAATCGAGTGCGCCGGTCGGTTCGTCGGCCAGGATCAGCGAGGGATCGTTGACGAGCGCGCGAGCGATCGCCACCCGCTGCTGCTGGCCACCGGACAGCTGCGAGGGCTGGTGGTCCGCGCGCGCGCCGAGCCCGACCTGCGTGAGTTTCTGCTGCGCGCGCGCATGACGATCCTTGACCGCCACATTGGCGTACATCAACGGCAGTTCCACGTTCTCCAGCGCACTGGTGCGAGCGAGCAGGTTGAACTGCTGAAACACGAAACCGATGCGCAGGTTGCGCACCGCGGCCAGTGCGTCGGAGTCCATGCCCGCGACGTCCTCACCGGCCAGCCAGTAGCGGCCCGACGTCGGCCGGTCGAGGCAGCCGATCATGTTCATGAACGTCGACTTGCCCGAGCCCGACGGTCCCATGACCGCGATGAACTCGCCGGCGTCGATCGTCAGCGTGACACCCGCGAGCGCATGCACCACGTTGTCGCCGAGGACGTAGTCCTTGACCAGATCTTCGACGCGGATCAGCGGCTCGTTCATCGGCGCATCGGTCTCAGAAGAACATGCGCGGCGGTGCGCCCTTCTGCGCCGGCGCCGTGCTGCCTGCGCCGCCTTGCTGCCCGACGATGACCTCCATGCCCTCGTTCACCCCATCGCCGCTGACCTCGGTCATCGAGCCGTCGGACAGTCCGACACGCACGTCGATCGCGCGCGGCTTGCCGTCGGCCAGCATCCACAAGCGTCCACGCGTCGTCTGTCCGCCGCCGGCGCGACCGCCGAATTCGGCCGCAACCTCGGCGTAGCGCATCTTCTGTTCAGGCTTCAGCACGTCCTCGATCTTCGCGCGCAGTTCGGCGCGGATCGCGTTGCCCGCCTTGGCTCGCGCTTCCTCGGGCATCTCGCGCAGCGCCATGAACTTGCCGCGCATTTCGGCGAATATCGGCTCCAGCCGCTGCTGCTGTTCCGCGTCCAGCTTGAGCTCGGTCACCAGCCGATCGCGAAACTGCGCGAGCGGGCTGCCGCCCCCGGCGGACTTGCCGGCACTTCCCTTGTTGCCGTCGTCGGTCGGCTTCGCCGGCTCGGCGCCCGCAGCGCCGGCCGTCGCCGGCCGGAAGCGCAATGCGCCGTTGGGAGCCTTCAGCACCGATTCGCGCGTGTCGGTGACGATCCGGACATTGGCCGTCATGCCCGGCAACAGCTCGCCGCGATCGTTGCTCGCCGAGACGATGGCGATGTAGGTCACCACGTTCTGTGCGTTCTGCGGCGCCTTGCGCACCGTGCGCACTTCTCCGTTGAAGGTGCGGCCTGGAAACGCATCGACGGTGAAGGTGGCGCGCTGGCCGACGCGGATGCGGCCGACGTCGGCTTCGTCGATCGAGGTCTCGACCTGCATGTCGCGCAGGTCCTTCGCGATGATGAAAAGCTCCGGTGCCTGCAAACTGGCAGCGACCGTCTGGCCGACGTCGACGCTGCGCTTGATCACTACGCCGTCGACCGGAGCGCGGATCTCGGTGCGCGCGAGGTCGACACGTGCGGTCGCCAGTTGCGCCTCGCGCTGCTGCACCACCGCCTGCGCCGTTCTGACTTCAGCGGCCGCGAGGTCGTAAGTCGACTGCGCGCGATCGAGCTCGGCCGGCGAAACGAAACTGCGGCTGACCAGCTCCTTGGTGCGCTCGAGGTCGCGCTGCGTATTGGCGAGTGAGACCCGCGCCCGGTTGAGCGAAGAGCGTCCCGCCTCGAGATCCGCGTCGGCCTGCCGAACGCGATACTGGAATGTCTCGGGATCGATGCGGGCGATCAGCTCGTTCTTCTTCACCTGCGAGTTGAAGTCGACCATCAGTTGCTGGATCTGGCCCGAGACCTGCGTCCCGACCTGCACCGAAGTCACCGGATTCAGCGTGCCCGTGGACGATACCGTCGCGGTCAGCGAGCCGCGCTCGATGGTGCCGAACCGGTAGTTGGGCGCATCGTCCGCGCTGCGCGCGGACCACCACCACGCGGCACCCAGCGCCACCAGCAGCGCGGCAACACCCAACCACCATCGAAGACTTTTCAGCACAACTCTTGCTCGCAGGAGAATCCATGGAAGATTCTACGCAGCACGTCGCTCGCCGACCGCAGTTGTAACCAGGAGAAACAGGCCGGAAACCTGGCCGCAATGTCGGCGGCTACAAAACGCAACTGCGACCCCGTAGGGGCTTGTCTGCCGTGATTCAGCCGCGACTGCGATCTTCGAGCGCGCTGACGCGTGATCTGAGTTCAGCCACCTCGGCGCGCAACTGCTCGAGTTGGGCGAGCCAGGACTCCCCACCGTCAGTGCCGCCTCGCGCAGGCCCGGGATCGCTGTCCTCGGCAGCTGGCGGTGTCAACAACTGCACCCAGCGCGGCTCGCGTGCTCCCGGTGCCCGTGGCCGCAGCGCGACCAGCGGTCCGCCCGCATCGTCCGGCCGGCTGGCCATCTGCTGCAGGAATCCCTCGACCGAGCTGACGTCGGCGAAGCGATGCAGTCGCTCGCTCGCAGCACGCAACTCGGCCGCGGTCTGCGGACCGCGCAGCCACAGCGTGGCCAGCAGCGCAACCGCTTCGGACGACACACGCAGGACGCGCGCGACGTTCTGCGAGTACCGCATCACGCGCGAGCCGCTCGATTCGATCACCATCGACAGCGTCTGCAGCCGGTCGATCGCCGCCTGCACCTCGGCCTCGGTCGCGTTCATCACCGGATCGCGATTGTTCTTCTGGTTGCAGCCGGCCGTCAGCGCGTTGAGCGAAAGCGGATAAATGTCCGGCACGTCTGTTCCTTCTCGAGCAGCACACCGAGAACGCGGGTTTCAAGCAGGGAAAGGACGGGAAGCATCGGGTGGGGTCTGGGCACAAGCCTGCGGGCGAGTTCCCCCGGTCCGATCGCGCCAGTTGACCGAGGCCCTTGCCCGAGGTCGCCATGCGCGCTTGACGCAGATGCGAGCCGCAACCAGCATCTGCATGCGACACTGCCTGGTGCGCGCTTGAGCAGGCCCAATCTCGCAAGCCGACATGCAGCAGACGACGACCGGCATCGCTTTTCCGCCGGGCCCCGATGGCCGGCCCAGTTCGCGGCTGGCGGGAACGCGAGTGATGAGCGCGGCGCTCGCCGCGCTCGATCCCGCGCACGCGGCCGAGGCCTTGCGCGAGCCGCGCTGGCGTCACGCCTACCCGTTGCACTTTCGCCGCCTGGTCGAGGGCGGGATGCGCTCGCCGCAGGCCGCGCTGGCGAGCGCACGCGCCGGGCTCGCCGCGGCCTGGGACAGCCTGCATTTCGTCGCGCAGGATGGCACATGCTCGTTGCGCGACGCGCTTGCGCGACCGCATGCAACCCTCCAGACGGCGATGCTCCGCGGCAACGGCGATGCGCGGCCGGCGCCTTGGCATGTCCCTTACCGCGGGCAGCGGCTGGAAGGCGCGGCGATCAAGGCGCGCATCGACGAATGGAACGCACGCGGCATCATCGAACCGACGGCGGCGAGCGCGCTACATCGCTGCCTGCAGCACCCGGAGTGGTTCGACCTGTCCGACCGCACGTTGGTCCTGCTGGGCGCCGGCAGCGAAGCCGGTCCGCTGCGATGGCTGGCGCGCTGGCGCGCGCGCATCGTGGCCGTCGACATCGGCCGCGAGACGGTGTGGCAACGCATCGCCGGGATCGTCGCCGAGGGCAATGCGACGCTGATGGCACCGGTGCGCCGGGCGGCGCGCTCGCAGGACGGCGAGTGGCTGGCCGATGCCGGCGCCGATCTCCTGAGCGAAGCCCCGGCGGTCGCGGCCTGGCTCCGCGGGCTCGATGGTTCACTGGACATCGCGGCGCTCGGCTATCTCGATGGCGAGCGCCATGTGCGACTGGCGCTGGCGATGGACTTGATCCAGTCGGCCGTCTGCGAATCGGACCCGCGGACCTCGCTGGCATGGATGGCCACGCCGACCGATGTGTTCGCGGTGCCCGAGGCGACCGCGCGGCGCGCGATCTCTGCTTACGACGAGCGCTCCGCCGGACAGCGTGCGCTCGCCATGCCGCTGCGCCTGGCGTCCGGCGACCGCTTGTTCCATCCGAACGTCGAGCGGATCGAGCAGCCCGCGCACGGTCCCACCTACGGATTGGTGGACAGCATCGTCGTCGAACAGGGCCCGAACTACGCGCTCGCGAAGCGCCTGCAACAGTGGCGCGCGCTGCTCGCGCGCGACGCCGGGACACCGAAGCTCGATCAACGTGGCGCCTTCGACAACGACCGCGTCCGTCATCAAGAACCCGGCGCTGGCGGCCGGGTTCGCCGGCGCCAGCGCGTTCGGCCTCGAAGTCTTCGAGCCGGGAACGACCAACGCGATCATGGCCGCGCTGTGGGTCCATGATCTGCGCAGCGACGAGTCAGCCGCCAACCCGACGCGCCACCTCGATCACCCGTTCGAACTCCTGATGGACAACGCCTGCCACGGCGGCCTGTGGACCGCCGCCTACCGCGCGAGATCCGCGCTACCGCTGGCCGCTGCGCTGGGGTGGATCCGCGGCAAGCTCGGAATCGAGTCAGGGAACGACTGAGTCAGGATTGGCAGCCGAATTCACTGCTCCGAAGATCGAAACCGGGTCAGCGCCCGTACCGGCCCGTGAGGCTCGCCTTGCCCAGTGCATCGCCGTTCAGCATGTAGCCGACCAGGGCAGCGGAGGAATCGGCACCGAGATCGACCTTGTCGACCTTCAACGCGAACACCGTGAAGATGTACCGGTGCGGCTTCTTCAGGCTCGGTCCCTGGGGCGGGCACGGGCCGCCGTAGCCGGGGCCACCGAAATCGGTCCGGCTCTGGACCGCTCCTGCGGGCAGTCGCGCGCCGCCGGCATCGCCCGCGCCCTGCTCCAGCTTTGTGGTCGAAGCCGGGATGTTGAACACCACCCAGTGCCACCAACCGCTTCCGGTCGGCGCATCCGGGTCGTACATCGTGACGGCGAAGCTCTTGGTGCCGACCGGCGCGCCGGTCCACGCCAGCGCCGGCGACACATTGCCACCTTCGCAGCCGAAGCCTTTGTAGACGTGCTTCTCAGCGATCTTCGCGCCCGGGGCGATGTCGGCGCTCTTCAGTACGAACTTGTCCGCCGCAATCGCCGTCTGGGTGGCCGTGGCGATCAGGGCCACAGGCAGCCATGCAAACAATCTCATGAAGCTTCTCCAGTTGTGAGTATCAAGCACGCTGGTAGACCTCGGCGCCTTGCTTGATGAATTCGATCGACTTCTCTTCCATGCCCTTGGCAAGCGCCGTCTCCGCGCTGACGCCGACCTTCTCGGCATAGTCACGCACATCCTGAGTGATCTTCATGCTGCAGAAGTGCGGGCCGCACATCGAGCAGAAGTGCGCGGTCTTCATCGCGTCCTTCGGCAGCGTCTCGTCGTGGAAGTCCTTGGCGGTGTCCGGATCGAGGCCGAGATTGAACTGGTCTTCCCAGCGGAACTCGAAGCGCGCCTTACTGAGCGCGTTGTCGCGCAGCTGCGCGCCCGGATGACCCTTGGCGAGATCGGCCGCATGGGCGGCGATCTTGTAGGCCATGATGCCGTCCTTCACGTCCTTCTTGTTCGGCAGCCCGAGGTGCTCCTTCGGGGTCACGTAACAGAGCATCGCGGTGCCGTACCAGCCGATCATCGCTGCGCCGATCGCGCTGGTGATGTGGTCGTAGCCGGGCGCGATGTCGGTAGTCAGCGGACCCAGCGTGTAAAAGGGCGCTTCGTGGCACAGCCGCAGCTGCTCGTCCATGTTGTGCTTGATCAGGTGCATCGGCACATGCCCCGGCCCCTCGATCATCACCTGCACGTCGTGCTTCCACGCGACCTGCGTCAGTTCGCCCAGGGTCGCGAGTTCGGCCATCTGTGCCTCGTCGTTCGCGTCATGGATCGAGCCCGGCCGCAGCCCGTCGCCGAGTGAGAAGGCGACGTCATATGCCTTCATGATGCTCGCACATCTCGTCGAAGTGCGTGTAGAGAAAGCTCTCCTTGTGATGCGACAGGCACCACTTGGCCATGATCGAGCCGCCGCGCGAGACAATGCCGGTCATCCGCCGCGCAGTCATCGGAATGAACGGCAGCCGCACTCCGGCGTGGATCGTGAAGTAATCGACGCCCTGCTCGGCCTGCTCGATCAGCGTGTCGCGGAAGATCTCCCAGGTCAGTTCCTCGGCCTTGCCGTCGACCTTCTCCAGCGCTTGATAGATCGGCACCGTGCCGATCGGCACCGGGCTGTTGCGCAGGATCCATTCGCGCGTCTCGTGGATGTGCTTGCCGGTCGACAGATCCATCACGGTGTCCGCGCCCCAGCGGATCGCCCAGGTCATCTTCTCGACTTCCTCGCCGATCGAACTCGTTACCGCCGAGTTGCCGATGTTGGCGTTGATCTTCACCAGGAAGTTGCGGCCGATGATCATCGGCTCGGTCTCGGGGTGATTGATGTTCGCGGGGATGATGGCGCGACCGCGCGCCACCTCGTCGCGCACGAACTCGGGCGTGATCAGCTTCGGCAGGTTGGCGCCGAAGCTGTGCCCGGGGTGCTGGCGCTTCAGCATCTCCGAAAACTGCTCCGCGTGCTGGTTCTCGCGGATCGCGATGAATTCCATCTCTGGCGTGACGATGCCGCGGCGCGCGTAGTGCATCTGCGTCACATTGGCGCCGGCCGCTGCGCGCCGCGGGCGCCGCCTGAGGTTGAAGCGCAACTCGGCGAGCTTGGGATCGACCAGCCTTTCCACGCCATACGCTGAACTCGGCCCGGCGAGTTCCTCGACGTCGCCTCGCTCGGCGATCCATGCAGCGCGAAGCGGCGCCAGGCCGGAGCGGACGTCGACTTTGACGTCGGGGTCGGTGTACGGCCCGGAGGTGTCGTAGACGGTCAGCGGCGGATTAATTTCCGGGCCCGACGACGTGGGAGTCACGTCCTGCGTGATTTCCCGCATCGGCACACGCAGATCCGGCCGCGAGCCGGCAACGAAGATCTTGCGGGACTTCGGCAGCGGCCGGACCGCCGCGTCATCGACCTGTGCGGTCGCTGCGATGAACTTCGGATTGGCGCTCATTCGTGGACTCCTGGCCTGCTCGGGGAGACGACGGCGCCGGAACGGCTGGCACGTTTCCCTCCGCCGGTCTGAACCGGTTCAGGTTCGAGGGGACTCTCTCAATCGCGGCACCCGCCGCGATACCCCCAACGCGAGGACGACGATACACCATCGTCCACAGTTGACAGCTCAGTGTTTCTGCCCGAGGCCGAGGTAGCTTTCCATCACGCGCGGGTCTCGCGCAAGATCTCGCGCGGGGCCTTCGAGCACGACTTCGCCGGTTTCGAGTACGTACGCATGGTCGGCGATCTGCAGCGCTGCGCGCGCGTTCTGCTCGACCAGCAAGATTGATACTCCGCGTCGCTTCAACTCGATGATGATGTGGAAGATCTCGCGCACGATGCGTGGCGCCAGACCGAGCGACGGCTCGTCGAGCATCAGCAGTGTCGGACGTGCCATCAGTGCGCGGCCGATCGCCAGCATCTGCCGTTCGCCGCCGGACAGCGTGCCGGCCAGTTGCCGGCGCCGTTCGAGCAGCCGCGGAAACAGTGCGAAAACCTCGGTCATCGTCGCCGCGTGGTCGCGGCGGCCGCTGCGATAGCGCTGGAAAGCGCCGAGCACCAGGTTGTCCTCCACGGTCATCTCGCCGAAGAGCTCGCGCTTTTCCGGAACCAGGGTCATGCCACGTGCCACCCTGTGCTCGATCGAGGCGCCCAGGGCGCCATGGTCGCCGAAGCGCACGTCGCCGCGTGCCGTGCCGTTGAGGGGCAGTGAACCCATGATCGCCGCGAGCAGCGTGGTCTTGCCCGCGCCGTTCGGGCCGATGACGGTGACGATGCGGCCCGAGTCCACATCAAGGTTGGCCTGGGTGAGCGCTGACACCTGTCCATAGGCGACCGACAGGTCCCGCACTTCCAGCAAGCGGCCGACCTGGGCGCTCATGGCGCCCCCTCGGCGCTGCGCGCCGTCCCCCCAAGGGGGAATTCGCCCTTGGGGCGGCCCGGCGGGCTCATGCTGCCGCCCTTGCATCGGGATCGTCGATGCCGCCCAGGTAGGCCTCGAGCACGCGAGCGTCGCGCTGCACTTCGTCGGGCCGCCCTTCGGCGATCTTCTGACCGAAGTCCATCACGGTCACCCGATCGACCAACCCCATCACGAAGTCCATGTCGTGCTCGACCAGCAGCACCGACAGACCCTCGGTGCGCAGCTTGCGCAGCAGATCGGCCAGCGCGCGCTTTTCGAGGTAGCGCAGACCGGCAGCCGGCTCGTCGAGCAGCAGAAGGCAGGGATCGGACGCCAGTGCACGCGCGATCTCGAGGATGCGCTGCTTGCCGAGCGGCAACGAACCGGCGGCGTCGAACATGTGGTCGGCCAGACCGACCCGCTCGATCTGGCGCGCCGCTTCGGCGAGCAGGCGCGCCTCGTTGCGCCGGTCGAGCCGCCACGCGCCGCCTAGCACTCCTACCAGCAGGCCCGGATACTCGCGGCGGTGCGCGCCAATCGCCACATTGTCGACGACGCTCATCTGCTGCAGCAGCCGCACGTGCTGGAACGTCCGCGACAACCCCATGCGCGCGATTTCGCGCGACGACCGACCGGCGACGTCCTGCCCCTTGAAGTGGAAGCTGCCCGACGTCGCATCGAGCACGCCGGAGATCAGGTTGAACATGGTGCTCTTGCCGGCGCCGTTGGGTCCGATCAGCGCCACGATCTGGCCTGCGTGGACCTGCAGGTCCATCGCATTGACCGCCACCAGTCCGCCGAAGCGCTTCGTCGCGCCCTGCACCTGCAGCAGCGGTTCGCCGCCCTTCGGCAGCGGACGCTTGGCCAGCGGCGGAACTTCCGGCGAGATCACGCGGCGCGCCTGCCGCAGGGTGAAGCGCCGCGTGAGCGCCGGCCACAAGCCGTCGGGTGCTCGCTGCAGGATCACGATCATCAATATGCCGAACACGATCACTTCGAAGTTGCCGGCCTGGCCCACGATCTGCGGCAGCAGGTCCTGCAGCCACGACTTGGCGATGGTGATGACCGCGGCGCCCAGCAACGCGCCCCACACGTAGCCCGCACCGCCGATCACCGCCATGAACAGGTATTCGATGCCAAACGGCAGTGAAAACGGGGTCGGATTCACGAAGCGCTGCATGTGCGCATACAGCCAGCCGGAGGCGCACGCCATCAGTGCCGCCAGAAGGAACGCGATCATGCGCGAGTCCGAAGTGTCGACGCCCATCGACTCGGCCATCACCATGCCACCTTTCAACGCGCGGATTGCGCGGCCTTCGCGCGAGTCGAGCAGGTTGCGCGTTGTGACGACCCCAGCGAGCAGGAACGCCCAGATCAGGTAGTAAATGGCCCGACCCGACTCGAACGACACACCGAAGATCGAAATCGGCGGAATGCCGGTGAGCCCGGTATAGCCGCCGAGCGTCTCCGAAGTGCCGAACAGGTAGCCGAGACTGATGCCCCAGGCGATCGTTCCGAGCGGAAGGAAATGCCCCGACAGCTTGAGCGTCAGCGAGCCGAGCGCAAAGGCGATCAGCATCGTCAGCAGCAGTCCGGCCAGCAACGGAGGCCACGCCGAGGCCCCGAGCCATGCGAGCCAGGGCGGAAGCGCCGTGCTGGTGGTGAGCACCGCGGTGGTGTAGGCGCCGAGTCCGACGAACGCCGCCTGGCCGAACGAAGTCAAGCCGCCGACGCCGGTCAACAGCACGAGCCCCAGCGCCACCAGCGCATATAGCCCGATGTAGTTGGCGAGCGTGATCGAGAACTCTGGCAGCACCAGCGGAGCGAAGACCAGCGCAACCAGGAAGGCCGCCAGCAGCCACGAGGGACGCAGAGCGCGCATCACTCGTCTTCCTCGACGTGATGTGTCCGCAGCGAGCGCCACAACAGCACCGGAATGATCAGCGTGAAGACGATCACTTCCTTGTAGGCGCTGGCCCAGAACGAGGAATACGACTCCAGCAGCCCGACCAGCAGCGCACCGGCCGCGGCGATCGGGTAGCTCACCAGCCCGCCGACGATGGCACCGACGAACCCCTTCAGCCCGATCTGGAAGCCGGTTTCGTAATACATCGTCGTGATCGGCGCGATCAGGATGCCCGACAGCGCACCGATCAGCGCGCACAGAAAGAACGACAGGCGGCCCGCGAATTCCGTCGGGATGCCCATCAGCCGCGCGCCCAGCCGGTTGACCGCGGTCGCGCGCAGCGCCTTGCCGTAGATCGTGCGTTCGAACAGCAGGTACAGCAGCACGATCAGCGCGAGCGAGCAGCCGACCACCCACAGCGACTGGACGCTCGCACTCAGGACACCCATTTCGATCGTTCCTTCGGAAAACGCCGGCGTTCGCGAACCTTCGGCGCCGAAGACCAGCAGGCCCAGTCCGACCATCACGACATGTACCGCGACCGACACGATGAGCAGGATCAGCACCGAAGCCTCGGCCAGCGGTTGATACGCCAGCCGGTAAACCATCGGTCCGAGCGGCACAACGATGGCCAGCGCGAGCAGGATCTGCAGCGGCATCGGCCACGCCGCGGCCGGCCCTGTGCTCAGCAACGCCCAGATCGCGAGCGGGTACGCGACGTTCCATAGTGCAACCCAGCCGAACGATCGCCACCGGCGCGTGCGCAGCGCCTCAACGCCTTCGATCAGAGTGACCAGTGCGCCGGCGGCAAGCAGCAGCCACACCGTGCCCGGGAGGCGACCCGCCTGCACCGCGACCAGCGTCAAGGCGCCATAGGCCACGAATTCGCCCTGCGGGATGAAGATGACGCGCGTCACGGCGAAGGCCAGCACCAGCGCGAGCGCCAGCAGCGCATAGATCGCACCGTTGGTGATGCCGTCCTGCGCGAGCAGGAGCGCGATGTCAGCGGTCATTGCGGGTGCAGTGTACGCACGGAGTCTGCCGCCGAGCCAAGTGAACGGCTAGTCCTCAGTTGCTGCCGGACTGTTCTTCTTCAGCGATAGAACGGCTCGACTTTCCCCTTCAAGGTGATCAGCAGGGGTTGGCCTCTGCGATCCAGCGTCCTGGCTGCGGGCACCTTCACCCAACCTTCGCTGATGCAGTACTCCTCGACGTCCGACCGCTCCCTGTCATTGAAGCGAACGCCGATGTCGTGCTCGAGCACGGTCGCGACGTAGAAGGGACTGCGCGAGTCGGTCGATAGACGGTCGGGCAGAGGCGGCAGGGGAGAAGGTTCGTTCATGGTGCATTTCCGTTGTCTTGCGGACGCGAGTATCTCGGGAACTGCTGTGGTGTCGGAGCGCAGATCATCCAGCTCTCGACGGACACCAGCTCCGCCGATTCCGGCAGCGGGTGCGCTCACGTTCTCGGGTGCGCCTGTTGCCGGCCGCGATGGTTCACGGTCAGCTCGAGTGCGTTGTCATTCGTCTTCGCCCATTTGCTGCGTTCGCAGCAGCCACCACGACACGGTACCGGTCGCTACGGCAATGGCTCCGAGAAACGTCCAGAACCAGGCATAACCCTTCGCGTCGGCAGTTTGCGCAGCGTCCGTGAGATCTCCCATGGAGACGAATCCCGTGATCGCGACGCCGAAGCAAATGATCGCGAAGGTTGCCGCAATGATGATCGACATGTGAAGGGAGATTCTCAAATTCGCACCCGGTGCCTGAAGTTGTTCAACGACAAGATCGAGCCGCGCTCAAAGCCCGTGGGACAGTTTGGCACGACCAGGACACCTTCATGCGGGCGCCGTATCAGTGGCGCCGGGCCCCGTGGCAACGGGACGGACGGTGCCGATCCAGAGTTCTCTTCCGAACCCTTCGTCCGCGAGATTGACGAGCTTGCCCGTCTATCGGTCCGTCTTGACTGCGCGGTCTTGCGAGGACTCGGGCTGCACAGATAGCCGTGGTGGAAACCGAGCCGCGGGTCCGCAGACTTCGGCAGCGACAGATACTCATGCAGATCGGGCATCTTCACCCGCAGTCGGATTTCGTTGGAAGGGTAGTCGTAGACCGTAATGTGGTTCAGGCCACGGTTGGCGGTGAAGAGGAGCGACTGGTCCTCGGAGAGCTGACACGCATAAACGGAATCGAGAACTGCGAAGCGGGATATCCGCAGGGCGCTGACGAAGTGGCGACTGTCCGGGACCGGGCTGCCCCGCGACAATGCATCGGCGATCTGCTTGCCAACCGCCCGCCTGTTCTCGAGAAGAGTTTCGAGATCCGGGCGTTCGTCGATCATCCGATAGCGCGCGAAGGAATCGCGATCGATGAACACGATGGTCTGGCTTGCGCCGGTGCAGAAGATGAGTTCCCGGTCGGATAGCGTCACATCCGAGTTGATGTGGGCCGGTACGTCGCGACTGCAGACCCAATGGCGCAGCACCTGCCCGGTCGATGCGTCGATCTCGTAGGCATATTCCTTCATGAATGCCATGGCCCACTCGTGATAGTCCTCGTAGGCCTGCGGCAGCACGCGGAATGACAGGCTGTAGAAGACGTCGCTGGCGGGGTCCGTGACGACATGCCAACAGGTCGTGGGCAGTTCGATGCGCCGAGCTGTGCCGGTCTCGAGGTCGAATATTCCGACTTCTCTCGCCTCGCCTTCCTTGCCCATGCGCGGATGATCCATCGATCCATAGACCAGGTATCTCCCCGACGCGGTCAGCTTGATCGCGTGAGGCAGCTTCACCTGGTGCGGACCGAGCTTCTGTCCAGCGGCCAGGTCGTTCACGTCGAAGAGGTAGAAGTAGTCTCCGATCGCGGTGATGAACTCCTGATCCGACAGCCAGACCGCGTGCGTACTTCCGCGCAGCGACGTGTCGTTGGTTTCGAAACGCAGCGTGGACTGGCGCGCAAGGTGTTCCGAGTTGCGTGCGTCATAGAGCAGCAGGTGCTGGCCGGTATTGCCGAGGAACCCGATCGTGCCGCCTGGATTGACGCTGACCGCATGCCCTCCCGCGATGCCGTCGTAGTACAGTCACCTTGTATGCGTGGGCGTTGTCGGCCGGATCGAACAGGAACTGGCAGACGCCTGCCATCCCTTCCAGACCGTTGAGGCCGTTGCCATCAAGCGCGATATGAAACCGGTACGGATACTGTCTGGTGGCCATCATGTTGAGCAAGCGTCCGACTTGATCCAGTCCGCGGGCCGTTACGTTATAACTTCGCCTGTCGGCACATTATGCGATCGCCCCGATCTCATCGGAATCGATCGGCTACCTTGACGTGGGGAGCTTACGGGTGGGCGTGCGCATCAAGGGCGTGCAAGCGAGCGGTGCGGCCAAGGCTCGCGGGTCCGTCGGGCGGAAGATGTCGCCGCCGAGCATCAGGCGCAATCCGACTGCTGTACCAGTCCGCGTCAGCATCACACAGCAACTCGGCGCGCAACCACTGATGCTGCTGGGCGAGGCGCTCGACGCCGCAGGCCTCTGGCGTCACATCGAGCAGGCGCGTCGTTCGGTGCGAATCCGCCGCAATCGGTTCCGCGTCATCATCAAGCCCGATCTGGACTTCTACGATCCGCGAACGCCGGGCGGAACCGATCCCGCGCTGGTCGAGCACCTGATCGACCTGCTGCACGACAACGGCTTTACCAGCGTGGCCGTGCTGGACGGGCGCAACGACCCGGACTGGTGGTTGCACAACCGGGCGGCCCTTGTGGTGCCGGAACTGGTCGGCTATCGATCCGCGACCTCGAAGGGCCGTACATACGAAATCGTCGCCTGCGGCGATTCGCCTACAACAGAGGCGTTGTCCGGCGACATGGCAGCGCCCGCGATCAGCGTGCACTGGACGAACGCCAATTACCGCATCAACTTCGCCAAGAACAAGACCCATGAGGACAGCGTGTTTGCGCTGTGCGTCCATAACCTGTCCGGGGTGACCGAAGGCCGCGATGCCAGTGGCACACCACGGCGCCGCTTCGTCCCGGACGACTGCCTGGAGGTTCTCCGCCGGGCGCCGCCTGACTTCAGCATCATCGATGGATATGTCAGCAGCCACGGCGGCGCGGGTCATCGCGCGCCGCGTGCGATGCAGACTCACGTGTTCATCGCCAGCCCCGATGCGCTGCTGGCGGACTGGGTCGGCGCCGCGAAAATGGGGGCTGACCCGTATGCGTCGCCGGTGAACGCGCAGGCACTTCATGCCGTCGGCTTGCCGGCACGCTACGAGATCGACGGCGATCTTGGACCGTATCCGCTATGGCGCAACGTCCATCCGCTGATCGCTCATTCCGCCCGGCTTCGCAACGGCTCCGATCTGCTGGGCCAGATTGCCGCTGCATGGTTCCAGTCGGTCGATCGCGAGCGCTTTCCGCTCAAGGACTTCTACAACGACCGCATCAATTCCTTCGTGTCGCCGCTGATGACGCGGCTCGACGAGAACCCCAGATCGTTCTGGGCCGTCGTGCTGATCAACTACCTGATCGCCCGCATCGATTCGGCGATCGTGGCGCAGCACACGATGTTTTCCAAGGACAAGCTGCGCCGCCGCACCGCGCCCCTCACGCTCGATCCGGCCGAATACGACAGCGGCGACTACGAATCGATTCCCGAATACCTGCGCCCCTACGAACAACTGCTGGAAGGCGCGCCACCGGATCGATCGGGACTGCGCTGGCGTCACGTCGACCGCTCCATCCTGTTCTCGTGCGCCCATGTGTTCCCCATACCGTTCGAAAGCTTCACGGCAGCGGTCGATATCACGCGGTCGATCCAGTACATGAACGACTACATCGGCGGAGCGACAGTCACCGTCCGTCTCGATGGCCGCCGCCGCGTCGTCCAGCAGGCAGAACGCAATCTCTACCTGCAGCAGCCGAACTGGCTGGTGCTGTTCGGCGGCGAGGTGATCGACGTCGAGAAGCTCGAGACCATCCAATACGAGGAAGACAGGCAGGTCATCTACTGGCGCACCGTGCGCAGCGCAAATGAAAGCGCGCAGTTCGACGATGGGAGCGTTTCGTTCATCCGGACCGGCGCCGGCGAAACGACGGTCCGGGTTTTCGCCAGGCAACAGTTCGCATTGCCGCTGTTCTTCAAGGTCTTCGATGTGAATCTGGCGCCCGGCATCCGCGACCCAATCATCGAGAGCGGCTACACCACCTTCTTCGCCGGCACGATCGCGAACCTGCAAGCCGCCTACGAAGGTCGTGACTTCCGCATCGGGCAGGACTCTTCTGCGACGAGCGACCCCGATCCGACCGGCAAACGCGACCTGCCCCGCTACCTGGCGACCGCGGCGGCGGCGATCGCTGAACTGCTGAGGCATCGCACAGACGTGGCCGATCTCGGCCAATGGCTCTTCAGCGGCGCCACCGCTGCCCCCGGCTCAATGCCGCGCCCGAAGGAAACCGATCGCGACGGATTCCGGCACTTCGACGGCACTGCCGCGGGTACCACGTACGAAGGGGGACGCGCCGACAGCCAGGCGATCGTGGCGGGCCTGGCGGCGCTCGCGCGCGATGCACCCGAATTTCTGACGGGACTCGCCGACGCCGTGCACAGGGACCTGGATCGCATGGCGAACCCCGACGAGGCCGACACTCGCCAATGAAGGTTCTGGTCACCGGCGCCACCGGCATCGTGGGCAGCAACCTCGTGCGCGCACTGCTCAAGGCATCCCACGACGTACGCGTGCTCGTCAGGCCCTCGAGCGATGCACGCAGTCTTCTCAACCTTCCGGTGGAACGGTGCGAGGGTGACATCCTGGATCAGGAAAGCCTGAATGCTGCCGCCAGGGGCCGCTCGGTCATCTTCCACGCCGCCGCGGTCTTCTCCTACTGGGGCATGAGCGCGGAGGATCAGCGGCATCTCGCGGAGCGAGGGACACGCAACGTGCTGCAGGCGGCACGCATCTCTCGCGTAAGAAGGGTGGTGGTGACCTCTTCCTCGGTGGTGCTTGGCTCCACCGGCGGCAAGCAGGTGCTGGACGAAGACAACCCGGTCGACGAGCCGGATCCGTCGGCCTACACGCGCTCCAAGATCGGCCAGGAAGCCGCTGCTTTCAAGCACGGGGAGGAGCTCGGAGTCGACGTGGTCGCGGTTCTTCCGACGCTGGTCGTGGGCGGCTTCGATTACCGGCTCAGTCCGAGCAACGCCAACATCGTCAACTACCTCAATGACCCGTTTCGCTCAACGTTCATCGGCGGCTGCAACATCGTGTCGGCCGGCGACGTGGCGGCCGGACACATCCTGGCGGCGCAACGCGGCAAGGCAGGCGCGCGTTACGTGCTGGGTTCGGAAAATCTCGGCTGGCCCGACGCGCACGGGCTCATCTCGGAACTGACGGGCACCTTCGGCCCGTCGCTGGTGCTCAATCACACCGCGTCGTATCTCGCCGCCGCCGCTGCCGAAACCTCGGCTCGACTGACGGGAACCCGGCCGATGGTTACTCGAGACGAGGCCAAGATGTCAGGCCGTTATCTACTGGTACAGCCATCAACGCATTGCCGAGTTGGGTTACTCCCCCGTTTCTGCCCGACAGGCGCTTGCGGAAGCCATCGCTTGGCTGTGGGTGCGCTCGTACATTGCCGACCCGGTGATGGAGAAACTCAAGTTGTCGCGCGAGGTGCGGTCGGCGCGGGAGCGGTTCACGCGGCAGCTCGCTTCGTGACAGAACGGCTCGTCATGGTGGCGATGCATCCCAGAGCGGACATCTGGGACGCGCTGTGCGAACGGACATGCGAGCTCGCCCCATTTCTCGAGCACATCGAAAGCGCCGAGCTGAAGAGCCGCGAGACCGGCAGCGACGGCCTGGTTCGCTGCGCGCACCTGTGGCGGGCGCGAGCCAATGTGCCGGCGGTTCTGGCGCATCACATCGACCAGGGACTGCTTGAGTGGACCACCCATACCGAATGGCGAGTCCACGAGTATGCGAGCAGGTGGGTGGTCCGGCCCCGCTCGATGAAGGGCGCTGCGCTGTGTGAGGCAGACCTGCACCTGCTGCCCGCCATGGGCGGCAAGGGCACGCGCGTCGAGCTCGAGCTCGCTGTCCTGGCGCCTCAGCCTTCGGCGGGCTGGCAGGCGCATCACCAGCACGATCCTGTCGACCCACTTCCGCAAGCTGGTCGACGCGGCGTCGAGGCTGCTCGAGAGCGAAGCGTGACCCGGGAATCCGGCGCTATCGCGCAAGCAGCTTGATCACACTCCACGCCAGCGCGCCATACGACACGGCTTCCGATCGGGCTTCGTGCATCAGGTGCATGCCGAGCGAAAGCGGACCGGCGTGTGGATCGAACGAGTCGTGGTGCAGACGGGTACGACGCTTCTCGAGAACGAGGTGAAGACAGGAGCCGTCGCTCAACGGGCGCCGGAAATGAGTCGCATCGTGCGGCGATCCGGTGCTTTCGCGGTAGTAGCCCGAGGCGACAAGCAGGCGCGCTTCCCGTCTGGTGATCAGTTGCTCGCCGTTCGAGCCCAAGTCGTGCTCGAGGACGCGGTGTTCGACCGCGTGGTGCATGCGTGCACCTGTTCCGAGGCCTAGGCCTTCCTGCCGGACCGCCTCTTGGCAACGCGCCTGCGCCGTAACACCTTCTTGGCGGACGCCGTCTCTTCCGCAGCAGCGACTTTCGAGGTCCGCGTTGCGGACTTCTTGTCGACGGCGGCCGCGAGCCGGTCGAGTTCGCTGTAATACCGCTTGGTCATGCGGCTCGACAGATCACTGAAGACCTCGGCATTGTTCTTGCCGAACTCGGTCAGCCTGCGGGCCGTCGCGGACAGCGACGCCTTGTCGTCCTGAATCGCCTGCAGCGTGTCGTTCGCGATATTCGCGAGCTTTGACGCCTGTCCGAGCCACACCTGGACATACTCGACCCCGGCCAGCAACGCCTTCACTTCCAGTTCAGCTGCGCCGGAGATGACCTTCTGCAGATCGATGCCCTTGGAAGAGGATTGCGTTGCCATGGCCTTGCTCCCTGTTCAGCGAATTTCAATATAACGGAACGCACCAGGGTTTCAAAATCGCGCATTGCCCTGATGGAGTTCGCCGCGAAGTTCATGCCGCGTAGCCAACACTAGGTGACCAGGAGTATCCAAGCCGTACCGATGACAAGAAACACGACCAGGAAAAACGCCGTAATGAACAATCCAAGTCGGTAGAGCTCGGGCTGCTTGAGGTAGCCGCTGCCGACGAAGATGACGTTCTGGCTGCCGCCCTGCGGCGTGATCACCGAGAAATAGCTGCTCGCAAACAGCAGTGCAAAGGCCATCAGCGGTGCCGGCACGCCGCCTCTGACGCCCACGTCGAGGAAGACGCCCAGCAGTGCGAGAACCTGCGACGACTGACTCACGAACATGTAGTGGATCGCAACATACAGGACGACCAGGGTCACATAGGTCACCGGCCACGACAGACCGCCCATGTGCGATGCCAGTCGCTGCCCTGCGTATCCCATGAACCCGAGTTCGTTGAGCTGCCCGCTCATGGCGAACAGGACCGCAAGCCAGAGGAACGTGGCGAGCGTGTCCCCCTGCTCGGAGATGTCGTCAACTGTCAGCACATTGGCCAGCAGCAGCACACCCAGCCCGCCGAAGGCGATGCTGGTGACGTTGAGCTTCAGCCTGTCGCCGAGAATCCAACCGGCGACCATGAGCACAAACACCACGGCCGTGATCCGCTCGTCACGCGACAGCGGGCCCAGTTCGCCCAGGGCCTTGCGCGCGGCGACCGGCGCCTCCGGCGTGTCGCCTACGCCCGGAGGAAAGAGTCGCGCGATGACGATCGGCAGCAGCAGGATCGCCACCAGGGCAGGCACCGAAGAGGCGACCAACCAACTGCCGAAGTTGATATTCAGACCGAAGTCCTTGACCACCTGGATCCCGATTGGGTTGGCCGACGTGGCCGTCATCCAGAGCGCGGACGAGACGGCAAGGCTCGCCATCGCGCAGAACATCAGATAGGCGCCGAGCCGCCGACCCTCGGGATCGTCGGGGCGCGAACCCGACCCTTGCGCTACCGAGAGCACGATCGGGAACAACACGCCGCCGCGCGCGGTGTTGCTCGGAAACGCGGGCGCGATCAGCGCGTCCGTCAGCACGATGCTGTAGGCGAGCCCGCGCGAAGACTTTCCAAACCGGCTCACCATGAACAGGCTGATGCGTCGACCCAGGCCGGATTTCACTACGGCCTGCGCAACGAGGAACGCGATCACCACCAGCAGGACGCTCGCATTGGCGAAACCACTGAACGCCTTTGCCGCGGAGATGGTGTCCGTCAGGACCACCGCGGCCACTGCAAGCATGGTGGATGTGAGCAGCGGGAATGCCCCAAGCAGGACCGCTGCGATTGACGCCACGAACACCGCAAACAGGTGCCAGGCAGGCATTGTCAGGCCCTCAGGCACCGGTATGAGCCAGATTCCGATCGCAATGACGAACGGCAGCGCACGCCTTGCCACCAAGCGGATGCTGATCATGGTCGCGAACCTTCGGCTGGAGTTCTGGTCGCACGCGCCTCAACGTGCACGCGGCCCTTGAGTCCAACGGACTGGCCCTGCACGACTCCATCTTCGGACTCGAGCACGAATCGCCACGAAAACTCGTAGCTGCCCGTCGCGCCCGAGTAGCGCCCGGTCCCGCCGAGGAATGTGCCGACGATTCGGTTGCCGGTTGCCGTGCCTTCGCCCCGCAGTTCGCTGTAGACCTGGTCGCCGCGTTCGTCCGTCCAGACGGACCGGCCCACCATGCCCGTGGCACTGTCGTTCAGGACGACCGCCTCTGCACGAAAGCCCACGCCCGGCCGTGACGGCCCTGCAAGCATCAGCGAGCCGCTGAGATCCGAGACGGAGGCCTGGCGATCGCTTCCGAGGCGAATAACGTGGCGGCTGCCGGCTGCCGTCCATGTCCCCTGGAAATCGTGCCATGCACTGTCCGAAGGAGGTGCCTCAGTGGCAGGCGACTTGGGAGTGCAGCCGGCCATCAGAAGAAACAGCCCCGCGACCACAGCTGCGCCCGTTCTCGGCGCAAGTCGCCGTGCACTTTGAGTAGTGTCCTCGAGCCGAGGTTGAACAGGCTCTTCGACGGGAAACACTGAACCTCCGATCAGTCCTGCACTTCAGGCGGCCGGCAAGGCGGCAGCCAAGCGAGCAGCCTCTTCGGACGTCATGACTGGGATGACTTCAAAGTCGACGATGTCGGACCATCGCGCGATCCATGCGTCCAGCGAATTGCGATCCTCACACTCCATCACCTGGTAACAGTGCGCGAGATCACTCGTTACCCAACTCGCTATGTAGTTCAGCCCGGTGGGCGCCATTCGACCCGATTCGCGAAAACGCCTGTAGACCGGTGTCGGATCCCGGTTCTTGAAGTGTTCGATGACCATGAAGAGCACGGCGTTTCCACCTCATTGTCCGCATCCCGGAATGGATGCCGCAGTCTTGCTGCTATCGGTTGTCAGAGATTTTCGATGGCGCCGGTCCTGCTCATTTGTTACGGACCTCCACGTGGAATCGATGGAGGACGCGGTGGGCAACCGGCGCAAGGATAACGCCCGCGACGAGGATGACCGCCAGGCCGCAGTACAGCGAATAAAATCCCGCGAACAGCTTGCCGCCGGGGGTCAGCGGCCGATCCACCGGTCCCATGCCTCCCAGCAGCATTGCCGCGTTGAGGAAGGCATCGATCCAGGTCAGGCCTTCGAGCCGGCGATACCCCAGCATGCCGATCAGCAGAGAAACACCGATCAGGGCAGCCGCGATCGCTCCACTGTGCGCCATTCGCAGCAGAAACGGGCGAAGGGGGATGACGGGTTCGGAACGATGCTCAAGCATCGGGTTCAGCGGTTTCTCGGTTCACGTTTGCGAGTTCGCCGAGCGCGGCGAGCAGCCGCCGGCTACTTCTGCAGCACCCATGCCCCGTCGACGATCATCACCATGACGGCGGCTCGCTGGTCGAGGCCGAGGTGATCGTTGGCGCTCATGTTGAAGATGCCATGCGCGCCGGCGACGTTCTTCGTACCTTCCAGCGCGTTTCGAAGCGCAGCCTTGAATTCCTTGGTACCGGGCTGGGCGGTCTTCAGCGCGACCGGAATGGCCGCCTGCAACAGCACGCCGGCGTCCCAGGCGTGCGCGCCGAACGTCGACACGCTGCCCTTGCCGTTGACCTTCTCGTAAACGTCGACATAGGCCGTCGCGGATTTCTTGACCGGATTGTCAGCCGGCAATTGCGCAACCACGAGCACCGGCCCGGCGGGCAGCAGTGTGCCCTCGCAGTCCTTCCCGCAGACGCGCAGGAAGTCGTTGTTCGCCACGCCGTGCGTCTGGTAGATCTTGCCCGCGTAGCCGCGCTCCTTGAGCGTCTTCTGTGGCAATGCGGCTGGCGTGCCCGACGCTGCAACCAAAATTGCGTCGGGCTTTGCTGCGACCAACTTCAGCGCCTGGCCGGTGACCGAGGTATCGGTGCGCTGATAACGCTCGTTGGCGACCACCTTCAGGCCGCGCGTTTCGGCGATCTTGCTGAACTCGTTCCACCAGCCCTCGCCGTAGGCGTCGGCGAAGCCGATGAAGCCTACCGTCTTCACCCCGCGCTTCAGCATGTCACCGACGATCACCAGCGCCATCTGCTGGTCGTTCTGCGGTGTCTTGTAGACCCAACGCCGCTTGGCATCGACGGGCTCAACGATGCGGCTCGATGCCGCCATCGCCACCATCGGTGTTTCAGTTTCTGCGGCGACATCGATCATTGCCAGCGAGTTGGGCGAGGTCGTGGACCCAATGATGACGTCGACCTTGTCCTCGGTGATCAGCTTGCGGGCGTTCTTCACCGCTGTGGTGGTGTCGGACGCATCATCGAGCACGATGTACTGCACCTTCCTGCCGCCAATCGTCTGCGGCATGAGCGCGATCGTGTTGCGCTCCGGGATACCTAGCGACGCCGCCGGGCCGGTGGCTGACAGCGTGACGCCGACCTTGATGTCCTGCGCGAGCGCGGTGCCTGCGCCCAGCAGTGCGGCGAGCAGGGCAACGAGTTTCGATGTGAGCTTCATGTGTCTCCTTCGTTGTGTTCAAGGGCGGCGGCCGGTCGGAGGCCACCGCGGGTAACGCGTACCGCGAGAAACGCATCAAAACAAATTCAGGGTCTTTCAACAAGCAGGGCGATCCCCTGCCCGACTCCGATGCACATCGTGGCGACCGCGTAGCGACCGCCGACGGCGGCAAGCTGGCGTGCCGCAGTCAGCGCAATGCGGGCGCCGGACGCTCCCAGCGGGTGACCAACGGCGATCGCGCCGCCGTTGGGGTTCACGTGCTGCGCGTCGTCGGGAAGTCCGAGCCGGCGGGTCACCGCCAGCGCCTGGGCCGCGAACGCTTCGTTGAGTTCGAGGACGTCGATGTCGCGCATATCGAGCTTGCAGCGCGCCAGCAGCTTCCTCGTGGCCGGCGCCGGCCCGATTCCCATGATGCGCGGGGCTACACCCGAGGTTGCGGCGCCGACAATGCGCGCGAGCGGCTTGAGTCCGTAGCGGGCCATTGCGCCTTCGCTCGCGATCAAAAGCGCCACCGCACCATCGTTGATGCCCGACGCGTTGCCGGCGGTGACGGTTCCGTCGGGCCGCACGACGCCCTTCAGCTGTCCAAGCAACTCGAGCGTTGTTGCGCGCGGATGTTCGTCGTCGGCAACCACCGTGTCGCCCTTGCGGCCTGCAATCGTGACCGGGGTGATTTCGCCGGCGAAGTAACCGCGAGATTTGGCACTCGCATATCTCTGCTGCGAGCGCAACGCGAACGCATCCTGGTCGCCGCGCGCGATGCCGAACTCCGTCGCGACGTTTTCGGCGGTCTCCGGCATCGAATCGATGCCGAAGCGCTGCTTGAATGCCGGATTGACGAAGCGCCAACCGAGCGTGGTGTCGTAGACGGCATTGCTGCGCGAAAACGCGCTTTCGGCCTTCGGCATCACGAACGGCGCGCGCGTCATGCTTTCGACGCCGCCGGCGATCATCAAGTCGGCCTCGCCGGCGCGGATCGCGCGCGCGCACAGGGCGACGGCGTCGAGGCTCGAGCCGCACAGGCGGTTCACCGTGGCAGCAGGCACCGTGTCGGGCAGCCCTGCAAGCAGCACCGCCATGCGCGCCACGTTGCGATTGTCCTCGCCCGCCTGGTTGGCGCAGCCGAAGTAGACATCGTCGAGCGCGGCCCAGTCCAGACCCGGGTGACGTGCGACGAGCGCCTTGAGCGGCACGGCAGCCAGATCGTCGGTGCGGACGGTCGCGAGTGCGCCACCGTAGCGTCCGATCGGCGTGCGCACACCGTCGCACAGATAGGCCTCGTTCATGCCATCACCTTTGCGCCTTCCGGCGCGCGACCCCGCAAACGCGCGCCTGCTGTCCTGCCGCGCGGTTCGCGGACACGCGCAAGGCCGCCGATGAAGAGATCCGCCACAACCGGCGCCAGATCGTCGTGGTTCAACGGGCCGCTTTCCCTGAGCCAGGTGAAAGTCCAGTTCATCATGCCGAACAGGATCATGGTCAGCGGCTTGCGCAGCGAGGTGCCCGCGCCGGGCGGAGCCAGCCGACCAACCACGTCGGCGAATCCGTCCACCACCATCCTTTGCCGGGCCACGACGCGCGTGCGGTGCGCCCGCGTCAGGTACTTGACGTCCTGCACCAGCACGCGATGCCGCGCCGCCGACTGGCCATACTCGCTCATGAAGCGCGCGATCAGCTGCCGCATGGCCGCGGCAGCCGGCAAGGCTTCGCCGCGCACTTCGCTGACGATGCCCTGCAGGCGGCCGACATAGCTCTCGGCGATGTCATACAGCAGGTGTTCCTTGTCGACGTAGTAGTGGTATAGCAGCGCCTTGGAGATGCCGCAGGCGCGCGCAATGTCCGCGATCGACGCGGAGGCGTAGCCCTTTTGCGCAAACAGCTGCGACGCGGCGTCGCGTATTGCCACGCGCTGTGCTTCGAATCCCGCCGCCTTGGTGCGAGCCATACAAACTATCTCTCGTCGTACGACACCAGCACCCGCTCGGTCAGCGGGTACGACTGGCAGGTCAGCACGAACCCCGCCTTCACTTCGTGCGGCTCGAGCGCGAAATTCCGGGCCATTTTGACCTCGCCCTCGAGCAGCCTGGCGCGACACGTGCTGCACATCCCTCCCTTGCACGAATATGGCAGGTCGAGTCCCGCCGCGCGCCCGGCCTCGAGGATCGAATGCTGACCTCGGTGAAAGTCGACCTCACGCTTCACGCCGTCGATAATCAGCGTCAGCTTCGCTTCCGCGGCCTCGGTGTCGTCGATCGGCGGTGCAGTCGCGGCACCCGGCACGCCGAAGTGTTCAACGTGCACGTGATCGCGCGCCACGCCCGAATCGAGCAGTGCCTGTTCGACGTCGTCGATCATCGAGGCCGGCCCGCAGACGAAAGCCTCGTCGATCCCCTGCGGCGGGATCAGCGTGGCGAGAAATGCCCGCACCTTGTCGGCATCGATCCGGCCGTTGAAAAGTTCGACCTCCTGCTCCTCGCGCGAAAACACGTTGTACAGGCGGAAGCGCGTCAGGTAACGATCCTTCAGGTCTTCGAGCGCCTCGTGGAACATGACGCTCGCCTGGCGACGGTTGCCGTAGACCAGGGTGAAGCGCGAGCGCGGCTCGCGGGCGAACGTGGTGCGGATCAACGAAAGCACCGGGGTGATGCCGCTGCCTGCGGCAAACGCGACGTAGTTCTTCTCGCGTTCCGGCGTCAGCGGAGTGAAGAAGCGCCCCTCCGGCGTCATCACATCAATCGCATCACCCGGCTTCAGCTCCTCGTTTACCCAGATCGAGAACCGGCCGCCCGGCACCTTCTTGACCGCAACGCGCAGTTCGTCATCGTCGCAACCCGAGCAGATCGAATACGAGCGGCGCATTTCCTCGCCATCGAGCTGCGTCCGCAGCGCGATGTGCTGGCCCTGCACGAAACGGTATTCCGGCGCGACGTCACCAGGGATCTCGAATTTGAGGCTGACACAGTCGGGTGTCTCGCGCCGGACCTCGGCAACGCGCAACGTGTGGAAACGCGGAGTCATCGTGAAAAGTTCACAGGGGCTTGAAATGTTCAAACGGTTCGCGGCAGGCACGGCAGCGATACAGTGCCTTGCAGGCGGTGGCACCGAACTTTGACAGGCGCTCGGTATCGTCGCTGCCGCAGCGAGGGCAGTCCACGCGGGGAATGAAGTGCAGAGGCATGGCGGCGTCGCCGGCGATCCGGCCCGGCGGGGCGATGCCGTAGGCGCGCAGCTTTTCCTGTGCAACCGGCTCGATCCAGTCCGTGGTCCACGCCGGTGCGAGCTGCGTCTTGACCTGCACTCGCACCGCGCCCGCGGCGACCAGCGCTTCGCGGATCGAACGCTCGATCGCCTCGGTCGCAGGACAGCCGGAGTAGGTCGGCGTCACGACCACGTCGACGATGTCGTCGGCCGCGCGAACCTCGCGCACGATGCCGAGCTCGGTCACCGAGATCACCGGGATCTCGGGATCGGGGACGCGCCTGAGGATGTCCCAAGCCTGGGCTGAGGTCAGCATCTACCAGGTTCCGCCCGGGACCGTGCGCTGCAGGTATTGCATTTCTGCCAGCAAATGCCCCATGTGTTCTGTGTGTCGGCCGAGCTTGCCCGTCGAAACGAACGGCGTGCGTGCCGGCACGTTCAGCGTCGCGACCTCGAGCACCGGCGACACAGTCGTGTTCCAGGCGCCTTCCAGCGAAGGCCAGGCCGGACCGACGCCACTCGCGACCATGGCGTCGTCATCGGGCGTCGCGCTGAAGAACTCCGCCGTGTACGGCCACAGCTCGTCGAGCGCGCGCTGCATGCGCGCGTGCGAGTCCTCGGTTCCGTCACCGAGGCGTACCGTCCATTCGGACGCATGCTGCAGGTGGTAGCGCGTCTCCTTCAGGCTCTTGGCAGCGATCGCCGAGAGTCCGTCGTCGCGCGAGCTGGCGAGCTGCTGCCATAGCTCGCGTTGCCACGCTGCGACCAGAAAATTGCGAAGCACCGTTCTCGCGAAATCACCGTTGGGCAGTTCGACGATCGTCAGGTTGCGGTACTGCGGCTCGCCGCGCAGGAACGCAAGCTGGTCCTCGTCGCGGCCCTTGCCCTCCAGCCTGCCCGCGTGGGTCAGCAGCAGTCGCGCCTGGCCTATGAGATCCAACGCGACGTTGGTGAGCGCGATGTCCTCCTCGATGATCGGGCCATGGCCGCACCATTCCGACAGCCGCTGTCCGAGGATCAGCGAGGTATCGGCGATGCGCTGGACGTACTCGAGATGGGCGGACGACTGGGCAACAACGGTCATCTATTCACTCCCGTTGAATGCCCCAGGAAGCGTCGCGAGCAGCCCCGAGGTGCCGCCGAGCAGCGCACCTGTACGAGGCAGTACAGCGAGCAGCGCATGCGGCAGATCGGGGCGCGCAGTAGCTTCATGGGGCATTTACATGTGATTCACTTCATCCGGCAACTGATAGAACGTCGGGTGCCGGTAGATCTTGTCTTCGGCCGGATCGAACATCTCCGGCTTGGCATCAGGGTCGCTGGCGAAGATGTGATCGGCGCGCACGACCCAGATGCTGACGCCCTCGAGCCGCCGCGTGTAAACGTCGCGGGCGTTTTGAAGCGCCAACGTCGCGTCAGGCGCGTGCACGCTGCCGCAGTGCTTGTGATCGAGGCCGTTCTTGCTGCGAATAAAAACTTCCCAGAGCGGCCATTGGCGGCTGGGTTCGGTCATCTTGGTTCCTTTTCACTCTGTCTTGATGCCGGCGTCGAAGCTTCGGTCGGGGCCAATGGCCCGCGGGCAGTATGGAGACGCAAGGGGGCGGCCGCCCCCTTGGAACCCCCGCCGGCAGGCAACGCGTTCATCTCAGGCCGCCAGCCGATCACGGCGGCGTCGTTTGTCGGCGTGTGCGAGTGCGGCTTCGCGAACCCAGGCGCCGTCTTCCCAGGCCTGTACGCGGTCGGCGAGACGCTCGCGGTTGCACTGGCCGTGGCCATTGACCACATTCCAGAACTCGGTCCAGTCGATCGGGCCGAAGTCCCAATGACCATGCTCGCCGCGCTCGGCGTTGAAGCACAGCTCCGGGTCAGGCAGCGTGACGCCCAGCACCTTGGCCTGTGGCACCGTGGCATCGACGAACTTCTGGCGCAGATCGTCGTTGCTGATGCGCTTGATGCCCCACTTGGTCGACTCGCCCGAGTGCATCGAATCCTTGTCGTGCGGGCCGAACATCATCAGGCTCGGCCACCACCAGCGGTTGACCGCGTCCTGCACCATCGCCCGCTGTTCGGCCGTTCCCTTCATCATCGTCAGCAGCAGGTCGTAACCCTGGCGCTGATGGAACGATTCTTCTTTGCAGATGCGGATCATCGCGCGCGCATACGGGCCATAGGAGCACCGACACAGCGGGATCTGGTTCATGATCGCCGCGCCGTCGACCAGCCAGCCGATCACGCCGATGTCCGCCCAGTTGAGCGTCGGATAGTTGAAAATCGACGAGTACTTCGCCTTGCCCGAATGCAGAGCGTCGACCAGGTCGTCGCGCGCCACGCCCAGCGTTTCGGCCGCGGCGTACAGGTACATGCCGTGGCCGCCCTCGTCCTGCACCTTGGCGAGCAAAATGGCCTTGCGCTTCAGCGTCGGTGCGCGCGTGATCCAGTTGCCCTCGGGCAGCATGCCGACGATCTCGCTGTGCGCGTGCTGGCTGATCTGCCGTATGAGAGTCTTTCGGTAACCATCAGGCATCCAGTCCTTCGGTTCGACAAACTCCCCGCGCGCGACCTTGGCGTCGAATTCCACCTCGTACTCGGAGTCCCGCTCTTGTTCAATGACCGAGCGCGGACCGCGCGGCTTCAGTGCCTCGTCCCGCTCGGGGGACGGAATGTCCATCGCCTGGGTATACATGTGCTCCCCTATTTCGGCCGGCGGTCGATGATGCGTTTCGCCTTGCCGATCGATCGTTCGAGCCCCATCGGCAATGCCAGCCGCACTGTGGCGCTGATGCCGATATAGGCCTTGATGTTGTGCTCGAGTCTTCGTGCCGCCGCGTGGCGTGACTCCTGGCTGCCGTTGGCGAGGTACCGAGCCCATCTCCACGTGCACGGTGAGCTCGTCGAGGTTGCCGGGCCGCGTCACCTCGAGCGTGTAGTACGGCTCCAGTTCCGGCTGCTTCAGAATCAGTTCCTCGACCTGTGTCGGGAAGAGATTTACGCCCCGAATGATCAGCATGTCGTCCGAGCGTCCGGTGATCTTCTCGATGCGGCGCATGCTGCGCGCGGTCGGCGCCAGCAGCCGCGTCAGGTCGCGTGTCCGATACCGCACCATCGGCAGCGCTTCCTTGGTGAGCGAGGTGAACACGAGTTCGCCCTTCTCGCCCTCGGGCAATACCTCGCCGCTGTCCGCATCGATGATCTCCGGATAGAAATGGTCTTCCCAGACGGTCAGCCCGTCCTTGGTCTCGATGCACTCCTGTGCCACCCCCGGTCCGATGATCTCCGACAACCCGTAGATGTCGATCGCGTCGAGCGAAGTCTTGGCCTCGATCGCCGTGCGCATCGCCGCTGTCCACGGCTCGGCGCCGAAGATCCCGATAGAGAGCGACGACTTCCTCGGGTCCATGCCCTGCTTTTCCATTTCCTCCGCGATCGCCAGCATGTACGACGGCGTCACCATGATGATGTCGGGCTTGAAGTCGGCGATGATCTGCACCTGCCGCTCGGTCATGCCGCCGGAAATGGGGATGACGGTGCAGCCGAGCCTCTCGGCCCCGTAGTGCGCGCCCAGGCCGCCGGTGAAGAGGCCATACCCGTACGACACGTGCACCATGTCGCCGGCGCGCCCGCCGGCGGCGCGGATCGAGCGCGCCATCACCGTGGCCCAGGTGTCGATGTCCTTCGCGGTATAACCGACCACCGTCGGCTTGCCAGTCGTGCCGCTCGATGCGTGCACGCGCACCACCTTGTCGCGCGGCACGGCGAACATCCCGAACGGGTAGTTGTCGCGCAGGTCCTTTTTGGTGGTGAACGGAAATTTGCCGAGGTCCGTCAGCGTCTTCAGGTCCGCGGGTTTCACTCCGGCCGCGTCGAACTTCCTGCGGTAGTGCGGAACGTTTTCGTAGGCGTGATTCAGCGACCAGCGCAGGCGCTCCAGTTGCAGCGCCTGCAGTTCGGCGCGACTGGCGCGTTCGATCGGCTCGAGATCGGTGGGCGAAGGTTTCTTGACCGGCATCGTTCGTCCCTCAGAGCTGAACGACCTGCTTGCCTTTGATCGTATGCGAGCGTCCCCGCATCACGACGACCGCCTTGCCCTGCTGGTCGGTGACCTTGATGTCGTACACGCCGGTGCGACCGGTGCGCGCGACTTCATGGCACTCGGCGACCAGGCGATCGCCTTCGTGTGCCGGGGCGAGAAAGTCGACGACGATCCCCGACGCAACCGTCACCTCGTTGTAGCTGTTGCAGGCGAACGCGAAGGCCGAGTCCGCCAGCGTGGTGATGAAGCCGCCGTGGCAGATCCTGAAGCCGTTCAGCATGTCGGGCCGCACGGTCATCGCGATGCGTGCGTAGCCCGGACCGACGGCCTCGATCTGCATACCGAGCCCGCGCGAAGCGGCGTCGTCCATGAACATGCCGAGCCGCACGGCTTCTGCGACCGCGTGCGGATCGTGCGTGTGCTCCTTGTCATCCATGGAAGCCCGCTCCCGTGTAACCCTTGCGCGTGATCAGCGCCGAAGTGCGATAGCGCTCCTCGCCATAGTGTTCGCGCAGGTTAGCCAGAGCGCGCGCGAACACCGCGAGTCCGATCTGTTCCGACCACTCCATCGGTCCGCGCGGATAGTTGACCCCGTAGCGCATCGCGACGTCGATCGCGTCGGCGCTGCAGACGCCATGCGCCACCGCATCAGCCGCTTCGTTGACCAGCATTGCGATCAGCCGCAGCACGACAAGCCCGGCGACATCGTCGAGTGGCGAGCAGGCGTAGCCGGCATCGCCCAGCGTCGCGCACACGCGTGCGAAACGCCGCCAGTCCGCACTGATCGGCGCGTGCCAGCCCGAGCCGCGGCGTCGTGGCGTAATCGAGCGCCAGGTCGAACAGCACCAGGTGCTCGTGCCGGTCCTCCATCGCGCGGCGGGTCGCCGGCCGGCCGTCGGTCAGCATCAGGCGCGCCGCGCCGATCTCGAGCCAGCCGGATGACGCAGTCTGCGCCTCGCGCGGTCCCTGAACGCGAATGACATCGACGCCCGCGGCTTCCAGGCGCGTGATGATCGGCGTTGCGATGCCGAGCGAGCCGACCGCGACCGCGCGGCGCACGGGCTCGACACCGCGCTCGACTCGTGCCTCCGCCTTTGCGGCCCCCTCGCGATAGTCGTAGACGCCGCGTCCCGTCTTGCGGCCGAGCCGGCCTGCGCGCACCAGTTCCTGCTGCGCCAGTGACGGTGCGTAGCGCCGATCGCCGAATGTGGCATCGAACACCGACCGGCTGACCGCGAGGTTCACGTCGTGGCCGATCAGGTCCATCAGTTCGAACGGCCCCATCGGAAAGCCGCCGCAGTCGCGCACGATCGCGTCGATGGTGGCCGGATCGGCCGCGCCTTCCGTGTATGAGCGCCACGCTTCGCCGTAGAACGGCCGCGCGATCCGGTTGACGATGAATCCGGGAGTGGACTTCGCGTAGGCCGCCTGCTTGCCCCACGCCTGGGCGGTGGCGAATACCGTCTCGGCCACGGTGGTCGAGGTTTCCAGCCCGCTGATCACTTCGACCAGCTTCATGCGCGCAGCCGGGTTGAAGAAATGCATCCCGACGACCCGCTCGGGATGCTGCAGCCCTGCGGCCATCGCCGTGATCGACAGCGACGAAGTGTTGGTGGCCAGCACGCAGTCCGCGTTGACCAGCGCCTCGAGATCCGCGAACAGGTTGCGCTTCGCGTCGAGGTCTTCGACGATTGCCTCAACCACCAGGCGGCAGCGGGCAAACCCATCGAGTGGCCCCGGCTGAATGCGCGCGAGCGCCGCGTCGGCATCGGCGGCACTCAGCCGTCCGCGCGCCGCCTGCGTCCGCAGGTCCTTGCCGATCGAGGCGAGCGCGCGCGCTACCGCGCCCTGCTGGGCGTCGGCCAGCAGCACACGGTGTCCAGCCTGCGCGGCCACCTGCGCGATGCCTGCGCCCATCGCTCCGGCGCCGACAACGCCGACGATGGACTCGCGCGCAAGCGGCTCGCCCATCGATCAGGCGCCGGTGAAGCGCGGTGCGCGCTTTTCCACGAAGGCGGTGACGCCCTCGCGGTAGTCGGCAGAGCGGCCGAGCTCGCGCTGGAAGTCGCGCTCGACGTCGAGCGCCTGGGCGAAGGTGAGACCCATGGCCGCGTCGATGGCCTCGCGCGTGCGGACGTAGCCGCGCGTCGGCCCGTCGGCCAGCTGGCGCACCAACGCTCCGACACTCGGCGCGAGTTCGGCGTCGTCGACGCAGCGCCAGATCAGGCCCCATTCCACGGCCTGCTCCGCGGACACCTTGTCGCCCAGCAGCGCAAGGCCCATCGCGCGCGCCGGCCCGACCAGGCGCGGCAGCCACCAGGTACCGCCACAGTCGGGAACCAGGCCGAGCTTGGAAAACGACTGGATGAAGCTCGCCGACCGTGCCGCGACGACGAGTCACACGCAAACGGAATGTTTGCGCCAGCGCCGGCAGCCACGCCGTTGACCGCACAGACGGTCGGCATCCGCAACGCGCGCAGCCGCAGCAGCAGCGGTTTGTAGTGGTTCTCAATCGAAGCGCCCAGGTCGAGCGCATCGCTGCCCGGAGCGACGGCCCGGTCGGAGAGATCCTGGCCGGCGCAGAAGCCGCGACCGGCGCCGGTCAGCACCAGGCAGCGTACCGAGCGGTCGGCATCGACCGCGTCCAGCGCGGCACGCACCTCACCGTGCATGGCCACCGTGAAGCTGTTCAGCCGGTCGGGCCGGTTCAGCGTCAGGGTGGCCACGCCGTCCGCCATGTGCAGGCGGATGGATTCGAACGACAATGCCATCGGGAAAGGTCTCCGTGTCGTGGTCGGTTCGATGACGTCCCGCCGGCACGCGGGGCGGATTCGTTGACCGACCGTTCAATCAATAGTAGCTTTGACCGTTCCCCACTGACAAGTCGACATCGCCGCCGCTAGCCATTTCCGGCGGCGGGCGCGCTGTCCGCCGCGCAGACCCGATTGCAGGAGAGACCATTGACGCACCCCCTGTTCGAGAAACACCGCGACCTGCTCGATCGAGCACTGGAAGCCATCCGCACGCGTGGCTACTGGACACCCTTCGCCGAGCAACCCAGCCCGAAGAACTATGGCGAGTCCGCTTTTGAAGACGGCAAGGCGGCGGCGCTCGGCCACGCCGGCAAGCGGTTTGAACTGAACCAGCCGGGCGAGCGCGGTGAGCTGGCCACCGAGCACTCGCCCTACGGCGTACCGCTCGCTGTCCGCTATCCGAACTGCGATCCGCAGGCGCTGATCGATGCCGCGCTGGCCGCGATGCCGGCATGGCACAAGCTGGGCGTGGAGGGCCGCACGGGGGTGCTGCTGGAAGCACTGGCGCGCATCAACCGCGCCAGTTTCGAGATTGCCCACGCGGTGATGCTCACCACCGGCCAGGGCTGGATGATGGCGTTCCAGGCAGGCGGACCGCACGCGCAGGACCGCGCACTCGAGGCGATCGCTTATGCATACCGCGAGATGAGCTTCGTCCCGGCCAGCACGCGCTGGGAGAAACCGCAGGGCAAGAACCCGCCGCTAGTGATGGAAAAGCGGTTCGAGATCGTCGGCCGCGGCGTGGCGTTGGTGATCGGCTGCGGCACGTTCCCGACGTGGAATACCTACCCGGGTCTGTTCGCCGCACTGGCCACCGGCAATCCGGTGATCGTCAAGCCGCATCCGAATGCCATCCTGCCGGCCGCGATCAGCGTGCGCATCATCCGCGACGTGCTGCAGGAAAACGGGATCAACCCGAATCTCGTCACGCTCGCTGTGGTCGACGAACCGGCTGTCACGCAGGCGCTGGCGCTGAATCCCGCGGTGAAGTCGATCGACTTCACGGGCAGCACGAGCTTCGGCCGCTGGCTGATCGACCACGCGCGCCAGGCACAGGTGTACGCGGAGCTGGCCGGGGTCAACAACGTCGTCATCGAATCGACCGACCAGTACAAGGCCATGCTGCGCAACCTGGCCTTCACGCTCAGCCTGTACTCGGGGCAGATGTGCACGACCACGCAGGACATCTTCGTGCCGGCCGGCGGCATCGATACCGACGAAGGCCACAAGAGCTTCGACGAACTCGCGCGAGACCTCGGAGCGGCCGTCGACAAATTCCTCGCCGATCCGGCCACGGCCACCGCCGTGCTCGGTGCGATCCAGTCACCCGACACGCTGGCCCGCATCGACGAGGCACCCAAGCTGGCCGAGGTCGTGCTCGCATCGCGCCGCATCGACAATCCGGAATTCCCGGCGGCGCAGGTGCGTGCGCCGGTGCTTCTGAAGTGCGACGCGGACAAGGAAGCCGTCTACATGCACGAGCGGTTTGGGCCGATCAGTTTCGTCATCAAGGTGCCCGATGCGATGGCCGCGGTGGCCCTGTCCGAGCGTGTCGTCAGGCAGCATGGCGCACTGACCGTGGGGCTTTACACGACGCGACAGGACGTGATCGACGCGATGGCCGAGGCGACGCAGCGCGCCGGCGTGGCGCTGTCGGTCAATCTGACCAGCGGCGTTTTCGTCAACCAGTCGGCGGCATTCTCGGATTACCACGCGACCGGTGCCAACCCTGCGGCCAATGCGAGCTACACCGACAGCGCGTTTGTCGCCAGTCGTTTTCGGGTCGTCCAGCGGCGCTGGCACGCGAGCTAGGCGGATCAGGCGCGCGCCCTTCGGGCGGCCGGGCGGGCGCGCGCGGTAGAACTGTTTGCTGGAGGAACCGTGCCCTGTTACGAAATCAACGGATTGGTGCCGGTCGTCGATCCGACGGCATTCGTGCATCCGAGCGCGACGCTGATCGGCGATGTCATCGTCGGACCGGGCTGTTATGTCGCGCCGGGAGCAAGCCTGCGCGGCGACTTCGGTCGCATCATCCTCGAGCGCGGCAGCAATCTTCAGGACTGCTGCGTGATGCACGGCTTTCCCGGCACCGATACGAAGGTCGAGGAAGACGGCCACGTCGGGCACGGCGCCATCCTGCACGGATGCATCGTCGGCCGGAACGCCATGGTCGGCATGAACGCGGTGGTGATGGACGAAGCGGTGGTCGGCGAATCGTCGATCGTCGCCGCCTGCGCGTTCGTCAAGGCCGGCATGGTGATTCCGCCGCGCTCGCTGGCCGTCGGGACGCCAGCGAAGGTGCTGCGCCAGCTGACCGATGCGGAGATCGAGTGGAAGATGAGCGGAACCCGCAGCTACCAGGAGCTGACGCTGCGCAGTTTGCGGACGCTGCGCGAGGTGGCGCCGCTCGCCGCGGTCGAAGCCGATCGAAGGCGGATCGAGATCGACGCCGAAGGCTTGTCGCCGCTGGTGTCCACCAGGCGCGAGTGAGCTCGCGCCCGGGTCCCGTTCACGCCGCGCGCTCTGACGTTGGCGGATCTTCGCGGTCGGGATTGAGCACACCGAAGTGCGCCGGAATGTCGGCGTAGAACAGCCTGACCTTTTCGGCCGCGACCAGGTCGAGCAGCCTGCCCTTCTCGTCCGGCGTGACGATGAACTCCACTTCGACGATCAAGCTGCCCCCGAGCTCGAAGAAGCTGTCCTCGTGCATCACATGGTGGCGCCCGAAGCCCGCCATCGCGTGGAAGGCCGAGCCGCCGCGGATGCCCATCTTGTTGGCGGCACGCAGCAGCCACTCCCACAGCGCCATGCCGTGCAGCCGATGGCCCTGGGTCACGTAGAAGCGCAGGTACGAACCGTCCATCATCGCCTCCTCAGTAGTCTCTGGCGTGCGGGAATGACGCCGCGCACGCCGCCGCGCGGCTCGGCCACGTCGCCGCGGTAGCGGGGGATCAGGTGCAGGTGCAGATGCATGACGGTTTGCCCGGCGGCCGCGCCGACGTTGACGCCGATGTTGTACCCATCGGGCCGGAAGCGCTCGTCGAGCAGGGCTTTACCGGCGTCGAGCAGTTCGATGAGCGCCACGCGTTCATTCGCACTCGCGTCGAAGAATCCCGGTATGTGGCGGCGCGGCAGGATCAGCAGGTGTCCCGGATTGACCGGGTACTTGTCGAAACGCGCATAGGCGAGCGAATTCGACAGCACGCGGCTGCCTCGTGCATCGCAGAACGGGCACAGGCCCATGTCATCACGCTGAGAGGTCATCTGCTTGACCGCCAGAACCCTTGGATCGCGTGCCTTCAGGTCTCAGGCGTATCGCGCGCGGCCGCGATCGCGGCGCGCAGTGTCTCGAGGTCGCCGACCTGGTTGGCAAGCAGCAGGATCAGCCGCGCATTGAGCGCCGCGCTCTGCGCCTCGGTGAGCCCGGCGTGCGCGTCGATCAGCGCCTGATAGAAGTCGTCCGGCCGCGCGATGTTCGGTTCGGTGTTCAGTGACATCTCAGTGCCCTCCCCGCCCCTGCGCGCGCGCCAGCCCTTCGAGTAGGTCCACCAGTCTCGGAGTCCGCCAGCGCGCCGCCACGTGCTGGTCCGGCCGCAGCAGGTACATCGTCCCGGGTGCACCGTCATAGCGCCGTTTCATCAGGCCTTCGGTGTCCTCGATCACACGCAGGTTGGCAGGCTCGTCGCCGGCCCGGCGGGCAACGACCAGACTGATACGTAGCTCCGCGCCCAGCGTGCTCTGCGACTCTTCGAGCACTTGAGGTGCAACCGGGGCGAACACCAGCAGGTCGAACCGGCCGCCGAGCAGGTCGATCAGCCATGCGGAGTGACCATCGACGCGCACCGGCGCATCAGCCGCTGGCGCTCCCGGCGCCATCGCACCATCGAACACGTCGCGGTCCAGCGTCGACAGCGCGCTGCCGCGATGCGCGGTCGGGCGCGAGAGCCGTCCGCTGTTGACCAGCGAGCGGGCAAACGGATAGCGCTGCGACAGCGTCAGCACAGCATCGCGGAATACGCGGCTCACCGGAGTCTTGGGTGTGATGAAGTCCGTCGCGCGGGTCGAGTTCAACAGGTTCTCATCGGCGGCCTCGACGCGCTCGCCGTCGTAGCTGATCAATAGCGAGTACGGTGACTGCCCACGCAGCACGCGCGCCAGTTTCCAGCAGAGGTTGTCGGTGTCCTGAAATCCACTGTTGGCTCCGCGCGCGCCGAACGGTGACACCTGATGCGCGGCGTCACCGGCGAAGATCACCCGATCGTGCACGAAGCGGTCGAGCCGACGGCACTGGAACGTATAGACGCTGACCCACTCGAGCTCGAAAGGCCGCTCGTCGCCCAGCATCGCGCGGATGCGCGGCAGGACGCGCTCGGGCCTCTTTTCCTCCTCCGGATCCGCATCCCATCCGAGCTGGAAATCGATGCGCCACACATCGTCGGCCTGCCGGTGCAACAGCGCAGACTGCCCCGGATGGAACGGCGGGTCGAACCAGAACCAGCGCTCGGGCGGAAAATCGGCCTTCATGTGCACATCGGCGATCAGAAAGCGATCGCGGAATACCTGACCCTTCCATTCGAGTCCCATCAGATCGCGCAGCGGACTGCGCGCTCCGTCCGCCGCGATCAGGTAATCGGCTTCGATTGAGTAGCGCCCGTCCGGCGTATCGACCGCGAGATGCACACCCTTCGCGTCCTGCTCGACGCCGACCGCCGTGTTCCTCCAGCGCACGACCTGTCCCAGCGCCGCGAGTCGATCGACCAGAGCTTCCTCGAGGTGATATTGCTGCAGGTTGACGAACGCGGGTCTCTTGTGACCGGCTTCGGGCAGCAGGTCGAACCGATAGGCCAGCTTGTCGTGGAAGTAGACCTTCCCGACGTTCCAGCTGACCCCGCGCGTGCAGATCGGGTCGCCGCAACCCAGCCGATCGAGAACCTCCAGCGCCCGCTTGGCGTAGCAGATCGCGCGCGACCCGACGCTCACGGTGTTGTTGTCGTCGATGATCAGCACGTCGATACCCTGCTGCGTCAGGTCGATCGCCGCCGCCAGCCCGACCGGTCCCGCACCGACGATCGCCACCTGCGTGCGCGCCACCCCGCCCGCGGCAATCTCGGGCGGCGTCACGTACGGATATTCAGGAGCTTTGTAGGTTGACGGCATGATGTAGGCGCCTCTCGTGTACGCGAGCCTGCGGCTCGCACGTGCACTCGAGGCGATTGGTTAGGCGCGCGCCCTTCGGGCGGCCGGGCGGGCGCGCGCAGTACAACTGCATTGAGAAAGCCGTCGCTCCTCACGCGCAGCGATCGCGTACACGAGCAGCATCATCCCTCTAGCGCCTCCCACATCTCCTTGTCGCGCTGCGCGGTCCAGATGCGCGGATGCACGTGCCCGGTCGCCTCATCGTACGCACGGCTGACATCGAACGGCAAACAGTGATCGAAGATCACCCAGTGGCCGAACTGCGGTTTCAGGCTGTTGTAGGTGGCTCGATACACCGACCTCAGATCGCGTCCGGCGGTCGCGCCCTGCCTGACCGACTCGAACATCGCACTGACGAACGCCCGCGTGCCGTCGAGCCCCGAGCGGACAGCCTCGGGCGTCTGCAGCGCCGCGCCGCGACCCGGCACCAGCTTCTCCGGATTGAGAGCCGCGATGGCGTCCAGCGTCGCCGGCCAGTCGGTCAGATAGGCGTCGCCGGTGTACGGTGTGGCGTCGTACTCCACGAGGTCCCCGGAGAACAGGATCTTCTGCTGCGGCAGCCAGACGACCGTGTCGCCCTTGGTGTGGCCGCGTCCCAGTTGCATGATCTCGACCTGCAGCTTGCCGAGCCAGAGCGTCAACCGCTTCTCGAACACGATGGTCGGCCACGTGAGGCCGGGCACCGACTCCACCGCCTGGAACAGGCGCGGAAACCGCTCGATTTCGCTCTTCATGTCCTGCTCGCCGCGCTCGACGATCAGGTCGTACGTGTCGCGGCTCGCGATGATGTGCTGCGGCTGGTAGCCGGAAGCGCCGAGCACCCGAACCGCGTGGTAGTGGGTCAGCGTGACGTACTTGATCGGCTTGTCGGTGACGCCGCGGATGTAGCGGATCACATCCTGCGCCATCACCGGAGTGGCCTGCGTGTCGATCACCATCACGCAGTCATCGCCGATCACGATGCCGGTATTCGGATCGCCCTCGGCGGTGTACGCGTAGGCATTCTCCGACAGTCGATCGAAGCTGACCTTCTTGACTTCGAGGTCGGCCTGCGAGGCAAACTTCTTTTCCACGGCAACCCTCAGCAATCTGCCGACGTCAGCGGCACGGGACGACAAGCATACGACCGCGGGCCGATGCGGTCAGTGCGCGCTGCGCTCGATCCGCCATTCCTGGTAGCGGACGCCGAGCACCGCGCCGACGACGATTCCGGCGAGCGCGATGAACGACCCGGCGGCCAGGGTCGATATGCCCGGACAGTCCCTGGCCGACGGTGCAGCCCAGCGCCGTCACGCCACCGAAACCCATCAGCGCGCCACCGACCAGATGGTTCGCGGTGTCTTCGGTGTCGCGAAAGCCTTCCCAGCGAAAGCGGCCGGCGGCAAGTGCGCTGGCGGCCGACCCGGCCACGAGACCGACGACCGCAACGATGCCGATCGTCAGCGCCTTGCTGGTGTCGCTGGTGAACATCAGGTAATCGAGCGTCCAGGCGATCGGCGCGACGAAGGACAGCGATTCCATCTGCCGCGAATTGGTGCGCAGATAGGTCTCCTCCAGCGTCTGCGGGTGCTCCGCCAGATGGCCGATGTGGCCCGAGACATACCAGACCGCCACGATGATCGCGCCGATGCCCGCACCGGCCAGCAGGTTGTCGAACGTGCGGAAGGCATGGTCGCGCAGGGCGAACGCAGCCAGTGCCGCGGCCAACCCGAGTCCGATGCCCAGCCGCCACGCGGTGCGCGCGGCATCCGAACCCGCGAGCAGCGACGGCAGGTCCTGTCGAGTCGGCAATGTCGCGCCAATGTGCTCGATCGCGCCGACCCGCGGCAGCGCGAGCGCTCCGCGCAGCGAGATGTAAGCCACCAGGCCGAGCACGAGCACCACCACCAGCGACTTGAGGCTGCCCGCACCGGCACGAACCAGCGATTTGGATCCGCAGCCGCCGGCCAGCACCATGCCGAATCCGAATAGCGTGCCACCCAGTACGTAGGCGAGCGGCGTGAAGCGCGCCGACGTATAGAAGCTGGCCCGCACGTCGATCAGCCCTGTCGCATCCAGCAACGTCGTGCCGGCGATCGCGACGGCCATTGCCAGCAGCCACTGCCGCATCCGTGTCCAGTCGTGGAAGTTGACGATGTCCGCCACGCTGCCCATCGTGCAGAAGTTGGTCCGTTGCACGATGGCACCAAACAGCGCGGCGAGCACGAAGGTCGCCAGCAGTATCGTGCGTGAAAGCGCAGCGAGGTCGACGTCAGGCATAAAGGCCTCGCAATTGCGAGGCCGCCAGTCTAGAACTAGAAGCGCGCAGACCGGACCCGACGACGCACGGGTAGGTCCGCTAGCGTGTGCCGGGCAACCGCTCTTTCGCCAGCACCGCAGCCTCGCTGTCCGGATATTCCTTGATCACGCGGGTCAGCGTCTTGTTGGCGGCGCGCTTGTCGGCGAGCTGCAGCTGGCTGTCGGCGATCGACAGCAACGCCTCAGGCGCGCGCGGTGAGTCCTTGTAGCGATCGACGATCACCTGGTTGGCCGCGATCGATGCCTTGTAGTCCTTCAATGCGAAATACGCGCTGCCGACAAAGTATTGCGCCGCGGGCGCGTACGAGCTCGAAGGAAAGCGCGCAAGGAACTGCTGAAAGCTGCCGATGGAGCCGCGGAAGTCCCCGCTGCGAAACTGTGCGAGCGCAGTGTCGTAGGCTGACTGTTCCGTCCGGTCGACCGTGGCCGTCTTTCCATCGATCGTCACCGACGACGGCTCGAACTTCTTCAGCCGTGCGTCGAGATCGGTGTAAAGCTCCCGGTTGCGCTTCTGCTGCGTGGCCACCTCGTTAGCTAGCGCCTCGACCTGGCCCCGCAGCTTGGCGATCTCCTGCCGCATGACCTCGTTCTGGTTGGCCATCTCGAGCTGGCTGCGCTGCGCCGTATCCAGCCGGGCGGTGAGTTCCGCATCTTTCTGCTGCAGGGCTTTCTCCATGGCCGCGATACGCTCCCGCAGTTCGAGGATCGCCTTGCGCGCATCACTGTCGGAAAACAGTTGTGCGTGAGACATCGAGGATGCCAGCGCAAAGATGAGAGCCGCCAGAAAGTGCATCGACCGCATGTGATCCCCCAGATGCAACGAAGCGACCTACCCGGTCGCTTCGTCTGCAGTTGCTTCAAGGTCGGGCGCCGGGCCGCCCCAAGCCCGACCTTCATTTCATTCCGCTGCGAGTGCACGTACGACGGCGCAGCCGTCGCGTACACGAGCAGCGCTACTTGTAAACGATATCCGCCCGCCGATTCTGCGCCCAGGCTTCTTCGGTGCTGCCCGTGGCGCGCGGCTTTTCCTTGCCGAAACTCACGGTCTCGATCTGCGCGTCGCGCGCGCCAAGCAGCATCAGACGCTGCTTGACCGCCTCGGCCCGTTTCTGACCCAGCGCGAGGTTGTACTCGCGCCCGCCGCGCTCGTCGGTATTGCCTTCGACCGTGACCCGGCGTCCGCTGTTGCTGGCGAGGTACTTGCCGTGCGCTTCCACCAGAGGCTGGTATTCGATTTTGACGACGAAGCTGTCGAAATCGAAGTACACGCTCTTCTTCGAAAGCGGATTGTTCGGGTCGGTGAACGGATCGATCGCCTGCGAGGATCCCGCGGTCACAGGAGCGACGGCGCGCGTGTCGGCACCGGCGCCCGGCGTGGCGCCTTGCGCGTCGACGATCGGGGCGGGTTTCTGTTCATCGAGGTTGACCGACGAACACCCGACCACCAGCCAGGCGAGCGCCAGGGCGACTGATGCGTTGCGTACGATGGGATTTGATCTGACCATGACGGACTCCTAGACCTACTTGATGAATGGACCCCAGGTTGGCTCGCGGATGTCGCCAGCCGGACCGGTGAGGCGGGCGCGCGCCCGACCGTCGACCGACGCCGTCGCCAGGATGCCGCGGCCGTTGACCTCGGTCGCATAGAGCAGCAGGCGACCGTTGGGAGCGAAACTCGGTGATTCGTCGAACGCGGTGTCGGTGACAGCGATCTCCTGTCCGCTGGCGAGGTCGAGGACCATGACCTGGAACCGTCCCGAGCGGCGCGCCACGTAGGCGAGCAGCCTGCCGTCGGGCGATAGGCGTGGGCTGATGCTGTAGTCACCGCCGAAAGTGACACGCTGGACTGCCCCGCCACCGGCCGGCATCCGGTAGATCTGCGGTCCGCCGCCGCGATCGGAGGTGAAGAAGAGCGACTGCCCATCCGGAGTGAACACGGGCTCGGTATCGATACCGCTCGACTGGGTGAGGCGTCGAACACCGGATCCATCCGCGTTCATCAGGAAGACCTGTGAGTTGCCCTCGCGCGTCAGTGTCACAGCGAGGGAGCGGCCGTCTGGCGACCAGGCGGGGGCACTGTTCGAGCCGCGGAAATTGGCCACCGCCTTGCGTTCTCCGGTCGTGACCGTATGGACATAGACGACGGGTTTTCCGGTTTCAAAGCTGACATAGGCAAGCCGTATGCCGTCTGGCGACCACACCGGCGAAATAATCGGCTCGCGCGAACGCAACGCGGGCTGCGAGTTGGCGCCGTCCGCATCGGCGATGTGCAGTTCCCAGGCATTGCGCGCGGTCTGCACGACATACGCGATGCGGGTGGCGAAGACCCCGCGCTCGCCGGTCAGCTTCTCGTAGATGCGGTCGGCAATCCGGTGGGCCGTCAGTCTCAGTTCTGGGGCGGTGGCGACATACGACAGGCCGTCGATTTGCGACTGCTTGACCGTGTCGAGCAGCCGGAACCGCACGTCGTAGCGGCCATCAGCGAGCCGCCGCACGCTGCCGACGGTCAGCGCGTCTGCGCCGCGTGCCTTCCAATCCGCGAGATTGACACTGGCGTTGTCGGCAACCGGCTGGGCGCCTGCGTCGACGATGCGGAACAGGCCGCTGCGCGAGAGGTCGGCGCGGACGATCGCATCGATGTCCTGCGGCGGTTGCCCGTCATTCGCAAAAGGCGCAACCGCGATCGGAAACTGCTGCGCGCCCACACCGGTGATCTCGACCCGCAACTGCGCACGGGCCGCGAACGGAAGCAGGGCGAGTGCGCCGCAGACGGAGCGCCGCGCATTGCGGTGATCGGTGTTTCTGCTTCTTTTCATTCGGAAAGCTGGCGGCGAGTATAGACAGCGCGTGCGGGCCGACGTTCACGGAAACGCGCGAGAACGAACGAAGGGGTTACGCGCTTCACGCTATCGCGTTTCCACGGGGTCGAAGGTCAGTCGCAACGATCGAGGCATCGCGCCCTCGCGTGGCCGCGGAAACGGATCGCAGCGTCGTATCGCGCGCTCGACCGCCTGATCGTAGGCTGCAAGACCGCTCGGAGCCAGCAAGTGAGGGGCCCCCGCCTGCTCACCACTCGGCAGCAGCTGAACTTCGAATTCGGCGACATGCTGCTTCGGTCGCAGGCCGTCGGGTACGCTAAACACGATGTGCGGGCGGATGCACGACACGACCTGCGACTCGTAACCGCGGGCCAACCCTGCACCGCCCGCAACCGGGCTGCCGCCAGCCGGGCCCGGGCTGCCGGCCGCGGTCAGCGCGCGCTGGATCGCAGCTTCGCGATTCTTCGCAGCGGCCACCTGCTCAGCCTTCAGCGCCTTCTGCTCGGCCTCGCGTTTCTGTTGCTCGATGCGCGGATCCGGCTCGACCTTCTTGGCGGGTTCGACCTTCTTCTCGGGTTCAGCCTTCTTCACCGGTTCGGGCGCCTTCTGCTCGACGATGTCGGCCTTGCGGGGCTCGGGCGGCGGCTCCACCGGCGCCGGCTTGACGACGGGCGGTGGCGGTGGAGCGGGAGCGGGCTCGACCGTCGCAGCCGGCATCGCGCCCCACAGCTCAGCCACTACCATGCCCGCCGGCTCGGTCTTCCAGCGAACCGCGAACGCAATCGCAATGAAGAGCACAGCATGTGCAAGCAGCGAAAGGCCGAACGCCGGCGCCGAGCGCTCGGGCGTCTGCCAGCGCCGCAGCGGCCGACGATGCGTGGACTCTTTCACTTCACCTGCACCGACAGGCCGACGCGTTCCACTCCGGCCCTTTGCAGTTCGCCCATGACCTTGACGACGGTCTCGTATTTCACCGCGCCATCGGCCTCGATCACGACCGGCGTGGAGGGCTTCCCGCCCTGACGCTCGCGCACCGCGGCCACTACCTGCGACAGCTCCACCGGGCGATCACGACCGCCGGCTTCAAGCACCGAAATCCTTCCGTTGGAACGGACGACCACCCGTACCGGTACGTCGCTCTGCTGACCCGCCTTCGCCACGGTCGGCAGGTTGACCACGCTCGGATTCACGAAAGGTGCAGCCACCATCAGGATAACGACCAGCACCAGCATCACGTCGACATAGGGAACGACGTTGATATCCGCCATCATCCGGCGGCGAGGTCCGGTGCGTCGGGCGACCAGGGCCATGATGGTCGGGCGTCAGGTCCGCTGCCGCTGCAGGATGTTGAGAAATTCTTCCATGAAACTCTCGAAACGGTTGGCAAGCCGGTCGATGTCGTGGGCAAAGCGGTTGTAGGCGACCACCGCCGGAATCGCCGCGAACAGCCCAATCGCGGTGGCCACCAGCGCCTCGGCAATGCCCGGCGCGACGCTCGCGAGATTGGCCTGCTGCAGATTGGACAGACCCGTGAACGCGTGCATGATTCCCCACACCGTGCCGAACAGCCCAATGTACGGGCTGACCGAACCGACCGAGGCGAGAAAATTGAGCCGTGACTCGAGCCCGTCCATCTCGCGCTGGTAGGACGCGCGCATCGCCCGGCGGGCGCCGTCCAGCGTCGCCTGCACGTCTCCGCGCCCGCGCAGCTTGAGGAACTCGCTCATCCCGGCCTCGAAGATCCGTCTCGAGCGCTCCGCTCTTGCGGCGCGGGTTCGACGCCTGCTGGTACAACTGGCTCAGCTCCGCGCCGCCCCAGAACTGGCTTTCGAACGACTCGGTCTCGCGCTTGGCGCGCTTGATGGTGAAGCCCTTCTGGAAGATGGCCGTCCACGACGCGATCGACAATACCGCGAGCAGCACCAGCACGAACTGAACGACCACCGTGGCCTTGGTGATCAGCGACAGGATGGAGAGATCGGCTGTAGGCGTCATTGCAGGCGGAGCGATCCGGGCAGGGTACGGAAGGCGTCAACCAGCGCAGGCGGCATCGGCGCGGGAGCAAAGCGGCTCGAGTCGATGCACCCTGCCTTCACGCGGGCGGTCGCGAGCACGACCTCGGCGCGCCGCGCGGTCTGCTCGAAGACGATGAACACGCGTCCCGCCTTAGCAACGCGCAGGTCGATCTGCAGCAGGTCGTCGAGTCGCGCGGGCTGCCGGTACTCGCAGTCGACACGGGCTACGATGAACTGCAGGCCGAATTCGTCCGACAGGCGGCGCTGCTCGAATCCGGCGGCACGCAACCATTCGGTGCGGCAACGCTCGAAGAACTTCAGGTAGTTCGCGTAGTAGACGATGCCGCCGGTGTCCGTGTCCTCGTAGTAGACGCGGACGGACCAGGTGAACGGCTCGCCATTGGCGACTTGGGGATTGATCGACATGCGCTGCGCCGCAGTATACGGGCGGTCGATGCGCATTCCGGCCGACTGGACGAGAATCGGTTGGTCCGCCATTACAATCCGCCGCCTTGTCGACCCCACGAGGGTCGTACGGGCGGTTGGCCGCTACCAAGCGGAGGGGGAGAGCATGAAATTGCGCTGCAGTTGGACCGTGCTCCTGGGCGTCGCCTCAGCGATGCTGCTGTCTGCCTGCGACCGCATCACCAACAGCCCTCATGCCGCGGGGGCCGAGAAGACCAACACGTTCTTCGCCGGATTCCAGGAGCGGTCCCCGAAATACATGGATCCGACCGCGTCGTATTCGATCGACGAAACACCGTTTAGCTATTCCGTCTTTGAGCCGCTGTACCGCTTCCATTATCTGAAGCGGCCGTACGAGGTCGTGCCACGCGCGGCCGAAGCGGTTGCCACACCGCGCTACTACGACAAGGCCGGACGCGAACTGCCGGCCGACGCCCCGGGCGCGGAAATCGCCGAATCCGTGTACGACATCAAGATCAAGAAGGGCATCCTGTATTCGCCGCATCCGGCCTTCGCCCGCGACGACAGCGGCAACTACCGTTATCACGCGCTGACAGCCGGCGACCTTGGCAACCGCCGCACACCGTTCGATTTCGAGCATCGAGGCACCCGCGAACTCACCGCCCACGATTACGTTTACGCAATCCGCCGCCTGGCAACGACGCGCATCAAGTCGCCATCGTTCTCGCCGATGGCCGAGCACATCAAGGGACTCAAGGAGTATGGCGAACTGATCGCCAAGGAAGACGAGAAGCTGCGCAACGGCAAGCCGCTGACGGATCGCAATCTGCCGTTCCTTGACTTCCGGCAGTTCGCTCTCGCCGGAGCCGAGGCAGTCGACGATCACACGCTGCGTATCCGCCTTCTAGGCAAGTACCCGCAGTTCAAGTACTGGCTGACGATGAGCTTCTTCGCTCCGGTGCCGTGGGAGGCTGACAAGTTCTATTCACAACCCGGCATGGCCGAGCGCAACCTCAGCATGAACTATTGGCCGGTCGGCACTGGACCGTACATGCTGACCGAGTATCAGGAAAACCGCCGCCACGTGCTATCCCGCAACCCGAATTTCCGCGGTGAGCCGTATCCGTGCGAGGGCGAGGCCGCGGACAAGAACGCCGGCCTGCTGACCGACTGCGGCAAGATGATGCCGTTCATCGACCGCATCGTATTCTCGATCGAAAAGGAAAAAATTCCGCACAAGACGAAGTTCATGCAGGGCTATTACGACACACCGGAGATCTTCCGCTTCGACTGGTTGCAGGAATTCGAGTACGACGTCAAGAACTCCGAGCAGGTCGCCAAGGTGTTCCGCGAGCGCGGCATCCAGATGCCGAGGACCCTGGAAATTTCGAACTGGTATCTCGGCTTCAATTGGTGGGACCCGGTGGTCGGCAAGGGCAAGACGCCGGCGGAGCAGGAGCGCAACCGCAAGCTGCGCCAGGCACTTTCGATCGCGATCGATTGGGAGGAGTTCGTCCGCGTGTTCGAAAGCAAGGCCGCCGGTGAACCGGCGATGAGCGCCGTGCCGCCCGGTGTGTTCGCCTACCGCCCGGAAGCGATCAACCGCACCGTATACGACGTGGTCGACGGCAAGCCGCGCCGCAAGTCGATCGACGAGGCGAAACGCCTGCTGGCCGAGGCCGGCTACCCGGACGGGCGCGACGCCAAGACCGGCCAGCCGCTGGTGCTGAACTACGACTACCAGCGCGCGCTGACACCCGAACTCAAGGCCGAGGTCGAATGGATGGTCAAGCAGTTCGCCAAGCTCGGCGTGCAGCTCGAACTGCGCGCGACCGACTACAACCGCTTCCAGGACAAGGCCGACAAGGGCAGCTTGCAGATCTTCTGGTGGGGCTGGTTTGCCGATTATCCGGACGCGGAGAATTTCCTGTTCCTGTTGTACGGCCCGAACTCGCAGGCGGCCACGCAGGGCAACGGCAACAACACGGCGAATTATCAGAACGCCGAGTTCGACAAGCTGTTCGAGGAACTGCGTTATCTCGACGACGTTCCGCGCAAGCAGCAAGTGGTCGACCAGATGGTGAAGATCCTTCAGAACGACGCGCCCTGGGCGTTCGGCTACAACCCGTACGCCGGCTCGGTCACCCACCAGTGGGTCGGCAATGTGAAACCGGCACCGCTGGCGAACGACCGGCTGATGTTCATGAAGGTCGATCCGGCCCTGCGTGCCGCGAAGATCGCCGAGTGGAACCGGCCGATCTGGTGGCCGGTGGCCGTGATCGTGCTGGTGCTGGTCGCCGCCATCGTTCCGGCGTTCCGCAGCTGGAAGCGCCGCGAGCGCGAGACCGCTGCGCGCACGCTCGCGGTCGCACGAGGCGCGGAGTGATCCGCGTCGCCCGCAGACCATCGTGCTGAACTACATCGTCCGCCGCATCGGCTATGCGGTGCTGATACTCGTCGGCGTCAACCTGCTGACCTTCACGCTGTTTTTCGCGGTCAACTCGCCCGACAACATCGCGCGGCTGAACATCGGCGCCAAGCGCGTCTCGCAGGACGCGATCGAGAAATGGAAGGCCGAGCGCGGATACGACAAACCGCTGTGGTTCAACACGAAGGCCGAGGGCATCGATCGGTTCACGCAGACGATCTTCTACGACCGTTCGCTGAAGCTGTTCACCCTCGACTTCGGCACCAGCGACAGCGGACGCGACATCCGCCACGAGATCGCCACTCGCATACCGGCCAGCCTCGCGCTGGCCGGCCCGATGCTGCTGCTGACTGTGTTAACCGGCGTCACGTTCTCGCTGCTGCTGGTGTTCTTCCGCGTCAGCTACCTCGATTTCTGGGGTACGGTGACCTGCGTGGTGATGATGTCGATCTCGAGTCTGTTCTACATCATCATGGCGCAGTGGTTCTTCGGCAAGACGCTCAAGCTGGTGCCGCTGTCGGGTTTCGTCCCGGGACTCGACCTGCTGAAGTTCCTGGCGCTGCCGATGATCGTCGGCATCGTGTTCCAGCTCGGCTCCGAGGCACGGCTGTTCCGCGCGATGCTGCTCGAGGAAATCGGCAAGGACTACGTGCGCACCGCCCGCTCGAAAGGGCTGGCGGAATCGACCGTGCTGTTCGGGCACGTGCTGCGCAACGCATGGCTTCCGATCCTGACCCACGTCGGCGCGCTGCTGCCGTATGCCTTTCTCGGTTCGATCGTGTTCGAGTCGTTCTTCGGCATTCCCGGACTTGGAACCTACGTCGTCGAGGCGATCGCCGGCCAGGACTTCGCGATCGTGCACACGATGGTGTTCCTGGGCTCGCTGCTCTACATCCTCGCGTATCTGGCGACAGACATCGCCTATACCTTCGTCGATCCGCGCGTGCGGCTCGCCTGATTGTCGGATCGCGCCGTGCCGAAATTCGTCTTCCTGTGGACCGATCTCGTACTGTGGCTCGTAGTTGCCGCGGTCGCCGCCTACGTCGTTCACGTCCGAGGCAACGCCAACCTGCGCGCAACCTGGCGGCACGTGATGCGCGATGCGCCCGCCATGTCGGCAGCCGTGGTCCTGATCGTGTTCAGCACGATCGCACTGCTCGACTCGATCCATTTTCGTCTGCGGCTGGAGGCCGCGACGGGCAGCGCGTCGGATGCGCAGGTGGCCTACGGCACGCGCACGCTTTCGATGCTGGACGTCCTTCTTCGGCATGCCATCGAGGCGCGCGAAAAGACCTACTCGGTGCCGCTGGCCTACTGGTCGTTCCAGCGCGAAACCACGGTCGTGGATGGCCAGGAGGCGCGAATCCAGCCCCGCCTTGCGTACGGGGGATCACACCTCGACGATCCGGCTACGGAGTGGAAACCCGACCTGCTGAAGCGCTCCCTGGTCGGCACGGCCGGCGGCCTGGCTGCTGCCGTTCTGCTCAGCGTGCTGATTGCGCTGCTGCGCAGCCGCTCGCTGGCAGGGTGGCGAGCGTCACTCGTCGAGATGCTGCGCGGCGAAACCGAAGTGCCATGGCGAGCTGTCCTGATCACCGCAGCGGTGATCGCCGCGTTCGCGGGCTGGCTCATGGCAATCTGGCCGGCTTACCACCCGTTCGGCACCGACCGCACCGGCAACGACGTGCTGTTCCAGGCTCTCAAGAGCATCCGCACCGCAGTGGTGATCGGGTCGCTGTCGACCATCGCCACGCTGCCGCTCGCCGTCGCGCTGGGCGTGCTGGCCGGCTACTTCAAGGGCTGGGTCGATGACATCATCCAGTACTTCTACACGGTGCTGTCGGCGATACCGCCGATCCTGCTGGTGGTGGCGTTCGTCCTGCTGATCAACGTCTACATCGACCAGCATGCCGAGGACTTCGCCACCGGCGTTGAACGCGCCGAGCTCCGCCTGTTCCTGCTGTGCGTGATCCTCGGCATCACCGGCTGGGCCACGCTGTGCCGGTTGCTGCGGGCCGAGACGCTGAAGATCTCCGAGCTCGAATACGTGCAGGCGGCGCACGCGTTCGGCGTCAGTCACGGACGGGTGATGGCTCGCCACATCCTGCCCAACGTCATGCACCTCGTGCTGATCGTCGCGGTGCTCGATTTCTCGGCGCTGGTGCTCTACGAAGCCGTTCTGTCGTACGTGGGAGTGGGAGTTGACCCCAATTCGTCGAGCTTTGGCTCGATGATCAACCTGGCCCGCAGCGAGATGTCGCGCGATCCGGCAGTCTGGTGGAACCTCGCGACTGCATTCACCTTCATGCTGGCGCTGGTGCTTGCGGCCAACCTGTTCGCCGACGCCGTCCGCGAAGCGTTCGATCCGAGGGCTCGGGCTTTCCGCCCGCGCCGTTACCGGCTGAAGGAAGCGACGTGAGCGCCGCACGGCCGCTTCGAAGGCGCTCGCTCCCCCCCGGGGGGACAGCCCGCAGGGCGAAGGAGGCGGCTTGACTCCGGGCCGTGTGGCGCGCGAGCAGCCGGAAACGGCGCCGAACGCCGCTACGACGCTCGAAATCTCCGCGCTCGACACGGTGCTCGACACCGACGGCGGTCTGGTGCACGCGGTCGACGCGCTGTCGTTGACGCTCGAGCGCGGCGAGACCTTCGCGCTGGTCGGCGAATCGGGATGCGGCAAGTCGATGACCGCCCTGTCGATCCTCCGTCTGCTGCCCGACAACGGGCGCGTCCAGGGCGGAAAGATGGCGCTGGACGGCGTCGACATTGCGCAGCTGCCGGAGGCACGCATGCGCGATGTGCGAGGTCGTCGGGTCAGCATCATCTTCCAGGAGCCGTCGACCAGCCTGAACCCGGTGCTGCCCGTCGGCGACCAGATCGTCGAGGTCATCGAGCGCCATTCCGCATTGCGTGGCGCTGCGGCTCGCGCGAAGGCGCTCGAATGGCTGCGGCGGGTCGGAATGCCCGAAGCGGAACGACGCATCGACAGCTATCCGTTCCAGCTGTCCGGTGGCCAGAAGCAGCGCGTGATGATCGCGATCGCACTGGCGGGCGAGCCGGACGTCGTGATCGCCGACGAGCCGACCACGGCACTTGACGTCACGATCCAGAAGCAGATCCTCGATCTGCTGGTCGAGCTGCAGCGCAAGCAGGGCATGGCGATGCTGCTGATCACGCACGACCTGGGCATCGTCGCCGAGGTCGCCGAGCGCATCGCACTGATGTACGCCGGCCAGATCATCGAGGTGGCCGAGACGCGGGAGTTCTTCGCCCGGCCGCTGCACCCGTACGCGCGCATGCTGCTCGATGCACTGCCCGACAGGGCCAAGCGCGGCGCGCGATTGGCGGCGATTCCCGGCACGGTGCCCGCGCTCAACCAGCGCTTCGATCGCTGCCGATTCTCCGACCGTTGCCCACACGTTCACGACAAATGCCTGGCCGGACCGCCGGCGCTACGGCAGCCGCGCCCCGACCATGGCGTCCGCTGCGTGCTGTACCGCGAGGGTGTCGACGCGGCACGCGTCGTGGTGGCGGAGCGGGCGAGCACAGTCGAACGGTTGTCAGCCCGCGCCGTCGCCTCGGGCACACCGCTGCTGAGCGTCCGCGATTACCGTGTCGGGTTTCCGATCCGTCGCGGCCTGCTGCGGCGCACAGTCGGCTATGTCCAGGCGGTGGACGGCGTTTCGTTCGAACTCGCCGCCGGCCGCACGCTTGCGCTGGTCGGCGAATCGGGCTGCGGCAAGACCACCACCGGCAAGGCGCTGGTGCAGCTGCTGCGGGACGTGGCGCGGATCGAGGGCGAAGCCCGGCTGGAAGGGGTCGCACTCGATGGCCTGGAAGGTGACGCGCTGCGCAATGCGCGCCGCACGATGCAGATCATCTTCCAGGATCCGTTTTCCTCGCTGAATCCGCGCATGCGCGTGCAGGAGATCCTGGAGGAAGGCATCCTGTCGCTGCGTCCGGAGATTTCGGCGGGCGAGCGGTCGCAGCGGGTGCGCGCGCTGGTCGACCGCGTCGGGCTCCGCCAGGACTCGCTCGCGCGATATCCGCACGAGTTCTCCGGCGGCCAGCGGCAGCGGCTGGCCATCGCGCGGGCGCTGGCCGTGGAACCGCGACTGATCGTCTGCGACGAGCCGACCTCGGCGCTGGACGTCTCGGTACAGGCGCAGATCCTCAACCTGCTGCGGGATCTGCAGGCCGAGTTCGGGATCGCCTATCTATTCATCACGCACAACTTCGGCGTCGTCGAGTACCTCGCCGACGACGTCGCCGTCATGAAGGACGGACGGATCGTCGAAGCGGGCTCGGCAGAGGTCGTTCTCGAGCGGCCACAGCACGCCTACACAAAAGCACTGCTATCTGCGGTTCCGCGACTGCGCCGAACTGTCTGACGGTTCGTCGTCAGATCATTTGCACTTGCAGCAACGTCTCACGCGCGGCGTTGTGTCGTCATTTGCCTTGCAGCAAACGTCTCACGCGCGGCGTTGCGTCAATTCTCCTGTGTGTTCGATACAACATCTTCCCCTCATATGTTTCTACTTTATTGCATTCGTGTGACCCCCCGTTGAGAATCGGTCCGCTTGTGCGGGGCCCGGGACCTACCTTCGAACCGAGCCGCGAACTGCAGATTCCGGCCCATATCCACGATCTGGCATGGGCCACGACAAAAATTCTTGGGGGGCGTCTCAGTGAAACTTCAAATCAGTCCTATTGCGCGGAGCCTTGCTCTCGCATTCGGCGGCTTGGCAGCGGCACTGCCTGCTTCGCAGGTCTTTGCGCAGCAACAGCAACAATTGGAGCGGGTAGAAGTTACCGGCTCTCGCATCAGGAGGCTCGACGGGGAAACCTCCCAGCCGGTGCAGGTCATTACCCGGGAACAGATCGAGAACACGGGAAAGCAAACGATTCAGGAAGTGCTGCGCGGCATTACCGCCGACAGCACCGGCTCGATTCCCTCGTCCTTCACGAACGGTTTCGCCTCGGGGTCGGCCGCCGTCTCGCTGCGCGGCCTGGGCGTCAACTCGACGCTGGTTCTGCTCAACGGCCGTCGCATGGCGACCTATGGCCTCGCTGACGACGGCACCCGCAACTTCGTCGACCTCAACTCGCTGCCCCTGGAGGCGGTCGAGCGCATCGAAGTCCTGAAGGACGGCGCGTCCGCCATCTACGGCGCTGACGCGGTGGGCGGCGTGGTCAACGTCATTTTGCGCAAAACCTACCAAGGTTTATCGGCTGGCGCCACCTACGGCCAGACCCAAGACGGCGACGGCGAGGCGTGGCGCGCTCACGTTTCGTACGGCTTTGGCAACTTGGCCACCGAAAAGTACAACGTCTTCTTCAACCTGGAGGCAGCGGGGTCGAACAACATCTGGTCGAAGGACCGGGGCTTCATTGGTCAGACCGACCTCACCTCGTACGGATACTACGACCTCACCAACGGTGCCAATCGTCCGTATCTTCTGGTCTCGGGCCGTCGTCCAACTCGCCGTACGGCGTGACTCGAAATGCAAACGGCGGGGGCGCCCGGGTGAACATGATTCCCTGCAATCCCGGCCCCACCGACCCGCAGACCGGTTTGTGCCGCTACAACGCACGGGTCGAACAAGAGGTGCAACCTGATACCGATCGCCTCAACTTTTTCGGGCGGGGTACGTTGCAGTTCTCGCCGTCCATGACGGGCTTTGCGGAGTTGGCATACTTCACTACCACGACGCACGCCAACGGCACCCTGGGCGCGAACAACGACGGCGGCGTCTTCAATCCGGGGGACCCCTTCAATCCGCTCTTCGTGCATGGCTTCATGACGCTTCCGGCCTCGCATCCCGACAACACGTTCGGCGTCGACCGGTCGCTCTTCTATGTACCGAACGAACTTGGGGGGCGAGACCAGAAGACACAGAACGATGTCTTCCGGGGCCTCGTGGGCCTGGAAGGTACGGCCTTTGGTTGGGACTACAACACCGGCCTGCTCTATGTGAAGAGCAAGTTGCAGAACGACAACACCGGCTTCATCATCTACGACCAGATGCAGGCTGCGCTGAACAACGGCACCTACCTCATCACTCGCCCCAGCCTGTACTCCCCCAGCCCGACCTCTCCGAGCGTGCTGGCCGCCATTTCGCCGACGCTCAGCAACGAGCCGACCAGCTCGGTCACTTCGATCGACTTCAAGGCGTCACGCGATCTGATGACGCTGGAGGGCGGGCCGCTTGGCCTGGCGCTGGGCGCGGAATATCGCTGGGAGAAAGCCGACACGCCGTTCGTGCCGGGCACCGATACCGCCGTCGATCGTCGGCCTCGGTTATTCGGCGTTCAACATGAGCCGCGACGTTTTCGCGTTGTACGGCGAACTGGTCGCGCCGGTGACCAAGTGGCTGGAGCTCAACGCGGCACTTCGGTATGACCACTACTCGGACTTCGGCAACTCGACGACCCCGACGATCGGCTTCAAGGCCAGGCCGCTGCAGCAACTCCTGTTGCGCGGCACGTATTCGGAATCGTTCCGCGCGCCCGGTCCCGCGGAGATCGGCGGTTCCAGCTTCGGTTTCACGACCTACGGCATCCTGTCGCAGGGGAACCCGCAGATACAGCCCGAGACGTCCAAGAACTATACGTTGGGCCTGGTCTTCGAGCCGGTGGCCGGCACCACCTTTACTTTCGACTACTGGTGGGTCCATCGCGAAGACGAGATCGTTCAGGTCGATCCCAACTCGGTCATCGGCGGTCTGCCGACATCCGGCGTGCCTAACTCGAAAATCTCGGGCTCGCTGCCGAATACGTTCATCTATTACGGCAATGATGGCAAGATCGCGATCGGTTACCGGCTTCTACCAGAACGCCTCGTCGTCGAAGACCGATGGCTTCGACTTCTCCGTACAGTCCCACCTGAGCATGGCTGAGGCGGGCAATCTGTATGGGCAGATCTACTGGACGCACGTCAACAAGTTCGAGAAGACTGACCCTCTGGGCAACACGTTCGACTACGCCGGCACCCACGGCCCGCTGGTTCAGAGCGCGGGCGGCGGCGGGCCGAAGGATCGGGCCACCTTGACGCTGACCTGGGACTATGGCCCGGTGAAGACGACCCTCGGGGTGAACTACATCGGTTCGATCGAGATGGTCGACCACAAGGGCGAAACGACGCCGTCAGACGGGGCCGGATCCGGCACGATCACCAACCCCAACACCGGCGTGACATATCCCGACAACGGCCAATACAACTGCGGCGTGTTCGACACGAACGGCAATATCTACAACAGTTGCAAGCTGCCGTCGTTCACCACGTTCGATCTGTTCGCCAAGTGGCAGGCGACCAAGGCCTTGCAACTCGACTTCTCCATCCAGAACCTGTTCAACAAAGAGGCACCATTCGACCCCTACCTCGCGGTCCCGTATGCCATCAATTACAACCAGACGTGGCATCAGGCCGGGGCGGTGGGCCGCTTCTACACGATCGGCGTCCGTTACATGTTCTTCTGATCGGGACGGTCCTGCAAAATCAAAGCCCGCCGAAAGGCGGGCTTCTTTTTGGCCGGTACGGTCAGCGCGGCCCGAGGTGGCCGCCGCCCTCGGCAACGATCAGCCGACGCGCATCCAGAGAGCCGCGCCAGGTCGGCCGCGTGCTGAGTGTTGTAGCGCCGAAGGGACAGCTTGCCCTGCGCCAATACAGCCGCCCGTGACCGTTTCAGACTAGCATTATTGCGCTTGGGCTGTTACCGGCGGACGTTGCGGACGCCTGGGTCATGTTCACGGAGCGGGCAACCCGAAAGCACATGAACACCTTGCCGAAATTCACCCTCGCGCTGGCAACCTCGTTCGCATTGGCCGGTGGCGCATTCAGTCAGGTGGCTAACTTCAAGGTCGAAGGCGACGGGATACCGCAGTCATTGACCGGCAAGCCCGGCGATGCGGCGCGTGGCCGTGCCCTGCTGGCGAAGCGCGGCGCTGCAAATTGCCTGACCTGCCACTCGATCAAAGACAAGGATCTGCAACCCGGAGGCACGAGCGCGCCGGCGCTCGACGGAGTCGGTGCGGCACTAACGGTTGCGCAGCTGCGTTTGTCGGTGGTCGACTATGCACGGATCACCCGCGGTACGGTCATGCCCAGCTTTCATCGCTCGGGCGGCCTAGGGGGCAGCGGGCCAGCATTGAACGCGGCGGAGGTCGAGGACGTCGTAGCCTACCTGTCGACTCTGAAGAAGTAGTCAACGCGGTGCGGCCGCAAGGCGCGGCACGGCGATCACCGATTGAATATCAAGCGCGCCCCGCAGGGGCGCTTCATTCGGGCCGGACTCGCGGCCGTATCAGACGCGCATCCAGAGCCGCGCCAGGTCGGCCGCGCCGTCGGTCCCCTTGACCGTGCGGAATGTCTCGACCGCCTTCGCCTTGTTACCGGCGCGCAAGTACGCGATGCCCAGATGCAGGCGGGCATCGTCGGGATTCTTGAGTCCCCCCTTGGCGATGCCCTTCTGCATCAGCGCGATTCCCTTGTCGTACTGGCCCAAACCCGTGTAGGCCAGCCCGATACGCACCATCGCATTCGCATCGGCCGTGGCTTCACCCTCGGCGGTCGCGAGATCGCGGCCTGCATCGTTGGCCTTCTGCGTCGCCAGCGCGAGCAGGCGCTTCTGGCGTTCGGCTTCCGCTCCCTTGCCGAGTATGCCCGCGGCAAAGCCCTCGTCGAGGATCTTCTTCGCTTCTGCCGCCTGGCCCTGCTGCAGCGCTAGCTGTGCCATCTCGCTGTAGTCATTCGCCGACTCGAGCGTCCTGGTCGCGAGTCGCAGCCGCAGCACGTCAAGCGTCAGCCGATTGGAGAAACCGGGCTTCGACTCGATCCTGCGCAGCAGGTCGGCCCAGTACTCGCGCTTCGGGTAGTAGGTAACCAGGCGTTCGAGCGCGACTAGGTAGGCGCTGCGGTCATTGCCCTTCGAGGCCACGTTGGCGAGCAGCTGCAGACGGTCTTCGGGCGGAGCGCGCCCGGCCTTCTCCGCCGCCTGCACGTCCTCGAGCGCTTCGCGCGACGCCGCCTGGAAATCGCCTGCCTGATAGAGGGACTGGATCTGCAGGCTGCGCATCGCCGAGTCGCCGGGATTCGCTTTGAGCGCGCGGTCGGCCCACTTGGCTGCATTGGCGAAGTCGCGATTGCGGTAGTACAGACTCGCCAGATTTGCCGCGTGGCGCGCCTGTTCTGCTTCGGACAGCTTGCCCGAAGCCAGCAGCGCCTGCGACGCCTTGATCGCCTGCTCGGTATCACCGGCCTGGCGCCGCGACTGCCGCGCGCATCTGCTCAATCAGGTGGTTTTCCTGCGCGGTCCGGTTTGGCACGGCTTCAGCCTCGCGCACCTTGGCGAGTGCTTCCTTGTACTTGCCCTGCTTGTAGAGGTCGCGGGCCGCCTGCAGCGGCTTGCCTACTTCGGGTCGGACCGCTTCCTGCGCCCTGGCGACGGACCAGCCGACGCCCTGCGGTCCGGGCTGAATCCCGAACGCAGCGGCGATGACAGCAGCGGCAGCGGTCGCGCGCAATGCTCGACCGGGTCTACGAATGTGTCGCATCAGCGGATCTCCGCGCTAGCGGACGAACTGCTCGTTGCCCACCAGCCCCAGCTTGATGACGCCGAGGCGCTGGGCGGCGGCCATCACGGCGGCGACGTCCTTGTATTCGGCGAGTTTGTTCGGCCGCAGATGAACCTCGGGCTGCACCGGCTGCGCCGCCGCATCGATCAGCTTCGCTTCCAGCGTCGGCTTGTCGGGAACGATGTCGCCGTTCCAGAAAATGGTTCCGTCGAAATCGACGTCGACCGTGATGACCTGCGGCTTCTCGGTCGGCGGCGGTGGCGTGCCGACCGGCATGTTCAGATTGACCGAGTGAAGCTGGATCGGGATCGTGATGATCAGCATCACCAGCAGGACCAGCATCACGTCGATCAGCGGCGTGGTGTTGATGTCAACCATCACGTCCGGATCCTGCGAACCGCCACCCGTACCGACATTCATAGCCATTGGAATTCTCCTCGAGGCGCCGGCGGCGATCAGCCGCCACGCGGCGGCGGCTCGGTAACGAAGCCGATCTTCTGGATCCCGGCCCGCTGGCAGGCAAACACCACTCGACCGACGAATTCGTAACGCCCGGCCAGGTCGCCGCGGATGTGCACCTCCGGCTGCGGCTGCTGCACGGCGACCCTCTTCAGTCGCTCCACCAGGTCTTCGTTGTCGCGCACCGGCTGCATGCCCCAGTAGACATCGCCATCCTTGGTCACAGCGATTTCGATGTTTTCCGGCTTGGTCTGCCGCGGAAGATTGATCTCCTCCGGCAGCTTGAGCGGAATCGACTGGGTGATGACCGGAATCGTCACCAGGAAGATGATCAGCAGCACCAGCATCACGTCGACCAGCGGCGTGGTGTTGATGGTAGAGATGGCTTCGTCTTCGCCGCCTTCCGCGGCCCCGACATTCATTGCCATGGCGCTCTCCGTCGCCGACGCTCAACGCGCCGGCGCAGCCCTCAGTTCGATCTTGCGTCCGAGCAGCACGGCGTGCAGATCGGCACCAAACGTGCGCACGTGATCCATCGCGACCTTGTTGCGGCGGACCAGCCAGTTGTAGCCCATCACCGCCGGCACCGCGACGGCAAGACCCATCGCCGTCATGATCAGCGCCTCACCGACCGGCCCGGCGACCTTGTCGATCGAGGCCTGACCGGCGATACCGATCGCCGTCAGCGCGTGATAGATGCCCCACACGGTTCCGAACAGGCCGACGAAGGGCGCCGTCGAGCCCACCGTCGCGAGGAACGCGAGCCCGTCCTGCAGGCGGCTTTGCACCGTGTCGACTGCGCGCTGCACCGACATCGTCACCCAGGTATTGAGGTCGATGTTCTCGGTCATTGCACCCTCGTGATGCTCGTTGGCCTCGATCCCGCTTTCCGCGATGTAGCGGAATGCGCTGACCGACTTGAGCTTCTTGGCACCATCGCGCAGTGACGACGATTTCCAGAAAGCCGCCGACATCTCGCGGCTTTCGCGCATCAGCTTGAACTGCTCCCACAGCTTGACGAAGATGATGTACCAGCTGCCCATCGACATGATGACCAGGATGATCAGCGTGCCCCTGGAGACGAAGTCGCCCTGACGCCAGAGCGCTTCCAGGCCGTACGGGTTTTCGACGGTTTCCTTGGTCACGGTGGGCACTGGAGCAGGCGGCGGTACCGCCGGCGCCGGAGTAGCGGCCGGCGCGGCAGCTTCGGCTGCCGGAGCAGCCTTCTGCGCGTCCTGCTGCGCCATCACGGCAGTGGGTACCGCAAATCCTGCAACAGCCAGCAGGACCGCCAAGGCGGCCGCTCGGCGACGGATCATCGAAATCATTGCTGAATCTCCTGGTGGAAGATGGGGCATGGGGACAAGCGGAAATTTTGCGCGGCGCGGTAGCGCCAGGATCCGGTCAGCCCTGCTCCCGCCGGTTAACGAAGCTTGAAACTGATCGGGGCCATCACTCGCACGTCCTGTCCCTGACCCTGGCAGGACAGCTGAGAAACGGCGGCTGTCGACGCCCGGTTGAACACCCGGTTGGTCGATGACTTGATGATCGCGTCCTTGACCTGCCCCGACGCAGTGACCGTGAACTCGATGACGACTTCGCCCTCGATGCTGTCTCGCAGCGCGTCCTTTGGGTAGGCGATCGCCTGCATCACCTCGAGATAGTTCGGGCAGGCCACGCGCGCGCTGCGCACCGCGGGTGCGGGCGCGGGAGTCTCGGTCGGACGCGCGATGACGGGCGCCTGCGGACCGGGCGGCGCTTCCTGCGTGACGGCGGAAATCGCCGGAGCGGGGTTCGGCGGCGACGCGATAGTGATTTCCGGCGGCGGGATGAACGGCGGCGGTGGCGCCGCCATCTTGGGCGGCGGCGGGACGACGTCGGGCGGCGGCGGCGGCTTCTTGATGACCTCCTCGATCACCTTGACTTCGATCGGCCCCTTGACGACTTCAACAACTTTGCGCGCGAGGCCGGTGACCAGTGCGTAGATAACCACGACGTGCAACAACACCACGGCCGATGTCCCGATCAGGTGACGACCCGGATTGCGCTGCTGCTCTGCATAATTCATGGCGCTGCCTCGTGCATTGCGGTGCCTCGTCTGTCGCGTGGCCTCGTTCGGACGCTGCTCTTGTTGGGCGTAGCGTCCACTCCGCTGTCCCTGCCTGCGCTTTTGGCGCGCCTTTGGCTGGAAGGGATCCGCGCGAAAAGCCGGCGATTCTAATGCCGTCGGCCCGCCTTTCGCAAAGCCGGCGATTCTAGTGCAACGAGCGCGCCGGGGAACGCAATTGCTTCCGCGATAACCGGACCACGGCGTATCTAGAGCAAGTCGCCTACGGATCCTAGCGCACGGGGTTCGGCCCGCCCAAAGTGCCGATAGGCCTCGATGGCTGCCACCCGACCGCGCGGAGTCCGCTGCAGCATGCCCTGCTGGATCAGATAGGGCTCGATGACGTCCTCCAGCGTATCGCGCTCCTCGCCAACTGCCGCGGCGAGGCTGTCGATGCCGACCGGGCCGCCGGAAAAGCGTTCAATCACGGCCAGCAGCAGCTTGCGGTCCATCAGGTCGAGGCCGAGGCGATCGACTTCGAGCATCGCGAGCCCGGCATCCGCAGTCGCCTGGTCGATGTCTCCCGTGCCGCGGACCTCGGCGTAGTCGCGAACGCGCCGCAGCAGCCGGTTGGCCACTCGCGGCGTTCCGCGCGACCGACGTGCGATCTCCTGCGCGCCGTCGGCGGTGATCGATGCATGCAGCAGCCGCGCCGAACGGCTGACGATCAATGTCAGGTCCTCGGCCGAATAGAACTCAAGCCGCGCCACGATGCCGAACCGGTCGCGCAACGGATTGGTCAGCATGCCTGCACGTGTCGTGGCGCCGACCAGCGTGAACGGTGGCAGGTCGAGCTTGATCGAGCGCGCGGCCGGCCCCTCGCCGATCATGATGTCGATCTGGAAGTCCTCCAGCGCCGGATACAGGATCTCCTCGACGATCGGCGACAGACGGTGAATCTCGTCGATGAAAAGCACATCGTTCTTATCGAGATTCGTCAGCAAGGCCGCCAGGTCACCGGGCCGCTCGAGCACCGGACCCGAGGTCTGCCTGAGGTTGACCCCCATTTCGCGCGCGACGATATGTGCCAGCGTGGTCTTGCCGAGTCCCGGCGGTCCGAACAGCAGCAGATGGTCGAGCGCTTCGCCGCGATTGCGTGCGGCGCGGATGAAGATGTCGAGCTGTTCGCGCACCTTCGGCTGCCCGACGTACTCGGCCAGCGTGGCGGGGCGCAACGCCCGCTCGATCGCCTCCTCGTTGGGTGAGGTCGGATTGGCGGCAACGATGCGGTCGGCGTTGATCACTGGACTCCGCTGGATCAGCCCTTGGCGAGCGATTTTAGGGCGAGCCTGATTCCGTCCGAGACTCCGGTTGCGGCCGGCAACTGTCGCACCGCACCAGCGGCTTCGCGTTCGTTATAGCCCAGCGCCAGCAGGGCATGGATCACGTCTGACGCCGGGCCGGCCACCGCCGGTGAGCTTGGCGTTCCGAGTTCGGCGCCGAGCTTGCCCTTGAGCTCCAGCAGCAGGCGCTCGGCGGTCTTCTTGCCGATGCCCGGAATGCGCGTAAGGCGGCCGCTTTCCTGCAGCGTGATCGCCTGGGCCAGTTCGGTCACTGAAAGCCCGGAGAGCACCGCGAGCGCCGTGCGCGCACCGACGCCCGAGATGCGGATCAGCTCACGAAACGCGCCGCGCTCGGCTGCCGTCGCAAATCCGTAGAGCTGGTGCGCGTCCTCCCGCACGACCAGATGAGTCAGCAGCGTCACCGGCTCCGATACGGCCGGCAGCTGGTAGAACGTGCTCATCGGCACGTCCACTTCGTAGCCGACGCCGCCGACATCGACCATCACGCTGGGCGGACTCTTGTCGACCAGCACGCCGGCCAGCCGTCCGATCACTTGCCGCCTCCGGAAATTCGCGCAGTCCACGCACGCCGGTTGCCGGCCGCCGACCGCCGAACGGGCGCCGCACCCGAAGCCGGACCGTTCATTGCCGCGTGCAGGCGCCGCGAATGGGCGTGGCAGATGGCGCACGCCAGCGCATCCGCAGCGTCGGACGACGGCAGCGCGTCAAGTGCCAGCAAGCGCTGCACCATGGACTGCACCTGTCGCTTGTCGGCCTGACCGAATCCGACCACCGCCTGCTTGATCTGCAACGCTGCGTACTCATGCACCGCGAGGCCGGCGTTCACCGCGGCGCAGATGGCCGCGCCACGTGCCTGACCCAGCAGCAGAGTCGACTTCGGATTGATGCTGACGAACACCTTTTCAATCGTCGCGACCTGCGGGCGTGTCTCGCGGATCACTTCGGTCAGCAGTGCCAGGATCGTCCCCAGCCGCTGATGCAGTTCGCCCGGCGGCACGCGGATGACTCCGGCCGCGAGCGACGAGAGCCGGCTGCCTGCGATCTCGACGACGCCGTAACCGGTGCGGTTCAGTCCGGGGTCGATGCCGAGTATGCGAAGGGGAGCAGGCACCGCGCGATTGTGCCACGCAGGGTGCGCTGAACCCCCACCCAATCAATGCCTGAAGTGCCTGACCCCGGTGAACACCATCGCGATGCCGCGCTCGTTCGCCGCGGCGATCACTTCGTCGTCGCGCATGCTGCCGCCGGGCTGGATCACGCAGGTCGCGCCGGCATCGACCACCACGTCGAGACCATCGCGGAACGGAAAGAAAGCATCCGAAGCGGCCGCGGATCCAGCGAGCGACAGACCGGCCTCCTTCGCCTTGATCGAGGCGATGCGGGCCGAATCGACGCGCGACATCTGTCCGGCACCGATTCCCAGCGTCATGCCGTCCTGGGCGAACACGATGGTGTTGGACTTCACGAACTTCGCCACCCGCCAGCTGAACATCAGGTCTGCGAGCTGGGCCGGCGTCGGTGCACGCTCGGTCACCACCCGCAGTTCGCTTGCACGCGGCCCACCGAGGTCCGGCGTCTGCACCAGCAGGCCGCCGCCGACGCGCTTGAAATCGAAGTCGTTGTGCGCGCCCCCGGGCTCGACGCACAGCAATCGCACGTTCTGCTTGGCGGCAAACACACTGCGCGCGGCAGCATCGAATTCCGGCGCGATCACGACTTCGACGAACTGCCTGGCAACCGAGCGCGCAGCCTCGCCATCGACCAGTCGGTTGAACGCAATGATCCCTCCGAACGCGGAGGTCGGGTCGGTCTTGAACGCCTTGGCGTATGCCTGCGCGACATCGCTACCGACCGCGACACCACACGGATTGGCGTGTTTGACGATGACACACGCGATCTCCTCGAAGCTGCGCACGCACTCCCACGCCGCGTCCGCGTCGGCGATGTTGTTGTACGACAGCTCCTTGCCCTGCAGTTGCGCGTAACCGGCCAGCAGCCCACCGCCGACGTCCGTGTCCCGGTAAAACGCGGCCTGCTGGTGCGGATTCTCGCCATAGCGCATCTGCTGAACCTTGATCCACTGCCGCGTGAGGACAGCCGGAAATGCACCCTGATGCTGCGTCTCGTCTAGCGATGTCAGGTAGTTGGCGATCATCCCGTCGTAGCGAGCGGTGTGCGCGAACACCTTCTTGGCCAGCGCAAAACGCGTTGCGGCGTCAATCGCACCCGCCCGATCAAGCTCGGCCATCAGGGCCGGATAGTCGTCCGGGTCGACGATCGCGGCGACGCTTTCATGGTTCTTGGCAGCAGCACGCAGCATCGCCGGTCCGCCGATGTCGATGTTCTCGATGGCCTCGTCGAAGCTGAAGCCGGGCTTCGCCACGGTCTGCTCGAACGGATACAGATTGACGGCAAGGATATCGATCGGCTCGATCGCATGCTGCGCCAGGGCCTGCATGTGCAGCCGGGTCGGGCCGGCGCGCGAGCAGGCCGGCGTGGATGCGCGGATTGAGCGTCTTCACTCGCCCGTCGAGAATTTCAGGAAATCCGGTGTAGTCGGCGACCTCGGTCACCTCGATCCCTGCTTCGGCGAGCAGTCGCGAGGTGCCGCCGGTCGAAAGAATGCGATAGCCCGACCGGATCAGCGATCGTGCGAAGTCGACGACCCCGCGTTTGTCCGAGACGCTAATCAGCGCCTGCTTGCCCATCGTCGCACTCCCCCTGCCCCTGCCGGCTTAGGCCTAGGCCAGCTTGTGATGCTGAAGTTTCTTTCTGAGCGTGTTGCGGTTGATGCCCAGCAGCTCCGCCGCAGCCGACTGGTTGCCACCCGCGTGGGTCATCGCGAACTGCAGCAGCGGACGCTCGACTGCGCTGGACACCATTTCGAACAGCGCATGCGGGCGCGCGCCATCCAGATCGTCGAAGTACTGTCGCAGGGTGCGCTGGACGCACTGTTCCAGAGTCTCTCCGCTGCGCGCGCGGCTGGCCCGTTCGGCCGGGGTGCCGCCCTTTGCCTGCATCTTCGCCACGATTGCCGTCCTCAATGCAGCACCGGCGCGTAGGTCAGCCGCTCGTGCTGCTCGCCATGGCGCCGGAGAAATCGATCGACCGCGCGACGCTGCGATTCGCATTCGTCCAGCGCGTTCATCTCGTCGCAGAACGATCGTCCGCCGGCGAGGTCGCGTGTGTACCAGATGATGTGCTTGCGCGCGGTGCGCACGCCAAGCTCCGTACCGTAGAAGGAATAGTGCCCATCCAGATGCTTCAGCAGCAGAGACCGGACTTCCTCGACGGCGGGCGGCGGCAACTCTTCGCCAGTAGCCAGGTAGTGCGTTATCTCTCGGAAGATCCATGGGCGCCCCTGGGCGGCGCGGCCGATCATCACACCGTCGGCGCGCGTCAGGTCCAGCACACGACGCGCCTTCTGCGGCGTGTCGATGTCGCCATTGGCGATCACCGGGATGCCAACCGCCTGCTTGACGGCGCGGATCGTCTCGTACTCCGCTTCACCTGCGAATCCGCAGGCTCGCGTGCGACCGTGCAGTGTCAGCGCGGCGACGCCAGCCGCCTCGGCGAGGCGCGCCACCTCCACGGCATTGCGCCGGCCCGTGTCCCATCCGGTGCGGAACTTGAGCGTCACCGGAACGTCGACCGCCCGCACCACCGCGTCGAGGATGCGGGACACCAGGTCTGCATCTCTCAGCAACGCCGAGCCGCACGCGACACTGCAGACTTTCTTTGCGGGGCACCCCATGTTGATGTCGATGATCTGCGCGCCCCGATCGACGTTGTAGCGCGCTGCTTCGGCCAGCATCCCTGGATCCGACCCGGCGAGTTGCACTGCGATGGGTGCGCATTCGCCGGCGTGATTCAGGCGGCGCATCGTCTTCTCGCTCGCCCATAGTTGCGGATTCGAGGCGGCCATTTCCGACACCGCGTGGCCGGCGCCCAGCGCCTTGCACAGCTGCCGGTACGGTCGATCGGTGACGCCCGCCATCGGCGCGACGAACACGTTGTTCGGCAGAGCGTAGGGACCGATGCGCATTGGGAAGCGGGAGAAGTGGAGCCGACGAGGAAGGAGCAGCGCGCGGATTGTAGCGAAGCGCAGCCGCTCGACGCCGCGTCCGGTCAACCGCGTACGCCGAACATCAGCAGGCGCGCGAATTCGCGCCGCAACTCGGGCACCACGCTCAAGGCTGTCAGCACCATGGAACGGCCGAACGCAATCGGCGCCGCGCGCGTCGCGAACAGCGGCGGCAGCCGCCGCGTCAATTCGATGATGACGGCCCGGTCGATACGCCGCGCTCGCACGTAGCCGGCAACGGCACTCAACGGGTCGTGGTCCGCGGCCTGCGACTGCGCGATCCGATCGGCCAGTTCGGCGCAATCGCGCATGCCAAGGTTGAGTCCCTGGCCGGCCACCGGATGCACCGTCTGCGCCGCGTTGCCGACATGAACGATGCGATGCTCGGCCAGCCGCGCCCGTGCCTGCTGCTGCAGCGGGTAGCTCGCGCGCGGACCGACCCGCCCGATCGTGGCGTTGCGCGCGCCAAGCGCCGACTGCAACTCGCTCGCGAAGTCGTCGTCGGCGAGTTTCATGCGGCGCTGCGCCTCGCCAGCCGGCATGCACCACACCATGCCCATCATGCGGCCGAAGTTCGCTGCCCTGGACTCGGGAATCGGCAGCAGCGCCAGTGGTCCGTCGCGGGTGAAGCGTTCGAAGGCACAGCCGGCGGCCGGCCCAGTCACGGCAACATCAGCGACCAGACCGATATCGGCAGACCCTGCACGTGGGGTTCGCTCGATCGTCGCGATCGCGCCTTCGGCGTTTACGACCAGCGACGCGTCCAGCACGGCGCCCGACTCAAGGTGCACAGCGGCGCGCGCCGGATGCTGAACGACCTCCTGCACCCGGCACGGGCGCTCGACCGTGATGTCCGGGTCGTCCGCGCAGGCTGCAGCCAGTCGAGCCAGCAGGTCGCCATATCGCACGGTCACCCCGAGCGGTGCTCCCGCGCCGTCGTCCTCCAGCACCACACGGCCGAATTGCCCGGCCGACGAGACGTGCACCGTGCGGATCGGCGCGACGAGCGACGACGGCAAATCGACCAGCGGACGCAGCAGGCCGAGCGTGCCGCGTGACAACGCGAGCAGGCGTCGGTCGAGTCGCGCGCTGTCCAGCGTGCGCGCGTCCAGCACGGTGCTGGACACCTTGCGTCGCGCCAGCATCAGCGCGAGGGCGAGCCCGGCCGGTCCGCCTCCCACCACGACGATCGGATGCCGCGGCTTCACGTCAGACCCGCATCAGCGCTTCGATCTCGTCAGGCCACTTCGGGGCAGCCTGCGTCAACACCTCGTGGCCTTCCGCGGTGACCAGCACGTCGTCTTCGATGCGTACACCGATATGATGGAAAGCCGCGGGGACGTTCGGCGCGGGCCGCAGGTACAGACCCGGTTCCACTGTGAGCACCATTCCGGGCTGAAGGCGGCGCCATGGCCGCGCAGCGCCGTCGGGTGCGGCGCCCGGCTCGCGGTAGTCGCCCACATCATGCACGTCGAGCCCGAGCCAGTGCCCGGTGCGGTGCATGTAGAACTGTCGGTACGCCCCGCTTTCCAGCACGTCGTTGAGCGACCCGGTGAGCAGGCCAAGATCGATCAGCCCCTGCGTCAGTACGCGCGTCGCGGCATCGTGCGGAGCATTGAACGGGCGACCGGGAGCGACCTCGCCGATCGCCGCCGCCTGCGCTGCCAGCACGGTTTCATAGATGGCGCGTTGCTCAGCACTGAAGCGCCCGTTGACTGGGAAGGTCCGGGTGAGGTCGGAAGCGTATCCATCGACCTCGCACCCTGCATCGACCAGACACAGCTGACCGTCCTCCAGACGCGCCGTGCCGGCCGGATGATGCAGCACGCAGGCATTCGGTCCGCCCGCCACGATGGAGGTGTATGCAGGGCCTTGTGCGCCCTGGCGGCGGAATTCGTGCAAAAGTTCAGCCTCGAGTTCGTACTCACGCAGCCCGCTGCGACACTTCTGCATCAGCCGCACGTGACCATCCGCCGAGATCTGCGCAGCACGCCGCATCGTTTCGATCTCGGCGGCATCCTTGAAGACGCGCATGTCGTCGACGATCGCCAGCAGGTCGACCAGCGTGGCCGGCGCCCGCACGCCGCTGCGGCTCTTGGCGCGCACCGCGTCGAGCCAGCGATGCACGCGCACATCCAGCTCCCCACCGGCGCCGAGCGCGCAGTACAGCGCAGGCGAATCTTCCAGCAGCATCGGCATGACTGCATCGACGGCATCGATCGGGTGCGCGGCGTCGAACCCGAGCTCGCGCATCGCCAGCTCCGGGCCGTAGCGAAATCCGTCCCAGATCTCCTGGGTTTCGTCGCGGGCGCGACAGAAGAGGATCGCTTCGCGTCGGCCGCCGATGGCCACCAATGCGAGGGCTGCGCCGGGTTCACCGAATCCGGTGAGGTACCAGAAGTGACTGTCGAAACGATAGGGGTAATCGGAATCGCGGTTGCGAACGCGCTCGGGTGCGGTAAATAGCACCGCCACGCCACCGCCACGCGCAGCCATTGCGTCGAGTACCCGAGCGCGGCGGGCGCCAAACACCGAATCAGTCATGGGAACGTCGGCTCCGCGCCGCAAAGGGGCGTCGATTCTACGGCGCCCGATCCTTTAGCAAGCGACGTAGCTCGACGTCGAGCAAAGCCAGTTCTTCCGGCGTACCGACGTTGCTCCACCGGCCGTCGTATCGCTCGCCGCTGACGCGTCCGGCGCGCGCGGCTTCATAAAGCCAGGGGAACAGCCGCGCGCGTACCGGCCGCAGGCCGGCGAACAAGCGCGGTGAGAACAGCCCGATGTTCGCGTAGGTCAGTCGCTCGGCGCCGTCGGGATCGATCCGACCATGGGCAATCGCCATGTCTCCGCGCGGATGAAACGGCGGGTTATCGACCAGCACCAGGTGCGCATCCGCATTTCCGGCCGCGAGCGCCTCCGCGGGAAGTCGCAGCTGTGCATAGTCGAAGTCCGTCAGGATGTCGCCACTGACGACCACGAACGGACGTTCGTCGAGCAGCGGCAGCGCTCGCACGATGCCGCCGAGGGTTTCGAGCGCGTCGTCGGCCGATTCGCCCTCGCGGGAGTAGACGAGCGACACACCGTGGCGCGAGCCGGTTCCCAGCGCGGCCTCGAAATGGCTCGGGAAGTGCGCCGTGTTGATCACGATGTCGCGGATACCGGCACGCGCGAGCTGGGCAATCTGCCACTCGATCAGCCGGCGTCCGCCGGCCTTGAGCAGCGGCTTGGCGGTCTTATCGGTGAGCGGACGCATCCGCTCGCCACGCCCCGCCGCCAGGATCAGTGCGCGCACCGGGGAGCCCCCATCTCAGAACGTGTAGCCGACCCGAACTGCGACACCTTCCAGTTCGTCGAAAAGGCGCGCCAGCGGCGCAAGCTCGTCGTAGCGGCGAGCCGCGCTGCGCACGTAGTCGACGAAGCGCGGCGTATCGGCCAGGTAGTGCGGCTTTCCGTCGCGGTAGTTGATGCGTGCGAATATGCCGAGGACCTTGAGGTGGCGCTGCAGCCCCATCCACTCAAAGTCGCGCCAGAACGCGCCGAAGTCTTCGCGCACCGGCAGCCCCGCTGCCCGAGCCCGTGTCCAGTAGCGGATCGACCAGTCGATGATGCGCTCCTCGTTCCAGCTGATGAACGCGTCGCGGAACAGCGAAGCCAGATCGTACGAGATCGGCCCGACGACGGCGTCCTGGAAGTCGAGTATGCCCGGGCGCGGTTGCGTCACCATCAGATTGCGCGGCATGTAGTCGCGATGTACGTAGACCCGCGGCTGGTCCAGATTGGTCGCGACGATGCGCTTGAACATGGATTCCAACACCTGCCGCTGTCCCGTCGACAGCTCCAGCTTCAGGTGGCGCGCCACGTACCAGTCAGGAAACAGCGCAAGTTCACGCCGCAGCAGCGCTTCGTCGTACGGCGGCAGTTCATGCTGACGCGTCGCGAGTTGCCAGCGCACTAGCGCATCGATTGCATCGTCGAAGAGCGCCGTCGCGTTGTCGTTGTTGAGCACGCCGAGGTAGGTGTCGTTCCCGAGGTCGGTCAACAGCAGAAATCCCTGTCGTTGATCCGCCGCGAGCACTTCCGGAGCATTGAGGCCTGCATCACGCAATAGCCTGGCCACGTGAATGAAGGGCCGCACGTCCTCGCGATCCGGCGGCGCGTCCATCACGATCAGTGTCCTCTCGCCCGCCCGCACGCGGAAGTAGCGTCGGAAACTCGCGTCGTTCGACGCCGGCGCAAGCGTCGAGACGTCAATCTCGTGGCTGCGCGGCAGATTCGTCAGCCATCGATCGAGCAGCTGGCGGCGCGCATCGTGCGGCAGTTCAGCAGAGGGGGTGTCCATGATGTGCATCGGTGGAGTTGAAGCGGCAACGATCGCATGTGCGCGAAGGTCGATGCCTATAATCGACGCGCCTTTCCGGCTCGATCTTTCCCACGAATTCTAAATGCCGCGCCCGCCGGCGAAAGCCGCGCCGATCCTGCGAACTGCTCTGCTTCCGCTCATCGCAGCGATCGCAGCCGCCATCGGCCCGCCGACACTGGCGCAGACGTCTTCCTCCGACGTGGGTGCGTCCACTCCGTCGAAGGCGCCCGTCGCCGATGAAACACCGCTGCCGCGGCTCAAGCTCGAGCGAAAGCTGCTCGATCCGCGCCCGGGCGGCACCGAAGCTCCGCCGACCTTCGCCCGGGCACAGAAGATCGAAGGCACGGTCGAGGAGAAGATCGTGCTCGAAGGCGACGCAGAGGTCCGTCGAGGCGGCACGGTCCTGCGCGGTGACCGCATCACGTACACGCAGGCGACCGATCAGGTCGACGTGACGGGCCATGCGCGCGTGTTCAAGCAGGGCGGATCGTTCGTCGGCCCCGAGCTTTCCTTCCGGATCGACGCGCAGACCGGCACGATGCCGAACGCGGAGTTCAGCTATCCGGCGCGCAATGGCCGCGGCGAATCGTCGCTGATCGAATTCCTGGGCGAGCAGCGCGCGCGGCTCGAAAAGGCGCGATTCACGACCTGTGCGCCCGGCGACAACGCGTGGTGGATTCAGGCCGAGTCCATCGAGGTCGACGGCCTCGAGGAATCGGCCACCGCCAGCAATGCCTGGTTGTACTTCCAGGGGCTGCCGGTCCTGGCTTCACCGATCATGGGATTCCCCATCGGTGACCGTCGCCGCTCCGGCTTCCTCACGCCGAGCTTCGGGCTCAGCACCACGCTCGGCACCGACATCCGCACACCTTATTACTGGAACATCGCGCCCAACTACGACTACACGATCTCGCCTCGGGTGATGTCGAAGCGCGGGGTTCTGCTGGGCAACGAGTTCCGCTTCCTGGAGCCGACCGTCAACGGCACGCTGCTGTACGACGTGATCCCTTACGACCGACAGACCGAGAACACTCGCGACTACACCGGCATCAGGCTCAACTATTCGGGCCCGTCCGGCGTGTCCGCCGGAGTCAACTACAACCGCGTGTCCGACGACAACTATTTCGTGGACTTTTCCAGCACGATCCTGGGATCGTCGCAGAAGGTGCTTCCGCAGGACGGCTTCGTCGCCTACACGCAGCCATACTGGAACACGGCAGTGCGGGTGACGAAGAACCAGACGCTGCAGGATCCGCTCGCGCCGGTCACGCCACCGTACGAGCGCGTCCCGCAGGTCACGGTCAATGGCTACGTGGCGGACTGGTACGGCTTCGAGGCCGCCGCAATAGTCGACGGCACGCACTTCACCAACCCGACGGCGGGACTGCAGGATGGCACACGGTACATCATCAATCCGGGCGTCGCGTATCCGATCTTAACGCCCGGCTGGTTCATCACGCCGCGCGCGCAGATCTCGGCCACTTACTACGATCTCGATCCGCAATTCAATCCACAGAATCCGACCGTCACGCGCGTGATGCCGATTCTGAGCGTCGACAGCGGGCTCATCTTCGAGCGCGACGGACACTGGTTCGGTCGCACCGTGCAGCAGACACTCGAGCCGCGCCTGTACTACGCCTACATTCCGTTCCGCGACCAGAACCAGTTGCCCAACTTCGACAGTGCGCTGGCCGACCTCAACTATGCGCAGTTCTTCACCGAGAACATCTATTCTGGCTACGACCGGATCGTCAACGCCAATCAACTGACGCTGGCGCTGGGGACGCGCATCCTCGACCAGGAAACCGGAGCCGAATGGCTGCGCGCCGCCATCGGTCAACGTTACTACTTCTCGCCGCAGCTGGTGACCCTGCCGGGCGAATCGCCGCGCGCCAGCAACGAAAGCGATCTGCTTGCAGCGATTTCGGCTCAGCTCGGCAACCATTGGGCGGCCGACATCGCGATCCAGTACTCCGCAGAAACGAGCGCAATCTCACGCGCCACGGCCGGCGCGCGCTGGCAGCCGCGCCGCGCGTCGGTGATCAGCGCGTATTACCGGTATCAGGAGACCGGCTCGCCCTCGAGCAACACGAATCAGTTCGACGTCGCCGCCCAATGGCCGCTGACTGATCGCTGGTACGGCGTCGGACGCTACAACTACTCGTTCGTGACCGACAAGCCGATCGAAATCATCGGCGGCTTCGAATACAGGGACGACTGCTGGCTGCTCCGGTTCGCGTTCCAGCGCTTCCAGACGACGACGGCGTCGACCACCACCAACTTCTACGTCCAGCTGGAACTTTCAGGCCTGACCAGCGTCGGAACCAACGCGTTGTCTCAGCTGCAGCGTAATATTCCCGGCTATCAACGCATCACCCCGCTGCCCCGCCAGCCGGGTATGTTCGAGTACTACGAGTAGATCCCATGCCCTGTTCGATACGCTCGCCGCTGGCGGCGCAGTTCCTCTCGCTCGCGCTGACCGCAGGAATCGCATCGGCGCAGCAACCCGCGGCTCCGAAGCCTGACCCACCGGGAAGCGCGGCCGCGTCGACCCAATCCGCGCCCGTGGCGACCGCGCCTGGTGCGCCTGCACCGGCGCGCACCACGCAGCCGGTGGATCGCATCGTCGCGGTGGTCAACGACGACATCATCACCGCCAGCGAGCTCCGCTTGCGCACACGCGCCGCCGAGGCGCAGCTGCAGCGCCAGAATATCCAGCCGCCGCCGAAGGACGTACTCGAGCGGCAGGTGCTGGAGCGCATGATCGTCGACCGCGCGCAGTTGCAACTGGCACGCGAGACCGGAGTGCGGGTCGACGATGCCACGGTGAACGCGGCACTCGCTCGCATTGCCGAGGCGAACAACATGACGGTGCCGGCGCTGCGCCAGAAGCTCGAGTCCGAAGGCATCTCGCTTGCCCAGTTCCGGGAAGAGGTCCGGCAGGACATCCTGCTCAACCGCCTGCGCGAACGCGAGGTGGAAACCCGCCTGCAGATCTCCGAAAGCGAACTCGACAATTTCATCGCCGACCAGGCGGGCGTCACGACCGATGCGGTCGAAGTCAATCTCGCGCAGATCCTGCTGCGCCTTCCCGAAAATGCCACGACGCAGCGCCTCGACGAGACACGCCAGCGCGCCGACGAGCTGATCACGCAGCTCAAGGGTGGCGCGGATTTCGCGCGACTGGCCGCCAGCTATTCCAACGCCACGGAAGCGTTGCAGGGAGGCGAGCTGGGCTGGCGCAGCACGGACCGGCTGCCGACGCTGTTTCTGGATGCCATCAAGGGCGTCAAGGTCGGTGACATCGCTCCGCTGATCCGCAGTCCCAACGGATTCCACATCGTCAAGGTGCTGGGACGACGCAGTGCGGTCGAGGCGAAGCTCGCCGGCGGGCCGGTGCAGCAGACCCGCGTGCGGCACATCCTGCTGAAGGTGTCGGACGTCGCGCCCGAACAGGAAGTCAAGCGACGCCTCGAGGAATTCAAGGCGCGGATCGAGGCAGGCCAGGTCGAGTTCGGCACTCTCGCCCGGCTGCACTCGCTCGACGCGACCGGCAGCCGCGGTGGCGACCTCGGCTGGGTTTATCCGGGCGACACGGTGCCCGAGTTCGAGCGGGCGATGAACGCGCTCAAGATCGGCGAGATCAGCGGCCCGGTGCAATCGCCGTTCGGCTGGCACCTGATCCAGGTGAACGAACGCCGCACCGAGGCCGCTTCTGCGGACCGAGCGCGGCAGCAGGCGCGCCAGGCGCTGCGCGATCGCAAGTCCGACGAGGCGTACCAGGACTGGTTGCGGCAATTGCGCGACAAGACCTACGTCGAATACCGGATCGAGGAACGCAGCTAGCCTCGGCTGCCCTCCTCGCATTCGACATGCGTCCTCGACTGGCGGTCACGACCGGCGAACCGGCCGGGATCGGCCCCGAGATCTCGCTGGCCGCGCTCGATCCGCCGCTGCCCGCCGACATCACGCTGATCGGCGACTCCGCGCTGCTGCGCGAAACAGGCACCCGCCTGGGACTGCCGATTCCGCCGTCGGCCTCGCTGTTCCATCTGCCGCTCGGCGCACCTGCACAGCCTGGAACTCCCGACGTGCGCAACGCGCGCTACGTGCTGGCCATGCTCGACGCCGCGGTCGACGGCTGCCTTGCCGGACGTTTCGACGCGATGGTGACCGCACCGGTGCAGAAGAGCGTGATCAACGCGGCCGGTGTCCCGTTTTCGGGACACACTGAGTATCTGGCGGCTCGTTCCTCGACGCCGCGTGTGGTGATGATGCTCGCCGGCACCACGTCCCACGGTCCGCTGCGTGTGGCGCTGGCGACCACACACCTTCCCCTCGCCGAGGTCAGCGGCGCGCTGACGCTCGAGTCGCTGACGGCCACGCTACGGATCGTCGACGAGGATCTGCGCCAGCGATTCGGGTTGATGCACCCGCGCATCGGAGTGGCCGGCTTGAACCCGCACGCCGGCGAGGGCGGTTACCTGGGGCGGGAAGAGATCGACGTGATCAGCCCCGCCATCGAGCACGCGCGCGGCGCCGGCATCGATGCGGAAGGCCCGGTGCCGGCCGATACGCTATTCGTGCCGGACCACTTGAAACGCTTCGACGCCGTGCTCGCGATGTTCCACGACCAGGGCCTGCCGGTCCTGAAGTACGCGACCTTCGGCCATGGCGTCAACGTTACGCTGGGCCTTCCGTTCATCCGGACCTCGGTAGACCACGGTACTGCGCTCGACAAGGCCGGTAGCCGCCGCGCCGATCACGGCAGCATGAGATCGGCGATCGAGCTGGCGATCGAGCTGGTCGAGCAGTGTCGCCGCTGATGCGATGATTGCGCCGCCGCCAGGTGGGCTCGGTGCGCCGCCGCGCGTAGCCCGCCGGCGCTTCGGCCAGAACTTCCTGCACGACCCGCGCGTCATTGCTCGGATCGTCGATGCGATCGGTCCGGTTCCCGGCCAGCTCATCGTCGAGGTCGGTCCCGGGCGAGCAGCGCTGACGCGCGAGCTCGTCGCGCGAGCCGGCCACGTGACTGCGATCGAGATCGACCGTGATCTCGCAGAGTGGCTGCGAGGCGAGTTTGCGCCGACGCAGCTGACGCTGGTCGAGGCCGACGCGTTGAAGGTCGACTGGTCGACTCTTCCCGGGCCGATGCGCGTGGTCGGCAATCTGCCCTACAACATCTCGTCGCCGCTGCTGTTTGCCCTCGCCGAGGCAGCCGATCGCGTGATCGACCAGCACTTCATGCTGCAGAAGGAGGTGGTCGACCGCATGGTCGCCGCGCCAGGCAGCCGGACCTACGGTCGCCTGTCGGTGATGCTGCAGTCGCGCTATCGGATGACGAAGCTCTTCGATGTACCGCGCGGCGCCTTCAGCCCGCCGCCCCAGGTGACTTCCAGCATCGTCCGCATGCAGCCGCTTCCGGCCGAGCTGCTGCCGAAAATGGACCACAACGCCTTCACCTGCGTCGTTGCGGCCGCCTTCGGTCAGCGTCGCAAGACGCTGCGCAACGCGCTGGCCAAGTTGCTGTCCGCGGATGCGATCGCAGCCGCCGGCGTCGATCCTGGTGCCCGCGCCGAGACGCTCGGCGTCGAGGACTTCGTCAGGCTGACCCGAGTGTTCGCTGCGGCGTCATCACCGCACTCGCCAGTCACTGCTGCGACTGGATGAGCTCGATCTTGTAGCCGTCCGGATCGGTGACGAATGCGATCACCGTGGTGCCGCCCTGCACCGGGCCGGCTTCGCGGGTGACATTTCCTCCTGCCGCGCGTATGCGCTGGCAGGCGGCAGCAGCATCGGGCACGGCGATCGCGATGTGGCCAAAGGCGCTGCCCAGCTCATAGTGATCGACACCGTGGTTGTAGGTGAGCTCGAGCACCGCATGCTCGCGCTCGTCTCCGTAGCCGACGAACGCAAGCGTGTACTTCTGCGCCGGCCGTTCGGTCGTACGCAGCAGCTTCATGCCGAGCACGTGGGTGTAGAAGTCGATCGACCGCTGCAGGTCGACAACACGCAGCATCGTGTGAAGGATTCGCATCTCAACCTCCGGGCGGAAGCCTAGCGCAATCAAGTACGAGCAGAAGTTACAGCGGCAGGCTCTCGACGTCGACGCGCCGGATTTCGTCGCGCGCCGGCTCGAAACCGGGCAGCAGCTGCGCGACCGTCTCCCAGAAACGCGCGCCGTGATTGAGCTCCCGCAGGTGCGCCAGTTCGTGCGCGACCACGTAGTCAATCAACGGCACGCCAAAGTGAATCAGGCGCCAGCTCAGTCGGATGCGGCCGTCGTGCGTGCACGAGCCCCATTGCGAGCGCGCAGACGACAGGGTCCAGCCGGCATAGCGGTCGCTGATCCGCCCGGCGAAGCGCTCGATGCGTTCGCCGAGCACGCGCCGCGCCTGCATCTGCAGCCAGGCCTGCACCGCGTCACGCACCTGCGGTTCGGTCGCATGCGAGGGCAGCGCGAGCTGCAGTACCCGATCGACCTGTCGTGTCACTCCAGATACCGCGGCGAGCCGCAGCTGAAGTGGATCACCGAGGTAGGGCACCGTGGCTCCGTCGACGAAGCGAACCTGCGGCAGTCGCCGCCTTGACCGCCATTCGTGCCACTCGCGCTGCTTGGATACGATCCAGCGGCGCTTTTCCGCGATCGCGGCCTCGATCTCGCGCAGCGCCACCCAGCGCGGCGCGCTGACCGTCAGCCCGAGGTCGTCGATCTGGAATCCGATCGAGCGTCGCCGTGCGCGCCGCAGCCGATACGCGAAGGTCTCGCTCCCGACGCGCACCTTTCGCTGGGCGGTGTCGTTCCGGTCACGCACGCGGCCCGCGGGGGGCGCCTCCGGCGCGTCCAGCTCAAGCGACAACTGCTCGAATGCCGAGAGAGCCTTCACGCGGGTGCGGTGCGGGCGCTGCGGGCGCGGGAGGCCGCCGTGCTCGCCGCGACGTAGGGTCCGCTGTATCGATGTGGCGCCAGGCGGCGCATCTCGGTCTCGATCCACGCCTCCACCGCGGCGCCGACTTCCTCTGCGCTGCGGCCGCGCGGATCGACACAGGGGCCGATCGAGACGGTGATCACGCCGGGCCGCTTGATGAATGCTTGGCGGGGCCACAGTTCGCCGGAGTTGACGGCGATCGGCACGGCCATAGCGCCGGTGCGCGCAGCAAGACGCGCTCCGCCGGTTTTGTAGCGCCGCGTCGAGCCCGGAGGTGTGCGCGTGCCTTCCGGAAAGATGACGATCCACCAGCCGCGTGCGAGCCGGTCGATGCCCTGTTCGACCACCTGCTCGAACGCATCCTGTCCCTTGCGGCGATCGATGCTGATCATCTGTGCCGACGCGAGTCCCCAGCCGAAGAACGGCAGCCAGTTGAGTTCACGTTTGTACACGAAGGTGAGGTCGCGCGGCATCACCGAAGGCAGCCACATCGTTTCCCACGACGACTGGTGCTTGGGCAGGAGGATGGCAGGGCCATCGGGCAGGTTTTCCCAGCCCTCGACCTTCCACTCGATACCGCAGATCACGCGCGCCCCCCAGATGGCCATCCTCGTGTAACAGGCGCACAGGAAGTAGCGTGTGTGTACCGGGAAGAGCCACCCCGACATCACAACGAAAGCCCAGGGAATGACGACGACGATCAGGAACAGCAGGTAGAGCGCGGAGCGCAGGGCCAGCATCGTAATCGCGTGGCGACGCTCAGTCGGCGCCGGGCCGCTCCCAAGCCGACTGATGGCCCCCCCGGGGGGCAGCGAGCGCAGCGAGCGTGGGGGCTTTCACTTCAGCCGGCCGTGAGTTTCGAAATATCAGCCACGCGGTTCATCGTGGCATGCAGGCCCTTGAGCAGCCCGAGCCGATTCGAGCGCAGCCGCTCGTCGTCGACGTTGACCATCACTTCGTCGAAGAAGCGGTCGACCGGAAGCTTCAGCGGAGCGAGCGAGCGCAGCATCGCGGTGTAATCGCCTTGGGCATATAGCGCCTCCGCGCCCGGCCGGAGCGCGGCGTACGCCGTGCCCAACGCCTTTTCGGCCGGTTCCAGCAGCATGTCCTGATCGAACTCCGTCGGAACGCCATCGGCCTTCTTCAGGATGTTGCCGATCCGCTTGTTGGCGGCGGCCAGGCTGGCCGCCTCAGGCAGTTCCATGAAGGCCCGCACGGCGACGAGCCGCTTCGGTATCAGGTCGATGCGCATCGATCCGTCTTCGAGAACGGCTTCGATTTCGTGCGCCGCATAGCCTTCATCGCGCAACAGCCCGGCCAGTCGATCCAGCATGAAGATGCGCAGTGCATCGAGCGTGCCGGCGCGATCCTTCAGCACGGCCGCGGGAAATGCGTCGAGTGCGTCTTCGAGCAGCGCGCCGAGTTCGAGCGGCAAGGATCCTTCCTTCAGCATGCGCAGCACGCCGAGCGCGTGCCGCCGCAAGGCGTACGGATCGCGTTCGCCGGTCGGCTTTTCGCCGATGGCGAACAGTCCGGCCAGTGTTTCGAGCTTGTCAGCCAGCGCGACGCACGTCCCGACGGTGGTCGAAGGCAGCACGTCGCCCGCAAACCGCGGCAGGTAGTGTTCCCGTATCGCGGTGGCGACGTCGCGGTCCTCGCGATCATGGCGCGCGTAGTACTCGCCCATGATTCCCTGCAGTTCAGGGAACTCGCCGACCATCAGCGTTCGCAGGTCCGCCTTGGCCAGGCGGGCCGCGCGCTCGACGCGGTTGACGTCGACGTCGAGCCTGCGCGCGATACCGACCGCGATACCGGTGACTCGTTCGACGCGCTCGAGCTGCGAACCCAGCTTGTTGTGATAGACGACGTTGGTCAGTCCGGTGATCCGACTCTCGAGCGACTGCTTGCGGTCCTGGTCGTAAAAGAACCGCGCATCGGCCAGGCGGGCTCGCACAACGCGCGCATTGCCGGCAATGATTGCATCCGCGGGATCGGCGTCCAGGTTGGACACCAGCAGGAACCGGTTGAGCAGCGCGCCATTCGCGTCCGTCAACGCAAAGTACTTCTGGTTCTGCTGCATCGTCAGGATCAGGCATTCCGGCGGCACTGCCAGGTACTCGGCCTCGAATCCCGATTCGTAGACCACCGGCCACTCGACCAGCGCGGTGACTTCGTCGAGCAGCGCATCGGGCGCCAGCACATGGGCGCCGATCTTCGCTGCGGCCCGGTTCAGCTGCTGTTCGATGCGCTGCCTGCGCGCCTCGAACGACGGAATCACCTTGCCCTCGAACTGCATCTGCTCGACATACGCGTCGGCCGAATGCAGCGCAATCTCTCCCTTGCACATGAACCGGTGGCCGAGCGTCTTGGTGCCTGCGATCAGGCCGAGCGCGCACACCGGCACCACACCGTGACCATGCAGCGCGATCAGCCGATGGACCGGTCGCACGAACTGGACCGTCGTCGTGCCGTCCGCCAGCTGATAGCTCATCACCTTCGGAATTGGCAGCCCGGCGAGCGTTTCTTCGAGCACCGCCTGCAATGACACGTGCAGGGTCTGTCCGGCGGCAACACTGTGCAGGAAGACCGACTCGGCCTTGCCGTCGCCCTGTAACACCAGCGAATCGGGCCCGTGATGCGTGCCCAGCGGCAGCGCGGCGAGGTGGCCGCGACCCAGCGCCTCGAGCTTCTTCAGGAAAGCCTGCGTCCAGTTGCGTGCAGCATCGCGCGCCACCGCGAGCGGCATCAGCTTCTGCGTGAAAGGCTGGTCCGCCGATCGTGCCGCCACGTCGGTGATGAGCACCGCCAGTCGGCGCGGTGCGCCGAACGCGGTGACGCGGCTGCCAGCCGTCAGGAAATGCCGGCTGTAAAGCCCCGCCTCGATGCCGGTGGCGAACGCCGTCGAAAGCGTCTTCAGCGCCTTGGGTGGAAGCTCTTCGGTCTGCAGTTCGACCAGCAGCGACGCGACGCCGGTCATGCCGCCGCCCGCTTCACAGTCTGCACGGCCATCGGGAAGCCGAGCCGTTCGCGCGACTCGTAGTAGCTCTGCGCAACCGCGCGCGCCAGGTTGCGGATACGGCCGATGTAGCCGGCGCGTTCAGTCACGCTGATCGCGCCGCGTGCGTCGAGCAGGTTGAACGTGTGGCTGCACTTCAGGACCATTTCGTACGCCGGCAGCGCGAGTTGCAGGTTCATCAGGCGGCGGGCCTCGGCCTCGAACAGGTTGAACTGCCCGAGCAGCACCGATGGTTCGGCCGCCTCGAAGTTGTAGGTGCTCTGCTCGACCTCGTTCTGGTGAAACACGTCGCCGTAGGTCAGCACCCGTTCGACACCGCGGTCGCGCCAGCGCGTGTAGACGAGGTCGAACACATTGTCGACGTTCTGCAGGTACATCGTCAGCCGCTCGAGCCCGTAGGTGATCTCGCCGGTGATCGGCTTGCACTCGAGCCCGCCGACCTGCTGGAAATAGGTGAACTGAGTGATCTCCATGCCGTTCATCCACACTTCCCAGCCGAGTCCCCAGCAGCCGAGCGTCGGGTTCTCCCAGTTGTCCTCGACGAAGCGGATGTCGTTCTTCTTCGTGTCGATGCCGAGCGCATGCAGCGAGCCGATGTACAAATCGAGAATTTCGGGCGGCGACGGCTTCAGCACGACCTGGTACTGGTGATGCTGGTGCAGCCGATTCGGGTTCTCGCCATAGCGCGCATCCTTCGGGCGCCGCGACGGCTGGACGTAGGCGGCGCGCCACGGTTCGGGACCGATGGCACGCAGGAAAGTCGCCGTATGCGACGTGCCGGCCCCGACCTCGAGATCGATCGGCTGCAACAGCGCGCAACCCTGCTGGCTCCAGTAGGACTGCAGGCGGAGGATGGCTTCCTGAAAGGTGATCATCGGCAACTCGCGCCGAATGGGGCGAACATCGTCGGGAAGCGACGATTGTACGGACAGCGAGATGCTATGCGCCTAGGGCCTGTCCACGCTAAAGGCGGGAGTTCGAAGGCGAATGGCGGGATGCAGTGCGAGGCGCCGCGAGCGCCGTTGGCTGATGCCAATCAGCGAGGCGCTCAGTTCCCACTGCGGACGCAATTCTCATTTACAACGTGGTCGCGGTTCCCGAGGGAGTCAGGCGGGACCCCCGCCGCGAAAGCGCCAGCGACAGCAGTACCAGGAGGGCGGCCACGACCAGCGTCGGCGCGTTGCCGTAGCGGATAAACGGTGTCTTTCCCTCGAACCCCTGTACAGGTCCGGTGAGGACGCCGGCCGTCAGGATGGGCAAAGCTCCGGTCACTTTGCCGCGGGCGTCGATGATCGCAGTTACTCCGGTGTTGGTAGCCCGCAGCATCGGATGCTGTGTTTCGAGCGTACGCATGCGGGAGATCTGCAGATGCTGGGGCAGAGCGATCGAGTCATCGAACCACGCCAGGTTCGACAGGTTGAGCATGATCGTTGGAGGCGCAGCGGTGCCAAGCCATGCCGAGCGGATGACGTCGCCGAACAGGTCCTCGTAGCAGATGTTGACCGCGATCCGCTGTCCGGCCAGGGCCATCGGCGGCTGAGTGGCACCGCCGTGCTCCTGGTCCCCAATCGGCATCTCCATCAGGTCGACGAACCAGCGGAATCCCCACGGAATGAACTCGCCGAATGGCACCAGATGCTGTTTGCTGTATCGCTGCCATTCGGGATGTCGTGGCGTCCAGCCGACCGCACTGTTGTAGAACGCCTGCCCGGACTCTTCGATGAACACGCCGAAGATCAACGCGCTATCGCGCTCGCGCGCGTAATCCTGGAACGCCGTGATGGCGTCTTCCGGGACGAGACCGAGCGGCACCGGGAACACCGACTCGGGCAGCGCGACGAGGTCGGCACGTACACCTTGCATCAGCGACCAGTGCTCGCTGAATGCGCGTCGCATCCCCTCGACCGTGAACTTCGCGTCCTGCGGAATGTTGGCCTGCACCAGCGCGACCTGGATCGGCGTACCGGCCGGCCGGGTCCATCGCAATTGACCGACGATCGCTCCGCCGGCGAAAACAGCGATGGCGGTGGCACCTATCCACAGGTATGCACGCGGCCCGCGAACCGCAGGCGGTAGCGCAAGCAAGGCCAGCGCGCCGGCAAGGATCGCCGAAACCAGCCCGATACCGTAAACGCCGAGCAACGGAGCAAAGCCGGCGAGCAGTCCATCAGTGTGCGCGTAGCCACTCGCCAACCAGGGAAAGCCGGTCAGCAGCGTGCCGCGCAGCCATTCGGAGAGCGTCCAGCATGCGGGCAACATCAGCGCAAGCCGCAGCCTCGACGAACGCACATACCTCTGCGACAGGCCCAGTGCAGCAGCTGGATACAGGGCCAGGAAGGCGCAGAAGGCCGCAGTCGCGGCGCCAGCCAGCGGCATCGGCATCAGGCCGTAGTTGTGCATGCTGATGTAGACCCAGGACACGCCGAAGCCGAACCATCCCAGCCCGAAAGCGAATCCCAGTCGTGCCGCTTCCCATGCGCCCGATGCGCGGGTCGTCAGCGCGAACAGCAGGGCTAGCGCGATGATCTGCAGCCACGGCAGCTCGAACGGCGCGAACGACACCGCATGCAGGACGCCCGCCGCGCCCGCAAACAAGAGCCGGCCCCAGTTGGCACGAAGGGCACTCATTGGAGGAAAAGGACGTGAGGTTCGGCCGGCTGGGGCGGCGATGATGCCATCGCGGCGCGGCGACCTCGCGCTTCAGGCCGACGGCTGCTCGCTGTCCTCGAGGAGTTCGCTCATCACCGTCTCGGGGACCCGATGGACGATGAACAGGTGGGCGCGGCGCGCGTCAGCCTTCAGCACCTCGAAACGCATCCGCTCGATCTCCACCACGTCGCCACGTTTCGGGACACGGCCGAACTCGCTGGTCACCAGCCCGCCGATGGTGTCGAAATTCCCCTCCGGCAGGCGCGTGCCGAACGCGTCGTTGAACTGGCGGATCTCGGTCAGCGCCTTGACGCGGAATCGGCCGTCGCCCTCGGCAAGGATCGCATCGTCGCGCTCGTCAAGGTCGTATTCGTCCTCGATCTCGCCGACGATCTGTTCGAGCACGTCCTCGATGGTGATCAGTCCGGCCACGCCGCCGTATTCGTCGACCACCATCGCGATGTGGTTGCGGTTAGCGCGGAAGTCACGAAGCAGCACGTTGAGCGGCTTGCTCTCCGGGATGAAGACGGCCGGCCGCAGGCTCGCGCGCACGTCGAAGGCCGGTTCGGTGTAGTAGCGCAGCAGGTCCTTGGCCAGCAGGATGCCGAGCACGTGGTCGCGGTTGCCGTCGATGACCGGGAACCGCGAATGCGCCGTTTCGATCACGAAAGGGATCCACGTGGTCGGCGGTTCGGAAAGGTCGATGACGTCCATTTGGGCCCGCGGGATCATCAGGTCGCGCGCGCGCCGTTCGGAAACCTGCAGCACGCCCTCGATCATGGACATCGCGTCGGCGTCGAGCAGATTGCGCTCGTGCGCCTCGTGCAGCGCCTGGAGCAGTTCTTCGCGGTTTTCGGGTTCGCGGAAGATGAACGCGGTCAGGCGTTCGAGCAGGGTCTTGTGCTTTTGGCGAGGGCCGGGGGTTCTGGGCGGGGGGTCGGACATCGGTCAGGGCACGGACTGCGCGGGCGCACCGTTCATACCCACAGTGTGCCCACTGAGGGCGACGATTCAGAATACACGAGCCGATTCGCCGCGTCGTGACGCCTAAGCGCGAACGAGGCGCTCGGGCGGACGCGTTTGTCAGTGATTACTTCCTCGCCGGCCGGTTTGCTTCCTCAGGCAGGTATGGATCACCGAACCCAAGCCCGGCGAGGATGGCGACCTCGCGCGACTCCATCGCTTTCGCCGCCTTTGCCGAGACGTGATCGAAACCCTGACCGTGCAGCACCCCATGAATGACGAGGTGCGCCAAGTGCGCACGCTGCGGCCGGTGGCTCTCGCGCGCGCCGCGCCAGGCAATTACCGGGCAGATGACGACATCGGCTCGCACGACGGAAGTCCGGGCATAGGCGAACGTCAGCACGTCGGTGGCGTAGTCCCTACTGCGGAAATCGCGGTTCAGCCGCCGGCCTTCGCGCGCATCGACGAAGCGCAGCGTGATCTCAGCGTCGCGTTCGAGCGCGGCGGCGACCCACCGTGCAAGCGTGCTGCGCGCCGGCAATCCGACAAACCGGCCGTGTCCCTGCACCGTGAGAGCGAGTCTCGGCATCAGGCGCCGCGGCGTCGCGCGGCGCTCTCGTTGCCGTCCGTGTCGGCTTGCGCTTCGGCGGCTTCGTAGGCCTCGACGATGCGTCCTACCAGCGGGTGCCGCACGACATCGGCCGCCGTGAAGTAGGTGAAGGCGATGCCGCGCACTTCGGCGAGCACGTGCTGCGCCTCGATCAGTCCGCTCGCCGTGCCACGCGGCAGATCGATCTGCGTCACGTCGCCGGTGACCACCGCCTTAGATCCAAAACCGATGCGCGTCAGGAACATCTTCATCTGTTCGCGCGTCGTGTTCTGTGCCTCGTCGAGGATGACAAAGGCCTGGTTCAGCGTCCGCCCGCGCATGTAGGCCAGCGGCGCAATCTCTATCGTCTGGCGTTCGAGCAGGCGCTGCGTCTTGTCGAAGCCGAGCAGGTCGAACAGGGCGTCGTACAGCGGTCGCAGGTAGGGATCGACCTTCTGCGCGAGGTCGCCCGGCAGAAACCCGAGGCGTTCTCCCGCCTCGACTGCCGGTCGCGTCAGCACGATTCGTTTGACGATGTCGCGCTCGAGCGCGTCGACAGCAGCAGCCACCGCCAGATAGGTCTTGCCGGTGCCCGCCGGACCGATCGCGACAGTCACGTCGTGCGCGAGCATCGCGGCGATGTAATCGCGCTGGCGCGACGTTCGGCCGTGCAGGTCGGGCCGTCGGGTATGCAGTTGCAGCTGCGTGTCCGTTGCGGCTTCAGGCGTCGTCCGATCGCCGCTGCGCCCCCGCTGTTCGACGAAGTACAGCTGGATGTCGTCCACCGAGATGGGGCGACCGCTGTCGCGCGCCCGCGACAGGAAATGCTCGATCACCTCGATGGCGGCCTGCGCGCGGTCCGCGCCACCTTCGACGCGGAACTGATGTCCGCGGCGGGCGATCGCTACGTCGAGTTCGGTCTCGATCTGCCGCAGGTTCGCGTCGATCGGGCCGGCAACGTTGGCCAGATCGTCGTTGTCGGCGTCGGCCTGGAAGGTCAGGACCTTGCGAGCGGCGGCGGTGCGACGGACCACGTTCCGAGTCTAAACACCGATCCGGATCAGCGGCGCCTTGAGCGCTTCGCTGAGCGTTTCGGCGCCCTCCGCGTAGTGCGCCCTGGTCTCGGGACTCAGGCCCGGCGCCGCAGCGGCCGCCACCAGCCACTCGCGCAGTTGGCGGGCATCCTGGCGCATCAGCGACCGCGCGTCCGCCGGATAGCCTGCAGAACCTCCGAGTATCGATGCCGTCAGCCGACGCAGATGCTCGCGCTGCAGATTGCGGCGCAGAACTGTCGCCTCGCTGCGGTTGCGCGCCTCCGACCAGATGGCAAGCTGCAGGGTCGAGTACAGCTCAGCGAGAGAGAGCGCGTCGGACCCCCGGCCGGCCATTTCCGCGTTGACCAGCACGCGGCGAGCAACCACAGGACCCATCAGCCGGTTCAGCACGTCCCGCTGCACGGCCAGCACGCGATCCGGCAAGGCGATCTCGAACATGGTCGCCTGCTGGGCGTACGGCAGCTCCTCGCGCTCGAGGCGGTCGCTCGCAAGCTTGCGCAGGAACTGCGAAGAGACCTTGAAGCTGTCGCTCTTGAAAAGCCCATCGGTGATGACGGCCAGGGCTTCGCGCTGCTGCCGCACCGAAGCCGGCGTGATCGGCAGTCGCGGGCTGCCCGCGGCGTCGTTCTGGATTTCGGCGCCGCCGACGTACTTCGCGGCCTGCGTCATGGCCAGCGCCGACTGGTTCAGCCCCGACAGGAACCGCCTGCGCAGCACCGCATAGCTTTCACCGGGCACCAGCACGCGGCTTTCAAGCCGCTGCCAGAGTTCCTGGGTCAGCAGCACACGCTTGCGGTAGAAGGCCAACGGCTCCGAACCCAGGTCCCAGACATTCACAGTCGGATCGATCGCAGCGGCGGCGTCCGCATCCGTGGCGAATGCAAGCTGCGGTTCGCTCGCCCGCGCGGCGATCGCGGCCAGTTCAGCGCTTTCGCGCTCGGCGGGGATCGGCCGATAAGCGTATTCGATCGCCCAGTAGTCGTAGGCGCCCAGCGCAGTCGCGTAATACTGGCCCTGCGTTTCGCCCTGCAGCGCAATGTTTGCAGGCGGATAGTCCATCACCGATCCGATCAAGCCGGCACTCGCGGTGTATCGCGCATCTGCGAGTTGCTTCGGCGTATTGACAGTCGACGCGCGGAAGTTGTGCGCGAGTCCGAGCGTATGGCCGATCTCGTGCATGGTCACCCATTTGATGAAGTCGGCGATGAACGCTTCGGCCTGCGGGCTGTCGGGCTCGATTTGGCCCCGCGCTTCGAGCAGCGCGAGTGCATAACCCAGCTCACGCATTGCGAGTTCGCGCAATTCGCAGTGCACCGCGCCGGCCCCGCCGGGCGCATCCGCCCTGACCTCGCCACTCGCCTCGTCGTACATGCTCTTGTAGCCGAGTTCCTCGCTGCGCAGGAAACGCGCGCTGCGAACGAAGTTGGCGTCCCAGCCGAGATCGGCGTCGAGGATTTCGCCGGTGCGCGGATCGACATGCGAGGGGCCGATCGCGCCGTACGACGGACGCGCGGTGATCTGCCAGCGGACCGACGCATATCCGGTTTCGAGCAGGTCGATATCCGAGTCGTCGGGTTGCTGCTTGACGACGATCGCGTCCTTGAAGCCTGCCTTTTCGAACGCCTTGTTCCATTCGAGGATGGCGTCGCGGATCGGCGCGCGGTACTTCTCGGGAATCTCGTTGGACAACCAGTAGGTGATCGGCTTGACCGGCTCCGAAAGGTCTGCCTGAGGGTCCTTCTTCTCGAGCCGCCAGCGCTGCACGTAATGACGCACCGGCGAGGGCCGCGCTTCGGAACTGAAGTCGAACTGCGACGTCGTGAAGTGCCCGATGCGCGAGTCGGCCTTGCGCGGCGCCATCGGCTGCTCGGGCAGCCTGCTGAACGTGTACAGGAATCCGAGGAACAGACTGCGCGGATCTTCCAGTAGGTCGGGCGGTGGAAAGAACGGCATCGGCGGTGCGCCCGCGATTGGAGATGGAACGGGAGGCACGGGAATGCGCGACTGCGAGTAGTGCGCAGTGACGTCGAACACTGTGCGGTCGGCATCGGCCTTGGTGGACCGGATGTACGAATTGCGCACATCGAACAGGAACATGTTGCGGTACTCGCGTTCGATGACATGCGATGCACGCGGAATGTCGTTCAGCAGCAGCGCATTCGCTTCGACGAGTATCGACTTGCGCTCGGGATGCGGCGCACTGGCGATCGGCGCCGATGCCAGCAGGCTGTCGGTGTAGGCGTTCCTGACGGCCCGCTCTTCGGGAGAGCCGTTGCGCGCGACGAAGCGGGTATTGCGCGCCAGCAGCTGCACGTTGCCGGCTGCCTTGCGGAACTCGCCGATGTACTCGCCGCCGGTCGCGTACCAGCCGCCCTGCAGCCCGCCGATCAGCCATCGCTCGCCGATGCCGCGATTCAGACTGACTGACAGGAAGAACGGCTTGTCCAGCTGATCTGCGGGGATCTCGATCCAGATCTTGTCGTCCTTCTGCCACACCGGAAAGAGCCCGGCCGTCTGATTGGCGTCCTTGATCACTTCGGCAAACGGCCGAAGCGCGCCGCTCGGAACTGGCGCGCCGGGTGCTGCTGCCGCCGGCGCCGGTGCAGCGCCGTTAGCCCCGGGCTTGACTGGGCCCGCTAACGGCGCGGGCGCGCTGGCTTGCTCCGCCGCTTGTTCGGTGCGTTTGTAGCGACTAGCGGTGCATTGGCCGGAGCGATACCACCGGGCGTCGCACAGGCGACAAGCAGGCCGGCGGCAGACCATGCGGCCACCGACCTTCCAACGATCGGCATCGAAGGATGATTCATCGTTTCCCTCCCGCGCGCGGTGACCCGGCGGCCGGCCGTGCCCGCGCGTCCTGCAATGGCGCGCATCGTAATCTCGCCCGACCCGCGCCGCGCGCGAAGCGGCACCCCTCTTATTGCGCGTCCTGCGCGCGCGCCACCTCGACTCCACTGAGACCGACCAGATGTTCAGCAGTTTCTGCGGTCAGCACTTCGCCCCGCAGCGAGTGAGGCAGCGCGTGCGTCACCCGCACATCGATCATCTGACCGACCAGACGAGCGGGCGCGCAAAAATTGACGATGCGATTGTTCTCGGTGCGGCCCATCAGTTCGCTCGCATCCCTGCGCGACGGACCTTCGACGAGTATCCGCTGCACGGAACCGACCATCGATTCGCTGATGCGGTTCACATGGACCTCGAGTGCGGCCTGCAGTCGCTGCAGGCGAGCCAGCTTGACCGCGTGGGCGGTGTGGTCGGCCAGGTCCGCGGCGGGAGTTCCGGGACGCCGGCTGTAGACGAACGAGAACGACGCATCGAACCCGATCTCGTCGACCAGCGCCAGGGTGCGCCCGAAATCGTCGTCGCTCTCCCCCGGGAACCCGACGATGAAGTCGGAGGAGACAGATATTCCGCCGCGCACCTGCCGCAGACGGCGGACGATCGACTTGTACTCAAGCGTGGTGTAGCCGCGTTTCATCGCGGCCAGTACGCGGTCGCTACCCGACTGCACCGGAAGGTGGACATGGCTGACGAGGTTCGGCACGCGTGCGTAGACGTCGATCAGCCGTTGCGTGAATTCCTTCGGGTGCGAGGTGGTGTACCGGATCCGCTCGATGCCGGGTACCTCCGCGATGTATTCGAGCAACGCAGCGAAGTCGGCAACAGCGCCGCCGCCGGCGAGAGCACCGCGATACGCATTGACGTTCTGCCCCAGCAGCGTGATTTCCCGAACGCCCTGGTCGGCGAGGTCGGCCACCTCGGTCAGGACGTCGTCGAGCGGTCGCGAGATCTCCTCGCCACGCGTGTACGGGACCACGCAGAAGCTGCAGTACTTGCTGCAGCCCTCCATGATCGACACGTAGGCGCGCACTCCGTCGACTGACGGCGGCGGAAGGTGGTCGAACTTCTCGTTCTCGGGAAACGAGATGTCGATCTGCGGGCGGCCGGTCTGCCGGCGGGCCGCTATCAGTTGCGGCAGTCGATGCAGCGTCTGCGGCCCGAACACGACGTCGACATACGGCGCACGCTCGACGATGGCCGCGCCCTCCTGGCTCGCCACGCAGCCGCCCACTCCGATCACGAGGCCGGGATTCTTCAGCTTCAGGTGTTTGACCCGTCCCAGATCGGAAAACACCTTTTCCTGCGCCTTTTCGCGCACCGAACAGGTGTTGAACAGGATGACGTCGGCTTCCTCGGGAACATCGGTTGGCGTCAGCCCGTCCGAGTCCGCGAGCACGTCGGCCATCCTGTCCGAGTCGTACTCGTTCATCTGGCATCCGAACGTCCGGATGTAGAGCTTCCTACTCATGATCGCGAGCCGGTGTAGATCCGGTGGCGAAAAGGGAAGGCGGATTCTACGGCGTGCCGGCCGCGAACCGCCGGTCAGCGCTCCGCTGGCAGCACCCAGACCTGAGTGACCAGGCCCATCGCGTCAGTCTTGTAGCGCACGCGCGATTTGGCCGGCAGCTGGTTCGGCGTGATGGTCAGATTGCTCTGGTTGTAGATGCGCGCACCCGGAGCCAGGCGCATCGCCTTGCCATCGATCGTCACTTCCGGCAGCTGCCCGGTCGTCATCATGCCGGTCATGCTGCCGTCGGGTGCCACTTTGCTCGCGCTGCCGCACGCGACGACGATCACCGCAAGGGCTGCGACGAGGATTCGGGTGAGAGTTGAGCGCATCGAGGAGGGAATTGGTGGCGGATCAGGGACTCGAACCCCGGACACAAGGATTATGATTCCTCTGCTCTAACCAGCTGAGCTAATCCGCCGCGGGCGCGAATTATCTGCGGTTCGCGCGGTCGGGGTCAAATGGCTCGCTGCGCTCACGCGGCCACAGCGCATGGAAATGATGCACGGGCCCGTGGCCGCCGCCAACGCTCAATTCGTCGGCACGCGCAATCGCTTCCGACAAATAGGCCTTCGCGTCGCGCGCGGCGTCTGGCACCGAGTCGGTCTGCGCCATCAGCGTCGCGAGCGCCGCCGACAGGGTGCAGCCGGTGCCGTGCGTGTTTCGAGTGGGAATGCGCGCGGCTCTGAGTTCGATCATCCGATCGCCATCATGCAACAGATCCGTCGCCTCCTCTCCGGGCAGGTGACCGCCCTTGAGATAGACCCAGCGCGAGCCGTCGGTCCGCAGCAGACCGCGCAGGCGCTCGGCCACCCGGTACATTTCCTTCAGGGTATCGACCGGACGCGCGCGCAGAAGCACGCCGGCCTCGGGCAGATTCGGCGTGATAACCGTTGCCAGCGGAAACAGCGCCTCGACCAGCGCGCCGATCGCCGTCTTCTCGAGCAGCGAGTCGCCGCTCTTGGCCACCATCACCGGGTCGAGCACGACCGGCGCCACGCGAAAATGCGCGAGGCGGTCGGCCACCGTTTCGATGATCTGCGCGCCACCCAGCATTCCGATCTTTACTGCGTCGATCCGCACGTCAGCGAGCAGCGTGTCGATCTGCAGCGCGACGAACTGGGCGCTGACGGGCGAAACTGCCGAAACCTCGCGCGTGTTCTGTGCCGTCAGCGCGGCGATCACGGCACAGGCGTATCCACGCAACGCGCTGATCGCCTTGACATCGGCGAGCACACCGGCGCCTCCGGACGGGTCGACGCCGGCGATGGTCAGAATGTTCGGTATGCGAGGCGCCATATCGGGACAGGGCGATGGACGACGTTGGCTAGCTTGACATGCGTTTCGAGTGACCCGTATATTACTGACCGGTCAGTCATTTAATCACAGCATAGGCTCGATCCTCGGAGCCGGCGCGCCGGCCTGCGGGGCGCAGCCCTCCGCACAAACATGTCGCACGAGTCACTGTCGGTGTCCAAACCCCGCTGGGAGCGCCGCAAAGAGGCGCGACCGGCCGAGCTGGTGGCGGCCGCCCTCGAGCTCTTCGTAGAGCGGGGCTATGCAGGCACGCGCCTCGAAGACGTGGCGGCCCAGGCCGGAGTGTCCAAGGGCACCTTGTACCTCTACTTCGAGAACAAGGAAGACCTGTTCAAGGCCGTGGTCCGCGAGAACATCGTGGTGCGAATCAGCGAGAGCGCGGACGAGGTGATGCGGTTCGACGGCTCGAGCGGCGATCTGCTGCGTTATCTGGTCACGAGCTGGTGGCGTGAATACGGGGACAGCACGGCGGGCGGCCTGGGCAAGCTCGTCATGGCCGAGAGCGGCAACTTTCCCGAGATCGCGCGCTTCTTCGTCGACGAGGTCATCGAGCCGTGGCACAACGTGTTGGCGGCCGCAGTGCGACGCGGCATCGAGCGCGGGGAGTTTCGTCGCGTCGAGACGCAGATGTTCGTGCGCGTGGTGACTGCGCCGCTCGTCATGCTCTCGTTGTGGAAGCGATCGTTCGGGCCATGCAGTCAGACGCCGATCGATGCCGACGCTTATATCGCGACACACGTCGACATGATGCTTTCCGCGCTCCGGCCGGCATGAGCGCCGCACGGCCGCTCCGAAGGCGCCCGCTCCCCCGCGGGGGGACAGCCCGCAGGGCGAAGGGGGCCACATAACCGTGCGATGCGTGCGACAGAACGCATGAATTGCGGGCCGAAACGCAGCGGAACGGCAAACATGCGCTGATAGACTTTCGCGCGCCGCGTACAAGGGATAGCGAGCCGCACGGGAAAACGCAATGCAGCCGGCAATGGATTACGACAAGGCACGTTTCAACATGGTCGAGCAGCAGGTTCGGACGTGGGACGTGCTCGACCAGTCGGTGCTGGACCTGCTGTTCGTCGTCAAGCGCGAGGACTTCGTGCCGCCGGAATACCGCGCGCTTGCCTTCGTCGACATGGAGATCCCGCTCAAAGTCGATGGCGTCGACACCGGCGAGGCGATGTGGTCCCCGAAAATGGAGGCCCGCATCCTGCAGGAGCTCGCAATCAGGCGGCATGAGGAAGCGCTCGAGATCGGCACGGGCTCAGGCCATTTTGCCGCGCTGCTCGCCTGCAAGGCGCAGCATGTCGTGTCGATCGAGATCGATCCGCGCCTGAGTGCATTCGGCGCAGCCAACCTGGCGCGCGCAGGAGTGCATAACGTCAGGCAGGAAACCGGTGACGCCAGCCGTGGCTGGCCGTCGCGCGCGCCTTATGACGTGATCGCCGCAACCGGTTCGCTTCCCGTCGTCCCGGCACAGTTGAAGAACCAGCTCAAGATCGGCGGCCGGCTGGCGGCGGTGATCGGGAGCGAACCGGTGATGTCGGCGGTGATCATCACCCGCGTGTCCGAAACGGGGTTCGACACGCTCAAGCTTTTCGAGACCAGGATTCAGCCTCTGCGGAATGCCGAACGCCCGTCGAGCTTCCGCTTCTGATGAAGACGATATCGGCCTCCGAGCTAGCCGCGTGGCTGGCCGACGCCGCGCGCGCGCCTCCGCTGCTGCTCGACGTGCGCGAACCGTGGGAAACGCAGATATGCCGGATCGAGGGATCTGAACTGGTGCCGATGCAGGCCCTGCCCGCAAAGACTGGCGAGCCTGGATCCCGCCCGACCGATCGTCTGCATCTGCCATCTCGGCGGCCGCAGCATGCACGTGGCGATGTTCCTGACGCGGCAAGGGTTTGAAAACGCGTACAACCTGACCGGCGGCGTCGATGCGTGGGCGCGCCAGGTCGACCCGACGATGCCGACTTACTGAAATCAACGGTTCCAGGCTGGAGAACAATACGATGACGCTTCCTTCGCGCCTGTTCGCCCTGCGGCCGATCGCCGCGGCGCTGGTGAGTGCCTCGGCGCATGATGCTGGCCACCAGCCCGTCCAGCGCGCAGACACCGAGTTCACCTGCGAACGCGCAGCAACTGCTGGAGGAGGCGACGACGCGTAGGGAGAAGCGACCTGCTGCAGATCTATCGCGAAGCCGTGGCCAACGACGCGACCTACGCCGCCGCGCGCTACCAGCAGCAGGCCGCGCAGGAACTCGTGCCACAGGCCCGGTCCGCACTGCTGCCCAATGTCGGGCTGACCGGCCGCGCCGATCTGAACGGCTACAGCTCGACCGAGCCCGACATTTCCAACACCTACAACGTGTACGGCGGCGGGGTGAACCTGACGGTGCCGGTTTACCGCCCGCAGAACTGGGAGGCGCTCGAGCAGGCGAAGATTTCGGTGATGCAGGCCGATCTGACCCTGCAGCAGTCGGCGCAGGACCTGAGCCTCAGGGTGGCGACAGCGTACTTCAACGTGCTCGGGGCGGCCGATCAGCTGATCGCGCTGGAGGCGGCGAAGAAGGCGACCCTCGAGCAACTGCAGCAGGCGAAGCGCGAGTTCGAGGTCGGCACCAAGACGATCATCGATACCAACGAGGCGCAGGCACGCTACGACCAGATCGTGGCGCAGGAGCAGGTCGCGCTGGGAACGCTGCTGGTCCGGCACAGCGAACTGCAGACGATCGTCGGCCGCAATCTCGGCGTTCTCGTGCCGCTGCGTGATCGACCGGCCTGAACCTGCCGCAGCCGGCCGACATCATGCAGTGGGTGCGGTCGGCCGAGGACACGAGTTACGCCGTGCAGATCGCGCGTGCCAGCTACGAGATCGCAACGCGTGAAGTGCGGCGCCAGCGCGATGCCTACAAGCCGACGGTCGACGTGGTCGGCGGCTACAACGTCAACAAGTTCAACGGCACACAATCGAGCGAATTCATCAATCCGCGCATCAATACCGGCACGGTGGGCCTCCAGCTGAACCTGCCGATCTATGAGGGCGGACTGCGTCAAAGTCGCGTGCGCGAGGCGCTGTCTCTGCAGGATCGCTCGAATGCCGAACTGGAATCGGCGCGACGCAACTCGGCGAACGCGGCGCGCGACGCCTATACCGGGGTCAACTACGGGCTTGCGCAGGTAAGCGCGCTGGAATCCGCGGAGGTGTCGGCCAGGACCCAGCTCGAGTCGACGCAGCTCGGCTATCAGGTCGGCGTCCGCATCCTGCTGGACGTGCTTAATGCGACCACGCAGCTCGTTCAAACGCAGCGTGACCTGAAGCGGGCGCGCTATGACTTCCTGCTGGCCGCGCTGCGGCTGAAGGCTTCTTCCGGCGCGCTGACCGAAGATGACATCGCCGGCATCAATGCGCTACTCGATCCGGCCAAGCCGATCACGGTGCCGGATGTGCTGGCGCCCGAGCGCAGTTCGGCCGTGCCACCCGCCAGTCCTCCGGCGCGTACGGCGCCGACCAACGGCGAGTCGACATCGACAAGTTCGGCCGCGGATGGCACGACCGGCAGCACGCCATCGAACTCGTCCAAGAAAACGCGCACCAAACGTCGCTAGGCTCGGTCAGGCTCCAGCTGCGTCGATCAGCGGGGCGATGCGTGCCACTGCCCGCGCGGTGGCACCGCGATGCTGCCGCGCGAACTGCAGTGCAGCCTCCCGCATGCGCCCCAGTTGCTCGCGATCGGCAGCGAGGGCCATCATTGCACCAACTGCGGAAGGTGCGTCGGTCGGCGCGCTGCCCCGCGCCGGCCGCAAGGGCGTCGTCGGTAGCCTGCAGGAAGTTGTAGGTGTGCGGCCCCACCACGACGGGCGTGCCGACCGCACACGCTTCGATCAGGTTGTGACCGCCGAGCGGAAGCAGGCTGCCCCCGATGAAGGCGACGTCGCACGACTGCGTAGTACATCGCCATCTCGCCCATCGTGTCGCCCAGCAGCACCGCGGTGCCTGGCGCTGCGGCCGCGCTCCACACTTGGGCGTCCGATCGTCGCACAACGACCCGTCCGCTCGCGACGATCAGCCGCGCCACCTCGTCGAAGCGCTGCGGATGGCGCGGCACGATGATCAGCAGCGGGCCGGGCTTCGCGGCCGGTATCGCCTGCGCCAGCGCCGCGAGCAGCATGGCCTCCTCGCCATCGCGCGTGTTCGCGAACAGCAGCACCGGGCGCGCGCCCGACGCGCGGCGAAAGCCCTCGCCGCTGCTCGACCTGGCTTTCGTCCGGCGCGATGTCGAACTTCAGATTGCCCGTGACCTCGACCTGCGGCGCGCCGACTGCCCGGATGCGCGCTGCATCGGCTGCGGTCTGCGCGAGCACCGCGGTGAAGCCGCGCGCGGCCTCGGCGATCAGCCGTGGCGCGCGGCGCGCCTTGGCCAGCGACTTTTCGGACAGGCGCGCATTGACGAGCACCATCGGAATCTCGGCGCGGCGCGCGGCTGCGAGCAGATTGGGCCACGTTTCCGTTTCCATGCCGATACCGACGATCGGGCTGAATGCACGCAGGAAGCGCCGCACCGCGAACGGCATGTCGTACGGCAGATAGGCCTGGATCACGCGCCCCGGCCAGCGCGAAGCGATTTCGGCACCCGTGGCCCGCCCGGTCGGCGTCATGTGGGTCAACAGGAACAGGTGCTGCGGATAGCGATGCAACAGGGCTTCCATCAGCGGAGCGGCAGCGCGTGTTTCGCCGACCGAAACCGCATGAACCCAGACAATGGGCCGCAAGGGCCGCGGATAGTGCGCCCAGCCGAAACGCTCGCCCCAGTGCGCGCGATAGGCCGGCTGGCGCAGCGACCGCCACAACAGGTACAGCGCCGCGAACGGCATCGCCAGCGCGACCAGCACCGTGTAGCCGAAGCGCGCCGCGCTCACCCGGCCGCCTTCAGCACGCGCCCTGCTGCAGCGATGACGTCGGTCGGTGCAGGCGAGTCGCCAACGCCGCCAAGGCTTTCGACCGGGCCGTCGCCGATCAGGCCCACCAGTTTCGGGTCGTAGTCACAGAAGATGCCGACCGTCGGGTCGGCCGAGCGCAGCGGCGAGATGCGTGAGGCCGGTGTCCAGACCGACGACGAGCCTGGCGCCGTGCGAGCGTCGCGGCAATGCGCAGGATCGTCGAGCGCGGCACGAGTTGCGCCCGGCGCATCGATGCGACGAGTCGTCGGGCACGCAGTTCCTCTTCGGCAGTGCCCCAGAAGAGCAGGCTCGTCAGGCCGCGCTCGGCGAGCCACGCTTCGAGCGCGATCCAGTGCGCCTCCGGCCACAGCTTGCTGGCGCGGCTGGCGTTGACCAGCAGCACGGCGTAGGGGCCTTGCATCGCCACGGCCGACGCCGCTGTGGCGCGCAAGATCGAAGCGCGGCGCGCTGTCGATCGAGTATCCGAGCGCTGCCGCACCGATGCGACGGCAGCGCTCCACCGCATGCAGCTCGCGCGGCACCGCGACCCGCTGGTCATAGAACAGGGATGCCACGCGTTCACGCGCCGCTGTCGGACGATGGGCCGGCCACCGGCGCACCGGCCCAGCGGGACATCCAGGCGCTCTTCAGCAGGCCTTGCACATCGAGCACCTGGTCGTAGCGCTGAGCGGCCAGCGTGCGGCCGGACCGCGGACATCTCACGCCACGTTTCGATCCGCAGGGGCCGCGTCCGCCAGCGACGCAGCGCGACGTGATGCACATTGCTGACGTGACGGCTCATCGTCGGGATCGCCGCAAACGCTTCCTCGACCAGCCAGTCGATCTGCGCCCCGGGCAGCTGCAGCTGCCAGATCCGCCGCTAGCGGCAGGGCATGGACGACATCGCCCATCGACGACGTCTTGACGATCAGGATCCGCACGGAGCCGGATTGTGCCGCAGCGGCCAGCGGCAGATGCCCGATGCGGAAACGGGCTCAGTGTCGATACCCGTTCGGATTGCTGCTCTGCCAGCGCCAGCCGTCGGTGCAGGCCTCGGCGATCGACCGGCGCGGCCTGCCAGCCGAGCAGGCGGCGCGCCAGCGTCGCATCGGCCCAGCAGGCCGCGACATCGCCGTCGCGCCGCGCCGCGATGACGTGCGGGACTGTGCGCCCGGTCGCGCCTCGAACGTTCGCACCAGCTCGCAGCACGCTGGTGCCGCGACCGGTGCCGAGGTTGATCGGCATGAAGCCGCTGTGGGCCTGCGCGTATGCGATGCCGGCCACGTGGCCGAGCGCCAGGTCGACCACATGCAGGTAGTCGCGCACGCCGGTGCCGTCGGCCGTCGGCCAGTCGCCGCCCCAGACGTTGAGCCGCTCGCGCCTGCCGACGGCGACCTGGGCGATGAACGGAAACAGATTGTTCGGGATGTCGTGCGGATCCTCGCCGATCGTGCCGCTCGGATGGGCACCGATCGGATTGAAATAGCGCAGCGACACCGCACTGCGCGCAGCTGTCGGCTCGCACACCAGTCGCGCAGGATCTGCTCGACCATCGCCTTGGTGTGGCCATAGGGGTTGACCGGCCGGATCGGTGCATGCTTCGGTCAGCGGCAGGCTCGTCGGGTACGCCGTAGACGGTCGCCGATGAGCTGAAAACGATGCGAGTCGACTTTGCCCGTCTCCATCGCCTCGAGCAACGCCAGCGTGCCGCCGACGTTGTTGTCGTAGTACTCGCACCGGGCGCGGACACCGACTCGCCGACCGCCTTCAGCGCGGCAAAGTGCACGACCGCGTCGATCGGCCGGTGGAACACGCGCGCCAGCACCTCGCGATCGCGCACGTCGCCGTTGACCAGCGTCACGCGCTTGCCGGCGATCTTCTCGACACGCTTCACCGCCTCGGGCGAGCTGTTGCTGAAGTTGTCGAGGCAGATGACGTCGAAGCCCGCCGCCAGCAGTTCGACCATCGTGTGCGACCCGATGTACCCGGCACCGCCGGTGACGAGCACCGCCGGCGATGTGCGTCATTCCCGCTTCCAGATCGCGCGCCAGCGCCTTGCCGAGTTCGACGCCCGGCTGGTCGAACGCATTGATGCCGAGCAGCGTGGCCAGCATCGTCGTCTTGTGCTCGTACAGAGCCAGCAGGCTGCCCAGTAGCCGCCGGCGTCAGTTCGTCGAGCTCGCAGGACGTTGACGGCATTCATCGCCAGCGAGTCGGGATCGGACGCAACCAGCGCTTCGGCCTGCGCGCGTGCGTTGGCGAGCAGCGCCCGGTGATGTTCCGGATAGGCATGCCCGGCGCGTTCCACCACGCACGATGTCGACCGCGGTGCGCAACGTACCTTGTCGCAACGCCTGGAAGAATGTGTGCTGCGCGTCGGTTCCGACGCCTCCCCAGACCGGCTGGACAGTGGGCACCGCACGACAGTCCGCCATCGTCTGTGCGGCTCTTGCCCAGGCTTTCCATCTCGAGCTGCTGCAGCCACGGTGACCATCCCGCGCAGGCGGTCGTCGTAGGGCACCAAGCAGAAGCTCGATGTCTGCAGCACGGCCGAATTCCAAAGTGCCAGCGACGCCAGGGTCGCCGGCAGGTTCGCCGGCAACGGAGCTTCGATCGAGTGACGATCCATCGCATGGCCGCCGGCCAGCAATTCGTCGAAGCGCTGCGGACCGATCGACAGCATCGCGGGCAGCCCGATCGCGCTCCACATCGAGAAGCGGCCGCCGACCCAGTCCCACAGGTGAAACTGGTTCGTCGCGGGCAGGCCCAGCGTCGCCGCCGCATCCGGCTTCGCGGAAACGACGAACATGTGGGACGCGAGCGGGACTCCCTCGATGCGCGCCGCCGCGAACCATGACCGCATCGACTCGGCATTGAGCAGGGTCTCGCGCGTCGAGAAACTCTTGCTGGACACGATCACCAGCGTGGTCTCGGGGTCAAGCCGCGGCAGCAGTCGGGCGATCGCGTGCGCGTCGACATTGCTGAGGAAGTGAGCACGGGGGCCGTCGGCCAGGTCGGCCAGGCATCACACAGCAGCCGCGGCCCGCTGTCGCTGCCGCCGATGCCGATGTTGACGACGTCGGTGATCGCGCGGCCGGTCGCGCCCTTCCTAGCGCCCGAGCGAACATCGGTGGCGAAGTCCCGCAGCCTGGCGAGTTCAGCTTGCACCGATCGTTCGACGGCTGGAGGTGCCCCGAACGTCGCGCCGGGCGGACTTCGCAGCGCGGTATGCAATGCAGGGCGTGCCTCGGTTCGATTGACCAAATCGCCGCGCATCGCCGCGCACTGCGCTCCAACGACGTCGCGCTCGACCGCCAGCGACTGCAATGCGGCCAGGTCCGCCGCCGTCGAGTCGCTGCCGCGACGAGTCGAGCTTGATGCCGCAGGCGGCCAGGACGCCGGCCTCGCCCGACGATTGCCGCAGCAAAGGCGCCGCGCCCTGCGGCCGCCTCTGCAGCAGCGCGGTCAGGCCCTTCGGCGCATGGATGGCATCGAGGGCCATGAGCCAGAGCCTATCTCAGAATCCCCGGTGGTCGCGGCGGGGTCGCATGGGGTGCAGGGCTAGGCGCGGCGAGGGGACCATTGCTCCCTGCAAGGACCCGAGCCGCAACAACGCCATGCGCCCCATGCGACCCCGCCCCAGCGGGTTGCGAAGAGAAGGCGGCGTCTGCGGCGTTGGCCGGCTCGGCCGTAGGCTCAGCTACTGTCCTTCGCCAGCCGCCTTGCATCCGCCGCCTTCTCTTCGCAACGCGATCCATCGGGGACTCTGAGATAGGCTCTAGAACGGCAGGCGCGCGTCCGGCGCCACGGCCAGGATCGCCGCACGGAACGATGACTGGATGCGCGACAGCGCTTCCGGCGTATCGCCTTCGAACCGCAGCACGACGACCGGCGTGGTGTTCGACGGCCGCGCGAGTCCGAACCCGTCAGGCCACTCGGCGCGCACACCGTCGATGGTGATCAGCTGTTCGGCGCCGTCGAATGTCGCCTGCGGTCTTCAATCGCTCGACCAGCGCGAAGTTCTCGCCTTCAGCGGTGTGCAGATGCAGCTCCGGGCGTCGAGACGGCCGACGGCAGCGCAGTTCAGCACGGCAGAAGGATCGCGCGACCGGGAAACGATTTCGAGCAGCCGCGCCCCCGCGTACAGGCCGTCGTCGAAACCCGGCCAGCGGTCGTTGAAGAACAGGTGCCCGCTCATCTCACCAGCAAACGGCGCGCCGGTTTCCTTGAGCTTGGCCTTGATCAGCGAATGACCGGTGCGCCACATCGTCGGGCGGCCACCGTGCTCGCGGATCCAGGGTGCGAGGCGGCGCGTGCACTTGACGTCGAAGATGATCTCGCCGCCGGGATTCGCCGCGAGGATGTCGCGCGCAAACAGCATGATCTGCCGGTCGGGAAAGATGATCTGCCCTTCCTTCGTGACCACGCCGAGCCGGTCGCCGTCGCCGTCGAACGCCAGCCCGAGTTCCGCATCGGTGTCGCGCAGCGCGCGCATCAGGTCGGCGAGGTTCTCCGGGTGCGCGGGGTCCGGATGATGGTTCGGAAACGTGCCGTCGATGTCGGTGAAGAGCTCGACCACCTCGCAACCGAGCGCGCGGTACAGCGCGACGGCGGTCGGTCCCGCGACACCGTTGCCGCAATCGATCGCGATCTTCATCGGCCGCGCCAGCTTGACGCCGGTACGGATGCGATCGAGATAGGCAGGCAGCACGTCGGCCGTCCGCACTTCGCCCGGCGACGCCGCGCGCACCAGTGCACCGCGTTCGATGCGCGCTGCGCAGCGCCTGGATCGCCTCGCCGTGCAGCGTGGTCCCGGCCAGCATCATCTTCAGGCCGTTGTACTCCGGCGGATTGTGGCTGCCGGTGATCTCGACGCCGGACCCGGTGCCGAGATGGACGCGTCGAGAAGTAGAGCACCGGCGTCGGCACCATGCCGACGTCGATGACGTCGGTGCCGGTCGACGCGATGCCGGCGACCAGCGCATCGCGCAGCAGCGGGCCGGACAGCCGGCCGTCGCGACCGACACAGACGGCGGCCACCTTCTTTTCGACCGCCTCGGAGCCGAGCGCCGCGCCGATCAGCGCGGACCGCGTCCGGCGTCAGCGTCGATGTCGACGACGCCGCGAATGTCGTAAGCCTTGAAGATCGCCGGAGATACGTCAGCCATCGGTGCCGCTGGTGAGAGGAATGCGTGTAGGCATTCTAGCCAGCGCGCCGCGGCTCGGCTCGATTCCTTCAACATCCAGTCGAGCGTTTCGCTGAAATCCTGGTACGGCAGCTGTCCTACCGCGGCCTGCATCGTGCGCGGACAGCCGATCAGTCGGTGGACGTCGCTCTTCCGAATGAAGCCGGGATTGACCTGCACGTCCAGCTGGTGACCGGAAAGCTCGCGTCAACTGGTCGATGATCCAGCGCAGAGAGCGACCCGTTCCGGAGCAGATGTTGGTCACGCCCCCCGGGACCGCCGGAGTCGAGCAGACGCACATAGGCTTCAGCCACGGCGCGGACGTCCGAAAAGTCGCGCACCACATCGATGTTGCCCAGCTCAACCGATGCACTGCGGTTGGCGAAGTGCGATACCAGCTTGGGGACGACGAAGCTCTCGGATTGCCCGACTCCGGTGTAATTGAACGGCCGTGTCAGGACGATCGGCAAACGATCGGCGTAGGTTCGCGCCATGTGCTTCCATCGCCAGCTTGCTCGCCGCGTAGTGGTTGACGGGAGCGGCCGGGGTGTCCTCGGAAATCGGCTCGACGCAGGCATTGCCGTAGATATTCGCACTGCTGGCCAGCACCACGCGCCGAGGGGCTAGGCCGCTCGACAATATGGCTTCGAGCAGGTGAGTCGTTCCCACCGCATTGACGGCATAGAAGCCCGCAGCGTCGCCGTGACCCACGAAACTCAATGCCGCCAGATGTATGACGTACTCAGGTCGTTCCGATCGGAGGATGGGGCCAATCGATTCGGCCCGCGTCAGATCGAAGTCCGTCCCGCTCACTTCCGGATCGATGACCCGGTAGCCAGCACGCTGCAATGCTGCGGCGAGGTAACGGCCCGTGAAGCCCGAGCACCCCGTAACGAGTACACCTGCGCCGTCAGAAGGAGAAGCCACGCTCGTTCCGGCGGAGATCTGCTTCAACCATCATGCGACAAAGTTCCTCCAGCGAAGTGCGCGCCTCCCATCCGAGTTGCGCCTTCGCCTTGGCCGGGTTGCCGATCAGCAGGTCGACCTCGGCCGGTCGATAGAACTTCGGGTTGACACGCACGCGGACCTTGCCGGTTCGAGCCTCGATGGCCTCTTCGTCCACACCACTACCCTTGAACTCGAGAGGCATATCGATAGCGTTGAAAGCCAGGCGCACGAAATCGCGCACCGTTTCAGTCCGGCTTGTCGCCAGAACAAACGTGTCGGGCGCGGGTGCCTGCAACATCAAGTACATGCCCTCGACATATTCCTTCGCATAGCCCCAGTCCCGCTTGGCGTCCATGTTGCCGAGCTCGAGCGTCTCAAGCTTTCCCAGCCTGATCTTCGCCGCTGCATCAGTGATCTTCCGCGTTACGAACTCGCGTCCGCGCAGCGGTGACTCATGATTGAACAGGATGCCGCTGCTGCCGAAGATGCCGTAGCTTTCGCGGTAGTTGACCGTCATCCAGTGCGCGAACAGCTTGGCCACACCGTAAGGACTCCGCGGATAAAACGGAGTGGATTCCGACTGCGGAACGGCCTGCACCTTGCCGAACATCTCGGAGGTCGAGGCCTGATAAAAACGGATCTTCGGATTGACCAGCCGGATCGCCTCCAGCAGGTTCAGCGCGCCCAACCCGGTGATATGAGCTGTCGTCGTGGGCTGGTCGAAGGAAACGCCGACAAAACTCTGCGCGGCCAGGTTGTAGATTTCGTCCGGCCGCGCACGCTGAACCAGTGCGACACTGGTGCCGACGTCCGTCAGATCGTATTCCACGAGTTCGAGATCAGGGTGATCCGGAATGCCCAGTTCCTCGATCCGCCAGAAGTTGACCGAACTTGTGCGTCGGTAGGTCCCGTAGACCTTGTAATTTCGCTCCAGCAGCAACTGCGCCAGATAAGCCCCATCCTGACCCGTGATGCCGGTGACAATGGCCGACTTCTTCGTGTTCATTGAATAACAGCCTTCGCTAAAGAGGGTCGCGACCTGGACGCGGGCTCCGAAGCAACGTATCGATCCGCAATTCCGGCGAGCCACTGAACCGGCTCTGACCATACAGAGGAAGCCCACGCGTCCCGATAGAATTGGAGCGGATTGTATCGACCGTCAGGTTGCGACCGGGCTGCAGGAAATCAGGTCCTCGGTCGAGAGCAGTACGGCCGGGACCAAGAGCCGGCCGAACAAGGAGTGACGAGAATGAGGGCAATCGTTCTTTGCGGCGGTTCCGGCACACGTCTCTGGCCGGTGTCGCGTGAGGCCATGCCCAAGCCTTTCATGAAGATCGGCAGCGGCCCTTCGCTGTTGCAGCGCACGGCCCTGCGCGCCGCGGCAGTCGGAATTTCGAGCTGTGTTGTGGTGACGAACGAGGAGTACACATTCAAGACAATCGAGGAGTTTGCAACTCTTGGCGACGGCGCAACGGCCGACGTTCAACTTCTGCTGGAACCGGTCGGTCGAAACACCGCCCCTGCCATCGCCGCGGCGTGCGTCTTGTTGAGTCAGCAGGGCGCGGAGGCTGAGCCGCTGCTGGTGCTTCCCGCTGATCACTTGATTCAAGACGAGGAGCGGTTCGCGGAAGTCGTCGCTAGGGCGGGTGACTTGGCCAGCCAGGGGCAGATCGTCCTGTTCGGAATTCGGCCCACGATGCCAGAGACGGGGTTTGGTTACATCGAGTGCGCTGCGGTGCCTGCTGGAGACGACGCCCAGGCCGTGCGTCGCTTCATAGAGAAACCGACGCTGGAGAAGGCCACCGAGTACGTGGCGGCGGGCAATTTTCTGTGGAACAGCGGCATGTTCTGTTTCACTGCGCGCACCATGCTGGCCGCATTCGAGCGGCATGCGCCCGAGGTGCTGGCGGCCGCCCGGGCGGCGCTGGACGCCGGAAAGACGTCTTCGACAGTGCCGATGCGACTGGTCTCTCGACCGCGCAGCATTTCAGTCGGCGCCTGCGATTTCCATCGACTACGCGGTGATGGAGAAGCAAGCCGGAGTCATCGTCCTTGCGGGAGACTTCGGCTGGAGCGATATCGGCTCCTGGAAGGCGGTCGCCGCAGAGTTCGAGAGTGACGCACGAGGCAATTCCACCAGCGGCGAGGTGCTGCTGTCGGACTGCGAAAACGTCCACGCGCAGACCGAGGATCGTATTGTTGCCGCGGTCGGGCTCAGCAATATCGTCATCGTCGACACGCCCGATGCCGTGCTGGTCTGCGATCGAAACGCCTCGCAGCAGGTCAAGGAGGTGGTCAACGAATTGAAGCGGCGCGGCCACGACGCGCACAAGCTGCATCGCACCGTCTCGCGACCATGGGGCACGTACACGACGCTGCAGGAAGGCCCGAGGTTCAAGATCAAGCGGATCGAGGTAAAACCAGGGGCTTCGCTTTCGATGCAGATGCATCACCATCGCAGCGAGCACTGGGTCGTCGTCAGCGGAACTGGGCGAGTGACCGTCGATGAACGCGTCGTGCTGCTTTCGCCCAACGAGTCAACCTATGTTCCGGTCGGATCGCGCCACCGGCTCGAGAATCCGGGCCGAGTGCCTCTGACCCTGATCGAGGTGCAGTGCGGCGATTACGTCGGCGAGGATGACATCGTCCGGTTCGACGATCTGTACGGACGGGTCGCCACGACAACCTAACCGGTCACCGACCCCAGCGTGCTGTCGCGATGCGCGCTGCGATAATGCGCCATGGTCAGCAACCAAGTAGCACCTCCCGCAGCCATGAAACCCAGCCGCAAGGCACTGTCCGAGCGCAAGGTTCTGGTCGTCGGCGATGCGATGCTCGACCAGTACTGGTTTGGCGACGTCGAGCGGATCTCGCCGGAAGCGCCGGTGCCGGTGGTCCGCATCCAGCGCCGCGAGGAACGCCTCGGCGGTGCGGCGAACGTGGCGCGAAACGTCGTGGCGGTCGGAGTCCGCACTTCCCTGCTCACGGTATTGGGCGAAGACGAGGCGGGTCACAGCCTCGAGCGGCTGCTGACTCAATCCGGAATCGAGCCTCGGTTGCACCGCGACTCGAGCCTGTCGACGACGGTGAAGCTGCAGAGTCATCGGCGCGAAGACAGCAGATGCTGCGAGTCGACTTCGAAAACGCGCCTGAAGCGGAGACGCTCGCTGCCCTGCTCGACGACTACGTGTCGCAGCTGGCCGCCCACGATCTCGTCGTCCTGTCGGATTACGGCAAGGGCGGACTTGCGCATATCACCGGGATGATCGAGCGAGCCCGCGCGGCCGGAAAGCCGGTGCTGGTCGATCCCAAAGGCGACGACTACACGCCGCTACCGGAATGCCACCCTGCTGACGCCGAACCGCAACGAACTGCGCGAAGTCGTCGGACGGTGGAGGGACGAAGCCGACCTGACGCGTCGCGCGCAGGCCCTGCGCGCCGATCTGGGGCTGCAGGCGCTGCTGCTCACGCGCAGCGAAGACGGGATGACGCTATACACGGACGAGGGCGCTTGGTCGGTGCCAGCCGAGGCGCGCGAGGTCTACGACGTTTCCGGTGCCGGCGACACGGTAATCGCGGTGCTGGCAGCGATGCTTGCCGCCGGACGTCCCGCTGCGAGAGGCGGTCGGCGTCGCCAATCGCGCCGGCGGCATCGTGGTCGGCAAGCTTGGGACGGCCACCGCGAGCTACGACGAGCTGTTCGGCGGAGTCGGACCATGATCGTCGTCACCGGGGCCGCGGGATTCGTCGGCTCGAACAACGTCAAGGCGCTCAACGAGAGGGGCGTGACCGACGTCATCGCCGTCGACAATCTGACGCGGGCCGACAAGTTCCGCAACCTGGCCGACTGCGAGATTGCCGACTACATCGACAAGCGCGACTTCCTCGAGATGGTGCGTGCCCGACGCATGCCGCGGCCCGACGTCGTGTTTCACCAGGGCGCATGTTCGGACACGATGGAAACCGACGGCCGCTACATGCTGGACAACAACTACCGCTATTCGCTCGAACTGCTGCGGTGGTGCCAGGACCAGGACGTTCCGCTGATCTATGCCTCCTCGGCGGCGGTCTATGGTTCGGGGCCTGTTTTCGCCGAGTCCCGCGAAAACGAGCGGCCGCTGAATATCTACGGCTACTCCAAGTTCCTGTTCGACCAGATCGTGCGACGTGAACTGCAGCAGGCTGCGAGCTCCGGTGATCGGGCTGCGCTACTTCAACGTCTACGGTCCGCGCGAGGCCCACAAGGGGCGCATGGCGTCGGTCGCCTTTCATCATTTCAACCAGTTCCGCGCCGACGGACGGGTGCGCCTGTTCGAAGGCAGTCACGGCTACGCCGACGGCGAGCAGCGGCGCGACTTCATCTACGTCGATGACGTCGTGCGTGCGAACCTGCACTTCTGGAACCGACCGGTCTCCGGTGTCTATAACCTGGGAACCGGAAGAGCGCAGGCGTTCAACGATGTCGGTATCGCCGTCGTCAACGCGCTGCGCGCGGAGGAAGGCAAAGAACCGCTTTCCCTCGACGAGGCCGTCAAACAGGGCCTGATCGAGTACATCACGTTCCCCGAGGCGCTGCGTGGCAAGTACCAGGCGCACACGCAGGCCGATCTCACCCAGTTGCGGGCCGCGGGATACTCCGAGCCTTTCCTCGACGTTGAGCACGGTACTGCGCGCTACGTGCGTTGGCTGCTGCAGCCATGACCGTTCCGGCCGGCAGCCGGCGAGCGGCATTCCTCGACCGCGATGGCGTCATCAACATGGACCGCGGCTATGTCTACCGCGAGGAGGATTTCGAGTTCGTGCCGGGTGCGCTCGAGGCCGCGCGCCGCCTGCACGACGCGGGATACCTGCTGGTGGTCACGAGCAATCAGTCCGGTATCGGTCGCGGACTGTACTCGGAGGGCGACTTCGCGACGCTGACCTCCTGGATGAAGCAGCGGTTCCTCGAGTCGGGAGCGCCGCTCGCCGGTGTTTACTACTGTCCGCATCACCCGACCGAGGCGGTCGGCATCTACCGGCGCGAATGCAGTTGCCGCAAGCCGGCCCCCGGCATGTTGCTCGCCGCGGCGCGTGATCTCGGCATCGACCTGGCCTCGTCGATCATGTTCGGCGACAAGACCTCGGACCTCGAAGCCGCCCGCGTCGCCGGCGTGCCGGTGCGCGTGTTGCTGGGAACGGATGCGCGCGAGTTGCCGGCAATGCCTGCGACGCCGGGGCTGGCGAGCGCGGCGTACCGGGGACTGCTCGACGCGACGGCCGATGCGGCGCTGCTCGCGCCGCCCGGCAGCGTGACGGCGGCGGCCGGATGAAACCGCCGACGCCGCGCTTCGAGGGCAAACTCGTGCAGCGCGAGGACCTCGCTGCACGTGTTGCTGGACTCGCGCGACCGATCGTCTTCACCAATGGCGTGTTTGACATATTGCATCGGGGCCACGTGACCTATCTCGCGCGTGCGCGCGCCTTGGGCGCCTCGCTCGTCGTTGCCGTCAACAGCGATACCTCGGTCCGCATGCTCAACAAGGGAACGGATCGCCCGCTGAATACGCAGGAGGACCGCGCCGCGCTGCTGGCCGCGCTCGAAAGCGTTGCGCTCGTGACAGTGTTTACCGATCCCGTTCCGTTGCCGGCGCTCGAAATTGTCCGACCCGAGATCTACGTCAAGGGCGGTGACTACGATATGAGCGCGATTCCCGAAGCAGCGGCTGTCGCACGCTGGGGCGGCAAGGCCATTGCGATCGCAATTGAGCACGAGCGATCCACCACCTCCTTGCTCGCCCGCATTCGCGGTCCGCGCTAGTGGGAAGGCGCGTGCGTCCTCCGAGCCGATTGTCGGTGCGCGCCTTCTGGGGTCTGGCGAGCTGGGTATTGCCGCTGGGCGTTGTCTTTATTGTTTCACCAAAGTTGTTGCACCTGCTGGGCGCGGAGCGCTTCGGCGTGCTGATGATCGCGCTGGTAACGCCGCTCATCGCGAGTCAACTGGAGTTCGGCATAACCTCGGCTGCTGTTCGGCGATTCGCTGGGCGGTTTCCGGTCGAGCAGATCGATGCCGGGACCACGTTGTTCACGCTGTTCATTTCGCTGCTCGCCATCGGCCTGGCTCTCGGAACCGTCGTCTGGGTGGCTGCAGGCCCGCTGAGTGCGATTCTCGGCTTTGCCGAGACACTCGGCCCCGTGCAAGGCTCGGAACTCATACGGACGTGCGCCGTCTGGGTCGCGGTGAGCCTCGCTTCACTGATTCCCGGTATCGTGGCTCGGGCCGCGCAAGCCCTTTTCCTGATCTCGATCGTGCAAACGCTGGCCACGATGGTTCTTTGGGTCGGCGCCTGGGCATTGTTGCAAGAGGGCGCGCCGCTAATCAGCATCGTTGAGCTCGGTATAGGTCTGACGATCTTCGCAGCGGGAGCGACGCTGGTAGCCGTGCGGCGGCAGATCAACTGGAGCACGCCGACGCGTTTTGCGCCTCATCTACTACTCGAGGATGCCCGCTTCTCCGCCGGCATGTTTGCGGCCCAGGCTGCGGGGACGCTAGTGAATCAGGGTGACCGCATGCTCGTTGCTGCCCTCGGCTCGCCCGCAATGGCAGGCCTGTACGCGCTGTGCGTCAACATCGCAAATAAGACGGTAGCCGCGGTTGTGGCCATAACATCCTTCGTGTTTCCGCATGTCGCCGGCCTGCAGGCTGCCGGGCAGCATGATGCAACGATCGGACTCGTGCATGCTCTCGATCGCGCGATAGCGGCCTTGCTGGTTCCCGTGCTGGTGCCGGGTCTGCTCCTGGCAGCGCCCTTTCTCCGGCTGTGGCTCGGTGACTTTGCTACACCTGAGCTGACAGTGGCCTTCCGCATCCTGCTCATCGCATTTGCCGTGCTCGCCTTCGCAGTACCAATCAGCAATGTTTTTGTCGCCAGCGGCAGAACTGGCCTGTCGGTCCGCTATGCGTGGCTCACGGTCGCGGTGGTGTTCGGGGTGATGATCTTCTCGGTGCCACGGTTCGGGCTGATCGGTGCGGCCGTCGCGTTGCTCCTGGGCTACTCGACGTCGTTGCTGTTCTCCGCCCGCGTCCGTACGACCTTGGGAATCCCACCCGCCCCGCAGCGGAGGTCGATTCTGGTTCGGGCTCGGACTAGGCTGCGCGGCGCAAACGGCGCTTGTTGCAGCCCTGGGACCACGCATAACGGGCTGGTTCGGATTGCTCGCCCTCGGCGCGGCCGCATGGGCAAGCTTCTACTTGGTCCGAGGCATTTTCGCCGTGCTGACGCCGGAGGAGTCGCAACTCCTGCAGCGCCTCTCCGAAGCGAGGCGGCCATGGTTGAAGCGATGGTCGGAACGCAAGACACTCCGCTGAACAATGGCCGTCTTTGAGCGCCTGAAAAACACCGCACGCACGGTGCTGACCTCCGCCTCGAATTCGGCGGCACACTCTCTTGACGCGATGCTGCAGCTCGAGTTGTCGAAGGAACTCGCGCGGCTGCAGGCTGAAGTGCGCGCGACCATGCCGGACAACCCCGCCGCCTGCGGCTTCAAGGTCTATTCGCAAGCGGACGAGGACGGCATTCTCGAGGAGATCGCGCGTCGCATCGGCATCGCGGGCGGCCACTTCATCGAGATCGGCTGCGGTGACGGCCGTGAGAACAACTCGCACTACCTGCTGCTGAAGGGCTGGCGCGGTGTCTGGGTCGACGGCGATGCGGACAACATCGCCGCCATCCGCGCCGCGCTGCCTCTCGACGGAAGGCTGCGCCTGGTCAGGCAGACGGTGACGCTCGACAATGTCACGACCATCCCCGCAGCGGCGGGATCACCCGATTTCGGCTCTTTGGACCTGATCTCGGTGGATGTCGACGGCAACGATCTTGCAATCGCCGAAGCGGCCATCGGCGCGTGGTCGCCGAAGATCGTCGTCGGCGAATACAACGCCAAGTTCCCCTATCCGCTGCAGCAGGAGGTGCGCTACGACCCGCAGCATCGATGGGCGCATGATGACTACCACGGCGCATCGCTCGCCGCATGGGTCGGGCGTCTAGGACACGACTACCGACTGGTCGCCTGCAACCTCGCAGGGACCAATGCGTTCTTCGTACGCGCTGACTTCGCCGGCCGGTTCACGGCCTATGCCCCCTCGCAGCTTTATCAGCCGGCCCGGTTCCATCTGACCGCACTGCGCAGCGGCCATGCGCCCAGCTTGTCGTTTCTGAGGAATTCGCTTCGAGCAGATTCAGGGGCGTAACGCACGAGCGCACATCGAGCGTAGACCACGCTCTATGAAGGCTTCGGTGTGAGTCTCGCAGAGGCAATGGCGTGTGGGCTGCCGGTTGTGACCAGCCCGCGCGGAGCCGTCGTTGAGTTCGTGGGAGATTCAGGGCGGCTTGTGGAACCCGACGATCACAAGGGGATGGCCCGTGAAATCGTTTCGCTGCTGGACGATCCGGATGAAGCCGCACGGTTGGGCGCCCGCGGGCGCGCGCGGGTGGTGGATCGCTTCAGCTATCCGGCGCATCGAGCGGCCCTGGCGCGGGTGCTCCAGAGGGTCTTACCCGCTTGCGTTCCACCGCCGGGACTGGCGTGATCTTCAATTCCTCGAACGACGCCCCCGCCGCCGGTACGGCGGGTCGTGAACACGCTGATTCCCCGAACGATGGAGGAACCTCACTCGGGCGGCTCGCCCAGTCCACGTTCGGTGCGGACCCCATCTCGAACTCCAGGACGGCGTCCTTTTGCAACAAGCCGACCGGCAGCCAGGCGCGTCTATAGTCTGCGCCATTGACTTTCAGGCCGTGGACGTACGTCCCGGTACCGGATCTCCTGATCTCCAGAACCTTTCCGTTGCCCAGCGTGATCCTGACGCGCGGAAACATCGGGGCGCCGACGACGAATCCGCCCACCCCTGGAATCGCCGGGTATAAACCGACCGCACCCCAGAAAAACACGCCGGACATCGCGCCCAGGTCGTCGTCTCCCGGTAGTCCGTCCGGCGTGGCGGAGAAGCCGGACGCCAGGATCCGTGGCATCAGTTCCTGAGTCTTCCACGGCGCTCCTGCAAACACGTAGACATAGGGAGCCACGAAGTTCGGCTCGTTGCCCGGGCGGTATCGAGGGTCGCTTGCCGAACCGTTCAGGTTCGAGAAGAACGTGTCCAGTTTCTGGACCACGGACTGATTCCCGCCCATGGCTTCTATCAAACCCGCGAAATTGTGCGGCACCATCCAGGAGTACTGCCACGTGCTGCCTTCCTCGAAACCAGCCTGCTCGCCCGTGCCTGACCAGTCGCGCGAGAACGAACCATCGACATTTCGTGGCCGGATCCAGCCAATCGACGAGTCGAAAAGGTTGCGCCAGTTCTGTGCCGAGCGCATGAGCACGGCGCAGGAAGCCATGTCGCCCTGCGCGGCGGCAAACTGGGCAATCGCAAAATCCGCGGAACTGTACTCGAGCGTGTGCGAGGCGGAATGGGGATGAGTCGAGGCCGGCACGTATCCCGTTTCGCGGAAAGCCTGTCCATCGGGTCGCTGCTGATAACCGTGGAGACCCAGGCCGGAAGTGAGCGCGCCCTTGAGCATGTACTTCAGCGCGCCGCGTGTATCAAAGGCGCGAGCACCGAATGCGTGGGCAGTGCTCAGGAGAATCGATGGCGAGTCCCCGCCCATGACGCCGGTCACGTCGTTCGCGAGTGGCCATCTGGGCAACCAGCCGCTCTGTTCGGCGTCGCGCACCAGGGAGTCCATCATCGAGCTGGTCTCCGACGGAAACAGCAGCGCCTGCAGCTGAATGGTGTTGCGATACGTGTCCCAGTCGGAGAAATTGGCGTATTGCGAAGAGTGCCCGACGGCGTGTGTTTGTCCGTCGAATCCAATGTAGTCTCCGCTGACGTCATGAAAGACATTGGGCGACAAGAGCATGTGGTAGAGGCTGGTCGAGAGCATGGTCTTTTGTTCGTCCGTTCCCCCCTCTGCTCGGAGCCGGCTCATGGCCGCCGTCCATGTTCGCTTGGCCGCTCGGTCCACCTCGTCGAAGTTCCACGCTGGGATCTCTGATTCCAGATTGGAGAGCGCGTTCGCGACACTCACATACGAAATGCCGACTTTCATGTGCAGCGCAACGTTCGATGCCATGGGGAGTGTCACGTAGGCCCCAACCCTGCGGCCTTGGGCCGTACGAACCTGCGGTTGCATACGGCCTTCCATCCACACGCCATAGTCGTCAAACGGGACGTCCACCTTCGCGGCAAAGTGCACGGTGTGGTTGGACGAAAAGGAACAGAATCCGCCGCTCGAGACCGACCCGACCACCAGGTCCTGGCCGCGGACTTCGACGCTGCTGTGATCGGCCTCTCGGCCCGGAAGGTCCAGAACGCTTGCGCCGGCCTTGATCAGAAACGTCCGTCTGGCATTGGCGGGAAACTGGAAACGGCCGATGCCGGCCCGCGTGGTTACCGTCAATTCTGCCGAGATGCCGGACGGCAACTGGACCGCATAATGTCCAGGCCGGGCGCTCTCCAGGCGCCTTCCGTCCGCCGCCGCGTGACGCAAGGGTGTGGTCCAGGTTTCAGGAGTTCCCGTGGCCCTCAGTGGAACGCCGCCAACCAGCGGCAGGATTGGAACGTCGCCAAACGCGGGACAGCCCACACCGCTCAAATGAGTCAGACTGAATCCAAACAGGTCGCGATCGTCGTACTTGTAAAATCCCCTGTTGTCGGCGTCGATGCGCGTCTGTGGGCTCCATTGAATCATTCCGAACGGCAACGACGGCCCCGGGAACGTTTTCCCTTCCTTGCCCGTTCCGATGAACGGATCGACGTAGTCGTAGGAGTCGACCTTCGCGATCGTGGTTTGGGCTGCCGGCACAGCGACCGGTGCGGGCTCGATGTCCTGCGCGGGGTCTGCGCAGGACACAGCGGCCGCAACCACGCCGATGCCCATCACAATTCGATGATTTCGCACGGTGGCATCCATAGCATTCGAGTCTTCCAGCAAGCCGAGGGCCGGTTCACGAACGTGCCGCATGGTATCGGCTCCCGTTCTTCCGGCCGATCGGGGCGGTGTTGAGCGAGAGGGAATCGATATCCGAGCGATGGAGCCATTTCTGCCCATGGACGTCATCTATCGGCCGAAGACCGGCTTCGGAGCCCCGTTGCGTCGCTGGATGCGCAACGAGCTGCGGCCGCTGCTCGGCGACCTGCTCTCGTCCGACAGCCTCACCAGGCGCGGCATCTTTGACGCTGATGCGGTGCACCGGCTCATGCGGCGCAACGAACGAGGTGAGGAGGATGCCGCCTACACTCTGCTGTCGCTGATGAGTATCGAAATATGGTGCAGGACATTCATTGACCGCCCTCTCGCCGCGTGTCCACCCGAGGCGATGGCCGCTCAAGCCGGGAACCTGATGTGATGCCACTTATTGATCTCATCGCCGGCGCCCGCCCGAACCTGATGAAGATCGCCCCCATCATCGCGGCACCGCTCTCCCGGTTCCACTCCTCGAACGTCTCGTTAGAGATCTTTCCTTCGACAAGAGCTCGGCGAATTTTCGTCTCTGGGCTTGACTCTTAAATGGCATGAGCCCTCCGTCCGCTGTCGGGCGATTCTGCTGCCGAGCGGTTACGACTGCAATTGGGGCGCGAGCTGACTTTGTCCGACCGACTTTGCTTCGGCCACTCGCATCCGGTGATTCAATGGGTTAGGTGCGCCTAGCCCGACCGACTTTATTTGTTCAGGTCAATCGTGGCACGCGTCGGCAGCGGAGTTGCCATGCCTGTATGAAGCGCGCCCCTTCCAAGCAGCGCCCGAGTCAGCGAGCCTCTACGCCGGCGGCCGTGCGGAAATGCAACTCGTTCACGCGCACGCCCAGGCGCCGGGGGTCATACGTCACGCCCAGATTGAGCGGCACGTAGCAATGCGACGGCTTCAGTTCCAGGAAGCGTGGACCATCGACCGAATCAGGCATCGATAGCTGGAAGCTTCGTGGATCCAAAACGCGCTGCGTGAAGGAATATCGCTGTGCTCCCAGTATCGATCCGCTTCCGCTCAGGATCGACAGATCCAGGTCCAGCGGACGTCGATCCAGATCCGGACGATCGAGAAGTACGGCCAGTTCCACACTCGCTGCCGCTGGCGGAACAGGTACGCGGAGGGCTCCCTCGGTCCAGCCGTCTTTGCCAAGGGGATGGACTTCCCGACAGCGTAACCCGTACGTAAATGGAAAGCGGCCGAAGCTCAGTGCAACTTCAATCAGCGCGGCAAGCACGAGCACCGCGAGCACAACAGCGGCATATCGAGCGGTCGCGAGGGCGGGCGGGCGCCACCGTGCAGACGCAGCCGTTTGCGCCTCCCAGAAATAGCTCCCGGCGAAAGCGGCAGAGAGCACAAGGAGTTCGCGTACCAACAGTGCATTCGTGTAGATGCTTCCAATCGCAACGCCTGCCAGGGCGTAAAACGAGATCAATCGGAGGTTCTGCCTGCCGAGCCTTACAAACGGAATCGTGATGAACAACAAGAGGCCCCAGCCGACAAGACCGAGTTCGACCAATATCCGCAGAAATTCGTTGTGTACTCCGTCGCCACCCACGCTCATCAGCAGTTCGCTGGTCGAAAACCCGGGCACCGTGCTCAATCGATAGAACGCCCCCTGACCGAGCCCGAAGAATGGGAAACTCGAGATACATGCGCGAGCGCTGCCGCCCAGATCTCTGGACGATAAGATAGCGCCACGTTCAGGGACTTGAAGTCCAGCTACATCGAGTTGCTTGCTCAACAAGGCGTAGCTGATACCGCGGTATCCGTGGTCAAGGGTCCAATGCACGACTATCGCCACTGCGACTGCAGCAAGGATCGGAAGCGGCGCGACGCCACCCGCGCGACCTGAGCGACACAACCAGCGCCCAAACGATCAGCACGGCGAAGACAAGGAACAATGTTGATCGCGATCCGCTCAAGTACAGCCCGATCGCCGACGCAAGGACAGACAGCCAAACCACGAAGTTCGCGCCACGAGTCAAGAGGAGACCGCAACCAGACCAAAGGCCGCAACCATGAACACGCCAAATGAATGCAGATCAGGCCAGAGCGCGTTCGCGCTATTCGACCATTGCGTTGATCCATCCCATGCCGGTCGCTTTCTGCCAGAGCGCGAACACGACATTCACAGCCGCACCAGCTAGCACGACGGCGACCAGACTTTTCAGCAGCCGATCACCACGCTGATCCAAAAGTGCCCAGGCCGCGAACAGCATCGCCAGGGCGACGCTGTAGAAGAATGGATCCTGCAAAGGGTAGTAGTCGTCGTGCCAACTGATGCCGCGGGTCAGCCACACGTTGTAGGCCAGACCGCGCAGGGAAAACTCCGAGGCACTCTGCCAGATGATTGCGGCTGACGGCGATCACCGCAGAGAGCGTCAGCCACGCGTGAAAGACCAAAATCGGCCCGCTCGGAAAACGATCGAGGACCTCGTCGACAGCCCTGAGGCCGCCTCTCAGTACCCACGCCGCGAGGAATCCAAGGCAACAGTCCACCCCGGGGTAAGCCCAGGCATGCAGCACAGTTCCCGCGAGCACATTCGACTGCTGGTGAAGGCTCGGAGTTATAGTCAACAGGAGGATCGCCACCGAGAAATCCGACCTTTGTCCGCCAGAGTGAGACGGCAAACGGAATCAGGAACAACCAGAAGGAAATATTGGACAACAGATGCCCGCGGTCGCGAACGAACGACGCGAGCGAGATCGTCAACGTGCATACGACGAGCAACCTGAAGTAAGAGGTCCTGATCCGGGACCACTCGCTCCAAGGGCGACGACCTGCCAAAGGGTCGAAATCGCCTCTGCAATCATCAGTCATAGGGCCTTAAGCAGGCCCCCCACGCGACGGAAACCCCTCGACCGGGCGTGTGACATGACTAATCAAGCTTCGATCGAAGTTCTGCGACTCCTGCGCGTCATCGCCACGAGTGGACTGCAGGTTGGCGGCGCGCAGGAACGCGAGCGCTCCGAGCAATACCAACCCCGCCACGACCCCCAGCCCGGCTAATCGCCACGGGCTACGACTCGTAACCTCGCCAACACGAATGCCATTGCGGACTCCGAACTGCCTGCGCATGACTTCAAAGTTGTCGAGCGCGCCATTGACCCGCAGGGCGGCCTCCTTGCTCCACTCCTGGGCGGCCTCTGCATGGGAAAACGTCGTCGTCGCCAGAGTTCTCAACCCTGCCAGCAGCTTGTTGGCGTCTAACTCGCCGTCGGTCAAAGATTCCGCGCTCGTGTAATAGTGCGCGAGGATGGACTTCTGCTTGAGTTCGCGCTGCCAACGGCGAATCAACTCCCGCCGTTGCGAGATGGCGCTTTCGGCACCCACCAACTGCGCCAGCGGCGAAAGATAGCGCTCGCCGCCTTCAGTCGGATTCACGCTGACGAGTTGGCGGGAGTCCATGCGTGCCGCATCCGGATAGCGCGCCAGCACGGCTTTCATGTCATCGGCACGCCGTCCGTAGAGTTCTATGTCAAGCTCGGCCCGCAGGATGTCCGCGCGAACGCCCTTGTCTTGCGACTGCGCATCCACACGGCCGGCAAGCATCCACGCCCTAATCCGCTCGCGCATCACCGCATTGATGTAGTAGCCGGCCAGTAGGTTGACCATGTCCTCTGCCACGGGCTCGGTTCGCGCGTCAGCCTTGAGTTCCAATCCGAGCAGTGTCGTGGCTGAGGCGTCTTTGATATCGCCGAACTCCTTTTGGTCGCGTCGGCTGAACGGAAGTACGGGCGCCGCAACTTTGTCCCAAAAGCTCGACTCCTCGGCCTGCGAAATCAAGCGTTGCGCCCCAGGACGGTCACTCAGCCCCGCCGCCTTCAGATACGCACCGAGCTGCGCCACTGAGTCATATGAGGCGGCAACACGCTTGTAGTCCGCCAGTTCGATTACGTTGGCCTTGGGGTCCACGGGCCGCTGCTCGGGCACCCGAGTTTCACCCGGTCGCTCGGGGCTTTTCTGGGGTTCCGGGAACTGGAGGAGAGCGGTCGCCTCGAACTTCGGAAAGAGCATGCCCACTGCAACACCGGCGACCGCGAGCAAGGCCAGTACCAGCAATGCCATGCCAAGCCCGACACCGACGTATCGGCGAAGCAAGAAGTCGATCCCGACTACGCGATCAGCCACTGCGTTCAACTCCAGTTGAGATTCACACCACTTGTGGACTATTGCCGGAGGTCAAGTCCGCCCGACGACGGTAATCCAGTCGACAATTTCGTCCGCCGGCTGGTAACCGCTGACAAGTCTGCTGCAAGCCCTCGCGCACCGCATGAACGTCGTTGCTCCGCGACGCCCGCTCGAGCACGGCGAGCCACGGACGAAGCTCGGTCCATGCCCGAAAGCTTTCGCGCGCTTTCATGATGCGGGCGTGTGCCGTTGGCGACGGATCGTCGCCGATCAGCAGTTCCTCGTAGAGCTTCTCACCCGGCCGCAGACCCGTAATCCGGATCTCGATGTCGCCGTCGGGGTTCGCATCGTCATTGACCGCATGTCCAGACAGTTCCACCATGCGGCGCGCCAGTTCGATGATGCGCACCGGCTGGCCCATATCAAGCACGAAGACCTCTCCGCCTTCCCCCATCGCCCCGGCCTGGAGTACCAGTTGAGCCGCCTCGGGAATCGTCATGAAGTAGCGCGTGACGTCCGAATGTGTCAACGTAATCGGGCCGCCTGCCTCGATCTGCTTGCGGAACAGCGGAACGACACTGCCGCTGGATCCGAGCACGTTGCCGAAACGCACCATGGCGAAGCGCGTCCGATTACGCACCAGACCCGCCACCGGCGCTCGATCATCGAACGACACCATGGTCTCCGCCGCCAGCGCCTGCAGGATCATCTCCGCAATGCGCTTGCTTGCGCCCATGACGTTCGTAGGACGGACGGCCTTGTCGGTCGAGATGAGAACGAAGCTCGCGACGCCGGTTTCCATCGCAGCTCGGGCGACGTTCCAGGTGCCCACGACGTTGTTGGCGACGCCCTCGCAGGGGTTGTGTTCCACCATCGGCACATGCTTGTAGGCAGCGGCGTGGTAGACAGTGTCCGGCTGATATGCGCGACAGATGTCGGACATACGCCGATAGTCGCGCACGTTCCCAAGCAAGGGCACTAGCTCCGGGGGAGGGCTGGGAGGTGTAGCCGCGCGGTCGCTCGCTGATCGCGTCTGGACCGAGGCGCCTAGTTCCTGGTGGATCGAGTAAAGCCCAAATTCGTTGTTCTCGACGAGCAGCAGCTTGGCTGGGTGCTCCGCAAGGATCTGGCGGCACAGTTCCGAGCCGATGCTGCCACCGGCGCCGGTCACCAACACCACCTTGCCTGCAAGATCGCGCGCCAAGAGCGCCGGGTTCGGCGGCTACGGGGTCGCGGCCCAGCAGATCCTCAAGGTCCAGTTCACGAAAGTCCGAAACCGACACTCGCCCCGTGGCGAGGTCCGCCATGCCCGGCAGGGTGCGGATACGAACCGGCACGGAACGCAGTCCCTCGATGATCTGATGCCGTCGCTGGCGCGTCGCCGACGGCAGCGCGAGCAGGATGTCCGATACGGCGAGCCGCTCCACCACGCTCGCGACATCTTTCGGCCCAAACACGGGTACGCCATTGATATGACGGCCGACCTTGGTTACATCGTCATCGATGAATCCAAGCAATTCGAACTCGCCGGCGTTTGCGACCGCGGCAGCCGTCTGCGCGCCGGCAGACCCTGCACCATAGATCAAGAGGCGGTGGTGCAGATCACGCCGGGTTCCTCTATTCAGCCAGAAGCGGGCCCAGGTTCGTGAGTTGCTGACCAGCACCAGAAACAGGATCGGCTGCAGCACGCCGACGGAGCGGGGCACCCCGGCAGGAAAGGTCAGAAGAACCAGCGCCAGCAGCAGCACTCCATAGACAAGCGCGGCCTTGAGCAACGTCTGCATCGTCGCCAGGCCGGTGTACCGGAAGATTGCGCGATACAAGCCAAAGCGGATGAATACAGGCAGGAAAATTGCCGGCGCCGCTAAATAGATCCACAGTTGCTGGAAGTTCGGAAGGCCGAACGCCTCCAATCTCAGTGTGAATGCGAGCCACATCGCCGCCCAAGCCGCGACGACGTCGCTGACTAAGACGACCGTCTGCTTGGCCCGTCGCGGCAAATTCAAAAGCCAGTGTTTGGCAGTCGTTAGCATTCAGTGCACCTTCTCCGCTCGACCCGGATCAGGACTACGAGCGCCGTCTGACGCTGCCCTGAAGGGCAGCAGAAGCACGGCCGTCCTCCAGATGAGCATAAGGTCTCCGGCGAAGCTCCTGTCAGCCGCATACTCGGCGTAGTAGCCCAGCTTGATGGGCATGACCTGCTCCACATACGCTGCTTCCGGGTTAACGCTGGCTCCGAGCAGCACGTTTTCGTCGCGGAATTCGATGGAGGCTCGATCCGTGATTCCCGGTCGAACGCTCAACACCAATTCGCGGAGCTCCTCCGGATAGAGCGCGACATACCGCGGCACCTCCGGACGCGGCCCCACGACGCTCATGTCGCCGACGAGGACGTTGATGAATTGCGGCAACTCGTCGAGTTTGTATTTGCGCAGGAAAGCGCCGGATCGGGTGATGCGTGCATCTGCTCCCACAGTGATGTGCAGGCCCGTTCGTTCAGCGTCGACGTGCATGGTACGAAATTTGAAAATGCGGAACTCGCGCCCGCGTCGCCCGACCCGGACCTGCCGAAAAAGTGCCGGGCCAGGCGAGTCGAGTTTCACCCAAAGCGCGATAGCCAATAGGAGGGGTGCTAGGGCTGTCAGCGCCAGCGCGGAAAAGGCGATATCGAACAATCGTTTTGCCATCAGGCGAGAACCTCTCGCAGCGCATCGATCACCCGGTCCTGATCTGCATCACTCATGGCAGTGTATAGCGGAATGCTCACCATGCTCAGATACGCGGCATCCGCTGCAGGGAACATTTCCGAGGTCAGACCGTAGCGGTCGCGCCAATACGGATGGCGATGCAACGGCACGTAATGAACGCTGGTGCCGATACCTCGATCGGATAGCCTCTGGATGACTTCGTCGCGCGTGCAGCGCGCCGCGTCGGTCAAACGGATCACGAACAGGTGCCACGAGTGGGTATCGCCCGCCGGGGCGTCAGCAGGCAACCTCAGCGGCAGATTGCTCAGCTCTTCGAGATACCGAACTGCCATGGCTCGCCGCCGCTCAAGAAATCGCGGCAGCTTCTTCAATTGTTCCAAGCCCATGGCTGCGGCGATGTCGGTAAGGTTGTATTTGAATCCGGGCGCGACAACCTCGTAGTACCAAGCCGGGGTCTTGGAAACAAACCGATCGAACGCGTCGCGGTTCATGCCATGCAAGCGCATCACCCGCATCCGGTTCGCCAGCTCCGCGCTGCGGGTCACAACCATGCCGCCCTCACCCGTGGTCATGGTCTTGTTGGCATAGAAGCTGAAGACGGTGGCGTCGGATTCCAGCGTCCCCACCATCCGGCCCCGAAACGAGGTCGGCAGCGCGTGCGCGGCGTCTTCCACGACTTTCAATCCATGCTGACGGGCAATGGAAAAAATGGACTCCATGTTGCACGCCAGGCCGCCGTAATGCACCGGCATGATTGCCTTTGTGCGCGACGTGATCGCGGCAAGGACGCGCTGGACGTCGATATTCAGTGTTACGGGATCGACGTCGACGAGTACGGGCTCCGCGCCGAGGTACCGCACCACCTCAACGGTTGCCGTGAACGTCAGCGTAGGGGCGATGACCTCATCGCCAGGCCCGATACCGAGCGCTTCGAGAGCGAGGTGCAAGCCCGCTGTCGCGCTGTTAACGGCTAGGCATTGCAACTCGGCGTCGCCCAGGAACTCACCGAACCGGAGCTCGAACTCTTTCGCCTTTGGCCCGGTTGTGATCCATCCCGACCTGATGGCTTCACTCACGGCGGCCAGTTCCTCAGGTCCCGTTTCCGGTCAGTGCGAAGGGCAAGAAGGAGCGGTTGGCGCTCATGAATTTGCTGGTCCCTCAGGCGATTTGCGCCCCCACAGCAACTCGTACATCTTCCGCTCTGGAGTCACCTGCATTTCTTTCGATACTACAAAACCGAGCTTCTGATAGAAGCGGACTACCCGAACATTCCCGTCAGCGTCGGTTGTCAGTGCAACCTCCCTCGCGCCCATCTCGACCGCGATACTCAGTAAACGCCTAACAAGCGCTTGCCCGATCCCCCGCCCTTCGCGATCCGGCAACACTGCGAGCGACGCTAGTTCGGCCCGCTGTGCCAAGCGATCAACGGACGCACTTCGGGCGCGGCGGAACGCCACCGCGACACGCGACCATATCCACGGCCGACATCCCGCATAGAGAGCCGCGGAAAGCCCGAGGCGAACACGTGCACCAACGAGGCGGCGATAAAACTCGGACGGATCCGTGTAGCCAACCGCAAATCCGGCGACTTCCCCGTTAAGCCCCTCCCGCGCAAGCAGTATGACGCTACCCTTGCAGTCGACCGCGAGCTCGTAGTACCGCGTCAGGAACGCCCTGCCCAGTACGGTCATCAAGTGTCCCGGAAATGCCGCCTGGTGGACCTCCACAAGACTTTGCAGATCTTGCTTCGTCCCAAGGGAGATCTCCAGTGCGACGGGACTGACGTCATGACTCGTGCGCAAGGTCGAGTCACCACTGCCGTAAACCGTATCTCTGAGCACATCGATGGTCTGGGAGATTGCGCGTCCCATGCTCAATCTCTGCCCGTAGAAGTCTTGGGCCGAAGCTCTCATCTCGCGACGCTTCTCTTCGCCCATGGCGACCAGCTTGTTAAGCGCCGTCGCGAAACTCTGCGCGCTGCTCTGAGCAAAGGTAATCCCGCCCCCAGAGGCTAAAACCAAGGCTTCGGCTTCCTTCCCCACCCCCGCGAGAATCGGCGTTCCCGAAGCCAGGTAGCTCTGGACTTTCGATGGAACAGTATCGTCCAGGATCGGCGACGCCTTTAAGTGGACGAGCACCGCGTCAGCCTGAGCGATGAACGCCTTTGCCATGGACTTGGGAACCGCATCGAGGACGCTGACGTTGTCCAACCCCAGCCGCGCGATCTCTTCCTTGACGTGCCCTTTCTCGGAACCTCCGCCCATCAGGACCAGCCGCACCCTCGCGTTACGAACGCTTTCCTCGAGCATCGCCGGAAGCAATGAAACAAGATCCTGGGCGGGCCCCATGTTTCCCGCATAAAGAACAAGCATCTCGTCGCTCGCCGAACCAGCGAGGTCCCGAATCGATGGTCCGGAATCCGCGATCGGCAGATCCTCGTCCGGCGCCCAATTCTCGATGACGCGAACCTTGTGTGAGTCCGTCCCACGAGCGATCAAACGCCTGCGATAGCCCTCCGATAGAACAATGATCGCATCGCTCAATCGGTACACAAGCGAGCACCACATGCCGATGATGCGGAGCAAAAGACCATTCGCCAACATGCCGGTCTCTTTCAATGCCTCCGGCCACAGGTCCTGGATGTCCAACACGATCTTCGAGCCACGAAGTAACTTGAGCGCCAGCGTCGGCGAGGATGCCGTTACCGCGGGGACATAGAAATATGTGACGTCGGGTCGGCGAGCCATGAACAGAGAAGCCACGGTCGCGCTTAACGAGAAAGTGAGGTAGTTCAGAGCACGCTTCACGGCCGAACGCCCATGGCTCGGGTATAAGGGTGCGCGAATGACTGGCACGCCCTCGATCAACTCTCTCCTGAATCCTCGCATCTCATATCCGGGGTAGAGCTCTCCGAGCGGGTAGTTTGGGTACCCGGTGATCACTTCGACGTCGTGGCCCGCGGCCATTAGCGCCTTGGCAAAAGGCAGGCCCTTAAAGGTTGGCTCCGGTTCAAACCACTGGTTGACGATCAGAATCCTCATCAGACCAAGGACTCGCCATACACCGTGCGCCGCACATAGTCGGTGTAGCTCAGGATGATACGGACGACCTTGGCCGACACGTTTGGTACTGAGTAGTCAGCGACTGCCCGGAACGCACGCTGCTCGCCGCGGGGCTGCCGCATGGCCAGCTCGAGCCCCTGCAGTATCCGCTCCGCGCGCACGCCGGTCATGATGACGGAAGCCTCTTCCATGCCCTCGGGCCGCTCATGTGCTTCGCGCAGGTTTAGCGCCGGGAAATTGAGGATGGAAGACTCTTCGGTAATCGTGCCGCTGTCCGAGAGCACGCAGGCGGCTTGCTTCTGAAGCCCTACGTAGTCGAGAAAACCGAGGGGCTTCATCAGTTCGATCCGCGAATCGAGCGCCAGTCCTGCGGAATCGAGCCGATCTCGGGTGCGCGGATGCGTGCTGACGATGATGCGCTTGTCGTGCGCCTGGGCGATTGCGTTGAGCGCGCCGAAGAGCGACGCCAGCCTCGCGGGGGAGTCGACGTTTTCTTCGCGGTGAGCGCTCACCACGAAGAAGCTTTCGGGCGTCAGTCGCAGGCGAGGGAGCACATCGGAAGAATCGATCTGCGGTAAGCAGTGATTCAACACCTCGAACATCGGGCTGCCCGTCTTGATTACACGGTCAGCCGGCAAACCCTCGCGCAGGAGGTACTCGCGCGCGATATCGCTGTAAGTGAGGTTGATGTCGGCGGTGTGGTCAACGATCCGGCGGTTAGTTTCCTCAGGCACGCGCTGGTCGAAGCACCGGTTTCCGGCCTCCATGTGGAAGATCGGAATACGGCGCTTCTTGGCGATGATGGCGGCCAGGCATGAGTTGGTGTCGCCCAACACCAAAAATGCTTCCGGCTTCTCCTGAGCAATTACATCGTCGACACTGCCCATCAAATTGCCAATTGTTTGCGCCGTGGTCTCGCCCACGGCGTTCAGAAAGTGGTCGGGACGACGAAGTTCCAGATCCTTGAAGAAGACCTCGTTCAGTTCGTAATCGTAGTTCTGACCGGTGTGGACAAGGACATGGTCCGTGGCGGCATCCAGCGCGACGAGCACCCGCGAGAGGCGGATGATCTCAGGGCGGGTGCCTACGACCGTCATGACCTTGAGCTTTTTCATCTTCAAACCCTGTACGCATAGGTGTCGGGACGGGCACGATCGAAGACTTCGTTAGCCCAGAGCATGACGACCAATTCAGTGTCGCCTACGTTGGTGATGTCGTGCGCCCAGCCGGGCACGGTCTCCACGATGGTGGGCTGGTCTCCACTGGTATTCAGCTCGTATGTCTCTCCCGAAAGTATGTGGCGAAACCGGTAGCGGGCCTCGCCTTTGATGACCAGGAACTTCTCGGTCTTGCTGTGGTGATAGTGGCCACCGCGTGTGACACCCGGGTGCGCGGTGAAGAAGCTGAATTGCCCGCAATCTGGAGTCTTGAGCATTTCCACGAACACGCCGCGCGCATCGGCATATTTCGGCACGTCGTAAGCGAATTGCGCCGGTGGCAGATAGCCGACGTAGGTCGCATAAAGCGCGCGCGTGAGCCCGGATCCCACGGGCTCGGTCATCAGCGTTTGGCGACTCTCGCGGAAACTCTGGATCGTCCGAGCCAGGTCCCCGACCGTGGCCTCGTATTCAGGAGTCACTTCAGCGCGACCATCTCGCGGCCAGTCGCCGTTCAGACGCCGGAGAAAGTCCGCCACGACATCGTCCACGTATACGAGTCGAACCACCGCCGCCGGGTCGTGGATGGCGATGGGCAAACCATGAACGGTGTTGTGGCAGAAGGTGGCAATGACCGAGTTGTAGTTGGGTCGCGCCCACTTGCCAAACACATTGGGCAGGCGGTAAACGGCCACTGGGCTGCGCGTCTCGGCTGCCAGCGCCAGCACGTGGTCCTCTGCGGCCCGCTTGCTGGCGCCGTACGGATTCGCACGCTCCACCTGGGTGGATGAAGACAGCACGACCGGCACCGCGCGACCGCTGGCGCGTACCGCGTTGCAGACGGCCAACGTGAAGTCGGCATTGATCTTGGCGAACTCATCGGTGCTTGGTGGGCGGTTCGCGCCCGCCAGGTGAACAACCGCGTCCGCCCGTGCAACTGCCGACTCCAGCTCCAGTGCCGTGCTTGCACGTGTGATCGGAAGCACTTCCGAGTCCGCCCGTTCCATCAGGGCGGCGCGCAGGTTCTTTCCGACAAAACCGTCGGCGCCGGTAATGACGATACGCATTTGCTAATCCACCGCCCGGGGAATGCGCCCAGCCACCAGGTCACGGATGAAATCGAGCCTGAGCAGGAGCCTCTTCATGCCTTCGGCATCGAGTCGGGTGGTGTTGTGGGAGTTGTAGTCCTCGGCGCGCGAAATGCTGACTTCCCCCTGCTCGACGAACTTGCTGTAGTTGAGATCCCGCAAGTCGGGCGGCACACGAAAGTAGTCTCCAAGATCCTCAGCGCTGGCCATCTCCTCTCGGCTGAGCAGGGCTTCGTACAGTTTTTCGCCATGGCGAGTGCCGATGACGTGCAGTTCATGGTCCGGTTTTCCTGCAAGTTCCATTAGCGCACGCGCCAGCACCTCGATGGTCGCCGCGGGCGCCTTCTGGACGAAGATGTCTCCGTTGGTGCCGTGCTCGAACGCATATAGCACCAGGTCTACTGCATCATCCAGCGTCATCATGAATCGGGTCATGTTCGGGTCTGTGACCGTCAGAGGACGCCCTGCAAGCAATTGCTCCACGAACAGCGGGATGACCGAACCGCGCGAAGCCATCACATTGCCGTACCGCGTGCCGCACACCACCGTGCCCGTGCCTTCCAGCCCGCGCGACTTGGCCACCATGACCTTCTCCATCATGGCCTTTGAGATGCCCATTGCGTTGATGGGATAGACAGCCTTGTCGGTGCTCAAACACACGACACGCTTGACACCGCAGTTGATGGCCGCCTCAATGACGTTTTCGGTGCCGAGTATGTTTGTCTTCACCGCCTCGAGTGGATGAAACTCGCAGGAAGGGACCTGCTTCAAGGCGGCGGCGTGGAATACGTAGTCCACGCCGCGCATCGCCGCCAATACGCTTTGCGGGTCGCGGACATCACCAATATAAAACTTGAGCTTCGGGTTGCCGTACTTACGGCGCAGGTCGTCTTGCTTCTTCTCGTCGCGACTGAAGATCCTCACTTCGGCGAACTCTGCTTCCAAACTCCGTCGAAGTACTGCGTTACCGAACGAACCTGTTCCGCCCGTAATGAGCACACTACCTTCGGCGAGGGTCATCGTTGCGCGTAGATAGATTGAAGCATCAAATGCTCACTGCGAACCTAAGCAATGGCAATGTTGACAAATCTTCGCATGCAGATGCGGGCTTAGACGCGTAGCCTTCCCGCGAGCGGCGCGGGTGCCGTACCCCCGAGCACGCCGACCGACTGAACCACCCCCCGCAGCGTCTCACGACGCGCCTCGTAAGAAAAGCGTTGCACGTTTGCGAGCCCGCGCTGGCACATCTGCACGCGCAGCGCAGGGTCGTCGGCCAGCGCGGCAAGCTTCTCCGCCAGTTCCTGCTCGCTGTCACCATACAGCACCGCCTCGCCGTTTATCTCGCGGATACAGGTCTCGCGGTTGGTTACCACCGGGCAGCCGCAGGCAGCGGCTTCGAGGATGGCTAGACCGAAGCCCTCGCAGCGTGACGGCTGCAGGTAAGCGGTCGCGGTCTGCAACAGTTCCAGCTTGTTGTCGTGCGACACGCGCCCGGGCAGATCGACCACGTCGCTCAGGCCCAGAGCGGCGATGTGCGCACGCACCGCCGTCTGACCGCTGCCGTGCACACCGACGATTACGTAACGGAAATCGGGGTGAGATCGATGGAAGTGCGCGAACGCGCTGATCGACTCTAGAATCATCTTCCGATGAATGCTCTCCGAGATAAGGTGCGCGATCGACAGCACAAACTTCTGAACCGGTGCTGTGCCGGGTCGGTGCGACTGCAAGTCGACCGCACAATACGCAACCGATGGTGCTATCGCGTGCGTACTGCCCAGTCGTGCGAGATCGGAGCGTGAAATGAACAGCGTGCGCGTGGCCAGTCTCAGCGCCGCCTTCATCAGAAGGCGCTTGTGCCACGGCCAGTCGTTGATTCCGCCACCGCCGACCGTGTGGACGGCTCCCGTGAGAATCGCCGGCCGCCCGAGCAGCCGCGCCCAGAGCACGGCGAAGAAGCCAAAGCCGAACCACCACGCGTAAACGAGATCGGCCCGGTGGCGCGGCAAGTCTCGTACACGCGTCACCACCTCGACCTCGAAGCCGAGTTCCTCCAGCGCACGTATATCGTCGCGATAGAAGCCCATCAGCCGCAGATTAATGGGTTCCGCGATTCGGACGAAAAAGATCACCTTTCGTAGTCGATTCACTCGGCAACTCCTGACAGAACGTCAGTTCTCAAGATTCGAATCACAGAATTCAGCACAATCGCAACCGGAACCGCGCACACCCAACCAAGATAACCCAGACACCCAGAAGTTTGCATAGGCATCGGTCAACGCGCAGGAACAGTAGTCTTTAAGGACAACTTGGTGTGCCGTTCGATGAAATGCGTCTTCGACGTTGTCGTCGCGTCTTCCTTGAGATCCTTGCACCCCGCTGGATCACTGATTGCCCCCATAGAGCATAAACACCGAGTAGCACCAAGCTCATCGCCATTCTAAGCCGTCGGTCTCAAGTGACCGATCCATGGGCCGCACCAGGTCGGCACGACCAAGACGATGGATCCACTCGCGTGCGAAGAGCGCGGACGCGGACCGGAAAGCCGGCTCGTGACTGAGCGACTGCGGATCAATCACTGCAAGTGTCAATTGGCCGTCAATCGTGCGCGCGCAGCTCATCCCGGTGAAGCCGATCAAGTCCAAGATGGCCGCGTCCTTTGTCCTGACAAAGAACAGGACTCGTCTCACTCATTCCGGCGCGAGAACAATCTACTGGCTAGCCAAATCGGCGCCACTATTGACAACAAAAGCAGTGTCGGGGCAGAAATTTCACCTCGAACATAGTGCAGGAGCGTAGCGACGAGTACCGAGTAATAAAGCAGGCTCGCTGCGTCAACCTTCTCGCGCAAGCCAACATCCGCGTAGTAGCGCTCGAACACAAATGACAAAAGGACCGCGCCCACAAACACCCCGACACATCCAAAGTTCATGTACCACTCTCCAAACAGACCAGGCGGAATGGTTGTTCCGTGTTCGAGCCACATATCCGGCCAAAATGCCAATGTGAAAATTCCGGGGGAAGGTAACAGCTTGTCTGGCCAGATTGTTGACGGTATCGGGAGCGTAACGAAGGCCAAGAACGTCTTGCCCCATTGAAAGTCGATATGCGCAGGAACTTGATCGACCAAGACAGAGAGCGTCTGCAGCTGCATCAAGTTTCCAGAAAAGGCCAACGCCAGATACTCAAGCACACCCATGACGCTCGTATCTTCCAATGACACAATTTCCCCTGTAACGAGAATTTCACGTACGACTAGCTGGTAGGCGATCAGGCCAGCGAAAAGCACTGCGCCGCACACTGCAAGCTCGACCAACGAGAAGCGCCGCCGGCAATAGTGAAAGCAAACCGCAGTGGCTAGAACGAAGACATAAATGGTCGACTTGTTTCCAAGGACCGCGCCGAAAAAGATTGCAAGCGCTCCAAGCAGCAAGAAAGCGAGTCGATGGCGTAACTTACCCATTCCCGAATCTGCTCGCTTTTTGTTCGAAGAGCCAAAAAGTACCGCGGCAGATACCAATCCGGCCGACAAAAAGGCGTTGGTAGGAATGAAAAAGTAGTTCAGTCCGGCAAACAAGCGAATTCTGTCTCCCAAACCCGAAAGCAGTGCCCCTACGCCCCCAAGCAGGGCTACCCCACTCAAGAAAAGGGCGAACGCCGCCCCCAGCACAAGCGCCCAATAGGGAAAGGAAGTTAGTTGTTGAGTTCCGGTCAGGACAATCACACTTCCAGACCTCGGACGCTCGAGTGGAGCAGGCCTTGCGAGCAAGCACCCTAGATGGATTCCCGCAAGAATCAAGCAATACAGAAGCAATGCGATCGTGACTGAGCCCTCTCTGTCATCAAATTGAAATGGCGCGTACTGGGAGAACCCGTCGATTCCAGCCTCAAAAGCGAAGTAGGGCCCAAGGTATGCGACGGCCAAAGTCAACGTGATTACGATGCCTGGAGCAAATGGATCGAGACGACCATATCTCCTCCGGAAAATTAGAATCGAAGCCACCGTCCAAACCAAGGCAATTGCAAAGACATCCATTTGGTTCATCTCTGGGGTTCTTCTTGAACGCGCAAGCTAGAGTTCAACAAGCCAGCGTCGCTCAACGGCGAGAGAAACTCCGAAACGCATGCCGCCCCCGGCTAACAATGCGACTCCAAGCGCATACAGCCCCAGCGTTGGCAATGTGGCAAGCAGAATGGCCAAGGCAACCATCCCCTCCGCCGCGGCAGAGAGCAAACTCAGATGCGGCCGGCCCTGATACAGGGCTATATGTTGCGTGCCTAACGCACCGAGTCGCAGCCCAGCGCCAGCTAACACCAACGCAGCGGTCCACAGCACAGCAGGGTGGCAAGTCTTCACCAGAGACGCGCAAATACCTCCCGCCGCCGCAACGAGAAGAAACGCGCTCAGCGTTAGCAACCCCGCGCCACGCGCGATGGCAAAGCAGTAACGAGTAACTCCATCTGGATCGCGCAGCCGCTGCGAAAGCGTAAGGCTAAGCGGAAAGTAGCCAGAGACGAGCACGGCTCCAAACGCGTTCGAGATGCCAACAATAACTTGCGCCGCGCCTACCTGGCTGGGAGCAAAGCGCCCAACGAGCGTTACCGGGACGATCGAGACCAGCGACCCGACGAGTGAAACCAACCCGGCATTGAGGTTTGATAAAAGCACACCTCGCACATCGGTCGGGCCGACGAAGATCCGCGGGTCAATATCGCGTAGCGTCCGGCGCGCGGCCACACCTAGCAATACTTGCCCGACAACAACGGAGAGCAGGGAAAAGCCAATCGCGGCTCCCGCATTGAGGCCCGTGGCCGATGCGGCCGGTAGGAGCAGCAGGGCTCCAGCCCGAGGTAACGCGATAAACGCGAATGCCATTCTGTAACGCGCAGCCCCCTGTGAAACGCCAAGCCACAGCGTCATTGGAATTTGCGACAGGGCGAACATTGCGAACAACAAGAACCAATGCCGCAAGGTCTCTCCGTCCTCCGCGGCGAGTGTTGGGAATGTGCGTTCTATCGTGGCAGCCAACGCAGCGGCAGCGAGCACGCCCAGCGCTAGCAACCAACGACCAAGAACCACATGATCACGCACTGCGTGGCAATCGGCGTCGCGTGATGCTTCCGAGACATTTGTCGCGGCGCGGAGCCGGGCCACCGCTGGCGGCACTAGAGCGAAGCCGCTCAGTAACAAGATGTTCAGATATGTCGCCCAATTGAGAGCTGCCGCAGCGAGATCAAAGGCCTGCTTGCTTAAGCTCCATCGCACTACAAGCACAAAACAAACTGGAAAGGCGCCAAGCGCGAGGCGGGTGGCAATCGACGCCAACTCGTCGCTTTGCAATAGCGATGCGAAGCTCCTCACCGGATAGAAACGAGATGCAGGATACCGATACTAGCGGTCGGCCTGCGGGACTTCGCCTTTAGTGACGGATTGAAGTAGGGTCGGCAGTCGCCCCCACGACCGACAGAGGGCGGTGTGCTCCCAACCGCTAAACTCGAACAAATCAAGATGGCACTCGCAATACGCATTCAAGCGCGGGGCCGCACGGTCACTTCGACAGAAGAGATTGGCGCCGCCGGAAACAATTTGAAAGTAGAACGGCTTTGAAAACAGTTTATCTGGTTGCCGGAGCACCTGCGTTCGTTTGCGCCAACTGGTCACGCAATCGCGAGCCCTAGCCGCAATGCGCCCGTCAAGGATCGAGGAGTCGGCAGGCGGCCCTGGCGATGCCCGCGACATGGAATCAACGCTCCAAACAACGCAACCAATTCGACTCGCATTCAACGGCTCCGCCTTGCTTTCTCCGCTTACGGGCGTGGGTCAGTACTCCAACAGCCTGGCACGGAGCCTGATGGCAACCGGCGAGTTGGACATGGAGTTCTTCTACGCCGCCATCTGGAGCCGCGAGATCCGGACCAAACCGGTCAAAGAGATCGGCGTGCTCAAGGAGCTAATCAAGAAACTGGTTCCGCAGCCTTATCGCGTTAGCCGCGCTCTACAGGGATGGCGCTTCGGTATGGGTACGCGCCGATTTCGGCCTCAGATTTACCACGAGCCGAACTTTCTGCCGTTCAAGTTCGAGGGACCGACGGTCATCACCGCGCACGATCTGTCCTGGATCAGGTATCCGGAGACCCATCCCGACGAGCGCGTCGCGGTGATGAGCGAACTGTTCCCCAAGGCGCTTGAACGCGCCGACCACATCCTCACCGATGCCTCGTATGTGCGACAGGAAATCATCGACGAATTCGGCGTGGCGCCTGAGCGGATCACGTCGGTGCCGCTTGGTTCGCGTGCAATCTTCCATCCGCGATCGCGCGAGCAGTGTCGGCACGTGCTGCAGGAGCGCGGCTTGGATTACCGTGGCTTCGTGTTGTGCGTGGGAACCCTCGAACCACGCAAGAACCTGGAGCTGGTGATTCGTGCCTACTCCGCGCTGCCGGAGCGCTTCCGTCGACGTCGCCCACTCGTGATGGTCGGCATGAAGGGGTGGCTCACGTCAAAGGTCGAATCGCTGATGCAGCCAATGGTGGCGAGTGGCGAGATACACCCTCTCGGATACGCGTCGGATGAGGATCTGGCGGTGCTGTACGCGGCGGCGCTGGCTCTAGTTTATCCGTCGCTCTACGAAGGATTCGGCCTGCCGCCACTCGAAGCAATGGCCAGCGGTACGCCTGTGATTGTCTCGGACCGTTCGACGCTTCCCGAGGTCGTGGGGGCAGCCGGCGTGCAGATTGCTGCCGATGATGAGACGGGCCTGCGCGAGGCATTGTTGCGCGTCGACGAGGACACATCGTTTTGGCAACAGTTGGCGGACGCGAGTCTTGAGCAGGCATCCCAGTTTTCATGGGAGCGCTGCGCACGCGAGACGCTGGCCATCTATCGCAAGGTGGTCCAGGGACGTTGAGGGCAGTCCCTGGTCAATCGCCGTGCTGCGTGCGGGTGTTCGGAGAGCGTGGCAATGTGCGCTTGCCTTAAGATGCTCGGCGGTCGTGACGCTCAGGGCGTTATCGGAGGTCTGTTCGCGGTGCAGAGGAGTCGTGTCAATTCTGCAAACGCAAAGCGGTGGAGGCGATCGGTGAAGCAGGGCGAGATCGACTACATGAAGAACATCGGCGACGAAGGCGCGCTGGCCGCATTCGACAAGCCGTTTTCTCATTTCACCTGCTCGAAAAACCTCGTCGACCTCGGGCATCATCATGGCTCTGCTTCCGGAGCCACCGGCACGGCTGCTGGATTTGGGCTGCGGTACCGGCTGGACGAGTGCGTTCTTCGCGCGGCGAGGCTACCGCGTTGTCGGTCAGGACATTGCACCCGACATGATCCAATACGCTGAACGCAACCGGGAGCGGTACGAAGCCCGTGACCTCGAATTCGTATTGTCCGACTACGAGTCACTAAACTTCACGGAGCCTTTTGATTGCGCGGTCTTTTACGACTCCTTGCATCACGCGGTCGACGAACGTGCCGCGCTCGAGAGCGTGTATCGCGCGCTGCGGCCCGGCGGGGTGCTGATCACGCACGAGCCCGGCGCGGGCCATTCGAAGAGCCCCGACTCGATGCGGGCGATGGAGCTGTACGGCGTCACCGAGAAGGACATGCCACCATCGCATATCCGTGACCTTTGCCGCGCAATCGGATTCTCCCGCTTCGAGTTTCTGCCTGATCCGACCCTGGCGATCATCTCGATGTATGGGATCAACCTGGCGGCGATGACGAGGCTTCGGCAATCCTGGTGGCGTCGCCTGCTTCAGATCGGGAGGCTGTTCGCAGATCAGCGGCTGCAGCACGGCGGCCTCTGCCTGATTACCAAATGAGCGACGGCGGCGGTCAGGCCGCGACAGCGCCGTCGCGCATCCTCGAACTCGGCTGCGGCTTCAACAAGACCCCCGGAGCGTTCGGCGTCGACATCATCGCCGGCTCGCAGGCCGATCTGGTTCACGACCTGAACGTATTCCCCTATCCGTTCGCCGACAGTTCGTGGGATCGCATCATCTGCCGCGACGTTCTGGAACACGTCGAGGACTTCGTGCGCACGATGGAGGAAATCTGGCGCGTCGGCAGCAAGGGAGCCATGGTGGAAGTCGTTGCGCCCTTCATGAGCAGCGTCAACTACTACTCGGATCCGACGCATCGCCGCGCCTTCACGTCGCGCAGTTTCGACTACTTCATCGACGGAACACGCCCGCCTTTCGGCTCGGCTACTCGAAGGCTCGCTTCGAAATGGTCCGCTGTGAGTACGACGCCGAGGAACGTCCTTTCCGTCGAGGGTTTCACCGCTGGGCCCTGAACTGGGCCAACCGCAACAAGGCCCACTACGAGAACCGCTACGCGTTCCTCTACCCGCTGTACAACATCTTCTTCGACCTGCGCGTCGTGAAGTAAGGATGCGCGTGCGGACCGGATCTCGTCCGGCGTGAAAGTCCTTCATCTCGGCAAGTTCGACGGCGACGTCGGCGGCATCGAACGCTACCTGCGCGCGCTGCTGGGCGGGCTGCCCGCCGGACATCGAGCCGCTCAATCTGGTCGCCAACGATGGTCCGCGCACCGACCAGCACCGCCGCTACGGCTACCTGACGGTGCGCGCTGCCAGCCACGGCATCGTCGCGAGCGTGGCGCTTGCGCCATCGATGCCGCACCTCGCGCGCCGGCTGCATCGCGAACACCGCTTCGACATCGTGCACCTGCACTTTCCCGACCCGCTCGGACAGCTGACGGCGATGTCGCTGCCGCGCTCGGTCCAGCGGGTGATTTCCTGGCACAGCGACATCGTCAAGCAGCGGGCCGCGCTGGCGGTGTACCGCCCTTTTCTCGATGCCTTCGTGCGTGACGCCGATGCGATCATCGGCGCCACCCCGCAGCACTTCAGTGCCTCGCAGCAGATGGCTCGCGGCAAGCCGGGACAGTTGCGCGAAGTCATCCCGTACGGCTTCGATGCGGCTGCATTCGAATGGACTGAGCAGGCCCGGCAGCGCGGGGCCGCGCTGAGCCGAGCGAAGCGCGCAGTCGCCCGGTCATCTTCACCGTGGGCCGGCATGTGTACTACAAGGGCCTCGACATCCTGATCCGTGCGATGCGAGGGGTCGAGGCGGAACTGTGGATCGGCGGTCGCGGCCCGCTGACCGAATCCCTGCGCCAGACGGCACGGGACGCGGGTGTGTCCGATCGTGTCCGCTTCCTCGGATTCATTCCGGATGCCGAACTCGTCGCCTACTACGACGCGTGCGACGTGTTCTGCCTGCCGTCGACAGAGCGCGCCGAACAGTTCGGACTGGTTCAGCTCGAAGCGATGCAATGCGGCAAGCCGGTCGTGGCGACCCGGCTCGGCACCGGGGTCGAGTACGTCACGCAGGACGACGTGACCGGACTGCTGGTGGAACCGGGCAATGAGTCTGCGCTCGCGCAGGCGCTCAATCGTCTGCTCGCCGATCGCGACCTGCGGCTGCGGCTCGGGCGCGGCGGGCCGGCAGCGCGTCGCTGAGGAGTTCTCGGTCGCGCAGATGGTCGACAAGACCGTCGCGCTCTATCGGCGGCTTGTTGCGCGGACGCTGAGCCTGCCGGCGCGCATCGCGGATAATCCGCGCCATGCCGACTGCCCTGCCCCTGACCTACCTCGCGCAGGCCGCGGCCGCCGCGTTCTCTGTCCGGGCTGCTGATCCTGATGTTGCGCCGTCCCGCCGAGCGCTGGGGACTGGTCGATCATCCGGGCGGTCGCAAGCGGCACGCCGCCCCAGTGCCGCTGACCGGCGGCGTCGCGATCACGGCGGCACTGATCCTCGCGCTGGCGTTTTCGTTTTCCGCGTTCGCGCAGTACAGCGCGTTCTTCGCCGGCGTGCTGCTGCTGGCACTGGTCGGATTGCTCGACGACCTGGGCGAGGTCTCGCCCGGCACCAAGCTGCTGCTGCAGGTGATGGCGGCGCTGCTGATGACCTCCTGGGGCGAGAACTTCCTCGTGAACCTCGGCGACCTGTTCGGCACCAACCCGATCAACACGCGCCACTGGGCGATCCCGCTGACCGTCCTGGCGGTGCTCGCCGTGGTCAACGCGATCAACATGCTCGACGGGCTCGACGGCCTGGCCGGCAGCCTGGTGCTGGCGATCGTGCTCGTGCTGACCGCGCTTCGCGTGGGCGATCGGCGACGCGAACGCCGCCAAGATCCTGATCGTGCTCGCGGGTGCGCTCGTCGGATTCCTCTTCTTCAACCTGCCCTGGCCGGTACGCGGCCGCCATCGCACGTTCATGGGCGATGCGGGCAGCATGGTGGTCGGCTTTGCGGTCGCGTGGTTTTCGGTGGCGCTGACGCAGCGCGCCGGCACCGCCGTCGCCGCCGCCGGTGATGCTGTGGGTGCTCGGCATCGTGCTGATGGACGTCTTCACCGTCACCGTGCGCCGACTGGCGCGGCGGCGCAGCCCGATGGCCGCCGATCGCGATCACATTCATCACATGCTGCTGCGGCGAGGCTTTGGGCCGTGGCAGACGCTCGGGCTGCTGGTCGGTGCCAACCTCGCGCTGGCGGCGGTGGGTACGGCGATGTGGCGCTACGGCGTCGCCGATCGCTGGATCTTCTGGTCGTACCTGGTGGTCTGCGCGATCTACTTCGCGTCTGTTCTTCATGCCGTTCCGGCTCTATCGCCTGCGCGCGCGTGCGGGTGCTGCCGAGGACTACGAACGCGACGGCTGAGGACCGCTCAGATGGCGTAGCCCGCCTTGCGCGCGTAGTGCACCGTGGCGGCGAGGAAACCCTCCTTCGAACCGCAGTCGAACCGCTGGCCGCTGTAGCGGTACGCGTAGGTCGTTCCCTCCGGCACCATGCGGGCGATCGCGTCGGTCAGCTGGATCTCGCCACCGGCGCCGCGCGGAATGGTGCGCAGGTGCTGGAACACCGACGGTTCGAGTACGTAGCGCCCCAGCACGGCGAGCGTCGAAGGAGCCTGCTCGGGCGCCGGCTTCTCGACGATATGCGACATGCGCGAAGTCCGATCGTCGAGCGGCGTGCTGCTGACGATGCCGTATTTGTTCGTGTCCGCTCGCGGCACGTCCTCCACCGCCAGCACGCTGCCGCCACCGAGCCGGGCGCGGACGTCGACCAGTTGACCGATGGCCGACCGCTCGGCATCGATCAGGTCATCGGCGAGGATGACCGCGAACGGTTCGTCGCCGACCACCGGCTCGGCACACAGCACCGCGTGTCCGAGTCCGAGCGGCTCGGCTCTGGCGGATGTAGACGAAGCTCTCGGCCTCGGGCGAGATGTTGCGCACGATCTCGAGCAGTTCGGTCTTGCCCTTGGCCGCAGCTCCGCCTCGAGTTCGGGCGCGCGGTCGAAGTGATCCTCGATCGACCGCTTGTGCCGGCCGGTGATGAAGATCATCTGCGTGATGCCGGCAGCCGCCGCTTCCTCCACCGCGTACTGGATCAGCGGCTTGTCGACGATCGGCAGCATCTCCTTCGGCATCGCCTTGGTGGCCGGCAAGAAAGCGCGTGCCGAGGCCCGCGACGGGGAAGACGGCTTTGCGTACGGGTTTCATCGAGGTGCTCGGGCAGTATCCGAGCGGATGCTAACAAAGGACGCGACTCGCTCCGATTACGATCGCGGCCATGAGCACCTACGTCATCGGCGACCTGCAGGGTTGCCTCGCCAGCCTGCAGGCGCTGATGCCGCGGCTGCCCGACGCCGACCGCCTGATCTTCGTCGGCGATCTGGTCAACCGGGGTCCGCAGTCGCTCGAGGCGCTGCGCTTCGTGCGCGACCGCGTGCAGCAAGGCCGGGCCGCCGCGGTGCTCGGCAACCACGACCTGCACCTGCTGGCCGCCGATGCGGGAATTCGACCGCTGCATCGCTCGGACACGCTGCAGCCAATACTCGATGCGCCCGACCGGCGTGTGCTGATCGACTGGCTGCGCACGATCCCGCTCGCGCTCTTTCGAGCGCGACACGCTGTTCGTGCACGCCGGCGTTCCGCCGTCGTGGACCTGCAATGAGACGCTCGAACGCGCGGACGAAGTCCGCAGACGCCTCAGCGCGACGACTATCGGGACTTCCTGCGAACGCATGTACGGCAACCAGCCCGACCGGTGGAGCGATGCGTTGACCGGCGACGACCGCCTGCGCTTCATCATCAACGCGCTGACCCGGCTGCGCGTCGTCGACGACGACGGGCGCATGCGACTCAAGTTCAAGGACGAAGCGGCCGAGGCCCCGCCCGGTACTTGTGCCGTGGTTCGATCATCCCGCGCGCGCGACGCGCAACACGCGCATCGTCTTCGGACACTGGTCGACCGAGGGACTGGTGCAGCGGTGCAACGTCATCGGCCTCGACACCGGCTGCGTGTGGGGCGGCCAGCTGACCGCCGTGCGCTTGGACGACGGCGAGCTGTTCCAGGTCGACTGCCCGCAGGCGCAGGCGCCCGGGCGGACTAGGCGCGCCGTTCTCCGGCGCCTCCGCGCTGTTCCGGCCCCTCGACCAGCCCGAAGTGCACCGACAGCGCCGCATGCGCCGCGCGCGCCAGCGTGTGCCGGTTCTCGTACGCCGCAGCGTCCAGCGGCGGCAGGAACGCGACCTCGATCTCGAGATCGTCTGCGACCAGCATCCTGGCGAGCGACGTGACGAGGCCCATCTCGCCGACGAACGCGGCGGCGTCGCTGAACCTGCCGCGCTCCGTGTAGCGCAGGCCGACCGGCCAGACCGGGCAATCCACCTCAAGGGCAGGTGCGACCAGATTGGAATGGAATGGCAGCAGGCGGTCGCCCCGTGTCGTGGTGCCCTCCGGAAACACGACGATGCTTTCCCCGGCTCGCAGGTGCCCTTGCACGGCCTCGTTGACCGTCGCGACCGCACGCCGCCGGCCGCGCTCGATGAAGAGCGTGCCGGAGTGCGCAACCATGCCGCCGATGATCGGCCAGCGCACGATTTCCGCCTTCGCGACGAAGCGGCACGGCATCGCCGCGTTGATCGAAAAGATGTCGATCCAGGAAATGTGATTCGAGAGCAGCAGCCGCCCCTTGCTGCCTGGCGTCATGCCCGTGCTGGCGAGTTCGTCGCTGAGCGGCTGACCGCTGACGCGCAGACGCACACCGCACAGGCGGAGCACCCAGCGCGACCACCATCGATTGATGCGATTGCGCGTGGCCTGCGTCCTGCTGCAGCGGGAAGGCCACGAACGCGATGCCGAGCCCGATCAGGATGTGCGGCACCAGCAGCACCGCGCGCAGCGGCGCGATCAGGTACCGCACCGCTATGCAGCCTCGTAGCGGACGTCGCCGCCGACCAGCGTGTAGCAACGCCCGGCCCTGCAGCTCGTAGCCCGCATAGGGCGTGGTCTTGCCGAAGCTGCGCAGTGCATCGGCAGTGACACGCCACGGCGCCTGCGGGTCGAACACGACGACATCGGCCTTGGCGCCGACCGCCAGCCGGCCAGTGTCTTCGCTCGAGGATCTCCGCGGCGCGGCTGGTGACCTTCGCCAGCGCGGCGGGCAAGGCGACCTTGCGCTCGGTCGCCCACTTGAGTGTCAGCGGCAGCAGGGTCTCGAGCGCGGTGGCGCCTGGCTCGGCCTCGCCGAACGGCAGCAATTTCTCCTCGACGCTCATCGGCGCGTGATCCGAGCAGATCGCGTCGATCGTGCCGTCGGCCAGGCCGGCGACGATCGCATCGCGGTCGCGCTCCGAACGCAGCGGCGGGTCGAGCCGGATAGCTCGCATCGAAGAAGCCGATGTCGACGTCGACCAGATGCACGTGGTGAATCGCCACATCGGCAGTCACCGGCAGGCCCTCGCGTTTGGCCCGCCGCACCAGTTCGACACCGGCGGCCGACGACAGCCGGCAGATGTGTACCCGCGCGCCGGTCGCGCGCTGCAGTTCGAAGATCGTGTGCAGAGCCACGGTCTCGGCGACGACCGGGATCGACGGCAGCCCGAGCCGGCCGGCCACGGGTCCGGCAGCGGCGACTCCGTTGCCGGCGAGCGTGTCTTCCACCGGGCGCAGCCACACCGGCAGGTCGAACGTCCGCGCATAGCGCATCGCCTGCAGCAACATGCCGTTGTCGTGCGGCAGGCTGCGCGGTCTGCATGAACGCCACGCAGCCGGTTTCGGCCAGTGTCTGCATCTCGGCCAGCACCTCGCCCTGCAGCTGAAGCGTCAGCGCGCCGAGCGGATAGGTGCGCGCACCGGCCGATTCGCGCGAGCGCTGCCGCAGCATGCGCACCAGCCCGGGCTCGTCGAGCGGCGGATCCGTATCGGGCGGGCAGACGACGCCGGTGACACCGCCGGCCAGCGCCGCGCGCATCTCGACCTTCAGCGCGCCTTCCGAGCCTGGCTCGCGCAGCCGCGCACACAGGTCGACCAGCCCGGGCGCGACGACTGCACCGCGGGCGTCGATCGTCGCGCTCGGCCTTGAAGCCCTGCGGCGCCCGGCCGATGCCGGCGATGCGTCCGTGGGCGATATAGAGGCCGCCAACCGCGTCGTGCTCGACGCGGGTCGACGATGCGGCCGTTGACGATGCGATGTTCATTGTGCCCCCTCGGCGCTGCGCGCCGGTCCCCCAAGGGGGAGTGAGCGCCTTGGGAGCGACCCGGCGGCGCTCATTGCATCCTCGCCGACGAGGCGACGATCGACATGACCGCCATGCGCACCGCAATGCCGAAGGTGACCTGCGGCAGGATCACGCTGGCAGTGCCGTCGGCCACGCGCGAATCGATCTCGACGCCGCGGTTCATCGGCCCCGGGTGCATCACGATCGCATCGGGCTTCGCGTGCGCCAGCCGCTCCGGCGTCAGGCCGTAGTGGGCGAAATACTCCTGCGCTGCGGGCAGCAACGCGCCGCGCATGCGCTCGTTCTGCAGCCGCAGCATGATGATGACGTCGGCACCGCGGATGCCTTCGTCGAGCCGCGTGCAGACCCGCACGCCCATCTGCTCGAGCCCCGCCGGCAACAGTGTCAGCGGCCCGACCGCGCGCACCTCCGCCACGCCGAGCGTGGTCAGCGCATGGATGTCCGACCGCGCGACGCGCGAGTGCAGGATGTCGCCGACGATCGCCACCGTCAGCTTGCTGAAGTCCTTCTTGTAGTGGCGGATCGTGTACATGTCGAGCAGCCCCTGCGTCGGGTGCGCATGGCGCCCGTCGCCGGCGTTGATCACGTGCACGTGCGGCGCGCTTTCGGACGCATGCCGCGCGATCAGGTAGGGCGCGCCGCTCGCGGCATGGCGCACGACGAACATGTCGGCCTGCATCGCCGTCAGGTTGTCGATCGTGTCGAGCAGCGACTCGCCCTTGGCCGTGCTCGATCGCGTGATGTCGAGGTTGAACACGTCGGCCGACAGCCGCCGCGCCGCGATCTCGAACGTCGTGCGGGTGCGCGTGCTGTTCTCGAAGAACAGGTTGAACACGCTCTTGCCGCGCAGCAGCGGCACGTTCTTCACCTCGCGTTCCGCGACGTTGATGAAGCTGTCGGCGGTGGTGAGGATGCGCTCGATGACGCTGCGCGGCAGGCCTTCGATCGACAACAGATGATGCAGTTCCCCGTGGCGATTGAGCTGCGGGTTATTCGCCACCGCGCTTCTCCATCGTCAGATGCAGCCGTTCGTCGTCGTCCCGCGTCAGTACCACGCTGACATCGGCCGGAACCTCCAGCGTCGCTCCGACCACGGTGGCGGCGATCGGCAGTTCGCGGCCTCCACGGTCGACCAGCACCGCGAGGTCGATGCGAGACGGTCGCCCGTAGTCGAAGATCTCGTTCATCGCAGCGCGCACGGTGCGGCCGGTATTGAGCACGTCATCGACCAGCAGGATGTGGCTGCCGGCAACGTCGAAGGCAATCTGCGAGGGCCGCACGTCGGGCTTCAGTCCGCTGCGGTCGAAGTCGTCGCGGTAGAACGACACATCGAGGATCCCGACTGGCGCATCGACCCCAAGATCGCGCCGCAGGCGTTCGGCCAGCCACACGCCGCCGGTATGCACGCCGACCAGTTTCGGCGATGCACCGGCAAAGGTCTCGCGGGCGCGGGTCAGCAGTGCGCGGTAAAGCGACTCGGCATCGAGGTCAAGCATCGCGTTCCCGTTCGGCCAGCCACTGCTGCAGGATCACCGCGGCGGCGGCGGCGTCGACGTCCGTGGCCCCCTCGGACACGGCCGAACTGTAGCGCTCGTCGACGCGCGCCACCGGCAGCCTGAAGCGACCCTCGAGCTGCCGAGCGAACCGCTCGCAGCGCGCGGTCAGCTCGTGCGCGGTGCCGTCCGGGTGACGCGGAATGCCGACGACGAAGCGGGCCGGCTGCCACTCGTCGACCAGCGTCGCGATGGCTTTCCAGCGCTCATCCGCCTCGGCCGCATCGATCGTGACCAGCGGTCGAGCGGAGCGCGTCACCGTGTTGGCGATCGCCACACCGGTGCGCCGAGCACCGAAGTCGAAGCCGAGGACGAGATCGTCCGCCATCACGGAACGGGGAAATGAAATGGGGACGAGCGTGTCGCGGGAGGCGGCGGCCGGCGGCCTACGCATGGCCCGCCAGCCCGGACAGCTGGGTCGGATCGACACCGAGCAGCTTCAGCGCGGCGTCGTAGCGCTCGTCGGCCGGCGTGTCGAACAGGATCTGCGGGTTGGCGGCCACCGTCAGCCAGGCATTGGCCGCGATCTCGCCTTCGAGCTGGCCGGCGCCCCAGCCCGAGTAGCCGAGCGTCACCAGCATCTTCTGCGGCCCGCTTCCCTGCGCGACCGCCTCCAGCACGTCCTTGGACGTGGTGAGCGAAATCTCGGGCGTCACCGGCAGCGTCGAGCTGTAGGTCGAGGACGCCAGATGCAGCACGAAGCCGCGCTCGGTCTGCACCGGCCCGCCGAAGAAGACCGGCGTGTCCTTCCACGGCGCGATCTCGAGCTTGAGGTCGATGCGATCGAACAGCGTGGCGAGCAGGCAGGTCGGTCGGCCGGTTGATCACCAGGCCCAGCGCACCGCGCGCACTGTGATCGCAGATATAGACCACCGAGCCGGAAAAGTTCGGATCCGCCATGGCTGGCATGGCGATCAGGAGCTGATGCCTCAGTTCCATCGAGTCGCTCGGCATGGGGGCGATTGTAAACGCCCGACGCCGCGGCCGTGCTGCAAGGCCAGCGCAATCGCCTGCGTGCAGCCCCGCACCGCCGCGGCGTCCCCGAGCGGACCAACTGCGTCGCCGTGCCGCCATCGGGAAACCCGACGACGTTGGATGCCTTCGAAGGCGCCGAGCAGCGCAGCGGGCGCGGGGAAGTTGAGGGCCTGCCTGTCTGAGCGCCTGCAAGGCGCGAGTTTGCAGGCCCGCCCGCGCCCCGAGCAGCACAGGGCACCCCGCAGGGGCGCCTTCGTACGCGCGACCTTCTTTGCTCCGCAGCTAGAGCGTCGGCCGGCGAGAGCGCGATCGAGCAGCTGCACGCGCCGCGGTCAGCGCGCCTGCTACGCGGCTGCTTCTCCCCGACGTAGTGCCTCACCAGCTTGATCAGTTCGTCTTCCTGGTACGGCTTGCCGAGGTACTCGTTGACGCCGAGTTCGAACGCCATGCTGCGATGCTTCTCGGCCGTGCGCGACGTGATCATGATGATCGGGATGGCCGAGGTGGTGGGCGCGCTGCGGATGTTGCGCGTCAGGTCGTAGCCGTCCATGCGCGGCATCTCGATGTCGACCAGCATCACATCGGGGGTGGCGTCCTGCAGCTGGCGCAGCGCATCGACCCCGTCCTTGGCCAGCAGCACGGTGTAGTTGTTGCGTTCGAGCAGGCGCTGGGTGACGCGCCGGACGGTCAGCGAGTCGTCGACCACCATCACCGTCGGCGTGGTCGCCACGCCGATCTCGGTGGCCGGACGCAGCCGGTTCGGCGCTGCCTTCGTTTCCGCCTGCAATTCCTCCTCGAAGATCGGCGGCGGCTCGGGCGCTCGGGTGATGAGCTGGACGGGATTGATGATCAGCACGATCTCGCCATTGCCGAGGATCGTTGCGCCGAGAACGCCGGCCAGTCGCGCGACCTGTGCGCCGACGTTCTTGACCACCACTTCCTGGTTGCTGGTGACGTCCTCGACGGCGATCGCCATCCGATCGTCGCCCGAGCGCAGCAGGATCACCGGGGTCTGTTTCGACAGGTGGCCGGAAGTTTCCTCGCCGACCAGTTGCGACAATGGTCGCAGCACCACCGGGCCGATCGGCGGAATGTCGATCAGGCCCTCGGCCAGCGAAGGCAGCAGCGCGGCGGGCCGATAGCGGCGCACCTGCTCGACCATGCCGGCCGGCAACGCGTAGCGACGCGTTCCGATGCGCGACCAGCACGACCTGAGCCACGGCCAGCGTCATCGGCAGGTACAGCGTGAAGCGGGTGCCGCGGCCGGTTTCGCTCGACACCGCGATGCGGCCGCCGAACGAAGCCAGTTCGGCCCGCACCACGTCCATGCCGACGCCGCGTCCCGCCAGTTCGGTCACCTCGGTCGCGGTCGAGAAGCCGGGCAGGAAGATGAGGTCCATCAGCTCGCGATCGCCCAGCTCCTGGTCGGCGCCGATCAGTTCGCGCTCGATGGCGCGCTCGCGAATGCGCTCCAGGTTCAGGCCCGCGCCGTCGTCGCTGAGCACGACGACGATTTCGTTGGCTTCCTGCCGCACGTCGAGCACCAGCTCGCCCGTCTCCGCCTTGTCGGCGGCGCGTCGCTGCGCCGGCATCTCGAGGCCGTGGACGATCGCATTGCGGATCAGGTGTTCAAACGGGCCGACCATCTTCTCGAGGACGCCGCGATCGATTTCGGTCGTCCCGCCCCGCACGTCGAGGTTGACGCGCTTGTCGAGTTCCTTGGCGGTCTGCCGGGCCACGCGATACAACCGCTCCGACACGTTGGAAAACGGCACCAACCGCACCCGCATCAGCTGCTGCTGCAGATCGCGGGTCAGTCGCGACTGCGAGGTCAGGTCGGTGTCGGCCATCTGCAGGCCCTTGACCATGTTGCTCTGGACCATCGCGACGTCTTCGACCGACTCGGCCAGCATGCGCGTCAGTTCCTGCAGCCGCGTATAGCGGTCGAATTCGAGCGGATCGAAGTCGGCCGATTCGCGCGACAGCGAGGCGCCGCGCGCCTGCACCTGCGCCTCGGCCTGGATCTCGACCTCGCGCAGCTGTGCGCGCAGGCGCTGGATGTTCTCGGTGAGGTCCGTCAGCGATCCCTTGATCGTGGAAACCTCGTTTTCGAGCTTCGAGCGGGCGATTGACACCTCACCAGCCTGGTCGACCAGCTTGTCGAGCACATCAGCTCGCACCCGAATGAACGGCGCCGCCTGCTGCTGCGCTGGCGTGGCAGCCGTGAGAGTGGCTTCGACGGTCGAGGGCAACGGCACCGCGGGCTTTTCGGTGCGGGCCTCCGGCTTGGATTCACCACGCGCCGTCGCAAGATCGATGACCGGGGCCAGCGTCAGTGCGGTCGCCGCAGGCTCGGGTTCGGCTTGCGGCGCGGCCGACGGTGCGACCGCGGCAGCGTCAGGATTCTGCAGTTCGTCATACAGCGCCATTGCGGCGTCGTATTGCCCCTGCAGGTCCTCGATGATGATGCCCGGCACGTCCGACAGCTGCATGGCCGCTTCCATGCGCGTTTCCATGTCGTGCACCAGTTCGCCCAGGCGCATGGCCCCTGCCATGCGGGCGCTGCCCTTGACGGTATGCAGGCGGCGCATCAGGTCGCGTGCGAGTTCCTTGTCGTTCGGGTCGCCTTCCAGGCCGCGCAGTGCGGTGCCGATCGATGGCAGCAGATCGGTGGCTTCCGCCAGGAACACCTGCAACAGGTCGGCATCGAGTTCGTCACGCACGCGCGTAGCGGCAGCTTCGGCTTCCTCTTCAGCCGCTGTCGCGGCCTCGGTTCCCGTTTCGAGTTGCAGCGAAGCCTTGGTCAGGTCTTCCTTCGGGGCCGCGAGACGCTGTGCCACATCGTCGGGTGGCAGCGTGATGGTGGCGCTCGACGGCGGCTGCGTTTCCGCAACCGGTGCCGGAGGTTCGAACTTGCTGGCAGCCGCAGGGTGTTCGACGACCGGGGCCAGTTCGTCGTGCAGTGCGCTGTGCGTGCGCACGACCGAAACGAGGTCTTGCAACGCACCGGCATCGAGCGGCGCCTCGTCCGGATACACGCCGGCGGCAAACTCGTGCAGCATGCCGCGCATGCGCTCGATCACCCGCTCGAGCGTGTCGATCTGCGCCGCGGCCAGTTCATAGTGCCGATGCCCGGTCAGCATCGACAGCGTGTGCACCAGGTCATCGAGCGGGTCGGCAATGGCAATCACCGGCGCAAGACCGACGGTCTTCGAGATTCCGGACAGCGAGTGGGCGCTCCGCACGACCTGCGCCGATACCGGCCGCGCCGGCTCGTAGCGCCATTCGTTGATGTCGTGCGCGAGCAGACGCACGCATTCGTCGGCTTCGTTCAGGAACACCGAATACAGCCCGTGGCTGATCTCCAGCGGGCCGATGCGCCGGATGTCATCGTCGGCCGACTCCTCGGTGGAGCGTGCCTCTCCGATCTCGGCGGCGCGCGGCGGCAGGCCGAACTGCAATTCGACGGCAGCCTGCTCCTCCTCCGCGGCAGGCATATCGATCGCGCCCGCCTCATCTTCATCCACTGGGATTCCTGCCCATGGCGCCTGCAGGTCGAAATCTGTGGATGCTGCTGTTTCCCGCTGACTTTCGGCCGGCAGCGCGTCGTGCACTCCCGGCGCGCTGCCGTCAGGCTTTGGGGGCGCGTCGCCGGCCGGCAGGCCGCCCGAAAACTCGAACATGCCGCCCTCACGCACGCGCTGCGACGCGATGACGAGCGGTGTCGGATCGATCTGCGCGGCCGGGTCGCGATCGATGGTGTCGACCCAGGCACGGATCACCCGCTGAGCGCCATCGGCCAGTTCGATCAGGTCGTCGGTGGCCGGCCGTTCCTGTGCCAGCCACAGGTTGAAGCACTGTTCGACTCCCCACGCTCCCTCGCCGAGGTGCTTGAAGCCGACCATGCGGCTCGAGCCCTTGAGCGTGTGGAACGCGCGCCGCACGGTCGTCAGCGTCGCCTTGTCGGCCGGATCCGCGCGCAGCTCGTTCAGGTGATCGATGATGGCGTCGAGTACTTCGCGCGCCTCTTCGACGAAGATCTCGCGGAGCTCGCTGTCGGCTGCCGCCTGGCTCGACGGCAGCGGCGCAGTCGGGGGCGGCGCTGCTTGCGCCTTCTGCGGCACCAGCAGCTGTTCGAGCTCGAGCGCATCTTCCGGGACCGGCGCTTCCCTGAGTTGCGCGAGCAACTGGGCGGCACGCGCCGCCATCGACTTCAGCGGCTCGCTGTCGAGCAGGTCCGCCTCGTTGGACAGCATGGGCAGCAGGCGGTCGAGCTCGCCGATCGCACGGGCGTCGCCGGCGACCTGCGTCAGGCGGTGCGCCTGCTGGTGCGCGGCCTCCAGCGTCTTGCGCGCCGCCGTTTCCACATTGTCGGTACGGCGGGGCTCGGATACCCGCATGTCGATCGTGCGGGGCGCCGCGTGGTATTCGTCGTCGGCCGGCGCAAACACCGCCTCGTCGGCCGGCAGTTGTCCCAGCTCGGCCGAGAACACGCCGGTCGACGGGTCGTAGTGGAACATGCCGCGCGGACGCTCGGTGTCCTGGCCGAGGCTCTCGACGAAGAAGCCGACCGCGCCCAGGTTCTGCGCGATGCGGCTGAACTCGTCCGGCTCAGGCGCGATCGTCGCATCGGCAAACCGGCCGATCGACTGCTGCACGTTGCGCAGCGCTGCAACCGGATCCTCATAGCCGAGCAGCGAGAGCACGCCGCACACCTGGTCGAACATCGCGGTGGTGGCGGGCAGGTCGGTGCGTTCGACCGGATTGCGGAAGAAGCGGTCGAGGCGCTGCTCGATCTCGCGCAGGGTGGACTGCGTCTCGGCGACCACCGTACCCATGGTCAGCCGGTCCTGCGCGCGACGCGCCAGTTCCGACATCCACGGACCCGCTTCGGGCAGCGGTTTCCCCTGACGCGCTTTCAGCAGGCGTTCGATCACTGCCTGGGCACGGCCCTCGTACTCGTCATCGGTCTGCGGCAGGTCCTCGACGCCGATGTCGGTGAACAGCAGCGCCGACGCCACCTCGATCCCGAGCCGCTCGCGCACATCGATCGGCAACTTCGCGTACTCGGCGGTCGCCTTGCCGATCACCTCGATCGTGGTGCCGATCGCGCGGGCCGAAAGTTTGGCGGCGGAGGCGCGGGCGAGCGCGATTTCCTGGTCGAACTTCGCCGTCTCGCTGGCGCCGGCGACGATCTGGCCCCACAGCAGCTTGGCCTGCGCGAGCGCCTCCTTCAGCGTGCGCAGCGCGTCCGCGTCGACTGCGGTCAACGAGGCCCGCTCGAAGTCCGGCGGGATCAGCGCATCCAGTCCGTACAGCCGCTTGATCTCCGCGACGCGAGCCGGGCCGCCGTGCGCTCGCCCGACGTAGTACAGCGCGTCGATCATCAGACGTTCGGCGACCGCGCCACCTCCTTCAATCATCCGCCGCAACTGCAGATTGAGGCGCGCTAGCACGCGCTTCAGGTCGACGTCGACCGGTACGACGCTGGCCTGCAGCCCGTCCAGCAGGCCGCGCACGACCCACCAGAAGCTGCGCGCAAGCCCTCGCTGCGGCAGGTGCTCGAGGTCGGCCAGCGCGTCGCGCATGCGGGTGCGCGCGCCCGCGTCGTCGGCATTGCGCAGGAACCCGAGCAATCCCAGCTCGAAACGAGCGCGCCGATCGCGCAGCTCGTCGGTCGGGTACTGGCGGGCCTCGATGTGATGGAAAGCCGGGCGCCGCGACAGGTCGGGAAAGATCAGGTCGGCCGGATGCACGCGCAGGGCACGATTGAGCTGCAGGACATCGCGGTAATACGGAAAGAGCCGGATAGGCTGGTTGGGCCGCCCCGAAAGCAGTGCCTCGAGATACGCGACGACCGCAGTCAGCGAGGTTTCGACCGAGCGCACTGCCGCCGGCAGGCAGTCCTTCGGATCGGCTTCGAAACGGCGCGTCAGCTGTTCGACCGCATCCGTGACCAGCGCGACGCCGCGCAGATCGAGTAGCTGCAGCGCACCGTTGGCCTGGTGCACCTGGTTGCGCGCATTGCGCAGGCTGTCGACGTCCTGCTTGTTGGCCAGGAACGCCTTCATGCCGTTCACCGCCTCGGTCAGCGAGGTTCGGATCTCGTCGATGACCCAGGCGAGCGGCGCGATGTCGGGCGCGGCGCCGACCAGCTGGTTCGGATCGTGTCTCTCCGCCATGAATTCCTCGCTAACGCGTCTAGACCGCGAGTTTCGCTGTTACGCCGCCGTTGCCTCCGAAAAATCGACTGGCTTTGCCAGCGATTTTTCGCAAACTGACCGCGCAAAAGTAGGTTTGCACTTTTGCGCGCCTCATCCCACGCGGAACCGCGCGACCGAGGCCTTCAGCTCGCGCGCCAGCGTCGCCAGCTGTCCGATCGACTGCGCCGCCTGCCGCGTGCCGTGTGAGGTCTGCTCGGTCACCGCCAGAATCCGCTCGATCGACTGCGCCACACCGCCCGCCGAGGTGGCCTGGTCGTTGGTGGTCGAAGCGATCCGCTCGATCAGCTCCGCCAACTGGCGCGAGACTCGGCCGATGTCGCCCAGCGCGTTGCCCGCCGCGTCGGAGAGCTTGGTTCCCTCGACCACGCCCTGCGTGCTCTTCTCCATGGCCGCGACGGCGTCCTGCGTGTCGGTCTGAATCGTCCGCACCAGGGCGCCGATCTGCTTGGCCGCTTCGGCCGAGCGATCGGCAAGGCGTTGCACCTCCTCGGCCACCACCGAGAATCCACGCCCGGCCTCGCCGGCCGACGCCGCCTGGATGGCTGCGTTCAAGGCGAGCACGTTGGTCTGTTCGGTGATGTCGGTGATCAGTTCGACGATCTCGCCGATCTCCTGCGACGACTCGCCCAGCCGCTTGATGCGCTTTGCCGTTTCCTGGATCTGCTCGCGGATTTCGTTCATGCCGGCGATCTGGTTGAACACCGCGCGCTGGCCGCGTTCAGCGGCATCCAGCGACGCTCGGGCCACCTTGGCCGATTCGCCCGCGCTCTTGGAAACGTCATTGATCTGCGACGCCATCTTCAGAACCTTGTCGCCGGTGTCCTTGATTTCCTTCGACTGCGCCTCGGACGCGGTCAGCAGCCGTGTGGCGATGTCGCGTGCTGCCGTCGACGCCGTATTGACCTGCTCGGCCGTGTTGTTGATGCGGCCGACCAGACCGCGCAGCTCCTCGACCGTGTAGTTGACCGAATCGGCGATGGCACCGGTAATGTCCTCCGACACCGTGGCCTGCACCGTCAGGTTGCCATCCGCCACCTCCTGCAGCTCGTTCATCAGCCGGAGAATGGCTGCCTGGTTCACCTCGTTGGTGCGCTTGGCTTCCTGCTCGAGGCGTTCCGCCTGCATCCGCTGGATCTCGGATTCGGCGGCCCGCTTGCGCGTGTCCTCGAGCAGCACCTTGACGATCGCGAAGGCGGCCAGCAGCAGCCCGAGCGCAAACATCGCCATGATGAACAGGTTGACCTTGCGGGTGGCCTGCTCCTTGCTGTACAGCCCGCCCAGCTCGCCGACCTCCTTGCGCAGCTGCTCGGACTCACGCAGGATTGCCAGTTCGGCCTCCTTCGACTGCACGATGGCCTGCAGGCTGCCGATGGCTCCGGCGATCGATGTCTGGAACTCGCCATAGACGCGAATCAGCTCCTGCAGCCGGACGCGCGTCTCGGAGTCGGTCGTCCCATTGACGCGCAGCGCGTCCGAGCCGGACAGCAGGGCCTGGGTCAGGTCGCGAAACTGATTGATGTCGCGGCCCAGCGTGAGCGCGACCTCCGCATTGGCGACGTTGCCCGCGACCAGCGAGTTCGCGCTCTTGCCGAGCCGCTGGGTGAGCGTGACCAGCTGTGCGGCGGTGGCGATCTCACGGGCCGGTGCTCCGGCCTGCAGCTTGAGGGCAGTGACTTCTTCGGTCAGCTGCTGCAGCCGCGGACTGGCGTCGTTGATCTTCTTGATCACGTCGCCAAACGCGATCAGCGCCTTTTCGTTCGCGATGATGACCGATGCAGCCGACTCGCTGCCGCGCCAGCGATCGACCAGCTTGCTCAGCGGAGGCTGGATGTCCGGCGATGACTGCGACAGGTTGCGCAGACTGTCGCCGTTGCTCAGCGCGTCGAGGTTGGCGGCAATGGCATCGCGGCTCTCGCGCAGTTCGGTGAAGGCCTCGCGCGAGCCTTCGATCGCGTTCGGCGCGGCCTTTGCGAGTCGCTGCGTATGCATCAGAGTGTCGCCGACGATCTCCGTCTGCATCGCACCGTTGGCGGCCATCCGGTTGTCGAAGAACAGCACGGCGATCACGACGAAGAAGCAGAAGCCGAGCAGGATCAGCAGTACCTGGACCTGCGTGTTGACCGGCTTGTCGCCGATCACCGGAAGCCTGAATGCGAGCAACCGGTCGACCATCTGCATCGTGGCGCCTTCGCCGCGATCGATCATCACGGTCTTGGGCGCAGGCCTTACGGGCTCGGGAGCGGTCGTCGGGCCGCGGAAGGGGTCGGTCACCTCCCTGTTCCTGCGCTCGCGCGGCTTGCGCCTGAAGAAGGTCCCCATTTCAAGTGCCATCGTGTCCTCCGCCCGTCTCCCCGACTCAACGTCGAGCCGCGCCGGACGCCACGTCGGGCTCCTGAGCGCAATTGCTGCTTTCACGCCCGGTGTCGCGGGCGATGATCTTCATGTGTTGATCGCGGTAAACACCGGCGACGCTGCCAGCTCACGCAGGTCCAGTTCGGTGAGCGTCAGCCCCTCCAGGTCGCGGAAGCGCGACCGCTCCCATTCCGCCCGTGGCGGCACAGCAGCGTCGAGCGGCTCGAGGTCCTTCAGGTTGCGTATGCCGAACGCGCGCGTCACGAGAATGCCGGCGGCCACGCCAAGGCCCTCG
>CAVPGM010000011.1:0-496380 GCA_963703945.1 uncultured beta proteobacterium | reverse complement strand
GCTCCACGTACGCAGTAGCGAACCTTTGCCTGAGGTGCCGCGGCCGGGCAAGAGCGTGCCCGGATCGGCAGGGCCTGTCGATCCGCCGGAGGACCGGTTCGAGTTCGGGATCGAATGTCGGATGGTGATGCTGTCGTCGCCGACGACGACCTCCTTGACGAGCAGTCTGACGACGCGTTGGCGTTCCAGCACGTCCAGATCCTGGGCCTGGTTGCGCAGGCGCTCGAGGAATTCGCCCAGCGTGTGAGCGAGCCGCAGGTAGGTGGCCTGATCGGCCAGTTGGGCACTCAGCGACTCGAGTTCGGCCTTCAACCGCGTCTCGCGCTGGCGCAACTCGGGCATGCGCCGGCGCAGCTCGTCCAGGCTGAGCAGGTCCTCCTGATAGGCCGTGAGCAGTCGCTCAAGGCGGCGTTGGGCCTGAAGCAGCTCGCGTGTGATCCTGTCCTGGTGCTGCTTGGCCGGATGAGACGTACGCGCCGCTTCCACGCGCCGAGTCAGTTCGGCCTGGATCAGCGCGGGGTCTTCGAGCAATCGCGCGACCTCGGTCCACACGGTGTCCTCCAGCAGATCAACTCGGATCGGCTTTGCGCTGCAGCGTGCCTGCCCTTGATAGCGCCAGGCGTCCGAACCCAGGCATCGGTAGTAGTAGATCTTGCGCGCGCTGCTGCGCGTGGAGGTCCGATACAGCGCGTAGCCGCAATCGGCGCAATGCACCAACCCCTGCAAGATGCTCGGCTCGACCGTGCGGCGGGGGGAGAACTTCTTGTTGTCTTGCAGCCGCTCCTGCGCCAGATCGAAGGTGCGTTCATCCACCAGCGCGGGCACAGGAATCTGGATCCACTGATCCCTCGGAGCTTCCTGCAGCGGTGCGCGGACCGCGTCGAGGTGGATGGGCACGCATGCGTACGGCACGGTTGTCGCGATGCTGTCGCGCGGCCTCCTGGGTCTTGCCGAAGCAGGCCATGCCGCGGTACGCCGGGTTGCGCAGCATCGCCCAGATCGTCGAGCGCTCCCAGCAGGCTTGCTCCTTCCTGGTCGGCACGCCGAGCTCGTTGAGTCGCCGCGTGATCGCGCCGATGCTCAACGCCTCGCGGTGTACAGATCGAAGACCTGGCGAACCACCTCGGCCTGCGCGTCGATCACCTCGTAGTAGGCCGCGCGCTCCTCGGTCTTGCGCACGTAGCGATAGCCATACGGCGCGCCGCTGAGCACGCTGACCTCGCCCTGCTTGGCGCGGTGGCGTTTGCCGCGGCGCGAACGCTCCAGGATCTGAGCGCGCTCGTATTCGGCGATCATGCCCTGGAACTGCAGCAGCAACTGGTCTTCCGGCGTTTGCGACTGCGGCGCCTTGATGAAGATCGTCTCCACGCCGTGGCGCAGCCATTCCTCGGTGAGCAGCACCTGATAGGCGTACTTGCGGCTGAGCCGATCCGGCGACAGCACCAGCACCGCCTGGATCTGGCCTTCGGCGACCAGGTCGCGCACGCGCTCCAAGCCCGGGCGAACCAGCGTCGCGCCGCTGAAGCCCTCGTCCTCGAAGATCCACTCAGCCGGTACGCTGTAGCCTTCGCTTGAAGCGAACGCCACCAGCGCGGCCGTCTGGCTGGCGATCGTCTTGTCCTCCTTCTGCTGATCCGACGACACCCGCGCATAGATCGCCGCTGTCTTCATGACTGTGTCCTCCTACTCGGCAAGGTCCGCCGGTACGGCGGGTGCGATCCGGAACCAAGATGTCATAGACCTGTTCGAGCTTGGCGTCGAACAGACGATCAAAGCAATACTCGAAGCGGACTTGGCAGCGCGGGTGGCGCTCAGCCACGCCGGCGCTCCCGAGCCAGCAAGCCCGAGACCGCACGCGAGACCACCTCGCCGATCGTCGAACCCGTGGCTTGCGCGTGCGCGCGCAGCTTCGTGGCGATGTCCTCGGGCACCTTGACGGTGATGGCCACGCTGGGCGCCGAGATCGGCACCGGGCGCTTGATCGCCTGGGCCTCCTGCACGTAGCGATAGGCCTGGCGTCGCGACAGGCCAAACTCCTCGGTCAGCATCGCCGTGGCCTGCGCGACAGCATGGCCTTGGGCGAGCAGATCGAATGCAGCGTTCAAGCGTTGGGCCCTCTCGGCGCCGTTGGATCGCGACATTGGACGCAAACATATTACTTCTTGCGTCGTAAGTCAAGGATCGACAGCGTTCGACACAACGCGATACGCCGCTCGAACTCGAAGTTATCTTTTGTGTCTATGGCGTGATGGGTGAGCCCTGCGGGATGCCGCGCCGCGTGTCCTTGGCGTCGGTCGTGCGTGTCTTCCGTCCTCGATCGTCGGTTTCTTCCACGGCGCATTCCAGCCACATCTTGATCAGATGCAGCACACGCCGATCCACGATGCGCCGCGCGACCGATTTCAGTAACTCGGCGTGCGGAATGGAGCCGAAGTAGTCCGCGAGGTCGGCGTCCACCACTTCCGGGTGGCCTCGGAACAGCGTGGCTTCCACCTCGATCACCGCCTGCTGGGCGTTGCGGCCCGGCCGGTAGGCGTACTGCTCGGGGGGAAGGTCGGCTTCGAAGATCGGGTCGAGCACCAGCATCGCTGCCGTCATGCCCACCCGATCGCGCAGGGTCGAGATGCCCAGTGGCCTGAGCTTGCCATTGGCCTTCGGGATGAACACTCGTCTGATCGGTTCCGGTCGGTAGCGTCTCCTTCCTGAGTGCAAGCGCCAGTTCGCCGAGCCACCGCTCCACGCCGTACGCTTCGACCGCCTCGAAGTCCTGTCCATCCACCCCCGCCGCGCCCTGATTCGAGCGGCACTGGGCGTAGGCGTGCGCCAGGATGTCTTCTCGGTAGATCTTGTCGTACAGCGCGTAGAAGCGATAACCCGGCGCTGCCTTCGCTTTCGCGTGTAACGCCGTCTGCAGCTTCTGAACACTTCCCGGAGTTGCTAGGTTGCCCAATCTCCGCGTCCCTCGCCACGTGTTGCGTCGGTCTTGAACTGAGGCCCCTTTCCTCCCCCGGCATTACCCGGCTTCAGCGGTACTACGGGCCTCTCCGCCACCCCACAGCGCCCGGCCTGTCCGTCACCGGCGTCCGGTTGGTCATCCCTGACCACGCCACGGGGCTTCCCGTGTTGCGCGCGCTTTCCTGGTGTACATGCTGTCGCCACTACCCCGGCGCAGCGACTGAGCTTGCTGCTTCGCTCGTTCACCCAGTCGTATCAACCTTCCCCGGTATGGCAGCCGGGTCGGCCTGCGCATCGTCCTTTTCGAGGCTTGCTCGGCGTTCACTCGCGTTACGGCCTGCACACTCGCGCTGCCACCAATTCGTGGCACGCTTTACCCGAAGGCTTCAGACATTTCGTCTCCTCCATGCCTGCTCCGGTGCTTCCGGCTGGAGCATTCGCCGGGTGGGGCTTGCACCCACTGGAAAGCGCCGCCTTAGCACGGCGCACGCCAACTGCAGCCGTTCCGCTGGACCGGCTATGCGGGTCGTAGGGGATGCCGCCCGCTACTGGATCCGGAACCCGAGCGCGCGCAGCGCCGCGCGCATCCGCTCGCTCTGCAGGAGGTCGCGAAACGCGCGGACCGCCGGACGCTCGAACCGCGCCTTGGGCACGATGAAGTCGTAACGTTCCTCCTGCAGCGAGATGAACCCGAGCTCGTACTGGCGGGCGACCGTATCGATCGCCACGCCCCAGTCCGCGCGTCCCTGGCGCACCGCCGCCGCGACCGCGTTGTGCGACTTGGTCTGTACGCCGTACCCGGGTGGTCGCCGATCGCCGAGCAGCCCGTCGATGATGATGCGGGTGCCGCTGCCGGCGTTGCGGTTGACCATGACGCAGTCCGGATCGCGCGCCGCCGCCTCGATGGCCTGCTCGCAGCGCTTGCCTTCGAAGCGCGGATCCCCGGGCCGATGCACGATGCCCTGCATGCGGCCATAGCCCGGCACGAGCGCCAGGGCATCGGTGAGCAGATGACGGTTGTACTCGCCGGTCGCGGGGTCCAGCAGGTGAACGCCGGCGAGGTCGCACTCGCCGCGTTTCGCCGCGGCCAGTCCGCCCATGCTGCCGACGTAGAGCGACTTCGCCCGCACGCCCGAGCGGATCAGCTCACTCAGAAGCAGATCCAGGCCGACGCAGTGGCTGCCGATGATCACGAGGTCCGCGGGCTCGAGCCGCTGCCCGAGGAGCTGGACCGCGACCTTGCTGCCGGGATCCAGGATCTCGGTGTGCTGATCGATCGTGATGAAGCCGTCCGCGCCGCTGAAGGTGGTGACCGATCCGGAACCCTTCCCCATCGGGTAGGCCGCGAGCCCGTCCGCTCCCTGCACCAGCCCGACCAGCAGGTACTCGGTCCGACCCCGCTCGGAGTTGACCCGCATCGGCAGCGTGGCGGCAACGCTCTGCCGCTGCTCGGGCGGCAGCCCGGCGTACGCGCGGATCACCGGCGCGACGAACTCGTGGAAGGTGAAGATCGCGGAGGTCGGAAAGCCGGGCAGGATGACGACCGGTTTCCCGCCGGTGACCGCGAGGCAGATCGGCTTGCCGGGCTTGAGCGCGACGCCGTGGGCGACGATGCCCGGGTCGCCGAGCCGGCTCACGACCCGGTACGAGAGATCGCCCGCGCCCTTCGACGTGCCGCCCGAGAAGACGACGAGGTCGGCCTGCAGGCCGCGGGCCAGCGCACCCGCGAGCGCTTCGTCGTCATCGGGGACGACACCGAGCGGCACCGGGGTTCCGCCCAGTTCCTCGACCGCCGCAGCGATGATCGCGGCGTTGGAGTCGTAGACCGCACCCGGGCGCAGCGGATTGCCCGGCGCCACGATCTCGTTGCCGGTCGAGAAGATCGCGACGCGCGGCCGGCGGTAGACCGCGACCTCGGCGCGTCCGAGCGCAGCCAGCACACCGATTTCGCGCGAGGTGAGAAGCTGTCCCGCACGCAGCACCGTTTCCCCCCGTGCGATGTCGGTGCCCGCATAGCTGACGTTTTCGCCCGCCGTCGCGGCGCGCCTGATCTCGACCACGCGAGCCTCGCCCGCCGCGACAAACTCCGTGTGCTCGACCATCACGACCGCGTCGGCCCCGCGCGGCAGCATTCCGCCGGTCGCGATCGCCGTCGCCACGCCCGTGGCGACCGTGCTCGCGGGCACGACGCCGGGGGTGAGCACCTCGTCGTTCAGCCGCACCGTGCGCGGCTTCTCCTCCATCGCCCCGAACGTGTCGCTCGCCACGACGGCGAAACCGTCGACGTTGGAGCGGTCGAAGGCGGGCACGTCCACGTCCGCGAGCACGTCCTCGGCGAGCACGCGGTTCAGCGCGTCCGCGAGCGCCACGGTTTCCTTGCCGAGCGGCTCGAGCCGCAGGTGCTGGCGGAAACGCGCGGTCGCTTCGTCGCGGCTGATGACGGTCAGGAACTGCGTCTGGCCGGATGGCGTCTCCGGGGCTATCGCCGATTCGCGCGGCAGGCATCGCCGTCTACTCGTACAGATACACGGTGACCTCGGCGTCGGGGCCGTAGCCTTCGCTCTCCGCGGGCACGATCACGAAGCCGTCCGCGCGGGTCGTCGAGGAGAGGATGGCCGCGCCGCTCGTCGCGATCGGTTCGACCCGGCCGCCGACCAGTCGCACTCGGCAGTAGTCCACACGGCCAATCGAGGAAACGATCTTGCGGGCGACGATGCCGCTGCGGGCTACGTGCGGCCATTCGGCGCTGCGCCCGCCGCGCAGCCTGATCGCCCGCCCGGCGAAGAAGTCGTAGGCGCACAAAGGCACGACACCGGGTTGCCGGGCAGCAGGAAGACCAGCACCTCGCCGATCCGGCCGACGCCGGCGGGACTGGAAGGCCGCATCGCGACGCCGTGGATCGCGAGTTCGCCCGCCTGCGCGAGGAGGCGCGGCGCGTGGTCTTCGGCGCCGACGCTCGATCCGCCTGACACCAGGATGACGTCCGCGCCCGGGGCCAGCAGTGCCTCGTGGATCTTGCCGGGATCGTCGCCGAGCCGCGCATGCCGCTCGACCCGGCCGCCATCGCGCGCAACGAGCGCACGCAGCATCGGCGAGTTCGCATCGTAGATCTGGTAGTCGGCCTTCGGCGTTCCGGGAGGGATCACTTCGTTGCCAGTGACGAGGATGCGAACCGCCGGCACGCGGACGACGTCCACCTGCGCGTACCCCAGCGAAGCGAGCACGCCCAGGTCCTGCGGGCGCAGCCGCCGGCCGGCATTCAGCACGGGCGAACCCGCCTGCAGGTCCTCGCCGCGTCGTCCGACGTGCTGCCCCGGCGCGACGGGCTGCGCAATCTCCACCTGACCTGCGCGCTCGGTCGCGTACTCGGCCGGCAGGACCGCGTCGAGTCCCTGCGGCATCGGCGCGCCGGTCATGATTCTGACCGCGGCGTCGGGCCGCACCGGTCCGGCGAAGGGCTGCCCCGCCAGCGCCTGACCGAGCACAGGAAGCGCGAGCGGGTTGTACTCGCTCGCGCCGACCGTTGCGGCGCCGCGCAGGGCGTAGCCGTCCATCGCGGCACGATCGAACGCGGGCACGTCGAACGTGGCGATCACGTCCACCGCGAGGATGCGATCGGCGGCCTCCTCCAGCGGCACCTTCTCGTCGCCGAGGCGCAACGCGTGGCGATCGATCCAGGTCAGCACCGTGGAGACCTCGCTCCGCTGCCGGAATCCGTGCATGCGCACGTCGGCCGATGGGCGCGTTTCGCTCGTCACTGGGTGGGTTGCAGCGGCCGTGGGTGTAACCCGCGGGGCGACCGGCGCGGCCGCGCTGAAGACTCGGCGAGTGCCTACTTGCCGACGATCACGTCAGAGGCCTTGATGATCGCCGAGGCGGCGTCACCGACCTTCAACCCGAGGTCGTCCACCGCTTCGACGGTGATCGCAGAGGTGACGACTTTGCCGGGCGCGATCTCGATCTTGACGTGGGCCGTCGTCTGCCCGCGGTTGACAGCGATGACCTTGCCTGAAAAGACGTTGCGTGCGGAAAGTTTCATTGCGGACTCCTTTCGTGGCGGCCGATCACGGCTCGGCGTTCGGAAAGAACAGCTGCTGCCCGGCTATCGTGTACTGTGCGATCGCACGTTGGCCGTTGGGCGACACGATCCAGTCCATGAACGTCTGACCGAGATCCTTCTTGACGTGCGGATGCTTGGCCGGGTTCACCAGCATCACGCCGTACTGGTTGAACAACCGCTTGTCGCCCTCGACCACGATGGTGAGCTCGCCGCGGTTCTTGAACGAGAGCCAGGTACCGCGGTCGGAGAGGATGTACGCGTTCATCGAGGAGGCGGTGTTCAAGGCGGGACCCATTCCCGAGCCGGTCTCGCGATACCACGGTCCCTTCTGGTCAGGCATATCGATGCCGGCCTCCTTCCACAACCGCAATTCCGCCGCGTGCGTGCCGCTCTTGTCGCCGCGCGAGACGAACGGCGCCTGCGCCGTCTGGATCTGCTTCAGCGCGGCGGTGATGTCCTTTCCGCCGGTCACCTTCGCCGGATCGCTCTTCGGGCCGATCAGAACGAAGTCGTTGTACATGACGTTCTTGTGCCCGATACCGTAGCCTTCGCTGATGAACTTGCGCTCGGCTGCCGGGTCGTGCACGAAGACCACGTCGGCGTCGCCGCGCCGTCCCATATCGAGCGCCTGCCCGGTGCCGAGCGCGATCACGCGCACGCCGATCCCGGTGCTTTTCTCGAAGATCGGGAGGATGAAGCCGAATAGCCCCGACTGCTCGGTCGAGGTCGTCGAGGCGACGGTGATGTACTTCTGCTGGGCGCCTGCGAGCGCGCCCAGGGTCCGCAGCGACTGCGAGCGCGGAAGCAAGGATGAGGCGGCGGGCAGCTACCACAGGAGTTCTCCTTTCAGGAAGGCGGCGGCCACGGGCGTCGCCGGGCCGGCGAAGAACCGATCGGCGGGCGCGCGCTCGGCCACTTGCCCATTGTGGATGAAGACGATCTCGTCGGCGAGCCGGCGCGCCTGGCCGAGGTTGTGGGTCACCATCACGATCTTGGTGCCGCTCGCGCCGATTGCCTCGATCGCCGCCTCGATCTCGTGCGTGGCGCCGGGATCCAGATTGGCGGTGGGCTCATCCAGGAACAGCACCTCGGGGTTGAGTGCCCACGCGCGTGCGAGCGCGAGCCGCTGCTGCTCGCCCCCCGAAAGGACCCGCGCCGGCCGATTCGCGAGATGCGTGAGACCGACACGTTGGAGGGCGGACCGCGCGCGGGTGTCGCGCTCGGCAGCGCCAACCCCGGCGATCTTCAGGCCGTAGGCCACGTTCGCCAGCGCGGAGCGCCGGAGCATCACCGGCCGCTGGAAGACCATCGCCTGCTGTCGCGCCCCGCCACCGCCCCGTTCGAACGCATTCCAGAGCACGCAACCGGACGTCGGCGCGAGCAGGCCGTGGCACAGGCGCAGCAGCACGCTCTTGCCGGCGCCGTTCGGCCCGAGGATCACCGTCCGGTTGCCGGGCCCGATGACGAGCGAGACGTCGTCGATGATCCGCCGCCCCCCCGCTCCGAAGCAGACGTTTCGAAGCGTCAGCGGCAGGATCGAGGTCGGCCCTGTCATTTCGGCATCACCCATAGCGGCGCTGCGCCGCCTCCTTGACCAAGTACGCGGTGGCGTTCAGCGCCAGGACGATCGTCAAGAGCACGACGCCGAGCCCCAGCGCCAGCGGGAGGTCGCCCTTGCTGGTCTCGAGCGCGATCGTGGTGGTCATGACGCGCGTGACACCGTCGATGTTGCCGCCGACGATCATCACCGCGCCCACTTCGGCCGCCGCCCGGCCGAACCCGGCCAGCACGGCCGTCAGCAGTGAGAACCTGGTGTCCCAAAGCAACGTCAAGGCCGACTGCATCGGAGCGGCGCCGAGCGAGCGCAGCTGTTCCTGGTATTCACCCCACGCATCCTCGATTCCCTGCCGGCCAAGCGCGGCGATGATCGGTGTGATGAGGATCGCCTGCGCGATGACCATCGCGGCCGGCGTGAACAGGATCCCGAGCGCCCCCAACGGCCCAGCCCGGGAAAGCAACAGGTAGACGACGAGGCCGACCACCACGGGCGGCAGCCCCATGAACGCGTTGAGGATCACGATGAGTGTCCGACGTCCCGGGAAACGGGCGACCGCGATCGCCGCGCCGAGCGGCAGGCCCACGACCGTGGCGATGACGACAGCCGTCAGGCTGATCTCGAGGCTGAGGACCACGATCTCGACCAGCTTCGCGTCGAGCTGGCCGATCATGGCGACGGCTTCGTGGAAGGCGAGTGGGATCGTGTTCATGGCTGCGCGCGATCTGAGTGTACCCACGGCAGGATCGAGATCGCGCCCGGCATCGTCGTCCCCTTTGGTCCAGTCCCAATGCCCACTTCCGGAGGAAGGGACATGGGACGCCCTTACGCGTTCGATCCGCTCCCGCGCTCCGTGCCGAAGCGCGCGGCAATATCGTGCACGGCGGAGACGAGCGCGGCAACGTCGGCTTCACCATTGAAGGGCCCCAGGCTCACTCGAACGATGCCTTCGGGAACGTACCGCTCGCGCGATGCGCCGCCGGCGCGTATGCAGTCCCGTGCAACGACGATGCCATACAACGCGTCAAGGAGGGCGCCGGTCAGTGCGACGTCGACTCTGTCGATGCGGAACGAAATGACACCGGTTTCGAGACGCGCCGCTGAGACGAAGAGGCGCACGCCGTCGATTGCGCTCAACCCCTCGACGAGCACACGCGCGAGTGCTGCCTCGCGCTCTCCGACCGCGCGAATTCCCGCGCATTCGACACCGTCCCCTTGTGTCGCGATGCCTCGCAAAGTAGAGTGCAAGACTCAATGAAACGGCCGCCTTTTCGATCAGCTGCAGCCGCTGTCGCACTGGCGCTTCTGCTCACCCGGGCGCTCCCGGCGCAGGAGCCACTCGATTCGGCTCGCCATGCTTTGCCCGCGGACGACGCGCCGGCGCAATCAGCCGCTGCAACCGATCCCAATACGCCGGCGTTGACCACCATGGTCAATCGCAAGGATGGCCTCACGTACGTCTGGCTTCCTCCGGGCAAATTCATGATGGGCTGCTCGCCGGGCGACACCCTTTGCGACAGCGACGAGGTTCCGCAGCGCGAGGTCACGATCGCCAAGGGCTTCTGGATCGGCCAGACCCTCGTCACGCAGGCCGCGTACAAGCGCGTCATCGGGACGAATCCGAGCTCCCACAAGGGCAGCGAGCAGTTGCCCGTCGAGCGCGTGAGCTGGGGCGACGCGCTGAAATACTGCACCGACATCGGAATGCGAATCCCCACCGAGCACGAGTACGAGTACGCTGCCCGCGGCGGCAGCCCGGCGGCGCGTTACGGCGACCTCGATGCAATCGCCTGGTACAAGGACAACAGCGGCGGCCGAACGCAGGAGGTGGCCACGAAGTTGCCCAATGGATTCCAGCTCTACGACATGCTCGGCAATGTCTGGCAGTTCACCAACGATCCGTACAAGCCCGAGGACCCGATCTTCGTGGCAATGCGCGGTGGCTCCTGGTTCACCTCGGCAAAGAGCATGCGTGTCTCGATTCGCGGCTTCGATTCCGCCGACAGGAAGCGCAGGTTCTCGGGCTTCCGCTGCGCCGGCGATTAGACCGGCGCTTCGGAGATCCGCAGGCTACTTCAGGGCGAAGACAATGACCATGCCGCCCTGCGGCGTGTTCTGGTGGTACTTGTCCTTGATCTCGCCGGTCCAGATCGGAATCGCACCGCCGAAGCCAACGACGTAGCAAACATACTGCTCGCCGTCGATCTCATAGGTGATCGGGGCGCCTACCAAGCCCGAGTTCGAGCGGTGCTTCCAGAGCACCTTGCCGGTATCCGCCTCCAGAGCAAACAGGTCGCGGGTGTCGGTACCGCCGCCGAAGACCAACCCCGAGGCAGTCGACAACAGGCCACCCCAGCTCGAGTCAGGCATCGAATGCGTCCACTTCGTCTTGCCGGTGTTCACATCGATCGCCTTCACGAAACCACCGGCACCATCGATCCCCTTCTGAACGTACATGTGGAAGTCGGCCTGCACGTAAGCGGCATAGGGTTTCCAGGGCTCAGGCGGAAGGGCTTTGATCGTTTCGCACCAGTAGTTGCCCGTAAAGAACGCCAGCTTCCTGGCGGCGTCGTAGGCGGGGACCATGTAGTTCGCGCCACCCAGGAAAGACGGGCATACATCGACCAGCTCGCCCTTGCTTGGGTCCTTCGCCGGGTCGAAGATCGGGTGCCCCGTCGCGTCCAGGCCCTTCCACACCGTGACCGGCATGAACGGTTCACCGTAGACGAACTTGATGTTGTCGACGGTGCCGGGACCGAAGTTGCTGCGTTCGACCATGTACACGTAGCCGTTCTTGTTCGGCTCGAAGAGTCCTTCGATCTTCTTGCCGTCCTTCATGATGTCGATCAGCATCGGCTGCCCGATGTTGTCGTAATCCCACATGTCGTGGGGCACGAACTGGAACTGGGCTTTGATCGCGCCGGTGTCGCCATCGAACGCGATGATCGACGCGGTACCGATGTTCTTGCCCGGTCGAACCGATCCGTTCCAGGGGCCGGGGTTGCCGGTCGGCCAGAAGATCAGGTTCTGCTTCTCGTCGTACGCGCCCGTGGTCCAGGTGGTCCCACCGCCGCGCTTCCAAGTGTCCGTGCCGCCCCAGGTGTCATTGCCGGGCTCGCCGGGTCCGGGGACGGTGTAGGTGGTCCAGGCGATCTTTCCGGTCTCGGCATTCACGGCGATCAACCGTCCGCGGGCGCCGAACTCGCCGCCGGTCATCCCGGTGATGATGTTGCCCTTGACGACCAGCGGAGCGCCGGTGATCGTGATGCCATCGGAGTAATCGGCAACCTTCGTATCCCAGACCAATTTGCCGGTCTTGGCGTTCAACGCGATGACGTGCGCATCGATGGTGCCGAAGTAGACGTTGTTACCGTAGAAGACGCCGCCCTTGTTGACCACGTCGCAGCAGACCACGGCCAAGGCCTTGTCCGGAAGGTCGCGCTCGTACTTCCAGAGGAATTTACCGCTGCGCGCATCCAACCCGAAGAACACGTTGTACGAGGCAGAGATCACGAGCACCCCGTCGTGCTCGATCGGAACGACTTCGTGGCCCTTCGTCAAGCCGGTCGAAAACGACCAGATCGGCACCAGTTGGCCGACATTCGCCTTCGTGATCTTTGTCAGCGGGCTGAAGCCGTGCCCGTCGAAGGTGCGACGGTATTGGAGCCATTCCGAAGCAGGCGGATTGCTCATCATCGCCGCGGTGACCGGACGGAAAGGCCGGTTGGAGGCGTCCGCCTGGCCGAACGCAGGACCGGATGCAATCGCCAGCAGGAGTGGCGTCGATGCGACCACCGCCGACAAGCTTCTCTTCATCTTGCTCATTGTGTCCTCCTGGTTCAGTGTCTCTAGCGCAAGCGCCGCTACGAGGTCTAGCGCTTCAACCTTTCTTCACACCGATATAACCGGTGGGCTTGCCGGCTACCACCAGCTTCCCATCCACTGCCTTGATGGGAATAAGTGGAAGTGCGCGCATGCGCGGCCCGCTGATGAGTTGTCCCTCTTTCACGGGATCGAAAGCCGCTTCGTGGCAGGGACACTTGAAAAGTTTGGCCGTCGCGTCCCACCCGTCGACAAGGCAGCCGAGATGGGGGCACATGGCCGTGTAGCACGAGATGCCTTCCACCGTGTCGTCCTTCATGTCAGCCGGGTAGGCATCCGGCGCCACCCTGTAAAAGAGGACAGTGGCGCGATCGTGCTCTCCAGCGTCGTCTTGTTCCAGCTTGCCCGTGCTCGGACTCTTCGCCACAGCCAATTCCGGCCGCGCGCCGAGGACCACGTCGGCGACCATGGCCTCCTTGCCCTTGTTCGGGCCTCCCGAGAAGACGAAGGTGCCACCGACCTGCGGCACACCCGTGGCCTGCGCAAGCGGCATCGCACCACCGGCCGCGAAAGCCCTCACGCCGGCGCCCGACGCAAGTGCCGTCACCGTGACGAGCCAGCAAGTGGACTTCAGCGCGTCCCGTCGTTCTTGGCAGAACTTCGACATCGTGCAGCTCCTTTCGAGAGTCGATTCCGGTTGAGCTGCTGCCTCATCGAGACTCGCACCGCTGGCTCCGCTGCGGCCGACCCGCGCGCGCCGAATTCACGCGTCCGCGCAGCTCCTGCTCGAGGGTGTCCTCGACGGCGGACGGGTGCGTCTTCCGGAAATTCGTCATTGCCGACGGACCCGTCTGATCGATCAGGTCGCTTCCCAAGCACGCCTCGTAATTCTTAGCATGCCCGTGGTCGCAGGCTCGACGGCGGCGAGTCCTCCCCGGGGAAACACGGCTTACGCCCTCACTCAAAACCAGCGTAGTCCGATCGAAATGCTCCCGCAATGGTTTTTCGCGACTGCTCGGACTTACATTCCTGGGCCGACCAAGCGCGACGCGTCGAGCATTTCCTCCTCGCTAGACCTATACTGAATCGCGCGGTGGCAACCACGTCGCCGCCGCGGATCGCTGTTTCGGGCGACCGGAGTCCTGCAATGGACTTCCACCTCCGGATTGAGCTTCTGCCGGCAACCGCTTAGCCAGCTAGGCGAGGGCTTGCCGCCTTGGGAGGTACTCCTTGAAATACGTGCTGATCGGTGCCGGCCCTGCCGGCGTGCAAGCCGCCGAAGTCATCCGACAGGAGGACCCGGCTGGCGAGATCACCCTGGTCAGCGGGGAGCCAGGCGAGCCCTATTCGCGCATGGCCATCCCCTACATCCTGACCGGCCGCATCGACGAACAGGGTGCGCGGTCGCGCAAGACCGCCGGCCACTTCGCGAGCCTCGGCATCCGCTACCGCAACAACAAGGCCGTCAAGGTCCATGCCGGCGCCAGCGGCGGAACGGTGGGTCTCGACGACGGCACCACGCTCGCCTACGACAGGCTGCTGGTGGCCACCGGCTCCTCGCCGACACTGCCGCCCGTACCGGGTACCGATCTGCCTGGGGTGGTCACCTGCTGGACCCTCGACGACGCGCGTGTCATCGCCGCCAAGCTGCAACCCGGTGCCCGGGTCGTGATGGTCGGCGCCGGATTCGTCGCGGGCGTCTGCATGAAGTCGCTGGTGGAAAGCGGCGCGCGACTGACCGTGATCGCCGGCCGCGTCGGCCAGATCCTGCGCTCGATGATGACGCCACCGGGTAGCGCGCTGCTGCAACGCTGGCTCGAGGCTCAGGGCGTGAACGTCGTCACGAAGGGGCGCATCGAGCGCATCGAACCGGGTCCGCGCGTGGTGATGGACACCCAGAGCTTCGATGCCGACGTGGTCATCCTCGCCACGGGCGTACGGCCGAACGTCGCGTTCCTCGAAGGTACCGGCGCCGAGATCGACCAGGGCATCGTCATCAACGACCGCATGGAGACCACGGTGCCCTGCATCTACGCCGCCGGCGACGTAGCCCAGGGCCGCGACTTCTCGACGGGCGAATGGATCGTGCACGCGCTGCAGCCGACCGCCACCGAACACGGTCGGGCGGCCGCCCTCAACATGGCCGGCAAGAATGTGCCCTACCGCGGCAGCCTCTCGATGAACGTGCTCGATACCGTCGGCTTGCTCTCGTACACCTTCGGCCTGTGGCAAGGCCGCGAAGGCGGCGATGCGGCGGAGAGCATCGACGCCGAACACTTCCACTACAGGCGACTCTGCTTCGACGGCGACGTGCTCATCGGCGCCATCAGCATCGGCCGCATCGACCACGTCGGCGCCATCCGCGGCCTGATTCAGACCCGGCGCCACCTCGGCCCCTGGAAGGAAAAGCTGATGAAGGACCCGAGCCTGCTGATGGAGGCGTTTGTCGAGTCGAGCCGCAGGCCGAGCTGAGCTGTGAGCCGGAAGCGAGAAACCTGGCTCACTCAATTGACGGAAGCTGCTCCCGGGGCGTAACGTGATTAGATGCAGCGCCATTGAGCATTCGAGGAGGAAACGTGCAAAAGTCCCTCTACATCAACGCCGACAAGTGCACCGGCTGCCTGCAGTGCGAGATGGCGTGCAGCTACGAGAACTACGGAGTGTTCAATCCCGCGAAGTCGCGCATCAAGATCTTCGACTTCGACCATTCCGGGAGGAAGGTGCCCTATACCTGCACGCAGTGCGACGAGGCTTGGTGCCTGCATGCGTGTCCGGTTGACGCGATCAGGATCGATTTCGCAACCGGCGCCAAGATCGTGCTCGAGGACGTGTGCGTGGGTTGCAAGGTCTGCACGATCGCCTGTCCGTTCGGAACGATCAATTACGTGCAAGACACCGGGAAGGTCCAGAAGTGCGACCTTTGTGGTGGCGATCCCGCCTGCGCTGCCGCCTGCCCGACCGGTGCAATCACCTATGTCGACGCCGACTGGACCGGGCTCGAGCGCATGAAGCAGTGGGCAGCCAAAGTCGGCAACCAGCCGCACGCGTAAGGAGGACGATCATGTCTTGGACTGGAAAGATCTTGCGCGTCAATCTCGCCAAGGGAACTTGCACCCCGGAGCCCCTCAACAAGCAATGGGCGCGTGACTACATCGGCCAACGCGGCCTGGCGACCAAGTACTTCACCGAGGAGGTCGATGCGAAGGTCGATCCACTGTCGCCTCAAAACAAGATCATCTGGGCCACGGGACCGCTTACCGGAACGATGGCCTCGACCGGGGGGCGCTATTCGGTCATTACCAAGGGAGCGCTGACCGGCGCGATCGCCTGTTCCAACTCGGGTGGCTATTTTGGGGCGGAGCTCAAGATGGCCGGCTGGGACATGATCATCTTCGAGGGCAAGGCGCCCAAGCCGGTCTATCTGCTCATCGAGAACGACTCTGTGCAATTGCTCGATGCCGGCTGGCTCTGGGGCAAGTCGGTGTGGGAAACCGAGCCCGCGATCAAGGCGAAGCATCAGGACCCGCAGATCCGCGTCAGCTCGATCGGGCGCGCCGGCGAGACGGGTTGCCTGTACGCGGGGGTGATCAACGACCTGCATCGCGCCGCCGGACGCTCGGGGGTAGGCACGGTGATGGGCAGCAAGAATCTCAAAGCGATCGCCGTGCGCGGCACCAAGGGAGTCGGCAATATCCGCGATCCCAAAGCCTTCATGGCGGCCGTCACGGCCGCCAAGAAGGTCTTGGCAGATCACGCGGTGACCGGGCAGGGCTTGCCCAAGTTCGGCACGCAAGTGCTGATGAACGTGATCAACGAAATCGGCGCCTTGCCCACGCGCAACCATCGCGATGTCCAGTTCGAAGGTGCGAAGGACATTTCGGCTGAAGCGATGCACACGCCGCGCAAGACCGACGGCAAGCCGAACCTCGTCACCAACCAGGCCTGCTTCGGGTGCACGATCGGGTGCGGCCGCGTCTCCAAGATCGACGAGACGCACTACACGGTGGTCAACAAGCCCCAGTACTGGGGCGCATCGGGCGGCCTCGAATACGAGGCCGCGTGGGCGCTCGGTGCCGCGAACGGCGTCAACGACCTCGAAGCGCTCACCTATGCCAACTTCATCTGTAATGAGGACGGCTTTGACCCCATCTCCTTCGGCGCCACGGTCGGCGCGGTCATGGAGCTCTACGAGATGGGCGTGCTGAAGAAGGAGCAGCTGGGCATCGAAGCACCGTTCGGTTCAACCAAGGCCCTCACCTATTTCGCGGAGATCACCGGTAAAGGGGAGGGCTTCGGCAAGGAGATCGCGCAGGGCTCGAAGCGGCTGACCGCGAAGTACGGCCATCCGGATCTGTCGATGAGCGTCAAAGGGCAGGAGTTTCCCGCCTACGACTCGCGCGGCATCCAGGGCATGGGCCTCGCTTATGCGACGGCTAACCGCGGCGCCTGCCATTTGCGCGGTTACACGGTAGCGTCCGAGGTCCTCGGAATCCCGGTGAAGACCGATCCGCTCGTCACCGAGGGTAAGGCCGGTCTGGTCAAGGCCTTCCAGGACGCCACGGCTGTCTTCGATTCGGCAGGCATCTGTCTGTTCACCAGCTTCGCGTGGACGCTTGCCAATGTCCAGCCGCAACTTGCTGCAGCGTGCACGGACGAGTTCACGCTCGAGGAGTTGGGCGTGATCGGCGAGCGCATCTGGAACATGGAGCGCGACTTCAACAATCGTGCCGGCTTCACTGCAAAGGACGACACACTGCCGAAGCGATTGCTGACCGAGCCAGCGAAGACCGGGCCCGCTCGCGGGCTCGTCAATGGCCTGGACAAGATGCTCCCGGAGTACTACCAACTTCGCGGCTGGGACGACAAGGGACAGCTGAAACCGGATACCCGGGCCCGTCTCGGTTTGTGAGCCGACACAAGCACGCCGCATCGCGAATGTTCGGACTGGGGCGGTTCATCGCGGACCGCCCTTTTTTGCTCGTGGAGAGGCCCACGTGAGACACGTCATTCTCGGTAACGGACCCGCCGGTGTCATTGCGGCCGAAACGATTCGAAAGCTGCGGGCCGACGACGACATCCTGGTCATTGGCGACGAGCCCGAACCGCCCTATTCGCGCATGGCGATTCCGTATCTGCTGATGGGAGACATCGGCGAGGAAGGGACTTATCTGCGCAAGGACAAAGAGCACTTCGCGCGGCAACGCATTCAATTGCGTACGGGGCGGGCGCGTGCGGTCGATACGGACGCGCGCCAGGTGCGGCTCGATGACGGGACGCTTCTGCCATTCGATCGCCTGCTGATCGCCACGGGTGCGACGCCCATTCGCCCGCCGATTCGCGGCATCGACCTCCCTGGGGTTCATCCTTGCTGGACGCTCGCCGATGCACGAAAGATCATGGCGCTTGCCAAGCCGGAAGCACGCGTGCTGCAAGTGGGGGCGGGCTTCATCGGCTGCATCATCATGGAAGCGCTCGCCGCACGACGCGTGCAGCTGACTGTCGTGGAGATGGGCGATCGCATGGTGCCACGCATGATGGGCGAAGGCGCCGGCCAGATGATAAGGCGCTGGGTCGAGAAGAAGGGAATAACCGTCTACACATCGACGCGGGTGGAAGCCATCCAGCCTGGTCCGCCCCTCACTGTGCGCCTGTCCAGCGGGCAGCAGTTGCCGGTGGACCTGGTCATATCCGCAACGGGCGTCCGGCCGAATATCGGGTTTCTCGAGAACTCCGCCATCCTGTGTCTTCAGGGCGTTCTGACCGACGAACGCCTGCAGACCAACATTGAAGGAGTGTACGCGGCGGGTGATTGCGCCGAAGCGTTCGACGTGGTTACCGGCAAGACGATCGTCAGTGCCATTCAGCCCAATGCCGCCGATCAGGCGTACGTTGCCGGAACGAACATGGCCGGGAAACGAACACAGTTGCACGGCGTCACGCAGATCAACGTGCTCGATACGCTAGGGCTTGTCTCGACTTCCTTCGGACAATGGGAAGGGGTGCCCGGCGGCGAGCATGCCGAGTTGACCGATGACGCCAACTTCCGGCACATTCGTCTCGAGTTCGAAGGCGATGTTCTGATCGGCTCGAATACGGTTGGCCTGACCGAGCATGTCGGTATTCTGCGTGGACTGACCCAATCGCGCACCAAGCTCGGCAAGTGGAAGGACCAACTGCTGCGCGACCCATTGCAGCTGCCACAGGCGTATCTTTCCAGCGCGCAGGCGCAGCATGCGAGGGGACTGAACGTCGCCTGAGCAACGACGAAGCAACGCTCGGCTGTGGAGATCACCTTCAAGCTATTCGCCACGCTTGGCGACTACCTGCCGCACGAACTCAATGGTAGGGTGCGCGTGTATAACCAACTTGTGCTCGACGTCGCCGAAGCGACGACCGTGCAGGCAGTGATCGAGCAATTCAAGTTGCCCCCCGCGATGGCACACCTCGTGTTGGTGAATGGCTTCTTCATCCCGCGGGGCGAGCGAGCTACCCGGCCGCTGCACGCGGGAGACGAATTGGCCGTGTGGCCTCCGATCGCGGGCGGCTAGGCCGACATGTCGGACCCGTTTTATCTCCATCGCGAGATGGGCTGTACGCGCGCCGAGTTCATGGCGTGGCTGCCCGGGGCGACCCGTCAGGCTCCATTCCAGATCGAGGGCGGAGTGGTGACGGTCATCGCGCACGGTGGCAGCGTTCAGATCTCACTGGAAGAGAAGCCACCGCGGCGGATCATGCCGATTGCACTGCCCGTGCTTGGGGTCACATTCTGTTTCCGCGGCCTAGACGAGCTGACACGCAACGAATTCCTCGCCTATTTTGACTTGTACACCCGGCGCGGCGGCGGCTAGCTTGACGAACGCGTCGGCTTAGAAACGCCGCGTCGTCTTGAGTCTCCGAACGCCTACGTGGGCCGAGTCCTCCTACCCGCTTCTGGAGGAACGGACTTGGGACGCCCCTGCGTTCGATCCGTTTGCGCATCGCTTGCCGAAACCCGCGGCGACCAGCGCGGCAACATCGGCTTCACCGTTGAAGGGCCCCAGGCTCACTCGAACTCTGCCTTCAGGAAAGGAACCGATCGCGCGATGCGCCGCCGACGCGCAATGCAATCCCGTGCGCGCGGCGATGCCATTACGGTCAACGAGGATGGGACGACCACCAGCTTTAAATTGTCGTCGTTGAAGACTCTTAGACGTCAGAAGTTTGCAGAGGCGGGCGATTCCGGCACGGATGAGCCCGTGACCAAACAGGTCGTTCTCACGAATGGCGACGCCAAGGAGATCGTCTTCCTGAATCCCGAGATGGGGGCGACGCTCGGCACATTGAAGACGGAGAGCAGCAAGCTCGAGTTTCCGACGCCGGACGGCCAGGGCAATCTGTAAGTGGCGCCGCGCGTCAACACCACCTTGCCCTTGTCGTCCACTACGCAAATCGCCGTCTCGTCCATTCCGATGTCCAGTTCGGAGAAGAATTCCATCGCACGCCTCCCGCGTTGCTCAACGCGAGACTCTTGCGCTAGCGTCGCCTCGCCGGTCACCACAGCGCCAGCCCCAATCCCCAGCCCAGACCGATTACGGGCGGCACTCGCTCGGTCGGCGGTCCGCCGTTCCCGCTCAACCCTTCGCCAAAGTGCGATTAGGCAAAATTCCAATCAAGCGCCCCGAGGACGCGCAAGTGGCGGCTGCTGCGTTGGTTGTTTGCAGATCGGGCGCGGAAACGCGACAAGTAGGAGTGCAGCGTGATTGCACTCGCACGCCGTTTGATGATCGCCGCCCACGACCGACGTGCAGCGACCCGCAAAGCAGCCTGGTGTCGCGCCGCGGGCACGCCTTGCGTGGCTTTCGCCGTGACGTGGTGTCCCTAACTACATCGATCAGGCCGAGGAGTTGGCTATCGTCATGACCAAGTCCAACATGGCTAAGTCGCTCGCTATGTCCTCGGTACTTAGCGAATGACCCTTAGCACGCTCGCTTATCATGTCGCGAAGAGCTTATTGGCATCTTCGAACCGGCGGATGGCGCGATCAGCATCGAATGGCTGCTCCATCAGTGTTTCCGGATCCCATTCGCTACGGCGGGCGGAATTGAAGAAGTCGCCGCCGTAGACGTGGAGCGCCGCGGTCAGGCGCGGGATGGGATTGTTCACCGAGTGAATGACGTTGTCACCGAGCGGCTCGGCTTCGCCGACAGACAGCGACTTGGCGCCGGCCGCCTCCACCTTTCCGGCAACGCCCGGGACACGGCGCCAGAAGATGTTGTCCTCCCGCCCGGTATAAATGCCGATCACCGCCCACATTTGATGGTTGTGCGGCATCACCGTCATCATCGGCGCCCACACGACGTTCAGCAGGGTCAGGTCGGCTGATTGATACAGCTTGTGCAGCCCAGCGCGCTGCGGTTCGCCTAAAGCCGCGAGCACGGCCGATGGATCGGACACGACACGGGCGACGACCTCTCGCACATATTTGTGCGATTTGTCTGCCGCCATTGCATCGCGGCAGTCAGCGACGAATTGAAACAGATCGAACATGGCCTGGCTCGCGTTTCGCGCATGCCGAATGCGTCTTAACAGTCAAGGCGAATGTTTGCATCCGAGTGACCGACCGCGTCGGGCCATGGTTGCGCGAGTGCGACACCGCCGACGAGCACGAGTGCAAAGAATCGATGCGGCGGCGATCGTCGCGAAGCGCCGCCGCGGCATCATGGCTGTTCTCCCAGTCGCGTGGTCTTGCGCGCCGAACTGGGGAATTCGCGGAGGACGATCTCGCCGATCCTGCGGCCGATCTCGGCTCCATCCACGTCTGCGCTGCGGAAATGGATGCCGCCCCAGACCCGTGCATTATTCACTTCCTCCGTTAGCTCGGAGAACTTGTGATAGGCGCGCGTGACGCCGAAAGGACCTGGAGCGGTCACGCTGACATCCACCTCGTCACTGTTGAAAAACCCGCGCAGCACAGCTTCCGCAGCGCCGGAAAACACCGCATGCGCGGAAGGATATTCGGGATGCGGTGGCGTCGCCAGCAGAGGCTCCCAGCGGGCATCGCCCTTGAGCGCAGCAACATTGAGATCCGTCGCTGCGCGGATGGCGGTGATCGGCCGCCAGTGCGGGCGCTTGTATTTCTCCTCGAAGGCGATGATCTGCGAATCCGCGGTGGCCATGGACAGCAGCGCGAATAACCGGGCATTGTCGGACAGCGACAGCCCCTTGGCTGCGGATGCAGCGCGGGCGGCGGCATGCCAGGGAACGGCCGTCTGCACGGTCCAGAAAATCGCCGCAGCGGTCTGGTCCGCAGTCCGCGTCGTGCTCTGCCGCGCGCCCATACTCTTGACCTCCTCGAAGTCACGGGCGAATTGCGCAGTCGTGAAGGCGGGCGCGCCTTTGAAGTCGAGACCGGTCTTGCTGCGCAGCACGAAGGGCGTGACTGCGCCCCATTGCGGCAAGATCGCCGACAGCAATTGCGGCGGGGTGAGCTGGTAAAGACCCGCGCCGGGCTTCGGGGTGAACGCGACCTTCGCGTCGGCGCCGTCAGTGCTGCGCAACGCCACGATTTTGTCAGCGATTTGGCCCCCGAGCGCAATCCCATCTGTCTTGGCTTGGCCTTCGGCGATCCTGGAGAGGCTCACGTTCAGCGCCGCGTCGAGCCTCGGCCGCTCCGCAGGCGCAAGCCGCACCAGGCTCCCGTGAGCGGCCGCGGCGACCGCGGCCTCCACCGAAATTCCGGCGGGCGCCTCGACGTCGACCGCGTAAGCGCCATTCTTCCGGTCGACGGCGCGCACCGTGTCGTAGATCGCACCGTGAACAATCGCGAGCGTGCGCGATTGCAGAATCGAATTGGGAGGGACGGCGGTCGCGTTCAACGCGATCACATTCCAGTCGGTCACCGCATCAGCCTGCGCATGCTCGATGGGAAACACGCATAGCGTCGTTAGAGCCGAGGCGGTGAGGATTTGCAGGATACCGTTGCGGGCCATTGATGCTCCTCCGATCTCTTCCGAAGCGACCTGTTCAACGCTAAGCGCACGGCGCCGATAGGTCCAATGCATTTATTGTTTCGATACCAATGCAGAACGGTTATAAGGCTGCTTCATGAACATTCGCCACTTGCGCGCCTTTGCAACGATCGCCGATGCGGGCGGCTTCGCCCGGGCCGCCACTCTCTTGCATCTGAGCCAGCCCGCCTTGTCCCGGCAGATCCAGGCGCTCGAAGCCGACCTTGGTGTGCCGCTGTTCGACCGCATCGGTCGGCGCGCGCAACTGACGTCGCAAGGCGAAGACCTGCTGAGGTGCAGTCGGCGACTGCTTGCCGAAGCCGAGTCGCTCGGCGAGCGGGCTCGCGAGCTCAAGAGCGGCGAAGCTGGAATCCTGAGGGTCGGCGCGACACCGCAGGTGATCGAGAACCTGCTCGCGCCTTTTCTGATCCTCTATCGGCGCCGACATCCCGGCGTGGAGGTCCACCTGGTGGAGGATGGCGGCGCGCGACTGCTCGGCCGGCTCGAACGCGGCGAGACCCATCTCAGCATTACGCCGGCCGGCACGACGCGCCTTGAAGGCCGGTTGCTATATCCGATGCATGTGGTCGCTGCACTGCCGTCTGCGCACCGCTTGGCTCGCCGAACCTTGCTCGAGATCGCCGAACTTGAAGACGAGCCGTTGCTGCTGCCGCAACGCGGGTTCGGTTCGCGGGAGTGGTTCGACATCGCGTGTGACATTGCGCATATCCGGCCGCGGGTGCTCCTGGAGAGCGCGGCACCGCACACGCTGGTCGCCCTCGCGGCGACCGATTACGCGATTGCAATCGTTCCCTCGAATGCCCGTGTGCCAAGGGACAGCGTCCGGGCGAGTCCGCTGGTTCATCGCGGCGCGTCGATCGGCAGGTGGGCGCATATCGCGTGGGATCCGCAGCGGTTTCTGGCACCCTACGCGGAGCATTTCGTAACCGAGCTGGCGGCCCATTGCCGGCGCGACTTTCCCGGTCGCGAACTCATCAAGCGCGCGCCACCTCTGCCGCAGCCAAGAAAGCAGCAGGCCTGACGACGCGAACGGTGAATAAGAGCGTAGCTCGTCCTTATCGCCCAGCCACTCCGCTTTCGCACACGGTTGTTGCGTACGCACCGCTTGCTCGGGCGTGCGGCGATCGCCGTGGGTGCTCGCGTCCGGAGGGAGTGATAATGTGACGTGGTTCGTTGGACAGATCCATGTCGCGCCTGCGCCTGTCGCGTAGCCTCTTGTGCATTCTCACCGCTGCTCTGGGCGGTGCACTCCAAGCCGCACGCGCTGACGAGGCGTCGCCAGCGGCCTCGTTCGTATACGTCGCGAATAACCGCGCAGGGACCGTCAGCGCATTTCACATTGACGTCACGACCGGCGCTCTTACGCGGCTTGGCGCGGTAGCCATAGCGACCGACAAGAATCCCTATTCTGTCGCGGTAGACCCTGCCGGGCGCTGGCTCTACGTTACGCATGGCGATGCGAGCAGCATCGTGGCGCTCAGCATAGATCGGATGAACGGTCAGCTAGAGGCCGCACCGAACTCGCGTACCGCGACTGGCGACTATCCGGTCTCGGCCGCGATCGACCCTGCCGGACGTTTCCTCTACGTATCGACCATGTTAGCCAATGCGGTCGATGTCTACGCGATCAATCCAGCCACTGCCGCACTTAGTCCGGTTGCTGGGTCACCGTTCGCTGCCGGAACACGTCCCTCCGGTGGCGCGATCCATCCCGACGGCCGGTTCCTCTACGCCACCAATCTCACGACCGGTAGTGTCGTCGCGTTCGCGATCGATCGCGTCAAGGGAGCACTCAAGCCCATCCCCGGGTCCCCATTTCCTGCTGGAACGAACCCGCGAGCGATCGCCATCGAGCCAAGCGGGCGATTCGCGTACGTCGTCAATGCCGTTTCAAATGATGTTTCGAGCTACCGTATCGACCCAAGGACCGGCGCGTTAGCCCCGCTCCCTAGCGGGCCGGTGCCTACCGGCGAGAATCCTCGTGCCGCGGTTGTCGCACCGAGCGGTCGCTACCTGTACGTCGCCGCAAATTCCGGCGACTCCATCTGGGCCTATTCCATTGACCGCGCGAGCGGTGCCTTGCGACCATTGCTCGGACAGCCGTTTGCAGCGGGTAAGGAACCGCGCGGGCTCGCCATCGACAGGCGGGGATGGTTCCTCTACTGCACCAATTACGACTCTAATAGCGTGTCGGCGTACCGCATCGATCCCGCCACAGGGGCACTTAACGCGATCCCTGGATCGCCCTACGGTACTGGTGATGGACCTTTTGGCATCGCGGTCTTCTGACAGCCCTTGTCGGGCGCTGCACCTAGCCGCGAGCTGAACGTACGGTGTGTACTGCCGCCCGCCGTGTTTCCCACTCGTCCGGTGGGCGAAGTCCGCGCTGTTAGGAAGGCAGGAAATCGACCGGCCATGTGACCGTGATTGCGTCCACGTCCTTCGCGCCGAAATCAAACTGCTTGATCCGCGCCAGCAGCTTGCGCTCCAGGTCCGCCGACTTCAGTTCGCTTGAAACGATCCGCAGGTCGACCACCTGACCTTCGGGCGCGATCTTCAGCTCGAGCACGATCCGGCCCTGCAACGCCGGTTCCTCGCGCAGCGCGCGGTTGTAGATCGAATAGATCGCGCCCTTGTTGCGTTCGAATACGAGCTTGATCTCCTCGATCGAGCGCGACGCCTTGCCGCTACCACCCCGTTGCAGCGTGCCACCACCACCGCCGGCACCGGGACCACCCGCACGGCCGTGAGCCACGCCGCCGGGGCCGCCGCCACCACCACCGCCGGCCACTCCCTCGACCAGCGTCGTCGAGCGGCCTGCCAGTCCTCCGCCGCCGGTGTCGCGGCTGTACGCCGCAGTGTTGATGCCGCCGCTGCCGCCTGTCGCATTCGAGGTGATCAGCGAACGCGTCGGCACGCCGGGTCCCACTCCGGCGCCGACGCCCGGGCCGACGCCGGAACCCACGCCTGGGCCCGGTTTGATGTCCTTGTTCAACTGCACGGCAGCCGGGGCCGCGTGCAGTTCGGCGAGTTCGTTCTTCATCGCGAGCAGGCCCACGCCGGACGCGCGAGCGCGCGCATTCTCGAGCTTTTCGCCGGGCGGCTTGTTCGCTTCGGGCCGGCGTGCCTCGACTACTGACGCCTTCGGCTCGGCCTTCGGAACGTCCGGCGCCTTGGCCTTGGCTTCGTCCTTCGGCAGGGGCTTGTCGAGCTTGGGCAGCGGCGCCGGCGGCGGCGGCTCGCGATCGAGAAGCAGCTTCGCGAGGCGCGGCGGCAGCGGCTCGACCGCCGTGCGATCGGGCTCCCTCACCGGCAGCCAAGGCATCACGAGCGCAATCACCAGGCAGACCCCCAGCACCTGCCTGAGGATCCGCTTGAATCGCTCCTCGTCTTCGGCCGAGACCGACCACGCCAGGATCGGCGTGTGCAGATAGGTGGCTGCAGCAACCATCAGCCGCCCTTCTTCTGCACCGCGAACGAGACGTCGGTGAAGTCGGCACGTGCACAGGTGACCATCACCTTGCGCAGCAGGCGGTACGGGATCTCCTTGTCGCCCATGATCGTGATCGCGCGCTTCGAAGCCTCGTTCTCGGCGCGAATCACCTGGCGGCCGGCCAGCAGGTCGAGCTCGGCCTTCAGCGTCGGTATCAGGTCGCCTTCGGCATTGATGACGTCGTTGACTGCCGCGACCTTGCGGCCCTCGACGATGATGTCGTTCTGGCTGACCATCACCACGACGGTTTCGCGCGGCAACTTCTCGGCCGTCGACTCCGGCAGCTTGAGTGCCTTCGAGGTGGGCAGAACATCCGCCACTCCCGTGTTGACCAGCAGGAAGAAGATGAGAATCGTGAAGATGTCGATCAGCGACACGAGGTTGAGGTCGACCGACGAGGTATTACGGTTGCCGCGTGCGGCCCGCTTCTGGACTCCGGTGAGCTTCATCGCGCGCCCCCGGCGGCCTGGCGGATCGGGGCATCGCCGATCGAGATGTCCGGGAACAGCGCAACCTCGACCACCTTCGCACCCTGCACCTGGCGGCCCGCGCGCAATGCATCCATCACCTGCACCAGCACGTCATAGGGCACATTCGGCTCGGGCAGGACCGTAACGTCCGTCTTGTCCGGGAAGCGCTCCTTGATCGCCCGCGCCAGCGTGCCAAGCATCGCGATGTCGTAATGGCCCGACTGGTTCTTCGGAATGCTCTGAATGAGGCCGCCGATGCGATCCCCGACCTCGATCGCTTCGCCGCGGATCACGACCTCGAGATTGAGCTTTTCGGCCGACAGTTGCTCGAGCGCGCCGGTCGCTTGAGCGGGCAATGACATGTCGAGCACCGAAAGGCGCGTGAATACTGCCGTGCTGAGCAGGAACGGCACCAGCACGACGATCAGATTGATGAATGCCGTGACGTCGAGCCCGGTGGGCTCGCGGCGCAGACGGCGCAGGCGCATGCTGTACTTCCCGGTTCAGCAGTGACGGGCCGCTCGGCTACTCGGCCGCCCGCCGGACCTCGGCAGTCATGCGTTGCGTCAGGTTCAGGAAGCTGATCTTCGCGGCCTCCAGGCTGTCGACAATCTCGGTAGCCCGTGCCTGCAGGAAGGCGTGGATCAGCAGGAACGGAATGGCAACCATCAGCGCGAAGGCGGTGTTGTTCATCGCGATCGAAATCGACGCGGCCAACAGCTCCGCCTTCTCCGCCGGATTGACGTTCGCCACCGCGGTGAATGCCTTGATCAGGCCGATGATGGTGCCGAGCAGGCCCACCAGCGTGATCACATTGGCGAAGGTCGCGATGTAGTGCGTGCGCTTTTCGAGCCGCGGCACGATTTCCATCATGCCCTCTTCCATTGCCATGTCCACGTCCTCGCGGCGGTGCGGAGTCCTCAGGCGCTCGATTCCGTAGGTGACGATCTTGCCGATCGCCACGTCACCGCTGCCGGCGACGGCCTGCACCTTGTCGAACTTGCCGTTCTGCAGCAGCGGCAGAATCTTGTCCCACATCTTGCGGTTGTCGGTGCGTGCGCGGTTCAGGAAGATGAAGCGCTCGATCGCCACCGCCAGCCCGAGCGCCATGATCAGGATGCTGGGGTAGATGAACAGCCCGCTGTCCTGGAAGAACTTAACGACGGTGTTGAACGCATTCATGACTCGATCTCCAAAGACCCTTCGATAACTGCAGAACTCACTTGCGAGCTGCCGCCGGCGCAGCGTCCTGCGCGACGGCGCCGTTCGGCACTGCCGCGCGCGACTGGATCAGCGCGTCGTAACGCACCTGCCGGCGAAACACATCGCGATCGACCGGCGCCAGCGCCTCGTCGAGCACGCTCTCCAGCGGACGGCTCGACAGATCCCCCGGGACCGGCTTCTTCCACGGAACGATGTAGAGCACCTTCGGCAGCTCGCGGTTGCCAATGATCTGGGTGCGGTCGATTTCCGCGCGATCCTGCGCCCAGGCCCCGCACGCGACCAGCCCGCCCGCGATCACCATGGTCGCGCGCAATGAACGGCACTGATGCTCGAAGAAGCGCCGCTTCATCCCTGCTCCTTGCGTTGAGGCGCGCTCTTCTGCGAGCTGCGGTTCCTGAGGTCGCTGATCCAGCGCTGCACCTGGTCGTCACCGCCCGGCGTCAGCTGCAGGTAGCGATCGTAGAGTTCGAGCGCATGCGCGCCATCCCATAGATACAAGTCATACAGAATGCCGAGGTTGAGCACGGCGGGCGCGTAGGCGGCATCCAGCGAGATCGACTGTTCGTATGAGGCTTTCGCCTTGGCGAACTCTCCGGCCGTGCGGTAGGTGATACCCAGCTGGTTGTGCAACTCGGCACGCTGCGGGCTCAGCTGAACCGCCTTCTCGAGCGCGGCAACCGAGTCGGCCGTCCTGCCGGCCTGGCGATGGATGAGGCCGAGGTTGGCGTAGGGCCCCGCCAGTTCCGGATTGGACTTCGTCAGTGCGACGAAGCCACGCTCGGCCTCGGCCGTCTGCCCCGCTGCCAGCGCCTGGCGCGCAGTATCGAAGGCGCGTTGCACGGCCGGGCTGACCGGCTGCAGCTCGGGTTTGGCGAGCGCCGCGCCAGCCGCAGGGTCCTTGGCGGACGCGGCGGACGATGCACCGGCTTTCCCGGCGGCCGGCGACGCGGATGCAGGTGTTGATGACGGAGACGGTGCCGGCTTGTCGCCAAACATCGCGCACGCGGCCAGCATCGCACTCACCGCGACGAGGCAGCTCAGGCGGATCGAGCGTTCAGCGGATCGCATCGACCGTCCTTCCCGCGCGTTCCACCTTGTTGTAGCGCGCCGGGCGCAGCTGCCCGAGCGCGGTGATGCTGTCGCGCACCGACTTGTCGTAAATGCCGCTCGCGGTGCGCTTCGCGTTGATCTCATGCACCTCGATCGCCTTCTCCTCGAACGGGAAGGCCTGCTCCTCGAGCATCACGTTGTACTGCTCGAGCTCGTCCTTCTTCAGCCCCTTGGGCCGCTGCGGAGTTCATCAGCGCCGCGCCGAAGTCGCGATACAGCTCGGCCGTCTGGAACGTCGCCGCCGTCGACACTTCGGCGACGCCGTAGTCCGCCGCCGTCGCATAGGCCTTCAGCGCGAGCTCCATCTTGTCTTTCTTGATCTTCAGCTGGCGCTTCAGCGGCTCGACCAGCGCGACCTTGCGGTATTCGTCGGCCATCGGTTTCGCCAGCGCGAGCGTGGCCATGCCGCCCAGATAGCGCGTACGGTCGGTGCGCGCAGCACCCGCGGTCAGATCGGCCCGCTGCACTTCGTTCATCAGTGCCAGTTCGCGCGCCGTATTGCCGTCCTCGCGCGCGACCCGCGCCAGTCGATAGCGGGCCTCCAGCGCAGGTTCGAGCGGCTCGGGGTACTGCTTGACGTAGCGCTCGTAGGCGCGCGCAGCGGGCGCGCGCGCACCGGCCTTCTCGTACATCTCGGCCGCCTGCCACAGTCCGGCACGCGCGAGCTGCGGGTCCTTGTTGGCGGCGGCAAGCTTCTCGAACTCGCCTGCAGCCTGCGCCCAGCTGCCCTTTTCCACGTAGGCGACCGCAAGCTTGGCTGGTCACCTCGCTCTGCAGCGGATGCTTCGGATAGCGGCTGCGGAAATCCTCGAGCGTGCGCGCCGCACCGTCCCAGTCCTTCAAGCGCGAGCATCGCCGCAGCGGCGTCGTACTGCGCGGTGGCGCGCACGGGCGAGGCCGGCGCCACGGTCGCCACCCGCGTGTAGTGCCCGATCGCTTCGGGCAGCTGTCCCTGCGCGCGCGCCGCCTCGCCCTGCTTGTAGACCGAGGCGGCGAGACGCTCGGTCAGCGCGTCGCGCGATGCGTCCTTGTCCGGCGTCAGCGCCAGCACCTCGCCGTAGGCACGCTCGGCATCGACGAATGCACCCTTTTCGAACGACGTGTGCGCGACCACGGTCCAGGCCACGCGGCGCTGCTCCGCCGCCGCCGGCGGCTGCAGCGCGAGCACCTGGTGCGCGACCACGGCGGCCTGCGCGCCGTCGTTCAGCGCGTAGAGCTTCTCGGCGGCGTTGGTCAGCACCGGCGCGCTGCGCGGGTCCTGCGGAAAGGCCTTGGCGAAGCGCAGCGCGCTGTCGACGCGGTGCGTTGAACCTTCTGCACGTCGGTCGCGGGCAGCCGCTTCTCCTGCTGCGCGTAGGCCAGCAGCGCCGCGTAGCCGGCGTCGGCGCTCTTGGCGTGCTGCGGGTAGCCGTAGGCCGACTTCTCGTACTCGACGGCAGCCTCGGAATAGCGCGAGTCCTCGTACAGCAGCTCGGCCAGCAGGAAGTTGTTCTGCGCGGCCTGCGGATCCTGCGGGAACGAGGTCGAGATAGCTGCGGTACCAGCGCACCGCCTCCTGGTAATCCTCGGTCTTCTTCGTCTTCTGCGCGCTGGCGTGGTGGTAGCGCGCCAGCTCTTCCAGATGGGTCTTGACCAGCGGCTCGGCGTTGCGCGTCCAGCCTTCCGGGTTGCTGCGCTGATACTCGCTGTCGACGCCGTAGTGCGTGACGTACTGCTTCTTCGCGTCCAGTGCCTGCGTGGGGAAGCCTCCGGCCGCATAGATGTCGATCACGCGCGCCTGCAGCACCGGCGCCTCCGGATGCGACGGCGAGCGCTGCGCGAAGGCGCCGAAGGTGTCGGCGGCGTCCTTGACGCGCTCCTGCTTGATGTAGAGCTCGCCGAGCTGCTGGTAGACGCGGAACTCGTACTCGCGCCGCACGCGGCGAGTTGATGTACGGCGGGATCGACGCCGGGCCCTGCAGGTTGGCGAGCGAGATGCTGGTCACGCGGAACGTGTCCTCGACCAGTTCACGATCGGCGCGCGTCAGCCCGGGCAGCTTCTCGAGATCGCTTTCGTTGCCGCGGCCGGCGAGCTTCAGGTCGAGCACGCCGAAGAACGACTGCAGCGAATCCTCGAGCCGCCCCTGCTTGAACAGCGACCAGCCGTGCATGTAGAGCGCCCGCTCGTAGAACGGCGAGCTCTTGTCGCCGCTGCATCGTCACCAGGTACGCCGCTTCCGCCTTCGGGTAGTCGCGCAGCGCGAACATCATCTCGCCGCGGCGGAACTGCGCCTCGTCGCGATAGCGTGTCGTCGGGATACAGCAGCACCAGCCGGTCGAGCGTCGTCAGCGACGTCTCGAGTTCGCCGCTCAGCTCGTAGGCGCGCGCCAGCTGGTAGAGCACGCGGTCGTTGCCGGAATCGTTCGGATAGGTCTTCAGGAACTCCTGGTAGCGCGCGATCGCCGCCTTGTAGTCGGCGGTGGCACCGGTCGGTCGCCGGTCGCCATGCGGGTGTCGACCATGTCCATTTCGAGGTCGCCGAGCCGGCGCAGCGCTTCCTGCCGCTGCGGTTCGCGCGGCGAAGCGGCGAGGAAGTCGCGATAGGCGCGCGCCGCGTCCTCCTCGTTGGCCTTGACGCCGGCGTCGGGCTTGACCGTGACCTGGCGCGACGCGAGCGATCTTCAGCGTCGGCGGCTCGGGCGTGCCGCTTCCGCTTGCACGGAGCTGGAGCACGCCGCGAGCAGCGCGGCCGCGACAGCGGCGACGCGCGAACGCGGACGACGGGTCTACTGCGTGCCCGCACGGCCGTCCTCCTTCGCCATAGCTGGCGCGGTCGTACGATCTGCGCGACCGCAAAGCGCGCCTGCGTGCCGTACGCGGCCAGGCGCTCCTTCTGCCGCAGCAGTTCGGCCACCGCCAGCTCCTGCACTGCGCACCTGCTGCTCCTGCGTCAGTGCCGCCACGCGCGGAATCATCGCGTCGACGCGCGCCGCCAGCGCATCGATGCGGCCGGCAAATGCATCGAGCCGCGCGGGCTCGTCGCGCTGCGCCGCCGCGAGCGCGGCATCGCGCTGCTGCGCCTGCGCCAGGTTGCGCTGCAGTTCCTGCATGCCCTTCTTCGCGTTCCACAGTCGCACGGCGAACTGATCGCTCTGCTGCCAGAGCAATGCGCCGGCGACGCGCCGGTAGCGCTCGCGCGCCTGCGCGAGTTCGGGATCGTTGCCGGCGCGCTCCGAGCGTCTCGCGCACGCGGTCGAGCCTGCGCCTGCAGCTCGCGCTCGCGCGGTGTGGCGAATGCCGCCGCGTCGGCGTCGCGCTCGACGCGCTCCAGTTCGGCCCGCAACGCCTCGACATCGCTGCTCGAAGCCGGCGAGGTTCAGCGCGCGTCTCCTTCTCGCGAACCTGCGGCAGACGCTCGGCGAAGGCCTGGCGGCGGTTGGCGAGCATGTCGCGCAGCACGCCGAGGCTTTCCTGCCACTGCTGCAGGTTGCGGGCGAGGAACAGCAGGTCGCGGTAGTTCTTGAACGCTTCCTGGAACTCGTGCGTCGCCATCAGCTGCGCGAGGTGGCGCGCCGAGCGGCAGGTCCTGCGCGTCGGGCAGCTCGGAGATGTTCCAGAACCAGCCCATCTCGTCGCCCGGATTGCTGGCGATCAGTCCGTCGAGCAGCTTGCCGCTGCGGATCGCGGCGATCGGACTTGTCGAGATTGACGCTCTCGCGGTCGAACGCACCGATGGCGTCCTGGTACAGCTCGAGCGCCTGTGCGTTGGCGCCGAGATCGGCAAGGCGTAGGGCACGGCGAGCTTGCGCCTCGAGCACGGCCGCATCGCTCGGGTCGCGCGTGGCCAGTTCGCTCCACGGCACCAGCGCCGATTTCATCTGGCCCTGCGCGGCCGAGGCCCAGCCGAAGCCGAGCAGCGCCTTGTTGGAAAACATCCCCGACAGCCGCACGCGCTCGAGGTAGGCGCGCGCCTGCTCGCCACGGCCTTCCTGCAGCGAGGCGAAGCCGAGCGCGACATTGGCCTTGTCGCGCAGGCTCCGGTACTCCTCGGTGGTGGCCGGCAGCTTGCCGACCTCGTCGAGCAGCGTCGTGCCGCGCGTCAGGTCGCCGCTTCGCACCAGCGCCACGCCGAGGTTGTAGCGGACGTAGCTGCTGGCGTTCGGGCCCTTGGCGAGCGCATCCAGCACCTTGATCGCCTCGGCGTACTTGCCGCGCGCCATCAGCACGTTGGCCTGCAGCAGCGCGCGGTCTTCCTCGAGGGCGCCGGGCAGGCGCTTCTCGATGCGGCCGAGCGCGTCCTCGGACTCCGCATACAGGCCGCGCTGGTAGCGGATCTTGGCCAGGTAGAACCAGGCGCGGTCGCGCACCGGCTGCGGCGCGCCGCGCTCGATCAGCTTGGCGAATACCTCGCCCGCCTCGCGATGCATGCCGTAGGACAGGAACAGGCCGCCGCGCAGGATCTCGGCCTCGTCGTCGTGCGGCGCCATGCGGCCGAACTGCTGCGACGTCATCAGCACGGTGACCGACGTGAAGTAGCGGCCCTGGAAGAAGTAGAACAGGCTGTCGCCGTAGTGCGGGGACTCGACGCCGCTCGGCGGCGGCGGCCTGGTGTCGCGCCACGGCCACCAGTTCATCCAGGTGGACATGTCCAGCCAGCTCGACGGACGCTACGCCGCCGCCGACGCCGGACCGCCCGACGCCTGCGCGTGCACGGCCGAGGCCGTGCACGCGAGCGCGCCGCCAGCGCCGCGGTCCGCGTCCAGCGTCCGGTGTGTCGGCTCACGGCGACGCAGCGCATGCGCATCCCGGTCAGTCACTGCCAGACCTTGACCTCGAATTCCGGCTGCAGCTTGCCGGTGGAGTCCTTGATCTGCAGCTCGATGTACTTCGGATCGGTGCCCTTCTCGATCTTGATCGTCGCGCCGCGCTTGTAGTCGCGGTCGTGCGGACCCTTGCCGGTGAAGAAGGCCACGAGCTCGTGCGTGCCGGCCTTCAGGTTGCCGAGATACAGCCGCTGCACGCCGCCGCGATGCAGCGCCTGCACCTCGGCCGGCGTGTACAGATAGTCGGCGACGTCCTTGTCGTCGAGCTTCACCTGCACCGAGTCGAGCGAGAACATCTTGCCGACGTCCATCGACACGAAGATCGCGACCTGCGTGTTGGCCGGGAACAGCAGTTCTTCCTCCAGCACCATCAGGTCGCGGTTGAGCCGGATCACATCGGCCTTGGCATCCTGGATGCGATCGTCGAGGCTCGCGGCGGCCGGCGCTGGAGCGGCGGCTGCCGCCGGCGGCGGCGTGGAAGCGGGCGCGCTCGACGGCGTGGGCGTCTGTCTGAGCCGACGCGGTCACCAGCAGCGGTGAGCGACAGGACAGCGGCCAAAAGCAGGCTGATGGTTCGACATACTGCGGTCCCCAACTCAGAAAATCGCGGACACGAACAACTGCAGCACGGTCGCGTTGTACGAGTACAGGCTGCCGGTGCGCAGGTCGGTGAAATCGCTGTAATCCGTCTTCCAGTATTCGACCGCACCGTTCAGGAAGATCTCGTACCGGCCCGGCACGCGCATCAGCGCGTAAGTCGCCTTCGTGCCGATCGTCCAGGAGGTGTAGGTGCTCAACTGCCGGTTGCGCGTCACATACAGCGTCTCGCTGGTCGCGTTGTCGGAATAGAACAGCGCACCGTCCTGGCGGTAGCTGCGCACGTAGGCGTCGACCAGCCACTTCTCGCCGAAGCGGGTCGCCGCGCCGAGCTCCGAAGGTGTGCGCGGTGATATCCCAGGTGTCCCAGAAGTAGCGGTACTCGCCGCGTACCGCCACGGTCGGAGCGACCTCGCCGACGAGTGCGGAACTGGACCGTCCGGCTGGTGCGTGTGGGCGGCAGCCGCTCGGGCACCGCGGCGCCGAAGACGAGCGCCATGCGGTACGGGCTGCCGAGGTAGCCGTCGTCCGACACCACCTCGAAGTTCATGTTGGCGTACCAGCGCGGCGTCAGGATCTGGGTCAGGCCGACCCGGTAGCGCCAGTGCTTGGCGTTGCTGAAGAACCCTTCGCCGACCTTGCCGACGTCGTCGGACCCGTAGGTGTATCCGAGCGCTGACCGTCGTCATGCCGGAGAAGACATCCTGCGAGACGTCGATGTTGAAGGCCTGGCGGTGTAATCGGGCTCCGTGCTGTACGAGCCCGCCAGGGTGATCAGCGAGTCGCGCACGGCGTAGTCGAGCGCCGAGGCCGTACTCGTGGCGTGTCTCGTGGTACGGGCTGGCGGTGGTGACCACGTCGATCGAGGCGTTGCTGACGATGTCGGCGTAGTAGGTCGCAAACAGCGAGACCTTGTTGAGAAGGTTCTTGCGCACCAGCAGCGCCGGTCCCCAGGCGTTGACGCCACCGCCGTTGAAGCTGTGCAACATCAGGTCGGCGCGGTCTTCCGGCAGCTCGGCCGCCTGCGCGTGCCCGTCGCCAGCAGTCCGCCGAGCGCGCCCAGCAGGTGCGCAGTCGCCAGCGAACGGCAGCCCGCGCGCGCCGTCGGCGACGCTCGCCCAGCGCCAGCAGCCTGGCTGCATCCTGTGCAGGGCGCGGCGGCAGCGCTGGGTTGCAGCTCAGTCGCAGCCTCAATTGCAGCCACAGCCGCCCCCCTGCACGCCGGTGCCGCCGCGCGAGCCTTCGCGCACCTCGTGCACGTGCTCGAGATGCTTGGCCGACAGCGGGTCGCGCTGGACCTTCATCAACGGGTCGGCCAGGCGCTCGCGTTCGTAGGGCTTGACCCAGGGCTCCGGCATCGCACACGCGCCAAGCGCGCCCGCGGCGGCGACGGCCGAGAAGACGCGCCGCGCAGCGCGGTCCACAGGTTTCGACGGGCGGGCTTCATTCGCGCAGCAACTCCCGGATCTGCCTTGTCGTAGGTCTCCTCGTAGCCGTCGCGGTAGCCGCGATGGATGTAGCGCACGCGCCCGTCGCGGTCGACCAGGATGGTCGACGGCATCGTGCTCAGGTCGTACAGCCGGCTCACCTTCTTGTCCGGTGTCCAGCAGCACCGGGAATCGCATGCCGAGCTGCTTGGCCAGGTTGGCGGCCTTGTACGGGTCCTCGTCGATGTTGACGGCCAGCACCGTGAAGCCGGAGCCGCGGTACTTCTCGTAGAGGCGAGCGAGGTGCGGCATCTCCACCCGGCAGGGCCCGCACCACGTCGCCCAGAAGTTGATCATCACGACCTGCCCGCGCTGCTCCTGCAGGCGCAGGTTCGGACCGTCGAGGCTGGGCAGCGTGAAGTCGGGCGCGCCTGACGCCGGTGTGACGGCCGCGCCGGCGCCGCCGCCGGCAACGGCAAGCGCGGCCACCGCCAGCAGCCGCGCGAACTTCAAGAATTCGGGCGATCGATGTCATGTTCGCGATTCAGGGACTCAGAAGAAGAAGGTGACGCCTGCCGTCAGCTCGAGGTTCTGCGTGGACTTGCTCTTGCCCGAGCAGGTCGAGCGTGTAGATGTAGTCGCGGAAGTCGACCTGGATCGCCGCCCAGTCCTTCAGGAACACGCGGTAGCCCAGGCCGAAGTTGATGGTCTGGTTGCTCTGGTCGAGGAACTTGGTGCTGCCGACGCCGCCGATCAGGTACAGCGCCGAGGCCATCGCGTACTTGCTGCCGAAGAAGACTTCGCCGGGCAGGATGTTGTAGCCGACCGACAGGTTGTAGTAGCTGAGCGTTTCTTCCTTCTGCGGGAAGACGCCGCCCGGGCAGGATCTGCCGGAAGTTCTCGTCGCTGACCTTGGTCGTGCCGTAGACGCCCTCGACGAAGAAGTCCTCGGTGATGTGATAGCCGAGGCGCAGGCCGTACACGAAGCTCGCGCCGAAGTCCTCGCTCGAATAGGTGCCGAGGATAGGCGCCGACGATGATGTCCTTGCTCGGAATCTTCGGCACGCGGACCTCGCGGCGCGGCACCGTCGGCTCGATCACCTGCTCGTTCGGCGGCTGATTCGGCGTTGCTCCGGCCGGCGGCGCGGTCTGTGCCAGCGACCGGTGTCGCGCGATCGCGAGGCCGGCCGTCAGAGGCCAGCGCAGGAAGATGGATTTCGCATGGGTGGGTGTCGCGGTCAGAAGAAGAATGAGAGGCCGATCGTCCAGGCCCTGTATTCGGCCGCTGTCGCTGTCCGAGACGTAGGCCGTGTAGATCGAGTAGTCGAGCCGCGCGACGAAGCGCTCGGCGATGTAGTAGCGCAGGCCGATCGCCGCATTGGCCAGGTTGGCATCGGTCGACGACCGCGTTGACGAGGCTCGCGTTCGGGATGTTCTTGAAGCGGCCGACGCCGATGCCGAAGAACGGCGACAGCCGGCGATCCGACCACGGCTCGCACGTTCAGGTTGACGTTCCAGAACTCGGTGCCCGAGAACGTGCCCTGCACCTGGCCGATCGTGGCTTCGACGCTCAGCGCGTCGGCGAACCGGTACGCGGTCCAGATCTTCAGCATCGGCTCGCCGTCGAACTGTCCCCAGGCGGCGCCGAGTTCGAGCTTGCGCCGCAGGTAGTCGTCGACGCAGGACGTCGCGGAAGGCCTTGCGTGGTGCCGGCCTCGGTCAGCGTCGTCTCGAGCTGCGCGCGGTTCACCCAGCCTTCCTGGCCGTTGGCCGTGCGCACCTTGAACCAGTCGGTCTGGCGCAGCAGGATCTCGATCCACTCGTCGCGCCCGGCGACGAAGAAGACCGGATAGCCGCGCCCCGGTCCGGTGCGCAGCTCGATGTACGGATCGGTGATCTGCACCTTCTCCTGGGCCGACGCCGGCGGCGCGCGGCTGCCGACGCAGCCAGTCAGCAACAGCAGCGTGCAGGCCGCCGCCCGCGCCAGTGCCCGTCGCCACCGGGTCTGCGCAATGCGCGACTGTCATTGGGTGTTGCAGGTGCCGACATTCGGGTCAGCGGGAGTGAACATGCTCGTTGGCCGCGGAACTGAACTCGTCGTGGCCCTGCGGCACCGGGTCGGCTGATCCAGTAGCGGATCAGCATGACGTTGGGATCGCTCTCGCTCAGGAAGATGAGCCCGCCGCCGTGCAGCACATTGAGCGTCAGCGGCTTGGTCAGCAGCCGGCTCGACAGCGGCGCGCCGAACACCACCTCGCCCTGCGCCGAGTAGAAGTTCTTGTACATGTCGGTCGTGCGGATCACATCGGTCGTGTTGGCCGGGTTCGACAGGTCGACCGGCTGCGCACTGCCCAGACAGCCGCAAGGCGCCGCCGGTGCCGGTGACGTTGTCGTGGCAGCCCGCGGCGGCGCAGGTGTTGGTCGAGATCACGCCGTTCTGGTTGATCTGCAACTGCTTCAGGAAGATCGGCTGGACGCACTTCTGGAAGTAGATGAACGACAGCTTCTGCCCGCCCGTCGTGCGTCGGGTTCTGCACCGTCGGCGGGTTGTCGAGCGGATTGCCCTCGCCGCCGCATGCGGCCAGCACTAAAGCGGCCAGGCCGGCCACGATCGTGCTGGCCGGCCTGGCGCGCGTGATCGAACGCGCGGACCTGCAGGGTCATGGCGTGCTGCATCCGGTGCTGATCCAGGTCGCGATCGCGTTGTAGCCGGCGCTGCCCGCAGGCAGCACGGCTGTCGGTCTGGCCGATGGCGCCGGCCGGATGCGGCACCGTCGACGGCCGCTGCAGCAACGCGTTCGACGCGACGGTGCTGGCGTTGCAGGCGTTGGAGACCATCGTCAGCGTGACGTTGTAGTCACCCTCGGCATCGCCGGTCAGCACGTAGCGGTTGCGCAGGTACGACTGGCCGGTCTGCGCCGCGCCCGAATTGCCGGTCGGCTGATGGCAGATCACGCAGTTGGCCTTGATCACCGGATACACGTTCGCGTCGAAGGCGCTGCGCGACAGCGCGGTCGCGGTGCGCACCGGGCTGTTGCTCGCCGACACGTTGTTGAAGTACTGGCCACCGAGGTCCATCCACTCGGTCACCAGGCGCTTCTCCGCGGCGTTGAGCAGCGTCGAATGGTCCGGCGCGCTGGCCGGCGGATTCGGATGCGCGGTGCGCGCACTCGGCCGAGGCCTTCAGCTGTTCGCCGAACATGATCTCGCCGAGCCGGCTCGCGCGCGTCATGCCGGCGGCGTTGCCGGCCATGTTGTCCACCAGCGGCGCATCGCGCACGACGACCGGGACGCCGTCCTCGAGCCGCGTGACCGGCAGGCCGGTGGCCTGGTCGATCACCGGGTCGCCGACCAGCAGTTCCTCATAGGACACCAGTCGACCGGTGCCGGCCACCGTGGCGCGCAGGTCCAGCTTGGCCGGGTCGCTGTGGCAGCTGGTGCAGGTGTTGGCGCCATTGACGCCGCGGTTGCGTGTCCAGATCGGCTGCGATGTGCTCGGGTAGTTGATGATGCCGTTGGTCGGCACCGCGGTCGCGAGGTCGTCTGCGGCGTTCGGCGTTGCCGGTGTAGCGCACGATGATCGTCGGCCGTGCCGTCACGCCGGCCTTGGTCGTGTCGGCCCAGTTGTCGGCTGTGGACGAGGTCGGCGCCGAGGTTCAGCGCGGTCGCATCGAGCCGCGTGCGGGTCGATGCCATCGTCTCGCCGGACTGGTGCGCGGCTCGCCATCGCCGGCATCACGCCGCCGGCAGCGCGTTGACGATCGCGCCGGAGTTCAGCGACGCCCCGCGCCGCGGGCTGTGGCAGCCGTCGCAGGTGCGGCGCTCGCCCGGCCGCACCTGGATCCAGTTCAGGTGCGTCTGGAGCGCACGGCCCTTGGCGTCGAGAATCGACAGCGCCAGCGGCGTGTCGGCCGGCACCTGCAGCTTGAACGAGCCGTCGGGCTCGACCGGCGCGTAGCCGAGGATCTGCTGCGGCTCGAACTCGGTCTCGCCGATCGCCTCGCGCATGCCCATCGCATTGAGCGGCGGCGCGACCGCGCGGATTGCGCGGACGAAGTAGGCCGGCGCGCAGCGATAGGCGGGATCGGCCGGGTCCTTGATCTTGACGAGGTCGGGGACCTGCGAGCGCGTGTCGGCGGCATCGACCGGAGCGGTCTTCGCGATGCCCGCGCTGCAGCCGGACTGCAGGTCCGACCGGCGCCAGCACCGATTCGCCCATGCGGTCGAGGCCGTCGGTGTCGTACACGCTGCGCACCTCGATCAGCGCCAGGTTCTGCGCCTTGAGCGTCTCGTCGACGACAGTCGGCTGGGTCGCGTTCGGTTCCGGGCGCGCCTGGATCGCCACCGGGTCGGTGTACATGAAGCCCGGCGGCGGCGCGGCGACGATCAGGAACGTCTGCTTGGCCGGATCGAACATGTAGATCGAGTAGACCGCCGGCGCGTTGTCCTGCACCGGCAGCAGCGCGCTGCTGGGCGCGCGACATCGTGTCGTCGGCCAGCATCGCGCGTTCGGCGGCGGTCAGCGTCGCGCAGGGCACGACGACGCCGTTGCGCGTCACCTCGCACGGGCGATAGGCGAGCAGCACGCGGTTGGTGCCGTCCCACAGCGGGAACGGCGCCGTGATGCGGCCGAACTGCGACAGGCCGCGGCCCGAGATCGATCTCCTTCTCGGTCCACTGCACCTGACCACCCTGGCCTACCACCACCTGCGCGTTGGCCGGCGTGTTCTGCTCGGAAAAGTTGGCGGCGTCGATCAGCATCAGCGCGCCGCCCTCCTGCGTGCCCGACAGCGGCATCAGCGAGGACACCACCTTGCCCGCGTACGGGCCGCTCGGGTCCATGTCGCGCGGATGCAGGAAGCTGTTGCCGCCGCTGTGCGCGCCGTAGAGCACGAACATGTCGGTGCCGTCGGGCTTGACGCGGAAGATGGCGAAGCGGTTGCGCGGGCCGACGTGCTCCCAGCGCGAGAACATGATGTCGCCGTTGGGTCGCACCACCGGGTTGCGGTCGTGGCTCTGGTTGACCGAGATCTGCGTGACGGCGCCGCCGTTGCGGTCGACCGTGTGCAGGTTGAACACGCGCTCGCGCTCGTACTCGTCGACTGCGAAGTAGGACTGGCCGAGCGCCTGGGTCTTCGTCGTGGTCTGGCGGTTCGAGGCGAACACGAAGCCGCGGTCGGCCGGCAGGTAGGCCGGATCGACGTCGTCGTCGGTCGTCGAGCTGGTGATGCGGCGGAAGCTGCCGCCCGACAGGCCGCCCGCCGTCATGTCGTATTCCCAGATGTTCCAGCGCCCGGTGCAGGCGGGCACGCCGCCGACAGCCGAGGTGTTGCTGGTCGGGCAGCGCATCGCGAACACGATCTTCTTGCCGTCGTACGACACCTCGGGGTCGGACACGTCGCCGTTGCCCTGGGTGATGGCGGCGGTGACGTTGAACTCGCGTCGCGCTCGGCGAGGACTGCTCGCGGATCATCAGGTCGCCGCCCGGCGGCGAACGGCGCGCCGTTGGTCGGGTTGACGTTCAGCGAGGTCGAGCGCTTGGCGTAGGCGATCGGCACGTTGCCGGTGACGATCAGCGCGCTGTCCGAGTTGGTGCCCGAGCCGGAGCAACCCGCAATGCCAACGACGGCTGCGACCGCGAGCGAAGCTGTCAAACGACCAAACTGGAAGTCCCTCATGATTGCCTCCATGGAACCTCGCGGATGCGGGACGCAGGGATTGTCCCGAGACATGACCGCGTTGATTGCCTGATGTATCGGCTGATTCATGGTTTGATTGATTTCCCGAGTGATGGCGCTAGGCCGTAGTCATGAGTTCAGCGCGGGGATTCGCGCCTGCGAGCAGTCCCGCCGAGAAGTGCAGCCTGCCGGCCGCGTCGACGACCACCGCGTCGACGTCCGGTATCGACTCGACGATCCGCATTCCCTGCTCGACGCCCAGGACGAAGACCGTCTTCGACAGTGCCTCGCTGGTCAGTCCGTCGGGCGCGATCACGGTCACGCTGTGCACCGCGTGCGGAGACCTGCCGGTACGCGGATCGATCAGGTGATGGCAGCGCTCGTCGCCGTCATCGAAATAGCGTTCGTAGTCGCCCGAGGTGGAGACGGCGACGTCCTCGAGCGGCAGCAGCGCGACGACCTCGCCCTCGCGGCGCGGATCGCGCATGCCGATCGTCCAGGGCCGGCCACAGCGGTCGCCCAGCATCCGGCTGTCGCCGCCGGCCGCCACCACCGCATGGCGCACGCCATGGCGCGCGAGGATCGCGGCGCCGTTGTCGACCGCGTAGCCCTTGGCGAAGCCGCCGAGGTCGATGCGCACGCCTTCGCGCGCAAACCGCACGGTGCGCGTCGCTGCGGTCGAGCTGCAGATGGCGATAGCCGATCGCCTCGCGCGCGGTGGCAAGCTGCGCCTCCGTCGGTCGGATGCGCCTGCGGTAGTCGTACAGATGGCCGGCACTGGCGTACGTGATGTCGAACGCGCCGCCGGACAGTTCGGAAAACGCGATCGAACGCGCCAGCAGGTCGAACAGCTCCGCGCTGACCTCGACCGGCTGCGCGGGCGGCGTCGCGGTTGATGCGCGACAGTTCCGACGATTCCTTGTAGGGGCTCATCAGCGCATCGATCCGGTGCATCTCCTGCATCACCGCCTCGATCGCCGCACTTGGCCGCGGCGCGATCGTCGCTCCACAGCTCGACGTGGATCGCCGTGCCCATGATCGCCTCGTCGCGGCTGAACCAGCGCCCGGCGAGAGCAGGGCCGCCTGCTTCGAATGCGCGGCGCGCCAGGTTGCGCAGCGCGCCTAGCACGCGCGCTCCCTGGCCGCGCTCGATGAATGGGCCGTAGCGCCACGCAGCGCGTAACGGGATTTGGAGGAAGGCGGATCAGGTTTCAACACGAGTCGAGCGCGGCGGCAGGTCGTGCCGAGCAAGAAGCCTGGCAGGAAGCTTGACTGCGAAATCCGCGCGAGTGAGTACGGGGCCGCTTGACTCTATCGTGTGCCGCGCCGCGCGGCAGTCATGAATTTGATTTCTTTGGGGGAGTCCATTCGGCCGACTCATCGTCCGTTCGGCCTACCGGCAAAGCCCGCGCTGGGAATGGCCGATTACAGGGTCTTCAGATACTCGAGCAGACTTTCCTTGTCTGCGGGCGGCAGCGTAGTGCCGAACAGGTGTCCGCCGCTACCGTTGGCGCGCTGCGTGGTGTCGTGCCGGGTGCCGACTCGCTCCGCCTCGGCGCCCTGCGTGATGAAACCCACGTTCTTCGGGTCGTAGAGATCGTAGCCACGCCAGAACACCTTGGGACGACTCGCCGGAGGCTCGAGCAGATCGCGCAGCGTCGGCACCGAACCGTTGTGCAGATACGGCGCGCGCGCCCAGATGCCGTCGAGAAACGGCGGGTTGTAGCCGATGAGTTCTTCCTCGACCAGGCCCTTGCGGATGATCCCCATCTTGGTCACGACCTGGTTGGCCGCAACGGCGTTGCTCTTGTTCCAGGTGCCGATGCGCTCCTTGTCCGTGTCGATGCCGGCGAGCGGCATGCGGCGGCCGGTCTTGTCGCTCGCGTGGCAGCTCGCGCAGTGCTGCTCGAACACGGCCTTGCCGGCCTCGGCGCGCGCGGCGTCGATCGGGAACGGATACTTCGGCGGCGGCAGGTTCGACAGGTACTCCTGCAGCCACTTGATATGACCGAGGAACTCGTCGTTGTTCTTCGGCGCCGCGCCGACCACGCCGAGCGCGGAGTCGATGATCACTGAATAGGCGTCGTGGCTGTCGCCGGCGTGATTCATCGTCGTTCCGGGCGCGCTGTATTTCTTGAGGTTCCAGATCGGCGGGACGTCGTCGGGCCCGAAGCTGTCGTCCATCGGCAGCTCGAGCATGAAGTACTTCGTCAGGTTCATCGAATCGTCACGCCCGCGACCCCAGTCCGGGAAATCCTTGCGGTAGATCCAGGCGAACTGCTTTTCACGCTCGATCAGTCTCTTCTTGGTCATCGGAATGATCAGGAAGCGATACGCGAGCCTGTCGTCCCAAGGCAGGTCGGTGACGAGGTTGATCTCGCGCATCAGGACGTCCGCGTTGAAGCGCGGATCCTTCGCGCAATCGACGAGAAAGCGGAAGAAAGCGACCAGGTTCAGCGTGTGTCCGGGGCCGGCGTTGATGAACACCGGATTCTCGTTCGGGCTTGCGCGGTAGTTGGTCGTGTGGCAGACGGCGCAGGTGTTGCCGACGCGCGGAAAGCCGACGGTCTTCTTGGTGAAGCCGATCGGCAGTTCGCGCCCCTGCTCCCAGGAAACGCCCAGCGAGGCATAGCCGCCCGGTCCCGGCAGCTTCTCGGGGAATACGCGCGGCAACACATAGAAGATCCAGTACGGGATTCCGGCGTCACGCTCGCCGCCGATCGAGCCGTAGCGGAACCGCATCTCCGGTGTGGCCGTCACCCAGTCTTCCTGCGGCAATTCGCGGAAAAACTTGGTCCAGCCATAGAAGCCGAGGGCTGCGCCGATGACGAGCAGCACGGCCAGCCAGGAAAGGATCTTTCCCCACTTCCAGCCCGATTTCACGCTCGAATCCATATCCAGCCCCCTAGAAGGTCTTCATGAACTCGACCAGCGCATCTTTCTCGGCGGGAGCGAGCTCGGTGCCGTAGCGCTTCCCTTCGTGGCCTGAATTCGAATTGCCCGGCTTCGCCGTGTCGTAGGCAAAGAACTTCCGTCCACCCTGTTCCGCGGTGTCAGAGACAAAGCCGACCTTCGCCGGATCGTAGACGTCGTTGCCGCGATGGAACTGCTTCGGCCTCTGGGAAGACGGTTCGAGCAGGTCGCGCAGCGTTGGCACCGAACCGTTGTGCAGATATGGCGCGCGCAGCCAGATGCCGTCGAGCGGCATGTTGGCGTAGCCGAAGGTCTTGCGATAGTGGCAGTAGCGATGCGGGTAGCCCGCGTAGACCGTCCCCAGATTGACCGCCAGGTCGTAGGTGAACGAATCGAGCCGGTGCCGATCGGTGCCGATGTAGTCGATGCGCGTGATCCTGCCGACCTGCGGACCGTACAGGTCGTCCTCCTTCTCTTTCGGATCGATGCATTCGCGCGCTTCCGTGCCGGCCGGCGCGCTGAAGCTGCGGCCATCGGCGCCATGGCAACCGGCGCAGTATTCCGAATACAGTTTTTCCCCCTGCGCCGCCTTGGCGCTGTCAATCGGATACGGATACTTCGGCGGCGCTGCGGTCAACAGCCATTGCTCGAGGCGTCCGATCGCCGCGAGATCGATCGTCGGCGGCGTCGTGCCGGTGCCGAATGCTGCGTTCTTGTTCCGCTCCTCGGCCATCACGTTGTTGCCGTCCCAGTGCAGCTGCATTCCCTGGCGCGGCTTCTGCAGCCAGATCGAGGGGAAGTCGACCGGCGCGTTGCGCTCGCGCTCGGGCAACCGATCGATCGGGAAGTTGAACAGAATCTTGTTCGGATTGAACGTGTCGTTGCGCCCGGGACCCCACTCGGTGTCCTGCATCAGCGGTGCGAAGCGCCCGTTGAGCATCAGCAGACGTTCACGCATCAACGCGACGGCAACCGGATAGACGACATAGCGATCGAGCAGTCCGAGGCGCTCGCCCTTCTCGCTCATCTGCCGGCCAATCTCCGGAACAACGTATTCGGCCGCGAATTTCGGATCGTGCGCGCAATCGAAGACGAACTTCGTGAAGCCGAACAGGTTGAAAGTGTTGGCCGGCATGCCGAGCACCAGACGCGGTTTTGCGTCCGGTGCGTCGCGCACCGTGCTGGTGTGGCAAACGGCGCAGTTGAAGAACGTGCGATCGACGCCCTGGTAGTTCCGCAGCGACATGCCGACCGGCAGATCCTTGCCCTCTTCGAAGACGAAGCCGAGCGATGCCCAGCCGCCGGGCAGGTGACGCGCGCACACGACCGGCATCGCCTTGAAGATCCAGTATGGAAAACCGGATACCCGCTCGCCGCCGGTCGATCCGTACTTGAAGTGTTCCTCGATCTGCGCGTACTCCACCGGCCGATCGGTCCCGAAGCGCTGCAAGAGGATCACGGCAACAACGAGCGCGAATACCGTCGGAAGCGCGAGCAGCAGCATCAGGACGCGCACCCAGCGATGGCGATAGAGCTGGCTTAGCCATCCTGTATTGCCCGAGGCTTCTGATGCATCGTGCATGGAATCCTCCCTCGAATCAGCTTCCGGGTGGCAGGCAGGGGCGCAGGTTTTCGTAGCCGCGCGCAAGCATCGCCGAGACGTCGGGCGAAGTTCCGGTTTCTGCACGCAGCCAATCGGCAACCCTGACTTGCAGTGCCCCGATCGCCGGATCGGGCCGGATCTGGATTTGCGGGGCGCCCTGGTGAGACGCGGCCGGAGGAGGCATCGGCACCTTGGCACGCTCGGCCTCCGGCGTCTGCCACATCGCGAGCCGCACGAAAATCCGCGGTGCGCACTGCGCGAGGTTCGCGCTGACGTGCTGCGCTTCGCCGGCGAGAAAATTCGGCGGAGTGCGCTCAGGCGTCCGATGGCAGCGCGCGCAGGGGCCGACGAATGCCTCGGCCTCTGCGGCCAGCGGCTGCGTCGGTTCGATGTCATCCCGGGCAGGCGGCAGGCGACCGGTCGCGCAGCACTGAACTCGGGGCTTGAGGCCGAGTGCGGCGCGCATCCGATCGCGACTGAACGGCGCGGCGGACCAATCGGCCAGGGCGATCGCCGCCCGCGCTGGAGCGAAATCCTCGGCGACGGTGACCGTGGCCAGGACTTCGCCTGCGCGGCGGCTCAGCGTCACGCGTTCGATCGAGTCCCCGGATGCGGTGCGAGCGCGCAGTCCACCGGCGCTGACGCTCCCCTTGTTCAGGCGAAGCTGCCTCAGGGGCCTTCCGCCGATCGTCAACTCTTCGATCGTCGATGCGTCGCCGCGCAGCGTGACCTCTCCTGCGCAGTCATACCGCGCGCCGTTCATTGAGCAGCGGGCTGTGTAGCTTCGACGCTTCGCCGACCTCGAGCGACTCTGCAGCACCGAATCGAGGTCACGAACGTCTGCCTCGGCGATCTGGGCGGCGAGGCCGGCGACAAAGCGCCCTCCAAGTGTCGGATCGCTGGCGTTCCACACCGCAAGCGGAAGCCGCGGCGCCAGCGCTTCCAGCGCTCCCGGAATGTCGATCTGAGCCATTCCGGTGCCGGCCGCGGTTGCCAGCGGGTCGCGGTTGGGGATGTCCGGGTTTGGAATCGCAAGTCCTCCCGGCCAGCGGGAAGCAAAGCCCGCAGCGATCGGCGGCTCGATCTCGAAGCCCCGCTCGCCCGAGAGTCTGTACTGCAGCGCTGCCGTCAATGCCTGGACGCGGCAGGCGGGGTCGCACGCATCGCGCCAGATCCGCTGAGTGGCGCCGAAGAGATTGGCTCGGTCGGTGGCATCGTCGATCGCATTCGGAATATCGACTCCACGTTGAACCACAGCGCCATGAATGGCGCGACGAGCGCCGGCAGGACCGTCATCCCTGGAAAGCGCCGCAGCGATGCGCGGGTTCGCATTGGTTTCGTCCCACACCTGTCGCGAGAAGATCGGCGCGTGATTCTGGTGACACGCCGTGCACACGGCGCGAGGCGCGTACACGAGCTCCGGTGCGCCTCCGGCGCGGTAATTGCGTACCAGCTGGAATTCGAAGCGGCCCCCCACTTCGTTGTAACTGATCACCTCGATCAGGTTCGCACGTTCCTGATAGGCGAGGTACAGGCGATCCTTCGCGAACACGGGGCCGAGGCCTTCGCCGGTGACCGCGACAACGATGCGCGGAGACGCGAAGAAGTCAGGCGCTGCCGACGCGCGCTGCAGCGAGCGCCCCAGCGGAATCAGGACCGAACTCAGACACTGCCCCGTCTTGCAGCCCGCCTGCCGTTCGATCTTGTTGACGAACGCTTCGAAGGGAAACGGCACGCCATCGGCCGCAATTGAATCGAAAAGTGAGCGGCCTTCGGCGGGCAGGTCCGGCCCCGGCACCGCTGGATCGAGGACCCAGCTGGGCGCTGTCGCGTCAGCGGCATCAGCGTGCAGCAGGCCATGGTGACCGCCGCAATCACACGCCTGGCCATGGGGCACGCCGGTCCACCTTACTTCGAAGCGGTCAGAACCGACCGTTGCTGTGTGCCGGGCCAGCAGTCTTCCGCAACCTGACCGGTCTTCAGGAACGCGCCGCCGTCGCGCGCGGCCACTTCCTTGTTGTAGAGGGTGAAATTGAGCAGGAATATCTTGCCGAGGTAGGCGCGCCCCAGATAAAAACCCGGGCGAACCATCCGTATCTCGTCGCGTACCTGCAGGCCACGTCGCCCTGCCAGGAAGTCCGGCCCCTCGCGATAGCCGGGAATCTCGTCCGTGTAGAAGTAGTCGATGATCACCGACTCGCGACGCGAGTCGAGCAGGCTCTGGCCGCAGTAGAGCCGTGCCGGGAAGAGCAGCCACTGGTCCTTGCCGTTGACCGTGATCTTCTGGAGGGTCGAGAGGTCGCCGTCGATCAGCGGCGCAAGCAATTTGGTGTCCTCGATCCGGTTCCTGAGCACGCGCTCGTCGCGGTAGAACACCTTTCCCCGCCACAGGTGTTCGCCGATCAGTTCGAGCTTGACGGTTCCGACACCGACGACCAGTCCGCCCAGCCCCCCGATGATCTCCCGAATTCGCTTCTTGCCGGAGATGCCCTTCGGAAAGAAGAGGTCGCCGTCGTAGGCTCCGTCCGGAATCGGCCCCGCCGTCAGCCGGGCGTAGATCTGATCGATCTGTTCCTGGTCGTAGGACTTCAGCGCGCCCGGCGTCAGCTCGGCAAGGTCGGCAGGCACCAACGGCAGGTCGTGTTCGACCTGCGCGAAGTCCGGTTTCGATGCATAGCCGGCCGCATACGGGGCGAACTTGATTCCGGCCGGCGGCTTCTCCTCGCAGCCGACCAGGGCGAAGCATGTGGTGACCGAGAGCAGGACCGCCGCGGTGTGCGTTGTGCGCTTCATGGCGTTCTCCTTCACACCGTCGCCAGGAAGGCGATCAGCGCCTTCTTGTCCTGGTCAGACAGATCCTGTCCGAAGGGGTGGCCCTGATTCTCGATATCTGCGGTGCATGAGCTGTAGATTTCGATCAGGCGCGGAGAGCGCCGGATCGCATCGACGAGCTTCTCCGGATCCTTGGCGATCTCCTCCGAGACCGCGCGCAGATCCGCGGCGGCCTTCTTCCCCTCCGACTCGCCGAGCTGCTTGACGAGCTTGGCGTCGAGCTCATCCGGGTGGAGCTTGGCAAGGATCAGGTCGCTGACGAACGCCTTGTGCTGGAAGCTCGCCATTCCGCCGACACTGGTTCCCACCGGAAGCACGAGTGTGAATCCGAGAATCTGCCTTTCTTCCTTGCCGTCCCAGGTGCGGGGCCCGAGGTCTATGCGCACTTCCTTGTCGAAGCGAGCGATCTTGGGCACGCGTTTGCCCGGGTTCAGCAACTCGTCCATCGACGCGACGTAGAGCTTGAAGCGACCATCGACGCTTGGGTCGTACGCCCAACAGGCCGGAGCCTTGTCGGCCGGCAGCGTCTTCTTGTCGGCGTCGACATAGGGCGAACGGTAGAACTGGTTGGCCTTGTTCGCCGGCTGGCCGCACAGTTCCGGGCCGACTGCGTTGTTGTGCAGGAATGGCGCGTGCGCCCACAGAGACACCAGCGAAATGTTGCGGTAGTAGCCGCGACCGCCGTCGTGCGGCTCCTTGATGGCGGGGTCGGCTTTCCGCGCGTGCAGCGTCTCGGAGCCATATTCCTGCCAGATGTGACCCACCATGTGATTCGAGTGCAGCGCGCGACAGCGCTCTGTGGCGACCTCGGTCGCGAGCGTGGCCTGGTCGGAGCCCAGCCAATCGGCTCGCAGCCCGTCGGGGCGGGTCGCGCCGAAGTCGCGATTCTTGAACGTGTCTTTGGGAGTGTCGTCGATCGACGAATGACAACGCGCACAGTTCGCCGCAAAGACGTCGCGACCGCGCGAGACAGCATTGGCGCCGAACTGCTTGTCGAGATCGCGCCGCAGATCCGCCGCCGTGAAAGTGGCCTTGGGATTGCTGGCACGCAGCTCATTGGCGCGGGCGGTCACGAGGTCCGTCGCATTGGTCTCCTGCGACATCAGGAAAGCGAGGATGTCGGGAAGCCGGTCTTCGATCGCGCGGAAGTTCGGACAATCGCGCCGGCACTGGCCGATGTCGAATGGCGTCTGGCCATAATTGCGGCCGGTCGGATCGAGCTGGCGCAGATCAGTCAGATGGTTGAGCCAGCACTGCTCCGAACACGAGCCGATGTTGAAGTAGACGCGCTGTATCGCCTCCTTCGCGCCGATCGAGTCTTCCCCACCCTTCAGGATGTGGTGCACCGTCTCGGTTTCGGTGCCGCGTTGCCAGCACTTGTTGTCACGGCCGGGCTCGCACCAGCAGTTCGCGTCCTGCTTGGCGCAGCTTGCGACCTTGCGCCAACGATTGACAATTTCGCCGGCAAAGGTCGGCCTCGCCTTGGTGTTGATGATCGCGTTCATCGTGCCCGGGTTGTGAACCTGATCGGTCGGGATGGCCGATGTGTCGGACGTGCCGGGCCGTGCATGCGCGAACATCTGCGCCTCGAGCGTCGCGCCCGACATGCCCGAAGTCAGCACCTCCGAAATTCGCGAGTACTGGTTCCCCTGCGCACCCTTGATGTTTTCCCACTTTGGATTGGCGGGGTCGTTCGGCGGGTTCAGCGGATCGAATGCGATGTGGCACGAGCCGCACGCGGTGCCGATCAGAAACGGCGGCTCGATAGAGCCGTCGGCAAGGCGGTTGAGCGCCGAATCGCTCGACTTCGGATTCTTCGACAGCGCGCCGCGGTACCCCTCCCAGCTCGCGAGGCTGCCGTTCACCTTGAGCCAGCGCGCCTTGTCGAAGCGGGGATTCGGAAACTTGCGAAATCCCAGCGCTCCGGTCGAGGTTCCGAAGGCGAGGTCGCACGACGACTGACGCTGATCCTTGGTCTTGTTGTGCGGATCCGCCGGGTCGATCGGTGCTTCCTGGTAATCGCAGGCCGGATCGCGATAGCCTGCCTTGCCCACGTATTGCAGCAACTCGTCGTCGCCCGGACACCAATCGAAGCCGTAGGTCTGCTCGAGGCTGGTGGCAGGACAGCCCTTCGATCCCGGAACGCAGCAGCCCGGGTCGTTGATGATCCCCCACGCCGCGAAGCGGTCGCCGCGCTCATTTGCATTGAGCACGCGATACCAGTCGATCAGCACATTGACGCGCTGCTGGAAGACGTAGGTGTGGAAACGGGCATTACCCGCCGTGGCCTTGTACCAGATCTCACGGCCGGCGCGCTCGGACGGGGTCAGGTGCGCTTCGCCCGCATAGAACCCGGGGTCGTCGGGCCGGGACTTGCCGGCGCCCGGCGCAGGGGACGGCGCAACGGTCGGAGCCTGCGCGACGATCACAGCGGGCGATGGACCCTTGGAGACTGCCGCTACGCCGAGCATCGTGCCGATCGCAGCCAGCATGATCGCGTAGGTGGACCGTTTCATCGTCGTGTCCTCCGTCGATGTTTTGGACGTTTTCAGAGGAGAGGGAGCCCGGACGGCTTCAGGTCACGCAGAATAGTCCGCAAGCGTGCGGGAGGAAATGGCGGCTTGCCGCACCCGGTGCGGGAAGGCCTGCTCGGCAATCAGTGCGGCGTGCTGTCCGTCCACCAACCTGCTCGGGCCCACCGTCTACCGCCCGCCAAAGAACTCTGCAGCCCGGCGGTCAGCTGCTGCGAGCTGCTCGGATCGTTCGAGTAGCTCAGGCACCGACGCTTGGCGACGCCCGGCAGCGCTTCCTTCAAGCGCCGCTCGGTGCCCTGCTCGCCGAGCAGCAGCGTCCGGCGACCGATCGTGTCGGCGATGCCCAGTTCCAGGCAGACGTTCGGATTGAACCCGCTCAGATCCACGGTGACGTGGATGGCGCGACAGAGCTCCTGCCAGATCGATTCGATGATTTCCTGTCCTTCGGCTTCGTCGCCGCGCACTACCGGTGCCTCGACACGCGGCCATGCGGGCCGGGCGAGCATGATGTGTGCGCGAGTGCGCGCGCCTGGTCGGCCTCGAGTTGATGCACCTTGACCGCGTCGTCACCGGCCTGGCTGATCCACGTCGTCAGACTCCGTCGGGCATGTGGACGCGCGCCAGGTTGAGCGCCGTCTTCAGTCGCGTGCGCGCTTCGGTAGCAAGCTCCAAGTCCTTGCCATCGCTGAGCTGCAGCAGAGTCTTGCCGAAGCAGTAGTTGAGCTTGACCCGCTCGAGCTCATCGGAGGCGCCCGCAAGCGCATACCCCGCATGGTGATAGGCCTGCGCGGCATGCTCGAGCGCCTCGCTCCTTGCCCCCTCCGAGGTCGACGTACGCGTTTCCGGCCCACCGCCAGGTACGGCAACGCTCGACGCCATCGCTGTCGCCCGCCATCGCCTGCGCAAGTGACTCCGCCGCCGCGGCCACGGCCTCCATCTCGGCTGCAAACTCCGGTTGCGCCCGCTCAGGCCAGCGCTCGAGCGCCGCGTCGCTGCGGGCGATCAGCATCTCGCGCCGTCTCAATTGAGCCGGGGTCATCGTGGCGACTCAGGTCGACCAGAACGTCTTGCCGTCGTTGAAGAGAGGAATCCGTCGCCGTCGCCGCCGAGCGTTCCCGCCCGACTCGACACCGTCCACGGTCCACTCGACTGCGAGGAGGACGCCCCCACAACGCTACCCACCTCGAAACGCCTTACGTCCGTGATCCGACGGATCCAAGCCATCGCCGCAAACAACCGGCGCTGCAGGGCGACATCACTGAATCGCCCTGCGCATACCTTACGAAGAACGTGAATCGCAGCACTACCTCCGGCTAGGCCGCGGCATCGTCGCGCGCCAAAGCACGCTGGCATCCCGCAAATCGGGCAAGCAGAACAATCGCATTCCGATCGTTTCTATTGACATACGATTGAATATGTCGAAAAGTGCTCGTTACGGCTCGTTGATCTGAACGACGTTTCGCTGGAGGGTTATGCGGATGGCGGTGCTGGAGACGGCGTTCTTCGACGAGCTACGCGAGCGGGTGGGCGGTAGCGATGCGTTGAAGATCGCCGCCTCCGACGTTGCTAGATACACGGAAGACTGGCGCGGTCGCTACGCTTGGCATCATCACCGCGGCGTGCCTGAAGCTGCACCCTCTGCCGACGGCGCACGCCGTTGCATGGACCGCGCCCAACGATCCCGCCGCCGCACTTCAGCTGCTCGGCCTGTTCCAGCAGGCATGCGGCGCGCGCTTGTCCGCGTTCGAAATGATCGACGCCAGGCAGCTGGGGCTGGTGATGAAACATGTGCCGGGCCGCCGCAACCCGTTGCCAGGCGAGCATCCCTGGCACCTGCTGATCGAGTTGGCCGATACAGGCGCGGTTGCGGAGCTTCAGGACGCGCTGCAGCGGGTGCTCGAGCACGCGACCGAGCGAGGGCTGCTGCGCGACGCCGCAATTGCGACAAGCGAAGCGCAACGTGCGGCGATGTGGGAAGTGCGCCACAGCGTGTCAGAGGCCAATAAAAAGGCCGGAATGGGCCTGACGACGGACTGCGCCGTGCCGGTTTCGATGGTGTCGCGCTTCATTGAACGGGCGACAACGGCAGTGCGCCAGGTCGTACAGGACATCGACGTACTGATCGTTGCTCACCTCGGTGACGGCAACGTGCACTTCATTCCGTTTTTCACCTTCGAACGCTGGAATGCATTGCCCGACCGCGAGGCGGCCGCACAGGAGATACGACGCCGCGTCAACGACGCGGCGCATGACCTCGGCGGAACATTCAGCGCCGAGCACGGCATCGGTCGCACGATGCTGCCCGAAATGGCGCACTACAAGTCCTCGGTCGAGCTCGAAATGATGCGCACCATCAAGCGCAGCTTCGATCCCGACAATCTATTCAATCCTGGCCGGCTCCTTCCCGCGCCCGGCCAACCCCGTGCGTCGGAGACCGGGCATCCGCTCGCCGCCGCTCGTGCGACCGCCCGCAGTTGAACGCCCCACCCACTTCATCCCGCAAGGAGCGCCCATGACCGAAGATACGACTGTCAACACAAAGCGTCGCAGCACACTGAAGGCCGCCGCAGTCGGCGTCGCTGGCCCTCGCCGCGCCAGCGATCTTCGAGGTCTATCCTGCGATCTCACTCGCGCCTTTGCCAGCCTCGACAAGATCAAGTCTGACGTTGGCGTCTGGTGCACCTCAGACGCGCAGTGCGAGCAAATGCTGACCTCGGGGAAGTGACATGATCGCAACCTGGTGTCGCGCCCTCAATCGGCCATGGCCAACGGCGCACCGGTCACAATCGTGTGGAACCAGAATATCTGGGCGTTGACCACTGGTCGATCCTCGCAGGCACGCCGAATGCAGCGGCCTGCCGCGAGATCATCAAGTTCGCCTCCGATCCGAAGCGCATGGCAGCGCTCACGGAGTTCTTCCCGGCCGGCGTTACGCAGCCCGCCGCGTTCGACTTCATCAAGCCGGAGATCGCAAAGAACTGCCCGACTTTCCCCGCCAACATCAAGAGCGGCCAGAAGATCGACGCGCAAGTTACTGGCTGGATAATCAGGCGGCGGTGATCGAACGCTTCAACGCCTGGATCTTGAAGTATATATATATTTTGCCTTGATCGCACTCCGCACAATCGCGCACTGTATCGTCATCCATCGTCCAAATCTTCAGATCTCGAATCTGTGCAAGCGCTACGAGCATCGTGGCGCTGGCACCAACCGTTCTGAAATCGCCGATGCGAATTCCTAACCTGCTCGGACCTTCTGGCTCGGACAAACCACTCTCCTGAGCCTGATTGCCGGACTCACGCATCTCCGACGAAGGTAAGGTGCTGATCAACGGCGCCTATGTACCTTTAGCGCGCCTTATAAACGCGACATCGGCATGGTGTTCCAGAACTATGCGCTGTTCCCGCACCTGACCGTCGAGGAAAACGTAGCGTTCCCGCTCAAGATGCGCAAAGTCGATGCGGCCGAGTCGCGCCGCCGCGTTGGAGAAGCGCTGGAAATCGTGCGCCTGCCGCAATTGGCGAAACGATATCCGCGCGAACTGTCAGGCGGGCAGCAGCAGCGCATCGCGCTCGCGCGGTGCGTTGTCTACCGTCCATCGATCATATTGATGGACGAACCGCTAGGCGCGCTTGATCGCAAGCTCCGCGACCAGATGCAACTTGAGATCAAACGCATTCATCGCGAACTCGGCACGACGATCATCTACGTCACGCACGACCAGGACGAGGCGATGACCATGTCGGATCGCATCTGCCTGATGAACGGCGGCAGGATCGAGCAACTCGGTACACCGGCGATCTGTACTTCCATCCGCGCACGCTGTTCGTCGCCGACTTCATCGGCGATTCCAATCTTCTGCCGCGGTCGTGACCGAACTTCCACTGGCTTCGTCGGCGTCGCGTTGAGCGGCGGGCAGGTGCACGCACGCGCGAGCACCACGACCCGAACCTGACGTTCGGCAAAAGTGAGGCGTCATGTTGCAGCAGCAAAACCTCTCGCTGATCGGTATCGGCGGGAGGCGGGTTTCATCTCGGTGCGCGTGCTCGATGTGATGTCGTCCGGCTTACCAAGCTGTATCTTACAGCGGTGTGCCTGGCTCGCTGCCGATCATTGCGGCCTATGCGACTGTCGCCTGGCGGACAGCTATCGCGGGGAGAGGAAATGTCGGTGCAATGGCAGGAGGCAGACGCTGTCGCAATCGCGGAATGATGCGGTGAACTCACAGGAGATGGCGGTGCGTGCTGAGGCCAGCCGGCGCGGTGGCGGCAGATTTTCATGGCGCTCCACTGGTCCTGCTGCTGCTGGTCATGCTGGTCTATCCGGTCGGCCAGCTGCTGCTGCTTAGTGTCTACAAGGATGGCGGGTTCACGCTCGCGCCGTACCGCCAGCTCTTCGCCTCGTCGGTATACGTCGAGGTTCTCTTCATCACGCTCAAGATCTCCTTGTGGACGACCGTGCTCGCCGTGTCGCCGCATACCCCGTCGCGTATCTCATCTCTTCCGCGCCGAGGTCGCTAAGAGCGACCTTGCTGTTCTGGTTCTGCTTTCCTTTTGACAGTTTCCTGGTGCGCGCCTTCGCCTGGTCGTGTTCTTATAATTATTTTTTTTTTATCTGTCCGCATCCTCGCGATCGCGTCTCCGGAAGCAGTCTCGACTGCTCAGCATGTGCGTTTATTTTTCATTTTTTTATTTTTTTTTTTTTTTTTTTTTTTTTATTTTTTTTTTTTTTTTTTTTTTTTTTTTTTTTTTTTATAATTTAAAATTATTTTTTTTTTTTATTTTTATTATTTTATAAATAATAAATTTTTTTTAATTATATTTTTTTTAATTTTTTTAATTTTATATATAATTTTAAAAATATATTTTTTTTATTTTTTTTTTTTAATTTTTTTTTTTTTTTATTTTTTTTTTTTTATTTTTTTGGGCTTGCCGCCGTGGTGCAGGAACAGGTCATACAACCTGCCCACCAAGAAGAGCGCGCACTCGTTGAATGTTTTTTTTTTTTTGTCCACTTGGTCGTCGCCAGATCCGGCCGCCGATCTGATGCACCGGGCCACATGGCGCCATCGCGACGCAGCTCGCATTCGGACCGTAGACGACTTGGAGAATCTGAAAGCGCCGTGCTCGACATCGCGCCGTCGCCAAACACCGATAAGCCTGAAAAGGTCTCCCACCGCCGTGATCACGCGGTCGCGGGAACGCCGCCACCTTCCAGTGCTTGGCGGTTGGCACCTGCACATTGCAATGCTCTAATGGCTTTCGCCGCCATGTGGCGGTTCGACTTTTCGGAGGCCACGATGCTTGAGTTCCTGCGTGCGCTGCGCCGTCATGGTGACCTGCCGGTGCGCGTGCCCGGCTTGCTGCTGGCCTTCCTCATCGCCGAACTGTTCTACAAGTTCCACAGCTTTGCGCTTGAGTGCGGCGCTTTCCTCGCGACCTGGTTGCTGATCGACGTCGTTATCGAAGCGCTGGCCCGCCGCCTGCGTGCGCCGGCGGAAGATCCACGCTGAGCGGCAGCATGCGCAAGCCACGCCCCGGTCCGGCGACGTCGACCACGCCGCCGGCAGAACCCGACGAACCGGCCGAAGGCCGTGCACTGCAGCGCGCGCGCCAGTTCGCGCTACAGCGCGGGCTGCCGGCGCCGGCACAGGCCGTCAAGCCGCCGAAGCCCGCTCGGGGGGGCAAACGCCCCGCGAGCAAGAAGCCCTGAACACGCTCCCGTCGCGCCCCGCCATTCCCTGGGAGAGGCCCCATGAAGACCCCCGAGACCGCCACCCGAACCAAGTTGGTGAAGGACCTGGCCACCCGATCGGCCAACGTCGCACCGTGGGGTGCGGCAAGTGGACGCGTGCTGGTTGAGCGTCCGGCCAAGGCGGGCGCCCGCACCGCGCGGGCTTTGCTAAAGGAAAAGCTCGAAATCGAACACCCCGAAGGCAAGGCCACGGCACGCCGACGCTTCTTCGGCCAGCAGCGCGGCCTGCCCGGCGAAGAAAATGTGGGCGACGCCGCGTCCACCGCTGCTATCGCGCCCACGGTGCGCCGCGTTCGGGCTAAGACGGCCCGGGCGGCCGCCAGCTCAGCCCCGGAACCGTCGTTCACCGCCATCGCCAAGGCCGCGCTGCCGGCTTGGCGCGATCTCGGCCCGACGCTGATCCCACATGGCCAGACGTATGGCAGCGGAACGGGTTCGACGCCGTCTGTGTCGGGACGCTGCAGCGGCCTGATGGTCGACAACTCCAACCCGCGCCACCTAGTGCTGTGTTCGGCCGGGGGAGGGCTTTGGGGCAGCCTCGACCAGGGCGCCACTTGGTCGCCATTGACCGACCGACAACCCACGCTTGTGATGGGCGCCGTCGCGCAGTCGACTTCGTCGCCGGGCATCGTCTACGCGGCCACTGGCGACGGTGATGGCCAGATTCCCTATGGAGTGGGCCTGCTGCGCTCCAGCGACGGCGGTGCCACCTGGACCGCCATGCCCAGCGCTGCTCTCACTGGCACCGGCGCCTACGACCTGGCGGTGGATCCCGGCGACCCGCTGCGCGTGTGGGTCGCCACCGACAAGGGTCTGTTCGTCAGCCGCAACGGCGGGCAAACGGTGCAGGCCGTGATTGGCGGCTTGTGCTGGAGCGTGTCGATCCATCCGGGCGCGCCCAGTGAGATCCTTGCCGCCTTTTCCAGCGGTTTGATGCGCAGTGCCGACGGCGGCGTCACCTGGGCCGCCGTGGCCCTGCCCGGTGCACCGGCCAACGCGCGCATCAAGCGGCTGGAGGTCTGCCACGCGCCAGGCAACGGGGCGGTGGTGTGGGTGGCTGGCTGCATCGGCACTGCGCCCATGCTGTGGCGGCGCGCCAGCGCGGGCGGTGCGTTCCAGGCCCAGAACGTGCCCGCGGGCATGAAGACGAGCCAGGCTTGGTACGACTGGTGCCTGGGCGTCGCGCCCGATGACCCCGACTTCGTGCTCTGGGGCGCCATCGACTTGTACCGCGGACGCCGCACGGCCGCAGGGATCTCCTGGAGCAATGTCTCTTCACGGGCCAACGCCGATTCGATCCACCCCGACCAGCACTTCGTCGCCTTCGACCGCGCCAATCCTGGCGTGGTCTATGCCTGCAACGACGGTGGCCTGTACCGCTCGGCCGATCGTTGCGACCACTGGGCCTCGCTCAATCCGGGCCTGGGCATCACCGAGTTTGAGTACCTCGCGCAACTCGACGCCGACCCCGGTTGGCTGTTCGGCGGCACACAGGATAACGGCTCGCTATCGCTGGCCGGTCCGCGTCACTGGGACCAGGTTGCGCTGGGTGACGGCGGCGACTGCGCAGCGCTCGACCGCAGCGCCGGATCACTCGTATTCCACAGCTACTACGACATGCCGATCGAGCGCGCGGCTGCGCTGGGCGCCGCCGCCTTCGAGTGGACCGACGTCAGCCCGCCCACCCCCGACGGCTACAGCTGTCTGTTCTATCCACCGCTCGAGGTCCGCGGCCAGGTGCTCGTAAAGGCCGGCAGGAGCCTATGGGTCTCTTCCAACGACGGCGATCAGTGGGACGAAGTTCTGCTGCCGACCTCGGCCGATGCCGACCCCGACCTGGCCACCGCACTGGCCATCATCGACAACAGGCTGATCCTGGTCGGCATGCTCAGCGGCCAGGTCTTGCGGGTGACGCGCAGTACCGGCGGATGGGCCGCGGCGCAAGTCACTGTGCTGGGCGCGCTGCCCGGCTATGTGAGTGACATCACTGTGGTCGGCGCCACCGGCAAGACAGTGTGGGCCACGTGTTCACGACAGGGTGGCGGCCACGTCTTCCGCTCACTCAACGGCGGCAAGACTTTCAGCGATCGCACGGGTAACTTGCCAGACATGGCTGTCAGCGCGCTGGTGGTCGATCCCAAGAACTCGAGTCAGCTGTTCATCGCCACGGATCGCGGCGTGTGGCGCAGCAAGAACTCCGGCGGTGCCTGGGCAGCCTTTAATAACGGGCTACCCAACGTGATCGTCGGCGACCTGGTACTGCACGCCGCAACGCGAAGGCTGCGCGCCGGCACCCGCGCTCGTGGGGCCTGGGAGGTCGACGTTTGAACCGCTGCCGGGCCGGCCGCCGGCGCCGCTGAGCGTCGGGGCCCACGCGCCCACCGGCACGCACACCTCTGCCTTTAGCTTTCGCAGCTCATGTGCGAGTGCAAATGAGCGACGCTCGGCAGGTGCAGCAGTGCCTTGCGTAAATAGGACGAGCGCTTCGTCGCGGTTGCCGTGAAAGACAAGGGCACATCGTTTGCTTAGGTCAGTACCCGCAGAGGAAAGTTGAGGGAACGATGGCCCTTGTTGACGAGGGCCTGTCCGATCCGAAGCTAACTTTGACGATGTGCTTCTGAAGGGAAGTCAGACGTCGATATTCCCCGCATACAGCGCGTTGTTCTCGATGAACGCGCGCCGCGGCTCGACCTCGTCGCCCATCAGCGTCGTGAAGATCTGGTCGGCGTCGATCGCGTCCTCGATCTGCACCTTCAGCAGGCGGCGCACGGTCGGGTCCATCGTCGTTTCCCACAGCTGCTCGGGGTTCATCTCGCCCAGGCCCTTGTAGCGCTGGCGGCTGACGGCGGACTCGGCCTCGTTCATCAGCCAGTCCATCGCCTCGCGGAAGTCGGCGACCGCTGCCTCCTTCTGCTTCTCGCCGTCGCCGCGCCGGACCCTGGCGCCGGTGCCGACCAGGCCCTTGAAGGTCTTGGCCGCGCCGGCAAGCGCGGCGTAGTCGGCGCCGTGCACGAAGTCGGCGTCGATGACACTGGCGCGGATGTTGCCGTGATGATGGCGCTCGATGCGCAGCAGGTGCTTGTCGGTCTTGTCGTCGTGCTGCGCGTAGACATGGACGCGTCGAGTTGCCGAGCGCTGCGGTGAGCCGCCGCGCCGACGCCTCGGCCGCGACGGCGTCGTCGAGGTTGAGCTCGATGCCGGCCATCAGCACTTCGAGCGTGGCGCGGTCGATCACGCGCGACGAGGCGCTCGACGACCGCGTTGGCGACCAGGTACTGGCGCGCCAGTTCCTCGAGCGCGGAGCCCTCGATCGGCGGCGCCTGCTCGCCGGGAACGAGCTGCGCGTCCTTCAGCGCCAGCGTCACCATGTACTGCGCGAGTTCGGCGTCGTCCTTGAGGTAGCGCTCGTCCTTGCCGTGCTTGACCTTGTACAGCGGCGGCTGCGCGATGTAGATGTGGCCGCGCTCGACCAGCTCGGGCATCTGGCGGTAGAAGAGCGTCAGCAGCAGCGTGCGGATGTGCGCGCCGTCGACGTCGGCGTCGGTCATGATGATGATGCGGTGGTAGCGCAGCTTGTCGAGGTTGAAGCCTTCGTTGTCGGGCCCGGTGCCGATGCCGGTGCCGAGCGCGGTGATCAGCGTGACGATCTGCTCCGAGCTGATCAGCTTGTCGAAGCGCGCCTTCTCGACGTTCAGGACCTTGCCGCGCAGCGGCAGCATCGCCTGGAACTTGCGGTCGCGCCCCTGCTTGGCCGAGCCGCCGGCCGAGTCGCCCTCGACGATGTAGAGCTCGCCCAGCGCCGGGTCCTTCTCCTGGCAGTCGGCGAGCTTGCCGGGCAGGCCGATGCCGTCGAGCACGCCCTTGCGGCGCGTCATCTCGCGCGCCTTGCGCGCGGCCTCGCGCGCGCGCGCGGCCTCGACGATCTTGCCGCAGATGATCTTGGCGTCGGCCGGCCGCTCGAGCAGGAAGCTCTCGAGCGCCCTGCCGACGACCTCCTCGACCGCCGGCCGCACTTCGGACGACACCAGCTTGTCCTTGGTCTGCGAGCTGAACTTGGGCTCGGGCACCTTGACCGACAGCACGCAGGTCAGGCCTTCGCGCATGTCGTCGCCGGTGATCTCGACCTTGGCCTTCTTGTCGAGCTCGTTCGCCTTGATGTACTTGTTGATCACGCGCGTCATCGCCGCGCGCAGGCCGGTGAGGTGCGTGCCGCCGTCCCTCTGCGGGATGTTGTTGGTGAAGCGAGCAGGCTTTCGTTGTAGCCGTCGTTCCACTGCATCGCGACCTCGACGCCGATCGGCACCGGTGCGCTGTTGCTGGCTGCCTGGCCGCCCGCCTCGCCGATGCATGGAAGATGTTCGGGTGCAGCACCTTCTTGGTCTTGTTGATGTACTCGACGAAGCCCTTCACGCCGCCGGAGAAGGCGAAGTCGTCTTCCTTGCCGGTGCGCTGGTCGACCAGGCGGATCCGCACGCCGTTGTTCAGGAACGACAGCTCGCGCAGGCGCTTGCGACAGCACTTCGTAGTGGAAGTCGATGTTGCCGAAGATCGTCTCGTCGGGCAGGAAGTGCACCTCGGTGCCGCGCTTGTCGGTCGTGCCGGTGATCTTCATCGGCGAAACCTCGACGCCGTCGACGATCTCGATCACGCGGTCCTGCACGACGCCCTGCGCGAAACTCCAGTGCATGCACCTTGCCGTCGCGGCGGATCGTCAGGCGCAGCCACTTCGACAGCGCGTTGACGCACGACACGCCCACGCCGTGCAGGCCGCCCGAGACCTTGTAGCTGTTCTGGTTGAACTTGCCGCCGGCATGCAGTTCGGTCAGCGCGATCTCGGCGGCCGAGCGCTTGGGCTCGTGCTTGTCGTCCATCTTGACGCCGGTCGGGATGCCGCGGCCGTTGTCGATGACCGAGATCGAGTTGTCGGTGTGGATGGTGACGACGATGTCGTCGCAGTAGCCGGCCAGCGCCTCGTCGATCGAGTTGTCGACCACCTCGAACACCAGGTGGTGCAGCCCGGTGCCATCCGGCGTGTCGCCGATGTACATGCCCGGGCGCTTGCGCACGGCCTCCAGCCCCTCGAGGATCTGGATGCTGCTCGCGCCGTAGTCGCCCTGGCCGTCGGCTGGTCCGGCTGGCATCGGGGCTGTTCGGACTGGTTGCATCGGTGGTCTGCATTCGGTACTGCTGACATCGCGGGTCGCTCAGCCGTCTTGCTGAGTTTGCAGGTCCGTCGACGGCAGCTCGATGCGAATCAGATCCGCATCGGCATCACGACGTACTTGAACTTGTCGCTGTCGGGCAGCGTCATCAGCGCGCTGCCGAGCGCGTCGCCGAGCGCGAACTTGAGCTGCTCGCCCTTGACGTTGAGCAGCACGTCGATCAGGTAGTTGACGTTGAAGCCGATCTCGAGGCCGTCGCCGGCGTAATCGATCTCGAGTTCTTCCTGCGCGTCTTCCTGGTCGGCATTGGTCGAGTTGATCTGCAGGCTGCCGCGGCGCCAATACCAGCCGCACGCCCTTGAACTTGTCGCGTCGTCAGGATCGCGGCGCGCTGCAGCGCGTGCAGCAGGTCCTCGCGGCCGATCGACGAACGACTTCGTGTTGGCTGCGGGATCACGCGGTGGTAGTCCGGGAACTTGCCTTCGACCAGCTTGGAGATCAGCTCCATGTCGCCGAAGGTGAACTTCACCTGCGTCGCGGCCATCTGCACGCGCACCGGGTCCTCGCTGTCGGGCAGCAGGCGCGGCAGTTCGAGGATGGTCTTGCGCGGAATGATCGCCTCGATCTTCGCGCTCGCGCACCGTCCTTCTGCACCTCGCACAGCGCCAGCCGGTGGCCGTCGGTGGCGACCGCGCGCACCGTCGTGCCGTCGACCACGAGCAGCATGCCGTTCAGGTAGTAGCGGATGTCCTGCTGCGCCATCGCGAAGTGCACCATCGACAGCAGGTACTTCAGCGTCGCCGCCGGCAGCGAGAAGTCGGCCGTGAACTCGGCCTGCGCAACGGTGGGAAATTCCTCGGCCGGCAGCGTCTGCAGCGTGAAGCGGCTCTTGCCGCTGGCCACAGCCAGCTTCTTGTTCGCGAGCGACAGTTGGACGTCGGCCTCGGGCAGCGCGCGCAGGATGTCGACCAGCTTGCGCGCCGCCACGGTGGTCGCCGCGACATCCTTGCCTGCGCCGATCGGCGCAGAGGTCTGGATCTGGAGCTCGAGGTCGGTCGCCGTGAACGACACGCGCTCGCCGTCCTTGCGCACCAGAATGTTGGCAAGGATCGGCAGCGTCTGGCGTCGCTCGACGATTCCGCTCACAACCTGCAATGGCTTGAGCAACGCATCGCGGCTGGCTTTGACGAGTTGCATCTTCTACTTCTTTCTTTTCCTATGATAGATAGATTAATAGATAGATAAGTCACGCGCTGCCTGCTGGGGACAAGCTCGCCAAGCGGCTTATGTATCAGTCACTTGTGTCGCCACGAGTCGCTGTGGACAAGCTGCTGCGCCAGCGCTGTGGGCGTCGCTGTGCAGAACAAGGACAACCTGAGCGCCATTGCGCCGTCACCGCGAACTGTCCACAGCCTGTCCACAGGCGCTCCCGTGGTTGTCCACACGCCTGCCTCAGCCCTTCAGCGTCTGTTCGAGCACGTGCAGCGCTGGTTCAGTTCGCCGTTCTTGCTGCGCTCGCCGCCGATCTTGCGCACCGCGTGCAGCACCGTCGTGTGGTCGCGGCCGCCGAACAGCTCGCCGATCTCCGGCAGGCTCTTCTGCGTCAGCTCCTTGGCCAGGTACATCGCGACCTGGCGCGGCCGCGCGATGTTGCTCGGGCGCCGCTTGCTGTACATGTCGGCGACCTTGATCTTGTAGAAGTCGGCGACCGTCTTCTGGATCTGCTCGACCGTGACCTGCCCGGTCGATGCCGACAGCAGGTCCTTGAGCGCCTCGCGCGCCACCTCGATGGTGACGACGCGGCCGTGAAACGACGAGAAGGCGATCACCTTGCGCAGCGCGCCTTCGAGCTCGCGCACGTTGCTGCGCAGGTTCTTGGCGATGAAGAAGGCGACGTCCTCCGTCATCTCGACGCCTTCGGTCTCGGCCTTCTTCAGCAGGATCGCCACCCGCATCTCGAGCTCGGGCGGCTCGATCGCGACCGTCAGCCCGGAATCGAAGCGGGAGATCAGGCGCTCCTCGATGTCCTTCAGCTCCTTCGGGTAGGTGTCGCTGGTGATGATGATCTGCTTGCGGCCGACGACCAGCGCCTCGAAGGCGTAGAAGAACTCCTCCTGCGTGCGCGCCTTGCCGGCGAAGAACTGGATGTCGTCGATCAGCAGCAGGTCGAGCGAGTGGTAGTAGCGCTTGAACTCGTCGAAGGTCTTGCGCTGGTAGGCGCGCACGACGTCGCTGACGTACTGCTCGGCATGGATGTAGCGCACCTTGGCATCGGGCTTGCGCGCCAGGATGCCGTTGCCGACGGCGTGGATCAGGTGGGTCTTGCCGAGGCCGACGCCGCCGTAGAGGAACAGCGGGTTGTACGAGCCGCCCGGGTTCTCGGCCACCTGCATCGCGGCGGCGCGCGCCAGCTGGTTGGCCTTGCCGGTGACGAAGGTGTCGAACGTCAGGCTTCGAGTTGAGCCGCGCGCGCTCGAAGTGCTCCGGGCTCGGCGGGGCAACTTCGGGCGCCGCCGAGATGTCCGACCTACTTGGCCGCGGCCGGGAAACGCAGCGACGCGATCGGCATCCCGTTTTCCACCGCGAACACCACCGCAACAGGACGCTGGACCACGCGTGAAGCGGCCTGCGCGATCTGGTCGGAAAACTGCGTGCGGATCGCGTCCAGCTTGAGCCGGTTGGGAGCGCCGATCGTCAGCGTCGCGGTCGATTCGTCGAAGTCGAGCGCCTTCAGCGGTTTGATCCAGGCGGAATACTGTTGCGGCGTCAGCTCGCTTTCGAGCAGACGCGAGCAGTCGTGCCAGATGTGTTGCATCGAGTGGGTGTTCCCGCTTTTGTTGTCTTTGCGGTGGTGCCCGCCGCCCACGGACCGCTTTGCCCCCGCCCCGTCCGTCCCGGACCGCGCTCCTCGACGCTGATGGCCGTGACGAAACCGTGAAGTTTACCGCAAGCGGCCGGGTTATCCACAGGCTCGGAGCCGGCATCAGCCCCTGCGCAACAGGTCGAGACGAGCATAAAAAAAGAGAGATCTAAGATAGTGTTTGCTCACACGCAACGGAAGGAACCGGCTGCGGGTTCGACATTTCGATATTGCGCCGCACCACTGACTTATCCACAGGAATTCCGCGGAGTTATTCAACTTTGCCGATCGCGACCGAGCCCCATTTGACGCCGCGGCAGTCGCGCGGTTTGACAGTGCAATGTCGCATCGCGTCTAATTGCGGGCTCTTCGCCGCGCCGAAAAAAGCGGCGAAAAATCCGCACGTTACGCGCTCGGCAACAGGCTCACCGACCGATGCGCTGCGGGCGCATTCCCCGAGTGCGGAACTGTGCCAACCCGCGCTCTTGCAACCCGATCCGCATCTGCGCTCACCGGCCGCAGCTGCGCTAGCCGCCGAACTGGATGACGATGTCCACCAAACGTACTTATCAGCCTTCCAAAGTCAAACGCGCCCGCACGCACGGATTTCTGGTCCGCATGAAGTCGCGCGGCGGGCGCGCGGTCATCGCGGCGCGCCGCGCGAAGGGCCGCAAGCGACTGGCTGTCTGAGACCACGCGCGGCCGGCTGGTGTCGTGCATCCCGATGAACTGCCGCCGCACTTGCCCGGCGCGTGCCACTTTTCCCGCGAACGCCGCATGCGACGTCCGGGTGAGTTCGTCGCGGTGCAGGCAGCCGGCCCCGCTTCGTCGCTGCGGACCAACGGCCGCTGGCTGTCGATGACGGCGGCCTGGGCCACATCGCCTGCTCCTGCAGTCCGGCTCGGCATCACGGTCTCCCGGCGCATGGCGCGACGCTCGATCGATCGTTCATTGGTGAAGCGCATCGTGCGCGAGACGTTCCGCCGCGCAGCAGAATCGCTCGAGCGGCTCGCTGCGCAGGAAGACCTAGCGCTCGCCGTCAGCTTTCGGTTGAAGCGTCCCGTCGGATCGTCGGAGCCCAATTCGCGGCCGCCGGTCACCGCTTGGCGCAGGGCGCTGCGGTCGGATGCCGAGGCCGGTCTCGCGTGCTGTTGCGCGCCATCTCGCCGGCCGTGAGTCCCATGCTTGAGCGCCTGCTTCTCGATCTGATCAGGCTTTATCAATACCTGCTGTCGCCGTGGGTGGGCCACGGCTGCCGCTACTGGCCGACGTGCTCCGAATACGCCTGCGAGGCGATCGAGCAGCACGGCGCCGGGCGAGGCGTCTACCTCGCGTTGCGGCGTATCGGTCGCTGCCACCCGTACGGCCGCGGCGGCGTCGATCCGGTGCCCGCGACTTTTACCTGGCGCTGCCGCTGCAGCCCAGGCGGCGTTACCGGGCCCACGCCGCGATGAACTCAGAGCCGCGCTGGCGCAGCCAGATCTCGCTTGTACGACTGACCAATTAGCCGGGGCCATTTTCGACATGGGTACCGATTTCCAGCGCACCATCTTGTGGGTCTTCTTCGGCATGTCGCTCGTCCTGTTATGGGACCGCTGGCTGGTCTACAGCGGACGCCCATCGATGTTCGGGACGGCCACGGCGCCCACGGCACCGAGCACCGCGCCGGCCACGGCTCCAAAGGAGTCGGCTGCAGCCCGCCGTGCCCTCCGCCGCTCCTTCCGCAAGCACTCCGGCTGCCGGCCGCCGGCGGCCGTGCCGCCGCTCGCACCGTCGCCCTCCAAGTCGCCGCCCGTCGTCGTCGAAACCGACTTGATGCGCGTCACCATCGACCCTGAGGGCGCAGTGCTGTCGCGCGTCGAGCTGGTCAAGGAACGGGTGGCGCCGGACTGGACCGCGAGCGGCCTGCATGGGGCTGGTGACCGGCAAGTCGTCTGACGGTGAGCGGCCGGTCGTGCTTCTCGAGGTGAGTCCGCACCGGGTCTACGTTGCGCAAAGCGGCCTGGTCGGTGCCGACGCGTCGCTGCCGAACCATCGCACGCCGTATGCCGTCGTCGACGGCCCGCGCGCGCTGGCCGCGGACAAGGACTCGCTCGATGTGACGCTGGTGTCGGAAGCGGGCGGCGCGCGTGTGGAGAAGACATATACATTTCATCGCGGGCGCTACGACGTGACCGTCAAGCACACGGTGACCAACGTCGGTGCCGCGCCGATCACGCCGTGGCTGTACCTGCAGCTGATGCGCGACGGCAACAAGCCGGACGGCGAGTCGTCGCTCTATTACACCTACACCGGTCCGGCGGTATTCACCGAGCAGGACAAATTCAAGAAGGTCGAGTTCTCGGCGATCGAGAAGAACAAGGCCGATCTGCCGAAGCCGACCAACAACGGCTGGGTCGGAATGATCCAGCACTACTTCGTGACCGCATGGGTGCCCAAGGAGGGCGAACAGCGCGAGTACTACGCGAGCATGGTCGACAAGAACCTTTACACGATCGGGACGCGCGAGCCGCTGCCGACGCCTGGCGCCGCAGGCCAGCGTGACCAGCACCGCGCAGTTCTACGTCGGCCCGCAGGACCAGCACGCGCTGGCGAAAATCGCGCCGGGCCTGGATCTGGTGGTCGACTACGGCTGGCTCACCTTCCTTGCGAAGCCGATCTTCTGGCTGCTCGAGTTCCTGCATCGGATCGTCGGCAACTGGGGCTGGGCCATCGTGCTGCTGACGGTGATCATCAAGGGCGCTTTTTACCCGCTGTCGGCGGCCAGCTACAAGTCGATGGCACGCATGAAGGAAGTGACGCCGCGCCTGATGAAGCTCCGCGAGCAGTACGGCGACGACAAGCAGAAGCTCAACACGGCGATGATGGAGCTCTACAAGACCGAGAAGATCAATCCGCTGGGCGGCTGTCTGCCGATCGTGGTGCAGATCCCCGTGTTCATTGCCCTCTACTGGGTGCTGCTCGCCAGCGTGGAGATGCGCAACGCGCCGTGGATCCTGTGGGTGCAGGATCTCGCCACGCCCGACGCCTGGTTCATCTTGCCGGTCGTGATGATGGGGACCATGTGGATCCAGTACAAGCTCAACCCGACCCCGCCTGATCCGGTGCAGGCGAAGGTGATGATGTTCATGCCGCTGATATTCGGCGCGATGTTCTTCTTCTTCCCCGCCGGCCTGGTGCTGTACTGGTTGACCAACAACATCCTGTCGATTGCGCAGCAGTGGTACGTGACGCGGCAGATCGCGAAGTCGAAGAAGCCCGGCTGAAGCGCAGCGTCTCCGCGCTAGCGCGAGGCGGGCGGGCCGGCTCCTCGGCGCGGTAGTGTTCGCAACGCGATCAGCGGCCACAGCCATATGCTGACGGTCCACAGCAGGACGCGACCGATCGTGAGTCTGCGCGACTCCCCGCGATGGGCGAGCATGAAAACGACGACCGCGCCGACCAGTACCCACAGCACGGCGGTCGTGTAGATCCAGGCGCGCGTGCCGTAGTCCTCGCCGATCTGACTGGCCACGGTCGCCGCCACCATCAGCGACAGCACCACGGCCAGCACCACGCCCACCAGCGGCGGGATCAGCTTGACCAGGGGGTCGTCATCCATGCGGCCAGTGTAGGCAGGCTCCGGCGCCCGCACACGATGAGGAAGACGCGCGGACCGCACCCCACGTCAGAATAGGGGCCGCGCCACCGTTACGCATGACTGCCGACAAGGATCCGATCGTTGCCATCGCCACGCCGCCCGGGCGCGGAGGCATCGGCATCGTGCGCGTATCGGGTACGGACATCGCGCCGGTGATCGAAGGAGTGCTGGGCGCGGCGGCGCGTGCGCTCGAACCGCGCCGGGCAACCCACTGCGCATTCCTCGACCGCGACGGCGAGGTGATCGACCGCGGCATCGCGCTCTTCTTCCCGGCGCCGCACTCGTACACCGGCGAACACGTGCTCGAACTCCAGGGGCATGGCGGGCCGGTGGTGCTGCGCATGCTGGTGGCGCGCTGCCTCGAAGCCGGGCGTGCGATCCGGCTGCGGCTGGCCGAACCGGGTGAGTTCACGCGGCGCGCTTTTCTCGCGGACCGCATCGACCTCGCGCAGGCCGAGGCGGTCGCCGACCTGATCGATGCATCGACCGAGGCGGCGGCTCGTTCGGCCGCGCGCTCGCTGTCGGGCGAGTTCTCGCGCGCGATACACGCGCTGACCGACGAACTGACCGACCTGCGCGCGCTGGTCGAGGCGACGCTCGATTTTCCAGAGGAAGAGATCGACTTCCTCGACAAGGCGGACGCTGCCGGACGGCTGCAGCGGGTTGCTCGCCTTGCTGGACGACGTGCTGCACCGCGCGCGCCAGGGCGCGATCCTGCGCGAAGGCGTCCATGTGGTGCTGGTCGGAGCGCCGAACGTCGGCAAGTCGAGCGTGCTCAATGCGCTGGCCGGCGAAGACGTCGCCATCGTCACCGCGGTGCCCGGAACGACCCGCGACCGCATCGCGCATCCGATCGAGGTCGGCGGGCTGCCGCTCGACATCATCGACACCGCAGGCGTGCGCGAGACGACCGACGAGGTCGAGACGATCGGCATCGCCCGCACGCTGGCCGAAGTCGAGCGCGCCGACATCGTGCTGCACCTGGTGGATGCGAGCCGGCCCCGGGCCGACTCAGCAGTCGATGAGGCGGTGCTCGAGCGGATTTCCGAGCGGACGTCGACGGGACGTGCCGCTGCTGACGGTCATCAACAAGATCGACCTGACCGGGGAGAAGGCACGCGTCGAAGGCGGCCGGATCTACCTGTCGGCGCGGACCGGAGAGGGCATCGATCTGCTGCGCGACGAGTTGTATCGACTCACCGGTTGGGAGCGCACCACCGGCGGCGAGCATGTGTTCCTCGCGCGCGAGCGCCATCTGCAGGCGCTGACACAGGCACGTGAGCATCTGGCGGATGCCGCGACGCATGCGGCGCAGCGCGATGCTGCGCTCGATCTGTATGCCGAGGAGCTGCGACTCGCGCAGCAGCAGCTGGCCAGCATCACCGGCGAGTTCACGGCCGACGACCTGCTCGGTGTCATCTTCGGGCGCTTCTGTATCGGCAAGTGACGCGGATCGCCGCGTCGTCGTGGAGCCCACTTCATTTAGCATGTCGGTCCGCCGAAACCAGGTGACCCATGGCCGACACACCGGCTGCGCCTCCTTCGCTGTCCCGTCTCGCCATCGATCGTTCGGCGGCCGCGGTGCCGCGTCGCCGCCGTCCGCTGTGGAAGCGGTGGTGGGTGTGGCTGCTCGTGATTGCTGGTGATCGTCGGTGCCGTGCTGTTCGTGCGCAGCCGGACGGCGGCGCTGCAGGTCGATATCGCGACGGTGGCGGCCGCCTATCCGTCGACGTCGGTGGCAATGCTGAACGCCACCGGCCGCGTGGTCGCGCAGCGACGCGCTTCGGTGTCGTCCAAGGGAACCGGGCGGCTCGAGTGGCTCGGCGTGCAGGAAGGGCAGATGGTGCAAGCGAGGGCGACGTGATCGCGCGACTCGAGAACCGCGACGTCGCCGCGCAGCGCGAACAGGCAGCGGCGCAGGTCCAGGCCGCGCGCGCCAATCTGGCGCAGGGCGAGGCCGAACTCGAAGATGCGCAGGCGTCGCTGAAGCGCGCGCAGGATCTTGCCCGGCAGAACTTCATTTCCGGCTCGGCGCTCGATACCGCCGAGGCGCGCTACAGCAAGGCGCGCGCGCAGATCGACACGCTGAAAGCGCAGATTGGCGTTGCCGAAGCCAACCTGCGCGTGGCCAGCGTCGGCTACGACCAGACGCTGATCCGCGCGCCGTTCAGCGGCATCGTGCTGACCAAGAGCGCCAATGTCGGCGACATCGTTACGCCGTTTTCGGCGGCCTCGGGAACGACCGGTGCCGTGGTGACGATGGCCGACATGGAAACGCTCGAGGTCGAGGCCGACGTGTCGGAATCGTCGATCGCGAAGATCGCGGTCGGCCAGCCGGCCGAGATCCAGCTCGATGCGTTTCCCGAACTGCGGCTGCTCGGCGAAGTGAGCCGCGTCGTGCCGACCGTCGATCGCAGCAAGGCCACGCTGCTGGTCAAGGTGAAATTTGTCGAGCGCGATCGCGCGCGTTCTTCCGGACATGAGCGCGAAGGTGGCGTTCCTGTCGCGCGCACTGACTGCCGGCTGAACGCACGCCGGTTCCTGCGGTGCGACCCGAGGCGATCGTCAAGCGCGACGGTGCTGATGTCGTGTTCGTGGTCGATGCGGCCGGGACGGCCAGCGCGGTGCCCGTCAAGGCCGGTGACAAGGTGGGCGACCTCAGACGCATCGAGGGCGTGGCGCCCGGAACGCGCGTGGTCGCCGCGCCACCCGAGCGGCTGGCCGCCGGGGCGCGGGTCGAAGCGGCGAAGAAGTGAGGGCCTGTTCATGCCAATGGCGGGAGTTTTCCCGCAGGGTTGGGCCGAAATGCGGCGTCTGCTTTGTCGGGCGGCTTGCAAAGGGGATCCACCCTTCGCAGCGCCACCCTTCGCGCATCCATCCGCATTGCGGCCCAACGCATCTCCCGCCATTGGCATGAGCAGGCCCTAACGATGCCGCACGCCGAGGCGGTGACCGACCGGCCCCCTCTGGTCGAGATCGAGCACCTGTCGAAGTCCTACGTGCGCGGCGAGCAGGTCGTACCGGTGCTGACCGACATCAACCTCGTCATTCGAGAGGGCGATTTTGTCGCGATGATGGGCCCGTCGGGTTCGGGCAAGAGCACGCTGCTCAACCTGGTGGCGGGCATCGACAAGCCGGATTCCGGGCGGCTGACGATCGCCGGTGACGACATCACGCGCTTCGACGACGCGGCGCTCGCCGACTGGCGCGCGCGCACCGTAGGATTCGTGTTCCAGTTCTACAACCTGATGCCGGTGCTGACCGCATTCGAGAACGTCGAGCTGCCGCTGCAGCTGACCCCGCTGTCGCGCGCGGAACGACGCGAGCGGGTCGAACTGCTGCTCGGCATGGTCGGTCTGACTGACCGCATGAAGCACTATCCGAACGAGCTGTCGGGCGGGCAGCAGCAGCGGGTCGCGATCGCGCGCGCGCTGGTGACCGATCCGCTGCTGGTGATCGCCGACGAGCCGACCGGCGACCTCGACCGTCAGTCTGCTGCCGACATCCTCGGGCTTGCTTGACCGCCTGAACACCGAAATCGGCAAGACGATCGTGATGGTGACCCATGACCCGCGCGCCGCAGAGGCGGCGCATCACCTGATCTACCTCGACAAGGGCCAGCTCACGGACACGGCCCCTGCGGGTCACTGAGGCGCACGGCGTGTTCTTCCTCAAGTTCGTCGTCGCGCAATGTGTTCCGGGCCAAGCTGCGCTCGTCGCTGACCATCCTCGGCCTGGTGATCGCGATCCTCGCATTCGGACTGTTGCAGACGGTGGTGCGTGCCTGGTACGCCGGGTCGGACGCCGCCTCCGCGACGCGGCTCATCACGCGCAACGCGATCTCGCTGACCTTCGCGATGCCGATGTATTACCGCGAGAAGATCCGCGCCGTGCCGGGCGTGACCGCAGTCAGCGTGTCGAACTGGTTCGGCGGCATCTACAAGGACCCGAAGAATTTCTTTGCACAGTTCGCGGTTGACGCGCCGACCTTCTTCCCGATGTACCCGGAGTTCGTGTTCGAATCCGGCCGAGTATCAGGCGTTCCTGCGCGACCGGCGCGGCGCCGCGGTCGGCCGGCAGCTCGCGGACCTGTACGGGTTCAAGGTCGGCGACACGATCCCGCTCAAAAGCGCGATCTATCCGGGCGACTGGGAGTTCACCGTGCGTGCGATCTACGACGCGCCGACGACACCACGATCACGCGTCAGATGTACTTCCACTACGACTACCTGAACGAGCAGATCAAGAAGGTGTTCCCGCGCCGCGCCGACCAGGTCGGCGTGTTCGTCGTCGGCATCCGCGACGGGCAGGCAGCGGCCAACATCTCGCGCGATGTCGATGCCGAGTTCAAGAACTCGCTGGCCGAGACGCTGACCGAAACCGAAAAGGCCTTCACGCTGAGCTTTGTCGCGATGGTCGAGACGATCGTGGTGGCGATACAGGGTGTGAGCTACATCGTGATACTGATCATCATGGCGGTGGCCGCCAACACGATGGCGATGACCGCGCGCGAACGGCTGCCCGAATACGCGACGCTGAAAGCGCTGGGATTCAAGCCCGCCACCGTCGCCGCGATGATCATGGGTGAAGCGCTGCTGCTCGCGCTGATCGGCGCGGGCATCGGCATTGCCCTGACCAGCCCGGTGGTGCACGGTTTCCACGCCGCCACGGTCAGCGTGTTCGCCAAGATGCCGCTGGTTCCGCAGACCTTCTACCTGCAGGCTGCGTGCGCGCTGGCGGTCGGTATCGTCGCAGGCATCGTGCCGGCGATCCGCGCGGCGCACGTGAAGATCGTCGATGGCCTGCGGCATGTGGCATAGCGCCGCGACGCGCCGGGACCGGTAACGCACGCATGAAGGTTCCATTCAACTACGTGGCGCGCAATCTCGGCGTGCGCAAGCTGACGACGGGACTGACGGCCGGCGGCATGGCGCTGGTCGTATTCGTGTTTGCCGCGGTGCTGATGCTCGACGCCGGTCTCAAGGCCACGCTGGTGTCGACCGGTTCGGCCGACAACGTTGTCGTGATCCGGCAGGGAAGCCAGACCGAAGTGCAGAGCGGAGTGTTCCGCGATCAGGCCGCGCTGATCGAGACGTCGCCCGAGGTGGCGCGCGGACCGGACGGCCAGGCGCTGGTGTCCAAGGAGATCGTGGTCCTGAATTCGCTGCCGAAGATCGACGAACCGACCAAGCGCAGCAACGTGGTCGTGCGCGGACTGCCCGAGATGGGCAAGACGCTGCGGCCGCAGGTGAAGATCACGCAGGGTCGGATGTTCCGCGCCGGCTCGTCGGAGATCGTCGTCGGCGCCTCGGTTGCGCGCCAGTTCGCCGGTGTGGAGCTGGGACAGCAGTTGTCGTTCGCTGGCCGCACGTGGACCGTGGTCGGCGTGTTCGACGCGGGCAGGACCGCGTTCGATTCGGAGATCTGGGGCGATGTCGAGCAGATGATGCAGGCGTTCCGCCGCATCGCCTATTCGTCGGTCATCGCGAAGCTGGCGGACCCGAACTCGTACGACGCGACTGAAGGCACGACTGGACGAGGATCCGCGGCTGAAGGTCGACATCAAGCGCGAACGGCGTTTCTACGAGGACCAGTCGTCCAGTCTGTCGAACTTCATCACGCTGCTCGGCATGGCGCTGTCGGTCATCTTCTCGCTGGGCGCGATGATCGGAGCGACGATCACGATGTACGCCGCGGTGGCGACCCGTACCGGCGAGATCGGTACGCTGCGGGCGCTCGGATTCCGGCGCGGCTCGATCCTGACGGCGTTCCTCGCCGAGTCGCTGCTGCTGGCGCTGCTCGGCGGCGTGGTCGGACTCGTTGCCGCCAGCTTCCTCACCGCGGTCACGGTGTCGACGACCAACTTCCAGTCATTCTCGGAGCTCGCCTTCTCGTTCGACCTGACTCCAGGAATCGTCGCGCGGTCGCTCGCGTTTGCCCTGCTGATGGGGTTCGTCGGGGGATTCCTGCCGGCGATCCGCGCCAGCCGCATGAAGATCGTCGATGCGCTGCGCGCCGACTAGCGATGCGCATCGCCGCAGGTGACGGCGGCACCCGGGGTTCGGTATGCTGATCGACCGTTCATCGCAACGCACGCAGAAGCAGACGCCAAGGAGACTCGATGGAACGCCGCGAATTCACGCTGACCACACTTGCCGCCCTCGCCGCCGCGCAGTGGCCGTTACAGGCTGCCGCGCAGGCCGTTGCCAACCTCAAGATGATGATCCCGGCCAACCCGGGCGGTGGCTGGGATCAGACCGGGCGTGCGCTCGGCGCGGCGATGCAGCAGGCCAAGTCGGTCCAGTCGGTTCAGTTCGACAACAAGGGGGGGCGGCTGGCACGATCGGGCTGGCCCAGTTCGTCAATTCGGCCAAGGGCGATCCGAACGCCATGATGATCGGCGGCATGGTGATGGTGGGCGGCATCGTGCTCAACAAGTCGCCGGTCGACCTCACCCTGGTCACGCCGCTGGCCCGCCTGACCAGCGAGTACGAGGTCGTCGTGGTCCCGGCGAACTCGCCGTACAAGACGATGGGCGATCTCGTGAAGGCTTTCAAGGCTGATCCGGGCAAGATCGCCTGGAACGGCGGGTCCGCCGGCGGCACCGACCACATCCTGGCGGGCCTGATCGCGCGTGCGGTCGGCGTCGATCCGACCAAGGTGAACTACATCGCATCCAAGGGCGGTGGCGACCAGATCGCGAACATCGTCGGTGGTCACGTGTCGGCGGGCATCGCCGGGGTGGGTGAGTTTGCCGAGCACATCAAGAGCGGCCGCATGCGCGGCCTCGCGGTCTCCGGGCCGGCGGCGATCGACGGCATCCCTTCGCTGAAGGAGCAGGGCATCGATGTCGTTCTTGGCAACTGGCGCGCCGTCTTCGGCGCACCCGGCATCACCGCTGCCCAGCGCGATGCGCTGATCGCGGCGATCAAGGCCGGCGTCGACTCGTCCGACTGGAAAGACTCGCTGACAAGAATGGGCTGGGAGTCGGTGTATCTCCCCGGCGACGCCTTCAAAGCCTTCCTCGAAGAAGACACGAAGCGTATCCGCGGCATTCTCGATTCGCTCGGGCTGGCCAAGTAGGCCATGCTGCCGTCGACTCGCGGCGGTCGCGTTGAACTGATCCTGTCGCTGGGCGTCCTGGCGCTGGGGATCTTCGCCACTGCCGTCGCGTTCCAGTTGCCGGAGGCGGGTGGTTACGCTCGGATCGGCCCCAACTTCATGCCGAAGGTCGTGTCGGCCGGCCTGATCGTGCTCGGCTTCTGGCTGCTGGCGGAAGTGTTTACCGGCGGCTGGCGCGAGCGCGTACCGGACGATCCGGCCGAGAGGGGCGAGCACGCTTTCCATTCGAGCGCCTTTGCCTGGGTCAGTGCGGGGCTGTTTGCGCAGATGGTGCTGATCCAAAGCGCTGGCTTCGCCATCGCCGCGATGGTGCTCTTTGCGCTGGTGGCGCGCGGATTCGGCAGCGCGCGCTGGGCACGCGACCTGGCGATCGGCCTGGTGCTTGGCGTCGCGGTTTATCTGTTCTTCGTGCGCTTCCTCAACGTCAACCTGCCCGCCGGCTGGCTGCAGCCGCTGCTGGGTACGGCGGGCCTATGACTGAAACTCTTGGCGCGCTTCTGACCGGTTTCGGCGTTGCGCTGGCGCCGAACAATCTGCTGTGGGGCTTTATCGGCGTCACGCTCGGCACGGCAATCGGGGTACTGCCCGGCGTGGGTCCGGCGCTGACGGTCGCGATGCTGCTGCCGTTGACGGTGAAGCTCGATCCGACCGGCGCGCTGATCATGTTCGCCGGCATCTACTACGGCGCGATGTACGGCGGCTCGACGACGACCATTCTGCTCAACACGCCGGGCGAGTCGGCTTCGATCGCCACCGCGCTTGAGGGCAACAAGATGGCCAAGCGCGGGCGCGCCGGGCCGGCGCTTGCGACTTCTGCCATTGGCTCGTTCGTCGCCGGAACGATCGCCACCATCTTGCTGACTTTGTTGGCGCCCGCTGGTGGTCGAAGTGGCGCTCAAGTTCGGTCCGACCGAGTACTTCGCCCTGATGGTGTTCGCGTTCGTCACGGTAGCAGCGGTCCTTGGCAGCTCGACGGTGCGCGGCCTGACGATGCTGTTCGTCGGCGTTCTGTTGGGCCTGGTGGGCATCGATGACCAGACCGGCCAGATGCGGTTTGCCTTCGGCGTGCCTGAGCTGATGGACGGCATCGACGTCGTCGTGCTGGCGGTGGGTCTGTTCGCCGTCGGCGAGGCCCTGTATGTCGCGGCCTACCAGAGTCGGCAGCATGAAGAGCTGGAAAAGATGTCCGGCTCGATCTGGATGTCGCGTGAGGACTGGAAGCGCTCGTGGCCGGCGTGGCTGCGCGCTACGTTCATCGGCTTCCCCTTCGGCACGATTCCCGCAGGCGGCGCGGAGATTCCAACTTTCCTGTCGTACGCGCTGGAGAAGAAGCTCACCAAGTACCCTGAGGAGTTCGGCAACGGCGCGATCGAGGGCGTCGCCGGCCCCGAGGCCGCCAACAATGCATCATCGGCGGGCGTGCTCGTGCCACTGCTCACCCTGGGCATCCCCACTTCGGCCACCGCCGCCATCCTGCTGGCAGCGTTCCAGAACTACGGTATCCAGCCCGGCCCGCTGCTGTTCCAGACGCAGGGCGCGCTGGTGTGGGGCCTGATCGCCAGCATGTACATCGGCAACATCCTGTTGCTGATCCTCAATCTGCCGCTGATCGGACTGTGGGTGAAGGTGCTGATGATTCCGCGGCCGCTGCTGTACGCGGGCATCCTCGTGTTCTCCACGCTGGGCGCGTACAGCCTGCATCAGTCGGTCGTCGATCTGATGACGCTCTATGTCTTCGGCCTGCTGGGCTTCATGATGCGGCGCTGGGGCTTCCCGGTGGCGCCCGCTGTCATCGGGCTGATCCTCGGCCCGCTCGCCGAGTCGCAGTTCCGGCGTGCGTTGGCGATCAGCCAGGGCGATGTGTCGGTGTTCTTCACACACCCGATCTCGGCCGCGCTGCTCGGGCTGACGGCGGCGCTGGTCCTGGTTCCGTGGCTGGTGCGCGTCGTGCGCGAACGGCGCGCGCGGACGGCGTGAATCCCGTCGGAAGTCGCGATGACGGGAGCAACCGCGAGCAGGCCCGAAGACCTCTGCTGCGCGTCCTTGCGACGCTGCTGATCGCGCTGGTCGGCGCGGCAGTGGGCCTGCTGCTGCACGCCCCGCTGCCCTGGTTGATCGGCCCGCTGGTCGCTGTCGCACTGGCCAGCATGGCCGATGCGAAACTGGCGGCACCGCCTGCCGCGCGGCAACTCGGACAGTGGGCGATCGGCGTGGCGCTGGGTCTGTATTTCTCGCCGGACGTTCTGCGCGAAGTCGTCCGGCTGGCCCCGTGGTTGCTGCTCGCCGTGGTGTTCGCCATCGCGCTCGGAGCGGCGGGCAGCTGGCTGCTGGCGCGCGATGACGGCGACCGATCCGCCGACCTCGTTCTTCGCAATGGCGATCGGCGGCGCCAGCGAGATGGCGACTCAGGCGCAGCGCCACGGGGGTCGGGTCGACCGCGTCGCCGCCGCACACAGCCTGCGCATCATGCTGGTGGTGCTGGTGGTTCCGCTGCTGTTCGCCGGACTCGGCGTGCACGGCCTCGATCCGTACATGCCGCTCGCGCGTGAATTCAGCGCGACGGGATTCGCAGTGCTGGCGGCGGTGACGCTGGCGGCTGCGGCCGTGATGGAGCGGCTCGGGTCGCCCAACAGCTGGATGATCGGTCCGCTGCTGGCCGCCGCGGTGATCACCGGCACTGGGCACACGTTCTCGGCGCTGCCGGCGTCGGTCGTCAATGCCGGTCAGTACCTGATCGGGATCTCGCTCGGCCTGCATTTCACCGCGGAATTCTTTCGTGCCGCGCCGCGCTTCCTGTCGGCAGTCACTCTGATCACGATCGTCTATCTGGTGGCCTCTGCGGCTTTCGGTGCGTTGCTCGCGCGCGGCGCAGGGCTGCACTGGCCCACGGCAGTGATCGCGACGACGCCCGGTGGGATCGGCGAAATGGCCCTGACCGCCAAGGCGCTGCAGCTCGGCGTGCCGATCGTGACTGCATTTCACGCGATCCGCATGGCGGCGGTGGTTCTCAGCGCCGGAGTCATCTACACGATGTGGCAACGATGGAACCAGCGGGCCGCATGAAGATCGAGCTGCGCCCGCTGACCGGCGCGACGCGTCCTACCGCCGAAGAGTTCCTGCAGGCTGCGCGCGAGTCCAGTGTCGCGTTGGCGCGCTGGATGCCGTGGTACCACGCGCAATACGGGCCGGTCGATGTCGAGCGCTGGTTCGGCGAGGCCGATCGGATGTGGCAGCAGCAGACCGCGTTTCCGATGGCGATCTTCGACGCGACCGATCAGCGCCTGCTCGGCGGCGTCGGCCTGCATGACGTCCTGCTCTACGGCAAGCGCGAAGCCGAAATGGGCTACTGGGTCCGCCGCTCGGCGTGCGGTCGCGGAGTCGCCGCGACCGCGATGCGCACGATGGCCGCGGTCGGATTCAACGAATTGAAGCTGGTCCGCGTGTCGATCCGCATCCGCCTCGAAAATGCCTCGAGCAGACGCGCGGCGGAGCGGGCGGGCGCACGCTTCGAAGGCGTGCTGCGTCATGGGCTGCTGGTCGGCGAGGCCCGCTTCGACGCCGCGCTGTATTCGTTGCTGCCGGATGACCTGATGCGTCCTTGGACGCCATGACTTCGGCAGCAGCACCCGTCACGGATTCCGGCGTCTAGATTTTTCCGAGTGCGCGGTGTAGCGTTAAAAGGCAGCCGATCATTCGCTGTGGATTCGGAACGTGGATCGATAAACAACATCTGTGCCAGCCGCCTTCGGGCCATCCCTGTCGCATTACAAACTCCCGGCAATCCCAACAGCACCATCGCTTGCGCGTCGCGGGCGCATCCCGCGTTCCTCGGAGTGACATCGAATGCCGACAGGCACCGTGAAGTGGTTCAACGAAACCAAGGGTTTCGGATTCATCAAGCCGGACGACGGCGGCGCGGACCTATTTGCTCACTACAGCGGCATCAAGTCCAAAGGGTTCCGCACGCTGAAGGAAAATCAGAAGGTGGAATACCAGGTTCAGCAGGGGCAAAAAGGCCCCCAGGCTGTCGAGATCAACGTGCTCGGCAGCTGATCCGGCGCTCTACTGGGATGGCCCGCATTGCGGGCCATTTTTTTCGCGCGCCTGCGCCAGCCTGGCGCAACACCCGACCGATGCGTATTCGCATCGCAGCACGACGGTCGTAAGAGACGCGCGTGCAGGCGCGGCGCAGCCGCTAGAATGAATGCCTTTTCCCGTCGCCGGCGACCGTTCGGGCCATCCGCCCATCCGCCGGCCACTCGCGGCCACGATCCGCGACGAGGCCAGTCAGAAGACGAGCGTGCCCGCGCGCGGAGCATGCCGAATTTGGAGGCGCAGTTCATGAGCGCAGTGCTTGCGGGGCAGTCGATCAACGCTCCAACTTACGTCCGAAACCGAAAGCTGGTCGCCTGGGTTGCCGAGATCGCGCGCCTGACGCGTCCCGATCGCGTCGTTTGGTGTGACGGCTCGCAGCAAGAGTACGACCGGCTGTGCGACGAGATGGTCGCCGCAGGAACTCTGCGCAGGCTGAATCCGGTCAGACGCCCGCACAGCTTTCTCGCGCTGTCCGACCCGAGTGACGTGGCGCGCGTCGAAGACCGCACCTTCATCTGCAGCCAGTCAATCGAGGACGCGGGCCCGACCAACAACTGGGTTGATCCGGCCGAAATGCGCGTCACACTGAACGGCGTGTTCGCCGGCTGCATGCGCGGACGCACGATGTACGTGGTTCCTTTCTCGATGGGCCCGCTGGGATCTCATATCAGCCAGATCGGTGTCGAACTCAGCGACAGCCCGTATGTTGTGGTCAACATGCGCATCATGACGCGGATGGGCCGCGCGGTTGTCGAACTGCTGGGCACTGATGGCACCTTCGTCCCGTGTATTCATTCGGTGGGCAAGCCGCTGGCCGCGGGAGAGCGCGACGTCGCGTGGCCCTGCAATCCGACCAAGTACATCGTTCACTTCCCCGAGACGCGCGAGATCTGGTCGTTCGGTTCGGGCTACGGCGGCAACGCGCTGCTCGGCAAGAAGTGCCTGGCGCTGCGGATCGCATCGACTATGGGACGCGACGAAGGCTGGCTCGCCGAGCACATGCTGATCCTCGGAGTGACTTCGCCCGAAGGACGCAGGTACCGCGTCGCGGCCGCGTTTCCCTCGGCGTGCGGTAAGACGAACTTCGCGATGCTGATCCCGCCGCCGGCGTTCGACGGGTGGAAGGTGACGACCATCGGCGAGGACATCGCGTGGATCAAGCCCGGCCCCGACGGCCGCTTGTACGCGATCAATCCCGAGGCGGGTTGCTTCGGCGTCGCGCCCGGTACTTCGGAGAAGACCAATCACAACGCGATGGCGATGCTGAACGCCAACGTCATTTTCACCAACGTCGCGTTGACCGACGACGGTGACGTCTGGTGGGAAGGCATGGGACCGCCGCCCGCGCACCTGGTCGACTGGCAGGGCAAGGACTGGACGCCCGAAGATGGCAAGGCCGGGCGCAAGGCCGCGCATCCGAACTCGCGCTTCACGGTCGCCGCGGCCCAGTGCCCCGCAATCGATGCCGACTGGGAGGATCCGAACGGCGTGCCGATCGATGCGTTCCTGTTCGGTGGCCGGCGCTCGACGACGGTGCCGCTGGTTACCGAGGCGCGCAACTGGGTCGAGGGGGTCTACATGGCTGCGACGATGGGTTCGGAGACCACCGCCGCACAGGCCGGTGCGCAGGGCGTGCTCAGGCGTGACCCGTTCGCGATGCTGCCATTTTGCGGCTACAACATGGGTGACCATTTCGGGCACTGGATCAAGCTCGGCCGTGCGCTGCAGGAGGGCGGGGCGACGCTGCCGAAGATCTTCACCGTCAACTGGTTTCGCACGGACGGCGAAGGTAAGTTTGTCTGGCCGGGCTTCGGCGAAAACATGCGCGTGCTGAAGTGGATCGTCGATCGCATCGACGGACGAGCCGGCGGCGTGGAGCACGTATTCGGCATCACTCCGCGCTATGAAGACATGATGTGGACCGGGCTGGATTTCGCGCGCGAACGCTATCAACGCATCACGTCGATCGACGTGGCCGACTGGCGCAGGGAGATTGCGTCGCATGCGGAGCTGTTCGGCCGGCTGCAGCCGCACCTGCCCGCTGAGCTGGAACGCACGCGCAGCGCGCTGGAACAGCGGCTCGCCGCCTAAGTCATGGACGGTTGAACACCGGACGGGTCGCTGCGGCGGCCCGTTGCCATTGGGGGCCGGCGCAATTGCGCGGGCCCGGCCGAGCGCACATACTGGCCGCTTTGATGCGCGGGTTCCTCGCGTCGTCCGCAGCGGAGCAAGCCCATGTCCCTGATCTACTACATCACGCAGGTGCAGTTCGACTTCGGGGCGATCCGGCTGACGGCGGCCGAATGCGAGCGCAACGCGATCCGCAGGCCGCTGATCTGCACCGATCGGGGAGTGGTTGCGGCGGGCCTGCTGGACCGGCTGCGCGATGCGCTCGGTGATTTGCCGGCGTCGGTCTACGACGGCACGCCGTCGAATCCGACCGAGTCCGCCGTGAGGGCGGCGGTCGATTCGTACCGGTCGCACGGCGCCGACGGACTGATCGCGCTCGGTGGCGGGAGCGCGATCGATCTGGCCAAGGGCGTCGCGATCATGGCCACTCACCCCGGGACGCTGGCCGACTACGCGACGATCCGCGGCGGCAGCCCGCGCATCACTTCCGCGGTCGCGCCGCTGATCGCGATACCGACCACGGCCGGGACCGGCAGCGAAGTGGCACGCGGAGCGATCATCGTCCTCGACGATGGACACAAGCTCGGTTTTCATTCCTGGCAACTAGTGCCGAAGACCGCGATCTGCGATCCCGAGCTGACCTACGGGCTGCCGGCCCGGCTGACCGCTGCCACCGGCATGGACGCCATCGCGCACTGTGTCGAAACCTTCCTTTCGAAGGCCGTCAACCCGCCCGCCGACGCGATCGCCTATGACGGACTCGCGCGCGGGCTCAAGCACATCGAAAAAGCGACTCAGGAGCCGCGCGATCCGGCGGCGCGCTGGAACATGATGAGCGCATCGATGCAGGGCGCGATGGCATTCCAGAAAGGCCTGGGGGCGGTGCATTCGCTGTCGCATGCGCTGGGCGGACTCAAGCTCGGCGTGGACCGGATCGGGCCGCACCATGGCACGCTGAACGCGGTGCTGCTGCCGGAGGTGGTGAAGTTCAACGAGCGAGCGGTGCCAGAGCGCGTGCAGTCGATCGCGAGCATGTTCGGTGTCAACGGCGGCGACGAACTCGCGCGGGCCATACGCTCGCTGAACCGCCGGCTCGGGCTGCCGTCCGGCCTGGGCGAAATGGGAATCACCCCCGACTTATACGACGACGTCGCGGCCAATGCGCTGAAGGACCACTGCCATGCGACCAACCCGCGAGTCTCCACACACGCGGATTACGTTGCTATGCTCGCGGCCTCCGCATGAGTGCCACAGCCGAAATCATCCTCGAGACGCGCGGCCTGACCAAGGAGTTCAAGGGCTTCGTCGCGGTCAACGACGTCAACCTCAAGGTCAGGCGCGGGGCGATCCATGCGCTGATCGGCCCCAATGGTGCAGGCAAGACGACCTGTTTTAACCTGCTGACGAAGTTCCTGACGCCCACGCGCGGCCAGATCCTGTTCAACGGAATCGACATCACGCGCGAAACCCCCGAGCACATCGCCCGCCGCGGCATCGTCCGTTCCTACCAGATCTCGTCGGTGTTTCCTCATCTGACGGTGCTGGAGAACGTCCGCATCGCGCTGCAGCGCGGGGCCGGACTGTCGTTCCAGTTCTGGCGCAGCGAACGGGTGCTCGAAACGATGAATGCCCGCGCGCTGGAACTGCTCGACCAGGTCGACCTGCGTTCCTTTGCGGGAGTCGAGACGGTCTCGCTTCCTTATGGACGCAAGCGCGCGCTCGAGATCGCGACGACGCTGGCCACCGAACCCGAATTGATGTTGCTCGACGAACCGACGCAGGGGATGGGCCACGAAGACGTCGCCCGCGTCACTGAGCTGATCCAGAAGGTCGCCAAGGGCCGCACGGTGCTGATGGTCGAGCACAATATGAACGTGGTTTCGAGCATCGCCGACATGATCACCGTGCTGGCGCGTGGCTCGGTCCTGGCCGACGGGCCGTACCGAGTCGTGTCCAACGACGCGGCGGTCATGGAAGCCTACATGGGCACCAGCGAGACCGAGCTCGAGGGCATGGGGCACTGATGGACGACCGCACTCGAAATCGCCGGATTGCACGCCTGGTACGGCGAATCACACATCCTGCACGGTGTCGACCTCCATGTCGGCCGTGGCGAAGTGGTGACCTTGCTGGGCCGCAACGGCGCCGGCCGCACCACGACGATGCGCGCGATCTCGGCCTGACCGGCGCTCGCAAGGGATCGATCAAGGTCGCCGGCACCGAGACCGTCGGCATGCCGACGCACAAGGTGGCGCATCTGGGCGTCGGCTACTGCCCCGAGGAGCGTGGCATCTTCGCCAGCCTGTCTTGCGAGGAGAACCTGATGCTGCCGCCGCGCGTCAGCGAGCAAGGCGGCATGAGCGTCGACGAGATCTACGCGATGTTTCCCAACCTGAAGGAGCGCGCGAAGAGCCAGGGCACGCGCCTGTCGGGCGGCGAGCAGCAGATGCTGGCCGTGGCGCGCATCCTGCGCACCGGAGCGCAACTACTGCTGCTCGACGAGATTTCGGAGGGTCTGGCCCCGGTCATCGTCAAGAAGCTGGGTGAGATGATCCGTACGCTGAAGTCGCGCGGCTACACGATCGTGATGGTCGAACAGAATTTCCGGTTCGCTGCGCCACTGGCGGACCGGTTCTACGTCATGGAGCATGGGCGCATTGTCGAATCCTTCGCGGCCGCGGAACTGAAGGCCAAGGAAGAAACGCTCCATCAATTGCTAGGTGTCTAGTACTGACCATCCCCCGAGGAGGAGACAGAGATGAGGTTGAAACTGAAAACAATGGCTGTAACGCTCGCCGCGTGCGGTCTGGCGCTGGGATTTTCCAGTGCGCAGGCGCAGAAGCTGTCGGGCGACAAGATCGTGATCGGGTTCATCACCGACATGTCGTCGCTCTACTCGGACCTCGACGGCCCGGCCGGCGTCGAGGTCGATCCGCATGGCGATCGCCGACATGCAGAAGGAGTTCCCGGGCAAGAAGATCGAGGTCGTCTTCGCGGACCACCAGAACAAGGCCGACATCTCCTCGTCGCAAGGTGCGCGAGTGGATCGACCAGGGCGGCGCCGACATGATCATCGGTGGCACCAACTCGGCGGCACAGCTGGCCGGATCGAAGGTCGCGACCGAGAAGAAGCGTCCCTACATGGTGGTCGGGGCGGCAACCTCGCGCCTGACCAACGAGGACTGCTCGCCCTACATCGTTCACTACGCCTACGACACGATCGCGCTGGCCAACGGCACCGGCGCGGCGGTAGTGAAGGCCGGCGGCAAGAGCTGGTTCTTCCTGACCGCCGACTATGCGTTCGGCCACTCGCTCGAGAAGGACACCGCCGATGTCGTCAAGGCGGCCGGCGGCACGGTGGTCGGTGCGGTGCGCGCGCCGCTGAACGCGTCGGACTTCTCGTCGTTCCTGCTGCAGGCGCAGAACAGCAAGGCGCAGATCCTCGGCCTGGCCAACGCCGGCGGCGACACGATCAACTCGATCAAGGCCGCCAACGAGTTCGGCGTGACCAAGACGATGAAGCTCGCGGGCCTGCTGATGTTCATCAACGACATCCATGCGCTCGGACTGAAGACGACGCAGGGCATGTACCTGACCGATGGCTGGTACTGGAACCAGTCGCCCGAGGCGCGCGCCTGGAGCCGTCGCTTCTTCGAGAAGTTCAAGCGCATGCCGTCGATGCTGCAGGCCGGCGACTACTCGGCGACGCTGACGTACCTGACTGGCGGTCAAGGCGGCGGGCACCGACGACCCGGACGCGGTGATGGCGCAGATGAAGAAGACGAAGATCAACGACATGTTCGCCAAGGGCGGGTACATCCGTCCCGATGGTCGCATGGTCCACGACATGTATCTGCAGCAGGTCAAGACGCCCGAGGAGTCGAAGGAGCCGTGGGATTACTTCAAGACCGTGCAGGTCATTCCGGGCGATCAGGCGTACAAGCTGCCTGGCGCGTCGAAGTGTCCGCTGAAGTAGCGTGAGTCCGTGCCGGGGCGCGAGCGGTACGTCGTTTGCGCGCGTCCCGGCGACAGTGACTGACTGCGATGACTGAACTGTTCGGAATTCCGCTGCCGGCTCTGTCTGAGTCAGTTGCTGCTCGGCCTGGTGAACGGGTCGTTCTACGCGATGCTGTCGCTCGGCCTGGCGGTCATCTTCGGACTGCTGAACGTCATCAACTTTTCGCACGGCGCCCTCTACATGATGGGCGCCATTTTTGCGTGGATGGGCCTGACGTACTTCGGCGTCAACTACTGGGTGATGCTGATCGTCGCGCCGCTGCTGGTCGGTCTGTTCGGCATCGTCACTGAACGACTGCTGCTGCGGCACCTCTACAAACTCGATCACCTTTACGGCCTGCTGCTCACGTTCGGCCTCACGTTGCTGATCGAGGGATTCTTCCGTTCGTTCTACGGCGTCTCGGGCCTGCCGTACCAGGTGCCGGAAGCACTGCAGGGCTCCACCAATCTGGGATTCATGATCCTGCCCAACTACCGGGCGTGGGTCGTGGCTGGCTTCGCTGGTCGTCTGCCTCGGCACCTGGTACGTCATCGAACGCACGAAGCTCGGCGCGCTGCTGCGCGCTGGCACCGAGAACGCGAAGCTTACCGAAGCGTTCGGCGTCAACGTCCCGCTGATGGTGACGCTCACCTACGGCTTCGGTGTCGCGCTGGCCGGTTTTGCAGGCGTGCTCGCCGCGCCCATCCTGCAGGTTCAGCCGCTGATGGGCAGCAACCTGATCATCGTCGTGTTCGCCGTGGTCGTCATCGGCGGCATGGGTTCGATCATGGGCTCGATCCTGACCGGGCTGGGCCTGGGCGTGATCGAGGGATTCACGAGGGTCTTTTATCCGGAAGCCTCGGCCACCGTCGTGTTCCTGATCATGGCGATCGTGCTGCTGATCCGTCCGGCGGGACTCTTCGGCAAGGAGAAGTAGCGTGAAGCTGCCGCGCGAGTTCATCCTGTATGCCGCGCTGCTTGCGATCGTCGCGGTGCTGCCGCTGCTCGGCGCCTATCCGGTCTTCGTGATGAAGGTCATGTGCTACGCGCTCTTCGCCTGCGCCTTCAACCTGCTGATCGGATTCACCGGCCTGCTGTCGTTCGGCCACGCGGCTTTTCTCGGTGGCGCCGCCTATGCCGCCGGGCATGCGCTCAAGGTGTGGGGCGTCCCGATGGAGATCGGGCTGCTGATCGGCATCGTTGCCGGCGCTGTGCTCGGCCTCGTGATGGGCATGCTCGCGATCCGCCGCAGCGGCATCTACTTTTCGATGATCACGCTCGCGCTGGCGCAGATGCTGTACTTCGTCTTCCTGCAGGCTGGGTTCACCGGCGGCGAAGACGGCCTGCAGTCGGTGCCGCGCGGCAAGCTCCTCGGCATGGTGGATCTTCAGAGCGACATAACGCTGTACTACGTGGTGCTGGCGATATTCGTGCTTTCGTTCCTGCTGATCTACCGGACCGTTCACTCGCCGTTCGGCCAGGTGCTGAAGGCCATACGCGAGAACGAGGCACGCGCGACATCGCTGGGTTACGACACGGCGCGCTTCAAGCTGCTGGCCTTTGTGCTTGTCGGCGGCGCTGGCCGGACTCGCCGGTGCGACCAAGACACTCGTACTCGGTTTCGCTACCCTGACCGACGCGCACTGGAGCACATCGGGACTCGTGATCCTGATGGTGCTGGTCGGAGGAATGGGAACCATGCTCGGGCCGATCCTCGGCGCTTTCATCGTCGTTGCACTCGAGAACAAGGTCGGCGACATCGGCATGTTCCTGGGCCGTGTGACGGGAATCGAATGGTTCAACGGGCTTGGCGAAGCGGTCACGGTGGTGATCGGACTGATCTTCGTCGTTTGCGTGATGGCGTTCCGTCGCGGCCTTATCGGCGAACTCAACGCCTGGTGGCTGAGCCGGCAATCGCCGAAGCCCGCGGGCTCGTAGCGGTCCGCGGCCCGACGCAAGTGCGGTATCGGGCCGGCTGCTCGCGCACAGGCGGCTGATCTACCCGCTTATCGACTGAACGGCCGCGTGCGATTCAGACGGCTTCGTCGATACAATCGATCGATCTCCGACGACGACCCCTGGTTGGGGCGCTCACGATTGCCATGGCGCTGAACGTCTCGATGATCTATCGGCGCACCGATCGCGGTGTGCGTGAGGTCTATGAGAAGTCGCACCAGTTCACGCAGAGCGAACGGCTGATCCTGATCCTCCTCGACGGCCGTCTCAATGTGGCCGGACTGAAGACGCGACTGCCCAGCCTGAACGACGAGCGCATTGAACGCGCGATGCGCAAGCTGCAGGACGCGGGACTTGTCGAGCCGATGGGTTCGATGGAAGCCGTGCGCTTGGACGACGCACCCTCGGAGGCCAAGCTTGAGCCCGAGGCGGTCGCCCAGTTCCTCGAGCAGAGCGAGCTGGACCCGGTCACCATTTTCGGCGACTCCGAAGAGGCAGTGGCCAGCGAGCTAGTCCGCGCGCGGGTCGAGCAGGCGGCCGCGCAACTCGCCCGCGAGGCAACCCGCGCACCAGCGCGCCCGCCGGCAGCCCAACGGCAGTCGACGAGTGGCCGTGCGGAACAAGCGGTAAGTGTGCGCTCACACGAGTTGCTGCCTTCGTCGGGCACGACACGCTCCCCCGACTGGGAAGCGGCCACGCATTTCGCCATTACGACGGTCAACGTCCCCGATCGCCTGGACCTGCAGGAGGAGCGTGACCGAGCGGAGAGCGACGAAGTCGCCGACGAGCAGCGTCGCCAAGCGGTGCGCAAATGGATGAAGCGGCTCGTGGGCCTGGCGGCAGTCGCGGTCCTCGGCGCGGCGCTGTTCAGCACCGTCCAGCCGCTGCAGCGCGAAGTCAGCGCGCCGCGCGTTGCCGAGCGCCTGTCGGAAGTATTCCGCCAGCCGGTAGCCGTCACGGACACCGAGTTTCGCTTCACGCCGTCGCCGCGGATGGTGGTGCGGGGCATTCGCGCCGGCGAGGTCCGGGTCGACGAGGTCTCGCTGCTGATCAACTGGAAAGACTTATGGAGCGCGCTACGAGGCGGTCAATGGGTGTGGGGTGAAGCCACCATCGCGCCACTGAGCTTTACCGTGGAGCAGGCACGCATCATCGCTTCCGCACTCGCCGCGGGAGCCAATGCGCTTTCCCCCAAGATCTCCACGATCCGATTCGAGTCCGTGCGGATTTCGGGCACCGACTTGCTGCCGGATCGATACGAGGCGGTGATTCGCCGCGGGGACGACGGGCGTTTCGGACCTCTGCTTGTCAGGCAGCTGGACATCGACGGCACGATGAAGCTCGCCCTGCGTCCGGCGCAGACGACCGATGGCCGCCCGGTCATCGACTTCCGCCTGGACGCGGAGCGATGGGCCCTGCCGTTCGGCCCGAAGGTCAGGTGGAACGAAGTCCGCGCCAACGGTCGGGTCGATGGCAAGCTGATCGAAATTTCCAGCTATTCGCTGGCGGGCTTCTACGGTGTGTTGACTGGAATGCTGTACGCGGCCAGCGACGTCGAGTGGGTGATCACCGGGCGCACGGGCGGCACTAACGTCGACATCGAAACCGTCGTCCAGCACCTGCGCAAGGCACCGGCCGGTCAGGAGTCGCCGCTGGCTCCGTTCCAGGGCACGGCCAACCTGGATCTCACTGTCGTCGGGCGTGGCACCACGCTTGATGAAGCCGTGAGCCAGGCAGTAGTCGCCGGCCCGTTCCGTGTGCGCTGGGCAACGCTCAACGGGATCAACTTGGGGCTGGCGGCAACGCAGGGCGCGATGGCGGCGGGCGTGACGCGTTTCACCGAGTTCGACGGTACGCTCGGCGCGTCTTCGGCCGGTGTACGTTTCGAGGACACCGGCGGCCGAGCCGGCGCGCTGGGCGCCCGCGGGGATTTCACGGTGGATCCGGATTTGAAGGTGGCCGGCACCGTACGGGTCGAACTCATCGGGCAGCGCATCCAGGCCATGACGCTTCGGGTGCGCGGGAACGCCTTCGAACCTCGCTTCGGTCCATAGTTCCACGTGGAACAGGCTGCGGCTGGTTCCACGTGAAACAGGCGCGCCACGATTGAAGCAGTAGCCCGCGGCTATACTTTCCGGCTTGGTTCGCGCCTCGCCCATGAACTTCCCCGAAGTCTTCGATGTCATCGTTGTCGGCGGCGGTCACGCCGGGACGGAAGCTGCCCTCGCGGCGGCCCGCACCGGCGCGCGCACCGTGCTGCTGACGCACAGCATCGAAACGCTGGGGCAGATGTCGTGCAATCCTTCGATCGGCGGGATTGGTAAGGGCCACCTCGTCAAGGAGGTCGATGCACTGGGTGGCGCGATGGCACGCGCGACCGACGAGGCAGGTATTCAGTTTCGGATTCTCAATCGGTCAAAAGGGCCCGCAGTCCGTGCGACGAGGGCCCAAGCCGACAGAGTGCTCTATCGCAAGGCAATACGGCGTCGTCTCGAAAATCAGCCGAACCTCTGGCTATTTCAGCAGGCGGTGGACGACCTGGTGGTGCACGGCGAACGAGTCGTAGGAGCGGTGACGCAGTCTGGGATCCATTTCACTGGCCGCGCTGTGGTTCTGACGGCCGGCACATTTCTCAATGGCCGTGTGCATATCGGGTTGCAGAGCTTTGCGGCGGGACGCGCTGGCGATCCGCCCTCGATTTCACTCGCCGCGCGCCTCAAGGAGCTGAAACTCCCGCAGGGGCGCCTTAAGACCGGGACCCCGCCACGACTTGACGGGCGAACCATCGATTTCGGCCGTCTCGAAGAGCAGCCGGGAGATCGCGATCCTCTGCCGGTTTTTTCGTTCATGGGCTCGGTGTCGGAGCATCCCGCGCAGGTGTCCTGCTGGATCACGCACACCAATCCGGCGACTCACGAAGTCATACGCGCCAATCTCGACCGCAGTCCGATGTATTCCGGTGTGATCGAAGGCGTCGGCCCGCGCTACTGCCCATCGATCGAGGACAAGATCCACCGCTTTGCGGACAAGGACGCGCACCAGATCTTTCTCGAGCCCGAAGGCCTGGAAACGAACGAGGTGTACCCGAACGGCATCTCGACCAGCCTGCCGTTCGATGTACAGGTCGAGATCGTCCGATCGATGAAGGGGCTGGAGGCGGCGCACATTCTGCGACCCGGGTACGCGATCGAGTACGACTACTTCGACCCACGCGCGCTGAAGGCGACCTTGGAAACGAAGGCGATCGCAGGGCTGTATTTCGCCGGCCAGATCAATGGCACGACCGGCTATGAGGAAGCCGCGGCGCAGGGATTGCTCGCCGGGCTCAACGCCTCGCTCGCCGCGCGTGGCGAGTCGCCGTGGACGCTTCGCCGCGACCAGGGATACCTCGGTGTTCTGGTCGATGATCTGATCACGCGAGGCGTTGCGGAACCGTACCGGATGTTCACCAGTCGCGCCGAGTACCGGCTGAGCTTGCGCGAGGACAACGCCGATTTGCGCTTGACGGAAGCGGGGCGGCGGCTCGGGTGCGTCGATGACGAACGCTGGGCGGCATTCAACCGCAAGCGCGATGCGGTCGCGCGCGAAGTCGATCGCTTGAAGTCGACGTGGGTGAATGCTCGCATCCTTGGAGAGCAAGAGTCCAAGCGCATCCTTGGTCAGACGATCGGGCGTGACTACACGCTGGCCGACCTGCTGAAGCGGCCTGGCGTCAGTTATCGCAGTCTGATGAGTCTGCGGCTTGACGACGGCCGATCGGCCGCCGGTAGCCCGCCGATACAAACGTCCTCCGAGGTGGCCGAGCAGGTTGAGATCCAGGTCAAGTACGCCGGATATATTGCGCGGCAGGGCGACGAGGTCGCGCGCCAGGAGACGCATGAATCGACGCGCATACCGCCCGAACTCGACTACGACTCAGTTCGCGGCCTGTCGATCGAAGTCAGGCAGAAGCTCAAGGCCGGGCGGCCCGAGACCGTCGGCCAGGCCTCGCGGATCTCCGGAGTGACACCGGCTGCCATTTCGCTGCTGTTGGTCCATATCAAGCGCGTCAACAAGTCCAGCAGCCGTGACGGTCAGCTCGCGGCCTGACCTCGCGAGCGCATTGGCCGACGGCGTGGCCCGGCTGGGCCTCGCTCTGGACGAGCGGCAACAAGCGCAGTTACTCCAGTTCGCCGCACTCCTGCAGCGTTGGAACCGGGTTCACAACCTGACCGCCGTCGAACGCCCGGATCAGTTGCTCACGCATCATCTGCTGGACTCGCTCGCTGCCGTTCCGACGATCGCCGGACGCGTGGCCGGACGCCACATGCGCCTGCTGGATGTCGGCTCGGGCGGCGGACTACCCGGCGTACCCGTGGCGATCGCGATGCCCGAGGTCGCTGTCACGCTGATCGACAAAGTGCAGAAGAAGGCAGCGTTTCTGTCGCAAGCCAAACTCGAGCTTGCGTTGCCTAACGTCGAGGTGTTGCATGCGCGTGTGGAGGAAGTCAGGACCGCGCTGTTCGACGTCATCACTGCGCGCGCTCTGAGCTCGCTCGACGAGCTGATCCGTGGACGCATCACCTCATCGCGCCCGGCGGATGCTGGATTGCGATGAAGGGCGCGCTGCCTGCCGACGAGATCGCGGCGCTCGAGCGGACGAACCCAACGGTGAGGGTGGTGGCCACAGTTAAACTCCGCGTTCCGGCCCTCGATGCCGAGCGCCACCTCGTTGTGATCCAACCGTCGTGATCGAACCGCAGTAATGCTTGGCATTACCGATTACTGGGCCTTTGTCGCCGCCATCCTGGAGTTTCTCGCGTTGCCCGGCCCCGGCACGTTTGCGTTGTGTACTCACGGGATCGATCGCTGAATGGCGCGCATCTTCTGCATTGCCAATCAGAAGGGCGGAGTGGGCAAGACGACGACGGCGGTCAACCTCGCGGCAGGAATCGCTGCTCACGGACCGAAGGTACTGCTGGTCGATCTCGATCCGCAAGGCAACGCGACCATGGGCAGTGGCATCGACAAGCGAGTGCTGCCGGCGTCGGTGTATCAGGTGCTGCTCGGGCTGAGCGACGTGACGCCCGCGTGCCAGCGGACCGAACAGGGTGGCTACGATGTGCTCGGCGCCAATCGCGAGCTGGCCGGCGCCGAAGTGGAACTGGTCGAATTCGAAGGCCGCGAGACGCGACTGAAGTCCGCGCTGGTGGAGGTCGACCCGCTGTACGACTTCATCCTGATCGACTGTCCGCCGTCGCTCTCTTTGCTCACGCTCAACGGCCTGTGCGCCGCGCACGGCGTGATCATTCCGATGCAGTGTGAGTACTTCGCGCTCGAGGGGCTGGCTGATCTGGTCAACACGATCAAGCGGGTCGCCGCGCACCTCAACCCGGACCTGCGCATCATCGGCCTGTTGCGCGTCATGTACGACCCTCGCATGACGCTGCAGCAGCAGGTCTCCGAGCAGCTGGTCGACAAGTTCGGCGACAAGGTGTTCTCGACCATCATCCCGCGCAACGTCCGCCTGGCCGAGGCGCCCAGCTACGGCTTGCCCGGCGTGGCGTACGACCCCGCGTCCAAGGGCGCTCAGGCCTACGTCGCCTTCGGCGCCGAAATGATCGACCGCATCCGCACGCTCTGATGTTCGATCCGGCGGCCGTTCCCGATGCCCTGCGTAGCGCCGACGACACGCTCGGCGCGCGCCTCGAGGACGCCGGTCTGTCGTCGTCGCAGCCGCCACAGCAGTCGATCTACGACGGATGGCTGCTCAGGTATTCACCCGGCAAGGCCAAACGCGCGAGATCGGTCAACGCGATCGGAGCGGGCCGGATTCCACTGGACGTCAAGCTCGCCTCGGTCGAAGCGTTCTACCAGCGTGTAGGACTGCCGTGCCTGTACCGGATCACGCCGTATTCGCAGCCCGCCGCGCTCGATCGCGCGCTCGCTGCCGCCGGCTACGTCGCGCGGGAAGAAACCCGCGTGATGTGGGTCGACGCGGCGGAGTTCGGGCGAGTGGCTGGAACGAAGATCGCTGCGAACTGGGTCGGGACCGAGGAGTTCGCTGCCGTCGCGGGCACACTGCGCGATTCGCCACCTGCAGAAGCAGCCGCCGAAGCGCAACGGATCGCACACTGTGCGCTGCCAGCCCACAGCCTGGTCGTGCGCGATGGCCCGACCGCAATCGCATGCGGGCAGATCGTCGTCGATGCGGATTGTGTCGGCGTGTTCAACATGGTGACGGCTAGCGAACACCGTGGGCGCGGACTCGCGACCGCCATCCTCGCTGCGCTGCTGGAACGGGGCGGGCAGGTGGGAGCACGCATCGCCTATCTGCAGGTCGATGCTGCCAACGCGCCGGCCCGTCACGTCTACCGGAAGTTCGGCTTCCGCGATCGGTATGCCTACTGGTATCGGTATCGCGCAGCGCCCGCCAAGAATGGAGGACAGCGATGATGAAACGGCCGAAGGGGCTGGGGCGGGGTCTTGATGCGCTGCTCGGTGGCGATTCGTCGCCGCAGGCGAGTACTGCACCCAGTGCTCTGCCGGTCGGCCGGTTGCGGCCGGGAAAGTATCAGCCTCGCACGCGCATGGATCCGCAGGCGCTGGCCGAGCTGGCCGACTCGATCCGCGCGCAGGGCGTCATGCAGCCGATTCTCGTGCGTCCGGTCGACGGCGGCCAGTACGAGATCATTGCGGGCGAGCGCCGCTTTCGCGCCGCGCAGATGGCAGGCCTCGACGAGGTTCCCGTCCTGATCAGGCCGGTGCCGGACACCGCCGCGCTTGCGATGGCGCTGATCGAGAACATCCAGCGCGAAGACCTGAATCCGCTCGAGGAAGCGCAGGGCGTTCAGCGTCTGATTCGCGAGTTCGATTTCACGCACGAGCAGGCGGCGCAGGCGATCGGCCGCTCCCGCAGCGCGACGTCCAACCTCCTCAGGCTGCTCAATCTGGCGGGCCCCGTGCAGGAGATGCTGCTGGCGGGCGGAATCGACATGGGGCACGCACGCGCGCTGCTGGCGGTGGACTCGGCTGCACAGATCCAGCTGGCGCACCGGATCTCGGCGCGCGGTCTTTCGGTGCGCGAGGCCGAGACGCTCGTCGCGCGTCATGGCGCTTCGTCCGGCAAGCGCTCGACACCGGCAAGACCTCGCAGCCGAGACGTCGTCCGCCTTGAAGACGAGCTGGCGGACGCACTGGGTGCCCCCGTACGACTGACGGCAGATGTCAAGGGGCGCGGCAAAGTGGTGATCCGGTTCGACAGCCTCGACCAGCTCGATGGGATCGTCGCGCGACTGCGAGTGCACTGAACACGCCTTGCGTCGCATCACAAATTTGACCGAGACTCGGCGCGCCTCGTAGAATCTCCCGGTTTTGGCGAAAACGGACTCAAGATCCCGCCGTAGGGCACTCGGAGCGGCACCATGTTCCGGATCGTCCTGCTGCAGATACTCACAACCGCCGCCATTTCGCTGCTGAGCGCATTCATCGGAGGGGCGCATGCCGCGATTTCAGCGCTGTTGGGGGGCGCCGCCTGCTTCATTCCGAACGGGTTGTTTGCGCTGAAGTTGGCGGCTGCGAGCCGCCGGCCCCAGGGGACCGATGCGGCCGTGTTCTTGATCGGCGAATTCGTCAAGGTGCTTTCCACGATCGCGCTGCTGGCGCTGATCGTCGCGACTTACAAGAACCTGGTGTGGCTGGCGATGCTGGTGTCCATCATCGCCGTGCTGAAGAGCTACGTACTGGCGCTGCTGATCAGATAAGGACGGGCTTACAAACATGGCTGCTTCGGGCCACGCTCCCACCGCCACCGAATACATCGTCCATCACCTGACGCATCTGTCGACGGGCAAGCAGAAGTCGATCATCGACTTCTCGGTGTTCAACATCGACACGATCATCTTTTCGATCCTGAGTCGCTGTCCGGCGTGCTGCTTGCTGCTCTGGCTGGCGGCACGCAAGGTCGACGGCCGGAGTGCCGGGCGGTTCCAGGCTGCGGTCGAGATCGCTGGTCGAACTCGTCGAGGAACAGAGCAAGTCGATCGTCCACGGCGATCGCACCTTCATCGCGCCGCTGGGGCTGACGGTGTTCCTGTGGATCGTGATGATGAACGCGATCGACCTGATCCCGGTCGAACTGCTGCCCTGGATCGCCGACAAGATCGGCATCCACTACCTGCGCCCGCTGCCGACCGCGGATCTCAACGGCACGCTCGGCATGTCGCTCAGCGTGCTGCTGCTGATGATCTACTACGGCATCAAGATCAAGGGCGCCGGCGGCTGGGTGCACGAGCTGTTCACCGCGCCGTTCGGCGCGCACCCGCTGCTGTGGCCGTTCAATTTCCTGCTCAACCTGATCGAGTACGCGGCCAAGGCCGTCTCGCTCGGCATGCGACTGTTCGGCAACATGTACGCCGGCGAACTGCTGTTCTTCCTGATCGCGCTTCTCGGAGGCACCTGGGGCGCAACCAAGAGCTGGCCCAGCGCGCTGGCCTGGAGCATCGTGCTTCTTGCTTACCTCCTCGGGATTCTCTGGCTCTGGGCTTCCGGCCGCGGAAAGCAGGCGCTGATCCTTCTGGTCGTTGGCGCGCTCGTCTTCTGGATTGCCCAGCCTGGCTTCTTCCTGGCGATCGGCCATGCCGTCGCCGGCACGGTCTGGTTGCTCTTCCACATCCTGATCGTTCTGCTGCAGGCCTTCATCTTCATGATGCTGACGCTCGTCTACATCGGACAGGCGCATGAGGCTCATTGATTTCACCGCATCCCGCCATCAACTTCTCGTACTGAGGAGCACTAGCAATGACGAACGTCGCATTCGTTGCCCTGGCCACCGGCCTGATCATCGGCCTCGGCGCCTTCGGTGCCTGCATCGGCATCGGCATCATGGGCGGCAAGTACATCGAGGCCGCGGCGCGCCAGCCCGAGCTGATGAACACGCTGCAGACCAAGATGTTCCTGCTCGCGGGCCTGATCGACGCCGCGTTCCTGATCGGCGTCGGTATCGCGATGATGTTCGCGTTCGCCAATCCGTTCGCCGGCTGACGCCGGGCGCGCGTTTCCGAACGATCAACCTCAATTGCGGGTCCGGCGCCCGGCGCCGGGAGCGCATTTACCGGGTTTCTCCATGAACATCAACGCGACGCTTTTCGTCCAGATGGCGGTGTTCTTCATCGGTGCGTGGATCACGATGAAGTTCATCTGGCCGCCGCTGATCAGGGCGCTCGACGAGCGCCAGAAGAAGATCGCCGACGGTCTGGCTGCGGCCGACCGCGGCAACCGCAGCCTCGACGAGGCACAGAAGAAGATAGTGCAGTTCGATGCCGACGCGCGGGCACGTGCCCAGGCGCTGATGGCCGAGACCGAGAAGCGCGCCCAGGCCGTCGATCGACGAAGCCAAGGCACAGGCCAAGGTCGAAGGCGATCGCATGATCGCCGCAGCCAAGGCCGAGGCCGAGCAGGAGATGCAGCGCGCCAAGGACACGCTGCGCGACCAGGTCGCCGTGCTCGCGGTCGCCGGTGCAGAGCAGATCCTCAAGCGCGAAGTCAACGCCGCAGGTCCACGCCGACCTGCTCGACGCAACTGAAGGCGAGGCTGTAGCCATGGCCGAACTGTCGACCATCGCCCGGCCGTATGCCGAGGCCCTGTTCTCGGTCGCGCAGGGATCGGGCGAGAGCCTGGACGGCTGGCTCGCTGCCGATCGAGGAACTCGCCAACGTCTGATGACGCATCCGCAGGTCGCCGAAGTGGTGGCAGATCCGAACCTCGATCACGAGCAGGTCTTCGGGCTGCTCACCGGCATGATGAAGGCGCCGTTGCCGGCTGACGGCGGCCAACTTCCTCAAGCTGCTGATCGAGAACCAGCGCCTGGCGGTGCTGCCGGAGGTTGCGGTGCAGTTCCGCCGGCTGAAGAACTCGCGCCGAAGGTGTGGCCGACTGCCTGATCGAAACCGCGTTTCCGCTGTAGCGATGCGCAGGTCGCCGAGCTGGTGGCGTCGTTGTCGAAGAAGTTCGGCCGCAAACTCAAGCCCGAGGTGCGTGTGAATGCCGAACTGATCGGCGGCGTCCGCGCGACGGTCGGCGACCAGGTCCTCGACGGATCGGTCCGTGCGCGCCTCACAGACATGCAGACGGCGCTAACTGCCTAAGCGGCGCCTGAATCTATCGGAGTTGAAAGATGCAACTCAATCCCAGTGAAATCAGTGAACTGCTGAAAGGCCGCATCAAGAACCTCGGCGTTTCGACCGAGCTGCGCACGCAGGGCACGCGTCGTGACGGTGACCGACGGCATCTGCCGTATCCACGGCCTGTCGGACGTGATGCAGGGCGAGATGCTCGAGTTCCCGAACAACACGTTCGGCCTGGCGCTGAACCTCGAGCGCGACTCGGTTGGCTCGGTCGTGCTCGGTGACTACGAGCACATCCGCGAAGGCGATCCCGTCAAGGCGACCGGACGCATCCTCGATGTCCCGGTCGGCCCAGAACTGATCGGTCGCGTCGTCAACTCACTCGGCGAACCGATCGACGGCAAGGGACCGGTCAACGCGAAGATGACGGACGTCATCGAAAAGGTCGCGCCGGGCGTGATCCAGCGGCAATCGGTGTCGCAGCCGGTGCAGACCGGTCTCAAGGCCATCGACGCGATGGTGCCGATCGGCCGCGGCCAGCGCGAACTGATCATCGGTGACCGCCAGACCGGCAAGACAGCGGTGGCGGTCGACACGATCATCAACCAGAAGGGCAAGGACCTGATCTGCGTGTACGTCGCGATCGGGCAGAAGGCCTCGAACATCGCCAACGTCCTGCGCAAGCTCGAGGAATTCGGCGCGATGGAGTACACGATCATCGTGGCCGCCACGGCGTCCGAATCGGCGGCGATGCAGTACATCGCGCCGTACTCGGGCTGCACGATGGGCGAATACTTCCGCGATCGTGGCCAGGACGCCTTGATCATCTATGACGACCTGACCAAGCAGGCGTGGGCCTATCGCCAGGTGTCGCTGCTGCTGCGCCGTCCGCCGGGCCGCGAAGCGTATCCGGGCGACGTGTTCTACCTGCACTCGCGACTGCTCGAACGTGCGGCGCGTGTCAATCAGGACTACGTCGAGAAGTTCACCAAGGGCGCGGTCAAGGGCAAGACCGGGTCGCTGACGGCGCTGCCGATCATCGAAACGCAGGCCGGCGACGTGACCGCATTCGTGCCGACTAACGTGATCTCGATCACCGACGGCCAGATCTTCCTCGAGACGGATCTGTTCAACGCCGGCATCCGCCCGGCCATCAACCCCGGCATTTCGGTGTCGCGGGTCGGCGGCGCGGCGCAGACCAAGGTCATCAAGAGGCTGGGCGGCGGCGTGCGCCTGGCGCTGGCGCAGTACCGCGAGCTCGCCGCGTTCTCGCAGTTCGCATCCGACCTCGACGAGGCGACCCGCAATCAGCTCGAGCGCGGCCGCCGCGTCACCGAGCTGATGAAGCAGCCGCAGTACCAGCCGCTGCAGGTGTGGGAAATGGCGGTCACGCTGTTCGCGGTGAGCGCCGGCGCCTTCGACAGTATCGAGCTGAAGGACTGCCTGACGGCCGAGAAGGCGCTGCGCGAGTACGTGAAGACCAAGCACGCCGCGCTGGTCGAGCGCATCGAAAGCACGAAGGATCTGTCGAAGGAAGACGAGGCCGAGCTGACGAAGGCGATCGAGGCGTACAAGAAGTCGGCCGGATATTGATTTGCGTCTGGACATCACTGAGATGGCAGGTACCAAAGAAATCCGCCTGAAGATCAAGAGCATTCAGAACACGCGCAAGATCACCAAGGCGATGGAAATGGTCGCGGCCTCCAAGATGCGCAAGGCGCAGGACCGGATGCGCCAGTTCCGGCCGTACGGCGACAAGATCCGCAACATCGTCGCGCACCTGGCGCTGGCGAACCCGGAGTACCGGCCGCCGTTCCTGCAGAAGCGCGACGCGATCAAGGGAGTCGGGATCATTCTCGTGACCACCGACAAGGGCCTGTGCGGCGGGCTCAACACCAATGTCCAGCGCGCGGTTCTCGGCCGAATCAAGGAACTCGATGCGCAGGGCGTCAAGGTCCACACGACCGCGATCGGCAACCGGGGCTTCGGATTCCTGCAGCGCCTCAATGCCAGCATCGTGTCGCACTACGTGCAGATCGGCGACCGCCCGCACCTGGAAAAGCTGATCGGGCCGGTCAAGGCGCTGATCGACATGTATGCCGACGGGCGCATCGACGCCGTGTACGTGGCCTACTCGCGCTTCATCAACACGATGAAGCAGGAGCCGGTGATCGAGCAGCTGCTGCCGCTGTCGTACGAGCATCTGGTGCAAAGCGAGGAAGAGAAGCGCGCGTACTCGTGGGACTACATCTACGAGCCCGATGCGCCGGCGGTGATCGACGCCCTGCTCGTTCGCTACGCCGAGGCGCTGATCTACCAGGCGGTCGCGGAGAACATGGCGTCCGAGCAGAGCGCGCGCATGGTGGCGATGAAGGCGGCGTCGGACAACGCGAAGAAGCTGATCGAGGAACTGCAGCTCATCTACAACAAGACGCGGCAGGCCGGCATCACCAAAGAAATTTCGGAAATTGTCGGCGGTGCCGCCGCAGTGTCCTGATTGCGAACCGAACTGAAGAGCAGAACCGAGGAAATCCTATGAGCACCGGAGCCACCGGAACCATCGTTCAGTGCATCGGCGCAGTCGTGGACATCGAGTTCCCGCGCGACCAGATGCCGGAGATCTACGACGCGCTCGTCCTCGAGGCGGACCCGACCAACAAGCTGGTCGAGCAGGGTCTGACTTTCGAGGTGCAGCAGCAGCTCGGCGACGGCATCGTGCGCACGATCGCGATGGGCTCGTCCGACGGCCTGCGGCGCGGCATGAAGGCGAAGAACACCGGCGCCGGCATCACGGTGCCGGTCGGGCCGGGCACGCTCGGCCGCATCATGGACGTGCTCGGCCGGCCGATCGACGAGGCGGGCCCGATCAAGTCCGAAGAGAAGCGCGCAGATCCACCAGCCCGCGCCGAAGTTCGACGAGCTCTCGCCCGTCGGTCGAACTGCTCGAGACCGGCATCAAGGTCATCGACCTGATCTGCCCGTTTGCCAAGGGCGGCAAGATCGGCCTGTTCGGTGGCGCCGGCGTCGGCAAGACCGTCACGATGATGGAGCTCATCAACAACATCGCCAAGCAGTACGGCGGCTACTCGGTGTTCGCCGGCGTCGGCGAGCGCACGCGCGAGGGCAACGACTTCTATCACGAGATGAAGGATTCGAACGTCCTCGACAAGGTCGCGATGGTGTTCGGCCAGATGAACGAGCCGCCGGGCAACCGCCTGCGCGTCGGCCTGACCGGCCTGACGATGGCCGAGGCCTTCCGCGACGAGGGCAAGGACATCCTGCTCTTCATCGACAACATCTACCGCTACACGCTGGCCGGCACCGAGGTGTCGGCGCTGCTCGGGCGGATGCCGTCGGCGGTGGGCTACCAGCCGACGCTGGCCGAGGAAATGGGCAAGCTGCAGGAGCGCATCACGTCGACCAAGACCGGCTCGATCACGTCGATCCAGGCGGTGTACGTGCCGGCGGACGACCTGACCGACCCGAGCCCGGCGACGACCTTCGGCCACCTCGACGCCACCGTCGTGCTGAGCCGCGAGATCGCATCGCTCGGCATCTATCCGTCGGTCGACCCGCTCGATTCGACCTCGCGCCAGATCGACCCGAATGTCGTCGGCGAGGACCACTACACGACGACGCGCCGCGTGCAGGTCACGCTGCAGCGCTACAAGGAACTGCGCGACATCATCGCGATCCTCGGCATGGACGAACTGTCGCCCGAGGACAAGCTGGCGGTGTCGCGCGCGCGCAAGATCCAGCGCTTCCTGTCGCAGCCGTTCCACGTCGCCGAGGTGTTCACCGGCTCGCCCGGCAAGCACGTGCCGCTGAAGGAGACGATCCGCGGCTTCAAGATGATCGTCGACGGCGAGTGCGACGCCTTCCCGGAGCAGGCGTTCTACATGGTCGGCACGATCGACGAGGCGCGCGAGAAGTTCGAGAAGATGCGCAAGGAAGAGGAAGGCAAGAAGGACGGAATCCAAGAAAGAGGAAGCCAAGAAGGTCGCCGCCTAAGCGCGGCCGTCCTGAGGAGCCATCATGGCCACAACGATCCAGGTGGACGTCGTCAGCGCCGAGGAGTCGATCTTCGCCGGCGAGGCGGAGTTCGTGGCGCTGCCGGGCGAGGCCGGCGAACTCGGCATCTATCCGCGCCACACGCCGCTGATCACGCGCATCAAGCCGGGCGTGGTGCGCATCAAGGTACCGGGCAAGACCGACGAGGAGCACATCTTCGTCGCCGGCGGCATTCTCGAGGTGCAGCCGCACGTGGTGACCGTGCTGGCGGACACCGCGATCCGCGGCAAGGATCTCGACGAAGCCAAGGCGCGCGAGGCACTGCAGCGGGCCGAGGAAGCGCGCCGCAACGCCAACAGCGACATGGAAATCGCCAAGGCCGAAGCCGAACTATCATCGATGGCGGCCCAGATCGCCGCGATCCGCAAGATCCGCGGCAGGTAAGTTGGTCTAACGTAAAAGGGGGCGGCTGCGGCTGCCCCTTTTTCTTTTTGGTGCCGAAAATCATCCAGGAGCATCGAATGTTCAACGGGAAGGTCATGGTTGCTACCGACGGTTCCTCAGTGTCCGAACGCGCCGTGGAAACCGCGGCGGAACTGGCGCGCGAACTCAATGCCGAACTGATCGCCGTCAGCGTCGCTGCGCCCTACCCGTACAGCGCCGTGGGTGAATCGAGCGCGCTGGCCGGAGCCGACTACCAGTCCACGGTGGGCGCCGAGGCCAGTGCTCGGCTTGCCCGGGCCACCGAAATCGCCCGGCAGCGCGGCATTGCCTGCCAGACATCGATGCAGGAGACAGCCGAGGTCCACCGCGGCATCCTCGCGGCGGCCGATCAGTCCGGCGCCGGATTGATCGTCATGGCCTCGCATGGCAGGCGGGGACTTTCCGCACTGGTGCTCGGCTCGGAGACCCAGCGCCTTGCTGGCTCACACCACACTTCCGGTACTAATCGTTCGATGATCAGAATCCAAAACCGCTGGCCCCTGCTGGCGATGCTGGGTCTGCTAGGCGCGTGTGGAACTCCGGCGCCCGCGCCTTCACCGGTCGCACCGCCCGCACCTGTCGCACCGGTGGCGACCGCACCCACGGCGTCCGCGCCGGCCGCCGGCCCCGGGATGGCGCGACTCGCGCCGCGCGACCCGGCGCTCGAATCCTGGAAGCGCGGTGCGGCGGAACGCATCCACGCCGCCAATCGCGCGCAGCTCTTCGAAGGTCGTCCGCACCACCTGCTGCAGGCGGTGATCGTCGTCGAGGCGACCGTCGATCGCAGCGGTCAGGTGGTGTCGTCGCGGGTCACCCGGTCTCCCGGGATCAAGTCGCTGGACCAGAAGGCACTGGCGTCGCTGAAGGCGGCGTCGCCGCTGCCGGCCCCTCCCGCGACGCTGCTGATGCGCGGCAACCTGGTGTTTTCGGAGACCTGGCTGGTCCAGAACGACGGCCGCTTCCAGGTTCGGACGCTGGCGCTGCCGCAGGAGTAGCAAAAAGGCATCACTCAGGCCGCTTTCCTTGACCAAATGACCCTTCAGGGCGGGTTTTCTACTCGCTCGGGTCATATTTCTGTCAACCTTCGGTCCGGCTAAGCGTTAGCCATCGCGGAGCTAGGGTTTCCCGTTCGGGAACACCCGCCCGCTCTCAATCCGTTAACCCGTTCCAGGAACTACTGACATGAACAAACTGCTTGCTGCCCTTTTCGCCGCCGCGTTCGCGACCGGCGTTGCCTACGCTGCCGACGCCGCCAAGAAGCCGACGGCCGACGAGTGCAAGAAAGCTGCCGAAGCCAAGAAGGAATTGGCCGGCTGCGAAAAGCCGAAGAAGGACGCGGCGCCTGCCGCTGCTCCGGCTACCTGCTGCCGCACCCGCTGCCGCTCCTGCGGCGAAGAAGTAATCGGCTCGTGTTTTTGTAAAGGGCAGGCCCCGGCCTGCCCCTTTTCTTTCCCTATTTCGGCTGCAGCTTCGCGACGATCTCGTCGGCGGTGTGCAGCTTGGTGTCGACCTGAAGTCGCTTGTCGCGGCTCGCCTTGCCGGCCGCAACACGCACGGCTGACGCGCGGCAGGCAAGCCGCTCCGCAATCAACTCAATCGCTGCCGCGTTGGCGCGACCTTCGATCGGCGCCGCCCGCACCGCGAGTTTCAGGCGACCGCCGTGCTCGCCGACGATCTCCGAACGGCGAGCCCCGGGCTGTACGTGCACCTCGATGCTGAAGCCCTCGCTGTTCGGATGCAGCCAGGCCGGCAGCGGCCCCGTGACAGAATCGCGGTTTGCCTTCACCCGGTCACTCTGTGAGACCCGTCAACGACACCCTCCTGCGGGCGCTGCTGCGCGAACCCACCGACTACACGCCCGTGTGGCTGATGCGTCAAGCCGGGCGCTACATGGCCGAGTACAACGCGACTCGCAAGCGCGCGGGAAGCTTCCTCAATCTGGCCAAGTCTCCCGCGCTCGCGACCGAGGTCACGCTGCAGCCGGTTGACCGCTTCCCGCTCGACGCAGCCATCCTGTTTTCCGACATCCTCACCGTCCCCGACGCGATGGGACTGGGGCTGTATTTCGCCGACGGCGAAGGACCGCGTTTCGAGCGCCCGGTACGCAGCGAAGCGGACGTGACGGGGCTCGCTTCGCCGGACCCTGAGTTGACCCTTGGCTACGTCATGGATGCGGTGCGTGAGATCCGCCGGGCGTTGGCGAACCGCATTCCGCTGATCGGTTTCTCCGGCAGCCCCTACACGCTGGCCTGCTACATGGTCGAGGGCGGCGGCTCGGACGACTTCCGGCAGATCAAGTCAATGCTGTATGCGCGGCCGGACCTGCTGCACCGGATTTTGCAGATCAACGCGCAGGCGGTGACCGATTATTTGAACGCGCAGATCGCGGCCGGCGCTCAGGCGGTGATGATCTTCGACACCTGGGGCGGATCCCTCGCCGACCGCGCCTACCCGGAGTTTTCGCTGGCTTACATGCGGACCGTCGTATCGCGCCTGACTCGCGAATGCGACGGCGAACGCGTGCCGTGCATCGTCTTCACCAAGGGTGGCGGACAGTGGCTCGAAAGCATCGCGGCGATTGGGTGCGATGCAGTCGGCCTTGACTGGACTGTTGGACTCGGAGCTGCGCGGCGAAGGATCGATGACCGCTGCGCGCTGCAGGGCAATCTCGATCCGATGGCGCTTTTTGCACCGCAAGCCGTCATCGAGGAGGAGGCTCGCCGAGTGCTGGCGGATTTCGGTTCGCCGCGGCGAGCGGATGGCCGATGGGGCGGCCATGTCTTCAATCTAGGTCACGGCATCTCGCAATACACCCCGCCGGAGGCAGTCGCGACGCTGGTCGACGCCGTGCATCGACACAGCCGAATGCTCCGCATGTGAGTGGTTACTGCGGGGAAGCCGAAAATCAGCTTGCCGCTTGACTTATTCACAAAATCGCGCTCAGCCACAATCCATGCGGTTTCCGGCCATGGTAGGGCCAAATCGGCGTGGATCAGTGGTGTAACTCTTTGATGCTTAACAACATTACCATCATGTGACCGTTGGTCAATCCGGGCTGTGTTCAATTCCCACGCGGGTTTGCGACGGCTTCCCACCGGTTTTCCACAAAGTTGTCCACAGGCCACCGCGACTCGGCAGCACCTTCACATCGAATCAGTAGCTTAGAGCAACAACTTGAAGCTTTAGATCACCAAGTGCACGTGATGCCGACTCCGCTCCTGCAGGTCCTTCTGGATCTTCCGCTGGAGGCGCCTCTCGAATACGGGGCCGATCCGGCACACGCGCAGGTCCCCAACGAGTGCGTGGGCCTGCGCTGCGTGGTTCCGCTGGGTCGGCGTCGAGTCGTAGGCCTGATCGTCGGGACTTCGGCGACCAGCGCATTGTCGAGGGAGCGCATCAAGCCGATCGAACGGGTACTCGATGAGGTTCCTGCCCTCGATGCGCACTGGTTCGCGCTGACACGCTTTGCAGCCGAGTATTACCAGCACTCCTGGGGCGAAGTCGCGCTGACCGCTCTCCCTCCGGCGTTGCGGCAGCTGCCAGGTCCTCGTTACGCCAAAGCGCTCGAACGGCTGCGCAATGCGCCGATCGCGAATCCCGGCAGCGGGTGCGCCTGCGGGCCGGTGCTGAGCGGCGAGCAGGCAGTCTGCGTTGCGAGTCTGTCGACCTCGGCGGGCTTCGTCGCGACACTCCTGCACGGAGTGACCAGCAGCGGCAAGTCGGAGACCTATCTGTCTGTAATTGAGCGTCGGCTGGCGGCCAGCCCCGATGCTCAGGCGCTGTTGCTGGTGCCAGAAATCAACCTGACTCCGCAACTCGAGGCGCAGGTCCGCGCCCGGCTGCCCGGCTATACGGTGGTGGTACTGCACAGCGGACTGTCAGCCGGCGAACGCGCATCTGCCTGGCTGGCCGCACACGAAGGGCGCGCTCGGGTCATCGTTGGCACCCGCCTTGCCGTGTTCGCTTCGCTGCCGAAGCTCGCGATCATCGTGGTCGATGAAGAGCACGATCCGTCCTACAAGGCGGGCGAGGGCGTGCGCTACTCGGCCCGAGATCTGGCGGTCAAGCGCGCGCAACTGCTCGCCATTCCCGTCGTACTTGGCTCGGCGACCCCATCGCTCGAAAGCTGGTCGCGCGCCCGTTCCGGGCGCTATCGCCTGCTGACTTTGACACAACGGATTGCGGAAGACAGCGGGTCATCGGTCGGCGTCGAACGCGTCGACCCGGGGCGGACCACGTCTGACAGCGGGATCGCGCCTCGGATCGTCGAAGCGCTGGAGGCGACGCTTGCGCGCCGCGAGCAGTCGCTGGTATTCCTCAATCGCCGTGGTTACGCGCCGGTGGTGGCCTGTGACAGCTGCGGCTGGCTCTCGAGCTGTCCGCACTGCGCGGCGTATGCCGTCTATCACAAGCCTGATCGCACGCTTCGTTGCCACCACTGTGGCTGGTCTTCGGCTGTACCGCGTCGTTGTCCAACGTGCGGCAATGCGGCTCTGCACGGCGTGGGTCGCGGCACGCAGCGCATCGAGGAATCGCTGCGCGAGCTGTTTCCGTCTGCCCGGGTGCTGCGCATCGACAGGGACTCGACGCGACGTCGCGATGCCGCCGCGGATGCCTTCGATTCAGTCCATCGGGGCGAGGTCGATATGCTGGTCGGCACCCAGATGATTTCTAAGGGGCACGACTTCCGCAACGTCGCGCTGGTCGTGGTGCTCAACGCGGACAGCCAACTGGTCTCGCACGATTTCCGAGCCTCCGAGCGGCTGTTCGCGACGCTTACACAGGTGATCGGGCGCGCGGGACGCAGCGGTCGCCCGAGCCGGGCGATCGTGCAGACACGCTTTCCGCAGCACCCGCTGTTTTCCGCGTTGGACAGACAGGACTACGCGGCATTCGCCGACAGCCTGCTCGCCGAGCGCGTGCGCGCCGGCATGCCGCCGGCCAGCCATCAGGCGCTGCTGACGGCCGAGGCAGCGCGCATGGACGCGGCCCTGGCATGGCTGCGTGGTGCGGTCGAAGCCGCACGGCCCCAGGAGGGTGTGCGACTGTACGACCCGGTGCCGATGGCGTTGGCGCGCCGGGCGGGTGTAGAACGTGCGCAGTTGCTGGTGGAATCCCAGCATCGCTCTCCGCTTCAGTCGTTCTTGCGCGAATGGCTTGGCGGCTTGCGCGCCCACAAGACCCGCGTACGCTGGCAAATCGAGGTCGATCCGGCGGAAATCTGAGGCGCGGACGGAATAGCGCTCCCGGTTGGCGTGTTTACCAATATCTTCGCGAGGAAAGGAGTGGGAAATGCGGACGGTTCTGATCGCCCTGATGACGCTGGCTCTGGCCGGTGTGGTGGGCTGCTCGACCATGGAAAAGATGACGGGCAGCGCACCGGCGGCGCCCACCAAGGTGATGGATGGGGCACTGACAAACAGCGCCGGGATGACGCTTTATACGTTCGACAAGGACGCAGTCGGAAGCGGCAAGAGCGTCTGCAACGGGGCGTGCGCGGGACTGTGGCCGCCGCTGCTGGCGGCAGCCGATGCCAAGCCGAGCGGCGACTACACCATCATCACGCGTGACGACGGTGCGCGGCAGTGGGCCTATAAAGGCAAGCCTTTGTACCTGTGGTCCAAGGACACCAAGCCCGGCGATCGCAGCGGCGATGGTTTCAACAACGTATGGCGGCTAGCCAAGGCCTGATCCGTGCCGAGTCCGGGCTTCAGCGCAGCAGACGTGGAGCGATGGATTCCACGGCTGCGGCGCTATGCCGTCGCGCTGGCCGGCCAGCGCGACGTGGCGGACGATCTGGTGCAGGACACGCTCGAGCGTGCGTGGCGCAAGCGGGCGTTGTGGCAACCCGGCTCCGATCTGCGCGCGTGGCTCTTCACAGTCATGCACAACGTCCACGTCAATCGCATACGCTCGCTGCACCCGGTCGAGTCGCTCGACGAACAGCATGCAGATGCGCGCAGGTCGGAGAGCGCACCGCCCGGGCCTTCGGTCGAAAGCGGTGTCGTGCTGTCCGAGCTCCGGCACGCACTGATGAGACTGTCCGATGAACAACGCGAAACACTGCTGCTGGTCGGACTCGAACAGATGAGCTATGCCGAAGCCGCGGCAGTGATCGACGTTCCCATCGGCACGGTGATGTCGCGCCTCGCGCGTGGACGCGAGCGGCTGAGGGGAATACTTTCCGGCGAGGAACAGCCGGCAACTGGCGGCAGCGCGTCACTGCGGCGCGTGAAATAGCCATGAACGAAGACCTGCTTCACGCTTACGTCGACCGGCAAGCCAGCCCGGAAGAGCAGCGCGTCGTCGAAGATGAACTTGCGCGCGACGAGGAGGCGGCTGCGCGTGCGCGCGCGTATGCGGCGCAGAACCAGGCGCTGCACCAATTGTTCGATCCGGTGCTGCTCGAACCGCACACGATCCGCGTGCCTCGCTCCGGTGCGATGAACTGGCGACGGTGGGGCGGCCTCGCGGCAACACTGGCGCTCGGGGTCGCGAGCGGCTATCTGGCGCGCGGCTGGCTCGGCGACGAGGCATCGATGCCTGCGATCGCGCATGTCGCGATGTACGCACACGCGGCCTACGTGCCCGAGGTGCGGCATCCGGTCGAAGTGGCTGCCAATGAACAGCAACACCTCGTCGCCTGGCTCTCGAAGCGCCTCTCGACGCCGTTGCGTGCCCCGTCGCTCGATACGGCTGGCTATCAGCTGCTGGGAGGGCGGCTGCTCCCGCCGACGGACTCGAGCGATCCAGCGCCGATCGCGATGCTGATGTACGAAAATGCGCACGGTCGCAGGTTGTCGTTGCTGGTCAAGCGCGAATCGACCAACCGCGAGACCGCGTTCCGTTTCTCCGAGGAAGGCAATACGCGCGTGTTCTATTGGATCGACGGACCACTGGGCTATGCACTCGCGGGTGACCTTCCGCGCGACGAGTTGCAGGTCATTGCCCGGCTCGTCTACCGGCAGCTCAATCCCTGAGTTCTCGCTGCAAGAACAAGAACGGGCGCCGCGGCGCCCGTTTCATCGCGTGGCGGTGAAGCGCTACCGGGCTGCGGCCACCATGTATTCGATAGCGGCACGCAGGTCGGCGTCGCTGGCGCCGGACTGTCCACCCTTGGGCGGCATCGCGCCCTTGCCCTTGACCACCGAAGCCAGCAGGCCATCGGTACCGGCCTTGATGCGCGGTGCCCAGGCGGCCTTGTCGCCGAACCTGGGCGCACCCGCGACCCCGCTGGCGTGGCATGCGTTGCATCCAGCGGCGTAAACCTTGGCGCCGTCCGGCTTCACCGTCGCACTCGCCGCTGATGCGGCGGGCGTGGCAGCCGGCGCCGCAGTGCTCGACGATGCAACAGTCACCGGTGCAGCGGTCGACTGATTGAACATGTACTGCACGGCGGACTTCAACTCGGGGTCGGTGAGGTCAGCCATGCCGCCGCGCGCAGGCATCCCGCCGTGGCCCTTGATGGCGGCTGCGACAGCGGCATCGATGCCACCGGACGCGCGCTTGGTCCACGCTGCACGGTCACCGATCCTGGGTGCCCCGTTGAGGCCGGCCACATGGCAGTTGCCGCACGTCTGCTGGACGATCTGCTCGCCGGTGCGGGCCGCCGTGGTGGTGGCTGGCGCAGGCGCCGCGGGCTCCTTGAACTTCGCGCCGGACTGGTTGGCCATGTAGACCACCGCGCGCGCAACTTCCAACGAGTCGAGGTCGGCGCTGCCACCTCTCGGCGGCATGGCCTTGAACCCGTCGACGGCGTGCTTGAAGAGTGTGTCGGCGCCCTGTTTCACCCGCGGCGCCCAGGCGGCGGTATCGCCCAGTTTCGGAGCGCCGGCGGCGCCCGTGCCGTGGCACGCGACACAGGCGAGCTTGTAAACGGCTTCGCCGCTTTGCAGAGTGCGCGGACCAGACGGCGCACTCGCAAGGACAACCGTGCCGACCGGCCGCAAGCGCTCAGCGATCGCTTCAGCCGTCATCGCATCAGAACCCGCACCCTCGGTACGCTGTCCGGCAACGAACGTCGCCAGCAGGATGATCAGGATCACCGGCACCACGAACGCGAGGACGATCAGTGTGATCAGCTGGCGCGGCGTCTTGATCAGCGAAGTGTTTTTTTCGCTCGACATAAGGCTCCTGGCGGCGGGTGCACGACGGCGCTGAGTTCGGCGGGACGCAACGGGGCGGAGCCACCCTCGGATTTCGACGCGGGGCTGCGCCGCAAAGCAGGCAAGTATAGCCCGCGAGGTCAGTCAGAGCGTGCCGCGGACAGTCAGCCGCGTCAGCTGCGAGCGGTGCGCATCGAAACCCGTTACCATCCGCCCCGTGCTCGCGCGGCCTACGGAATGATCGGTGCGGCTCGAGCTCATGGCGGCAACGGCAGCGAGCCGCCGCATCTTCGCCACGCGCCTGTAGCTCAGTGGATAGAGTACTGGCCTCCGAAGCCAGGGGTCGTGGGTTCGAGTCCCGCCAGGCGCGCCAACCTCGCTGCAACCGTGTCTCAGCAAGAAGCACTGCGCACAGCGACCAGCCAGTCCATAGGCGCTTGCTTCGCGGTGTAGGATCAGTCTCACTACTCGCGTCCGGCATTCAAGTTCATATCGATGCCCGCCTCACGTTCGCCTGTCCCCGCTCCGTCCAGCGTCGTGCTGCACACGGCGTCGCGAGTGCTGGAAATCGAGTTCGACGACGGCGCGCGGTTCCGCCTGCCGTTCGAGTTCCTGCGCGTCTACTCGCCGTCCGCCGAGGTCCGGGGTCACGGACCCGGGCAAGAAACACTGCAGGTCGGCAAGCGCGACGTGACGATCAATGCCTTGCAGCCGGTCGGCCATTACGCGATCCAGCCATCGTTTTCGGACGGCCACGAGAGCGGGATCTATTCGTGGGACTACCTGTACGAGCTGGGCACGCAGCAGGCGCGCTTGTGGGCGGAATATCTCGAGCGGTTGCAGGCCGAGGGCGGCAGCCGCGATTCGCTGGCGGCCTCAGCTTCACCCGCGGCGGTTCCCGGCTGCGGCCGACATTGATGCGATTGTCTGACGCACGATGAAGTCCGAAGACTCCGGATCGACCGACTTCGGATTCGAGCGAGTCAGCGAGGCGGACAAGGTCACGCGGGTGGCCGGCGTGTTCGACTCGGTGGCGAGTCGCTACGACCTGATGAACGACGTGATGTCGGCCGGGCTGCACCGACTGTGGAAGTCGTTCACCGTGCGCCAGGCGAATGTGCGGGCCGGAATGAAGGTGCTCGACATCGCTGGGGGCACCGGCGATCTGGCGCGCGCATTCGCGCAGCGCGTCGGACCGAGCGGCGAGGTCTGGCTGACCGACATCAACGGCGCAATGCTTGCCGCAGGGCGCGATCGCCTGCTCGATGCCGGACTGGTGCTGCCGCTGGCGCAGTGCGACGCCGAGCGGCTACCGTTTGCGGCGGGTTACTTCGACCGGGTCAGCGTGGCATTCGGCCTGCGCAACATGACGCACAAGGAAGCCGCGCTGGCTGAAATGGCTCGCGTGCTGCGACCCGGAGGGCAGCTGCTGGTGCTGGAGTTTTCCCGCATTTGGCAGCCGCTCGCACCGCTGTACGATGCTTACTCGTTCAACGTGCTGCCCTGGCTCGGCCGCAAGCTCGCAGGCGACAGCGACAGCTATCGCTATCTCGCCGAATCCATCCGCATGCACCCGCCGCAGGGCGAACTCGCGCAGATGATGGAACGTGCGGGACTGCGCGACGTCCAATGGTTCAACCTCACCGCAGGCGTGTGTGCGCTGCACGTCGGCACGGTGTACTGAAAGCGGAGATCGAATGAGCAAGTGGCTCGCAGCAGTGCTGATCGGTGTGCTGGCGGCAACAGTGTCGCTCGATGCGGACGCGCAGCGCCGGTTCGGCGGCGGCAAGAGTTTTGGTCGCCAGTCGCCGCAGGTGCAGCAGCGCCAGGCCACGCCGCCCGCGCAGCAGCCGGGTGCGGCGCAATCCGCCCCTGCGCAGAACACACAGCAGCCCGCGACAGCGACATCGCCGACCGCAGGCGCAACCGCGGCTACGCCGCGCGCGGCGAGTCCCTGGCGTGGCGCTTTGATGGGTCTCGCGGCGGGTCTCGGGTTGGCCGCCCTCGCGAACTGGCTCGGTTTCGGTGAAGCGCTGAGCCTGTTCCTGACCGTCATGCTGGTCGGCATCGCGCTGATGCTGATCGTGGGTTTCGTGATGCGGCGCATGCGCGGCCCCGCGCCCGTGCCGGCACCGGATCGCGCGGTTCCACGCGGCCCCGGCACGTACTCGCACGTCGGCTACGAAACCGCTTCCGTGCCGGCTCAACGCGCGGCTGTCACTCCGCCGGGCGCCGGTGGCCGCCCCGGATCGGCGATGGATCAGTTCATGCGCGGCGGCCCGGCGAGCGCGCCGTGGGGCATCCCGGCCGGATTCGATACTCCGGCTTTCCTGACGCACGCCAAGAACAGTTTTGTGCGCCTCCAACACGCCTGGGACAGTGGAAACCTCGATCAGATGTCGGAGCTCACGACCGACGACATGTTCATCTCGCTGACGCATGAGCTTCGCAATCGCAGCGGACAGACCCGCACCGAAGTGGTCGCGCTCGACGCGGAACTGCTGGGTATCGAATCGAGCGCAGACGAGCACGTCGCCAGCGTCCGCTTCGACGGCCAGCTGCGTGTCAATGGCGAGATCGAGCCGGTGACCGAGGTGTGGAACCTCACCAAGCCGACCAGCGGTCGCGCGGGCTGGCTGCTCGCAGGCATCCAGCAGATGGCCTGACGCGCGATCGACCGCGCCCTGAGCCCGATGATCGAGCGGCTGACCACGGCAGCAGCGGTGTCCGTGCTGAACCGCATGCTGGCGCGCGAATCCTGGGCGCGTGAACGCCTCGCGCCGTTTTCCGGCCGCGTGGCGCGCTTCGATGCCCTGCCTTTCTCGTTGACGCTGAAGGTGGCCGACGGCGGCGAGTTCGGCGATGCCGAGGGTGCCGAACCGGCAGTCACCGTAGGCCTCCAGCTGGCCGCATTGCCGCTCGCGCTCAGCGATCCGGGGTCGGCGATGCGCAATATCGCGCTCAATGGCGATGCCGAATTTGCCCAGGCGCTCGCGTTCGTGCTGCAGAACCTGCGGCCCGAGCCCGAAGAGGATCTGTCGCGCTTCGTCGGCGATGTCATGGCGCGGCGCATCGTCGGGCTGCTGCGGATGAGCGCGTCGCACTGGCGCGAGCTCGCCGAGCGCATGCTCGACAACGGCGCCAATTTCTTCGTCACCGAGAATCCGATGATCGTTGCGCGCGACGAGCTGAGAGACTTTGGCTCCGAGGTCGCTCGACTGCGTGACGATGTCGAGCGACTCGACAAGCGCATCTCGCTGAGGGAGCGCGCACAGGCCTAGGCCATCGCGCGCCGGCGGTCGGCGCGCAGTGGCGGCTGATTCTCCGCCGCGCAGATCGAATTACATCGCACACATGAGCGGCTCGTACAATCCGCCGCCATGCGCCTGTTGCGACTGCTACGCATACTGACCGTCGTCTGGCGCTACCGCCTCGACGAAATCGTCGTCGCCAGCCTGAAGAACCCGACGCTGGTGCGGATCGTTCGCTGGACCACGTTCGGTCCGCCGGCCGGAACGCGCGGCGTACGGCTGCGGCGCGCTCTGGAAGACCTCGGGCCCATCTTCGTCAAGTTCGGGCAGGTGCTGTCGACGCGGCGCGACCTGCTGCCGCCCGACGTGGCCGACGAACTGGCGAAGCTGCAGGACCGCGTGCCGCCGTTTGCTTCCGACATCGCCGTGCGCGAGATCGAACGCGGTCTCGGCCGCCGCATCGACGAGGTGTTCGCGAGCTTCGAGCGCGAGCCCGTCGCCTCGGCATCGATCGCGCAGGTGCACTTCGCGGTCGTGCGAAACGGCTCGCACGCCGGACGCGAAGTCGCGGTCAAGGTGCTGCGGCCCGACATGCTCAATGCGATCGACAGGGACCTCGCGCTGCTCGACACCGGGGCCGCGCTGGTCGAAAAGCTCTGGCGCGACGGCAAGCGCCTGCGCCCGCGCGACGTCGTTCGCGAGTTCGACATGTATCTGCACGACGAACTCGACCTGATGCGCGAGGCGGCCAACGCGTCGCAGCTGCGCCGCAACTTCGCCGGCTCGCCGCTGCTGGTGGTTCCCGAGATGTACTTCGATTACTGCGCCGAGAACGTGCTGGTGATGGAGCGCATGAACGGCATCCCGATCAGCCAGGTCGAGCGGCTGAAGGAGGCCGGCATCGACATCAAGAAGCTGTCGCGCGACGGCGTGACGCTGTTCTTCACCCAGGTGTTCGACCATGCGTTCTTCCACGCCGACATGCACCCGGGCAACATCCTGGTCGGTGTCGACGGCGATCAGTTCAACAAGTACATCGGGCTGGATTACGGCATCGTCGGCACGCTCACGGAAAGCGACAAGAACTACCTGGCGCAGAACTTCCTCGCCTTTTTCCGGCGCGACTACCGGCGGATCGCCGAACTGCATGTGGAATCCGGCTGGGTACCCGAGGCGACGCGCGTGACCGAACTCGAAGGCGCCGTGCGCACCTGCTGCGAGCCGATCTTCGACAAGCCGCTGAAGGACATCTCGCTCGGCATCGTGCTGCTGCGGCTGTTCCAGGCGTCGCGTCGCTTCAACGTCGCGATCCAGCCGCAGCTGGTGCTGCTGCAGAAGACGCTGCTCAATGTCGAAGGCCTGGGCCGCCACCTCGATCCGGAACTCGACCTGTGGAAGACTGCCAAGCCGTTCCTCGAGCGCTGGATGGACCAGCAGGTGGGCATGCGCGGCATCGAAGCCAAGCTCAGGCAGGAGGCGCTGCAATGGAGCTTCCTGCTGCCGCAGCTGCCGCGCCTGATGCACAGCGCACTGACGCGCCATGGCGATGCCGACCGGTTGATCGACGAGGTGCGCGAACTGCGGCGCGAGCAACGCCTGACGAACCGCTGGTACGCGGCGGCCACCGGGTTGCTCGTCATCGTCGTCGGGCTGGCCGCCTGGGCGATGTGGCGCGCATGACTACCGTGACCGCCGCGAAGTGCGCGGCCGAACGCACGATATCGGCGACTTCATTAGGCCATACGCGGCATTGACCGCGCCGGGAGTGCCGCTATCTTGCAGCGTCCTCCTTTCGTGGTGCGCCTTCCCCGATGACCATCCGCCAGTCCGCCAAGGTTGCGGGCGCGCTCTTTGGCTGCGCCCTGTTGGTCACTGGCTGCGGCGGTGGCGGCGGCTCGTCCTCGACGCCAGCGCCGCCGGCTCCCGCGCCCGCGCCCACTCCGTCCCCGACCTGCACGACCACGGGCCAGTCGTTCAGCGTGGTGGCCGATGTATCGGTGCCGGTCGGCCGCACGGCCGGCGCGGTCATCGCCGGATGCAGCGGACCGCTGCGCGACGTGAGTTGGCAGCAAACCGGCGGACCGACCGTCACCCTGCTGTCGGCGAAGACGCAGGCGATCAGCTTCGATCCGGTCGACCGCCGGAACACACACTTTCATGCGTGTCGTTCACCGACGCCGGCGGAACTGCGCAGACGGCGACCGTGTCGATCAACGTGACCGCGCCGGCTTCGCCGGTGTCCGTCGTCGCGCGCGGCGACCAGGCGGTTCGCATGGGTGGCAAGGCGTCGATGCGGGCATGGCCCGCCGCGGCGAGCGGCGAACGTCTTGACCTGGACGCAGGTCGCCGGACCGACGGTCACGCTCGATACCAGCGACCCGAATCGGATCATCTTCACCGCGCCGAACGTGTCGCAGGACACGGCGCTGGTGTTTCGCGTCACGCGCACGCAGCGCCGGAGTCGTCGACAGCGACGACGTGATGGTGCTGGTCGAGAACTACAACCAGGCACCATCGGATCCGAGCGGCACGGGGCCGTACATTTTCAGCGACATGCACGTGTCGCGTGTCTATCCGTACAAGCCGACCGGCCCGTACGCGGGCGTGATGGTCGACTGCGTCTACAACGCGCAGCTGCAGTACACCGGCACCGCCACCAACACCTGCCCGCTCTCGACGCTGCCGTTCCTGCATGCCGACGACCGGCGGCAACGTGCCGACGGTGGCCCAGATCATGGACCGCGTGCTGGTCTCGCACGACTGGATGGGCAAGGCGTTCGAGGAACTGCTGACCGCGAACCAGAGCAACATCGACCTGCTGCGGCTGTTCAACGGCGTCACGGCGGTCGTGATCGGAGCCCACGTGCGACCGAGCTTCTATTACGCGCTGACCGGAGCGATCTACCTCGACGCCGACAACTTCTGGCGCACCGCCGACGAGCGCGACGTCATCGACGAGGCGCCGGACTTCCGCTCGGATTTCGATCGCGACCTGCAGTACTCGGGGCTGTGGCGCTACGTGGCAAACAACCAGAGCATCTTCGTGCCGTTTTCCGCCACGTCGAGGATTTCGCGCGACCTCGGCTACCTGCTGCAGGAGTCCGGCTGGCTGATGTATCACGAACTCGGACACGCGTCGGACTTCCTGCCGGTGGCGGCGCGCGGCACGGTGAACCCGGCGCTGTCTGCCTGGGGGAACATTGCGCCGCGTTATCAGGCGCAGCCAGCTGCCTTCGGACCAGTTGGCCAGCAGTTTTCCGTTGGGCTCGGCCAGATGAGCGCTCTGGCGCAGATCAAGTTCTCGACCGGCCCCGTCAGCGACACGACGCTGGTCAACGGCATTCCCTACTCGACGCTGAAGACCTACACGCCCAACGACGTCGCCGGCTTCTTCGCTCCCGACCGCGCCACCGACGAGTACAACTACACGACCACGCGCGAAGACATCGCGATGACGTTCGAGGAAACGATGATGTCTCGCAACCACGGCTGGCGGCGCGACATCGCCTTCACCGACAAAGTCACGGCGAGTTCGACCGGCAACACGGTCATCGTGCGCTGGGGTCAGCGCGGCCGGATCGGCGACCCGAACATCAAGCCACGCGCCCAGTTCGTCGTCTCGCAGCTGGCCCCGTGGGTCAACCCGGCCGATGTCGCTGCCCTGCCGGCGCCGATCCCGATGCGGCCGGGCGAAACCTGGAACGCGAACCTGGTGCTGCCGGCACCGCCGTCGGCCCTGGCGAGCGCGCAGGCGTTTACCGGCCCGCGGCTGACGACCGAGCAGGAACAGATGCTGTTGCGACGCGCGCTGGCGCGCGAGGTCATCGGAGTATCCGGTCCGGCAGTTTCGCACTGGACTCCGAACGAGCGCTGGCTCAGGCGCATCCAGCGCTGAACGTCGCAGGCAGCGCCGCGAGTAGCCGGATGGGTCGCGTGCGACGCCCGCCCGACGCCGCTTGCTTCATAGTCGCGCGAAATCTTTGCCGGTCACCGCCACTACGCGGCGCACACCACCGCGCCCTAGAAACGAAGGTCGCCCGATCAGCCTGGAGGTGAGGGCGGCCGTTCGGTGGCCAACGCCACGAAGTCCTGCGCGAAGCTGGCGAGTCTGCGTGACAGATTGGCCCTCTGTTCGGGCGTAGCCGCATTGATCAGCTGCGCGATCAACTCGGCATTGGCCAGACGGAACTCAGCGATTCGCTCGCGCCGGTCAGGCTCGGCCGGTTGCTGCAGGCGCGCGAAATACGATCGCAGCCAGGCGGTCGCAGCGGCCTGGTCCGGCCGCTCGGACTGGATACGCTGCAGCACGGCCAGCAGTTCGCGCTGGCGGCGTTCACGTTCCTCGATCCACCATGCGGCGCCGTTCGGGTTCTGCAGCACCGATGTCCGCAGCAGGTCCAGTTGCTCGCGGCTCAGATCGCCCAGCCAGTATTGCGCGCGCTCCGCGTACTTCCTTACGCGGTCGTCGACCGATTCCCTGCCCGCCAGCTGCACGAGTTCGCGGCGCGCCTTCGAGTTGTCGTTGGTGAGCTTGCGCTGCAACCGCGCCACCTGTTCGGGCGACAGCATCATGGCGAGTTCGGCCAGATCGGGCGCCGCGCGATCACCCAGGGCGACGAGTCGTGAATTGACCTCGCGGTTGAACGCCAGCACATCGGCAGCGGAAATCGGACCGTCGAGCTTGCGCGCGTGTGGCCTCGATCAGCTGGGCGTAGTCGCGCAACTGCGTGGCCCGATGCCAGGCCATCAATGCCGCGGCGCGCTCCTTGACGAACTGGTCCTGCTCGGGCGTCAGGCCGACGTAGCCGTCGATCGAATAGGCGAGCAGCGCGTCGGCATAGTTGTAGCCGAGGCGTACACCGGTGCTGCACGCCGCCAGCAGCAGCGCCGCGCCCAGCAGCAGCAGGCGTCGGGCAAACTCGGACGGTGACTTAGAATCGCTGCGCATCGAGACCTCCTGCGCGCAATGAACATCGTGATACTGGCAGCGGGGCAGGGCAAGCGCATGCGCTCGTCGTTGCCTAAAGTGCTGCATCCCATCGCCGGCCGGCCGATGTTAGCGCACGTCATCGACACCGCCCGCGTCGTATCGGCACGCCAGCCGAATCCCCGCATCGTCGTGGTGGTCGGCCATGGGGCTAACGACGTGCGTGCCGCGTTTGCGGCAGAGCGCGACGTCAGCTTCGTCCTTCAGGAGCCGCAGCTGGGCACCGGACACGCCGTGCTGCAGGCATTGCCGCATCTCGCCGACGATGCCCACACGCTGGTGCTGTACGGGGACGTGCCGCTGGTGACGGCCGCGACGCTAGAGCGACTCCTGGTGGCGGCCGGCCGCGACGTCGCGCTGCTGACTGTGCTGACCGACGATCCGCACGGCTACGGCCGCATCGTCCGCGGCGATGGCCAGGTGCGGCGGATCGTCGAGGAAAAGGACGCGACGCCCGCTGAACGCGCCCTGCGCGAAATCAACACGGGCATCCTGGTTGCGCCCACGCATCGGCTGCGCAGCTGGCTCGCCGGCCTCACCAACGACAACGCGCAGCAGGAGTACTACCTGACCGACGTGATAGCACGTGCGGTCGCCGAAGGCGTTGCGGTACGGGCCGCGCACCCGGACTCGGCGATCGAGACACTGGGGATCAACAGCAAGGGCCAGCTGGCCCAGCTGGAGCGGATCTATCAGCAACGCCGCGCCGACGCACTGCTCGAGCATGGCGTCACGCTGGCGGACCCGGCGCGCATCGATGTCAGGGGCGAGCTGGCGTGCGGCATCGACGTGTCGATCGACATCGATTGCGTGTTCGAGGGGCGGGTCACGCTGGGCGATGGCGCGCGCATCGGGCCATATAACGTGCTGCGAGACTGCACGATCGGTGCGGGCACCGAGGTGCTCGGACATTGCTATCTTGAGGGTGCCAGCATCGGCGCGCAGGCGCGCATCGGTCCGTTTGCGCGGATGCGACCCACGGTGTCGCTGGCCGACGAAGTGCACATCGGCAATTTCGTCGAGGTCAAGAATTCGTCGATGGGGCGCGGCTCGAAGGCCAATCATCTGGCCTATGTCGGCGATGCCACGGTGGGCAGCCGCGCGAACATTGGCGCCGGAACCGTCGTCGCCAACTACGACGGAGCCAACAAGCATCACACGACGATCGGCGATGACGTGCATACCGGGTCGAACTCGGTGCTGGTCGCTCCGCTCGACATCGGTGCCGGCGCGACCATCGCCGCCGGATCCACCATCAGCAAGAACGCCCCGGCCGGCAAGCTGACGGTCGCTCGCGCCAAGCAGCTCACGCTCGAAGGCTGGAAGCGCCCGACGAAGAAGTCGCGCTGACCTGCTGGCCGCGCAGGCGCATCGCCGGATCAGACCGGCAAAGCTGGCTCGAACTTGCAGCGCTTGATCGAAAAGAAGCTGCGGATGTTGCGCACGTTGGCCGCGGCCGTCAGCGTCCGGTGAACGAACGCGTGGTACGCAGCCATGTCGCGCACATGGACGATCAGTACGAAATCCGGCCCGCTCGCCACGCGATAGGCCTGCTGGACAACGCTTTCGGCGGCCACCGCGGACTCGAACGCCGACTGGGCTTCGGCGCTCTGATCGTCGAGCGTGACCTCGAGAATCGCCGTCAGTCCACTTCCCAGGGCATCCGGCGAAACGATCGCGATCTGCCGCTCGATCACTCCCAGCTCGACCAGACGTCGCACGCGGCGCAGGCAAGTCGCCGCCGAAACGTGCGCCCGGACGGCCAGTTCCTGGTTGGTCAACGCGCTGTTTACCTGAAGCAGGGCAAGCAGGCGGCGGTCCGTCGCATCCAGTTCGGCCATCAGAGGGTTCCAATCCCGGTTCGTGGCGCAATTTTATTGCACACGTGCAGATGACGAGAAGGAAAATTGCATCATGTGGTCGAATATCGAAACCATCCTTCATGGCGACCTGCCTATCATGCGACGCTTGCTAGGAGCGAACCTCATGTGCGGCATCGTCGGCGCGGTATCCCAGCGCAACATCGTCCCGGTCCTGATCGAAGGGCTGCGCCGCCTCGAGTACCGCGGCTACGACTCCTGCGGGGTCGCGGTCCATGCCGAGGGCGTGCTTAAGCGCGCGCGCAGCGTATCCCGCGTGGCGGAGCTCGACAGCCAGTCACACGAACTCGCTGCCTACACCGGCATCGCGCACACGCGGTGGGCAACCCACGGAGCGCCCAGCACCGCCAACGCCCATCCGCACTTTTCGGCAGGTCCGGTTTCCGTGCGCGGCGGCCTCGACAAGTCCGCGCGCAGCGCTCGGGTCGCTCTCGTGCACAACGGAATCATCGAGAACTACGAGGAGCTCAGAACGCGGCTCAAGTCACTCGGCTACGCCTTCGAGAGCCAGACCGATACCGAAGTGATCGCGCATCTGATCGACAGTCACTACGAAGGCGATCTGTTCCAGGCCGTGCAACGTTCGGTGCGCGAGTTGCGCGGCGCCTATGCGATTGCGGTCTTCTGCCGCGACGAGCCCCACCGAGTGGTCGGTGCGCGCGAGGGCTCGCCGCTCGTCGTCGGCGTGGGCAAGGGCGAAAACTTTCTCGCTTCGGACGCGATGGCGCTCGCGGGTACCACCGACCAGATCATCTACCTCGAAGAGGGCGACGTCGTCGACGTGCAACTGGCTCGGGTCTGGATCGTCGATCGCGACGGCCGTGGGGTGATGCGCGATACACGCACGGTTCAGGCCGGACTGGGCGCCGTCGAACTCGGACCTTACCGGCACTACATGCAGAAGGAGATCTTCGAACAGCCGCGGGCGATCGGCGACACGCTGGAGCCCGTGGCGGCGATCGAGTCGCAGCTCTTCGGCGAGGCGGCTACCGACGTGCTGCCCGGGGTTCGCTCGGTGCTGATCCTGGCCTGTGGCACCAGCTACTACGCGGCGTGCGTCGCGCGCTACTGGATCGAGGCGATTGCCCAGGTGCCGGTGACGGTCGAGATCGCCAGCGAATACCGCTACCGCGTTTCTGTGGCGGACCCGGCCGCGCTGGTCGTGGTGGTGTCGCAGTCGGGCGAAACCGCCGACACGCTGGCCGCGCTCAAGCATGCGAAGGGGCTGGGCATGCACCGCACGCTCGCCATCTGCAATGTCCCGACCAGCGCGATGGTGCGCGAAACGCTGCTGCAGTTCCTGACTCGTGCCGGCGCCGAAATCGGCGTTGCATCGACCAAGGCATTCACCACGCAGCTGGTTGCGCTCTACCTGCTGGCGAACGCCATCGCGAAGGCGCACGGCCGGCTGACTGCTGAACGCGAGCAGCTGGCGATACGTCGGCTGCGCCATCTTCCGTCCGCGGTGCAGAGCGTGCTGGCGCTCGAGCCGCACATCATCGCGTGGAGCGAGACCTTCGCGCGCGTCGAAAATGCGCTGTTTCTCGGCCGCGGACTGCACTATCCGATCGCGCTCGAGGGCGCGCTCAAGCTGAAGGAGATCAGCTACATCCACGCCGAGGCGTATCCCGCCGGCGAACTCAAGCACGGTCCGCTGGCGCTGGTGACCGAAGCGATGCCGGTGGTTACCGTGGCGCCCAACGATCAGCTGCTGGAAAAGCTCAAGAGCAACATGCAGGAAGTCCGCGCCCGCGGCGGTCAGCTCTACGTGTTCGCCGATGCGGACACGCAGATCGAATCGGCCGACGGGCTGCACGTCATCCGGCTGCCCGAGCACTACGGCGACCTTTCGCCGATCCTGCACGTCGTGCCGCTGCAGCTGCTCGCGTATCACACGGCAGTCGCGCGCGGCACTGATGTGGACAAACCCCGTAACCTCGCCAAGTCGGTGACTGTCGAATAGCCACCGAGGCCGGGGTTGCCTTTTGTCCGCCCACAATTGTTTCGGACAACGAACAATTCTTTCGGACAAGGACCTTCTTGTTTTGCGAGGCATTTGTCCGTTGTCCGGTGACTCTGCTGAGAAGGCAGCCTGGAGCACACAAATTGGGACCGGAGCCAAGGACTCGCCCTGAAGGGAGCCTGCCTGCGCCGTCGGCCAAGGCCGTCGCACGCCGGCGAGCGAGGCGTTCCTATAATCCGCCCGCTCTTGACCCGCATCCGCGATGGCCCTCTTAGAGATCGAGAACGTCACACGCCGTTTTGGCAGCACCACCGCCGTCAACGGTGTGTCGTTGTCGATCGAGGCAGGCGAGTTCTTCACGTTGCTCGGCCCATCCGGCTGCGGCAAGACCACGCTGTTGCGCATGATCGCGGGCTTCGATCCGCCCGACGGCGGTCGCATCGTCCTGGCGGGTCAGGACCTGACCCAGGTGCCACCCGAGCGGCGGCCCGTGCGCACAGTGTTCCAGAGCTATGCATTGTTTCCGCACATGACCGTGGCGGCCAATGTCGCCTTTCCGCTCAAGATGGCGAAGGTGTCGGCCGCCGAAATTCCCGCGCGTGTGGATGCGGCACTGGAAGACGTGCGCTTGCAGCCGTTTGCGAACCGGTTCCCGCATGAGCTTTCGGGCGGCCAGCGGCAGCGGGTCGCGATTGCGCGTGCGCTGGTGACGAAACCGTCGGTGATGCTGCTCGACGAACCGCTCGCGGCGCTCGACGCGAAGCTCCGTGGCGAAATGCAGATCGAGCTCATCAATCTGCAGCAGGAGGTCGGCATCACGTTCGTTTACGTGACGCACGATCAGACCGAGGCGCTCGCGCTCTCGCATCGGATCGCCGTGATGAACGAAGGTCGCATCGAGCAACTGGACGAGCCCTCGAAGATCTACTCGTTTCCGGCCAATCGGTTCGTGGCGGATTTCATCGGCCAGTGCAACATCCTGAGCGCCACGGTCATGAGTTGTGAAGATGGCGTCTGCGTGCTTGAACTCGCCGGCATCGGTGCGGTGAGTGCGACGGCCAACGTTGCGACGCTGCAGGCGGGAGCGGCCGGCGCCCTCGCATTGCGGCCCGAAAAGATCGCGATCAACGCGCCGGGTCAAGCGCCGGGCGACGGTGAGAACCATCTGACCGGGCGCGTGATGGATTTTCTCTACCAGGGCGATGTCACCCTGTACATGGTTGAACTTGCCTCCGGCAACCGGCTCGAAGCGATGCGCCCCAATTCTGCGTCGGGTCGCGCGCGCTTCTTCGACGTCGGCGACGCGGTCGACGTGTCGTGGAAGATCGACGCAGGTCATTTTCTCGCGGGCTGACGTGAGCAGCGGCCAGCATCCGAGCGCAACAACGCGTGCCAAGTGGCTCGTCAGCGCGCCGCCGCTTGCCTATCTCATCGTGTTTTTCGCCATACCGACCTTGTTGATGGTCGTGGCGAGTTTCCGCGTGGCCGGCGAATTCGGCGGCCTGGCGCCGTTGCAGGCGGAAAATGGCAGCCTCAATCTGTCGCTCGAAAGCTACGCGCGCTTTTTCGAGCGCACACTTTATCTGCAACTGTTCGCGAAGTCGTTTTTCTATGCACTGATCACCACCGCGATCTGCCTGGCGATGGCTTACCCCGTTGCCTGGCTGATTGCACGCAGCGCGAAGAAGTATCGCGATCTGCTCTTGCTGTTGGTGATCCTCCCGTTCTGGAGCAACTTTCTGATCCGTGTCTACGCGTGGATGATCGTCCTCGGACCGGAATGGGCACTGGCACGCGCGCTGAACACGCTGCTGGGCGCGCTGGGAATCGCGCCGGTGACACTGATGTTCTCGCCGTTTGCGGTCATCCTCGTGCTCGTTTACGTGCACCTGCCGTTCATGGTGTTGCCGCTGTACGCGAATCTCGAGAAGCACGACCCGGCTCTGCTCGATGCGGCGCGCGACCTGGGTGCGCATGCGTGGCAGCGGTTCCGCCACGTAACGTGGCCGCTGTCCCTGCCCGGTGTATTTGCCGGCTCGGCACTGGTGTTCATTCCTGCCTTCGGCATCTTCGCGGTGCCGGATCTGGTGGGCGGGACCGACGGCATCATGATCGGCAACGTGATCAAGCAGCAGTTTCTCGAAGCGCGCGACTGGCCGTTCGGTTCGGTACTATCGATCGTGCTTACGGTCGCGGCGCTCGTCATCACCGGCATGGCGGCTCTCGCGGCGCGACCGCGGCGGACCGCGACATGAAACGAACTGCGCCGGCCTGGGTGTGGACATGCGTGCTCGGCGTGTACCTGTTCCTTTATCTGCCGCTGCTCGTCGTGGTGGTGTTTTCGTTCAATGACAGCAAGCTGAACGCGGAGTGGGTCGGATTCACCACCGGGTGGTACGTGAAACTGCTTCACAACAACGAAATGCTGGGCGCCGCGCGCAACTCGCTGCTCATCGCGCTGGTCGCGTCGATCGTTGCGACCGTGCTCGGCACGATGGCGGGCTTTTCGCTTCACAAGTACCGCATGCGCCTGCTGCCGGTGCTCGTGGTGGCGCCGATCGCGATTCCGGAAATCCTGATGGGCGTCGCGCTGCTGATGTTCTTCGTGATGCTCAATCTCACGCTTGGCTTGATTTCGATCACCCTTTCGCACATCGCTTTCTGCATCGGGTACGTCGCATTGGTCGTGCGCGCCCGCCTCGCGGGAATGGACGAAAGCCTGGTGGAGGCGGCACGCGATTGCGGCGCCACGCCGCTCGAGGCGTTTCGCTACGTCACGTTTCCGCTCATCCTGCCGGGCGTGATCGCCGGCAGCCTGATGGCGTTTACGCTGTCGATCGACGATTTCGTGATCACGTTTTTCACGGCTGGTGCGTCAGCTTCGACCCTGCCGCTGCAGATCTATTCGATGGTCAAGATCGCGGTGACGCCGGAGGTCAACGCGATCTCGACTTTGCTGCTGGTGTTGACGCTGCTCCTGATCACCGTGGCGGCGCGCATTGCGCCCGGGATACTCCGAATGAACGACTGAGCCAGAAGGAAGGACATCATGACTGCGCACACCCGGCGCGCGCTGCTTGCTGCGGCGCTCTGCATCGCCTTGGTCACGGCTTGCGGCAAGAAGGAGGAGCCGGCGCCGGCGAAGAGCCCGCCGCCGACGTCGGACAGCAAGGCCGGCGGCACACTGAATCTGTACAACTGGAACAACTACATCGCGCCGGAGACGGTCGCGCGCTTCGAGAAGGAGTTCGGCGCGAAGATCGTGCAGACCTATTTCTCCGACAACGAGGAAATGCTGGCCAAACTCGCCGCTGGAGCGACCGGCTACGACGTCATCGTGCCGACCAGCAACGCGCTCGAGGTGCTGATCAAGAAGGGCGACCTGCAGCCGCTTGATCACACGAAGCTACCGAACCTGAAGAACATGAAGCCGGAACTGATGAACACCGCCTTCGACCCCGGCAACAAGTATTCGGTGCCGTACGCGTATTCGACCACCGTCATCGGGTTCAACGACAAGCGCATCAAGGAGGCGGGCATCGATCCGCGCGGATTCGAGGCGCTGTTCGATCCGAAGGTGGCTTGCAAGGTCAAGGGCCACATCACGGTGCTGGATTCGCCCGACGAGGTGTTTTCGGCCGCGTTCATCTACCTGGGCATCGACCCGAACACGACCAGCAGCGACGACTACAAGCGCGCGGCGGAAACGATCAAGAAGGCAAAGCCGTGCTGGGCCGCGTTCAACTCGTCGTCGTACATCAAGGAGCTCTCGTCCGGCAACATGCGGCTCGCGCTGGGGTACTCGGTGGATTTCTTTCAGGCCAATGTCGACGCCGCCGCAGCGAAACAGGACTTCAAGATCGTTGCCGTGATTCCCAGCCAGGGCGCGGTGCTGTCGGTCGACAACATGGTGATTCACAAGTCGGCGCCGAACCCGGCGCTCGCCCACGCCTTCATCAATTTCATGATGGAGGGCCAGAACGCGGCTGAGCTTTCGAATCTGATCGGGTCCGGCAATGCCAATGCCGCGGCAATGCAGTTCATCAAGCCCGAGGTGAAGGCGAACGTTTCGGTGTTTCCGGACGCCGAGACCATGAAGAAGCTGCGTCAGTTGCGGTTGCTGCCGGCGGAGCAGCGCCGGGAACGCGGCCAGCTATGGACCGAGATCAAGGTGCAGTGAGGAGCCGCGCGGACATTTGGGTCAAACGTGGCTGCCAGGCTCCAGACGGCCCCGAGGGACATTAATGTCGCGGAACATTGTTTGGTGAGAATAAATTAGTAGGCCCGACCTTCGCGACGCTCACTAGTCCGACCGAGCGCGCCGCGCGGAAAAGGTGCGGGCGATCTCGAAGATGACAGGTATCGCGACGACACCAACGAAGATCAGATACAGCCAGACTTCGTAAGGTGCGACTCCGTGCACTTCGGACCCTGGATTCACGAAATGAACGTTGAACGAATCGAAGAAGCCCAACGTAAAGGCATCCAATGTCTTCTCGAGCAAGAAGAGGTAGCTGAAGAGCACGTTTTGGCCGAACGTCAGCGGGGTCCATACCGATCTGATAATGATCAGAAACCCCGGCAGGAAGAACAGCAGGAAGACGGCGGAAACCAGGCGTTCGATGACGAAAAACCACTTCGCGTGCTTGTACACGTCGCCCGCATTGTCGCGGTCGGACTTCGTAAGTGACCATTCGATCAGCGCGATGAAGTAGAAGAGACAGCCGGTGAGGCCCGCGCCGAAGATCAGCGCCGGCAGCAACCAGTCGACGCCCGTGCGATTCACGAGCGGGTTTCGTTCCCAATAGAAGAACGCGCCACGAATCGACGGCTCCACCTGGGCCAGCAGAAAAAGCGAGAGGTAGCCGGAGACGCCCAGAACGCCGAGCCAGATCGAGAGGCGGTGAGAAAACCGGCGAAAGAACAGCAGCCAGTTCCCAAATACGCGCACCATCAACTCGGCGAGGAGCGCGACACCGAAGAAGATGGCAATGGCGACATAGATCGCCGTGGAAGTCCGCAACGCCGCCGCGGTGAAGAGATAGGTAGGCTGGTCCATTGCGGTTTTCCCATCGGATCCATGAGCCGGCTTGCCGGGAGCACACTATCGTAGATTGACCTATCGCAGGAGCCAGCGCCATGCAGCCGATCTCGAAGACTCAGACGTTTCTACGTTTGCTTGCCGACGTGGATGAGCGCCTGCGTGCATTGGGCGCGCAAAGCAAGGGGGCGGAGGACGAGGTCGCCGAGATCAACGCGATCCAGCGCGTGCTCGCCAGGCTGACCAACGTAGAGACCGGCGCGCAGCTCGTGGACACCTACGATGAGGCGCGCGGGCTGATGATGCCGGGGGACAAGATCGAAACCGCCCGGACCGCAGGAGAAGACCGGGCCGGCGTCTGGCTGAAGCAGCGGATCGAGTCGGCCCTGGACGCGCTAGGAGTTGAGAGCTCGCCTGGTCCGACTGCGAGCGCCAGCTCGAAGCGCAAGACACAGCCCTAGATCGCTATCGGGTAGAAGAGCGCACCGATCACGGAGCCCCCACCCAAGCTAGCGTTCCCCGTTCAACTCCGAAACGCTGGAAGGAGCCGCCACGCGCGCGGGGCACCATGCCGACTGCCAGCGTCACGCCATCCGGGTCCCAGTCGGGACCGAGCAAAGCGGGCGGTGAAGCGAGGGTGCCCGGTCCAACGTGTCAGGGCAACCGCTCGATCGGGACCACTCGCTCGCGTCGGCGCAGCGCTACGTCGATCATCGGGTCCCAGCGCTCGCGCGTGCCATAACACTCGTCGCTGGCCGCCGGGCAGCCGCCTCGGCAGACATCGCGCAGCGGATGGTCGCACTCGGCACACTCGGCCGGCAGCGGGGCCCAGAACTCGCGCGCCTTCGCACTCTCGGTGAGTTTGCTGAACGAGTTCTTCCGCAGGTCGCCGAGCACCACGGAGGAGTGATTGCAGGGCCGCAGCGTGCCGTCATGGCTTACGGTGTAGTAGGCGTCGGCGCCGCCGCGCGGGCACCACCCGAAGTGCAGGTGCGGATAAGCGTCCAGGCCGACCACACAGGCGGGGATCGGCACCGACACGGCGATCGGCGCGTCGTATTCCGCCGCGACCGCCTCGGCCGCCGCAAGCATTTCCTGCAACTGCTCACGGCTCATCACAAGCAAAGCGTCGCGCATCGTCGGGGGCGTGAGGTTCATCCGGTTCAGCAGAAACCCTTCGGCACCCAGCGCGATTCCCAGTTCAAGCGCGCGGCGGACGTCATGCACGTTCAGCGCACTGACCACAACGCTGACAACCAGGCGACAGCCGTGCTCACGGGCCCGGGCCACCCCTTCGATCACGCGCTTGAGCGTCCCCTTGCGGCCGACGATCCGGTCATGCAGCTCGGCGTCGGCGCCGAACAGCGTCACCTCCAACATCGTCTCTTTCGGCAAGCGCTTCACACGCGCCGCAGTCAGCGGCGTGCCGCTGGTGATCACCACGGGGTTAAGGCCTTCGTCGAGGATGTCCTGCAGGATGCCGGGGAGGTCGGGCCGCAGCAGCGGCTCGCCGCCAGAGACGGCGACCTGCTCCAGCGCTGTCTCCTGCTTGATCCGACGCACCAGCTCGCGGACTTCGCCGCGAGCCAGTGTCGTCGGGGTGATGGTGCGCGGACGATCGTCGCGCCAAGAGTTATAGCAGTGCACGCAACGGTGCATGCACTGGGATGTCGCCTCCCAGACGATCGTCCGGTACGGCAGCATTACCCGAACCGTGCGAGGCCAGAGATGGCCTTGTCGGGAATGACGCCCTTGCTCACATACTGCTTCAGCAGCGCCGTGCGCAGTTCAGGACGAACCTGCCGGATGAGATCTGGCACGGGGATGTAGCAGATGATCCACGGACGACGCGGCGGCTTGCCGACGGCGACGATGGTCCGTCCTGAAACAACCACCGCCACCGGGCCCACCAGCGCTTTGACTTCGGCGGCTGGGTTCGTGTCGCCGACCACGACTTCCTTCTTCGTCGCCCCGACCTTCACAAAGTATTTGCCGCGCACTGCCGAGACCGTTCCCAACTTGACACTCGCACCCAGCTCTTCACTGAGCTTCTTGACGTCAAACGCGAGAGCTATCGGACGTTTCTTCGCGGTTACCATAGGTCCCCCCATAAGGACACAGTGAAAACTCTCACTGCGTGTCCTTATAGACGGCTGCGCAACTTGCGTAGTGTCGGAGATCAATGGCGCGAGCGGGCGCTCGCATGCATGCGCCGCGGCACTGCGTCTTGCCACCCAGCGCGCGCCACGTCGCGTAGCGGCTGGGCAACTGCGCAGGAGCGGCTCCACAAGCGAGGTCAATACGCCGAGCTTGCTCGACAAATCACATTCGCCCGGCCGGCACTGTCTCGGGATCGCCAAAGACTTGCGCGCGACGCAGCAGGGCGACGGACGGCGGCTCGTTACGGGCAAGGAGTCGCGCGAACTAGTCTCGCGACGCGCGGATCCTCGAAGCACGCGCACGCCAATTCGAAGCCCAGTTTGCGATAGCTCTCGAACTGGGACTCATCAAACCACTGATCCGTCGTCGCCTGCTGTGGGAAGTCCGCGTTTTCAGCACGGTAGTTTTGGAGGTCGACGGACTCCTTGCGGCCGTCGCACATGGTCGGCTTGATAAGAACAATCTTGCCAACCTCCGTTTGCGAATAGCACACGTCGCCGACTTCGAACCCGGCCTTGGGCAATTGCTCAGGCGGCTCGAAGCCATCGGCCCACGGCTTCACGCCGTGATTGACGACCACGACGAACAGGGCGAGCCGGACAGCTGCGAGACGAGGTCGAACCTCAGCAGGTGGTCCACATGCAAGCCAGCCAGGTCGGGTTCGTCGGGTCCGCCGAGACCGAGCCGTGGCCCCAGGCGTGGTCGTGGACCGGATCGATCCCATCGCGGCCCACCCACATCGCACCAACCCAGATCGTCGGACCGTCAGGCGCCTCGAAGCCGTTGGTGGCCGGTTGGATCTCGCGCGCAGCGCGGAACCACGCATCAATCAGCGTTGCACCGCCCTTGGCGTATTGCGCCAGCTTTCGCCCCTCGTCGGTGTTATCGAAGGTCACTGCGCCGTACCCCATCAGGATGTGCATCCCGTCGAACGCGCCATCCCAACGCGCCAGCACGTCACCACCGCCCGGCGAAAGGATTTGGTCCTGAAGCGGGCCGCACGCGGCGATGACCGCCCACTCGAGATCGTTCTGCCCCCACAAATCGCCGGGTCTGGCCGGCGCGGCACCAACTTCGGTGAAATCCAGCGAACCGTCATCGGGATTGGCCAGCGTCCAGCCGTTCATGTTGGCGTGGCCCGTGTAGAAGACGAAGTCGGCGGCGTCCACCCAGGTGTCGTCGTTGCGGCGCCAGTCTGATTCCCAGGCATTGGCATCGCCCCAGTTGAAGTTGATACGCCAGCCGTCTGCGGACCATTCGTCGATGAAGCCTTGCGCGTTGGCCTGGCTGCCCGCCAGCCCGCCGCTTTGCCCGATCCACGAGGTGCCGGCTTCAAACGGGTTCACCAAGTTACGCACGGCAAAACGCCTGCGGCCTGCCGCCTTGACGGCCTCGCTTAACGCCACGGGGGGTCGCTCGCGCCGCTTGCGCAACGGTTGCAGTTCGCCGAACTGAAGCGCAGGCCCAAAGTCGGTGGCCGGCAACAAGATCTGACGAAGCGGCACGACCTGTTTGCCGATGCGGGCCTTGGCACGATAGACGTACACCGGATAGAGAAACTCCTGTGCGCGAAAGCCCGGTGCAGAGTAGTACCCGAGACTTGCGTCGAATGACTCCAATTTCAGCCTCTGCGTGATCGCCCGGAATTGCTCGTCGGCCTGCGCACGCGGCACCACCTGGGCCTCGAAAGATCCCACCGGTGTGCGCCAACCGCCCGAGAACGCAATGACATCACCCCGATGCCCAAGCGTTACCGAAACATCGCTGCCGCCGCCCACCAGCGGAATCTCACCAGCGAAGATCGGATAGCTGACATGAACGTCGAGTTGCCGCTGCTCGCGCTGGCCCTTGCGTCGTAGGGCGTAGTGCGTACCGCCGACGGTTGGAGAACCGAAACGGAACGGCTGCGCCAGCGGCGGCAACAGCTTGTTGGCATGCAACAGGCGCTCGGCCGACGCCATCGCCTCCTCTACCTTCGGAATTTCTGCGCGCACCGTCGGTTTCCACAGCTGCGCGGTGTTGGCTGCCCACACGGCCCCGCTGTCGGGCGCGAGCTCGACTACCTGGGGGCCAGACTCAAGGGTCGTGACGCCGTCGCACGTGCTGAAGCGAAAATCGTCGCGAATGCCGAATACGCGCTGGCTCACGTCGATCAGACGTTCGGCGCTCGTGTCTTCGGGCTTGAGTCGGTAAATCGGAAGATGGTCCTTCATCGGGTCCTCCCTGCGCTCCAAGGCGCGCTATGAATGTGATCGCGCGCGCTGCCATCACCGCGGATTCGCTTGCGATGCCAGCGTCGATGCGATCCACAACACGTTAGGAACTGGCCATGGCTTTACGCAACCGAATTTTCACGGTCGCAGGGCGCAAACGCGGGATATTGGCGACCGCCTGGTTCGCGCGGCCGTTGGCATGGACAGCCCTGGCCATCGCGAAGTCACGTGCTACCGCGGGCGATGTATTTCACGAGGCGGAGCCGGCTTCGGAATGCTATGCACAGGGATCATGTTCCTGTATCTCGTCTATAGGAGACTAACTACGGATAGGAGCTGACCGCGCCCAGTCGACGAGTTGCCCAAGGCGTAGTGCCATAGGGGCGCCCCGGCTTAACCACCGCGGCGCGACCGCCAAGCGATGGACTCAATGCGGCCAAGACCGGACCTCGCGACTCCTCTCGCATTCACCAGCAAAGCGGACAGAATCTCGCTTGGTTCGGGTTCTTAGTGGAGCACAGCCGTGGCCTTTGATCCCCAGTCCGCGACCGACGCGTATATCGACGCAATCGGTGCCGACGCACTCGCCAAGTCCGCGGCGTACACCGTGGGCAGTCATTGGCTGCTGCTTTGGGATCTGCTGGTCGCCATCGCCGTCGCCTGGCTGATCATCCGCTCTGGACTCCTCGAGCGCATCGATGCACGACTGAGCAAGCGCGGCCCGAACGCGCGGGCCTTCGTGGTGAGCGCTGCTTACTTCCTTCTCGCGGGCGTGCTCTCGCTGCCGTGGGCGATGTACGAGGGATGGTGGCGGGAACTCAGCTACGGCCGCTCCTCCCAACCTTTCGGTGACGCCTTCGGGCAGAGCCTGCTTGGAACATCAATCTCGGCCCTGCTGGGTGGACTGTTCTTCATGGGTGTGTACGCGCTCATTCGAAGGGCGGGGAAGCGATGGTGGGTCTGGTCGGGCGCATTGGCCATCGCGGGACTCTCGGCCGTTCTGCTGGTTGCTCCGGTGGCCATCGAACCGCTCTTCAACGACTACAAAGCCCTGCCCGAGGGCCCGGTCAGAACAGCCCTGACCGGCATGGCCCAGAACGCCGGTATCCCGGCAGACCGGATCTTTGTTTACGACGGTTCCCGGCAGTCCAACAACTTCACCGCCAACGTTAGCGGTCTCGGCCCCTACGCTCGCGTCGCCATCTCGGACATCGCGCTTAACGGTGCATCGGTGGATGAGGTCCGCGCCGTGACTGCGCATGAGATCGGCCACTACACCTTGCATCATGTGTGGATTTCCATCCTGTTTTTCTCCTTGATTGCAGCCGTCGCTTTTTTCGTTGCCGATCGGGGCTATGGCCGCGTTGCGGCCGCCCTGGGCAGTCGCGCACCGCTGTCCAGCCCGACCGGTCTGCCGGTGGTCATGGTCATGGTGTCGTTCCTGTGGCTGCTTGCCCTGCCGCTTGTCAATGCGTTCATTCGATTCGGAGAGATACAGGCCGATCGCTATTCACTCGAGACCGTGGACCTACCGGACGCCTTGGCAAGCGCATTGGTGAAGACGGCGGAGTACCGTTACCCTCGGCCGAGTCCGCTGCAGGAGATGATTTTCTACTCGCATCCTTCGGTAGAGCGTCGCGTTCGAATGGCCATGGACTGGAAGGCCACCCATACCGCCGATCCAGGCAAGTGACCTAAGTCGGGCCAGCTTCGGCCATTTTGACTTGCAGACAAGGGCGCCCACTGAATCAAGCTGCACGCGGCCCTCAACGCGTCGCGGAGCTCGGTGAGCCTTACGATGCGTTTCCGGCCCATCCGGGCCGCCGGAGTGGGCGATGACTGAAGCCGAGGTGCTGCATCCATTGCGCCCGATCCTCAAGAACTGGGTGTGGGAGCATGGTCGTGTCGGCACGCGCTATCTGGACTGCAGCAGCGGAGTAATCGGCTTCGACGACGGCAAGAAGTCACGCTACGCCACGGGAAGCATCTATTACGTGCCGCTTGGAAGTAGCGCCGACGCCACGGCCGCCGAAGTCGTCCCCGCGGTTCATGAAGGCGCGCTCGCCCGGTTCCTGCGGGCGGCACAGTTGGGCAAGGCGGCGGAAGCGGGCTCAGTAGCAGACGTCCAGCGCGCGGCGCAGGACTGCGTGGAACTTGGGCTTGTGTGCGCCTACCAGGACGACGCTCAACGCGCGCATGAGCGCCATGCGCTCGAGCCGATGTTTGAAGACGAGATCCGCGCGGCGGTGGTGGCGGACATTCGTACCAAATACGTTGGTCTGCGAGCCCAGCTTGCGCTCTATGACTTCACGGTGTTTCACGGACTACCTACGCCGCTTCTTATCAACGAAGCGCCTCTCATCGACTGGAGGGTGCACGCGCAACCGGTGCAACCGTTTGTGACCCTGCCACTTGGCCCCTATAGCCTTCTGGTAGGGACGCCGTCGGGCAAAAAGAGTCGGGCTGGCCCCGTGCTCTGGAAGTCCGCCAGCGTCATGGGCCCGTTCAGGGAACACAATCGCTACATCGTGGAGCGTGCGCGTCAGTGGATCGTGGCAACGGCAGACGATCAACTGGTGGCTGTCCAGGACCGATTTGCTGCCCATGATCCAGACGGTAAGGGAATCGCAAAGCCTTGACGGCGCACTCAAGTCGCCGATCGGTGCATGTCCGAAAGGCTCAGGACGGCCAGTATCAGACGATGCTGGATCTGATGGACTCACCCGAAAGCAGCCGGTTCGGCCGCGCCCTTGTCTTCCGGGCGCGTCGCACGTTCCTAGCACGCGAAGACCGCACCGAACTCGGAGAACGCCATGAAGCTCTTCGACAGCGCATTCAGCCCTTTCGCCCGTAAGGTGCGAATGGTCCTCGAGTACAAGGGACTGGACTTCCAGGTCGTGGACGGGCTGCTCAGGTCGAACCACGCGGAACTGATGGCCGTCAACGGGCGCATTGAGGTTCCGACCCTGGTTGACGGACACACCATCGTGGTCAACTCCGCCGATATCGTCAGCTACCTTGAGCATCGCTATCCCGATCGGCCGCTGTACCCCGAGGTGCCGGGCACCCGAGTCCACGCGCGCGCCTGGGAACGCGCAGCGGACACCTTCATAGACCCAATCCTGGTGGACATCTCGTACTGGAAATGGGCCGATCGCCCGGACCCCATGCCGGATGGCCTTCTTGCGGCGGCCCGCGCTGATCTAACGCTCGTCTACGATGCACTCGAAGTCGAACTCTCGAAACGGGAGTACGTCAGTGGGCCTCTGTCCATCGCTGATATAGCTCTCTTTCCACATATAGGGAGCGCGCGAGCGATGGAGGTCAAGTTTTCGCAAGAGCGACATCGAAACCTCGCTCGCTGGTTCAAACAGATGCGATCTTTGCCGATCTGCGCTGCTGACCAGCAGCGCGCGCGCGACTACATTGCCGATCTTGGCGGGAAAGATGTCGAGCGGCACAAGATTTTCTGGCGCGGCGACCGTATTGAATGGGTATTGGCACGCGGCTTCCACGAGTGGTTCTTCAATGAAATACGAGAGCGGCGTGTCATCTGGCCGGGCCCGGCAATCCCGGCACCTCTAAACCCGGAGGGAACAGGGTGAGCCAATTCCTTGCCTCGACAACGCGGCACACCATAAACGTTGTGCTCGAGCGTCGAGTTCGGGCATCCGACAAAACGGTACCTGCCTGGGCAAGGGTCTTGTTTGCCGGTTCTCATGTTCTGCATCATCACACCCGCTGGACACATGTCGACCCGAGGAACGTCGAGGTTGAATTGGAGATTTGGCCCCTCGGAGCGCCTGTCCGTGCGCGAGGCAGCGGTTCTGTCGTCGAATTATCGGACGGGGGCACGCGACTGAATCTGAGCTTTGCCGTCCACTGTGACGTTCCTGCCGCCGGACCAAAGGTGGCTCAGATCTTTGCGAATCAGATGACGCGAGCGTTCGACCAGGATCACACGTTTACGGTGAACTACCTGCGCCGGAACGCAAAGGCGACTGAGCGAGACCGGATAGAGGTCACGTGAGGACGCTCGTCTTCCGGGCCAATAGCTCACGTCCCAGGTGCGGGCAAGCGGGCCCGAAAGCGGACATGAGGTCCCTCATCACGGGGCCACCGAAGTGAAGCTTCCGAATGAACCCAAGACGCATGGAACTCATTGACCTCGACGATCTAGCTGGAGCTATTCGGTATTCTTTGGAGCCGATGGATCGTTGATCAGTCCGTCGTCGCGTCAGGACTGACCTTCCGCACTGACTGCGCCGCCTTTCTTCTCTTTGCTTCCAAGTTCCATAGCAGGTCGTCGCGAATGATCGGCTGAAATTTGTTTCCCGGCCTCAGGAGTCCCCGCTCCTTCTGCAGGAACACGAGTACCGTTGATGCCGAAGGCACCCAATTACGGGCGCCGGATTCCGCAAAGCCAGGGCCGCCGGTCGAGCCGCGGTCGCCCAGTGGATGATCCTTCGAATCCTTACCCATCCAGAATCCAAGCACCACGCCTCTCTCTGGACGCTCTGGAGTGCCAGGAACCCACAAGATAAGCCAAACGTCTGAGGTCTTCCCGTCCGCATTGGTTGCAGTACCGGTCTTCCCCGCGATTTCGCCCGTCTTCTCGAAAGGAAATGCGAGCGTCCGCTTCTTCCTTTCTTCAGGTTTCAACTTCCAGATCTCGTCGCCCAATGGATCCAGTCCGGGAATGGTCCCGCTCCTGAGTGCGGCTGCCGTGCCAGTTCCCATATCAAGCGGGCCTTTCAAGAGTTCAATCATCGCGGCGGACACCGCCGGATGAATCACTCGCTCCGGCACCGGATGACTCTCGCCCTCTGTGTCACACGCCTTCGGCTGATCTCCGGCATCCTTGTAGAGAAGCGACTTTCCATCGCGGCAGACATCGTTTGCAAATCGCGGCGTTACTCGAAATCCGCCGTTCACGAAAGCGGCGGTTGACGCCATCGACAGCGGATTGACCTCGGATGCGCCAATAGCGGTTGTCGGGAACGGCTGAAGGATGTGCTTTGCATCCCGAGGCATCCCCAGGCGATACGCGAGATCGATCACATTCTTGATCCCAGCTCGCGCTCCTGCGCGCATCGCGGCAGTGTTGCGGGACTCGCCCAAGGCGACTCGACAGTTGATGTCTCCTCGGTATTCCGGTTCCGATCGGGAATGAAAGTTCTCTATCTTCTTGGCCCCCCGTCCACGGCCAAGAGACACATAGAGGGGCTCATCGAGCACTGTGCAGCGCTCGAGCACGCTTGCCGCGATCTCTTCGATCGCCTCCGGCCGCGGCTTGGTGGCAAGTACCTGGTTGGTGAGCTGCTCCACCAAGCCGCCATAGGTGAAGATCTTGAAAGTCGAGCCCGGCTGACGCCAGCCTGTCGCGATCACGTCGTATCTTCGTTGATTGAAGTTCACATTTCCAACTTCCGCGAGCACGTCGCCCGTGAAGTCGACCGCAAAGGCTCCAGCGCGCAGTTGGTCATTGTCGAGGTCCTTTGGATGACGACGCAGATAGGTGCGGAGCGTCAGGTCGACTGCCTTGGCGAGGACGTCTTGAAGTCCGTCGTCACGCGTTATCGAGATCGTGAGTCCACCCTTGTTGATTGGGAAGCGATCCTTGTAGAGGATTCGCACCCGCTCGAGAAAGTAGTCGTGCGTGCCGCAACCTGTACCGGTTGGAATGACATCCTTGCGGAGGGTCTGTGCAACAAGATTCGCAGCGCGTGCGTATTCCATATCGCCGATCACGTCGTCATCCAACATCAATTCAAGTACACGCGTGGTACCGCGCGCGGCTTCGGCCCAATTCGCTTCGCGAATCTCTTCGCGCGTTCTAAGCTGCGGATCTATCGCGAATGAACGATCAGGAAGTGCAGGCCTACTGATGAGAGCAACGAGGAATGCTGCCTGATGCAGTGCAAGATCTTGCGCGGGTCTGCCGAAGTACGCACGGCTGGCCGCTTCGATTCCGTACTGTCCGCGACCGAAGTACGGCATATTGACGTACTTCAGGAGCAACTGTTGCTTCGAAAACTCACGCGCGATTCGTAGCGCCATGATCATGTCGCCGATCTTCTCGATTTCGGTCGACTGGCGCCCGGTGCCACCGCGAAGATGTTTGGCGATTTGCATCTCCAGCGTCGATGCGCCCGAGCGACTTTCCTGAAGAATCCGCTTCGCCAGCGCGCGCACGATCGCACCCTTATCAATTCCCTCATGCGTGAAGAAGTTCTTGTCTTCGGATGCGAGTAGCGCCCTGGTGATTAGTGGCGGGATGTCGGCGGGGTCGCTAATGAGGATGCGGTGCTCGGCCGAGGATATGCATGCGACCGTTCTTTGGTCCTCAGAAACTATCGCTGATTGCGCTGCAAAGTAGGCTGGTTCATGCAATCGCGAAATCGCGTTCTTGTCGATGCCGAGATAGGCGTCGATCTGTCGCGAATACCTCGAATCAAGCACCTCGACGATGGATTCGAATCCGACATAGCCCACAACGCCCAACACCACGAGGACACCCAGAACAATGAGGACACCCTTGATGATCCTGCCCAAAAGGCGGAGGAGCGTCCAAGGCAGCGTCAAGACGACGCGCATGAGGTTGGGTCGGTCGGCCTTCTCCACGTGCTTGATTCCCCGCTAGAGGCGGAATAATTCGCCGTTGCAAACTCTCCGCGTCTACCGAATTTTGTCATTTCCAATGCGTCTCCGTTCCGACATCCGCCACCAGCACCCGGGTATCTTGCTTTTGCGTTTCACGGTCTCTGGGCTAATGCTGTTCCACGGCGTAGCCAAGCTGCGCAACGGCCTGGGTGGCATCGAGTCACTTCTCTCCAGCGTCGGAATGCCGACTTGGATCGCCTACGGCGTGCTGATTGGCGAAATCGTGGCACCGCTGCTGATCATTGCTGGAATGTGGGTACGACCGGCAGCGTGGATCGTGGCGATCAACATGGTCGTCGCTGTTGGCATCGCGCATCCGTCCCAACTGTTCACGATAGGCAGGACGGGCGGTTACGGCCTCGAACTGCAGGCGTTCTTCTTCTTCTGCTCAATCGCCATCGCCTTGCTTGCGGATCGAAAGCGCGAATAAGCTGAACCGGCAGATCCCGACCAGTTGCTGCCTTACCTCGAGCCCGCGAATCTGCCCTCAAAGCCGCCGTCGTTGCGCTAGTCTTGCCACGACGGACGCCACAGGGAGAGGGCGTTAGCCGCCAGCGGGAGACTACATGCACGATTTGCCGCGAAGCGGAGAATCGGCGATTGGGCTCACAGGAGTCCTGCTACAGGAAGACACAGCCACGTGAAGAAACCGGCGAAGCGAAAGGTCGAACTCGAAGGGAGCGGAACAGCGTCGGTATTGCGCAGCTTGTTCCGTTCATTCGCCAAGTTGGCCGAGCAAGCAGGCGACGGACGACCACTTCTTCGTGGGCTGCGAGTTGCCCAAGACCCCACTGCCGACCGGATCGTCGTCGTGCATGGCGGGTCGCGGGTCGAGTTCGTTCTCGTCCCGGGCACCGGCGATCCACCGTACGCCGACGTCGAGTGCCGGCGCATGGATTCGATCGGAGCGACCGAGGCGACGCCGATCGCAAGTTTCCGGTTCAATGAGACGGGCGATGTGTCGCAGTCCAGCGTGCCCGAACTGGTGAGTCAGAACATCTCCCAGGCAAACGGAGCCTGGAGCATTGTCGGCGCCGTCATCTGGAACGCCATGCAGGGACCCGAGTAGAGTCTCTCGGCGACGGACGTCACTAGGCGAGAAGCGGCCGTAGCGCTTCGTCCCCCATGCCCCTGACCCCCGCTTCGATCACCACGCCAGAGGCAAGCGCGAGTCCGACACTGCGCGCCGTGTTCGTCGATGCCAACCCAGCACTCGGCGACGTTGCCCAGAATCTGCTGCGGCCGAGCGACGTCCCGTTCACGATCAATCGGCAACCCGATATCCGCAGCGAAGCGCTCCCTGCTACCTTGGCGGGCGCGGAGATCGCTGTCATCGACCACACGCAGTTTCCGACCGCGATCGCGCGCGAATGCGCGGGTCTGAAGCACGTCGTCTTCCTCGGCACCGGCGCGCGCAGTTACATGAGCCCTGAGGAACTGGACGACCTCGGGATTGCGGTGCACACGATCAAGGGCTATGGCGACACTGCGGTAGCTGAGTGTGCGGTGGCACTGATGTGGACCGCCGCGCGCGGATTCGCGCGAATGGACCGCGAGATGCGTGCCGGGAATTGGGTTCGCACCGACTCGCTTCAGCTCACCGGCCGCACGATCGGATTGGTCGGCTTTGGCGGGATCGCCGCGGAGGTGGCGCGACTCGTCTTGGGCACGGGCATGAAGGTGCTGGCCTGGAACCGCAGCCCGAAGACGTTTCTGGGTGTGCAGTTCGTCGGGCTCGACCGGTTGCTCGCCGAAAGCGACGTGCTGTCGCTGCACCTGCTGTTGAATGACACGACAAAGAACTTCCTGTCGCGCGAGCGTATCGCGGCGATGCGGCCGGGTGCGATCCTCATCAACACTGCGCGAGGCGCGTTGGTTGACGAGGACGCGATGATCGACGCGTTGCGTTCGGGTCATCTGCGGCACGCCGGTCTCGATGTATTTACGGTCGAGCCGCTGCCGGCCGGCCACGTGCTGACCACGCTGCCCAACGTGACGTTGTCTGCGCACTCGGCGTTTCGAACGCCCGAGGCAAATCACAACCTGATCGACGCCGCGCTGGACCATTGCCGCCGCATTGCGGCACAGGGCCGTTGAACGCGTTACTCGCTTCCGCAGCAACCGCAATGCCGACATCACGCGCATCGCCCAGAACCGGCGCCGCAGCCGAGCCGTCCTCCATGGCAGACCTATTGCGGCCTTCGTCAGACGCGAGAGCGGCCGTCGTTGTTTGTCTCAATCCGGATATCGGTGCGATCGACAAATAGTTCCAATCGAGGATGCTTGGCATAGCGGCGTTTACCACCTCGAGGCATGCGGGGAGTCGGTTGTTGCGGCCGAACGATCGGCGCAGTGGTACCGTCTTGTTCGGCGAGAACGGCTGTTTGCATTTCCTATTCACTGAACAGGCTCACGCTCGGCTGACGGGGCGCGCTGCACTGAAGACGGAGGATCTATGCCAGCGAAAGTCGATGTCTCCAAGCTCACGCTGATGGACACTCTCGATCTGGCCAGTCTGATTGAGGTCGAGGCGTTTGAGCGGTACACCTTGTTCGCCCGACAGATCGGACTTGGCTATTCCGGCGGTGCCGGGTCGGTGTTTCAATCGATGGCCGACAACGAGAAGAAGCACGGCGATCAGCTCGCCGAGCGTCGGCGCACACTGTTTGGCGATGCGCCCGCAAGAGTCAAGCTCGACGACATCTTCGATGTGGAGGCCCCCGATGTCGGCTCGACTCGCTACGACATGTCCGAGTTCAAGGCGTACCAGGTCGCATTGCACTCGGAAAAGAAAGCCTTCGCGTTCTACGACAGGGCCCTGCGCAGCGTGACACAACCGGACGTCAAGGCGCTGTTCGAGGAGTTGCGGGACGAAGAGGCCGAGCACGTTCGCATGATCGAAGAGATCATCGCGAAGTTGCCGCCGTCAGCCAAGGTCGACGTTGAAGACGAGGACGACACGTCTATGCGGATGGGGTACTAGAGAATCCTGAACTCCTGACGACCACCGTTCCGACCCGAGAACCTCATTTCGGTCCCAGCCTTGAAGCCAACTCTGTTTCGATTTCCCTCGCGAGGCTCATTATCAGCAGCTCCTCATAGTGTCTTGATTTATCACTTGCTATCAGGCGTTCCAGTTCTTCCCGCTCTGCCAGGTCCCCCGGCTCTTCCTGCTCGGGCGATCCCTCGTGTAGCACTCCGACACGGGCTCGAAAGTCGATGTAGCGACGATTGGCCAGTTTGCTAGGCAACGGAGTTCCATCCAATAGCAAGGGCAAGACGTCCTTGCCCTGTTCGAGCGCAAGCGCGAACTCCTTCCGCACTTCATACGAGGTGTGCGAGTGGTGGCACCAGAACACCAAAACCACATTCGCTTCGGAAATTGCGGTTCCTAATTCATCGCGCCATCTGTCACTTGTACGTATCGAATCTGCGTCGCAGTAGACGAGCGTGCTATTGCTCGCACACAAAAGAGAAACGATCGCCGATACCAATTCGTTATCCGCAGGGCTGTACGAGACGAAGATGTTCATGGCGCGCGGGGTTGCTGTCTGCAGTTGGTGGCTAGGTGCGCTTGTAGCGGATAACAGTGAACCCTTCCTCGGTTGAGTGGGCCCACGAGAAGCGCGGGCAGATTCCTGTGTCAGCCGGCGAAGTCCTGTGGTCGAACGTCAACGCTACCGAAGTGCCTCCGCCTCAACCAATAATTACAGTAAACGCACCACCGGCGATCACATTTGGCCCGGCGGATTCAACGATGGCATCGCCTTGGCGCGCGGCGGGCATGCCGCCAATCATCACTGAGGAACTGCCAACCACCACGGAGCCGCCGATGTGCGGCCGTAACCCGTCGGCAAGAGGGCAAACGTGAAAATCACTGGCGACACGCCATGCCGGTTGGCCGCCGATCAAGACGGTTGCGCAACCCGGACCCGGAGCCAACGGTGTGCCGTGGCTGGTCATGTCGCCGACACGTGCAGCGGGCTGTCCCATAACGCTCAGTTGATGTTCACCAGGGCGCCGCGAACGGTGAGCGTCGCGCTCGCCTTGAGATCCAGCGAGCCGGTCGCCTCGATCGTGATCGCCGCGGCCTTGATGCTCAGCACGCCGTTGGCTTGGATGGTCATCTTGCCGCTGGCACTGTCGATCTCGACCCGGTTGCCTTCCGCGTCCTCGACGCGGATGCCATCGTCGTCGAACACCACCCTCCGGCCGTCGACATGCGCCACCTCGACGATACCGCGCGCGCCGTCATCGAACAGCAACTTGTGCCCCTTTCGCGACTTGAGGATTCGCTTGTCGTTCTTGCCATCGGAGTTGGCGAGCGGCGGCTTGCTTTTGCCATTCCAGAGCGAACCGAGCACGTACGGAGAGCGAAGGTCCCCGCGCTCAAACGCGACTAACACCTCGTCACCCACTTCAGGGACGAGCACCACACCACGGTCGTTGCCCGCCATGGGCACCGCCAGGCGCGCCCAGTAGGTCTTGCGCGGTCTGTCGTGCCATGGATAGCGCACCTTTACGCGGCAGAGATCGTCGGGATCCTTGTTGTCAGTGACCACTGCGACGGCCACGCCCTTGAAAGAAGTCTCGCTCGACACGGGCGCCATAAGGAGTTCTCCTTGATCTTGCCTTGAGTGGTTGCGATTGCCGCCCGGTCGAAGCTATCACGAAGGCCGGTCAGCTCGCCCGAGCCCGACCAACTTTTACCGCAAAGGGGATGGCGCCGTCTGAGCCGCGAAGGCCTGCGATGTGAGCTCAGGGAGCGCAGATAGGGTGTGCGCATCCGCCCGTCGACGGCCACAGCCGGGCATCGGTACCGTGGCGGGTGATCGTCTGCCATGCAGCGATGACCCGACCGAAGATTGACGAGGACTAGCGAAGCGCCATCAACAGCGCGCCGGAGACGGCCAGCGCCGCAGTACAGGCTTGCCGCGGGGCCGCGCCGCTCAACAGGCAAGGGCGCATGGCGACGCTGCGGCACACGCCGGTGGCGATGACACCGGTCGTGACCAGCATCGCAGCCGTGTGGACGCCGACGACTGCCAGTGCCAGGACCAGCGAGCCCGAAGCGGTGATCTCGCGCGCCGGATTGTCGGCGAGGCACAGCGGTACGAGCGCCGGTACCAGCATCATCCCGGCACCGTGCGCGGTGGCCATCAGGAAGGACCACAGTGCGATGCCGGCGTGGCCGGTCTGCGTGCTGATGGCGCGTGTGCTGCCCGGCGCCGCGCAGCATGCGGTACGCCGCCGCGCCGACGAGCAGCGCGCCGGCCAGGCGTTGGACCAGCGTGCGGTCCATCGACATGCCCTGTGCAAAGGCGCAAGCCACGACCGCGACCGATGCGACGTGCCCGATGGCGATGGGCAGCAGGGCGCGCCGCGCTTGCCCTGCGTCACGCGCACGCACGCCCCAGGCGGCGGCGAACATCCAGCCGTTCGCCGGGCTCAGTCCATGCAAGGCGCCGAAACCGGCAATGGCCAGCCATGGCCACAGGGCTGCCATCGCGCATGCATCCGAGCGAGGCGGGGCGGGCTCGGGGCGTGCCAGGCTCAGGCCCGCGTGTGGCAGCACGAACCGGTGGCCGCCGATGCGGCGTTTGCAACCGGTTGCGGCTCGTAGCGATCGTGGTGGCGCACCCAGGCCATTCCCTGGCCCGGGCTTTCGTCGCGGCCCTTGGGTGTGAGATCGAGCAGGTTGTAAGTGCCCATCATCACCTCCACACCGCGCCTGTAGGTCGAGTAGGTGTGGAAGACCTGGTCCGCGTCGTCCTTGTAGAACACGCTGATGCCGGGCAATTCCTCGCTCTCGAAGGGCTGCATGCCGTAGTTGTAGTAGACGTGCCCCTTGGCCTGTTCTTCCGGCGTGAAGCTCACGTGGAAGTCGTGGTTGAAGTCGCTGCCAAACGAAGACACCCACCTGAACTGCCAGCCCATGCGTTGGCGAAAGCGCTCGATCTCGGCCAGTGGCGCGCGCGAGATGGCCACCAGCGTGACGTCGCGATGCGCCAGGTGCACGTTCATGCCGTCGCTGTGGTCGGCCATGAAGGAGCAGCTCGGGCACCCCTGCTCCCACCCCGGGCCGAACATGAAGTGCTGCACCAGCAGTTGACGGCGGCCTTCGAACAGGTCGGCAAGCGTGCGCCGGCCCTCGAGCGTGTCGAAAGCGTAGTTCTTGTCGATGCGCACCCAGGGCAGTGCGCGGCGCTCACGGGCGATCTGGTCGCGCAGGCGCGTCAGCTCCTTTTCGCGCGCCAGCAGCGTCTTGCGTTCGGCAATCCATCGGTCCCTGGACACGACGGGATGGTTCACGGCGCTCGCTTCGGCAATGGCAGTGTTCATGATGTGCTCCTTGGCTCGAAGAGCCGTTCGGGGTTGGTTGGTCATCGTTTCTCTCTCGTCGGGCGCCGCACGGCGCGGACCTTTCCGCTCGCTCCGCCGCCGCAATAGAACAGATCTGCCCCGTCGGACTCCATCCCGCTGACGGCGGTGCCGCTTGGCATCTCCAGCCGCTCGAGCACGGCGCCGCTGTCCGGGTCGATTCGGCGGATATCGCTCTCGTCGCCTTCCCAGGTGCCGTGCCACATCTCGCCGTCGACCCAGGTCACGCCGGTGACGAAGCGGTTGGACTCGATGGTGCGCAAAATGGCGCCCGTCTCGGGATCGATCTGGTGGATCTTGCGATCGCGGTACTGCCCCACCCACAGGCTGCCCTCGGCCCAGGCGAGGCCCGAGTCGCCACCGTGGCCGGGCGCCGGGATCGACGCCACTACGTCGCCAGTAGCGGGGTCGATCTTGTCGATGCGCGCTTCGGCGATCTGGTAGAGGTGCTTGCCGTCGAAGGCGGTGCCGGCGTCGCCGGCGCGGTCGAGCGTGCGCGCGACTTCGCCACTCTCGGGGTCGAAGGCAATCAGCTTGGATCCGGTGGCGGCCCACACCCGGCGGCCGTCGTGGGTGACGCCATTGATGCGGTCGGCGCCGGCGAAGGGGCCGTACTCACGCACGATCTCGGCCGCACGTGCCGGCGCTTGTGTTCTTGTCTTGCCTGACTTGCTCGTCATTCCCTGGCTCCTCGTGGCGCACTTCGGAACGGCGCCGTGAGAGCAATCTACCCAAGCGGCAGCGCAGCGGGGAGTAACAAGTTCGTCGTGAATCCCACCAGCGGCGGCGACAGCCAGCGCTGCGCACGCGCGCGCCCGATCGAGCGCACCCGTCCAGCGACCTCCAACTCGACAAGTGCGCGCTGCACTGTGCGCTGGCTGGCGTCGAGCGCCAGCGCAAGGGCCGAGGTCGACCAGGCCGCGCCGTCGGCGAGCAGCGCAAGCAGCGACGCCTGATCGCCGTCGATGGGCGGCACCAGAACGACGACGGCGCGCTCGCCCAGCGGCCTGAGCGCCGCCGCCCGGCCGCCCGAAGGCGGCGCTCCCTTCCTTGGGGAGGTGGTCGTGTAGCGACCGGAGGGCAGTGCAATCAGTGCGAAGCCGCGCTCGCTGGCCTCGATGCGCGCCAGCGGCGCGGCGAGCGCGCGCAAGCGGCCGATTTCGACACGCAGGCGCGCTCGGTGCGTCTCGTTGGGGCGGCGCGTGCGGAACGCGCGCGCGATGAGCGCGTGCCGATCGACGTCGCCAGGCCACGCCTCGGCGAGCGCGCGCGCCAACGTGAACAACAGTGGCCGTCGCGCCAGCGGCAGCCAGGTCGCGCCCGCGCGCAGTCCGCGACGGCAGGCGTCGACCACCAGCGAGCCCGAGGCGAAGAGCGCTTCGACCTCGTCGAGGCGCAGCGGCTGCTCGAGGCCGGCGCGGACGCGCCGCGCGGCGGGACGACTGAGCGCGGCGCGCGCCTCGGCGACCTCGGCCAGGAGCGCAGGCACGCGCGCGCGTTCGGCCGCCTCGTGGGCGCGCGCGAGCGCCGCCTGCGCCGGTGCCGTGCGCAGCGAGCGCAGCGCCAGCTCAGCGGCGGCCAGCTCGGCCACCGCGAGCTGCGACGGTGTCATGCCGCGCGCGTCGAGACGAACCAGGGCGGATGCGGCCTCGTCGAGGCGGCCGAGCAGTAGCAGCCGGCGCACCGCGATCAACCGTGCCTGCAGCGCGTTGGCGTGATCGGCGCGCGCCTCGAGCGTGGCCGACGCGGCCGCCAGCGTGCGCGGCGAGCCGCGCAGGTCGCGCATGGCCAGCGCCACCTCGGCCTCTGCGACGACACAGCGGGCGCGCGCCAGCTCCTCGTGGGTGCCGAAGCCGCGGGCGGCGCGCCGGAGGAGCTCGCGGGCGCGCGGGTGCTCGCCGAGCTGGGCCATGGCGATGCCGCGGAGGGCGAGCGCCGGCGGGTCCTCCCGGAGCGCGACGCGCTTGAGGGCGCCAAGCGCGTCGCCGGCGACGAGCGCCCGCGCGGCGGCGGCGATCAGTGAGTCCATTGCGAGAGGCTACTGCGGGTCGCCTGGCCGAGCCGCCACGATCTCGGTGCTACTTGTCGCTGAGCGCTCGCCGCCACGCCGCAGGCGGCATGCCAACGAGCCGCTTGAAGGCGCGCGCAAATGCCGCCTCCGAGTCGTAGCCGACTTCGAGCGCGATCGTGGCCACGGTCGAGTTCGAGCTGCGCAGCAACCCGGAGGCGAGCTGCATGCGCCAGTGTGCGAGATACTGCATCGGCGGCTGACCGACGAACTGCACGAATCGCTCATGCAGCGCGGAGCGTGACAGGCCGACCTGCCGTCCCAGTTCATCGATGGTCCAGGCCTCCGCTGGCTTTTCGTGCAGCAGCGCCAGTGCGCGGCCGACGAAGCGGTCGCGCAGTCCGGCGAGCCAGCCCGTCCCCTCCGGCGGCAAGATTTCCACGTAGCGCCGCACCGCATCGACGAACAACATCTCGCTCATGCGCGCGAGCATCGCTTCGCTGCCCGGGCGGCTCGCGTGCGATTCAGAGACTGCCTGCTGCAGGAACTGCGCGACCGAGCCGCCGGCGTCGCTGGCGCGCAAGTGAAGCATGCGTGGCAGGGTGGCGATCAGCGGATTGAACGGCCTCACGTCGCAGCTGATGAAGCCGCACACGATCGTCGTCAACCCGCTCTGACCCGGCTCTGCAGGTGTCGGCCCGCTGGTGCCGTCGTAGGCGATGCGGATCGGCAGCTGGTCGATCTTCGCTTCGTAATACCAAGCGACGTTCGGCTCGGCTCGCATGCCCGGAGCGCTGGAAAGCACATGCGCATCGCCGAGCGCAAACAGCACGATGTCTCCCGCACTCAGCCGAACCGGCGGCTGACCGACGATGCCAGCCCAACAATCGCCCGCGATGACGACGTGATACTGCATCACATGCTCGGCGCCGGGCATCACCGCAGGCGCGATGTCCTTCGAGGCGGGCGACTCGGCCGCCCACTCGCGCCCGCCGCTCACGTAGAAGAAAACTGCGCCCCGCAGACGCACGGTCCGCAGCACGTCGGACAACGTGTCCTGGCTCATGTTGATCTCCTCGCCGGAGTCCTGATCAAGGCGCGCGGACGGGCGAGCAGGTCGCCATCGACCAATCCTGCGGATAAGGACGGGCGAGCAAATCTGAACGATGCCGGGTGAAGCGTCAAGGCGCGCGGCCGCCAAGAATCCGCCTGTCGTATCAATCGACATCAACTCACCAGGAGAGACAAATGACACAGGTTGAAGTCCGTTCGATCAACGAGACGCGGAAGTCGCCACCGCAAGACTTCGCAGCCATCAAGCAGAAGCAACAGATCACATGGGCCAGCGGCGACTACGCCGTCATCGGAACCACGCTACAAATCGTCGGCGAGTCGCTGGCCGAGGCCGTCGACGTGCGCGCCGGCGAGCGCGTGCTGGATGTCGCCGCGGGCAACGGCAATGCAACGCTGGCCGCCGCGCGGCGCTTCGCCGACGTCACGTCCACCGACTATGTGCCCGCGCTGCTGGACAAGGGAGCGAAGCGTGCCGCTGCCGAAGCGCTGGATGTGAAGTTCCAAGTCGCTGACGCTGAGGAACTGCCATTCGGCGACGAGAGCTTCGATGTCGTGCTGTCAACTTTCGGCGCAATGTTCACCCCGGACCATACGCGGCCCGCACGCGAGATGCTGCGCGTGGTGCGCTCCGGCGGCCGCATCGGGCTTGCGAACTGGACGCCCGAAGGCTTTATCGGTCAGCTGTTCAGGATCGTCGGCTCTTACCTGCCGCCGCCCGCCGGGCTCAAGGCGCCCGCGCTGTGGGGCACCGAACCGCACATCGTCGCGTTGTTCGGCGCACAGGCCATCGACATCAAGGCCGTGCGCAAGATCTTCAACTTCCGTTACCGCTCCAGCGCGCACTGGGTCCAGCTGTTCCGCGACTACTACGGCCCGACGCACAAGGCGTTTGCGGCACTCGACCCCGCGCAGCAAAAGTCGCTCGAGGTCGACATCGTCGCGCTACTCGATCGCCTGAACGTCGGCGGCCAGCACTCGCTGGTCGTGCCGAGCGAATACCTCGAAGTCGTCATCACGAAACGCTGAGATCAAAGGAATGAAAATGGCAACGACGCAAGAAGTTCTCAACAATCACTTGAAGCGCTTTGGCGAGCGCGATCTCGAAGGCATCCTGTCCGACTATGCGCCCGGCGCAATCCTGTTCACGCCCGACGGGCCGCTCAGAGGGCGCGACCAGATCGGATCGCTATTCACGGCAATGTTTGCGGAGTTCGCAAAGCCCGGCGCTGCCTTCAGCATGAGGCAGCAGTTTATCGACGGCGACTACGCCTTCATCCTGTGGACGGCGGAGACCGCCGACAACGTCTACGAACTTGGTACGGACACGTTCTTTGTACGAGACGGCAAGATTACGGTTCAGTCATTCGTGGGCAAGACGACCGCCAGGAACTGAAGGGAAACCCTTCCCGCCGCCAGACTGGACAGCCCTTGGCCGGCCAGACATGAGCGGGTCTGCCAGCATCGGCACGCTCGTCGTGGCGGCGGCCTCGTGCACTCCAGGCATTTCACCGGCCGGCGCCATGGTGGCTCGGTGGCGACACGGTTGCGGCATGCCTCCGAGCGGCGCCGCTCCGAGGCCAGACCGCCGGTGCTCCCCTCACCAGCCAGGCCGCCATCGCGCCGAGTCCACGTGCACCGCAGCCACCCCTCGCGCGCCTGCTTGTTCGACAGCGAGCCCGAAGCCCAACGTCACGAGGGCATAGAAGCCAGGGCCGTCAACGCTGCCCAGCCGAGAATGTCCAGCAGCAGGGCGGGCAGGCCCCCGCCGCGGCCCGTCGCCAGCAAGGCGATACTGGTCGTTACGCCACAGATGCACAACGCCACCGCTCGCGTCCAGCGTCGCATGCCGCCGCGCGTGCTCACCGCGGCCGCGGCACCAAGCGCCAGCAATCAAAGGGCCAGAAGCGCAGGCACGCGCGCGCGGCTGCGGCAATCAGCGAGTCCATCACGACAGCCTACTGCGGGCAGCCTGGCCGAGCAGCTGGAGCGCCTTACACACTCCGGTTGGCTGCAGCGCGATGGCGGAATACGCGCCGCCAGGCGTAGAGCGCAATCACCGCAACAAGAACGCCCATGGCCCCAAACATCAGACGACCAACAATGGCGCTGCTCTCGCCGCCGGCGATAGGGCCAAAAGACCAGCTCCCGCTGAATCTGCGGTCCCCGGGGCCAAAACCAATCCAAAGCCCCATCGCGGCGAACGCCGTGAACAGCAATGCGCCGACAAAGTCCTGCACCCGCGTCGGTCGCTGTGGAAGCGCGACGGCTATGCCGGCCAGTACAAATATCGCTCCAGCGAGACCCACCAGCCAGTGCGGCACTCCGGGAGCCGGCTGAACATCGATCCAGCGCGCAGCTGCAGCGCAGATGAATAGACCGAAACCTATGCAAAGAACTGCGATGCCCGCCCGCGCGTTGCCCGAAAGGCTGCCAACCGATGCAGAACCTGGCTCGGATGGTTGCATGATGTTCTGCCTCGCCTGAGCGGGCCTCGGCGGCTTCGGGCCGACTAGCGTCCCAGCCGCGCGGGAATTCGTCCGTCAGTCACGACGATCCGATTGATACCCATCGCAAGCACCAACGCGAGCGACTTCTGCCGCTCACGGGCAACACGGCGTCGCACGGCCGTGATCAGAACTCGGAGTCCGTCCGGCGAATCGAGCACAGGTCGTGGCCGACGCAGACCCAGTGTCTGCGCCAGATGCGCAAGGTCCGAACGACTCGGCAACGTCCCCTCTGCAAGTCGCAGGCCGCCCTGGCCGGACCTGCAGAACAAGTGAGGGAACGTGGTCACCAGTTCGGCGCGCGCCATGCTTCCTGTGATCTTGTCGGCAGCGAAGTCGGACACGGACGAAGCGACTTGCGCCATGAGCTCCGCGTAAGCCTCCATCTGCTGGATCGAGGCGTTGACGATGGCACCGAAAACGCCTTTGATCAGGCCGCTGACGAACAACGGGAAATCAACCGTTGTGAGTAGATCATTGGGTACCAAAACCGGGCTTGCGAACTCCTGCGAGATGAGGCGGTCCGGATCAGCCAAGATACGACGCGACTCGAACCGTGTCGTGGGCGACCTGACGACGCTTGTCGGGGGGCAGAGAGCGAAAAGCGGCCGACCGTTCGAGAAGATCGCGCACCTTCGGACGCACCGCTGGAACAACCGACTTTGAAACGGCAGAAGTGGCCTTTCTGGCTGCGGGTTTCTTCACGAGGGTCCTATCGGTAGGCTGGGCCTTTGAAGCGATCTTGGTCAACTGCGGCGCTCTGTCAGGCGGCAACTCGCAGCGCGCCCGCGCTAAATCAGTGAGCGCAGCGCCTCGACGATCTCTTGCTCTTCGGGGAACCGCCCCGTCGCATGCTTCGAGAAGATAAGGTTTCCATTTGCGACGACGTCGAAGACGCCGTTGTCGCCCTTGATCAGCTGGGCTTCAACTCCCAGTTCTTGAGACAGCCTGGCCCCCAGACTGGAGGCGCGCGGAAGGTAGTTTCAGCGCACGCAGTACGTGATCGAGACGGTCATCTCTTGAACTCCCAATGAATGCTGGCCGCGCTCGACGAGCGTCGGTTCCAACGGCAATTTAGCGGCCGCGCAGGTGATTTTGGCCTGACGCCACCAGGACTGCAATTGGCCCGGCTGTCGCCGAAGACACATTCGTCGATTGCGTCTTCAAGCCCCGCGCTTCACGCAAGCAGACCCTCGTTCACAGTATGGGAGCTTGGCACGATCTCCATCGTCGACTTCTGACTGTTTACCGCCGCTGGCACTCGACCCTGCTCCAGCGTATCGAAGAGTTCAGTCGGGTCGATGTCCCACTGTAGTTTGGTTCGCTCTCCATAGAGAGCAGCGCGCACCAGGGCGTGCTCGAAACTCAGAACATCGCGCAGGTACGGCGCCGGCGGCAGGACGTCGAGGCGTTCACGCAGGAAGCAGGCAAAGCGATCGGCCTCGCCACTTGTAAATATGTCTGGGTAGCACTGATCCTCGTACTCGGCGAGGAGCGCGTGTACGCGCGCGGGTCCCCAGCTTGCGAGCATAAGAATCGTCGTGAAGTGCAAGGCACGCGAAATTCGGCTGCTGCGAAATTCACCGATCAGTTTGCGGATCATCGCGATCGCTGGATCCCTAGCGAGATCGCTTGTGTCGTGCAGATCACTGGGCGATCGCCCCACCGCCAACGCGCCCAGCGTGCGCTCCCATTGCAGGATGTCCTCGGGCAGTTCCTTTTCCACCATTGCAGGTGCGCTACTGCGTGGCACGACGATGCGCTCGCTTCGCCGCAGCCGCCAGAGGTCGTTCATCAGGGCAAGCTGGCGGCGCACACCCGAAAGTCCGAGGGTCGGGACATAACCGGGCAGGATTTCGAAGATCAGTGCGCCAAGATTCGGCAAGCGTGGAATCACGCGTGCGGCGACGTCGAGGAGTTCCGGCGCAATTGCGCCAGAGTGCGCGTCGAGGTAGTAGCCATCGAGCAGCATGCCGCCCGCGAGATGTACCTCCCAGACACGGTCGAGCGGCAATTCGTCCAGCACGTCCTCGATCGGTTGTCGGCCGTTGCGTTCGTTTGCCCATAGATTGTGCAAGTCGAGCAGGATGCCGCAATCGGCGCCTTCCGCAATGCCCGCGAAGAACGCGCCGTCAGAAAGTTCGTCCGTGCGTGGCTTCAAGTAGTTGACGCCCGTCTCGAACGCGAAAGGAGCCGGCATTCCTGCGGCGAGCCGCCGGATATTGCGCACCGCCAGCTCGACGCCCTCGGGCGTTTGCCGCGGTGGCAACAGGAATCCAACCTGCTCCAAGCCGGCGGGGTTCGAAACGGTGTTGAAGCTCAGGTGCTCACTGACCCACGCAGCATCAAGATCGCGAACGGCGACCGCCAGCGGCGAAACGTAGTCGCCGCCGTAGCACTGCGTACCGCCGACCGGAAAGCCGACGCTGTGCACAAGCTTCTTCTGCGGTAACGCGGCGATCCGAGCCATCGCTTCCAGGTTCGGCAGATACGCCGGCGCACCGCTCGGGCCCTCGGGATAGTGCTTTTCCCAGAAGGTTTCCGGCTCCACTTCGAGCACGGAGAGGTCGGGGTTGCACTCACGGAACAGGGAATCCAGTTCCGAAAGATAGATCAGACCCACACCGAGCGGGCGCATCGCAAGCGCTCCTAGAAATGACCGCCAGGCAGGTCCTGTACTTTCAGCGACGCCGGATTCACTACAAAGTCTTCGATGATGTGGAAGTCGATCAGCCGGCCTGAATGGCACTGATCGCAGCCCAGCCGACCTAGGACGCTCGCGGTAACTTCGTTCATTTTCTTGAGGTTGAAGGCCACATCGCGCGTCACATACACATTTACACGTCGAAGAGGTATGGGGTCTTGCGGGAGGTTGATTGAGCTCATTTGATTGCCCTTTGTCGTGTCAGTCCAATACCCCGCGTCGGAAGCAGCGGATGCCCTAGCGGGAGCTGCGCCAGCACACCTTGCTCAGCCGCGGCTAGTGTTGACCGTCGATAAGCTCGTTGTTGTGATTGGCGTCCGACATCCTCGCGGTCGCGTGGGAAGGCCACAAGGGAATATTCGGCATCGGTTGTGCAGAGCATTCAAAAAACTGGTCCCCGCGGAAGGCGGCGTCAGAGTCGCGCACAATGCGACAAAGGCGAAACCGATGACGATCAATGTGAGCAGCGGCGCCAACCCAATCTGGTTCTCGATTGACAGCGAGCTGTGGTGTAGAACGCGGTCTTGGTGCGGGAACCAGCCAGCGCGGTTTGGCCAGGCGGACATATCTCGGCGCGCTAATAGGGAGGCACCATGCGGATTGAACGTGCATGGCTTGAAGAGTTGATCTTTTCCGGCGAGGCGCCTCGTCGGTTTACCCAGGACTCACCTGTGCTCCCCGATGTCTGGCTCGCATACGCCGAAGCCGCCAAGGAGGGTGATGCCAAGGATCTCCTGATCACGCCCTATCGCGATGCGCCACCAGGAAAGATCGTGAAGGTGATCCGGGAGGGGATTCACCTCGGCGAGCAGGACGAGGAACACGTCTACGACATTGCACACAACGAGGCGGTCGTCGCGGTGCGCCTCGCGTTCGCTCAGCTGATCAAAGTCACCTTGGCGCTGAGCCCCTGGTGGAAGCAAAACGCACTATTTGGGAAACGCAAACTCACTCCAGAAGCAGTCAAGAAGCCGGCACTGGTCCGCTCACTGGTGGAAGCGTTGGAGGACTTGTCCTGGCGCCAGCTCAATATCGAGCGAATGCTTCAGCCGCCATCGGGCCGATCGCGTCCTCGCTCCCCGTCGCCGGCAGCTCACGAATTCACGTCGGGGTTCCTCTGGTTCATCAGGGTAGCGGGAACAATCGCCCTGGGGCTACGAGCCAAGTCGGCCGACGACAGTGCCGAGGAGCGCCTGAAGAGCTTCCGCGCCATTGCCTGGAACTTCGAGGGCCAGGTACGCGCCTTCGTTGATCTTCTGCCTGCGGAGGTGAGCCCGACGCCGCTCGTTTTCCTGATGAGCCTGAATCGGCCGGCGACCTTGGCGATCGACCGCTCAGTCCCGTCCATCAAAGCAGATGCCGCCATCCGTCTGTTCAATATCCGCTGCAACCGGGTCTGCTGGGCAATCGTGGACAGCGGGATCGACGCACGCCACCCGGCATTCCGCGTTCGGGACAAACGGGGGAAGTTGGTATCCATCCCGCGAGGCCAAGACGCATCCGCATACTCCCGGGTCAGGCGCACCTTCGATTTCACCCGCATCAGATCGCTCCTGAATCCGATGGGATCGGAGGCCCGCTATCTGCAAAAGGTTCGCGAGCAGCTCGTTGCGCCGGCGCGCAGTGGGCCGCGCGGCGCGCGCACTGCTGCGTCGCCCCCGGACGCCGCGACCGCTGCCAAGCGACTTCGCGCCCTCTTGATCGACGGGCGGGCTGTCGATTGGGGCCTCCTTGTTCCACTGCTGGAGGTCCCACACGGCGCCGGATACCTCCCGCCCGTGCACGACCACGGGACGCACGTCTCCGGGATCCTCGCTTCCGATTGGCGGCGCAGCGACTTTCGCGATGACGATCCCCTGCACCCGGGCGACGAGGATCTGATCGGGGTCTGTCCGGATATCGAGCTTTTCGATTTCCGCATCTTTGGTGGAGACGCGACGAGCGACGAATTCGCCATCATGGGCGCGCTGCAATTCATTCGGTGGCTAAACGAACGAGGTGATCAGCCCGTGGTCCACGGCGCTAACCTGTCACTCGCGATCCGTCACGACGTCACCAATTTCGCATGCGGCAGAACCCCTGTCTGCACAGAAAGCACCCGCCTTGTGAACTCGGGCGTCGTGGTCGTGGCCGCCGCGGGTAACGAGGGACGCGCGGAGTACACGTTGACCTCCGGCGGCCGAAGCGAGGGCTACCGGAGCATCAGCATTTCCGACCCCGGCAACACAGAAGAGGTCATCACGGTCGGCGCGACCCATCGGCACCAGCCCCACACGTACGGCGTTAGCTACTTCTCCAGCCGCGGCCCCACCGGGGATGGCCGTATCAAGCCGGATCTCGTAGCTCCGGGCGAGAAGATCACCGCACCCGTCCCCCAGGGTTCCGGAACGAAGGACGGCACGAGCATGGCTGCGCCACACGTGAGCGGTGCCGCCGCCTTGCTACTTGCGCGCAACCGAGAGCTGCTGGGCAGTCCGCAGCGCGTGAAAGAGATCCTGTGCAGCACGGCCACGGACCTCGGGCGCGAACGATATTTCCAGGGGGCAGGACTCGTCGACGTCCTCCGGGCAATCCAATCGGTCTGAAGGTGCCTCATGTTCAAACTCGAAGCACTCTCGGCGAAGCACGGCGACGCGCTGTTGCTGCACTATGGCAAGGGAAATACTCGCCGCTTGATCCTGATTGACGGAGGCCCAGCGGGCGTCTATCGACTGAGCGTGCGGCCGCGGCTTCAAGAGTTGGGCAGCGGCGCTCCGGTCCCGCTGCGCATGGTGATGGTGAGTCACCTGGATGCCGACCACATCACCGGGGTTCTGGACATGTTCGCAGACCTGCGCAAGGCCCGCGAAAAGGGTGACACCCACCGTACGACATTGCGACCCTCTGGGTGAATACCTTCAAGGACGGTTTGGCTGCCACGGGGGCGGTGAAGCCGGCCGAGCTCGCCTCCGGTGTATCGCTGGCATCGCTGGGCGATGGGGTTGTTCCAAAAGGCCTCCGCCTGGACGACGACGTTCTCGCCGATCTGGCGAGCGTTCAGCAGGGCGTCCGGCTTCGGGATGACGCCAAGGCACTGGGGACGAGTACGAATGATCCGTTCGAAGACCTCGTCATGGCGCCTGCCTCGGGCGCGAAAAAGGTGGCTATCGGCGATGGGTTGTCTTTCACCGTCGTCGCACCGAGCGCCGAGCGCATCGAAGCTCTCAAGGCCGATTGGGCGAAGAAGACCAAAGCAAAGAAAGTCAGTCCCGCGGAGCTTGCCGCCTACGTCGACGCATCGGTCTACAACCTGTCGAGCATCGTTGTCCTTGCTGTCTTCGGCAAGCAGCGCATGCTGCTGACGGGCGATGCACGCGGCGACGACATCCTTGCGGGGCTACGGGCCGCCAAGCTTCTCAAGGGGAGCTCGATGCACGTTGACGTGCTGAAGGTTCCGCATCACGGCAGCGAGCGAAACGTGGAGCAGGGATTCTTCGAGCAAGTCACGGCGGATCACTACGTGATCTCGGCAGACGGCAAATACGACAACCCGGACGTAGACATGCTCAAGATGCTGACACAGGCGCGCGGTACGGATCCCTACACGATCTGGTTCACCAACAAGGTGCAGCGCGTCGCGAACTTCCTTTCGAAGGACGCGAAGGAAGGTCGCAACTACACGGTCGTCTATCGCGATCCCAAGGCTGTGTCGATCGAGGTCGCGCTGTAAGCCGACACGACTGGGCTGCTGACGACCAGCCGGAAGACGCCCGATCCCGCCCGGCCCCGAAGAGCAAGGTTGGCCGCTACAGCGAAAGCCGTCACGGCTGCAAAACCGACGTCAGTTCCAGGACAAGGAGCGTCACTGCACCGGCCGCAGTCGATCGAAGCCCAGATGGAAGACGTAGCCGTACAGGGCATACGTCAGCGTCAGCAGCAATTCGGCGGCCAGCGCCGCGCTCCAGCCCAGATCGGTCAGTGCGACGATCAGCGGCCAGGTGATGGTGACCGCGGTCGCTTCGAGCAGAACGGCATGGGCGATGCGCCAACGCGGCGGTCGGTCGCTGGCGCAGCGTCGGGCCCAGCGCGCTTCCAACCAGTCGAACACTGTGTTGAAGCACGCCGCCCACGCCATCACAGTCACCGACAGCGCGAGCAGCAGGACCGCGGATTGATGCATCGATGTGCCGGTGAGCAGCCCGTACAGCGGCGCGACGAGCGCGATGCCCACGCCCTCGAACCAGAGCGTCTGGATCAGCCGCTCGCGCGCGCTACGCAGGGCAACCGGTGACGCACTCACCACGGCGTGCTCCCGTAGACGACGATTACCAGCGCGCACACGGGTTCGCCGTCGCAGCGCGCGCTGGCGATCTCGGTGTGGACCGGACCCAACTGGACCCCGCGATTGCGCTGCATGGTGGCCAGCGTCGCACGCAGGTCGTGCTCGAGTTGTGCGCGGTCATGGTCATGGAGCTCGGCGAAGAGGCCATGACCCTTGTGCTCGTCGCGCACCCAGCCCACGCCGGCGTGCGCCTCGTGGCCGGGCCGGTCCTCGCGCATTTGCGACATCACTACATACAGACGCTGGCCATACTCGTGCGCGGGTGTGCGCCAGCGCTGGCGCACGATGCGCGCACCCGGCGGGATCACCGATGACAGGCAGATCAGGTTGTAGTTGGCAACTCCGGCATCGAGCAGCGCGGTGTCGAAGGCGGCCAGTGTGGTTGGTCCGCGGCCGATGCCGGCCGCGAGCGTGATGGTGCCGAAAGGCGCGGGTTTGAGCGCGACGGTCGGGAAGCGGTGGTCCAGCAGTGCATCTGCGGTCATGGCGAGACTCATCCAGGTCGGGTGGTCAGGGATTCATGCGCACCGAGGTTCGGTGCCGCGCCGTTGCCAGCGAGGCCGCTGACTGCATTGCGGCCTTGCCGACCTTGGATTCGTCGTCCAGAGCACAGGCGCCGCTGCCACACACTTCGATCGCCGGATCGGGCGCGACCCAGCGGCGACGCATCAGCAGGCCATAGATCTCACAGCCCAGGCACAGACCCAGCACGGCCTCGAGCCACATCAGCGTCATGCACAGCAGGCAGATCGTCAGCGGCAACGTGCCTCGGATGTCGGCATTGGTGATCACCGCCATCGCCAGGGACATCAACAATCCCAGCGTCCAGGCGAAGCGCTTCGGTTTCGCCGAGACCCAGTGCGGCCGCTGGCGCGCAGCGAGGAGTTTCGCCAGCATGCCGACCGGGCTGTACCTGAGGCCGACGGTCACGCGCACCAGGAACTCGGCGAAGAAGAAGACGGTGACAACCTGGATCGGCAAATACTCTTTGGCGAAGTAGGCGTGGACAAATGCGAGCGCGCCGAGCGCGAGCGTCACACCGGCGGCCGCGCGCACCTGATGTTCGTTGCACACGCCGGCGAGAATTGGCTTGCCGTCGATTGCAAGTCCGGCCACGGTTTCGCCATAGGTTGGACTCACCTGCGCCTCCACACGACTCGGGTTCACGTATTCCCGCAGGCCAGCGCGTCCAGCTTCTTGCGCAATTCGTCAAGTAGCGCGGCGGCCGACGCGCTGCCGGCACAGGCGGCGCGGCGAAGCAACGCCGAGGCGCGCGCGAGATCCTCGGGCACGCCGGCGCCGTCGGCGGACTGACCCTCCAGCAGCATCTCGCCCGCGCGTTCCGCAGCCAGCAGGTCGCCTGCCGCAGCGGCGCGCTCGAACAGCACGAGCGCGAGCGTGTGAGTCCTTCGAGTCGAAAGCGACATAGGCCTGCTGGCGCAGCGCCGGGGTCGCTTCGGTTGCCGCCGCGTTCGGCGTCGTGCCGACGAGCGCCATCACCGCGAACAAGCTGGCGACTGATGCAGCGCTGGAGCTCGATGAGTTCGTTGCTTTCATCTCGTTCTCCCAAGCGGCGGTCGCCGCGGCGATCGATATGGGTGAGAACGTGTTCGAGACGGTGATCCGGACATCGTGCGCGTCGCGGATCCTCACGCTGCCGCGCGCGCCAGCCGCGGCGCAAGCATGCGCATCGTGGCCAGCGTGACGGCGCAGCCGGCCGTAGCGGCCAGCAGTGCCGCACCCGTCACGCCGACGGGCAGGAGCAGCAGCGCAAAGCCGGCGCCGAATGCCGCGCGTCCCACCAGGCCGGCCACGTAGCCGCGCAGGAAGCGGCGTACCGAGGCGTGGCCGGCGAAGACGTGCTGGTGCATGGCCACGGCTGCCGCGATTAACGGCGGCGAGGCGAGTACACCAGCCCAAAACGCACCGACCGCGGGCGCGGACAGCGCCACCACGCCGCTGACCGCGCCCGACACGAGGGCGGTCAGGATCAGTTCGCCGCGCAGCCGCCGCACGGGTTTGGCATCCGCTGCGGCTTCGGGCATTGCAGCGTAGACCGCGAGAGCCGTGGCACCGGCAATCAGCAGCGCCGCGCCGAGGCTGAGTGCCAACCCGTGAAGCGGCGGTGCCGGCAGGAGGCTTGCGGCCGTGGCAAGCACCAGCGCAGTCACGACGCCGGTGCGCTTGCTCGCGCGGTCATAGACCAGCGCGAACAGGGCACACAGTGCACTCGCGACGACGGCGCCAATCGACGCCTCGAAGGCGTAGGACGCGCCGTGCTCGAGCGCCAGCCACACCAGTGCCGGGCCGGTGACCGTCGGCAATCCGGCGAGGATGCCGGCGATGCGGCGACCGAACAACTGTGCGACCGTCAGCAGCAGCGCCACGGTGGTGGCGGTAAGCGCAGCCTTGTAGCCCCAATCCATCGCGTACTCCCGAGACGTCGTGCACGGCCGAACTGGTCGTGCATGACAGGGAAGAACGCGGTGGTGCAGAGGAACCGGACACGGCGGTCACTCCGTGTCGGAAACTTCACAGCTGGACGCGTTAGCTGCGGCGAGAGAGCTGAACGAGCTTGGCGTCGCCGGGGAACGGCGAGCGGGCGAGGATCTTTGCTGCGCGTGAGTAGGCCTTCTTCGCATCGTTCGTGCGGCCGAGTGCGGCGTAACACTTGCCGAGCCAGAACGCGGTCACGCCCGTCTGTCGGTTGTCGGGATCGAAGTCGTTCCAGAACGCATCAGCTTCCTGCAGGGGGCCCAGGGCTTCCGCCGCTTGAAGCAGGTCCAGTTGGGCTCTGCCCATACGCTGCAGAACAAGCGCCCGTGAAGGCGATGCAGAGAACTGAACCTCTTTAAGTATTGACAGATGCCTCGTTCAGTTGCTGGACCGCCGCGGTTGGCAATCCGGCTTCGATTTGCGCCAGCGCGAGGTCCGATAGCGTTTCGGCAGTGAAGAAACGGCGCGGTTCGCGACGTGCCACCGTGACTGCCCGTTCCAACGGGCCAACGGCCTCCAGCGGCTTCCCCTGAGCGACAAGCAGTCGGCCCAGAGCACGCGGCAGTTCTTCCGGTGGCGTCAGCGCGGCACCGGTTTTCATGGCCTGGATAAGTAGCGAATCTGCCTCGACAACCCGTCCAAGGTCGAGCAATGCCAGCGCCGTGTCGCCGTCGAGTGCGGCCATCGAGCGCGCGTCCGAGCGCTCGGACAATATCCGTCGAGCCTGCTCAAATTCAGCAAGCGCCTCGTTGGGGCGGCCTGCCCACACGAGCACCCTTCCGTAGGCGCGCAGGCGCAGCGCCGCCGCCACGCTTCGGGACTCGTCGACGTTGTTCAGCACTTCAGTGGCTTGCCGCATCGACTGCACGGCCAGTCCAATGTCGCCGCGTAATGCCAATAGCAGCCCAAGCCGGCTCTTGTACTGGTTTGCCATGAGGCTTTGCTCACCGAAAACCTGCGCGGCGCTCTCGGTGGATCGCGTCAAGTGCTCCTTCGCTTCGTCCAGCCGGCCGGAGTCCATCAACGCCGCTCCGTATCCCTGCTGTGCGACGATGACCTCCGGGTGCTGGTAGTTATTGCCGGTCGCCGCGAGCTGCAGCCGAAAGCTCTTCTCCACAGTCTCCAAATAAAGCTCCCGCTTTCGCTGAACCGCATAGGCGCGTGCAAGAAAACCATAGGAGTTGGCCACGATTACGTTGTTCTCACCGTAGAGCGCTGTCCCGACAGCGATCGCCTCCTGAGTCGCCGCCACCTGTTGGTCGTAGTTGCCCTCATCCCATGCGATGGCCGCCTCAAGGCGCCTCGCATGCAGGTACGACGAGGAGCGACGATCGCCACGGCGCTCCAGCGCGGCCAGCGATTGCGCAAGCAGCGCTTTCGCCTCTACGCGTTTTCCGAGCAGCTTCTTGGTTTCGCCCAGTGAATTGATGACGTCGACCGTGCGCAGATCATCAGGGCCCCAGACGTCGCGGGCGGCGGCCAAGGCCTGGGTCAGTACGTCCTCGGCGCTGCGGTGGTCGAACAGTCCGTAGTAGCTCAGACCGAGGACACGCAGTAGTTCAGCGCGCGACGCGGGCTGATTGCCCAACTCGGAGTCGATGCGCGCGCGCGCCCTGTTGAGCAGATCGAGTGCCGACACCGAACGCGTCGATGGGCCAGCGGCGGGATCGGCCTCTCGGAAGATCGAGGCGATGAACTCCTTGACACTCTCGGCACGCTGCTGTTCGCTGCGCGCCATCTGCATCTGCCATAGGGCCACGCCGGCGCCGGCCACGATCGCCAACAGCACCATGGCCGAGGCGCCCACCGCCAGCCGGTTGCGTGCGACGAACTTGGTCAGCCGATAGATGCGACTGTCCGGCTGTGCCCTGACCGGCCGCTGATCCAGGTGCCGCTCGACGTCATCGGCCAGTGCCGCGACCGTGCCGTAGCGCTCGGCCGGCGCCTTCTTCAGCGCCTTCAGCACGATCGTGTCCAGATCGCCGCGCAGGCGCTGCTTCAGCTTCGCATCGGTAACCAGACTGCTCGGCCGCGGCACGTCGGCCTGCACGATCGCCTCTTCCAATGCGGCGCGCGAGTCGCGCTTGAGCTGGTATGGGCGGCTGCCGGTCAGCAACTCGAACAGCACCACGCCCAGGGCATAGACATCGGCCGCGGTGCCGATCGGCTGGCCAAGGATCTGCTCCGGCGCGGCATAGTCCGGGGTCAGCGCGCGCCCGGCCAGTTGGGTCAGCGCGGTCTCCTGCGCCCGGCCTTCGTCCAGCAGCTTGGCGATGCCGAAGTCCAGCAGCCGCACCTCGCCCGCCTCGGTGACCAGGATGTTGGCGGGCTTCAGATCCCGGTGCACCACCAGGTTGGCGTGCGCATGCGCCACCGCGCGCGCCACCTGCAGGAACAGGTGCAGCCGCGCCGGCACATCGAGCGCCTTGCGCGTGCAGTAGGTGTCGATGCGCTCGCCTTCGACGTACTCCAGCGCCAGGTAGGGCTGGCCGTCGGCGGTCAGGCCGGCGTCGTACAGCCGCGCGATGTTCGGATGTTCCAGGGTGGCCAGGATCTCGCGCTCGCGCGCCAGTCGCTCGGCCAGCTGGGCGCGCCCGGTCAGCAGATGCGGCAGCTTCAGCGCCACCTGGCGCCGCTGCAGCATGTCGGTGCGCTCGGCCAGCCACACCTCGCCCATGCCGCCCGCGCCCAACGGGCGCAGCAGCCGGTACGGCCCGACCGTGGCGCCGACCTGTAACGTGTCTTCGGCGACCGCGCGACGGTCGGCGAGGAACTGCGCGGTCTCGACCTTGGGCAGAGTGTCTAGCGCCAGTTCGCCGGTGGCGCGTGCCGCATGTTCGAGCAGCGCGCACAGACGCGGCTTCAAGGCGTCGAACTGGGCATCGAGCTGCTCGACCCAGTTCGCACGCTCCGCCGCCGGGCGGTCGAGCGCATCGTCCAGCAGGCGCCGCAGCGTGGCCCACTCGGTGGGGGCCAGATCAAACTGTCCGTGCATCGCCGTCACCTCCGGCGCAGCCGCCTCAGTCCTTCAGCGCCTCGGCGAGGAACAGGCGCGCCTGCTCCCAGTCGCGCCGGACGGTGCGGTCGGTCACGCCGAGCGCCGTCGCGATCTCCACGTCGGTCAAGCCGCCGAAGTAACGCAGTTCCACCACCTGGGCCATCCGCGGGTCGACCTTCTCCAGTGCGGCCAGCGCCTCGTGCACGCGCACGATCTCGTCGGCGTCGGCAGCGCGCTTGTCGGCCTGCGTGGTGAAGGTCAGGTGCACGGCGTCGCCACCGCGGCGGTCGGTGGCCCGCTGCCGCGCCAGATCGACGATCACCGATCGCATCACCCTGCTTGCATAAACGAGAAATCGCGGCCGATCCGGAAATTTCACGGCCGCGTTGGCCGACAGTTTGAGGAAGGTCTCGTGCACCAGCGCGGTGGTATCGAGCACCGTGTTGCGGCCACCAGACCGCAGGCGGGCATGCGCGAGGCGGCGCAACTCGCGGTAGGTCTCGGCGAACATCTCGTCAGCACCGGAGTCGATCGGCACCGGATGAGCGGGCTCTTCCACAAGGGGTCTCCGCGTGGCAGGAGCGCTTGGCCTGCACCTGCAGGCATGTGCAGTACTGATACCAGATGGCGCCCCGGGCGCCAATGGCGAATTTCACGCCGCATTGATTGAAGGCTCCCGCGAATACGTTGTTCGCGACCTCAAGTGAAGCTTCCCGGCAATTGGATTTCTCCAGAGCAGCGGCCTCTTGGATGACTCTCGCCGCAGTCGCGAATGCTTCCGAAGCGCCAGCAGGTGCTTCGCGGGGCGCGTGTCTGCTCCTGCCGCTGCGTGGAAATGTCGAACGTCAGCTATCCGGCCGCGTCCGAAGGTCTGCTCTAGCAGCGTGTCCGGATCGCCCATCCAAACTCCGTTCTCTCCCTGCAGGTAGCGCGGGGCTCGAAACCGTCGCCGCGGGCCCGGTGTCGAGTCCGACTGCCAACAACGCATGACAGCGGGGAAACATGAAGGTACTTTTCATTACGTCAGCGCACAACAGTTTGAGCCAGCGCCTGCTGATAGAACTCGAAGAACGTGGTCACACGGTCGCGCTCGCTTTGGTCAAGAGCGACTCGGCTATGGTGGGCGCCGTCGCCCAGCATGCACCGGAACTCATCATTGCGCCCATGCTCAAGGTCGCAATACCGGAGTCCATCTGGTCGCGCCATACTTGCCTGATTGTCCATCCGGGCATCAAGGGCGACCGTGGACCTTCCTCGCTCGACTGGGCGCTCGCGGACGGCGATGCGCGCTGGGGCGTGACTGTCTTGGAGGCCGTCGCCGAGATGGATGCGGGGCCGATCTGGGCGTCGCAGACCTTTGCGCTCGCCAACCGCGCCCACACCAAGAGCCGTGTGTACCGCAACGAGGTCACTGAAGCTGCTGTGCGCGCGGTGCTCGAGGCTGTGGCGCGCTTCGAGTCGCGGCGATTCCAGCCGGAGCCCCTCGACTATGCGAGGTCGGATGTAAGCGGCCGACTGCGGCCCCCGATGCGCCAATGCGACCGCAAGATCGATTGGGCGAGCGAGTCGACAGAGGCGATCGTTCGTAAGATAGGCGCCGCCGACAGCGCCCCGGGCCTGTTGGACGCCACGCTGGGCCGGCCGGTGTTCCTGTACGGCGCCCACGTCGAGGAGCGGCTTCGCGGTCGTCCCGGAGAGATCCTGGCGCGCAGGCACGGCGCTATCTGTCGCGCGACGCGCGATGGTGCGGTCTGGATCACCCACCTGAAGCCGAAGCACGGCGACGGCTCATCCGGCATCAAGCTGCCTGCGGTGCAGGTACTCGGCCGCCAAGTCCAAGACGTCCCGTGCTCAATCCTGCCGATCGCGGCGGCGCTCGATTACCAAACGTACCGGGAGATCCGTTACGTGGAGCGCGACCAGGTCGGTTATCTGTACTTCGACTTCTACAACGGTGCTATGAGCACCGAACAGTGCGATCGATTGCGCCACGCATACCGGATCGCACGCAGCCGTCCGACACGCGTGATCGTGTTGGCCGGCGGCGAGGACTTCTTCTCCAACGGCATTGACCTGAACTCGATCGAGGCCTCGGTCAGCCCACCTCACGAGTCTTGGCGCAACATCGTCGCCATCGACGATCTGGCGCGCGAGATCCTGCAAACGAACTCGCACCTCGTGGTCGCCGCCCTGCGCGGCAACGCGGGCGCGGGCGGCGCAATGCTGGCGCTGGCGGCGGACGTGGTCGTCGCGCGCAGCGGCGTCGTACTGAACCCTCACTACAAGGGTATGGGCGGGCTCTACGGCTCGGAGTACTGGACCTACTGCCTGCCGCGACGAGTCGGGAAGGACCGGACCCTAGAACTCACCGAGCGACTGCAGCCCATCGGCGTCCGCTACGCGAAGGCGATCGGGTTTCTCGACGACGCCTTCGGCGAAACAGTCGAGGATTTTGAGCGCGAGTTGGACGTGCGCGTGGCCGCGCTCGCAGGCGATCCGCAACTCTGGCGAAAACTGATCAAGAAACACGAACGCCGTCTCGCCGACGAGCGCGTCAAGCCGCTCGATGCCTATCGGGACGAGGAGTTGAGAAGAATGTGGGTCAACTTCTTCGGCCCGAACCCGAGCTACCACGAGGCACGCCGCCGCTTCGTGTTCAAGGGGAACACCCCTGCGCAGGTGGCCGTTCAGCCCGCGATTGCGGCTGCGTTGCAACCGGCAGTGTGTGCGTGAGAGCCGTTGTGCTGGCGCTGCATAGCGAACGCATTGCTGAACGACGAGCCGAACGAAAAGTGCAACGGGCTGCTCAATCGCACTACGACGTCCCAATCGTACTGGGGAAGCTCCGGCCAGGGGAGTGGGAAGTGGCGCTGGGGAAACTCAAGACATTTGCAGAGTCACCCTGATCGCTGGTGCGTGGCAGTACGGCTGGTCGGCTATCGTGTCGGACTCGAAACACGGACAGAGTGCTCGTCGACATGAATCCCATCCTGATTGGCGTCGTCGTGTTTCTCTGCACATTCGGCGGCTCATTGCTGGGACTCTGGTTGCGCAGCCGATTGCCCGCCCATCACCTCAACGACGCCACCAAGGACACGGTGAAACTCGGCGTTGGGCTGGTGGCCACGATGACGGCCCTGGTGCTGGGCCTCGTGACCGCCTCCGCGAAGAACGCGTTCGACGCGGTGGATACCGCAGTGAAGAACACCGCCGTCGACGTCCTGACTCTCGACCGGGTCCTCGCGCGCTACGGCCCCGAGACCAAGGAGATCCGCGCGGAGATGAAGAACTCGCTTGGCCACACGATCGAACAGACCTGGCCCCAGGAGCGCGGACAGCTGCCCAAGCTGGACCCGACAGAGTCGCCGAGTTCGATGGAGGCATTGCTGGGTCGCATACAAAGACTGACGCCACGCGACGACGAGCAGCGGCGGCTGCAGTCACGGGCCGGCGACATCAGCGAGACACTGATGGCCACGCGCTGGCTGGCGGTGGCCGACGACACCACATCGATCCCGCCCGTATTCCTGGCGATTCTCGTGCTCTGGCTGGCGACGATCTTTGCCAGCTTCGGCCTCTTCGCGCCACGCAACGCGACGGTCGTCACGGTGCTGCTCCTTTGCTCGATGACTGTCGGGAGCGCGGTGTTTCTCGTGCTGGAGATGGACCGACCACTTGACGGAGTGATCAAGGTCTCGCCGGAGCCCCTGCGCAACGCGTACAACCGGCTGAACCAGTAGGACCAGCACAGCAAGAAGCATCGGTCCCGGAGGGCGCCTCGGCTTCCCATGACCTGTGACCTGTTGTCAAATGATCAAATGCTAATCACCAAGCATCAAATAACAATACGGCGACCGGGCCGAATCTGCATCATCTCTCGAGCACGGCATCGATGCCGCATCCAGCCATCCTTACCCATCGAGCGCCAAATTCTGGCTCGAGCAATCCGGGGACAACCTTGTGGTTACCCGGATCGAAGCCATGAAGTGACCGGGTTCCGGTCCACTCCGCCGGGCGGCGTTGACGCCGGTCAAGCGTAAGCTGGTCCGCCGTGCCGATACTGCCTGCACCATGCTGACTCTTTCACGCACGCCACGCCGATCGTCTCGCCGCACGATGCGCGGCGTTACGGCGCTGTGCGCGCTCGTGATGGTCGCCAGCAACGCCCTCGCCGCGATGGGCCTGTGCGTCGCGAAGACGCCGACCGCTCCGGCGGCATCGTCCGTCGAGGTATCGGACCAGGCGCCCTGCCCGCAGCACGTTGACGACGCGGGTAGCGTCCCGAGTGGCGAGCCTGCCGCCGTGAAGCACTGCCCGCAGGATGATCCCGGCGTTCAGGTTCGCATGGGCGACCTGCCAGCCGCGGCGCTGATGCCGGCAATCGACAATCCGCTGCGCGTTGTCGTCCCCGATCCTGCGGCGACGCTGCGCGGCAATCCCGCATCCGACGACTCGTCGCCGACACCGCTCTACGCGCGGCTGTCGCGCCTCCTGCTCTAGCCCTTCCGGTCGGCGCACCTGCTGTGCGCTCTCGTTGCTGCGCATGCACCCGTGCGCGGCCCGACATTACCGGAGGTTCTCGTGCAAAGACATTCAGGATGCTTGCGATATTCAGTGCTGCTCGCGCTGCTCGGCGCCGCCGCGTGCGCTCATGCGCAGTCGCTCAGCCCGACCGCGGACGGTCAGCTCGGCTCCACGCTGAAAGGCGTGCTTGCGTTCGTCGAGACCCGCAACCCGGAACTGCGCGCCATGACCTACGAATCGGATGCCGCGCAGCAGCGCCTGCGTGGCGCGGGGGCGTTGCCGGATCCGGTGATCCAGATGGAACTGCGCGACATTCCGTTCAGCGAGCCGACGCTCTCGCCGGCGAATGCTGGCAACACGCGCTACTCGCTACGACAGATGTTCCCGCTGGGTGACAAGCGTGAACTGCGGCGCGGCGTCGCGACGGCCGAGGCGTCGGTGGCCGATGCGCGACGTGGCGCCGTCGTAGCCGAGACGCGGATGCGCGCCAAGACGGCGTACAGCCAGTACTGGTACGCGGCGCATGCCCAGCGGGTGACCGAAAGCCTGCGGGCCGTGATGTCGGATCTGGAGCAGATCGCGCGCTCCCGCTACTCCAGCGGACTCGCGCCGCAGCAGGACGTGATCAAGGCGCAGACCGAGCTCACCGGCCTGCGGACCGACCTCGTCATGATCGGTTCCGAACGGCGCCAGGCGGCGGCGCGTCTGAATGGCGTAATGGCACGGCCGGCCGACGCACCGCTGGCGGAGCCGCTCGAGTTGCGTCCGGTGCCGAGCCGCGCGTTCGACTTCGCGGCGCTGACCAAGACCGTCGGCGAGCGCAGTCCGACGCTCGCCATGAACAAGGCGCAGATCGCCGCTGCCGAGAGCAATGCGCAACTGATGCGCGCGAGTCGGATTCCCGATCTTGGCGTCGGCGTTGCCGTCATCCAGCAGGGAACGCGGCTCACAGACTACGAGCTGATGCTCGAAGTCAACATCCCGTGGCAGACCGACATCATCCGCGCCAACGTCAACGAAGCCGTGGCCATGAGCGATGCCGCCGCAGCGCGCCGCGAGGCGGCCGCCGCGCAGTTGCAGTCCGAGCTGGGGCAGAACTGGGCCGCGCTGGACGCGCTACGCGAGCAGGGCGAGATCGTGCGGTCAACGCTGTTACCCCAGGTCGAACTGACCTACCAGTCGGCACTGGCCAGCTATCAGACCGGGCGCGTGGACTTCACGACCCTGCTGGACGCCCAGCGCCAGATCCGGCGCACGCGGCTCGACTTGCTGAAGATCGAACTTGAACAGCAGATGCGGCTTGCCGAGATCGAGCGCATCGTCGGAGAGGATCTATGAACTCCACCGCGCGAACCATCGTCGTCATCGCCTTGCTTGGCGTCGCGCTTGGCGCCGGCTACTGGCTCGGGCGCGGTAGCCCGGGTCCAACGCCGGCCACGGCACCCACGGCCGATGCAGGTGCACCCACAAAGCCGGGCGAGCGGAAGTTGCTGTACTACCGCAACCCGATGGGCCTGCCCGACACCTCGCCGGTGCCCAAGAAGGACCCGATGGGCATGGACTACGTCCCTGTCTACGAAGGCGAGGACCAGGGCGCGCCGGGCACGGTAAAGGTGTCTGCCGACCGCATTCAGACGCTGGGTGTGCGCACGGAAACTGTCAGCAAACGGTCGCTTGCGCGCGTCGTTCGCGCCGTCGGCACCATCGAAATCAGCGAACGCGGGCAGCACACGGTCGCGCCGAAGTTCGAGGGCTGGATCGAGAAGCTGCACGTCAACACCACCGGCCAGGCAGTCGCTCGCGGCCAGCCGCTCGCGGAGGTCTACAGCCCGGAACTCGTTTCCGCGCAACGCGAATATCTCATCGCGTACAGGGCGACCAGGACGCTGAGCGGTGCGGGCTCCGACGCCCAGGCAGGCGTGCAGCAGCTGGCTTCCGCGGCGCTGGAACGCCTGCGCAACTGGGACATCAGCGAAGAGCAGCTGGCACGACTGCGCGAAGGTGGTGAGCCGCGCCGGACGCTGACGCTCACGGCGCCTGCCTCGGGAGTGATCATCAAGGACCCGCCGGTGGCCGGGATGCGGTTCATGCCGGGCGAAGCGCTGTTCAAGATTGCCGATCTGTCGCGCGTGTGGCTGATCGCGGACGTGTTCGAGCAGGATCTTTCGCTGGTGCGGGTCGGTACGCGGGGATCGATCACCGTCAGTGCGTACTCCGACAAGGCCTTCCCCGGCGAGGTCACCTTCATCTATCCGACGCTCAACACGGAGACGCGCACGGCGCGTGTCCGCATCGAGCTCGCGAACCCGCAGGGTCAGCTGAGGCCGGGCATGTACGGCACGGTGCAGATCGAGGCCGGGCCGAAGCGTGAGGTGGTGACGGTGCCGGATTCCGCGGTCATCGACAGCGGCACGCGACAGGTGGTACTCGTCGCGCTGGGCGAGGGGCGCTTTGAGCCGCGCGACGTGAAGCTCGGCACCCGCGGCGAGGGCTTCGTCGAGGTGCTGTCCGGGGTGAAGGACGGCGAGACCGTTGTCACGCGCGCCAACTTCCTGATCGACTCCGAAAGCAACCTGAAGGCGGCGCTGAGCGGATTCAACGCCGACAAGAATGTATCGGGCGGAGGCGCCGCAGGGACCGCGAGCGGTGAGGGCTCAGTGGTGGAGATCGACATCGCCGGCAACCGCATCACGCTCAATCACGACCCGATTCCTGCACTGAAGTGGTCGGCCATGGAAATGGAGTTCGGGGTCGCGCCGGGTGCGTTGCCGAAGAACCTCAAGCCCGGCGACCGCGTGCGGTTCGACATGAAGGCGGGCAAGCCCGGCGAGTACGTGATCACGAAGATCGAAGTCATCGGCGCGCCGAAGCCCGTGACATCGGCGCCCGCCCCTGCCAGCCCTTCGAACCCCAAGTCCGAAGCGCTCAAACGCTGAGGAAGATTTCATGCTCGCCCGTCGTGATCGACTGGTCGCTCCGCAACGTCTTCCTCGTGTTGCTGGCGACCGCGTTCGCCATCGCCGCCGGCGTCTATGCCGTGATCAAGACTCCGGTGGACGCGATCCCGGACCTGTCCGATGCGCAGGTCATCGTGTTCACCGAGTTTCCAGGCCAGGCGCCGCAGGTCGTCGAGGACCAGGTCACGTACCCGCTGACCACGGCGATGATCGGTGTCCCGCGCTCGAAGGTCGTGCGCGGTTTCTCGTTCTTCGGCGCCTCGTTCGTCTACATCATCTTCGAGGACGGTACCGACATCTACTGGGCACGTTCGCGCGTGCTCGAGTACCTCAGCGCGGCGACAGCGCGTCTGCCCTCCGGCGTGTCCCCGACACTCGGGCCCGACGCCACGGGCGTCGGCTGGGTCTATCAGTACGTGGTCACGGGTGCCAATCGGTCGCTGGCCGAGTTACGCACTTTGCAGGACTGGTTCATCAGGTACCAGCTGTGGAAGGCGTCTGGCGTGTCCGAGGTGGCGTCGATCGGCGGCTTCGTCCAGCAGTACGTCGTCACGGTCGATCCGCGCAAGCTGCAGGCGTACAACCTGCCGCTGTCGAAGATCATCGAGACGATCCGCATGAGCAACCGCGATGTCGGCGGGCGGATCGTCGAGATGTCGGAGACCGAATACATGGTGCGCGGCATCGGCTACCTGCGCGGCGCCGGCGGATCTCGCGAAGCTGACGGTGCGCGCCGAGAAGGGCGTGCCGGTGCGGCTGTCGGACGTCGCGCGCATCGAACTCGCTCCGGACGAGCGGCGCGGCATCGCCGAACTGAACGGCGATGGCGAGGTGGTCGGCGGCATCGTGGTCGCGCGCTACGGCACGCACGTCATCGACGTCATCGACAACGTCAAGCAGCGCATCAAGGAGATCGCCACCGGACTGCCCGAGGGCGTCAAGATCGAGACGGTGTACGACCGCTCGCAACTGATCGAGCGGGCGATCGACACGCTGAAGCGCACGCTGGCCGAGGAGGCGGTGATCGTTGCCGTCGTCTGCGTCGTGTTCCTGATGCATGCCCGCAGCGCGCTGGTCGCGATCCTGATGCTGCCGGTCGGCGTGCTGATGGCGTTCGTCGCGATGCGCTGGCTCGGCATCAACGCGAACATCATGAGCCTGGGCGGGATCGCGATCGCGATCGGCGCGATGATCGACGCTGCCATCGTGATGATCGAGAACGCGCACAAGCACCTGGAACGCGCACCGCCCGACGCCGCGCGTCTGCCGCTGATTCGCGCTGCCTGCATCGAAGTGGGACCGGCGCTGTTCTTCAGCCTGCTGATCATCACGGTGTCGTTCCTGCCGGTGTTCACGCTGGAGGCGCAGGAAGGACGCATGTTCGCGCCGCTCGCGTACACGAAGACCTTCGCGATGGCGGCGTCCGCGCTGCTGTCCGTCACGCTGGTGCCGGTGCTGATGCTGCTCTTCATCCGCGGCAAGGTGATGCCGGAGAAGAAGAACCCGATCAATCGTTTCCTGATCTGGATCTACCGGCCGATCATCGACCTGGTGCTGCATTACCGCGTCGTCACGATCCTGGTCGCGCTGGTCGTCCTCGTCGTCGACCTGGGTGCCCGGCCTCGCGGCTCGGCTCCGAGTTCATGCCGACGCTGAACGAAGGGACGCTCTTCTACATGCCGACCGGGCTGCCCGGCATGTCGGTGACGACGGCGACCGAACTGCTGCAGACGCAGGACCGCATCATCAAGAGTTTTCCGGAAGTCGAGTCGGTCTTCGGCAAGGCGGGGCGCGCCATCACGGCGACCGACCCGGCCCCGGTCGAGATGTTCGAAACCGTGATCAACCTGAAGCCCGAGTCGCAGTGGCGGCCGGGCATGACCACGGACAAGCTGATCGCCGAGATGGACAAGGCGCTCCAGCTCCCGGGCATCGCCAACTCATGGACGATGCCGATCCGGGCGCGGACCGACATGTTGTCGACGGGGATCCGCACGCCGATCGGCATCAAGGTCTTCGGTCGCGACCTCGGCGAGATCGAGCGGCTGGCGAAGGAAATCGAAGACGCGGTCAAGAATGTCCCGGGCACGACCAGCGCGTTTGCCGAGCGGCTGACCGGCGGCTTCTACCTGAACATCGAGCCGGATTACGAGAAGCTGTCGCGGTACGGCATCCGTGTCGGCGACGTGCAGGACGTGATCGCCGCCGCGCTCGGCGGCGAGATGATCACGACCACGGTCGAGGGCCGCGAGCGTTTCGGCGTCGCCGTGCGCTACCCGCGCGACTACCGCAGCGACCCGCAGGCGATTGCCACGCAGGTGCTCGTTCCCGCCGAGGGCGAGACGGGCAAGCCGACGCCGATGGTGCCGCTTGGCCAGCTTGCGAAGGTGAGCCTGTCGAAGGGCGCCCCGGCGCTGCGCACGGAAAACGCGCAGCTCGTCGCCTACATCTATGTCGATATCCGCGACCGCGACATCGGCAGCTACGTGCGCGACGCACAGAAGGCGGTGCGTGAGCAGGTGAACTTCCTGCCGGGCTACACGGTGCAGTGGAGCGGCCAGTTCGAATACATGGAGCGCGCCACCGAGAAGCTGAAGCTGGTGGTGCCGCTGACGCTGGTGATCATCTTCCTGCTGCTGTACCTGAATTTCCGGCGCCTGACCGAGACGCTGATCGTGATGCTGTCGGTGCCGTTCGCGCTGGTCGGCGGTGTCTGGCTGCTGTGGCTGCTCGACTACAACCTCAGCGTCGCGGTGGCGGTCGGTTTCATCGCGCTGGCCGGCGTCGCCGCCGAAACCGGCGTCGTGATGCTGATCTACCTCGATCACGCGCTCGAGAAGATCCGCGCAGAAGCGCGCGGCGCAAGTGGCGAGCAACTGACACTGCAGGACCACTACGACGCGATGATCGAAGGCGCGGTCGAGCGCGTGCGGCCGAAGATGATGACGGTGGTCGCGATCATCGCGGGCCTGCTGCCGATCATGTGGGGCACCGGCACCGGTAGCGAAGTGATGCGGCAGGATCGCGGCGCCGATGGTCGGCGGCATGATCTCGTCGACGGTGCTGACGCTGGTCGTGATTCCTGCGATCTACATGCTGGTCAAGACCCGCAGGGTCGACCGCGCGCCGGCCCGGGTACCATCCGCAGCATGAGTGCAGAAGCGATACGGCAGCGCCTCGATGCGCTGGGCGCGAGTGGATCTATCTGAGCGTGGCCGCTGCGCAGCGGTCGGCCTGATCGCCGGCGCGCTCTTCATGCAGCACGTCATCGGGCTCAATCCGTGTCCGCTGTGCATCTTCCAGCGCATCGCGTACCTGCTGCTGGCGATCGGAGTGGCCGCCCTGGCGGCGTGGCGCTCCCCGCGGCCTGCAGCGCGCGCTCTTCGGAGTGACGGCGTTGCTGCTTCGCGTTGTCGGCGCCGGGATCGCTGCCTGGCACGTGCGGCTGCAGAACGCGCCCGAGTTGCTGTCGTGCGGGCCGGGACTGGGCGCCATGCTGGAAAACTTTCCGCTGACCCAGGTGCTGCCCCGGGTGTTTCGCGGTAGCGGCGACTGCGCCGACGCGGGCATGGTGATCATGGGTCTGTCTCTCGCCGGCTGGTCGCTGGTCGGTTTCCTCGTCTGCGCTGGTCCCTCGCGCTGGCCACGCTCGCCGCAATAGCCCGTCGTTCGACCGGCTTTCTTACACGCCGTTACACCCGTCGCAGTTGCGAAACTGACAACGGTCGACCCTCGCTCTCCTACGCTGGCGTTCACAGATGACGAGGTCGGCCGCACTCCCGCGACGCCTCAGAACCGACGAGGAGCGACAACGTGAACACATCGATGAAGAAGAGAAACGAGGTCGATGCGCTGCTGGACTTTCGCGCTGGCGCCCTGGCGCTCGCGGCAGTCCTGAGCGGCGGTTAGCACGACCTGCCAACGCCAGCCAACGCGGCACGGACAGCACGCGGCGGCCGGACATGCAGCCGGTACGAGCAATGTTCAGCGCAGCCGTGGTGAGGACGGTGCAGTCGATTCGACTCGCACCGGCCGGCACGGCGGCACGACGACCGTCGATCGTTTTCGCGACGGCAGCGGAACAACCGATGCCCGCATCACGGGCCCGCAAGGGCGGCGTCAGCACGGTCGATCGGTCGCGCGGCAGCCGATGGACTGGTCGACAAGACCGTAACCGGTCCGAAGGGCCAGACCGCCACGACCGACCGCACGCGCGGTGCCGACGGCCTCGTCGACAAGACGGTGACCGGCCCGAACGGCGCCGTCAGCACGTCGACCGCAGCCGCGGTAGTGACGGACTCGTCGACAAGACTGCGACGGCCCGAACGGCAAGACCGTCACGACCGATCGCACGCGCGGAGCGACGGGCTGGTCGACAAGACAGTGACCGGGCCGAACGGGCAGACGCACCACGTCGATCGCAGCCGCGGCAGCCGACGGCGTCGATCGACACCGCCGTGACCGGATCCCGAAGGGCACGACGACGTTCGACCGCAGCTCGCGGCGCCGATGGTGCGATCGACACGGTTCGCACCGGGCCGCAGGGTGGCGTCAGCACTGTCGACCGCGCGCGCGGCTGCGACGGACTGATCGACAAGACCGTCACCGGCCCGCAGGGTGGTGTGACGACGGTCGATCGCACGCGCGGTGCAGACGGTGCGATCGATTCGATGACGATCGGCCCCAAGGGCGGCACGACCGTGGTCGATCGCAGTCGCAATGCCGACGGCACGATCAACCGCACGGTGACCACGACGCCTGCAACGAAGTAGGTTTCCTGGCTGCAATCAAGGCGCGGACCTCCGCGCCTTCTTTTTGCGCGGGCTTCATCGGCGCGGTCGTTGTCGCACGAACAACGTTGCAAATGACGGACCCACTAACCATTGCGCGAGAGGCGACAAGCCAAGGCCGAACACCGTGGGCATCGTTGCGTCATAGCCCCAGCTTCCAGTGACGTAGACGTTGCGCCATTCGCTGTATGCGGTATAGGCAACTGCGAGCGGCAGCAGCACGCTGAGGCCGCGCAAAGGGGCGTCAATCGGCCAGCGCCAACCGGCAGCAAGCGCTGCACCAGGTAGACGGCGCTCGCGACAAGCATGTCCCCGATGCCGTCGCCGGCCATCGCAACGCGGCGGCCCTGCGCCTTGCAGCCGCGTCACGAGCTCGACCTTGTCCTGCGGCCGCACTTCGCCCTGGAAGTCGTCGATGCCGAGTTCCCGGGCCACCGCGCGCGCGGTCGTTACGCCGTCCCCGGTAGCCATCACGACGCGGATGCCGGCTTCGCGCAGCACCCGTAACGCGTCTGGCGTGGTGGGCTTTATCGGATCGGCGACAGCGATCAGTCCGGCTAGGCGGCCGGCGACGGCGACATACACGACGCTCGCGCCTTCGCCGCGCAGCTTCTCTGCGGACTGGACGAGCGGCGCAGTGTCTACGCCGTCCTGCTGCATCAACACCGTGTTGCCGACGGCCGTGCGCGCACCGGCCACCGTGCCGCGCACGCCGATACCGGTGCTCGACTCGAAGTCGGCGCACGGTTTCCAGCGACAACGTCGCGTCGTCGCGCCTCGGCAACGATGGCCTCCGCCAGCGGATGCTCGGAGCCCTGGTCGAGACTGGCCGCGGCGCGCAGCACCTGCTCTTCGCCTGAATCCGGGCGCGGCGACGACCGCGCTCGAACGCAGGTTTGCCGACCGTCAGCGTGCCGGTCTTGTCGACGATCAGCGTGTCGATCCTGCGCAGGTGCTCGATCGCTTCGGCATCCTTGAACAGCACGCCGGATGTCGCCGCGCGGCCGGTCGCGACCATCACGGACATCGGCGTCGCCAGTCCCAGCGCGCACGGACAGGCGATGATCAGCACGGCGATCGCATTGATCGTGCCGTACACCCACGACGGGCTCGGGGCCAAACAGTCCCCAGACGAGGAACGTGGCGAGCGCGATGGCGGCGACCGCAAGCACGAACCAGTACGACACGCGCGTCGGCCATCCGCTGCAGCGGCGCGCGCGAACGCTGCGCGGCGGCGACCATCTGCACGATCTGCGCGAGCACCGTCTCCGCGCCGATCTTCTCGGCGCGCATGATCGAGGCTGCCGGTGCCGTTGATCGTCGCGCCGATCAGGCGCTCGCCGGCGGCCTTTCTCACCGGAATCGGCTCGCCGGTCAGCATCGACTCGTCGACGCTCGAGCGGCCGTCGAGCACGACGCCGTCGACCGGCACCTTCTCGCCGGGCCGCACGCGCAGGCGATCGCCGACATGCACCTGCGCCAGCGGCACGTCTTCTTCGGTGCCGTCGTCGCGCAGTCGGCGTGCGGTCTTCGGCGCCAGCCCGAGCAGGGCCTTGATCGCGGCCGAAGTGGCCGAGCGCGCGCGCAGCTCCAGCACCTGTCCGAGCAGCGTCAGCGACACGATCACCGCGGCGGCTTCGAAGTACACGCCGACGCGACCGTGCTCGCATGAACGAGGCTGGAAACACCTGCGGCGCCAGCGTCGCCACGGCGCTGTACAACCAGGCGATGCCGACGCCGGTGCCGATCAGCGTCCACATGTTCGGGCTCCTGTTCGCGAGCGATTGCCGCCAGCGCACGAAGAACGGCCAGCCGGCCCACCACACGACGGGCGCGGACAACACGAGTTCGGCCCAGCTCTGCGTCGCGGGGGCAAGCCACTGCGGACGGTGGCCGGCCATCGCGAAAATGGTGACCACGACCGTCAGCGGCAGCGTCCACCCGAAGCGCCGGGTGAAGTCGACGAGTTCCGGGCTGAGGGCCTTCGTCGAGCGAAGGCAGCACCGGCTCGAGCGCCATGCCGCAGATCGGACAATGGCCCGGCTGCGGTTGGCGGATCTGCGGGTGCATCGGGCAGGTGTAGATGGTGCCCTCTGTAGGCGCGGCGACTGCCGGCGATGGCGGTGTCGGAGCGCGATCGCCATGACATGATGGGCGTGATGCGGTGCACGGTCGTGCTTCACGTGTTCGTCCATCGCCGAAGGTGAAATCACATTGAGTACTGCGGACCTTGGTCCGGGTCTGAGCTGATTGCGCAGCACCCTGTCGCGCATGCCACAGCCTCGGACAAACGCCGGCGTGACCGCAGCATAGTTCCGATACACATCGCCGACGGGCTTCGGCTGCCCGTTTCTCGCGCCGGGCAAGACGAACGTACATCACGACCAGAATGGGAAACATCACGGCGGTCGCAGTGTCGGCCACTGCAGCAGGAATCCGGCAAGGATCAGGATGACGCGACATACTGCGGATGCCGCACGTGCGAGTAAGGTCCGGAGGTCGCAAGCGGGCCCTCGCGCTGTGCCGCATACAACACGAGCCACGAGCGGTGAGCAATAAACCCGGCCGCGATCAGAACGCGTGCTGACGATATGGAACGGGCCGAAGTGGGGATTGGCACGCCAGCCGAACAGCTGCTCGAACAGATGGCCGGAGTCGCGGCTCAGCAGATCGACGCCGGGCAGTCGCGTTTGTAGCCACCCGGACAGCAGATGATCGTCAGCGGAAGCCGTCATCTCGGCAAACAGGCCACGATGAAGGCCGGAAGGCGCCGAACCGCGCCCGGCGCGGGTCGCGGTCGCTTCGCGAAGCTCAGCACGGGCGCTGCGGCGCCCATCAGTGCTTTCGGGACAGCCCGCATGGCTCGGTAGACTCCGGCCATAGACTCCGGCCATGCACGTCTGCGTGATCGGTGCCGGGGTCGTGGGCCTGACGACCGCCTATTTCCTGCAGGCTGAGGGACGTAGCGTCACGGTGGTCGACCGCGCGCCGAGCGTCGCGGCCGGTGCCAGCGGGGCCAACGGTGCGCAGCTCAGCTATTCGCTGATCAGCCCGGCGGGGACATCGACGCTGCGGTCGCTGCTGATGCGCAATCCGACGCTGCGGTTTCATCCACGCCTTGATGCGCAGCAGTGGAAGTGGACGTTGGCCCGCGTTCGCGCGGGCCGCGCCCCCGGGGTGACAGCGACCATGATGGCCCTCGCGCGACTCGCCGAACTGTCGCGCGAATTTCTCGAACCGTTGATCGAGGGCGAAGGCATCGCCTGCCACTTCACGCGCGGCGGACGGCTGCTGCTATATGCGGACGCGGCCTGGTTTGCAAACGCGCGGCTGGATGCGGAGTACCAGGCGACGCGGGGACTGCATCTGCGCGCACTAACCGCCGAGCAGTGTGTCCACCACGAGCCCGCGCTCGAAGCCTGCGGCAAACGCATTGCCGGTGGCATCCTGACCTTCAACGATGCGGTCGCCGATTGCGGCGCGTTCTGCGATCAGCTGGCGCGGCTGCTTGCGCACCGCGGCGTCGAGTTCGCGCTCGGGCGGACGATAGATCGTTTCGACGTCGCTAACGGCGAGGTGCGCGCATTGATTAGCTCCGAAACGACCGCTTCCAATGGGCCGGCACCGGTGCGTGCCGACGCCTACATACTGGCGGCCGGTGCGCAATCCGCTGCATTGGCGGCGACGGCCGGGCTCGCTTTGCCGATCTGTCCCGTGAAGGGCTACTCGATCACGGTGAGGCCGCACGACGCTCCGCTGCTGAAGATCCCGATCACCGATACACGCCGCCAGATCGCCTTCGTCCCGCTCGGCGATCGCGTGCGCGTCTCCGGATTCGCCGAAGTCGGCGCCGATCCGGACTCGATACCGCCGGTCCGCGTCGGTGCACTGCTCGCCGCGGCGCGCGAGGCGCTCGGCTACCACACGGTCGACGGCGATCTGCGGCAGTGGACCGGGCTGCGGCCCGCGACGCCGAGCGGGCGGCCCATCATCGGACGCACCGGGCTCGCCAACCTGATGCTGAACACCGGCCACGGCGCGCTGGGGTGGACATTGGCCGCCGGCAGCGCGCGGCTCGTCTGCGATGCGATCGCGCGCCGCGGTCCGACCATCGACGCGACACCGTATGCGCTCGGCGAGCGCTGAAGAATTACTGCCGCCGGCGTCGCGCCTATCATCGCTCCATGCACGCAGAGTCGAAGATCCTGCACCGCCAGTTGCGCGGCCAGTATCCGATTGCGGTGTCTGGCGAGGGATGCTGGATCACCGATGCAAGCGGCAAGCGCTATCTCGACGCCTCCGGAGGCGCAGCGGTGTCGTGCCTCGGCCACGGCCATCCGGACGTGCTCGCGGCGATGCACGCGCAGATCGACGCGCTGGCGTATGCGCATACCAGCTTCTTCTCGACCGCGGTCGCCGAGTCGCTCGCCGACACGCTGATCGGCAGCGCGCCCGCGGGCATCACGCATGTGTACCTCGTCAGCGGCGGCTCCGAGGCGATGGAAGCGGCGCTAAAGCTCGCGCGCCAGTATTTCGTCGAAAAGGGCGAGCCGCAGCGCGCGAAGTTCATCGGCCGGCGCAACAGTTACCACGGCAACACGCTCGGTGCGCTCGCCGTCGGCGGCAACATGTGGCGCCGCCGGCAGTTCGCACCGCTGCTGATCGACGTCGAGCATGTCGCGCCGACCTACGAGTATCGCGATCGCCGAGACGGCGAGACCTCCGAGGCTTACGGCGCTCGACTGGTCGACGAGCTGCGCGCCACGATCGCGCGCGTCGGCGGCGAGAACGTCATCGCCTTCGTCGCCGAGACCGTGGGCGGTGCGACCAGCGGCTGCCTGACGCCGCCGCCGGGCTACTTCCGCGGCGTGCGCGAGCTGTGCGATGCACACGGCATCCTGCTGATTCTCGACGAAGTGATGTGCGGCATGGGTCGCACCGGAAGCCTGCACGCCTGCGAGCAGGAGGGCGTGGCGCCCGACCTGATGGCGATCGCCAAGGGCCTCGGCGGTGGATACCAGCCGATCGGCGCGGTGCTGGTCGGCGGCCGCGTGATCGACGCGATCGGCGCGGGCAGCGGATTCTTCCAGCACGGCCACACCTACATCGGACACCCGGTCGCATGCGCGGCGGCGCTGGCGGTGCAGCGCGTGCTGGTGCGCGACAGGCTGGTCGAGCGCTGCGCGCACCAGGGCGCTCGCCTGCGCGCCGAACTCGACGAGGCGTTCCACTATCACCCGTATGTCGGCGACGTGCGCGGCCGCGGGCTCTTCCAGGCGATCGAACTGGTGGCCGACCGCAGCACGCGCGAGCCGTTCGATCCGGCGCTGAAACTGCACGCGCGCATCAAGCGCGCCGCGCTCGATCGCGGACTGATGTGCTACCCGATGGGCGGCACGATCGATGGCGCGCGCGGCGATCACGTGCTGCTGGCACCGCCGTTCATCGTCAGCGACGACGAGATCGACCTGCTGGTCGAGCGCCTGGTCGAGGCGGTCGACACCGCGATCGCAGGCGCTCTCTGGTCGCACCCTTCGGGTGAACCCTCGCCTTGCGCCGCCGACGGAGCGGCGCTAAGGTGCGGCTCCCCCGGAGGCAACAGGAGATCGTCAGCATGAACTTCAGGATCCCGGCGTGCGCGGCTGCGCTCGCCACCGCGTTCGTCGCGGCCACCGCGCTGCCGCAGAGCGCGCACGCGCAGCAGCAACGCTTCATCACCATCGGCACCGGCGGTGTCACCGGGGTTTACTACCCCGCCGGCGGCGCGATCTGCCGGCTGGTCAATCGCGACCGCGCCAAGACGAACCTGCGCTGCTCGGTCGAGTCGACCGGCGGCTCGGTGTTCAACATCAACGCGATCAAGAGCGGCGAACTGGACTTCGGTGTGGCGCAATCGGACGTTCAATACAACGCCTACAAAGGTCTGGGTCAGTTCCAGAAGGACGGCGCATTCACCGACCTACGCGCGGTGTTTGCGCTGCATCCCGAGCCCTTCACGGTCGTGGCCCGCAAGGATGCCAACATCACCAAGTTCGAGGATTTCAAGGGCAAGAAATTCAACGTGGGCAACGCCGGCTCCGGCACGCGTGCCTCGATGGATGAACTGATGGGCGCGATGGGGTGGAAGACCAGTGACTTCGGACAGGCGACCGACCTGCGTCCCGACGAGCATGGGCCGGCACTGTGCGACGGCAAGATCGACGGCTTCTTCTACGGTGTCGGCCATCCGTCGGCCAATATCCAGGATCCGACCACAATTTGCGGTGCGAAGCTGGTGCCGCTCACCGGCCCGGCGGTCGACAAGCTGGTCAAGGAGAAGCCGTACTACGCCTACGCCGTCATCCCCGGTGGCATGTACCCGAACAATCCGAACCCGACCAACACCTACGGCGTGCAGGCGACGGTCGTCTCCTCGTCCAAGGTTCCGGTCGATGTCGTGTACGCGTTCACCAAGGCAGTCTTCGACAACTTCGACGAGTTCAAGAAGCTGCATCCGGCGCTCGCGAACCTCAAGCCCGAAGACATGCTGAAGAACGGCCTGTCGGCCCCTCTGCACGAGGGGGCGATCAAGTACTACAAGGAGAAAGGCTGGATGAAGTAGCCAAAGACCGGACAGGGCTTGCCCCTGCCGGCTTTGGCTCACCGCGTTCGACGGGACGGCCATGCCGCCCGCCAACGCGGTGCGCGGTTGGTCGGATGCGGGCGGCTGCGGCCGCCCGCGTTGTTTGGGAGAACGCGTGACGCACGACGAACGGCCGGGTGAATTGGACCGCCTCGAAAAGGTCGCCGAGGAAATTCTTCCGCCGACGGCGGAGATGCAGCTCGACGAGAACGAGAAGGTCAGGCAACTCGTCGCCGAAGCCGATACCGGCGGCCGCACGCCGAAGGGATGGCCGGGCACACTGATCACCTCAGTGGCCGTTATCTGGTCGCTGTTCCAGCTGTGGTATGCCTCACCGCTTCCGTTCTCGCTGGGCATGGGTGTGCTCAACGACACCGAAGCCAGGGCGATCCACCTGGCATTTGGCCTGTTCCTGGGATTTCTCGCCTTCCCCGCGTTTCGTCACTCGCCACGCGACCATGTGCCGGCGCTCGACTGGCTGCTCGCCCTGGTCGGCGCGTTTGCCGGCGGGTATCTGTTCTGGTTCTACAACGACTTGGCGCAGCGCCCGGGTAGCCCGATCGCATTCGATATCGCGACCGGCGTGATCGGAATCGTGCTGCTGCTCGAAGCCACGCGGCGCGCTGTGGGGCTGCCGATGGCAATCCTCGCGCTGCTCTTTCTCGGCTACATCTTCGCCGGCCCGCGTGATGCCGGATGTCATCGCGCACAAGGGTGCTTCGGCATCGCGCGTCATTTCGCACATGTGGCTCGTGACCGAGGGCGTCTATGGCATCGCGCTCGGTGTTTCGGTGAGCTACATCTTCGTCTACGTGCTGTTCGGCGCGTTGCTCGATCGTGCAGGCGCCGGCAACTACATGATGCAGCTCTCCTTTGCGCTGCTCGGGCACCTGCGGGGTGGACCGGCCAAGGTCTCGGTGGTGTCGTCGGCGCTCAATGGCCTGATTTCCGGGTCGTCGGTGAGCAATGTGGTTTCGGGCGGCATCTTCACCATCCCGCTGATGAAGAAGGCCGGATACGGCGGCGTGAAGGCCGGCGCGATCGAAACGATGTCTTCGGTCGACGGCCAGATCATGCCGCCGGTGATGGGAGCGGCTGCGTTCCTGATGGTCGAGTACGTCGGCATTCCCTACTCGGAGATCATCAAGCACGCGTTTCTGCCGGCGATCCTCTCCTACATCGCTCTCTTCTACATCGTGCACCTCGAGGCGGTGAAGCTCGGCATGGAGCCCATGGTCAAGGGGGTTGCGCGACCATTGGGCCAGCGGTTGCTGCGCTGGGGTCTCGGCCTGTCGGGAACGATCGCGGTCTGCTGTGCCCTGTACTACGGCATCGTCGGTGTGAAGGCGGTATTTGGCGCGGCCGCTCCCTGGATCATCGCCCTGCTGCTGGCGGCGCTGTATGTCTATACCTGCCGTGTCGTCGCGCACTCGCCGGACATGTCGCCGGACATCGACGTCGACAATCCGGTGCAGCCGGAGATGTGGGCGACCGTTAAGGCTGGCCTGCACTTCCTGATCCCGGTCGGCGTGCTGATCTGGTGCCTGATGGTCGACGATCTGTCGCCCGGGCTGGCGGCGTTCTATGCGGTCATCATGCTGATCGGCCTGATGCTGACGCAGCGCGTTCTGATCGCCTCGTTTCGCGGCGGCAGTGACATGCGCGGCCAGTTCGTCACGGGCCTGCGCGAGACCGTGCTGGGCATGAACGACGGTGCGCGCAACATGATCGGCATCGCGATCGCCACCGGGTGCGCCGGCATCATCGTCGGCACGATCACGCTGACCGGCCTCGGACTGCGCATGACGGACTTCGTCGAGTTCGTGTCGTCCGGCAACGTGCTGGTAATGCTGTTCTTCACCGCCTTCGTGTGCCTGCTGCTGGGCCTCGGCGTGCCCACGACGGCGAGCTACATCCTGGTGGCGACGCTGCTGGCCCCGGTGATCGTCGAACTCGGCGCGCGCTCGGGTCTCGTCATCCCGCTGATCTCAGTGCATCTGTTCGTCTTCTACTACGGGATCATGGCCGACATCACGCCGCCGGTCGGACTCGCGACATTCGCGGCTGCGGCGATCTCAGGCGAGGATCCGCTCGCAACCGGCATCCAGGGATTCACGTATGCGATGCGTACGCTGATCCTGCCTTTCATCTGGATCTTCAACCCGCAATTGCTGCTGATCGATGTGCGCGGCCCGATCGAACTGGTAGTGGTGGTCGGTGCCAGCCTGCTTGCGGCGCTGGTGTTCGCGGCTGTGACGATGGGATGGTTTCGCGTCCGCTCGCGCTGGTGGGAAAACGTGCTGCTGCTGCTCGCGGTGTTCACGCTGTTCCGGCCGGATTTTTTCATGGACGAGATCACAGCGGAGTACCGCAGCGAATCGCCGGCAAAGCTCTTTGAGGTTGCGGCGAGCCTTCCCGACAACGAGCGGCTGGTGCTGCAGATCGCCGGCACGAACCTCGAGGGCGAAGACATCCGCAAGACCGTCGCAGTTCAGCTGGGCGCGCGCGGCGATGGCAGCGTTGCCGACGGTCGCAAGCGCGTGCAGGAGGCCGGGGTCAACATCTCGGTGCTGGGCGAAACCGCACAGGTCACCAACGTGCGCTTCGGCAGCCGCGCGCGCCGCTCGGGTTTCGAACAGGGCTTCGAGATCGCTGCCGTCATGGTGCCGACCGATCGGCCGAGCCCCCACTGGTTCTATCTGCCGGCCCTGGCGCTGATCGCGTTCGTATGGGTGTTGCAGGGGCGGCGCATGCCCCGGCTGCAACCGGTGCCCGCCTAGAAGCTATCTGATGCTGAGATAGGTTCTGGAGCGCGGCATTGAAAAGCCGTTCGGCGCACCGACATGCGCCGAATGGATGGCGTCCGCGGCTTCGACATCGTCTCGCTGGGTGCGCCCGAGAGCGCCGGGGCGACGGCGGGTAAGCCGCACGGCACGACGCGCGACGGCACGCTGCTCGATGCCTACTCGGCCCGCATTGTCGATGTAGTCGAACGAGTCGGGCCGGCGGTCGCGCTGGTATCCGTGCGCAAGCGTGCTAAGGGACGGCGCGCCGAGGCAGGCGGCACCGGTTCGGGTTTCGCATTCACTCCCGATGGCTACCTGCTGACCAACAGCCATGTCGTGCATGGGGCCAGCTCAATCCGCGCCGCGTTTCCCGACGGCCGTGAGTTCGATGCCGATTTCATTGGCGATGATCCGGACACCGATGTCGCGGTGCTGCGCGTCGGCGCCGATCGGCTGCCGGTGGCGCAGCTCGGACAATCATCCGCACTGCGCGTGGGTCAGATCGCGGTGGCAATCGGCAATCCGCTCGGCTTCCAGAACACAGTGACCGCCGGCGTGATCTCGGCGTTAGGCCGCTCGCTGCGCGCCGCCACCGGGCGCCGGATGGACGACATCATCCAGACCGATGCCGCGCTGAATCCGGGCAACTCCGGAGGCCCGCTGGTCGATTCGTCGGGCGACGTGATCGGCCTCAATACCGCGATGATCGCGGGTGCACAGGCGATCTGCTTTGCCACCGGCATCGATACCGTGCGCTGGGTGGTCGGGCAACTGTTCGCGCACGGTCGCGTGCGGCGCGCCTACATCGGCGTGAGTGGGGCGACAGCGCCGGTTCACCGCAGTCTGCAGCGCGCCCACTCGCTCGAACAGGCGAGCGGCGTGCGCATCATCGAAGTCCAGCGCGACTCGCCTGCGCAGCGCGCGGGTGTCGAGGACGGCGACCTGCTCGTCAGCGCCGACGGCGTAGTCATCAGCGGTATCGACGCTCTCCAGCGGCTGCTCGACGCAAGCCGGATCGACCGGCCGATGGCTGCGCGCGTCATACGGCGCGGCCGCGTACTCGACTTCACGATCACGCCGCGAGACGCCGGACTGTAGCGGCCAGGTGGCCCGACAGCCGCTAAGCTGCCGCCACTGACATGTGCGGACGCTACGACCTTTCCGAAAACCCGGCGGCGATCAAGGCACATTTCCGGGTGCCGAGCGTGCCCGATTTCCTGGCCAGTCCGGACGTGCGGCCGACCGAGATGAAGCCGATCGTCCGGCTGACGCGCGACCGAACGACGAATGAATGCACGCTCGCGCGCTGGGGCCTGGTGCCGTCATGGGCGAAGGACCTGAAATTCGGCATCCGCTGTATCAACGCTCGCGCCGAATCGATCGCGACCGCGGCGGCGTTCCACACCGCCTACGAAAAGCGCCACTGCCTGGTGCCCGTGAACGCCTTCTTCGAATGGAGCGGCGAGCGCGGTCGGCGGAACAAGTGGCGCGTCCGGGTGAAGGACGAACCGCTGTTCGCGCTGGCGGGCCTGTGGGAGTGGTGGCGCGATCCGGCAACGCGCGAAAGCGTCCACACCTACACGATCATCACGACCGACGCGAATGCCGTGCTGATGCCGCTGCACGACCGCATGCCGGTGATCGTTGCTGCGCCTGACTACGTGCGCTGGCTCGATTCGTCGGCTGATTCGTCGTCGCTGCTGGCGCCGTATCCGGACGACGCGCTGACGATCGAATCGGTGTGATGGCGAAGCACGGAACCGCGTTGGCTACGGCAGTCGGGCTGCTGACGACCGCCGCGGCTCAGACGGCTACCGTACCGGCGGTCAACGAAGCACCAGACTGCCGCTCGGTGGTGATCATCAAGTGCGAGAAGTCGGAGCCGTCCGCGGCCGAACGCGCACGCCGGGAAGCGATCAAACGCGGCGAGACGCGGCGCACTCAGCGCGGAATCGTCGAACTCGATCGCGTGATCATCGAAGGCGATGCCGAGCGACCCGACTCGCCCGAAGCGGTGATCTCTCGAGCGCTGTCGCGGCCGCTGGTGCGGCAGGGCGAGAACTCGTTCGCCATCGGCGAGTCCGCGCAGTGCACCTGCATGAACATCTGCCCGCCGCCGCCGTTTCCCTGCTGCCAGTGCACCGATCGTGTCGGCAGCCGTCAGAGCAGCTCGCCCGGCTGGGCGCCGACCCGCTGAGTCGGCGAACGGCGGAGTGCGGCGGTGCGCACTCCGCGCTCACACGACGAGCCGGATCAGCCGATCTCGACCGGCACAAACACGCGCTGGCCCTGCCTCTCGATCAGTACGGCGAGTCTGCCTTTGGCGTTGTTCACCTGCGCCCGGAGATCTTCGACCGTACGGGTCGATTTGCCGTTGACCGCGACGATCACGTCGCCCGCGCGCAGGCCTGCCCTCGCAGCGGGTCCGCTGGCCTGCTGGACCAGCAGTCCGCCCTCGCCCTGCAGCGCGCGCGCTTCGTCGGGCGATAGCGGTCTCACCGCGACGCCGAGCTTGCCCTGCGGCGCATCCGACGGATTCGTCGCAAGAGCCACTTTGTCGCTCGACAGGTCGCCGACCGTCACCTCCAGTGCTTTCTCCGATCGATCGCGCCACACCTTGATCGTCGCTCTTGCACCGGGGCGGACTTCGGCGACAAGCAGCGGCAGGTCGCTCGATTGCGCAATGGCCTTGCCGTTGAACTCCAGAATCACGTCGCCTTCCTTCATTCCGGCACGCGCGGCCGGCGAGTCGGGCTCGACCTTGCTGACCAGCGCGCCGCGCGCAGTGTCGAGTCCGAAACTTTCAGCCAGCGCCGGGTTGACCTGCTGGATGCCGACGCCGATGCGGCCGCGAGTCACCTTGCCATGCGCGACCAGTTCGTCCTTGACCTTCAGCGCGAGGTCGATCGGGATCGCGAACGACAGTCCCATGTAGCCGCCGCTGGTCGAGAAGATCTGCGAGTTGATGCCGACCACTTCGCCGGCCATGTTGAACAGCGGCCCGCCGGAGTTGCCCGGGTTCACCGCCACGTCGGTCTGGATGAACGGCACCAAGGCTTCCTGCGGTAGCGCGCGCGACTTCGCGGACACGATGCCGGCCGTCACCGAGTTCTCGAGCCCGAACGGCGAACCGATGGCGGCGACCCATTCACCGACTTTCAGCCGCGTCGGATCACCAGTTCTCACGGCGGGCAGGTTTTCGGCATTGATCTTCACGACCGCGACATCGGTCATCCTGTCGGTGCCTAGCACGGTACCTTTGAACTCGCGCTGATCAGTCAGGCGTACGGTCAGCTCGGAGGCGCCGTCGACCACGTGAGCGTTCGTCAGAATCAGGCCGTTGTGAGAGATGATGAAACCGGAACCGACGCCGTGGCCTTCACGACCGCGCGGTTCGCCGTCGGGCATCGGAACGCCGAAGCGGCGCAACATCTCGCCCATCGGCCCGCTGTCGTCGAACTGCGTTGGCGAAACCGCGGCTCGCTTCGTGACGGCAATGTTGACCACCGCGGCGCCGTTGGCTTCGACCAGTGCACTGAAGTCCGGCAAGCCGACGCGTCCTTCAGTCGGGGCGGCGACCGCTGCGATGGTAGGCGTGGGGGGAACGGTCGCGCCGTGCACGCCATCCAGCCGGTGGCCGGCGAGGAATGCGGCGGCGAGTGCCGCGGCAATCAGTGTTGGCTTGAAAAATCTTCTTGCATTCATCGTGGACTCCGAAAGATTGACGGAGCCAATGTGTGCAGCGCAGCTTAGATTTGGCTTAAGGCCACCACGCCGATGGACGGGCGGTGGCAAATCGGGTGCGGAAGACCGCGAGGCTTAAGCGGGGCTTAAAGTGCGCGCCCGCGCGGTCGCGTTCATCGCGCGGTTTCGCGTTCGGGCAATAATGCGAATGTCAGTGACGGGGTCCGCCGAGTGTGGGAGGAACGCATGAGACTGCTGAACCGGATAGTCCTGTTGATCGCCCTCATCGTATCGATGCCGCAGACTGTGCTCGCCCAGAGGGTTGGAGACGGGGAAGGGCCCGGCCGCCGCAATCAGGGAGGCGGCGTCAATCTGGCACCGCTGCCGGGAGTGTTCACGGTGCTTTCCATCGATTCGTACGCTCAGACGGTGCGCATGCAGGCGCAGGACGGCACCACGGCGAACGTATACGTCGGGCAAGGCGTTTATGACATCTCGAAGCTCAAGGCCGGCGACAAGATCCAGGTGAACTTCCTGGAGCCAGACGGCATGAACAACAAACTCGCCGCGGCGAACATCTGGCCGGTTAGATAAAAAAAAGCGCCGCAGAGCGGCGCTTGAATTCGAGTGAGTGAGCAATGATGGCGGAGCCATCACCACGAAGCGAAAGCTAGACCCGCATACTTAAGGCCAACTTAAGGCGGCCGCGCCAGCAAGGCACCAATGGATGGCCTGGTCAGGGCGGCCATGGCCGAGGTAACAGCGCTCCCGCTGTAAGTAAGCGAGCACTCGCCTCAGCCCCGATGCATTCTGGGCAAGCGTACGCGCACGCGCAGTCCACCGGACTCAGCCGCCTCCAGGCGCACTTCGCCCCGGTGCATCTCGGCCACCTGAGAGACGATCGCCAGGCCGAGTCCTGTCCCAGTGCCGGCCGCCGTCGAGCCGCGATAGAAGCGGTCGAACACGCGTTCGCGCTCCTCGTCGGCGATGCCCGGGCCTGTGTCTTCGACCAGGACCTGCACGACCTCGGCATCGGCGCTGGCGGTGAAGGTGACGCGACCGCCGGCAGGGGTGTAGCGCAGTGCATTGTCGACGAGGTTGTTGAACAGGATGCGTAACGCGTCTTCGCTGCCACTGACGGTTGCCGCCGTCACTGCGGTCCGTGTATTCGATGCCGATGTCGCGCTCGGTGGCGAGCGGGCGCGCATCTTCGACGATCGAGTGCACCAGCGCGCCAACGGCGATCGCGGCCGGCGGCCCGGCGGCGGCATCCGGGTCGAGTCGGGCCATCGTCAGCAACTGCTGCACAAGGCGCGTGGCGCGGCGGATGCCCTGTCTAAGTCGTTCGAATGCGCGCGCGCGATCTTCGTCGTTCGCGGCTCGCTCTGCGAGCTGCAACTGCAATCCAAGCGCCGTCAGCGGAGTTCGGAGCTCGTGTGCGGCGTCCGCTGCAAATCGCCGCTGCGCCGCGAACGAATGATCCAACCGGGCCAGCAGGTCGTTCAACGCCTCGGCCAGCGGCTGGATCTCGATCGGCAGCGCGGCCGTCGGCACCGGCGTCAACGCCGTCGGGCTGCGCTCCTTCATCGCGCCGGCAATGCGGCCCAGTGGGGCCAGACCGCGTCCGACGATCCACCACGCGGCCATGCCGAGGAACGGCAGCGCCAGCAGCACCGGCAGCAGCAGGCGTCCCGCCGTGCGGGCCGCCAGTTCGGTCCGCAGCGCAGTGGGCTGCGCAACCTGGATCAGCTGGCGTCCGGCGAACAACGTGAACAGACGCCACGAGCGGCCGTCGTGCAGCACGGTTGCGTAGCCCTCGTCAGTGCGAGGCATCGGCGCGCCGCCGGCGATGCGCGACACATAGGGGCGATCGAACGCCGGGTCCCAGATCTGCACCAGCACACGTTGATCAGGGTTCGCGGCGACGCTCTCCAATCGCCGCAGGTCGAGCACCGCGTGATCCCGCAGCGACAGCGCGACCTGTCGCAGTTCCTCGTCGAGCAGCGCATCGACTTCCTCGCGCGCCGACAGGAAGGTCGCCGCGGACGCGACCAGGCCGGCGACAGCGAGCGCGGTCAGCAGCGCGGCGAGCAGCCACCCACGGATCGATTTCATGCGCAACGCTTTCGTGGCCCGTTCACTCGGCGACCAGTGTGTAGCCCATGCCGCGCACGTTGCGGATCACGCCTTCGCCGAGTTTCTTGCGCACGTTGTGGATGTGCACCTCGACGGTGTTGCTGCCAACCGCTTCGTTCCAGCCGTACAGCTTCTCCTCGAGCTGCGCGCGCGACAGCACCAGCCCCGGACGTTCTGCGAGCGCGGCCAGCAGCGCGTATTCGCGTGCCGACAGCGCGACCGGTTCGCCCTTCCAGCGGACCTGCCGGCTCGCCGGATCGATGGCCAGGTTGCCGCGCTCGATCAAGGGTTCGGCACGCCCCGCAGCACGGCGCAGCAGCGCACGAACCCGGGCCGTCAGTTCGTCGAGATCAAAGGGTTTGACCAGATAGTCGTCTGCCCCTGCGTCGAGCCCTCTGATGCGGTCGCGCACCGTGTCGCGCGCAGTCATCACCAGCACAGGGACAGCGATGCGGCGCTCCCGGATGCTTCGCAATACTTCGATTCCATCGCGCCGCGGCAGCCCGAGGTCCAGCACGACCAGCGAGTACGGCGATGCGCCGACGGCAACCTCGGCCTCCTTGCCGTCGCGCACCCAATCGACCGCGTATCCCTCGCTCTTCAGTCCGTCGGCGACGCTTTCGCCGATCATCGGATCGTCTTCCACAAGCAGGATGCGCATCGCGGTCGTTCGTTCGTGGGTGAGTGCAACGATAGCGCGTCGATGATGCCGCTCAGTCGTCCCGCTGCGTTCGGCGCCGCCGTCGTACGGTGCGAACCAGCAAGGCGACAGCGCCGGCGAGGACGACGGCCGCCATCAGCATCTTCTCCGCGCCGGCTACGCGGCCGAGCACCGCTTCGACGGCGTGGCCCGCCAGGTAGCCCAGACCGCCAACCAGAACTGCCCACAGCGTGGCGCCCGCTGCATTGGCCGCGAGAAACTCGAGGCGGGGCATCGTTCCGGCGCCGATCAGCATCGGGCCAGCGACGCGCAAGCCGTACATGAAGCGCAGCGCGATGACGGCACCCCATCGCCAGCGCCGGACCAGACTGTCGATGCGCGGAACTGCATTGGCCAGCCAGGGAAAGCGCTCGGTCGCGTGCGGCCCGAAGCGCCGCCCGAGCAGGAAGTAGAAACTGTCGCCGGCGAACGCGCCGAGCGCAGCGAGGATGAGAACCCAGCGCAGATCCAGCAACCCGGCGTGTGACAGCGCACCCGCCAGCAGCAGCACCGTCTCGCCCTCGATGAAGGCGCCCAGCAAGACTGCGAGCAGCCCGTATTGCTGTATCAGTGTCGCGGCATCCATGTCATCGACTTGTCGAAGCCGCAGAATACGGGGTGATGCGGAATATCGTTCACCGGTACCTCGGTCTGCGTCGTCGCGCGACCGCATTGGCCGCGATCGCGTCGTCATGCGCACTGGTGCACGGCGTTGCCGCGCAGAATCCCGCGACCAGTGCCGAGCGACGCAACTGGTTCGATACGCCGTTTGAACAGGCGGTCGGTGCGCTTCCGACTTGTCCGCGACCGCTGGGCCCGCTGATCACCGAAGACGAAATGCGCAGGCAGGCGCACGGTCGCATCGAGCGTGGAACGTCCTGTTGGCTTGCCAAGAAGTGCGAAGACAGCAACGCGTACCGACGCGACCCGGAAGTGCAGCAACGCGTGTTGCAGGCGATCCGCGCAGACGCCCGGTTCGCGGGTGCCAGTGTCTGGGTCACCACCGAGCGCCACTACGTGACGCTGAAAGGTTGCGTGGGTTCGGCCGCCGAGCAGCGCGCGCTACTGGCACGAGTGCAGCGGGTCGACGGCGTCGAGCACGTGTTCGATCAGCTGATCGTCGGGACGCGCGCCGCGCCGCTTTGGCCTGTGGATCCGGCGTGGGTCAGGCCGCCGAGCCGGTAGGAATCAAAAAGAAAGGCCGACGCGGCGAACCGCGTCGGCCGGAAGGGCGCGCGCAAGGAGACAGACGCTAACGCGCCAAGGAGACAACCGGTCTCAGGCGTGGAGGCTTTCCACGCCTTGTTCAATGCAGTGCAGGCGTTGCGAGGCCTCGCGCGGATTGCGCGCCGACGAGACATACTGATCGTGGTCGCGCACCTGTGCGCGCTCGAAGGACTCGGTCAGCCAGTCGCCGAAGCGACGCAGCAGTCCGCGGTGCTCGATGCGATGGATGCGGTTCATCATCTTCCCTTCGTTCGCGGTCGCCGCGATGTGCGGACGATCGTGCATTAAGACAATCTCATCATCTGCGCATCGCGGGCGAAAATAAAATCGAGATTGCAGATGCGTCACATCGCTTTTCGCGATCGACCCCGGGTTGGAATGGGACTTCCAGGGCAGCGGCCTGTAACGAAACTCGTTACAGTTCACTCGGACCAGGAGAACTGGCGGCGCTGCTCCACCTGGTGAATCCGCTGTTCCAGTTCGACCAGATTGGACGCTTGAGCGAGGTAGCGCTCGATCGCGATGGCCTGCCAAAGATCCGAACGACGCGCATACAGGCTGAACAGCATTGGAAACATCGCGCGCAGCGCCTCGCCGCGACGTTCAGCAAGCTTGCGGCCAGGTGCGGGGTCTGCCGGATGCTGGGCGGCCGATGTTGGGTTGGGGGCGCGCTCGGCGCCGGTTGAAGACGGCATCGGCCTGGTGGCCGGGCGCGAGCGCGAAGTTCGGGGAAGGAAACCTGGCGTGCGCCAGGTGAACGAACGACTCAGGATGGGCATGGCTACTCCCTTTAGTGGCGCGATTGCTGCTTCGCACAACGGTATAATCGGCTCGTTTCAGGCAAAAATACAATCGTAAATTCAAATAATTAGCATAAATCATACCAATTGGAGATACTGCAGTATTGCCGCATTGCAAAATACAGATTAGTGTTCGCTGAGGAGCGTCCTGCGATGGAGCTTTACCAGCTAAAAACGTTTGCTACGGTGGCCGAGGAAGGGCATCTGACCCGCGCCGCGGAGCGGCTGCATCTGAGCCAGCCGGCAGTCAGCGGCCACATCAAGGCCCTCGAGCGCACGCTCGACGTCCGGTTGTTCGAACGCGTCGGCCACGGGCATGGAACTCACTGAAGCCGGCCGGCAACTGCTGATACACGCGCAAAAGGTGCTGAATGCGGCGGAAGGTGTGAAGCGCGCCGCCCTGCAGATGCACGCGGATGTCGCCGGGCTGCTGCATGTGGGTACGGTCACCGATCCGGTCGACAACCGGCTCGGCGCCGTGCTGTCGGGCGCCGTTCAGCAACACCCGTTGTTGCGCCTCGAACTGCATCAGACGATGTCCGGCACCGCGCTCGAGAGCGTGCGAGACGGCCGCCTCGATGCCAGCTTCTTCTTCGGTGACGCCCCGGCACTGCCGCTGCAGGCGCTGCCGCTGCGCCAGCTCATTTACCGTGTCGCGGCGCCCGCGGCATGGGCGGCCCGCGTTCGCAAGGCCGAGTGGCGCGAGATCGCGACACTGCCCTGGATCCGGACGCCGACCCTTTCCACACACACGCGGCTCGTGTCGCAGCTGTTCGCCGCGCACGGTGAAGAGCCGCCGGAGCCGGCTGCGCTGGCGGACGACGAGACGGTCATCACCAGTCTGGTCGTCGCCGGGCTGGGTGTGGCGCTGGTGCGCGATGAAGTGGCGCGCGCCCGAGCGGCAGAAGGCGAACTCGTGATCTGGCCCGGCGTGGCCATCGAGACGACGCTGTGGTTCGTCTACCCGGCCGCACGCGCAGAGGAGCCGGCCATATCGGCGCTGGTCAGCCTCGTGCGCGAAGCGTGGAACCTGCACGACGCGCATGGTCCGACATCGGCTGCCGCGGCGTAAGGCTCTTCCGCTCGGTCCGCCGCACCCGAACTTCGACTGATCGCAGCGCACCGGCCGCGCTAGCGCGCCTGCGCAAACTGCTCGGGCGACCAGCCGCCACCGATCGCCTTGTAAAGATCCACCAGCGCAACCTGACGCTCACGCAGCGCCAGCACGCGCTGTCGCTCGGCTTCCAGCAGGTTGCGCTGCGTATCCAGCACGTCGATGTAGCTGACGTAGCCGCTTCGGTAGCGCAGCTCGGCCAGCGCGAAGGCCTGAGCGAAGAGCGCGCGCCTCTCGTCCTGGGCGACGAAGCTCTCGCGGGCGCTGCTATGCGCGACGAGCGCGTCGTGCGCGTCGCGGAAGGCCGATTGCACGGTCTGCACGTACTGAAGTTCGAGCTGCTGCTGGCGCGCCTTGGTGGCGTCGACCTGCGCCGTGATCTGTCCACCCGAAAAGATGGGCTGCAGTGCTCGCGCCGCGATCGACCAGACGAGAGCCGGGCCGGAGAAAAGATTCGCGAGGTCCGAGCTCTCGCTGCCGTAGAAGCCCGTCAGCAGCAGCGATGGGAAATACTGGGCGCGCGCCTCAGCCACGCGGGCGCTTGCCGACGCGAGTTGCGCCTCGGATTGCCGGATGTCGGGTCGCCGCGCCAGCACGTCCGACGGCAGACCCACCGGGACTTCGGGAACAGTCGAGCTTTCCAGCTTGCCTCCGCGCACTATCACCGGCGTGAACACGGCGCGCGCACTGCGGCCGGCGAGCGTGGCGAGGGCGGCTTCGGTCTGCGCCCGCGCACGCTGCAGTGGCGGAATCGAAGCAGCCACGCTGGCACGCTCAGCTTGCGCCAGCTTGTAGTCGTACTCGCCGATCAGTCCGGCGTCGTATCGCTGGCGCTGCAGCGTGACAGCGTCTTCGCGCGTCACCAGCGTGTCGCGCGAGATCTGCAGTTCGGCATCGAGTGCGAGCAGCGTGAAATACGTCGTCGCAACCTGCGCCGCCAGCACCGTGCGCACTTCCTCGGTGTTGTAGCGCGTGGCAAGCAGCGTCGATTGCGCCGCACTGACGCCGGCCGCAATCCGCCCCGACAGGTCGACCTCGTACGAGGCCTGCAGGCCGGCCGAATAGTGGTTGGTGGTCAATGGCCCCGGGAATTGCGGTTCGGTTGCATTGCTGCGTCGCGTGCGGTCAGCCGCGGCGTAGGCGTCGACCGTCGGAAATAGAAAGGAGCGGGCGACGCCGAGGTTGGCGCGTGCTTCCTCGATGCGCGCCATCGCGACGCCCAGGTCGAGGTTCGCAGCGAACGCCTCCTCGATCAGGGCGTTCAGTTGCGGATCGTTGAACTGAGTCCACCAGCGTTCGACTCCCGGAAGGCTCTGCACGCTCGCCTCCGGCAGCTCGACCGTCGGCAGTTTGGTATCAATCGTCCTGCACGCGGCAAGTGACACGAAGATCACCGCAACAAGAATCGCCTTGACGCTTCTTCTCATCACTCGCCTCCTTCGTGCGCCGGAGACGACGTAATCTGTCCTTTGCGCACATGGACGTGCGCTGCCGCATCGGCAGCGAGCTGCCGGTGATGCTCGGCGCTGCGTCGCTCGCCTTCAGCCACTTCGGCCCGCAGCTCCTCTTCCGAACGCGCTTCGCGCACCTTGCGTTCGGTGATCAACTTGAAGAAGAATGGCACGAAGAAGACCGCAAGGAACGTCGCGGCCAGCATGCCGCCCATGACGCCGGTGCCCGCCGAAACCCGCGCGCCGGCGCCGGCCCCGGTCGAGAATGCCAGCGGCACAACACCCAGGATGAACGCCATCGAGGTCATGATGATCGGGCGGAACCGCAGCCGGGCCGCCTCGATGGCTGCGGCCGAACTCGAGTAGCCCTCCGACTTCTTCAGCGAGGCGAACTCGACGATCAGGATCGCATTCTTTGCCGCCAGTCCGAGCAGCGTGACCAGACCGATCTGGAAATAGACGTCATTCGACAGCGGCATGGCGCCGGTGATCGGGGCCAGCAGGTTCTTGACCCAGATCGCGGCCAGCGCACCGAAGGTACCGAACGGCAATGCCATCAACACCGAAAATGGCAGCGACCATTTCTCGTACTGCGCCGCCAGAATCAGGAACACCATGACCACGGCCATGCCCAGCGCCAGGCCCGAAGTACCTGCGGAGCGCTTCTCCTGGAACGACACGCCGCCCCAGTCGAAGCCGAACTCGGGTGGCAGCACTTCGCGCGCGATCTGCTCGACGCGAGCGATGGCCTGTCCGGAGCTCACGCCGGGTGCGGCCTGACCGAAGATCTTCACCGCGGGCAGGTTATTGAACCGATCCAGCGAATCAGGGCCCGAGACGTACTTGACCGTCGCGAGCGATGACAGCGGGATCATCTCGCCGCGTGCCGAGCGGACCCACATTCCGCCCACCGTTTCGGGTCGATTTCGGAATTGCGGCTCGGCACTCATCAGCACCTGCCACGTGCGACCGTACTTGTTGAAGTCGTTCACGTAGAAGCTGCCCAGCGTTGCACTCAGCGTGTCGAACACATCGTTGATCGGCACGCCCAGTGCCTTGGCCTTGTCGCGGTCGACGTCCACATAGAGCTGCGGAACGTTCGCGCGCCACAGCGTCTGGGCTCCACCCAGCTGCGGGTCCGAATTCAGACGGCCGAGAAACTGCTGCAGGACTTCCTGCATCTTGGCCGGTCCGCCTTCGCCGCGATTCTGGATGTAGAGCTCATAGCCGCCCGCGGTGCCGAGGCCGAAGATCGCCGGCGGCGCGAAGGCCAGCACCAGCCCTTCCTTGATATGGCCGGTCTTCATGAAGAACTCGCCGACCAGCTGAGGCGTGCTCACTCCCTTGCGCTTGTGCCAGGGAATCTGTGTGACAAAGATGGTGGCCGCGTTGTTGCGGAAGCCGCCGCCGAGGAAGTCGAAGCCGGTGAACGCGACGACGTCTTCATTGATCGGGTTGCTCTTCAGGATGCCGACGACCTCGTTGACCACCTTGTCGGTGCGCTGCAGGCTCGAGCCATCGGGCAATATCACCGCCGAGATGAAGAAGCCCTGATCCTCGTCCGGCACGAGCGAGCCGGGAGTGAAGCGCCACAGCCCGACCACAATCAGGACCATGCCGCCGAAGATCGCCAGCGCGATCAGACCGCGCCGGATTATCCAGATCACGCCGCTGGTGTAGCGCCGCGTGACCTGCGCAAACCAGTTGTTGAACGCGTTGAAGAACCGTCCGGGATTCTTGTGCTCGCGCTTCAGAATCATCACGCACAGGCTGGGAGTCAGCGTCAGCGCGACGACGCCCGAGATCGCCACCGCGATCGAAATCGTGATCGCGAACTGGCGATACAGCTCTCCGGTCAACCCGCCGAGGAAGGCGATCGGCACGAATACCGAGATCAGCACCAGCACGATCGCGACGATCGGACTGGTGACCTCCTCCATCGCCACGACAGCGGCTTCGCGTGCACTGAGCTTCTCCTCGTGCATGATCCGCTCGACGTTTTCGAGAACGACGATCGCGTCGTCGACCACGATCCCGATCGCCAGCACCATGCCGAACAGCGTCAACGTATTGATCGAATAGCCGAGCATCAGCAGGCCGGCGAACGTACCGATCAATGACACCGGTACCGCCAGGACCGGAATCAGCGTTGCGCGCCAGTTCTGCAGGAACAGATAGACGACCAGGAAGACCAGCACCACCGCGATCGACAGCGTAATTACGACTTCGTGGATCGACACTTCGACGAATCGCGTGGTGTCGTACGGAATGGCATACGCAAGGCCCTGCGGGAAGCGCTTGGCAAGCTCGTCGGTCATGTGCTTGACGCTGCCCGCGACCTCCAGGGCGTTGGCGCCCGGTTGAAGGAAGACACCGACCAGTGTGGCGCGCTTGCCGTTGTAGCGTCCGATGAAGTCGTAATCCTTGCTTCCGAGCTCGACGTGGGCGACGTCTCTCAGTCGAACCGCCGCGGCTTCGCTGTCGGATCGAATGATGATGTTCTCGAACTCCTTCGGGTCGGCCAGCCGTCCCTTGGATGTGACGGTGTAAACGAGGTCCTGGTTGCCGCCGTAAGGCGCCTGACCGACCTTGCCGGCTGCAAACTGGGCGTTCTGTTCGTTGATGGCACGAATCACATCGGTGGTCGTCAGCTTCAGCTGCGCCAGCCGGTCGGGCCGCACCCACACGCGCATCGCGTAATCCTTGGCGCCGAAGATCTGCACGTTGGTCGTTCCGGGCAGCCGCTTCAGTTCATCAAGAACGTTGAGCGTGACGTAGTTCGACGTGTACAAATCGTCGAACCGGTCGTCTGGCGAATAGAACGCCAGAACCTGCAGGAACGCCGACGAACCCTTTTCGACGGTCACTCCCTGGCGCCGTACTTCCTCGGGCAGTCGCGCTTCGGCCTGCTTGACCCGGTTGTTGACGTTCAGCGCGGCCTGGTCGGCGTCGGTGCCGATATCGAATGTCACCAGGATCTCGACGACCCCATTCGACGACGAGTTGCTGCTCATGTACAGCATGTGCTCGACGCCGTTGATCGCGCTTTCAATCGGCGCGGCGACGGTCTGTTCCAGGGTCGTGGCCGAGGCGCCCGGATAGACCGCTCGCACGGTGACCACCGGCGGAGCGATCTCCGGGTATTGCGCGATCGGCAACACACGCATCGAGGCCAGGCCGGCGATGACGATGAATATCGACAGCACTACGGCGAAGATCGGCCGGTCAATGAAGAAACGCGAAAACATGGTCGTCGTACTCCGTGATCGCCAGGAAGGTTGCGAGGCCTACAGCGCAGGCCGCGGTTACTTGGCTTCCGATTTCTTCACTTCGCCCTTGGCTCCCTTGCCGGCTTCGGGCGGCGCGCCCTTTGCTTCCGCGCCCGGCGGGGGCCCGAGCATGATGGGTGCACCTCCGGGAACCGGGAACAGCTTCGCGGTGCCCTCGACGATCACGCTGTCGCCCGGCTTCAGGCCCGACTCGACGATCCACTGCTGCTGGCCATCCAATTCAACCCAGTCGCCGACGGTCACCGGGCGAGGCAGCGCGACATCTCGGCCATCCTGCGATTTGCCGGGCACGTAGACGAACTTGCCCTGCGGGCTGTCCAATACCGCGCGTTGCGGCACGACGATCGCGTCCGGTCGCGTCGCACCCTGCAGCACCACGCGCACGAACTGTCCGGGCAGCAGCGCATGATCGGGATTCGGAATCTCGGCCTGGGCATCGAACGAACCGGTGCTCGGGTTGATCCGCGTATCCACGAAGCCCAGCTTTCCGGCGCGCGGGTAGGTGCTGCCGTCAGACAGCCGGACAAGAACCGAATAACCGTTCCTGGCTCCCTTCTCAATCGAAGGCGCGGCGATCTTGCCGGACTCGAGCAACCGAGTCAGTCGCAGCTGCTCCTGCTCCGACACGCTGAACTTCACGTGGATCGGATCGACCTGCGACACCGTCGTCAGCAGGCTTTCCTGCCCCGGCGAAACAAGGGAGCCTTCGGACTTCTGTGCACGGCTGGCATAGCCGTTCACCGGTGAGCTGACCGTCGTATAACCGAGATTCAGGCGAGCCTCGGTGAGGCGCGCCTGCGCCTGCTTGATCGCAGCAGCGCCGATCTCCTCGTTCGAGACGGCTTCGTCGAACTCACGCCGGCTCAGCGCATTGCTGTCGGCAAGCGGTTTGACTCGATCGAAATTGCGTTTTGCCTGTGCGTATTGCGCTTGCGCGCGCGCGAGATCGGCCTCGGCCGCCTGCACCTGCGCGGCGTAGGGCCGCGGGTCAATCACAAACAGCAGCTGTCCCGATTTGACGTACCCGCCCTCCTGATACGTCCGACGCTCGAGTACGCCTTGCACGCGTGCCCGCACTTCGGCTTCCTTCGAGCCGGCCGTCTGACCGACGTATTCGAATTGCACCGGCACGGTCACGGCCTTTACTTCCAGCACCGAAACGGGCGCCGGAGGAAAGCCGCCCTTCGCGGGGTTGTGTTCGTCGCCGCGTGCGCAGGCCGCAAGAACCAACGCGGTCGCGATGAGACTAACGGCGAGCGTGAGGGCACGCAGCCAAGTTGCGCGTCGAACAGCCACGTCGAGAGTCGAGTGACTTGATGAGTTGCTTTTCGTCATTGGCGGAGGTCCCGGCTGAGGCACATCTTTGCGTTCGTGCATAATACATACATCCGTGTATGTTTATATTTCAATTGTGACGGTTGATGTTTCAGCTGTGTTTCAGCGGCGCTTTTTATTGGGGAAGCGATGGCAAGGCGGACTAGAGAAGAAGCATTGGCGACACGCGAGCAGCTGCTCGACGCGGCCGAGCAGGTATTTCTCAAACGCGGGGTTGGTCACGCAACCCTTGCCGAAGTGGCGGACGCAGCCGGCGTAACCCGCGGCGCGGTCTATCACCACTTCGACAGTAAGGCCGAACTGTTCGAAGCCATGGTGGCGCGCGCCGAAATGCCGATGGACGCCGCCTTCGATCCCGCCGATGGGTCAGACGCCGATCCGCTTGGCGCGCTGCGTGAGCGTGCCCTGAGCGCGCTCCTGCACCTGACGTCATCGCCGCGGGTGCGCAGCATCTTCGAAGTCGTATTCCTGCGCTGCGAGTACACGGACGAGCTGGCGTCCGTCGAGAGGCACCATTTGGAGGAGCGTGAGCACTGCCTTGGCCTGTGCGGCGGCCTGCTGGACAAGGCGGTCGCGCAGGGCCAGTTGCCGCGCGATACCGATACGCGGACGGCGAGCCTTCTGCTCTACGCATTCATCGGCGGCCTGATGCGTGACTGGGTGCAGGCTCCAGAAAGCTTCGATCTGAAGACCGCCGCACCCCAGCTGGTCGATCTGTTCCTTGCGGGGCTGTGTGCCGCACCTCCCAGCAAGATCCGAACCCGGCGCGCCCGCGCCCAACGGTTCGAGGTTGACGTTAACGTCAACGGCAGCTAGCGTAACCCCTCTTCCCGGATTGCCTGCGGCATCGGCAGGCGGGGATGATTCGACTTCCAGCGGCCGCCGGCGCCGGCGAGGAGCGCGCATGACCGATCTGTCCGAAATCAGGAAGCTCGCCAGCTATCGCCCGACGCACAAGGTGCGCTTCGTCACGGCGGCGGCCCTGTTCGACGGCCATGACGCCAGCATCAACATCATGCGGCGCATCCTGCAGAGCATGGGTGCGGAAGTGATCCACCTGGGCCACAACCGCTCGGTCGAGGACATCGTCACCGCGGCGCTGCAGGAAGACGTGCAGGGTCTCGCGGTGTCGAGCTACCAGGGCGGGCACGTCGAGTTCTTCAAGTACATGATCGACCTGCTGCGCGAGCGCGGCGGCTCGAACATCCGCGTCTACGGCGGTGGCGGCGGAGTCATCGTGCCGGCCGAGATCAGGGAACTGCACGACTACGGCGTCGCGCGCATCTTCTCGCCCGAAGACGGCCAGAAGATGGGCCTGCAGGGAATGATCGGGCTGATGGTCGCCGAGTGCGACACCGATCTTCGGCAAGCAGCGCCGACCACGCTGGCACGCGCTGCAGGACAAGGACCTGACGCGGCGCTGGCGCGCGCTGGCACAGGCGATCACCGCGCTGGAACTCGGAAGTGCCGACGCGGGCTTCCGTCAGGCAATGCACAAGGCGGCCGACACCGCCAAGGTGCCGACACTCGGCATCACCGGCACCGGCGGCGCCGGCAAGTCGAGCCTGACCGACGAGCTGATCCGCCGCCTCCGGCTCGACCAGGGCGACAAGCTCGCGATCGCGGTGATCTCGATCGACCCGTCGCGCCGCAAGAGCGGCGGCGCGTTGCTCGGCGACCGCATCCGCATGAACGCGATCGGCGCCGTGGCAGGCAACGGGCCAGCGCGTCTACATGCGCTCTCTCGCCACGCGCGAGGCAGGCAAGGAGATCTCGCAGGCGCTGCCAGACGCGATCGCGGCCTGCAAGGTCGCGGGCTTCGACCTCGTGCTGGTCGAGACCTCGGGCATCGGCCAGGGCGACGCCGCGATCGTGCCGCACGTCGATGCGACGCTGTACGTGATGACGCCGGAGTACGGCGCCGCGAGCCAGCTCGAGAAGATCGACATGCTCGACTTCGCCGACTTCGTCGCGATCAACAAGTACGACCGCAAGGGCGCGGCCGACGCGCTGCGCGACGTCAGCAAGCAGGTCCAGCGCAACAAGGGCGATTTCGCGAAGAAGCCCGACGAGATGATGGTGTTCGGCACGCAGGCCGCGCGCTTCAACGACGACGGCGTCACCGCGCTCTACCAGGCGCTTGCTGCCGAGGCTGAAGGAGCTGGGCTTGAAGGCAGGCGCGGGCGTGCTGCCGAAGGTGGCGACTCGCCACTCCACTCACCAGGTACCGATCGTGCCGCCGCAGCGCACGCGCTACCTGGCGGAGATCTCCGAGACCGTGCGCGGCTACAAGAAGCATTCGCTTGAGCAGTCGCGCATCGCGCGCCAGCGGCAGCAACTGGCCGAAGCCGGCCGCATGCTGGCAACAGAATGCAAGGTTGAGAACGCCGACCTCGGCAAGCTCGCCGCCGACCGCGACGCCAAGCTCGATACCCGCAGCAAGAAGCTGCTCGAGATGTGGCCGCAGATGCAAAAGGCCTATGCGGGCGACGAATACGTGGTCAAGATCCGCGACCGCGAGCTCCGCACCAAGCTGACCAGCACATCGCTTTCCGGCAGCAAGATCCGCAAGGTCGCGCTGCCGCATTACGAGGATCACGGCGAGCTGCTGCGCTGGCTGCTGCTGGAAAACGTGCCCGGCAGCTTCCCGTACACCGCCGGCGTGTTCGCGTTCAAGCGCGAGAACGAGGACCCGACACGCATGTTCGCCGGCGAAGGCGACCCGTTCCGCACCAACACACGCTTCAAGCTGCTCTCCGAGGGCATGCCGGCCAAGCGGCTGTCCACCGCGTTCGACAGCGTCACGCTGTACGGCAACGACCCGGCCGTGCGGCCCGACATCTACGGCAAGGTCGGCAACTCCGGCGTGAGCATCGCCACGCTCGACGACATGAAGGTGCTGTACTCGGGATTCGACCTGACCGCGCCGAACACCTCGGTGTCGATGACGATCAACGGCCCGGCGCCGACGATCCTCGCGATGTTCATGAACACCGCGATCGACCAGAACCTCGACAAGTTCCGCGCCGACAACGGCCGCGAGCCGACCGACGATGAGGCGGCGAAGATCCGCGCAGTGGGTGCTGGACAACGTGCGCGGCACGGTGCAGGCCGACATCCTGAAGGAAGACCAGGGCCAGAACACCTGCATCTTCTCGACCGAGTTCTCGCTGAAGGTGATGGGCGACATCCAGCAGTACTTCGTCCACCACAACGTGCGCAACTTCTACTCGGTATCGATCAGCGGCTATCACATCGCCGAGGCCGGCGCGAACCCGATCAGCCAGCTCGCGTTCACGCTCTCGCAACGGCTTCACGTTCGTCGAAGCCTATCTGGCGCGCGGCATGCACATCGACGACTTCGCGCCGAACCTGAGCTTCTTCTTCAGCAACGGCATGGACCCGGAGTACACGGTGATGGGCCGTGTCGCGCGGCGCATCTGGGCGGTGGCGATGCGCGACAAGTACGGCGCCAACGAGCGCTCGCAGAAGCTGAAGTACCACTGCCAGACCAGTGGCCGCTCGCTGCACGCGCAGGAAATCCAGTTCAACGACATCCGCACCACGCTGCAGGCGCTGATCGCGATCTACGACAACTGCGAACAGCTTGCACACCAACGCGTTCGACGAAGCGATCACGACGCCGACCGAGGAAAGCGTGCGTCGCGCGATGGCGATCCAGATGATCATCAACCGCGAATGGGGCCTCGCGAAGAACGAGAACCCCAACCAGGGCGCATTCATCATCGACGAACTGACCGAGCTGGTCGAGGAAGCGGTGCTGAAGGAGTTCGAGTCGATCAGCGAGCGCGGCGGCGTGCTCGGTGCGATGGAACTCGGCTACCAGCGCGGCAAGATCCAGGAAGAGTCACTGCACTACGAGCACCTGAAGCACACCGGCGAGTATCCGATCATCGGCGTCAACACCTTCCGCAACCCGCACGGCGAGACCGTGCCCGATCACATCGAGCTCGCGCGCTCGACCGAGGAAGAGAAGCAGAGCCAGCTGAAGCGCCTGCAGGATTTCCAGAAGCGCCATGCGAAGCAGGCGCCGGCGATGCTGCACCGGCTGCAGCGCGCAGTGATCGATAACGGCAACGTGTTCGAGGTGCTGATCGACGCGGTGCGCGTGTGCTCGCTAGGTCAGATCACGAACGCGTTGTTCGAGGTGGGCGGGCAGTACCGGAGGAGCATGTAGGTCTCCTTGCTCATGTGAACAAGCCCCGAAGAAACTCGACACCGTCACCGCGTGGCTTCAGTCTGATCGAGCTGATGGTGGTTGTGGCGATCATCGCCATCTTGGCGTTGATGGCTGTTCCAAGCTATCGCGACAAGTACATCCGCGAGCAAGTCATTGAGGCAATGCGGCTGACCGAAATCGCCAAAGGGCCCATCGCCGCCGCCTGGGCCACCACCAAAGCTTTTCCCGACGACAACGCCGCGGCGGGCTTGCCCGCCTCCGACAAGGTGGTCAGCAACTACGTCAAGTCGCTGACAGTCGAAGCCGGTGCCATCCACGTGGTGTTTGGCAACCAAGCCAATGGCGCGCTGCGCGGCATGACCTTGAGCCTGCGCCCTGCGGTGGTCGAAGATGCTCCCATCGTGCCCGTGGCCTGGGTCTGCGGCTTTGCGGCAGCGCCCGAGAAGATGACCGTGACGGCGGCCAACAAGACCGACCTCCCCAAGGGCTGGCTGCCGGTCAACTGCCGCTGAACCCGGCTCAGTGGCCGACCGTCGGCGCGGTGTCCAGGCCCAAAGCCCCGGCGAGCTGGCTGCGCACGCGCTGCGCCAGCTCTCGCCAACTCCAGACATTTCGGCTGAGTGGGAAGTTCGTCCGATAGCGGTCGTAGCGTGCTGCCGCTAAGCTGCCATTCCGCAGCCCGCTCGCAGTGCCATGGCCGCTTCGACATCCTGCATTCTTTGCGACATCGTCGCGGGCCGCGCGCCGGGGAGCATCATCTTCCGCGATGGGCTCGTCTGCGCTTTCATGGACATCCAGCCCGTCAACCCTGGCCATCTGCTCATCGTCCCGATCGAACACTCTGCCTACCTGGCAGATCTAGATCCAGCGACTGGCGGGCGCATGTTCGAAGTCGGCCAGCAACTCGCCGCCGCGCTTCGCCGAACCGAGCTGAAGTGCGAAGGGATCAATTTCTTCCTGGCAGACGGAGAAGCCGCGGGCCAGGAAGTCTTTCATGCCCATTTGCACGTGTTCCCTCGCTTCGCCGGCGATGGCTTCGGCCTTCGTTACGGGCCGGACTACACGAAGTTGCCACCCCGCTCCGCGCTGGAAGAAGTCGCAGCCACTGTACGCAGAGCGCTGAGTCCATGACCTGGGCGCGCTGGCGCAGCGACAACCTGGCCAACTGGGAGGAGCGGGTCGACATCCACATTGGACCCAAGGGCTATGACGTCGATGGGCTGCTGCGAGATCCCGGGCGTATCAGCGACACTGTTCGGCATGACCAGCCGCTGCTGGGGACGATCGCCGGCCTCGATGTGGTTCACCTCCAGTGTCACCTCGGCACGGACACGCTGTCGCTCGCTCGCCTCGGGGCGAAGTCCGTTACGGGGCTCGACTTCTCACCCAAAGCGATCGAGCACTGCCGCTCGCTTTTCGAGCGGACTGTGACCCCCGGACGCTTCGTTCTCGCGGACGTGCACGACGCACCAGCCGCTCTGGACGCACAGTACGACCTCGTCTACGCATCGGTCGGCGCCATCAACTGGATCCCGTCGATGGAACGCTGGATGCAGGTCGCTGCGAGTCTGCTGCGACCAGGGGGCCGGCTGTACTTGCGAGACGTTCATCCGATGGCGATGGTGATCGATCCGGACAGCGATATGGAACTCCGCTTGCGCTACCCCTATGGCGAAACCGCAAATCCGGTGACGCTGAGTTTCAACACATCCTATGTTGGCGACGGCACCAAATTGACCCACGCGACCACGCACGAGTGGTCGCATGGCATCGGCGAGATCGTTCAGGGCGCCATCGATGCCGGCCTGGCCGTGACCGCCCTACGCGAGCACTTGTTCGCGGACTGGCGGGCCTTTCCTTCGATGATCGAGGTGGAGCCTGGAAAGTTCGTTCTGCCGGAAGCGCCAGAGCGCGTGCCGTTCCTCTTTACGCTCACCGCATCGAAGGCATAGGCTTGAGGCGGCCAAGAACTGCCGTTGATGTCGATCCCTCAATCAGCCTCATAGCGGACACAATCTCGCGTTTTAAACCGAGGGCTGCCTGCGGTGTCCGCGATTCTCGCGCGCCACGGCGGCGCGCCCGCGACCGCTTGCGTACTTGCTCAGTTGCCCTTGAATTGCGGCTTTCGCTTCTCCTTGAACGCGCGAATGCCCTCTTGGTAGTCCTCGCTGTCGTAGACGACCCGGCGCAGTCCCTGGACGCGCTCGAACCCCTGCGGCGACATGGGGCGAGCCCCGGCGAGGATGCGCAACTGTTCCTTCATCACGGCGATCGAAAGGGGCGCCAACGCCGCGATGTCTTCGGCCAGGTCGTAGGTGAACGCTTCCAGAGCGTCAGCGGGCACGACATGGTTGATGATGCCGAGGCGCTCCGCGCGCTCAGCACTTAATGGCCTGGCGGTGAAGGCCAGCTCCTTGACGATCCGGAGACTCGCCGCATTAAGGAACGTCATCATGCCGCTCACGTTGTAGGGCACGCCGAGCTTGGCCGGGGTCACGGCGAACGTGGTGGCCGGCGCGGCGACGATCAGGTCGCAGGCGAACGCGGTTTCGCAGGCCCCGCCCCACACGGTCCCCTCGATCATCGCGATCACCGGCCCTGGAAAGTTTTCGATCTGGCGAATCAGGTTGCGCAGTGGATCGTCCCAGCCAAGGGGGTCGCGCCGAGCCCCCGGCAATTCTTCGACGTTATGCCCGGCTGACCACACCCTGGATCCGGCGAGCGCGCGCAGGATGACTACGCGCACGTTGCAGGCCTTGAAGTCCTCGAGCGCCGCGATGATGCCATCGACCAAGTGCTCGCTCAGCGCATTGCGCTTCTTTGGATGATTGAGGGTGATCGTTCCGACGAACCCCTCCACCTGGCTGAGAATCGCTGGCATGTTGATCTCCTCGTAATGGAACCAACTATAGGCGGACGGCGCCGCGAGGCCGCGCAACATACGTGCTCGCGGCCGCGGTCGATGCGTACCGGTTCGCGGGCCTAGCCACCCCGAGATGCTGCGTCTGTCGTTCGCTCTAAACAGAAGCTGTTTCAAGATCTGCCGATTCGCCCGAGGGCCCGCCCTCGGGCGAACTTTCGCGACCGCTTTCGACAAATGCTATCGACCGCATAGAGTCGACCTCAGTCGAATCGTCCGATGTCCTCAAACGGGCGGACGCTCATGACCGCTTTCGGCAATCTCTAATCTCCGCAACGGGTCGGGTCCTGTCCATCTACATCAAGAGGGCAGGTCGATTTCAGTGGCGGTGTAACGTGAGTCTTCATCGTCGGCTCAACGCGCAATCCTGATCGAAGCCATGCTCGCAATGCAATTGCACCGCGCTGGGAGACTCGTCCAGGCTGAGGTTCCGGTTCCGGCGCCGGGAGCGAACGAAGTGTTGCTCAAGGTGCGCGCCTGCGGCGTGTGCCGCACTGATCTGCATATCGTCGACGGCGAACTGCCCCTGTTGCGAGCCCCACTCGTTCCCGGCCACGAGATCGTCGGTGTCGTGACCGCCATGGGCGCTGGCGCGCAGCGTTTCTCGATCGGAACCCGGGTTGGCGTCCCCTGGCTCGGCGGAAGCTGCGGCGTATGCCGATACTGTGCAGGCGCCCGCGAGAATCTCTGCGACCAGGCCGTCTTCACCGGATATCACCGTGATGGCGGCTATGCCGAGTATGCGGTGGCTGATGAGAGGTACTGCCTTGCCCTTCCCGAGCGCTATGACGATCTGCATGCTGCCCCGCTGCTGTGCGCGGGCTTGATCGGCTATCGCGCGTATTCAATGGCTGACAGTCGTACCGGTGACCGGATCGGTCTGTACGGATTCGGCGCGGCGGCGCATATCGTCGCGCAGGCGGCGATCGCGCAGGAGCGCAAGGTTTATGCGTTTACGCGCCCCGGTGATGTTCGCTCGCAGCAGTTCGCGCTGGACCTCGGGGCCGCCTGGGTCGGTGATTCGACGACGCCCGCACCAGAGCAACTCGATGCAGCCCTGCTGTTCGCTCCGGTCGGAGCGCTAGTGCCGCTGGCGCTGCGCGCGGTACGCAAGGGCGGCGTTGTCGTTTGCGCAGGGATTCACATGAGCGACATTCCCGCCTTCCCGTATTCATTGCTGTGGGGCGAGCGCGTCGTGCGCTCGGTAGCCAACCTGACGCGCGCGGACGGCGAAGCCTTTCTTGCGCTGGCCGCGCAGCACCCGATCCGGACGCACGCGACGGCGTTTCCGCTCGAGGCTGCCAACGATGCGCTCGATGCCTTGCGCGCCGGGGCCTTCGACGGGGCTGCGGTGCTGCTGCCTGCGAATTAAGAGTGCCGAACTGAAAGGACTGTGGAATTCGGCGTTGAAGTGGAAGAGCGCTCCAACCTACCTGACATTTCGCTGCGGCGGCTGTGCTCGGAACGTGACCACGAGCACGTCACGAAATGCAGGACGACTCGGCTCGATGGCGGTGACTGGAGTCACTCCGTGCTTGACTCGTGCATCGTCGACCAGCGCTGCGTCGAACGGTGCGGTCAGGGTGAAGCTGCCGAGCGTCACGCCGCCGAGATCGTGCACCGTCGTGGTTCCGCTCTCTATATTGCTGCGTCGGATCAGCAGCACCAGCACGTAGTCAACGCCGTCGCGATGCACGCCCTCGGGAGTCGGACGTCCGGGTGCATCGAGCCGCGCCTCGATCCGAAACTGATGGCACTCGATGTGCCAGTCCGCTTGTGGGCGCAGGGCGCCGAACAAGCGACAGCAAAACGCAAGCACATGGCGCATCGTCGGTCCAGCAACGATCTCGCGCCGGATCGGCTCGAACCAGCGCTCGATGCCGCCGACCAGCGGGTTGTAGTCGCGGCTTTGATAGTGCGGACGGTGCGGCTCGAGCCGGCACGTCTCGCTACCGGCCTTCGCCGACAAGGTGGCGTGGCGCCGCCGGCGATAGCGGTGGCCGTCGGGCAGATAGGTGTCGAGTTGAAGATCGTCCCAGCTCGCCGCGAATTCATTCCAGTCGGGTAGACCGTCGGACGGAGCGAGCAACTGACGCATCTCATCGGCAGGAACGAAGGCGAACCCCTGCCTGGCGATGCGTGCACTCAGCACGTCGAGCGGAGGTGAAGCCTGCGCGTCCGAAATGAGCGATGCCATGCGCCGGGATCATATCGAGCGTGTTCATGGAACATTTCATGCTTGCTGCAGCGCGTCACGGCGAACAGGATCGGAGGTTCCATGCTGGACAAGACCGGTACGTTGTTCTCCCACGTGAAGCCGTCGGACACGCCTTGGCGCGGAGACGGCCTGCGCGACTTCTTCCTGTATCGCGATTTAGGCGTTGCCGACGCCACGCACGGCAAGGTTCTGGTGCAGCTCGTGAAGGCGCATTCCGCACCCGAACAGGGCACGGGCTGGCACCGGCATGAGGCGTCGTTTCACATCGTCATCATGCTGAAGGGTTGGGCGCGCTTCATGTACGAAGACACGGAAACACTGGTCGCGACCGGCGACTGCGTCCACCAGCGGCCCGGCATCCGTCACTTCCTGTTCGACTACTCGCCGGACATGGAATACCTGGAGATCGTTTCTCCGGCGGACTTTGCAACCATCGACGTCGAGCCGCCGTGCAGCGTGCCGGAGCCCACCCGCTGGACGTGACGGGCGCGTGGCGGTCGTTTCAGAACTCGGCTTCGAGTTCCTCGATCTCCATCGGCTCCTTCTTCGCGGCGGCGATCCACTCGACCATCTCGGGCATCGTGACGATGGTCTGGCAGTAGGCCGCGCACGCTGGCGGCAGCTTGACGTCGTAGGTGAGGAAGCGCGTCGCCACCGGTGCGTACATTGCGTCGGCCATCGTGCGGCTCTTGCCGAAGAGGAAGGGGCCGCCGTAGGTCGCAAGGCACTGCGCCCAGATCTCGGCGATGCGGTCGATGTCGGCCTGCGCGCGCGCCCAGATGCGGAATCCCGGAAAGTGCCCTCGCAGGTTCATCGGCAGAGCGGAGCGCAGGTTGGCGAAGCCGGAGTGCATCTCGCCGCAGATCGCACGGCAGTGAGCGCGCGCGACTTTGTCGGCCGGCAGCAGGCCGGCCTTCGGGCGCGTCTCGTTCAGGTACTCGGCGATGGCGAGCGTGTCCCACACCTTCACCGGCCCGTCCTTCAGGCTGGGCACGCGGATCGACGAGGCGAGCAGCAGCATCTCGGCGCGCACCTCCGGATCGTCCGGCGCAACGACCTTCTCCACGAATGGCAGGCCGGCAAAGCGCGCGAGCAGCCAGCCGCGCAGCGACCACGATGAATAGTTCTTGCTGCTGATCGTCAGCACCGCCTTCGACGTGGCCACCGCCGCTCCCTTCGACACCGCTTCCGTCGAAACTGCAACGCAAGCGCCATGCCAGTGGCGCCCTCCTCTGACGGCACGCGATGTGGCGCGGTCCTTGCGTGCTTCCCCGAAAAAGACACATCGCCGAGGGAGCCCATGCTGTACGAGGCCTATCAGACCCATACGGACCTGCTGTACCCGCTGCGCGCGGCGGCCGGATCGGCGCTGACGCTGCTCGAGCATCCCGGTCAGGTGCTGGGGTCGGCGCGCCTGGCGTATCCGTGCAGCGACGCGAATGCGCGGGCCGCCGCGGCGTTCGAACTGATCGCGCGAGCGCAACTCACGCACACGCGGCCTGCTTTCGACATCGACACGGTGGTTGCCGGCGGACGCGAGGTTGCGGTGACCGAAGAAGCGATCGTCGACACGCCGTTCGCCCAACTGCTGCGGTTTTCCAAGGACGCAGCCGGGCGAGCAACCGCGCGTGCTGCTGGTGACGCCGATGTCCGGACACTTCGCCACCCTGCTGCGGGACACGGTGCGTACCCTGCTGGCGGATCACGACGTCTATGTGACCGACTGGGGCAACGCGCGCGATGTGTCGATACTCCACGGCCGCTTCGGCCTCGACGAATACCTCGCGCACCTGGTCCACTTTCTCGAAGCGATCGGGCCGAGCGCGCACGTGATCGCCGTGTGCCAGCCGTGCGTGCCGGCGCTGGCCGCCGTCGCGGCGATGGCACAGGGCGGTCACCCGGCGCAGCCGCTCAGCATGACGCTGATGGCGGGCCCGATCGACTGCCGGATCAATCCGACCAAGGTCAACGAGCTGGCGACTGCACAGCCGATCGACTGGTTCGAAAACCGACTGATTGCGAGCGTCCCGCTGCGCTACCGCGGCGCTCTCCGCCGCGTCTACCCGGGATTCCTCCAGTTGAGCGCGTTCATGAGCATGAATCTGGAGCGGCACGTGAAGGCCTTCGTCGACCTGTACGACGCGGTCATCGCCGGCGAACACGAGAAGGCCGAAGGCATGCGCAGCTTCTATCGGGAGTATTTCGCGGTCGCCGACCTGCCGGCGGAGTTTTACCTCGACACGGTGCGGCTGGTGTTCCAGGAATACGCGCTGGCGCGCGGCGAGCTGACCTGGGAGGGCCGGGAGATCGAGCCGGCCGCGATCCGCGGCACTGCGCTGCTCACGGTCGAAGGCGAACGCGACGATATCTGCTCGATCGGCCAGACGATGGCTGCGCACGATCTGACGCCCGGCATCCGCCCGTATCTCAAGCAGCATCACATGCAGGCCGGCGTCGGCCACTATGGCGTCTTCAGTGGCCGCCGCTGGCAGAACGAGATCTACCCGATCGTGCGCGACATGATCTATCAGATGGAGGCGCGAGGGGCGATGGGGGTGGCGACGGGTCGCTCGGCTGCGACCGCAGGGTCGATGCACTGAGCGCCCGCCGCGAATCTCGCGACGGGCGCCGGCGCTGACCCAATTTCCTGGTGTTCGCGATTCAGTGGCTGACCGCGCGCGGCCGCGCTGTGAGCGTGTTACGAACGCGCTCGAACCAGGCGGCGACGCTTGCACTCACGAAGTCCGCGAACTCTCCGACCGCTTCGTGACGCAGTCGCTTTGCACGCGCACGCGCGAAATCGTAGACATCCCGGTGACGGTGCGCTCGAGCCGTGGCCGTCCGTACGACGTGCAGTCCAGCCGTTCCTTTGACCGCACTGGCGACGATCAGGCCGTCGCGCTTCACATCGAAGCGCTCGCCGGCGGCGAGGATGACGTCGTCGTGCAGACGCTCCTGCGTGATCCATATCGTGCCGCGCACCGCAAAAACGGCGGCACCGACCGGCAGGCGCAGCGGCCGCGGCGTGGAGTCGAGATCCAGCGTGGCGCTGGTTTCGAAGTATTCGGGGCTTCGGTTCATGATGTCGACCTCCGGTGTTGATGGGGCAGACTGTGACCCCGGCGCCGGCGCGCGACAAACGAAATTCCGGGATGCGATGCATGAGTGACGGGAATGCATGCGAATGATGAAGCCGCGCGATCTGCCGACATCGCTCGACCTGCTGCGCGGATTCGAAGCGTCGGCGCGGCTGCTGTCATTCACGGCCGCAGCTGCGGAACTCTTCATCACGCAGTCTGCCGTCAGCCGCCAGGTGCAGCAGCTCGAAGAACAGCTCGGCGTCAAATTGTTCGAGCGACGCACGCGCGCACTGGTGCTGACCGACGCCGGGGACCGCTACTACCGCGAGGTGTCGAGCGCGCTCGCCCACTTGCGCGAGGCGACCGCGGCAGTGCGCGCCCGGACGACTCCGATCGTGCGCGTGACCACGACGCTGACGTTCGCGTCGCTATGGCTGGTACCGCGGCTGGCTGCGTTCCAGAAGGCGCATTCGGACATCTCGGTACACGTCGTCGCGGACAACACCGTGCGCGACCTGGAGCGCAATTCGCTTGACGTCGCGCTTCGCTACTCCCCGGAGGAAGCGGCGGGTGCCGGTGCCGAACGACTCTTCGGCGAGCAGGTCGCGCCCGTGTGTGCGCCCGCGCTCGTGAAGGGCCACCGCATCCACAGCGTCGAGGAATTGCTGCGCTGGCCGCTGATCGAGATCGAGGATCCGACCGGCACCGCGCCTGTGGCTGTCTTGGAAGGTCTGGTGCGAAGCGATGGGTGTCGCGCGGCCGCGCGCGAGTCGTGGACTCACGTTCAGTCACTACGACCAGGTCGTGCAGGCGGCTGCTGCTGGGCAAGGCATTGCGCTCGGGCGATTCCCGCTGCTCGACCCGTTTGTCGCCGAGCGCCGGCTGGTGCTGCCGCTGAAGGGCCGCGAGTACGCCACGCTGGCGCGCAGGGCCTATTGGCTGGTCGTTGCGCCCGGGGCAGCACAAGCGCCCCGAGGTGCAGACCTTCGCCGCCTGGATGCGCAAACAGGTCGCGGCGCAGAAACCTTCCACCTAGGCACGCACGCCGAGGCCGCTAGCCAAAGTGCTGCATCAGTGTCTGCGCGTACGCCGGCGCTGTCGGCTCGTGCATGAAGAACACGTAGATCTGCGCCCAGTCGGTCGCCGCAAGCCGCGTCGCCCACTGACGCAGCTCCTCGTCCGAGTATTCCTCGAGCCGCAGGCGCACGTAGCCCCAATCAGTGGTCGTCACCAGCGGCGGCGGCAGATTGTCCTCGCGCTCGGACATGCACAGCGCTGCTCCGGCGCCTCGCAACGCGTCGTATGTCTCGTCGTCGAACCAGGTGTCGTTGCGGAATTCGAAGGCGGCGCCGTGATCAGCGGGCAGCGTCTGCAGGAAGGCGACGAGCCGCGGCAGATCCTTTTTCAGATTGGGCGGCAACTGGAACAGCACCGGCCCGCGCTTGGCGCCCAGCGCGGCGAGCTGCCCATACAGATACTGGACCGAGTCGGCAGCCGCCTCGCCCTTGAGACGCGCGATGTGCGTGATCCGGCGCGATGCCTTGATCGCGAAGCGGAAATGCTCGGGCGTGGTGACGGCCCAGTCGCGCAGCATCTCGGTCCGCGGCATCCGGTAGAAGGTGTTGTTGATCTCGACCGCCGGCAGGCGCTCGGAGTACCACGCGAGCATCTCGTCCGGTTTCATCTTGTCCGGATAGAAGGTGCCGCACCATTCCTTGTACGAATAACCGCTGGCGCCGGCGAATAGTCTGCGTGCGGGCATGAGACTGGCCTCCTAGAATCGTCGCGTGGCCAAGACCAAACTCACCGAATATTCGGCCAAGCGCAGTTTTTCGGCCACCCCCGAGCCACCGCCGGAGGTGCGCGGCACAACTGCGGGTCCGCTGCTGTTCGTCGTTCAGCAGCACGCGGCGCGCCGTCTGCACTATGACTTCCGGCTCGAATGCGACGGTGTGCTCAAGTCGTGGGCGGTGCCGAACGGGCCGTCGCTCGACCCGGCCGAGAAACGCCTCGCGGTGCCTACCGAGGACCACCCGTTCGACTACGCGTCGTTTGAAGGTGTGATCCCGCCGAAGCAGTACGGGGCCGGCGAGGTGATCGTCTGGGACTGCGGCGTGTATTCGCCTGAAAGCAAGGCCGGCGAGAGCGAGCAGTACTGGTACCACGATCGTGCCGAGGCCGAGCGACGCGTGCGCGAGGGCATCGACAAGGGCAAACTCGGCTTCACCTTGCGCGGGGAGAAACTGAAAGGCTCGTTCGCGCTGGTCCGCACGTCGGACCAGAAGAGCTGGCTCATGATCAAGCACAGGGACCGGTTTGTTTCGACCGCAGGCATCAGCGGGCAGAACCGCTCGGTGCTGTCAGGCGTCACGGTCGAAGACCTGGCGAGGGTGCCCGCTCACCAAATCGCCGCGGAACGGCTTGCGCCCCACGGCCCGATCGAAACGCTGCCGAAAACACTTTCGCCGATGCACGCGGAAACGGCGAATGCACCGTTCAACCACGTCGACTGGATGTGGGAGCCGAAGCTCGACGGCTATCGCGTGCTGGCGTTCATCGATCGCGGCAGCGTGACGCTGCGATCGCGCCGTGGCGGGCTCGAGCTCGCTGCGGACTTCCCGCTGCTCTGCGCCGAGCTGGGTCAGCAGAACGTCGACACGATGATCCTCGACGGCGAGATCGTCGCTTTCGACGGCGACGGGAAGCCGTCGTTCAATGCCATGCAGAACCGCAGCGCGGTCAACGAGCGTGCCGTTTTCTATTGCTTCGACCTGCTGCACTTCGCGGGGGTGAATCTCCGCGACGCGCCGTACGCCGACCGGCGGCGTTACCTCGCGCAATGCCTGCTGCCTTCGCCGCGCGTGCAACTCGTTGTCGCGACCGAAGACGGCGTTGCTGTGCACGGTGCGGCACTCGACGCCGGCTTCGAGGGCGTGATCGGCAAGCGCAAGGGAAGCCGCTACGAACCGGGCAAACGCAGCGGCGCGTGGCTGAAGGTCAAGGCGTTCAACAGCGCCGAGTTCGTGATCGGCGGTTACACGAAGGGCAAGGGCTCGCGCGCACCGCTGGGATCGGTCCTGGTCGGTACCTGGGAAGGCAAGAAACTCGCCTTCGCTTCGCATGTGGGATCCGGCTTCGACGACGCGTCGCTGCCCGTGCTCAAAGCGCGGCTGGAGAAGCTGCAGTCGAAGACCTGTCCGTTTGCGCAGAAGCCCGAGCTGCACAGCCCGACGACCTGGGTCAAGCCCGAACTCGTCGCCGAAGTGAAGTTCCAGAACTGGACCGACGACGGCCGGCTGCGTGCGCCGGTATTCCTGCGACTGCGCGACGACATCGATGCGAAGTCGGTGCGGCGCGCACAGGACCCGCCGCCGCGCGAACCAGCATCGCCGGCGCGTTCCTCGAAGAACAAGACACCCGAGGAGCGCCGCTTGATCGACGACGTCGTCGCGCAGCTCGCTGATCCAAAGGCGTCGCTGACGCTTTCGGTCGGCACCGCGCACGTCAAGCTGACGCACCTGGACCGCGTTTACTGGCCGGCCGATCCGGCGCTGGAGCAACCGGCGCAGACCAAGCGCGATCTGCTGCGCTACCTGGCGCAGGTGTCGCCGTTCATGCTGCCGCATCTCGCCGACCGGCCGCTGACGATGATCCGCATGCCCGACGGCATCAACGGGCAGCGCTTCTTCCAGAAGCACTGGGAGCAGAGCCGGCCGGAGTTCGTCGACAGCATCGTCGTGTTCTCCGAAACCAAGGACGAAAGCCACGAGTACCTGCTGTGCAACAACCTGCCGACCCTGCTGTGGCTGGCGCAATCGGGCACGCTCGAGTTCCACGTCTGGCATTCGCGCGCGAACGGCCGGACCCGACACCACCGCGCAGACCGACGACTACTCGAGCTCGATCGAGGCGCTCGAGTCCTCGGTGCTCAACTTTCCGGACTACGTGGTGTTCGACATCGACCCGTACATCTACTCGGGGAAGGAGAAGGCGGGCGACGAACCCGAGCTCAATACGGTGGCGTTCGAAAAGGGCAAGGAGGTCGCCTTCCACCTGCGCGACCTGCTCGCCGAGCATGTCGCTCGCGCCGATCGTCAAGACTTCGGGCAAGACCGGGCTGCACGTCTTCGTGCCGATCAATCGCACGATCGATTTCGACGCGGCGCGCAAGGTCTCCGAACTCGTCGGGCGCCACCTGATGAGCCGCTATCCGAGCGACATCACGATGGAATGGAGCGTGCCGAAGCGCACCGGCAAGATCTTCATGGACTACAACATGAACGTGCGCGGCAAGACGCTGAATGTCGCGTATTCGCCACGAGGATCGCCCGGAGCGCCGGTTTCGATGCCGCTGACATGGGACGAGCTGAAAAAGGCCCATCCGCTAGACTTCCGCCTCGCCAACGCGGCTGATAGGCTCGCCGCTACCGGCGATCGCTGGCGTGATGCGCTCACCAGCAAGCAGAGTCTCGAGCGCGCCCTGGCCGCTTCAAGCGACGCGAAAGCTTGACCGCACGACAACCGCAGTTGAGATCAGCGGGAGGCAGCATGGCTGCAAGATCGATCGGATCACTGACCGTTGCCTTCGGGCTCGTGTCGATACCGGTGAAGTTGTATTCGGCGACCGAAGCGAGTCGCGCGATCTCGTTCAACATGCTGCACAAGGCCTGCGGGTCGCGGCTCAAGCAGCAGTACCTCTGCCTGAAGGAAGAGATCCCGGTTGCGCGCGAAGACATCGTCAAGGGCTACGAATTCGCCAAGGATCAATACGTGATCTTTACGCCCGAAGAACTGAAGGCGATGGAGGAAGCCGGGACGCACACGGCCGAGATCACCGAGTTCGTGCCGATCGAATCGATCGACCCGGTTTACTTCGACAAGGCGTATTACCTGGCGCCGGACAAGGGTGGTGCCAAGCCGTACGCGCTGCTCTCGCGCGCGCTGGCCGAGTCGGACCGCTGCGCGGTCGGGCGCTGGGCTGCGCGCGGCAAGCAGTACATCGTGATGATTCGACCGGTCGACGGCGGGCTGGTGATGCAGCAGCTCCTTTACGCCGACGAGGTGCGGTCGATCAAGGAGATCGAGATCCCGTCGACCGACGTGAAGGACGCCGAGCTGAAGCTGGCGCAGCAGCTGATCGACCAGCAGGCCTCCGACACGTTCGATCCCACCGCCTACAAGGACGACGTGCGCGAGCGTATCGAGGCCGCGGTGCAGAAGAAGGTCGAGGGCCAGCAGATCACGATGGCCGAGGCGCCCGCCGCCGGCGCACAGGTGATCGACCTGATGGAGGCGCTGCGCGCGAGCCTGGCCAAGCAGGCGCCGGCGCCGTCGAAGACGGCTGCCAAAGGTCCGGCCGAAGCACGCAAGCCCGCGAAGCGCGCCCAGCGCGCCGAGGAACCCGCGCCGCGTAAGGCCGCGAAACGCTAGGACATTCCCTGCAGGTCATGCAGCACCCGTACGGCGTGCGCGACGTCGAGAAGCTGCTGCGCCTGCCGCGCAGCACGATCCGCTCACTGGTCGGCGCCGGATTCGTGTCTCCTGAGCGTGGCCCGCGCCGCGCCTGGCGCTTTTCGTTCCAGGATCTCGTCGTGCTGCGCGCTGCAAGGTCGTTGAGCGAAGCTCAGGTGCCGGCCAAGCGCATCGCGCGCTCGATCCGCGAATTGCGGCGACTGCTGCCGGAGACGATGCCGCTCTCCGGCCTGTCGATCTGCGCGGTCGGCGACCGCGTGGTCGTACGCGAAGGCGCGAACCGGTGGCAGGCGGAGTCCGGTCAGTACCTGCTGGCACTCGAAAACGACGGCGCCGGTTCGATCGCGTTCGTCGAGGCGCCGGCGCCGCCGGAAGACATACCGGCTGAAGCACTGTTCGAGCAGGCGATGGCGCTGGAGGATTCCGACACCGAAGCGGCCGTCGAGTTGTACGCCGCGGCGATCGCCGCCGACGGCACGCTGGCCGATGCGCGCGTCAACCTCGGCCGGCTGCTGCACCAGCTCGGCCGGCTGGCCGACGCCGAGCGCGTCTATCGTGCTGCAATTGACGCCGGCGTCGACGATCCACTGCTGCACTTCAACCTCGGCGTGCTGCTGGAAGACCGCGGCCGCAAGGCCGATGCACTGCAAGCCTACGAGACCGCGCTGCGCGCCAATCCACGACACGCGGATGCACTGCATAACGCTGGGCTGCTGGCCGATGAACTCGGCCGCGCGCAGGACGCGATCCGATACATGGCGCAGTACAGGCGGCTTTCAGGCAAGTCGAAGTAGCACCGGGCCGCTCGTCAGGTTCGCGGATACCCCGGCCGGGTGCCGCGTCGCGTCGGCTAATCTGCGCTTCTTCCCTGTTCCGAGGCAGCCGCCGGATGAATCCCGCACTTCGATCGCGCTGGGTGCGCCGTGTGCTGATCGCGCTCGCGGTGCTGGCGCCGGTCGCGCTGGCCGTCTGGTGGTTAGGTCGTCCCAAGCCGATTCCGGTCGTGCTGACCGAGATCGGGCGCGGGCGCGTCGAATCAACGGTCGCCAATACGCGCGCCGGAACGGTCGAAGCGTGCCAGCGCACCAAGCTGTCGACGATCATCGGTGGACGGATCGAGGTGCTGACAGTCAAGGAAGGCGACCGGGTGAAGAAGGGCCAGCTGCTGATGCGGCTGTGGAGCGACGACCAGCAGGCCGCCGAGCGGTTTGCGCAGGCGCAGCTCGAAACGTCGCGCAAGCGCGTGGTCGAGGCGTGCACGATCGCGGCCGGCGCCGAGCGCGAGGTCGCCCGCCAGACCGAGCTGCACATGAAGGGTTTCGTGTCGGCCAACGCGATCGACACCGCCCGCGCAGCCGCCGACGCCAAGGTCGCAGGCTGCGCAACGGCGAAATCCGACGTCGCGCAGTCGGAGGCGAACGTCAGGATGTCGCACGTCCAGCAGGGGCGCACCGTGCTGATCGCGCCGTTCGACGGTACGGTCGCCAAGATCGTCGGCGAGATCGGTGAGTACTCGACGCCCTCGCCTCCGGGCGTGCCCACGCCGCCGGCGATCGACCTGATCGACGAATCGTGCCTGTACGTGAAGGCGCCGATGGACGAGGTCGATGCGCCCAAGGTGCGCGAAGGACAGGTCGTGCGCATCTCGCTCGATGCACTGCCGGGGCAGTCGTTTCCCGGCAAGGTCCGGCGCATCGCGCCCTACGTGACGGCGGTCGAGAAGCAAGCGCGCACGGTTGACATCGAGGCGACGTTCGACGATCCGTCGAAGATCGGGCGATTGCTGGTCGGCAACAGCGCCGATGTCGAGGTCGTGCTGGCGACACGCGACAACGTGCTGCGCGTGCCGACCGCTGCGCTGCTCGAAGGCAACCGGGCGCTCGTCGTCAACGGCGACCGGCTCGAGGAGCGCAAAGTGAAGACGGGGCTGGCGAACTGGGAGTACACCGAAGTGGTCGAGGGCCTGGCCGCCGGCGACAAGGTGGTCACGTCGCTCGAGCGCGCCGGCGTGAAGGCAGGGGCGACCGTAGAAGCGGAGCCGGCGAAGGCCGCGAAGTAGTCTTGTGACGGCGAGCAAAACCAACGGCGCGCTGATTGATCTGGAGCGCGTCGAACGCGTCTTTCGCCTCGGCGACAGCGAGGTGCACGCGCTGCACGAGCTCGACCTCACCGTGATGCCGGGCGAGTACCTCGCTGTGATGGGGCCGTCGGGTTCCGGCAAGTCGACGCTGCTCAACCTCGTCGGCCTGCTCGACCGACCGTCGGCGGGAACGTATCGCCTCGAAGGCCGCGACGTGACGACGCTGACCGCCGAGGAGCAGGCGCAACTGCGCAGCCGCCGCATCGGCTTCGTGTTCCAGAGCTTTCACCTGATCGCTGCGGCTGACGGCTGCGGAGAACATCGCACTGCCGATGATGCTGGCGGGCATCCCGGCCGCCGAACGCGCGCAGCGCGTGCAGCAGGCGCTCGACGACTACGGGCTCAGCGATCGCGCAGAACACCGCCCAGATCAGCTGTCCGGCGGACAGCGGCAGCGTGTCGCGATCGCGCGCGCGACGATCATGCAGCCGGCGCTGATCCTGGCCGACGAGCCGACCGGCAACCTCGATCGCGCCACCGGCGAAGAAGTCGTGCGCCTGCTGGAGGAACTCAACGCGCGCGGCGTGACGCTGATCATGGTCACGCACGACGCGGCACTCGGGGCGCGTGCACGCCGTCGCATTGCCATGGAAGACGGCAGCGTCCGCCACGACACGGCGGCTGTCGCACTGATGCGCCCGGTCGACATCCTGCGCTATGCCTATGGCGCCGCCGCCGGCAATCGGCTGCGCACGCTGCTGTTGATGCTGGCGATGGCGATCGGCGTGGCGGCGGTGGTCGTGCTGACGGCGCTCGGCGACGGTGCGCGTCGCTACGTCGTCAACGAGTTCTCGGCGATCGGCAGCAACCTGGTGATCGTCCTGCCCGGACGCTCGCAGACCGGCGGCTTCAGCCCGGCCAACGCGGTGACCAGCACGCCGCGCGACCTGACGGTGGCCGACGCGCGCGCGCTGCAGCGCGCACCGGCGGTGCGCCGGCTCGCGCCGGTGACCGCCGGGACTTCGGAACTGAGCGTCGCCGGTCGACTGCGCGAGACGCTGATCATCGGCACGACGACCGAGTTCCTCGAAGTGCGCCGCTTCAAGCTCGCGCAGGGCCGCTTCCTGCCGGACGAGGACTGGGATCGCGGCGGGCCGGTGATGGTGATCGGGGCCAAGCTGGCGAGCGAGCTCTTCGGCACGGCTTCGCCGCTCGGCCAGTTCGCGCGCATCGGCGATCGCCGCTTCCGGGTGATCGGCGTGCTGGCGGCCGGCGGCAGCGGCCTGGGGATGACGACCGACGAGCTCGCCATCGTGCCGGTCGCGCAGGCGCAGGCGATGTTCAACTCCAACACGCTGTTCCGCATTCTCGTCGAGGCGCGCAATCGCGAAGTCGATCGAACTCGCCAAGCAGCAGGTCACCGACCTGATCAAGCAGCGCCATGACGGCGAGGCCGACGTCACCGTGATCACGCAGGATGCGGTGCTGGCGACCTTCGACCGTCTGCTGGGCACGCTGACGCTGGGCGTGGCCGGCATCGCCGCGATCAGCCTCGCGGTCGCGGGCATCCTCGTGATGAACGTGATGCTGGTGTCGGTGACGCAGCGCACGCCCGAGATCGGGCTGATGAAGGCGCTCGGTGCCACAGGCCGCGTGATCCGGCGTGCCTTCCTGGTCGAAGCCGCTCTGCTGTCGGCCGCCGGCGCGGTGATCGGCTATGGGCTGGGTCTCGGCGGCGCGGCGATCATTCGCGCGCTTTACCCGGTGCTGCCGGCGTATCCACCGGACTGGGCCGTGCTCGCCGCACTCGGCACCGCGCTCGTGACCGGTCTGGTGTTCGGTGTGCTGCCGGCGCGGCGCGCGGCGGCGCTCGATCCGGTGCTGGCGCTGACCAAGCGATGATCTGGCGCGACGCCATTTTCCTGGCGCTGCGGGCGATCACGGCGCACCGGCTGCGCAGTTTCCTGACGCTGCTGGGCATTGCGGTCGGCATCGCCGCCGTGATCCTGCTGACTTCGATCGGCGAAGGCATCCATCGATTCGTGCTCGCCGAGTTCACGCAATTCGGAACCAACGTCGTCGGCATCGCGCCCGGTCGGGTCAAGACCGCCGGCGGACCGCCGTCGGGGCTGCCGACTGCCGTGCGGCCTCTGACCTTCGACGATGCGCGCGCCCTGCAGCGCGTGCCTCACGCGATCGGCGTGGCGCCGACAGTGTGGGGCAATTCGGAAGTCGGCGGCAACGGCCGCCTGCGCCGCACGACGGTCTACGGCGTGAGCACCGCGGCGTTGCAGGTGTTCAACATGAGTGTGAAGAGCGGCCAGTTCCTGCCTGATGAGGAGTGGGAAAGCGCCCGCGCATTCGTCGTGCTGGGAAGCAAGCTGAAGGACGAACTTTTCGGTGCGACCAATCCGCTCGGTGCCCGTGTGCGCATCGGCACGCTGCAGTTCCGCGTGATCGGCGTGCTGACATCCAAGGGACAGTTTCTCGGCATCGATCTGGACGACACCGCCTTCATTCCGGCAGCGCGCGCGCTGGACCTGTTCAACAAGGACGGGCTCACCGAGATCCATCTGTCCTACGACGAGCGAGCCACGGCCACGCAGGTGGCAGACGCGGTCAAGGCGCTGCTCACGTCGCGCCATGGGCGCGAGGATTTCACCATCACCACACAGGAGGACATGCTGCGGACGCTGGGGAACATCCTCGATGTGCTGACGATGGCCGTCGGTGCACTGGGCAGCATTTCACTGCTGGTCGGCGGCGTCGGCATCGTCACCATCATGACGATTGCGGTGGCGGAGCGGACCAGCGAGGTCGGACTCATGCTTGCGCTCGGCGCCCGACGGCGCACGATCCTCGGGCTGTTCCTCGGCGAAGCGGTCGTGCTGGCGGCGCTTGGCGGTGTCTTCGGCCTGCTGCTCGGTATCGGATTGGCGCAGCTGATCCACCTCGCGGTGCCGGCGCTGCCGGTTCACACGCCGGTCGTGTACGCCGTGCTGGCGATTGCGCTGGCGTCGGTCATCGGATTGGTCGCCGGCGTGGCGCCGGCTCGCCGCGCGTCGCTGCTCGATCCGGTCGAGTCGCTGCGGGCCGAATGACGGCCACCCCGACGGCGCGATACTTCAGGCCAGCGTGCCTCGGAGCTGCTGCCGGCTTCTATGCCGGTTGACGCGAAGTAGGTTCTGCAGGTCGCGCCGTCAGTGTGGCGGCGCGGCCCGCTGCGTGCATTCTTCAGCACGTCGCGTAAGCAGCGCGCGCTCGCGCGCATTACGCGCCATCGATGCGGCGCGCTCGAACTCGGCACGGGCATCGGCGAGCCGGCCGAGCTTGTACAGCAGGTCTCCGCGCACGCTGGGCAGGAGGTGGTAACCCTTCAGCAGCGGCTCGCTGCGCAATGCGTCGGCGACCTCGAGTCCGGCGGCCGGACCGAAGGCCATTGCCAGCGCGACGGCGCGATTCAGTTCAACGACGGGTGACGGCATCAGCGCGGCGAGGGCATCGTACAGCGCCACGATCGCCTTCCAGTCGGTTTCCTCGGCGGTGCGCGCCCGTGCATGGCAGGCGGCGATGGCGGCCTGCAACCCGTAGGGACCGAGGCCGTCGCCGTGCTGTGTCGCCAGCGCCTCAGCGCGCTGAAGTTCACCGAGTCCGCGCCGGATCAGCAACTGATCCCAGCGCGACCGGTCCTGTTCGAGCAGCAGGACCGGCTCGCCATCGGCCCGTGTGCGTGCGCGCAGCCGCGAGGCCTGGATCTCCATCAGGGCGAGCAGGCCGTGGACTTCCGTTTCCTGCGGCGCGAGTTCAGCGAGGATGCGGGCGAGTCGGAGCGCGTCCTCGCACAGCGCAGGGCGTATCCAGTCGTCACCCGCGGTGGCGGCATAGCCTTCGTTGAACACGAGGTAGATCACTTCGAGCACCGACGCAAGGCGCGCTGCGAGCTCGCGCACCTCGGGCAATTCGAACGGAACACGCGCCTCGGCCAGCGTTCGCTTGGCGCGGACGATGCGCTGCGCGATCGTCGGCTCCGGCACGAGGAAGGCGCGCGCAATCTCGTCCGTGGTGAGACCGCCGACCAGCCGCAGCGTCAGCGCGGTGCGTGCCTCGCGCGACAGCACCGGATGGCACGAGATGAACATCAGCCGCAGCAGGTCGTCGGCGATCGGTTGATCGAAGGCGGATTCGATGGTCGCCTCCAGGTCCGGTGCTGCGTCCGCCAGCTGGTTTTCGATCTCGAAGGTGAGCGCGTCGGCCTGGCGCGCGTGCAGTTCGCGCCGGCGGATCAGGTCGATCGCGCGGCGCTTGGCCGCGGTCGTGAGCCACGCGGCCGGGTTGTCGGGCATGCCTTCAGCAGGCCATTGCTCGAGGGCGGCGACGAGCGCGTCCTGAGCGAGTTCCTCGGCGACGCCGACATCGCGCAGCAGCCGCGCCAGCGTGCCGATGATCTTCGCAGACTCCATGCGCCACACCGCCTCGATGGTGCGGTGGATTGCAGCGCTCATTGCAGACGGCGCTTTCAGGTGAAGCAGGGCCCGAACTCGCGAACCTCGACGGTGGCCCATTGTGCGGCCGGGCAGTCGGCGGCAATCGCCACCGCCTCGTCTCGCGTCTGACAGGTCGAGCAGGAAATAGCCGCCGACCATCTCCTTGGCCTCGGCAAACGGCCCGTCGGTCAGCACGCGTCGACCGTCGCGAACGCGGACACGGACCGCGTCGGCATCACTGCGCAGAGACTGGCTGACGCTCAGCAGCCCGCGCTCCTTGAGATCGGCGCTGAACTTCAGCATGCTGTCGAACAGCGCGCGACCTTGGTCCTCGCTGCGCTCGCGGCGCTGTCCGACCGGTTCGATGATGAGCAGCATGTAGGTCAACTCGTTCTCCCTCTGGGTGACGGTCGCGGGCTCAGACGCGCGTATAGCTCGATTTCATGAAACAGTTCCACCGGCCGTCATCGCCGAGCACGTTGCCGGACAACACTCGATGGCTGTCGTCGATGATTTCAACGATGTCGCGATACTGTGCGCGCTTGCCGCTGCCATCGAACGACGGCCCCTCGGCTTCGAGCGTCAGTACCCTCTGCGCATCGTCGAGCAAGCCGTTGTGGTAGATCCACAGTTCGGTCATCATCGAACCGATCCACGTGCCGACGAAACGCGCCTTGTCCGGATCGAAACCCAGGGTGACGAGCGACGACATCGGTCCGCCGGCCGGCAACTGGCCGCGGGTTTCGCCGACCAGCCAGATGCCGCCCAGCATGCGCACCGTTTCGGTCCCGCTCATCTTCTCAGGAGCGCCCCCGGCGGGGTCCGGGCATTCGGATTCGAAGCTCCATTCGCCGACGAGTCGTGTCAGCCAGCGGTGTTGCGGGAGCACTTCAGCTTTCATTGCGATCTCCCGGCAGGGTTACTGATCACTCGACGACGTTGATCATCCAGCCAACGCCGAAACGGTCAGCCACCATGCCGAAGCGCGGCGACCAGAACGTCTTGCCCATCGGCATCTGCACCTGCCCACCGTCGGCCAGCGCGTTGAACAGCTTGTCGGCCTCGGCCGGGTCGGTCACGTTGAGCGACAACGAGAAACCCTCGAAATGCGGCTTTCCGTCGCTGCGGCCGTCGGACGCCAGCATCACCGCATCATGGATCCTGAGCGACGTGTGCATGATCTTGTTCTCCGATCCCGGCGGCACCATGCCGGGCGGCGGCGGTTCGGGGCTGTCCTTGTACCGCATCATCATTTCAACCTTGGCACCCAGTGCCTTCTGGTAGAACTGCACCGCTTCCTCGCAGCGCCCGTTGAAGAACAGGTAAGGCTGGATCTGCATGACCCCTCCGTGAAATGGTTTCGCTACTAGCCGGCGTGCGCTTTTTCGAGCGCGGCGATGTCGAGCTTCTTCATCTGCAGCAATGCGGCCATTACGCGCCCTGACCTCTTCGGATCAGGATCGGTCATCAGGCGCGGCAGCACGGTCGGCACCACCTGCCACGACAATCCGAACCGGTCCTTCAGCCATCCGCATTGCTGGGCGCGCGAGTCACCGCCCACCGACAGGGCGTTCCAATAGTGGTCGATCTCCTGCTGCGTTTCGCAATTCACCTGCAGCGAGATCGCTTCATTGAAGGTGAATTGCGGCCCGCCGTTGAGAGCGGTAAACGAGTGGCCGTCGAGTTCGAAGGCGACCGTCAGCACGGTCCCGGCCGGCATTCCGTGGATCTCACGCCCCGCCTCGCCGTAGCGCGAGATCGCGCCGATGCGCGAATTCCGGAAGATCGAGGTATAGAACTTCGCGGCCTCCTCGGCCTGCCGGTCGAACCACAGGCAAGGGGTGATGCGCTGCAAAGTGGGCATCAAAGACTCCTTTCGATTCACGCGGGCTGCTTGCCGCGCTGGGCCAGCCGATCGGCTTCCGCGCGCAGACGCTCTTCCTGCGCGCGAAGTTCCGGAGTGAATTCGGCGCCGAAGTCCTCGGCTTCGAATACCGGGCGGATCTCGATTTCGGACTCGGTCGGCATCGGGTTCGGACAGCGCCTCACCCACTCGACCGCCTCCTCCATCGACTTGACCTGCCATAGCCAGAAGCCGGCGACCAGTTCCTTCGTCTCTGCAAATGGTCCGTCGACTACCATTCTCTTGCTGCCCGAGAACCGGACTCGCTTGCCCTTCACACTGGGATGCAGGCCCTCGCCAGCAAGCATTACGCCCGCCTTGACCAGTTCCTCGTTGTACTTGCCCATCGCGGCGAGCAGTTCCTCGCTCGGCATCACTCCGGCTTCGGACTCCTTGGTCGCCTTGACGATCACCATGACACGCATGACGGTATCTCCTCAGTGGGTTGACCGGGTCTGCCGGTCGGGCGCGGGTCGCTTACCCTTCACGTCGAACGGCTCGGCCTCGAATCGACAAATCGGCGTGAATCCGATGTGACGGAGCAGGTCATCACCTAACCCCCGCTCAATGCCTGCACGATGCACACCTCGTCGTCGATCGAAACGGGCAGCCCTAGGTCGAAGGTCGGCTCGCCGTTCACGAAGAAACGCACATGGCGCCGCATCCGTTCCTGCTCGTCGATCATGCGGAAGCGGATGCCGGGATAACGCCGTTCGAGGTCGTCGAGCAGTTCACCCAGCGTGTCGCCCACTGCCTCGACGGCCGAACTTCCGGTGTACGAGCGCAGCGGGCTCGGAATCAGCACTTTCATCGCCTGACGGCGCTCAGCGTTCCGCAGTTTCTACTGCATAGATTTCCGGCAGATGGCGTGCGATGCAGGTCCAGCGTTCGCCTTCGTCGCGCCCCATCCACAGCTCGCCGCTGGTGGTGCCGAAATACAGGCCGAGCGGGTCGCGCGTGTCTGCCGTCATCGCCTGCCGCTTGACGGTCCACCAGGCCTGCGTGGCGGGCAATCCGTTGTCCTGCCGCCGCCAGGTCTTCCCGCCATTGCGAGTGACATACACGGCCGGCTTGCCATCGGGACTGGTCCGCGGCCACACGGTGGTGCCGTCCATCGGCAGCACCCAGGCGGTATCTTCGTCGCGCGGATGCACGACCATCGTGAAGCCGATGTCGCCGACCTTCTTCGGCATCGATTTGCCGATGCGCGTCCAGGTCGTCGACGGCCGGTCGATGCGGTAGATGCCGCAGTGGTTCTGCTGATAGAGACGGTCCGGGTTGCTCGGCGCATACCGGACGCAGTGTGGATCGTGGACGGTCGGATCGTTCTTCGGGAAACCCTCGACCACTTCGAGTCCGTCGATCAGCAGCCTGAAGGTCTTTCCGCCGTCAGTCGACTCGTGCACGCCGCCGCCCGACATGCCGAAGTAAATATGACGTGCGTCGCGCGGATCGACGAGGATCGAGTGCATCTTCGGCCCGTCCGGCGTTCCGTCCTGCACGGTTCCCATCCAGGCGATGTACTGTGGATCGTCGTTGATCGGCGACGCCGAGTTCCATGTCACGCCGCCGTCGTCCGAGCGGAACAGACCCTGCGGCGAGGTTCCGGCGTACCAGACACCGGGCTCGCTCGCGTGACCCGGCGTCAGCCAGAACGTGTGATCGACCGCGCGGCCGCTGCCGTCGGCCTTCTTCGTGAATGCGGGCGGTTGCTGGGCCTCCTTCCACGATTTGCCGAAATCCATCGAACGGAACACGGTCGGACCGAGGTGACCGGTCTTGGCGGCGGCCAGCAGGGTGCGGCCGTCGCGCGGGTCGAGCACCACGTGATTGACGACATGCCCGAGGAAGTGTGGTCCTTCGGCACGCCACGAGCGGCGCGCGGCGTCTGCATGCAGGAGCCACGCGCCCTTGCGCGTGGCAACCAGCACCATCACGGCGCGGTCGCTGCCGGCGCGTCGTGGACGCGGACGCGCGGGAGATTTGCCAGCTGCTGCCTTGCGTGCCTGCGGACGACGTGCTGCCGCCGCTCGTTTCTTCGCTGTCGCCATCGAGCTTCCCCGGTTGTGCGGGCGGTTACGATAGGCGCGAACGCCGCCAGTGTCAGCACTGCGCGCTCGGTCGCGAGCCGACGCCCGAACGGCCCGCTCACCGCGTAACGTCGAACGGGACTGGGCGAAATCGACAAGCCGGTTTTCCCCTGGCCACGGTAGGACACGCTCCGGCTTTAGCGCAGTCCGGCTAGCCGTCAGCGGCCGGCGGACTCGCGCTCGAGCAGCGCGCGTTTGCGCTCGACTCCCCACCGGTAGCCGGATATCGAACCATCGGTCCGCACGACGCGATGACAGGGGATGGCGACGGCGAGCGGGTTGGACGCGACGGCGCTCGCCACTGCGCGCACCGACCGCGGCGCGCCGATGCGCTCGGCGACTTCGCTGTAGCTGACCGTCTTCCCGACCGGAATCTCGCGTAGTGCCTGCCACACCCGCTGCTGGAACGCGGTGCCACGGACGTCGAGCGGCAGATCGACGGCGTCGTCCGGCGCCTCGACCAGTCCGACCACCCGCGCAACCAGCCGCTCGAACTCAGGCTCAGCGCCAACCAGCTGCGCGCGTGGGAAGCGGTCCTGCAGCTCGCGGACCAGCGTTTCAGGATCGTCGCCGAGTGCGATCGAACACACGCCGCGCGCGCTGGCCGCCACCAGGATCGATCCCAGCGAACACTCGCCGACCGCGAACCGGATCGTCGTGTCGGCCCCGCCGGCGCGATAGCGTTGCGGCGTCATGCCCAGCATCGCGGCCGACTGCTCGTAGAAGCGGCCGCTGGAGTTGTAGCCTGCGTCGTAGATCGCCGCGGTGACCGTTCCGCTGCGCGCGAGTTCGCGATGAATCCGGCGGCGGCGATGCGCGTCGGCAAACTGCCTCGGCGTTACGCCGACGATGGCCTTGAAGACTCGATGCAGGTGGTACGGACTGAGGCCGGCCCGGCGCGCTAGTGAGTCGAGGCTGAGCGGCTGATCCGACTGTTCGATCATCCGACAGAGTTCTTCGATCAGCGCCGCGTGCGGCTGGTCATCGGCCGGTCGATCCGGTCGGCAACGCTTGCAGGGCCGGAAACCGGCGCGTTCGGCGTCGGCTGCAGTTTGGTGAAACTGGACGTTCTCGGGGCGCGCGGTACGCGCCGTGCACGAGGGCCGGCAATAGACACCGGTCGACCGGACGGAATAGACGAACGTTCCATCTGCCGCGGTGTCACGCGCACAGACTGCGGCCCAGCGCGGATCGCTGACGGTCGCCGCGGCAAGCCGCTCGGACTTTGTGGTCATGTTCACGGGAAGCTCCGATCATCTTATCGATGAACGGACTGTAGGGCCGCGCCGCAGCGCCCGCGCTCCGCTGCTTGCGGTCGAATTTCCCGTTGCGACGATCAGGCGGGCCGGTCGGCCCGCCGCGCGCTGGCGAAACGACTCAGCGAATGCGACGAATCCCGGCCAGCGCAGCCAGACCCAGCAGGCTCAGCCAGCCGAACGCCCCGCCACCGCCATCGGTCGGCGCGTTGGCCGCGGTCGGCGCGGCGGTCGACGAACTAGCGGCTGCGGCTCCGCCGATCGCGGTGCCTTCGAGGGTGACCTCGCGGGCCGGGACGCCTGTATCGGCGAAGTTGATCGTCCACTTCTCGCTGCGAGTGCCCGCGGCGAGCGGCGCGAACTGCACTCCGAACGAGCAACTCATGCCAGGTTCGAGTGCGGCGCCGGCCGCGCAATTGGTGGTGCCGGCAGGGGCCCGGGTCGCGATGAACTCGTTCGAAGTGCCCGCCGCAGGTACCAGGGCGGGCGATGCGAAGGTGATCGTCGACGCAGTGCTGTTGGTGACCAGGATGCCCGCGGTCGCGCTGTATTTGCCGACTTCCGTGCTGCTGAACATCGCCGGATTGGGCGTCGCCGTCGGAGAGGTGGTCGGCGAAACCGGTGCGGGCGCTGGCGTCGGCGCTGGCGGTGGGGGCGCGGGCGTGCCCGGAGGCAGCGTCAGCGGCGGTGGCGGCGGAGCAGCGGTGGCGGCGAGGATATAGGCGGCGACGTCGGCCCGCATTTGCGGGGACCAAGGCGCAAAGCCGCCCATGCCTTTAATCGGATCGCTGATGGCTACGCCGAACCGCGCGACGAGACCCGCCTCGGTGATTCCCGCGAATTGTGGGCGCGCGCGAAAAATGCTGGCAGGGCCATGACAGTTCTCACAGTTGACGGGCACACCGGCAGCGTTAAGTACGGTTTGACGGTAGAGCGTCGCGCCGGTCGTGGGATTGCCCACCTGCGCGAAGGCCGATCCGCTGATGCCGACGGCGGCAAGCGCGAGGACAGTCGGTGGCAGGGAGCGAAGGTGCAGCAGCGATTTGCGATCAGACATGGCAGACCCGTCACGGTGAGTGATTGCCGGTGAGTCTATGTTTCCGCTGCGTGTTTAGCCCTCGTACGAACGTCGTAACCCGAACGTCCGAACGTATGACCCGCTACCCTCCATTCGCGCGGTGGGCGGCGGCGCAGGCTTCGGGATTCCCCGGATGCCCCCGGCGGCCCGCGGTATCCCAGCCCTTTCGCCGCCGACCTGGGCGTCAAGTGAAGTGCCGTCCAGCGGGTTGCCGTTCAGGCTGATCCGCGTGATTTTCGGTGGCCTTGATCCGGATGAAAAGGCGCCCCGGCCGCGGCTGAGCCAGCGCAGGTCTGGCCGACCTGCACCTGCCTAGACTCGGCCCGCTTGACTGCGATGGCCGTGATCCGGCAATCGCGGCCGGTTCTTGACGGAGGGTCGATTGGAATTCAGCAAGCTGATCGTGCGATGCCTGCGCGCCATCGCATGGCTGGCCGTCGTCGTTGCGCTCGCTGCGGCGGCGCCTCTGGCCGGCGCGGCGGACGGGCAGTCGATCGAGGCTTTCGTGCGAGAGGGCTGCCCCCATTGCGAAAAAGCCGAAGCCTTCCTTGCGGTGCTCGGAAAGGAGCAACCGTCGCTGACGATTGTCGTGCGCGATGTGCAGAAGGAACCGGCGGCGCTCGTCCGGCTCAGGGAGCTTGCGCAGACGACTGGAGCCAAGGCGGCCGTGCCCGCTGTTTACGTCGGCGGACAGCTGATCGTCGGCTATTCGGAAAGCGCGAGCACGGACAAGCTGATCCGTAACGCGCTGCGCGGCGAGGCGATCACCGGTTCGGGAGTCGCCGCCACCTGCGAGGCCGAGGAAAGCCTCGCCTGCCCGCAGCAATCCGCCACGGCCTCCGAGGCGCCTCCGGAGGTCTATGAGGTCACGCTGTTCGGACGCACGCTCACGCTCGAAGACGTCGGCCTGCCGGCCTTCACTTTCACGATGGGGCTGCTCGACGGCTTCAACCCATGCTCGATGTGGGTACTGCTGCTGATGATCTCGCTGCTGGCCCCGCTGAACGACCGGCGCCGGATGCTGGCGATCGCCGGCACCTTCGTGCTGGTCGAAGGCATCGCGTATTTCCTCTTCATGGCAGCCTGGCTCAATCTCTTCCTGCTGATCGGGCTGTCGCGCGCTTCACAACTCGTCATCGCGGCCATTGCGATCGGCTTCGGACTGATCAACGTCAAGGATTTCTTCGCGTTCAAATGGGGCGGAATCTCGCTCGGCATTCCCGAGAAGGCGAAGCCCGGCATCTACAGCCGCATGCGCGGGATCCTGCACGCCGACAGCATGTTTGCGGCGGTGATCGGCGCGTCGGTACTGGCGGTGCTGGTACAGATCGTGGAGTTCCTTTGCACTTCGGGCTTCCCGGCACTCTTCACGCGCATCCTGACGTTGCGTGAACTGGATCCGGCGTCGTACTACGGCTACCTGTTGCTCTACAACGTGGCCTACATGCTCGACGACATCATCGTCCTGTCGATCGGCGTCGTGATGCTGAGCCGCCACCGGCTGCAGGAAAAGGAGGGCAGAGTCCTGAAGCTGATCAGCGGTATGGTGATGATCGGACTCGGCGTCTACCTTGTCTTCTTCGCCTGACGCGACTCTGGCGGGAACCGCTCGCTGCGGCTGCAAGCGCGCCAACGCGGACTCCCGCAAGTAAGTGTTGGGCATGGGTTGTGCGCCGGCCTCCGGTGACTATGCTGTGCCCCATGAGTACAGCCGGGACGCAGACTATCGACGTCGTGTCGGACGTGGCTTGCCCGTGGTGCTACATCGGCAAGCGTCGGCTCGAAGCCGCACTGTCGCTTCGTCGCGACCCGGGACCGGTCAAGGTGCGGTGGCATGCATTCCAGCTCAACCCCGATCTCCCGTTGGGCGGCATGGACCGTCGCACCTACCTGACGGAAAAGTTCGGTGGCCCGGAGCGCATCAGGGAGACGCACACGCGTGTCGCGGCGGTCGGCCAGGAAGTCGGAATCTGGTTCGACTTCGAGCGCATCGAGCGCCAGCCGAACACGCTCAACGCGCATCAATTGATCGGCTGGGCCCAGAAACTCGATCCCGCCAAGGCGAGTCTCCTCGTCGAGCGCCTGTTCCGTGCCTACTTCGTCGAAGGCGTCGACATTGGCAACATCGGCGAGCTGGTCCGGCTTGCCGGCGACGTACAGCTCGACCGCTATCGGGCGAATTCGATGCTCGCCGCGGGCGAAGGCCGCGCGCAGGTCATCGCAGCCGACCAGCGGGCGCGATCGCTCGGCGTCGAAGGCGTGCCGCTGTTCATTTTCAATCAACGGCTGGCCGTCTCCGGAGCCCAGCCCGTCAAGGTGCTGCTCGACGCGCTGACTCAAACCGATCTCAGCGTCGCCGCACGCTGACGCTTGCCCTCGCCGCGCGGTCGCGTCCAATATGCTGCTCCGGCAGGGCGGCATTGACCCTGCGGTTCTTGCTGGCACTCGTGTAGCGATCGGCGCAACGGTCCGGCCGGTTTGTGGTCTTGCGCGAGGCGCGACTACTGCGTACTCCGTGACGCTCCGGTACGCTCGCAGGTTCGCGGCCGGCCGATGTTGCCGCACCTCCCATGAAGTCCATTGCTCTTCCGCGACCGAAAGACTGGCTGCGCCGCTTCGCGTTGGCGGCCGACGATCTGCTGCGCGATGCGACCTATCGCCGCCTGTGGAGCTCGATCTTCATCAGCTCGTTCGGGGCGCAGGTCACACTGCTCGCGTTGCCGCTGACCGCTGCGGTGCTGCTGCACGCGACACCGACGCAGATGGGCCTGCTGACGGCGATGGAGGTGGTGCCGTTCGTGCTGTTCTCGCTGCCCTCGGGCGTCTACCTCGACCGCGTGCGCAAGCTGCCCGTCTACATCGGGGGCGAGGTGCTGCTGGCGCTGTTCGTCGCCAGCGTGCCGCTGGCCTGGTGGACCGGGTGGTTGTCGATGACGTGGCTTTACCTTATCGGATTCGCGCTCGGAACGGTGTACACGATCGCCGGCAGCGCGGCGCAGATCGTGCTCACCCAGATCGTTCCGCGCGAAAGGCTGGTCGAGGCGCACGCGAAGAACGCGCTGGCGAGTTCGTCGGCCGAAGTGGCCGGACCGGGCCTGGCCGGCGCGCTGATCAAGCTGGTCGGTGCGCCGTTTGCCTTGCTGGCCGATGCGGGGCTGCTGCTGGTTTCTGCGCTGATCCTGCGCGGTATCCGCGTTACGGAGGGTCCGCTGCACGTTGCGACCGATTTCTGGCCGGCGCTGCGCGCCGGAATGCGCTTCGTGGCCGGGCATCGGCTGCTGGTGACGATGGCGCTGATCGTGGGCGGATGGCAGATGTGCCACCAATCGGCGCTGGTCGTGCAGATTCTGTTTGCCACCCGCACGCTGGGCCTGTCGCGAGGGCGGAGTCGGTCTGTCGTACGTCGCGCTGGGCGCGGGCACCATCGTCACGAGCACCGTGGGCAATCGCATTTCACGGCGCTACGGACCGGGTCCGACGCTGGTGCTCGGATTCGTGACGTGTGGCGTCGGCTGGCTGATCGGCGCCGTGGCGCCGGTCTCGGCGCTGGGGATTGCGATGTTCGGTCTGATGCTGATGCTGTTCGGGGTCGGCGCGGTGCTGATCTTCATCACCTTCCTCGCGCTTCGGCAGGCGGTGACTCCCGCGCCGATGCTGGGACGGATGACAAGCACGATGCGCTGGCTGATCCTGCTGCCGGCCGGGCCGGGCGCACTACTGGGCGGCTGGCTCGGGGAGCATGTCGGACTGCGCGCATCGCTGGCGTTCGCCGGCGTGTCGGTGCTCGTCATCGCGGCGCTCGCATGGCGCCAACCCATCATCCGGCAGACGCGAGTCCTGCCGGTCGTGCACGAAGGCGCAGGTACCGTGCCTACCGCCGCTGCGGCTTCGTCGGCGGCCTCGTGACTTCACCCTTCGGCGGGTGATCTTGCGCGCTCGCCGCGCCGCGCGACTCAGGCGACGCTGGCGTGAGGCGACGGGGTGGGCGCGATGCCCGCCATGCGTGCGACGACGCAATCGCGCCCGTTCGCCTTCGCTGCGTACAACGCCTCGTCGGCCCGACGCAGCAGATGCGTGACGGTGTCGCCCGGCGCGCGACACGGTAAGTCCGATGCTGATCGTGACGCGGCGTCCCTGCAGATGCGTGGTCAGGTCAAGCGAGCGCACTTGCGAGAGCAGTCGTTCGGCCAGGCGTCGCGCCCCGATTTCGCTCGCATCCGGGCTCACGATCAGGAACTCCTCGCCGCCGAGCCGGCCTAGCTTGACCGGGTCCTGCGTCACGGCGCGCAGCGCGCGCGATATTGCGCGCAGGATTTCGTCACCGACCAGGTGACCGTGTTCGTCGTTGATCGACTTGAAGTGGTCGATGTCGACGATCAGCACCGCGCATCCGCCCTGCGCACCGAGCAGTGACTCGGTCTGACCCAGCACCAGCCGCCGGTTCGGTACTCCGGTCAGCTCGTCGGTCATCGCGAGCGCACGCATGACCCTGCTGGTGCGCCGGCTGCGCCAGGTGAGGGTCGCCAGCACGATCGCCAGCATGACGATCAACGCGATCACTGCTTCCTGGAGACGCGTGGCGCGCCGCTGCTGCTCGAGCGCATGCACGGTCGTGTCCTTCTGCTGCTGCAGCAGCGCGTTTTGCTTGTCCTTCGCCATGGCGAGGCTCGCATAGCGCTCGTCCAGCTGACGTTGCAACAGGGCATCATTGGCCGTCTGGAACTGGACGTGCTGTTCATAGGCCGCCTGCCAGTCGCCCAGCGCAGCCAGCGCGCGCGCGAGTTCGGCGCGGGTCGCAGCGATCTCGCCGACCGAATCGGCCTTGACGAATCCGTCGAGCGCAGCCTGCAACGCCTCGATGCTTTCGCGCGGACGCTGCAGGCCCCGCAGCGCGGTGCCCCGCTGCAACCGGATCTGCGCCAGCAGCATTTCGTCGGTCGTCGCGCCCTGCTGGCTGGCCGCTCGATCGAGCAGCGAAAGCGCATCGAGGTAGTTGCCGCGCGAGTTCTGCACCTGTGCGAGCCCGCGCAGCGCGTACGCCTCGCCTCGTGTGTAGCCGATCTGCCGGCTCAGGCGCAGCACTTCCGTGAACGACTGCTCGGCTGCATTCCATTCCTTCAGTTTTTCCAGCACGCGCCCGAGGTCGTGGCGCGTGACCACTTCATCGCGTGTCAGTCCGGCCTTGACTTGCATCTGCAGCGACGCCTCGTAGTGGTCGCGTGCCTGCTGGTAGTCACCGACCCGGCTGTACAGTCCCGCGATGCCGTTCACCGTGTTGCGGACCTGCTGTTCGAGCCCGAGCGATTCGTAGATCGACTGCGCGCGCTGCAGGTCGGCGAGTCCGGTGGCGAACCCGCCCTGCACTCCACCCAGATAGCCTCGCAGGAACAGCGCATCGGCCAGCAGTTCGCGCTCGTCGTAGAGCTCGGCGACCGTCACGGCCTCCTGGTACAGCGTGGCAGCTCGACCGTTCTCGTTGGCCAGTTCGTTGAGCTCGCCTTCGCAACTTGCGACGAGAGCGCGCAAGCCCGGACGCGAAGAACGCATGAGCAGAGCGCGCGCCCGCTCGACGTGCCGCATTGCTTCCTTGCCGTCGCGCTCGGAGTAGTAGTCGCATAGCTGCGAGTGCGCGCGGATCTCGAGTTCGACGTCTGGCTGGAGCGCCAGGAGCTTCAGCGCCTGTTCGACCTGCCGCCGGCTCGACTCCGGATCGATCCGCGTCTGGGCGCGCGCCCGGTCGAGAAGCGCGGCAATGTCCTCGTCCGCGGCCGCCGGTTGGGCGAAGACCGCGGCCAGAACGAGCGAAATGAGAAAGGCAGCACGCACCATCAAAACGCCGGGTCGGATCGGACAGCCATTGTGCCGCCAGCCGCACGCTGAAGAGGTCATCTGCCGGCCCCCGCATCCGCGGCATTGTTCGCGGCATGGCCCGCGTGGCAGCGCGAATCGCCGCCCGCCCGTCAGGGGTGTCGGGCCCCTGCGGTGGCGAGGCCGGTAAGCTCACCGCGGCTGATGAAACGAACATCGATCGGGAGGCGGCGGCGGATGGCGACGAAGGTGGCGTTGGTGACGGGAGCAGGCAGCGGCATCGGACGCGCGGTGGCCGCCGCGTTTCTTCGTGACGGATACACGGTGGCACTGGCCGGCCGTCGTGCGGCCGCGCTCGAACAGACGGCCGAGCAGGCGCGCGCCGTTGGCCGCGCGCTGATCGTACCGACCGACGTGACGGATCCGGCGGCGGTGCGCCGGCTGTTCGACCGAGTCGTCGCCGAGGCCGGTCGGCTCGACGTGCTCTTCAACAACGCTGGCGGTGGCGCTCCGCCGGTTCCACTCGAGGAACTGACGCTTGCGCAGTGGCAGAACCGTGGTCGACGTCAATCTGAACGGCGCGTTTTACTGCATCCAGCAGGCGTTCCGGGTGATGAAGGCGCAGGACCCGCGGGGTGGCCGCATCATCAACAACGGCTCGATTTCGGCACATGCTCCGCGTCCGAACTCAGCGCCGTACACGGCAACCAAGCACGCGATCACGGGCCTGACCAAGGCTGCATCGCTCGACGGACGCAACCACAACATCGCCGTCGGGCAGATCGATATCGGCAACGCCGCCACACCGATGACCGAGCGAATGCCGCAGGGCGTGCTGCAGGCCAACGGAACCACTGCTCCGGAGCCGGTGATGGACGTCAATCTGGTGGCAGACGCCGTGTTGCATATGGCCCGCCTGCCGCTCGAGGCGAATGTGCTGTTCATGACCGTCATGGCTACGCGGATGCCCTTCGTCGGACGCGGCTAGCGCGTTGCCATAGCATCGTCCGTCAGCGCGGAGCTGATAGTCGCTTGAGCGCGCGCTGAGTCTGGTCGAGCAGCCGGCCGGGCTGCTTGTTCGCGACGAGCTCGCCGCGCAGTGCGACGAGCTCACTGCGCGCCGTGTCGCGCTGGCCGGCATAGGCCTGCAGGACCGCCCGGCAATATCGCCAGATGCCCGTTTCGCCTTCGCTCCGCGCCTGAGGGTACAGCCACTCGAAGGTAGCCAGATGATCGGCGGGCGGAAGAATCGCTAGGAAGCTTGTGTCGTCGTCCGCATTGAAGAGCTGCGAGAAGTAAATTGGGCCCCACAGGGCATTCCGCTGCGGCCCGTTGACGACTTCACCATTGAGTCGCATCTCGTTGGCTGTGCGCACCGCGCGCGGTGCGTAGCCCGCGCGCCACAGCCAGGCCGCATATTGCAGCCGACGCACGAAAGGCAGGTCCCGCTTGGCGGCCACTGCTCTGCTGAAGTGCGCGACGGCGTCGTCTTCGCGGTTGCGCAATGCGAGGTAATGCGCGCGCATCGCATTGGCATACACGTTGCCCGCATCGTCGCTGAGCGCGCGACGGAAGTGCGCATCCGGACTGGCGTCGGCAGCGCCTTCGCGCGCGCGCAGGAAATCGCCCCAGCCGATATGCGCACGCAGATCGGCGGCACGTTCACCGTGCGCCGTCGCCAGCCCCGCGACGAGGATCGGCAGCAGTTGATTGACGATGTCCGTGAAGGACTCGGTCTCGCCGCGGATGCGCACGTCGCGCAACCAGTGCATCGCGCAGTCTTCGCGCGCGGTCTGAACCACCGCGGACTGCGAGTTCTTCACGGCGAGTTCGCCTAGTCGCTTCCAGCCGGCGGCATGGCCTCCGCTGGAACAGAGGTCCGCTGCAGATGCAACAGCCTGTTGCTCGGCCCTCTCATCGAGGAGATGTTGTCGCCACGCCCAACCGGCGCCTACGGCGATGAGGGCAGTCAACACGGCGGCGGCGATCCACAGCAGGTTCCGCCGTCGCGGCGAAAGTCGGGCGACCGCGGCGACGATGCCGGGAACAGGATCGCCCTGGGGTTCGTACATTGTCACGGCCTTGAGGTAAGGCGGGACGGCGTCGAGCGGCGTCGGTGCGAGCCTGACTGGCAGCACGCGACCGCGCGGATGCGGCCAACGCGTTTGCGCGAGGGCGAGTTCCGCTAGCGCATAGCTGCCTGCGGCGACGGATTCCGGGCTCAGCAGGTAGACGAACAGGTCGCACTCATCGATCGCCTCCCGCAACTTGGCGTCGAACGGCTGGCCAGGTTCCAACTCGTCCCGGTCGACGAACGGTTCGTGTCCTTCGGCCACTAGCGCCAGACGAAGTCGTTCGACCAGATCGCGATACTTTGAGGAATACGACAAGAAGATCTTCATGGGTGGCTCGCGCCCCGCTCGTGCGTCGGTCTGGCTTCAGCAGCGGCACCGTCCTGTCCTTTCGCGAGGAGCTGCGCGGGATCGGCGAAAGCCTTGAACTCGAGCATAGAACTCGCGCGCCTTGGCGAAAGAAGTGACCGGAAAGGCGAGATGGAAGGGATGGATCGCTGACATCGCAGGTCCTCGGTTGCCGAACGCGGATTGTCGCAGCAGCCAAACCTCGCATCGAGGCGGGACTGGACACGGTCCCGTGTTTCGGGCAGTATCCGTGCATATGCACGCTAATGAACCCGATCTGCTGCCTCCTGCGGGTGTCTGCACCTGCTCGAAGGTGCGAAGCCTGGCGCGGCGTCTGACCGGCCTCTACGATGCCGAGCTCGCGCGTCACGGCCTCACGGTGACGCAATACGCGGCTCTGGTCGTGCTGATGCGTGCGCAATCGGCGCTGTCCGTGGCCGACCTCGCGCGACGGCTGCAGATGGATCGCACGACCACGTCGAGGCTGGTGGGTCCGCTTGTCAGCTCAGGGCTGGCGGCGCGGGTCGACGTCCGCACCAGCGGTGGCGACACGCGGGCGCGGCCCCTGCAGTTGACAGCCAAGGGCCGCAAACGCCTGCTATCGGCGGTGCCGTCCTGGCAAATCGCCCAGAAGCAGGTCGAGGCCCTGCTCGGCACACCGTTGCAGGCGGCATTAGGTCGCGCGGCAGATGCGGCCAATCGTGCACTCTCGGGCGCGGTCGCCGAAGGTCCGGAGGTCTCATGACTGCCTCGCCTCGCGCGTGGTGGGCCGGCATCGCGACGGCTGCGATGCTGCTGATGGTCACCATGGGTGCCCGCCAGTCGCTTGGGCTGTTCGTTTCGCCGATCAACACATCGACGGGGCTCGGCATCGTGACGATCAGCTTCGCGCTGGCCGTGGGGCAGTTCGTCTGGGGTGCGACACAGCCGGTCGCCGGTGCATTTGCCGACCGATATGGCCCCGGACGTGTGCTCGCGGTCGGAATCGTCGTGCTGGCCCTGGGGACGGCCCTGACCCCGCTGGTTTCAGACGGTATCGGCCTCATGGTGACGCTCGGACTGCTGTCCGCGGCCGGTTCGGGCGCCGGCAGCTTCTCGGTGTTGATCGGCGCGGCCGCAAAGCGGATTCCGGCCGAATCGCGCGGTACGGCATCCGGCGTCGTCAACGCCGGCGGTTCGTTCGGCCAGTTCGTCTTCGCGCCGCTGGCGCAGAAGCTGATTTCCACAATCGGCTGGATGGGCGCGATGTGGACGCTCGCCGCCATCACGCTTGCCACGCTGCCGCTGGCGCGTGCGCTCCGCGGTCCACCGGGTGGCGCCCATGCGCTGGCCGCTCCGGGCGATCGCGGACTGCGGCACGCAGTCGGCTCGGCCATGGCTGACCGCAGCTATCTGCTGCTTCACGCAGGTTTCTTCACCTGCGGTTTCCACATCGCGTTCCTGGTGACGCATCTGCCCGGAGAAGTGAACCTGTGTGGCCTGCCTGCCTCGGTGGCCAGCTGGTCGCTGGGCATCATTGGCTTGGCCAACATCGCGGGCAGCCTGATTGCGGGCTGGGGCGTCAATCGCTATCGCAGCAAGTACATCCTGTTCTGGCTGTATCTGTCGCGCGCGGTGATCGTCGTTGCATATCTGGCAGCACCGAAGACGGCACTGACGTTCTACATCTTTGCCGGCGCGCTCGGTGTCACCTGGCTGGCGACGGTTCCGCCCACCGCAGGTGTGGTGGCCAAGCTGTTCGGAACCCGCTACCTGGCGACATTGTTCGGCCTGACGCTGCTGTCGCACCAGATCGGCGGATTCTTCGGCGCCTATCTCGGGGGCATCGCCATCAGCGCGCAGGGCAGCTACCTGTGGATGTGGTACGCCGACGCGCTGCTCGCACTGGCCGCTGCGCTGGTGAACCTGCCGATCAACGAACCCCGCATCGAACGACACGCAGCTATGGCGTAGTCGCGCGGGAAGGCTTTCAGCGCTGCTCGGTCAGCTTCGCCCGACGACGCAGTGCCTCGCACGGATCGGGCCGCTCGGCGGGCGCGGTCCGCACTACGGCGTCGAAGCGGTCGGTTTCAAGGTCCGCCGGCTCGTCGCCGTCGGCTTCCAGCATCCCGATGGTCCACAGCGTGCTGCGCTCGGCCGCGGCCAGCCATGTTGGTACACCAATGTCCCGCCGAGCATGCCCATTGCCGGTGAGCAGTACGACGCCGCGCGTAAGGTGCGGCTGTATCGACTGTGCGAGAACGATGTCGCGCGCGATCTGTGCGCGGGCCATGGCGGGCAGCGCCGAAGCCGGCAACAGGTTGCAATGCCCGCGTGCGACCGCCTGTTCGTGCGCGGCAATGAACTCGGGTGGCAACCGATCCAACGCCAGCGCGGTCCGCACGCGTGCATCGAAGACCGCGTCCCAGCCGGTGGCCGCCACGGCCATGGCGTCGGCGCGCGACAGGTTGGCTGCCACGATCGGCAGGTCGTAATCCAGCGCGAGCTGCACGAACGGGCGGTAGGAGTTCCAATCCCAGTTCTTCGTTCCGGCGACGGCAATCAGCGCACCGGCGTCGCCCGGACGTTCGCGCCGCATCCGGTCGATCTCGGACTGCGCATTGCGGTCGAATTGCTCGAACGCCAACGCGGGCCGGTCTCCTGCCTCCAAGCGCTGCCTGAGTGCCGCCCAGCGCAATTCGTGCTGCAACCGGTTGTCGTGCACTTCCCCCAGCAGCACGTTGGATCGAACCTTCATCGCCTCGGCCAGCGCAGCGGGAATGGCATCGACCTGTGTCGCAGCGACGCCCCATCCTTCTGACGAGTAAGAGGCCACACAGGCCAGCAGCAACAGGACGGGATGCCAGCAGCGCATCAGATAGAGCGATCGGCTCTCGACTGATCGTCGTGCCTCACGTCATCGCTAGCGGCAGCTTGCGGGTCGGTGCTGGGAAGGCGGTGTCGATCTCGGCGAGTTCCTGCTCGCTGAGATCGATACGGGCCGCGGCAAGGTTCTCGCGCAGGTGGTTTTCACGCGCGGCCTTCGGGATGGCGATGACTTCAGGGTGGCTCAGCACCCACGCGATCGCGATCTGCGCCGCGGTGAGACCGCGTGCGGCGGCCACGCGATTGAGCACGCTGTCATTGGTCAATGTTCCCTGGTCAATCGGGCAATACGCCATTGTCGCCAGGCCGTGGGCGATATGCCATGGCCGCAGGTCGAACTCGCTGCCGCGCCGGCTTGCGGAGTAGTAGATCTGATTGGCGACACAACGCCTGCCGGACTCGAGCGCCCAAAGTTCATGCAAATCCGCGACGTCAAAGTTGGAGACACCCCAGCGGTCGATGTGTCCGCCGGCGCGCAGTGATTCGAAAGCATCGACGGTTTCGGCGAGTGGCACTCCGCCCCGCCAATGCAGCAGGTACAAGTCAACGGTGTCGATCCCAAGCCGTTTGCGGCTCGCGTCGCATGCCTTGCCCATCCCGCGCGCAGTCGCATGATGTGGATAGATTTTTGTGACGATGAAGACCTCGTCCCGCCGCACGTCGCCCGCCCGGATCGCCTCGGCGAGCGCGTTTCCGACGACTTCCTCTGCGCCGCCCTCGCCGTACATCTCGGCGGTGTCGATCAGCCGGTAGCCCAATTCGAGGGCGCGCCGTACGGAGGCCGTCTCGGCGGACCGACGCCGCGCCGACTCGCCGAGCCGCCACGTCCCGAGGCCTAGCGCCGGCACGGTAATGCCGTCCTGTAGTCGGACGGCCCGTTTCGAACTTTCATGTGCACTCATCGGTCAGCAAGGTCCGGTTCTAGGCGAAGTTCCCTACTGCTTTGAAATAAAATGCGTTTTCCCCGCACCTGGCCGAGCGTCCCCGCTAGCGCGGCATCGCGCCGCCGCGCTCGTCCTCGGCGACGGCCTGCAGAAAGGCGGCGAATTGCGGATCCTCGCCCTTAAGCAGCTGCGGTAGTCGATAGTAGAAGTCGTCGCGCCGGACCCACTGCCGCATGAAGTCCTCCCAGGAATTCCAGCGTCGCTTCTGCGACGGTGTCATGTCGTCGTCATACGCGGTCAGATAGGCGCGCTCGAGCAGCGAGATCAGCATGTCGAAGATCAGCAGCATGCGTTCCTGCTGCTCCGAACTGAGATCGGGTGTAGCGAGTTCGCTGCGCAGCCGCAGGTCCGGGTTGTCGATCACGACCTTCAGAAAATCGTTGTAGGCGTCCGAAAGCAGCTGGTAGACCGCGTCTTCCTCGTTGGCGCGCTCCTTGCGCTGCTCGTAGAAGAAGATCGCGATCGCCAGCGGCAGACCGATCACGGTCACCACATGGCTCGCCATCTCCCAGTTCTGCAGTTCCAGCATTCAGCCGCCGTAGCGTCGTAGTGCTTCGATATCCAGTATCCGCACGCCGCCTTAGCCCAATTCGAGCAGCTGCGCGCGTGCCAGGACCTGTGGTGCCATGGCTTCCATTCTGGACGAAGACTGTGGCTCGGACGACAGCGCGGAGCGCCTGGACGATTTACCGTTCGGCGCGCAGCATGCGGAGGGTGGCGACCGTCCGCGGTTGCTGCGTTAAGCTAGCCGGTCACGTGCCCGCCCGAGGCACCGAAACAAGAACGACGGAGACAGTCATCGTGGCGGAGGCGCTGACCGCTGACACCTTTCCCCGGCTGTTGATGCTGCACGCGCAGCAGCGGCCAGGGGACACCGCGATCCGCGAGAAGGATCTCGGTATCTGGCAGGGATGGAGCTGGTCGCGGGCCTTGACCGAGGTCTATCAGATTGCGGCCGGCCTGCATCAGGCCGGACTGCGGCGCGGCGACCACCTGGCGATCATCGGAGAGAACCGTCCCCGCCTTTATTTCACGATGATTGCGGTCCAGTGCCTGGGCGGTATTCCGGTGCCGATGTACCAGGACGCGGTGGCCGCAGAAATGGCCTTCGTCTTCGACAATGCCGAGATCAAGTTCGCGGTGGTCGAGGATCAGGAACAGGTCGACAAGCTGCTGGAAGTCCGCGAGACCGTGCCGCACCTGAAGCGGATCGTCTATGAGGACCCGCGCGGTCTGCGGAACTATGACCAGCCCGGCCTGGCGTCGTACGAGCAGATCCGCACGCTCGGCGAACAGTTCCTGAAGGAACATCCGGACGTGGTCGCGGAGGAAATCGCCAAGGGCAAGGCGGGGGATGTCGCCGCGATGTTCTATACGTCCGGCACCACCGCCAATCCGAAGGGCGTGGTGCTCGCCTACGAAAACCTGCTGTCGGCCGGCCGTGCCGGCGCGACGATGGAAGGCCTGACTCCGCGCGAAGAGGTGCTCGCGTATCTGCCGATGGCGTGGATCGGCCAGAACATCTTTTCGTACACGCAGTGGCTGGTGTGCGGCTTCACGGTCAACTGCCCGGAGTCCGCCGCGACCGTGAGCGCGGACATGCGGGAGATTGGTCCGACCTATTACTTCGCACCGCCGCGTGTACTCGAAGCGCTGCTGACGCAGGTGATGATTCGCATGGAAGATGCTTCGGCGCCCAAACGCCGCATGTTCCATTACTTCATGGGAGTCGCGCGCCGGGTGGGCGGCCGATTGCTCGACAAGCAGTCGGTGAGCGTTCTCGACCGTGCGCTGTACGCCCTTGGCGACTGGCTCGTTTACGCACCGCTGCGCAACTCCCTCGGTATGAGCCGCATCCGAGTGGCCTACACCGCGGGCGAGGCGATCGGTCCGGATCTTTTCACGTTCTACCGCTCGCTCGGTATCAACCTGAAGCAGTTGTACGGCTCGACCGAAACCTCGGTCTTCGTGTGCGTGCAGCCGAACGGCGGGGTGCGGCCTGACACTGTCGGCCCGCCGGTGTCGGGTGTCGAGATCCGGCTGACGGACGCCGGAGAAATCCTGATCCGCTCGCCCGGCCTGTTTCGCGAGTACTACAAGGCTCCGGAGGCGACCCGCGATGCGAAGGATGCGGAAGGCTGGTTCCATACCGGCGACGCCGGCTACTTCGACGCGGAAGGTCAGCTGAAGATCATCGATCGCGCCAAGGACGTCGGTCGATTGGCCGACGGGACGCTGTTCGCGCCCAAGTACATCGAGAACAAGCTGAAGTTCTTTCCGATGATCAAGGAGGCTGTCGCGTTTCGGCCATGGCCGCGACACCGTGTGTGCCTTCATCAACATCGACATGGAGGCGGTCGGCAACTGGGCCGAACGTCGCAACCTGCCGTATTCCGGCTACACCGACCTCGCCACCAAGCCCGAGGTGACCGAGCTGGTGCGGGAGGCCGTCGAGAAGGTCAATGCCGATCTTGCCAACGATCCGAAACTCGCCAACGCGCAGATCCGCCGCTTCATCGTGCTGCACAAGGAACTCGATGCGGACGACGAGGAGCTGACGCGCACGCGCAAGGTCCGCCGGCGCTTCATCCAGGAAAAGTACGACTTGCTGGTCGAGGCGATGTACGGCGGGCGCACCGAACAGCACATCGAGACCATGGTTCGTTTCGAGGATGGGCGCACCGGCAAGATCGCTGCGACGCTGAAGGTGCGCGACGCCAAGATGTATTCACCGGTGAAGAAGGCGGCGTGATGGCGCTCGGACCGCGGGTCTGGACCGCGATCGCCTGCCTGGTCGTGGGCGCGCCGGTGGCTGCATGGGGTCTGTCCAACGCTTCACTGCTCGTCGGTCTGTCCGGGCTGGCGCTGGTACTGGTGTTCGTCTACTTGGTGGTGGAGGCGATGAACCGGGCCGCCAAGCCGAAGTACGAGATTCGGAAGTCGTCGACTCCGGCGTGGGACATGAAGGATGCGAACCCCGGCGCGTCGAAGCCGTCCGACGGAGGCTCGGCTTGAATCGCCGCGAGCCTGGCGAGGTGCTCCTCAGCGTCGAGGAGGTCTGGCTGTCGTTCGGCGGCGTCAAGGCCATCCAGGGCGTGTCGTTCGACGTTCGCGAGCACGAGATCCGCGCGATCATCGGTCCCAATGGCGCGGGCAAGAGCTCGATGCTGAACGTCATCAACGGCGTGTATCACCCGCAGCAGGGACGCATCGTGTTCGGCGGCAAGGTGCGCTCGGCAATGGATCCGCACGACGCCGCGGCGCAGGGCTTCGGGCGCACTTTCCAGAGCCTGGCTCTGTTCAAGGGCATGTCCGTCCTCGACAACATCATGACCGGACGCAACCTGCGCATGCGCACCGGGGTCTTGCTTCAGGCCGCGCATCTGGGACCCGCGCGTCGCGAGGAACTGCGCCACCGCGAGTTCGTCGAGCACATCATCGATTTTCTCGAGATCCAGGCGTATCGGAAGACGCCGGTCGGGCGCCTTCCGTACGGATTGCAGAAGCGTGTCGACCTAGGCCGGGCGCTTGCTATGGAGCCGAAGATCCTGCTGCTCGACGAGCCGATGGCCGGTATGAACCTGGAGGAAAAGCAGGACATGTCGCGCTTCGTGCTCGACGTCAACGAAGAGTTCGGCACCACGATCGTGCTGATCGAGCACGACATGGGCGTGGTGATGGACATTTCGGACCGGGTCGTGGTGCTCGACTACGGCAAGAAGATCGGCGACGGCACACCCGACGAAGTCCGCAGCAACGAGCAGGTGATCGCCGCCTACCTGGGCGTCGCACACTGAGGCCCGCTCCGATGCACATGCTTGCAAGAAACTGGCCGCTGGTACTGATGTTCGTCGTCATGGCGATCGGAATGGTGGCGCCGCTCGCACTCGGCACGACGACACCCGGCTTCTACGTCGAGGTGTTGCTGGGCGGCCTGATGTCCGGCGTCATGTACTCGCTGGTGGCACTTGGGTTCGTGCTCATCTTCAAGGCGTCCGGCGTGTTCAACTTCGCGCAGGGCGCGATGGTCCTGTTCGCTGCGCTGTCGGTGGCGCGGATCGCCGAGGTCATGCCTCTGGCGCTCGCGTTCGTGCTGACGGTCGGCATCATGGCACTGCTGGCATGGGTGATCGAACGACTGGTGCTGCGTCACCTGGTGAACCAGGACGCCGTGGTCCTGCTGATGGCGACGCTGGGGGTCAGTTACTTCCTCGACGGCTTCGGACAGACGATCTGGGGCAGCGACATCTACAGGATCGAGACTGGCCTGCCGAAGACGCCGCTGCTGGTTGCCGAGAAGATCTTCGAAGGCGGCATCCTGATCAATACCGAGGACCTGGTGGCGGCGGCCATCGCAGGGCTGCTGGTACTCGCACTGGCTGTGTTCTTCCAGAAGACGCCAACCGGTCGGGCGCTGCGCGCGGTTGCCGACGACCACCAGGCGGCGCAGTCGATCGGCATTCCGCTGAACCGGATCTGGGTCATCGTCTGGGCCGTCGCGGGCTTCGTCGCGCTGGTAGCCGGCATCATCTGGGGATCCAAGCTCGGTGTTCAGTTCTCGCTGTCGCTGATCGCGCTGAAGGCACTGCCGGTGGTGATACTCGGCGGCTTCACCTCGGTGCCAGGAGCGATTCTTGGAGGACTCATCATCGGCGTCGGGGAGAAGTTCGCCGAAGTCTTTCTGGGGCCGATCGCGGTGCGCGAGTTCGACCTTGCAGGCGGAGGTATCGAAAACTGGTTCGCCTATGTGTTGGCACTGCTGTTCCTGCTGGTGCGGCCGGAAGGATTGTTCGGTGAAAAGCACATCGACCGCGTGTAGCGCGAGAGCCTGAGCGACCGCGATGCTCTACCGCGAAAACGGCCAGTTCAAGGTCTCATACGCCGAGGACCAACAGATCCTGCCGATCGTGCAGGACCGCTGGTTCATGCTCGTCCTGCTGGCGTTCGCCTACCTTCTGATACCGGCGATCGGCACCGAGTACCTGCTCCTCTCGCTCATAGTTCCGTTCCTGATCCTGGCTATCGCCGCGATGGGCCTGAACATACTCGTCGGCTACTGCGGGCAGATCTCGCTCGGAACGGCGGCCTTCATGGCGGTCGGCGCGTATGCCGCCTACAACTTCGTGATCCGCGTTCCTGCGCTCAATTTCGTCGTCGTTCTGATCCTTTCGGGAGGCATCGCTGCGCTGGTAGGCGTCCTGTTCGGCATCCCGAGCCTGCGCATCAAGGGTCTGTATCTTGCGGTCGCGACGCTGGCCGCGCAGTTCTTCATCGACTGGCTGTTCGCACGCGTCAAGTGGTTCACCAACTATTCGTCGTCGGGTTCGGTGTCGACGCCGCCGATCGAGATGTTCGGCTGGTCGATCGAAACGCCGACAGAGAAGTACCTGTTCGTGCTGTCGATCGCCGTGATCATGACACTCGCGGCCAAGAACCTCGTCCGCGGGCACATCGGCCGCGGCTGGATGGCGATCCGCGACATGGATGTCGCCGCCGAGGTGATCGGCATCCGGCCGCTGTACGCAAAGCTTTCCGCTTTCGCAGTCAGTTCGTTCTACGCTGGTGTGGCCGGTGCGCTCTGGGGGTTCATCCGACTGGGCGCCTGGGAGCCGCTGGCGTTCAATGTGAACCTATCGCTCAATCTGCTGTTCATGATCATCATCGGTGGCATGGGATCGCTGCTAGGCTGTTATTTCGGTGCTGCATTCATCGTGATACTTCCGCTGCTGCTGAATCAGGTGCCGGGTTGGTTCGGCATCGAGATCTCGACGGCATTTTCGTCGCACCTGGAGGCAATGATCTTCGGCAGCCTGATCGTTTTCTTCCTGATCGTCGAGCCGCACGGCCTTGCCCGGCTCTGGTCGATCGGCAAGGAAAAATTGAGACTATGGCCGTTCCCGCACTGAGGTCCACGGAGCGACGGCAGACAACACAACAGGCTTGGACCCTGTTCATTTCAAGGAGACAGCGATGACAAAGACGTTCAGATTGAACGCGGCGGCGATAGCGGTAGCGGGTCTTGCTGCCGTCGTTTCGCTCGCGCTCCCGGCCAGCACCGAGGCGCAGACCAAGGCCGCGCCCGCCGCCAACAAGGGCGAGCAGTTCTTCCCGATCCTCGTGTATCGGACCGGCGCCTACGCGCCCAATGGCACGCCCTGGGCCAACGGTTATGTCGACTACCTGAAGCTCGTGAATGCTCAGGGCGGAATCAACGGCGTGAAGATTGTCTGGGAAGAATGTGAATTCGGCTACGCGACCGACCGCGGCGTCGAGTGCTACGAGCGGCTGAAGACGAAGCCTTTCGTTTCCGCGGTCCAGCCCCTGTCGACGGGCGTTACGTTTGCGCTGACCGATAAGGTTCCGACGGACAAGATCCCGCTGATTACTGCCGGCTACGGACGCTCTGAGTCGGTGGAAGGCGAAGCTTTTCCCTGGAACTTTCCGCTGATGGGTACCTACTGGGACGGGGCCGACATCCTGATACAGCACGTCGGCAAGCTCAACGGCGGCGTCGACAAGCTGAAGGGCAAGAAGATCGCGCTCGTCTATCACGACTCGCCCTACGGGAAGGAGCCGATCGCGCTGCTGCAGGAGCGCGCCAAGCTGCACGGCTTCGAGCTGATCACGATTCCGGTCACGCACCCGGGTGTCGAACAGAAGGCCGCGTGGCTGCAGATCCGCCAGAACCGTCCGGATTATGTATTCCTCTGGGGGTGGGGCGTGATGAATTCGACAGCCTTGCGCGAGGCGGTGGCCACCGGCTACCCGCGCGACAAGATGTACGGCGTCTGGTGGGCGGCCGCTGAGCCCGATGTCACACCGGTCGGTGCCGATGCCAAGGGCTACAACGGGCTGGCGCTGCAGCATGGCGCCGGCCGCGCCAAGGTGCATGAGGAAATCCTGAAGCAGGTCCACGAGAAGGGCCAGGGTACCGGCCCGAAAGAGGAGGTGGGATCGGTGCTCTACACGCGCGGCATGATCAGCGCGATGCTCCAGGTCGAAGGCGTGCGCCAGGCGCAGTTCCGCTACGGGCAGAAGCCGCTGACCGGCGAGCAGGTACGTTACGGTCTCGAAAACCTCAATCTTGACGCCAAGCGGCTCGAGGCACTCGGCCTTGCCGGCGTGATGAAGCCGCTGGCGACGAACTGCCGTGACCACGCCGGCGCCCGCATGGCCCGCATCCAGCAGTGGGACGGCGCCAAGTGGGTGTTCGTGTCCGACTTCTACGAAGCGGACAACCAGATCATCAAGCCGATGATCAAGAACGCGGCGCAGAAATACGTCGCCGACAAGAAGCTGACGATGCGCAGTTGCGCGTCAGAAATGGCGGATGCCGACAAGGCGATCACCGGCAAGACCGCGGCACCCGCGGCGGTCATCCCGGCCAAGAAGTAGTTTCGGGGCAGCGACCGCCGCGAGGCGGCCGCTGCCACGGAGATCAACGGTGACGAAACCGCTGCTCAACGTCAACGGCATCGAGGTCATTTACAACCACGTGATCCTCGTGCTCAAGGGGGTCTCGCTGACCGTGCCCGAAGGCGGCATCGTCGCGCTGCTTGGAGCCAACGGGGCCGGCAAGACGACGACGCTGCGCGCGGTCTCCAACCTGCTGCACGGCGAACGCGGCGAAGTCACCAAGGGTTCCATCGAATATCGTGGCGAGAAGATCGAACGTCTGACGGCCTACGATCTGGTCAGGCGCGGCGTGGTGCAAGTAATGGAAGGAAGGCGCTGCTTCGCCCACCTCACGGTCGAGGACAACCTGCTATCTGGTGCCTATTCGAGGGGAGCATCGGGACGCGGCAAGTCGCGCGCCGAAGTGGCGGCTGATCTCGAAAAGGTCTATGGCTATTTCCCGCGGCTGAAGCAGCGCAGTGCGAGTCAGTCGGGCTACACATCCGGTGGAGAGCAGCAGATGACGGCCATCGGGCGCGCGCTGATGGCGCGGCCATCGATGATCCTGCTGGACGAGCCGTCGATGGGGCTTGCGCCGCAGGTGGTGGAGGAGATCTTTGCCATTGTTCAGGATCTCAACAAGAAAGAGGGCGTGTCGTTCCTCCTTGCTGAGCAGAACACCAACATCGCCTTGCGCTTCTCGGACTACGGCTACATCCTGGAGAACGGCCGCGTCGTGATGGACGGCAAGGCCGAGTCTCTGCGCGAGAACGAGGACGTCAAGGAGTTCTATCTCGGGCTGTCCAAGGCCGGACGCAAGAATTTCCGCGACGCGAAGTTCTACAAGCGCCGCAAGCGCTGGCTCGCCTGACGGTCTGGGAGCGATCGTCGCGTCGCGTTCGTGGCGCCTGTCAGCATGCGCGGACTGGCAGGCGCAAGCGGTCCGCGCTAACGGGGAGGATCGATGGCCACAGCCAAGAAAGCCGCCAGGAAGAAAGCCCGCCGTACCGTGATGTACAGCTCCGGCGGCAAGAAGCTCTACGCCGTGCGCGACGCGAGCGGGAAGTTCAAGGACATCCAGCAGTATTCGCGAGCTCACGCGATGGATATCAAGCGGGGCAGCGAGGCAGAACGCAAGGCGGCGGCGAAGAAGGCTGCCAGGAAGTCCGCGAAGGTCGCAGCCAAGACGACGCGCACCGGCGCGGCGTCGCGCAAGTCGACGGTGAAGCGCGTCGTCACGAAGGTTGCCGCGCGTGCAGCGACTGCGCGGAAGGTCGCCCGCAAGCTGGTGCGCAGGCTGCGCTCCGCGGTCAAGCGAGTTCGTTCGAGGGCTTGAAGGAGCCGGCAGCAACGATGCGTGACGATCGATGGTGAAGGCGCCTCACTCCGCGCCGAACGCGGGATGGCGAGCCCGGCGGACGATGGCGACACTGCTGATGGCAAGCGGCGTGACTGCGGTGGGGGCCTGCGCGCCGCGCAGCGACGAACCGGCGAACACGCCGCTGCCCACGCGTCAGACGACGATCGATCCGGTCAAGAGCAAGCTCGACGCTGCTCAGCAGGAGGCTGAGCGTCGACGAGCGGAAATCGAGGCCGCGGGCAAATAGTTGGGCAACCGTTTCAGGGTCATCGAATGACGCAGCCATACGACAGCCGTGAGACACGCGATCCGCGGCAGCGCGAACTCGACCTGATGGGGCACTTGCCCGGCCTGGTGGCCAATGCAATGAAGGCTCCAGGCTGGCGTCGTCACCTTGGCGACGTGAACCCGGCCGATGTGCTGACAAGGGCCGATCTTGCGCGTTTGCCGGTCCTGCGCAAGTCCGAGCTGCCGCCGTTGCAGAAGGCAGCGCCACCATTCGGCGGCCTCATTGCCGATCCGATCGATCGCTTCGGCCGGCTCTTTACGTCGCCCGGACCGATTTACGAGCCGGAAAGTCGTCATGACGATGCCTGGCGGGCGGCGCGCGGCCTGTACGCTGCAGGATTCCGTGCCGGCGATGTGGTGCTAAATACGTTCTCGTACCACCTGACGCCGGGAGGTTTCATTCTCGACGGCGGAGCGCGTGCGCTGGGCTGCGCGGTCATTCCGGCCGGGCCCGGCAATACAGAGCAGCAGCTCGATCTGATCGAACATTACCGACCGACCGCGTACACCGGAACGCCGGACTTTCTGAAGATCCTGCTGGACGCCGCTCACGCCGCACGACGGGAGGCGAGTTCGATCGTCAGGGCCGCGGTATCGGGCGCGGCGTTTCCGCCATCTTTGCAGGCCGAGTTCCGGTCTCGCGGCGTCGACGCCTACCAGCTGTATGCGACGGCCGACCTCGGCGTTGTCGCGTACGAAACCTCGGCGCGGGCCGGCATGGTCGTCAACGAAGACGTGCTCGTCGAAATCGTCAGGCCCGGCACCGGCGATACCGTCCCGGACGGCGAAGTCGGCGAGGTCGTCGTGACTTCCTTCGATCCGCATCACCCCTGGATCCGACTGAGCCTGGGCGACCTGTCGGCCATCGTGCCCGGAATCTCGCCCTGTGGCCGGACCAATACCAGGCTGCGCGGCTGGATGGGGCGCGCCGATCAGACTGCGAAGGTGAAAGGGATGTTTGTTCGTCCGGAACAGATCGCGGACATCGGACGGCGACATGCCGGTATAGGCCGGATGCGCCTCGTCATCTCGCGTACCGGCGAGACCGATTCCATGACACTCAAGGTGGAATGCACGTCCCGAGACGAGGCGCTGCCCGGCGCGATCGCCGAGTCATTGCGTAGCCTCACCAAGCTGGGCGGTGCCGTCGAGCTGGTGCTGCCGGGTGCGCTTCCCAACGACGGCAAGGTGATCGAGGACACGCGAGCCGCGCAGGTGTGACGCGCGTCTGCGAGTTGGCCAACCTCGGCTACTTAGCGCCGACGTGCCGACGCTGCCTTGGCGGACTTCTTCGCGGCCGACTTCTTGGCGGCAGCGTTGATTGGTGCAGCGCGCGACACGCTGCGCGGGGTCGCGCGCTTGGTTGCGCGTGCTGCCGCGCTCGATGCCGGAACGGGCTTGCGTGCTGTCCTCGGCTTGGCAGCGATCGGCGCGCCGGTGGCGATGTCGATCGCGGCGATCATCGCGTCCCGTACCGATGTCGCCATCGCGTTGATCGCGTCGGTCATCGCGGCAGCCGGCTTCGCGACCGGCAGTTTGACAGTGGTCGCCGGAGGCGCGGCCGCCTCCTCGTTGATGTCCCAGAGCTTCAGCAGTTCGGCCTGCGTCGGAACCGTACCCTGCGAGACCCGCTGGCGTCTCGCTGCGACGGAGTCGCGCACGATCTTCTCGACGACATCGAGCGGAAGGCGATTGAGGTCCGAGAATTTGATGTAGCTCTTCGCCGCGTTGACGCCCTGCAACGCTTCCCGGTGCTTCAGCACGACGTCTTTTTCGGCCACATACAGTGACATGTGGCGGCGGCCCGATTCGAGGGCGAACAGCGGCCCGTCCAGTTCGTAGAACGCGAGCCCGTAGCGCATGCTCTCGCGCACTCCGCGGGCGGAGCGGCGAATCATGCTGCACAAGCGCGCCATTGCCACGCGACGGTCCGGCGGCAGGTCGCGCAGATAAGCGCCTACCGTCGAGGCAGTCGGGTTCATGAGCATTCCTCCGGCGTACAGCGGTCCGAAAACGCTGAATTTTAACGCTTTTTGAGAAATGCCCCGTTGCGCTGGACTCGGGCAGACCAGACGGCCTGCCAACGCTGGGCAGCCACATCAACCCGAAGCACTTGATTTGGCACGATAAAAGACGAACTCCGCCGAGAACTCGACGCGCAGTACTTGGTTGGATTGCGAGCTGTCGCAGTGCTCCGGAGGCATGCCCCCGTGGGTGTCGATGCGTTGGACATGGGTAACGCCTTCGAACGCGCCCTTACCGAAGCTACGGGTGGTCATCAGCAGCCATCGGAGATCAGTCGACTTCGGCGCATCGTCATAGGCCGCAATCGTGGCGACCAGCCGGCTTCCATCGTTGTGCTCAAACGAGAAGTTGGCGCCGTGGCGCCCGACCACACGTCCGCTGGCATCGAGCAGTTCGGCATCGGGCTGTCGGAACACCCACGCAAAAGCACCGTCCCGCTTTTCGCATCGAAATATCTGCACTCCCCGCGCGGATAACTGGAGAACCGGCTCGCGATCGCTCGGGACCCTTATTCGGGAGAACAGCCCGAGGCTGGGAGTCGAAGCCACTGCGGGTTTGCCCGTAGATGGTGACGTGGTCGGCGCGCCGCCCACTGTCGCGCAGCCTGCAAGCACCACACCGACAAGGAGACCCGTGAACCGCAGGATGCGCTCCGAGACTTCGGATGTTGCCTTGATCATTTGCTTGATGAGAGTGATTTCGCTGCGGAGTTTTTGCGCTGCAATGTTGAGATCGAATGTTGACTGACCTATGCTGCAAGGCGGTCTGTCGTAGCCGCGCGCTTCGCGGTGTGTGCAGAGCGTAGCGCGACAGGGCAAGTTCGGTGCCGCTCGGCCGGACCCGATTTCATTTGGCAGTTGTTGCCAGGGAGTATTCATGAACGCACCGATGAATCGGCGCCAGTTCTTCAGGATCTGTGCGACCGGCCTCGGCTCGTCCTCGGTGGTCGGTCTCGGCTTTTCGCCGAGCGCTGCGCTGGCCGAAGTCCGGGCTTTCAAACTCGCTCAAACCACTGAAACACGCGGCACGTGCCCATATTGCTCGGTCAGTTGCGGCGTGATCATGTACACCCTTGGCGACAACGCAAAGAACGTCAAGAGCTCCATCATTCATATTGAGGGTGATCCTGACCATCCGGTCAATCGCGGCACGCTGTGCCCCAAGGGTGCTGCCCTGCTCGACCTGGTGCACTCGCCGAATCGACTGACGCACCCGGAGGTGCGCGAACCCGGCTCGAACGATTGGAAGCGCATTTCATGGGACGAAGCGCTGACACGAGTGGCCAAGTACATGAAGGGCGACCGCGACGCGAACTTCATCGAGAAGAACGAAAAGGGCGTCACGGTCAATCGCTGGAACACTACCGGCCTGCTGATCTCAAGCGCGAGCTCGAACGAGTCAGGCTATGTCTCCGTGAAGATGGCACGCGCGCTGGGGATGGTCGCGCTCGATACCCAGGCACGAATATGACACGCGCCGACGGTGTCCAGTCTGGGCCCGACGTTCGGCAGAGGTGCGATGACCAACCACTGGGTGGACATCAAGAACACTGACCTCGTACTGATCATGGGCGGCAATGCCGCCGAAGCACATCCTTGCGGCTTCAAGTGGGTGACCGAAGCCCTCGAATATCGCAAGGCCAAACTGATTGTTGTCGACCCGCGCTTCACGCGGTCGGCGGCGATTGCCGATTACTACGCCCCGATCCGCCCCGGCACCGACATCGCCTTTCTGGGCGGTGTGATCAACTACCTGCTTGCGAACAACAAGATCCACAAGGACTACGTTCTCTCGTACACGAACGCGCCGTTCCTGATCCGTGAGGACTTCAACTTTGCGGAGGGCGTTTTCTCCGGCTACAACGCCGAGAAGCGCAGCTACGACAAGACGACCTGGGGCTATGAGATCGGCAAGGACGGCTATGCCGTTGTCGACGAAACGCTCGAGCATCCGCGCTGCGTCTACCAGCTGATGAAGGCACACTTCAACCGGTACACGCCAGAGATGGTCGAGAGGATCTGCGGCACGCCGAAGGACAAGTTCCTGAAGGTGGCCGAAATGCTCGGCACCACGTCCACGCCCGACCGGGTGATGACGATCCTCTATGCGCTTGGGTGGACGCAGCACTCGAAGGGGTCCGAGAACATCCGCACGATGGCCATGATCCAGCTGCTGCTCGGTAACATGGGCCGGGCGGGCGGTGGTGTCAACGCGTTGCGCGGGCACGCCAACGTGCAGGGCATCACCGACCAGTGCGCCTATTCCGAAGTGCTGCCGGGGTATCTCTCGGCGCCGACGGACGCGGACGACTCGCGCCAGAAGTACATCGACGCACGCACGCCGAAGCCGCTTCGACCCAACCAGATGAACTACGGGTCCAACTTCTCCAAGTGGCACACGAGTCAGCAGAAGGCGTGGTGGGGCGACGCGGCGACCAAGGAAAACGACTTCGCCTACGACTACCTGCCGAAGCGCGACGGCGCTTACGACGTGCTCGCGATTTTCGAGCGCATGTACCAGGGACGGATCAACGGTCTCGTTTGCCAAGGGTTCAATCCACTGGCAGCGCTGCCGAACAAGAAGAAGGTCAGCGCGGCAATGGCGAAGCTGAAGTACCTCGTCGTCATCGAGGCACTGAAGACCGAGACTTCCGAGTTCTGGAAGAACTACGGCGAGCAGAACAACGTCAAGCCGGATGAAATCAAGACCGAGGTGATCCGGCTGCCGGCATGCTGCTTTGCAGAGGACCCCGGGACCTTCACCAGTTCCGGCCGCGTGATCCAATGGAAGTGGGCGGCCGCGGATCCGCCGGGCGAAGGCAAGGTCGATCGGGAGATCATCGGCACGTTGTTCACCAAGCTGCGCGACATGTACGCCAAGGAAGGCGGCAAGTTCCCGGATCCGATCACCAAGCTGTCATGGAGCTATATCAATCCGAAGCTCCCGACCGCCGAAGAGGTTCTTCGCGAGATCAACGGTCGCGTGCTGGTCGATGTCGTCGACCCGAAGGACAAGACCAAGATCATCCTCAAGGGCGGTGAGCAGCTGGCAGGTTTCGGCCAGTTGCAGGACGATGGCTCGACCGCATGCGGCAACTGGATCTATTCCGGAGTCTGGCCGCAGGCGGGCAACCTGGCCCAGCGTCGTGATCGGACTGACCCCGGCCTGCTGGGCAACAACCTGACCTGGGGCTATGCGTGGCCGGCCAATCGGCGTGTGCTCTACAACCGCGCCGGAGCCGACCCCAAGACCGGAAAGCCGTGGGATTCCACGCGCAGTGGCATCCGCTGGAACGGTGAGCGCTGGGTCGGCATCGACATCCCGGACATCCGGCCCGACCTCGGTCCCGACAGCGGTGCCGGTCCGTTCATCATGACCGCGGAAGGCGTGGCACGCCTGTTCGCACCGGGCATGAATGAAGGCCCGTTCCCCGAGCACTACGAGCCGTTCGAGACGCCGATCGGGACGAACCCACTGCACCCGAAGGTCGTCAGCAACCCGGCGGCCCGCGTGTTCAAGGGCGACCTGGAGTCGTTTGGCAAGGCGGACGAGTTCCCGTACGTCGGGACGACGTATCGCCTGACCGAGCACTTCCACTTCTGGACCAAGAACGTCGAGTCCAATGCAATCACGCAACCATCGCCGTTCGTCGAGATCAGCGAAACGCTCGGCAAGGAGAAGGGCATCAAGAACGGCGATCTCGTCAAGGTCCGCAGCAATCGCGGCGAACTGAAGGCGACCGCCGTCGTGACCAAGCGTGTGGCGGACCTGACATGCGACGGCAAGAAGATCTACACGGTAGGCATCCCGATTCACTGGGGCTTCGTCGGGGTTGCCAAGACCGGATACCTGGCGAACAACCTGACGCCGTACGTAGCTGACGCCAATTCGCAGACGCCGGAGTTCAAGGCGTTCCTGGTTAACATCGAGAAGGCATAGGAGGATCACATGCCATCACTGCAATCTCTCGATGTCCAGAAGCGCTCGGCCACGACAACGATGCCGCCGTCGGTGCGCGGCGCGGATCCTGATGTCGCGAAGCTGATCGACATCTCCAAGTGCATCGGCTGCAAGGCGTGCCAGGTTGCGTGCATGCAATGGAACGACCTGCGCGACGACATCGGCACCAACGTTGGCGTGTATGACAACCCGAGCGACCTGTCGCCGCATTCGTGGACGGTCATGCGGTTCTCGGAGGTATCAAAGCCGGACGGCGGCCTCGAGTGGCTGATCCGCAAGGACGGCTGCATGCACTGCGGCGATCCGGGCTGCCTGAAGGCCTGCCCGGCGCCGGGTGCGATCATCAAGTACGCCAACGGCATCGTCGACTTCATCTCGGAAAACTGCATCGGCTGCGGCTACTGCATCGCCGGCTGTCCGTTCAACATTCCGCGCATCTCGAAGGACGACAACAAGGCCTACAAGTGTTCGCTGTGCTCCGATCGCGTCAAGGTGGGCCTCGAACCTGCGTGCGTGAAGACGTGTCCGACCGGGGCGATCCAGTTCGGCAGCAAGACCGACATGATCCACCGCGCCGACAAGCGCGTGAACGACCTGAAGGAGCGCGGCTTCGAGACCGCGGCGCTGTACGACCCGAAGGGCGTCGGCGGCACGCACGTGATGTACGTGCTGCAGCATGGTGACAAGCCGGAGCTGTACCACGGCCTGCCATCGGATCCGAAGATCAGCCCGTGGGTCAGTCTGTGGAAGGGCGTCACCAAGCCCCTGATGGCACTGGGCCTGGGCATCGCGGTGCTGGGTGCGTTCTTCCACTACATCACGCGGGGTCCGAAGGAAGTTGACGACAGCGCGCACAAGGGAGGCTGAGGCATGGCTCACGTCGTAATGAAAAGTGGAGAAGTGCCGCGCTACAACGCCAACGAGCGGATGAACCACTGGATCGTCGCGATCCTCTTCGTCCTGCTCGCTGCCTCCGGCCTGGCATTTTTCCACCCGGCGTTCTGGTTCCTCTCCAGCCTGCTCGGCGGTGGGGTGTGGTCGCGCATCCTGCATCCGTTCCTGGGCGTGCTGATGTTCGCATTCTTCTTCTTCATGGCGCTGCGGTACTGGCAGGACAACATCATCCAGCCGTACGACCGGGCCTGGCAGAAGCGGTTGCCGGACGTACTCAACAACCGGGACGACGGCCTGCCGGAGATCGACAAGTACAACATTGGGCAGAAGCAGCTGTTCTGGACGATGATCGTGACGATGATCCTGCTGGTGGTGTCGGGAATCATGCTGTGGCGGCCATACTTCGCCGGCCTGTTCCCGATTCCGATGATCCGCATTGCGGCCGTGGTGCACGCCGTATCCGCATTCGTGCTGATCATCGGCATCATCGTCCACATCTACGCGGCGATCTTCTGGGTGCGCGGCTCGATGCGGGCTATGACGCGTGGCACCGTATCCCATGCGTGGGCAAGGCATCACCACGCGCTCTGGTACCGGCGGGTCACGGGTAGCGCCAAGTAACCCGCAATCCGGTATCTTTCGATATGGCGGCAGGGGTGACCCTGCCGCTTTCACTTGGACGGCGCATTCATCAGGAGATCTTCGTGGCGACCCCCATCGTCATCGACGGCACGACCGACCGCGTACGCCACTTTCCGCGTGTAGTCCTGCCGCAGGGCGCCGGCGTTTTCGCCGATCGTGCGCTGCGGCTCGATTCGCTGGCTTCTGGCCATTCGATGGCGGGTTACCTCGAATTCCTCGCCGCGCTGGCGCGCGCGCAGCAGGTCGTCTATGGCGCGCGCCCGGCGGATGACCTGAGCGCCGAGCAATTGAAGGCCAGTCGCGAGTACGGCATGCCGCCGCTTTCGGCGCAGGCGCACGAGCGGTCGCCCGCATGGCGGGACGACCTTGCCGGGATCGTCGGGACACTGCGACCTCGCGCCGTCGACGCGGTCGCCTCGACTCTCGCCGACCTTGTCCGCGCGGATGAAACTCAGCTCGAATCCATCGCCGATCGCGTTCTTGCCGGAACCACGCTCGACAGCGACGCCGCATTCGTTCCGTTCGTCGCATCGGCCCTGCAGGTCTACTTCACGCGACTTGCCGAGCGTGTCGATGTCGACGCGGTCTCGCATTGCGACGTGGCGACAGTCTGCCCGGTATGCGGCACGCGCCCGGTGGCGAGCGTGGTGTGCATCGGTGCTGAGCGCGCCAATCTCCGCTATCTGTCGTGTGCGCTCTGCTCGACCGAATGGCACCTGACGCGCGTGCAGTGCTCGAGTTGTGAATCCGACAAGAGCCTGCATTACCTGACGATCGAAGTCGACGGCCAGGGCCCGGAGCGTGCTGCGGCACGTGCCGAGACCTGCGACGAATGCATGAGCTATCTGAAGATCTTCTATCGCGAGAAGGATGCCGGCGTCGATCCAACCGCCGATGACCTTGCCACGCTTGCGCTCGATCTCCTGGTCGATGAGCGCGGCTACCTGCGTTCGGGTCCCAACCTGCTGCTGCATCCGGGTTCGAGTTAGCATGGCGAACTTGACTCTGCCCGGTCCGGGTGAGGCAAGCGGAGGCGCAGACAACGCGGCCGATGCGTCGTTGGCCCGGTTGCCGGCGGTCGACCGCGTGCTGCGAGATGCCGAACTGCAGGCCCTTGCCTCGGAGGTCGGCGGGTTGTGGGTCAAGCACGCGGTGCAGGCCGTGCTCACCCATGCCCGCGAGGCGATCCGCGCCGGCGCTGCCGCTCCTTCGATGGAGGCGATCGTCGCCGATGCGCGGCGGCGGATCAGACAGCGCCGGGAGACGCGCCTGCGTCCGGTCTTTAATCTCACGGGGACCGTCATCCACACCAACTTCGGACGCGCGCTGCTGGCCGAAGAGGCGATAGCGGCGACTGCCGCGGCTATGCGCGGCTCCGTTGCGCTCGAATACGACCTGGCCGACGGCGGACGCGGCGACCGCGACGTCGTCGTGGAAGACCTGCTGAAGGAGTTGACCGGAGCCGAGGCGGCGACGGTGGTCAACAACAACGCGGCAGCGGTGCTGTTGTCGCTGAAAGCGCTGTCCGCGCGCAAGGACGCCATCATCTCGCGGGGCGAACTGATCGAGATCGGCGGGGCGTTTCGCATGCCGGACATCATGCGCGCAGCGGGCTGCCGGCTGGTCGAGGTCGGCACGACCAATCGCACGCATCCGCGCGACTACGAGTCGGCCTGCAGCTTGAGGACAGGCCTGATCGTCAAGGCACACTGGTCGAACTACGCCATCACCGGTTTCACGGCCGCGGTGGACGACGCAGCGCTCGCCCGCATCGCACATGCGCACGGCGTGCCGTACATGGTCGATCTCGGTGCAGGCGCCCTTGTCGACCTAACGGACTACGGGCTGCCGCGAGAGCCAATGCCGCAGGAATCACTGGCGGCCGGTGCCGACGTCGTTACTTTCTCCGGTGACAAGTTGCTCGGCGGGCCGCAGGCTGGCCTGATCGTCGGTCGTCGCGACGTGATCGGGCGAATCCGCAAGGATCCGCTGAAACGCGCACTGCGGGTATCGAAGTTGACGCTGGCCGCGCTCGAAGCGACGTTGCGCATCTATTCCAGCGCGCATCGACTGACCGAGCGCCTGCCCACGCTGGCACTCCTGGTGCGTTCCCGCGACGACATCGCGGGTGGCTGCGAACGGCTGCGCGCCGCGATGGTGGCGGCGGTCGGCGCGGAGTATTCGGTCAAGTGCGAGGCGTGTGCGAGCCAGATCGGTTCCGGCAGCATGCCGGTCGAACGCCTGCCTTCAGCGGCGCTGGTGATGAGGCCCGCCGGCAGGGCGCGAGGGCGGGTCGTCCAGCGATTGGAAGCACGGCTGCGCTCGCTGCCGGTACCGGTGCTGGGGCGGATCGCCGACGGCGCACTGTGGCTCGATCTGCGCTGCCTGCCGCCGCTTGACGAGCCCGCGTTCGTCGACAACCTGAAGGCGCTGTGACGAGCCGACCGCTGCTGCGGTGTGGGCTGCATCGCCGGCAGCTGCCATGCTGATCGGAACCGCAGGCCATATCGATCACGGCAAGACTTCGCTCGTCAAGCGCCTGACCGGACGCGACACCGATCGGCTGCCCGAAGAAATCAAGCGCGGCATCTCGATCGAACTGGGTTATGCCTACATCCCGGTCGATGCGTCAGGACGCGATGTGCTCGGCTTCATCGACGTGCCAGGGCACGAGCGCTTCGTGCATACCATGCTGGCCGGAGCCACCGGCATCGATTTCGCCCTGCTGGTGGTCGCCGCCGATGATGGCGTGATGCCGCAGACCGACGAACACCTCGAGATCATGTTGTTGCTCGGCATCACGCGCGGAGCGGTGGCGCTGACCAAGTCGGACGCCGTGACGCCCGAACGCATTGACCAGGTCCGGCTGCAGATCAGTGCGCGAGTGAGCGGAACGCCCGCGCAACGGTGGCCGGTGTTTCCGGTGTCGTCGCTGACCGGCACGGGCATCGACGACCTTGCCGCGCACCTGCGCAACGAGGCCGCGCGGCTCGCGCAGGGGCCGGCGGCCGGCCGCTTTCGAATGGCCATCGATCGCTGCTTCACCCTCGCGGGTGTCGGTACCGTCGTCACCGGCACCGTGCGAGCCGGCGCGGTGCGGGTCGGTGATCCGGTTGTCGTGGTCCCAGGCCCCCATGGCAGGGCGCTGCATTCGCGCATCCGTTCCTTGCACGCGCAGGACCGTCCGGCGGATTCCGGTTTTGCCGGACAGCGGTGTGCGCTGAACTTGCCGGGACTCGAGAAGAACGAGATCGAACGCGGGATGTGGGTGCAGGATGCAGCGCTCATCAATCTGGCCGATCGCATCGACGCCTCTCTTGACCTCTCGCCGCGCGAAGCGAAATCGTTGCCCTCGGGTGCCACCGTGCATTTCCACCACGGAACGGCCGACGCGATGGCGCGGGTCGCCGTGCTCGACCAGGCGCGCGGGGAACCGGGCAGCAGCGTGCTGGCCTCATTTACGCTCGATCGGCCACTCGCCGTCGCGCGCGGCGACCGCTACGTGATCCGCGATGCGTCGGCCCAGCGCACGATCGGCGGCGGCGCGGTGCTCGACGCCGCCACCCTCGGCACCGCAGCGCGCCGCGGTCGTCGCGCGCCGGCCCGGCTCTCGCTGCTCGCACAGCTGCGTGACCAGGCACCGGCGGTCGCGCTCGGCGCGTGGCTCGAGCAGCAACCAGTCCCGCTGGCGCGGCTGGCGTCCGTATGGAATCTGCGCGACGACGAACTCGAAGCCCTGCTCGCAGCGACCCAGGCAAGGGTCGCTGCCGGCATAGCGTTTTCGCTGCACCGCTGGCGGCAGCTGAGAGAGAAGGTCATCGAGGCGATCGGCGAGACACATCAGCGCGAGCCCGAACTGCCCGGTGTCGAGCAGCTGCGGCTGCGGCGGATCGTGGCGCCGTCGCTCGACCTTGATGCCTTCGCCGCCGCGATCGACGAACTGCTCGCCGAGCAGTCTCTGGCGCGGCGAGGGGCGTTTCTGGCGCTACCGACCCACAAGGCCGAGCTTGGCAAGGATCAGCGCGTCCGCTGGGAAAGGATCAAGCCACTGCTCGTCGATCGCAAGTTCGACCCGCCGCGGGTCCGCGACATCGCGCGCGAAACCGGCATACCCGAGGCCGAGGTCCGCAACCTGCTGAAGACTGTTGCGCGTGTGGGTGACGTCGCACTGGTCGCACACGATCACTTCTTCACCACCGATGCGGTCGGCGACCTCGCCGACATCGCAGCGGATCTGGCGCAACTGCAGGGTGCGGCTCGTGCGGCGGAATTCCGCGATCGTATCGGCACGGGCCGCAAGCTCGCGATCCAGATCCTCGAGTTCTTCGACCGCGTCGGATATACGCGGCGCGTGCAGGACAACCACTTGGTGCGTCGTGGCAACCCGTGGCGTTGATCGCGCGCGACGAGTTGACGACATGTGCCTTGCGTACACTGATGAAGCAACTGGAAGAGTGTCGTGTCCCGGTGGGCCGGCCAGACTTCAAATCTGGTAGGGGTTGCCAGCAATCCCTGGTGGGTTCGACTCCCATACTCTTCCGCCACCGCTTTGCGGTCGCGGAAGAACGCTCTTCGGTGGAAAGCGTCCGACATGAATGTGCTTGATGGTCTCGCAACTGACGTTCTGTACGCACCCGAACAGGACATGTGGGTGCGACTGGAGCCCGACGGCACGGTGCGAGTCGGAGCCACACACCTTGTGGCCTCGCACGGCCAGTTCATGCTGTTCACGCCCCGTCCTGTCGGAACCGAGGTCGCCCTCGACCGGTCACTGGGAGTGATGGAGACCGCGAAGACGGCGGTCGCGATACACGCTCCGTTGACCGGCCGCATCGTCGAAGTCAATTCCTCGGCGGTCGACAACATCCACTTCGTGATCACCGACCCCTACGGTGCGGGTTGGTTGGTCCGCTTACAGCCGACCCAGCTCGAGGCCGAGCGGGCCGGCCTGATGGACGTCGACCAGTACCGTGCCTGGGTGGAACCGCGGCTGGAGAAGATACTGTCGACTCCGATCGACGACTTCGGCGAGGATGATCTCGGCGTCGATCCGCACAAAGGCTATTGATGCCGTCGGCGACCCGCATCGTCATCGTCGTCTGGTCCGCCGGGCCCGAACGGCCGGTGCTGGCCGCCGCGCCGTTCGTGTATGCGCTGGCTGCAAGGGCGCTCGACGCGACAGTCGAAATGCACTTCACCTCGACGGCCGTGCGCTGGCTGTTGCCGGGCGTTGCCGAAGCCGGCTACACGGACGCTGCGCGCACCAAGACTGTCGCGGATTTCATTCGCGAGGCGAAGAGAGCAGGTGTGCGCTTGCTCGCGTGCAGCATGGCACTGCATGAGCATCGACGCGCCGAGGAAGTGCTGATACCGGAATGCGACGGCCAGGCGGGTGCGGCGACGGTCATGGCCGCTGCCCTCGAGTCCGGCAGCCGCGTGCTGGTTTTCTGACGCTAATCCAGACGGCCTAGTCGTCCGCCTTCCGGGCCGATTCGTCTGTCAGGACGATCAACACCCGCACGCACCATGCCGATACTCCTGATCAGGGGCGACGCGTCCCGTGGGAGGCCGCCATGAATCAGGCTGACGATGACCCGCTACTCCCGATCGGCGAGATGTCCGCATTGGCCGGCATGTGGTCGCTGGTCGTTCTGGTGGTGTTGGTAACCGCTGCGTGCATGTAACGGCTGCGGCCGGGCCAAGGGTGCGCAGGCAAGCCGATCGCCCAGCGGCCGAGCGCGGGCTCAGCCGTCGCGATTCGTGACCATCCCTCGGTTCCACTCGGCCGCGCCCACAGCCACCAATTCGCGCACGCTTCGCTCGATCAGTTCGTCGAAACCCACCTGGAAGTAGCGTTCGTTGATGACAGCGAAGTAGCGCGCGCCGACTAAGTGCTGCACCAGGGCTTCGAACGACAGCGAGCGCACCTCGAGCAGATAGAACTTGATCAGAGCCTTGGCGACCTGACGCGCGTTGCGCGTGGCGTCGGCCGACAGCGCGTCTAACCGGCGACGTGCACGCTCCAGCGCGGCATCGACGTCGGAAAACGGCGCCCCGTGCCCCGGGATCACCAATCGCGGCGACAGTTCGGCGATGCGGTCGAGCATCGTCGCCTGCTCCGCGAAGCCCGAATCGCCCTCGATTTCAGGGAAGATCGCTCCGAAGCCGTGCTGCCAGAGCACGTCGGCCGAAATCAGGATGCGGTCTTCCGCGTCCCACAGCATGATCGAGTGCGGATCGTGCCCCGGAGCGGCCAGCACCCGCCAGTCACGCTGGCCGGCGTGCAGCACCGAATCCGGCTCGAGCACCTCGTCGTAGCCGAAGCGATCGCAGCGCTGTCCGGTCGCGCGAAACGTCAGGACCTCCTCGTCCCAGCGGGCCACTGCGTCGGCGTGTCCGGGCGGAATCGCGATGCGCGAACCCAGATGACGCTGCAGGAACGCGTTGCCGCCGCAGTGATCCGCATGCAGATGGGTGTTGACGATGCGCGCGAGCTGCCTGCCGCCGAGCTGGCTGCGCACCAGCGCCAGTGTCTGATCGCGATGACTGACGTAGCCCGTATCGACCAGCGTCGCAGTGGCATCGTCGTCGAATAACAGGACGTTGTTCGACGACAGCCAGCCGCGCTCGAAAACGCGCATCGTCGCGGGTAGCCGTTCGGCTTGCGTCGCCAGGGTTGTGGCCGCGCCGTGATGCATGTCAACCGCGGGCGCGTCGCTCGGCGATCCGTTGCCACACTGCCTGCTTCTCGGCTCGCGTGTAGCCGCTCCAACCCGCGATCTCTTCGATCGTGCGTGCGCAACCGGCGCACAGTGCCGTGCGTGGATCCATGCGGCACACCGAGATGCACGGCGACGCCACCGCGTGGTCCGTGCTGGGCATCGGGCTGGCCGGATGCTGCATGCCGGAATTCTTACAGACCCGCGGCCACTCGCTTGGCCGAAACCTTTTCGTTGAAGCGGGCCACGTCGATGATGTATCGCTCGTGAGTGCCCTCGGAAATCAGATCGTGGCCATCGTGTGCGCTTGCCTGGAAGCGGACCTTGCGCCCCTCGACCGCCATGACCTCGCACCGCACACGTATCGTCATCCCCGGGGGCGTGGCAGCGAGATGCGAGAAGCTGACATGCGTGCCGAGCGACTGTTCGCGCGGCCAGTCCAGATAGGGCTTGATTGCCAGCTGGCACGCGCCTTCCATCAGTCCGACGAGGAAACCGGTCGCGAACACTTCGGGCATCTCGCCGAACTCACGCCACTCCGGGTACAGCTGCGGCACGGTCTTGTTGGCTGGCACCGTGTAATCGAAAACGTAGCTGATTCCGGGTTTCAAATCGGGACTCATCGCGCTCCTCGCGAACGACGGCCGATTGTAGGGCGCGCGGTCGATGCCGCGGCTGGCAGAATCCGGCGATGAACTCGGCGCGCCAGCCGCTCGACGCGACAGCGTATGGAGTGATGGTCGTCTGTTCGCTGCTCTGGGGACTGCAGCAGGTCACCATCAAGGTGGCCGCCTCCGGCGTCTCGCCGGTGATGCAGGGCGGGATTCGCTCGCTGATGGCGGTGATGCTGCTGCTCGGCTGGTCGCGGTACCGCGGAATCGCTCTCTTCGAGCGCGACCGTACCCTTGGCCCCGGCCTGGCCGCGGGCGCGCTGTTCGCGTTCGAGTTCTTCCTGATCTACTTTGGCCTGGCGCATACGCTGGCCGCGCGGATGGTGATCTTCATCTATCTGTCGCCGATCCTGACCGCACTGGCGCTGGGGTGGCTTGTTCCGAGCGAGCGCCTGAGCGTCCGGCAGTGGCTAGGGGTCGGACTCGCGTTCGGCGGGATCGTCGCGGCCTTTGCCGACGGATTCATCGCCGGTGACCGCAGCACCCTGCTGGGCGATGCCTGCGGAATCGCCGCTGCTGCGTTGTGGGCTGCAACGACCGTGCTGATCCGTGCGACCCGTCTGTCGGAAGCGCGCGCCGAGAAGACGCTCTTCTATCAGCTCGCGGTATCGGCGGCGCTCCTGCCGCTGGCCTCGATCGCGCTGGCCGAGCCCGGAGTCATCCGCCTGGATGCGCTGACCGTTTCGATGCTGGTCTACCAGGGCGTGGTGGTGGCCTTCGCGAGTTATCTCGCATGGTTCTGGTTGCTGACGCGGTACTACGCGGCGCGCCTGTCGGTGTTCGCTTTCATCGCGCCGCTGGCCGGTGTGGCGTTCGGCGTCGTCCTGCTGCACGAGCGGCTGACGCCGGCCTTCGTCGGCGCCGCGCTGCTGGTCGCGCTCGGCATCACGCTGGTCAATGCGCGCCGCGGCTGACGAGAGTCACGGCGGTCATTTGTGGGATTCCCGCCACTTCGAACGCGATCACATGCGCGAGGACATGGAGATGCTGGGCGGGCCACTGCCCTGTGCCGGGCTCAGGCGCACAATGGGTGATTATGTCTCTCGCCTCTGATCGCCTGATCCGGTACGTCCCGAACGCCATCACGGTCGTGCGCGGGCTCGCGATTCCCGTCATCGGCTGGCTACTCGCCGAGCAGCGCTACCTCGCTGCGTTCTGGACGCTGCTCGGTTCCGCACTGGGCGACCTCACCGACGGCGAGATCGCTCGCCGCTACAACGCCCGCACGCGCTTCGGTGCCATCGCCGATCCGGTCGCCGACAAGCTGACGATGCTGACGGTTGCCGTCGCACTGGCCTGGCAGGGACTGCTGCCACTGTGGCTGGCCGCGGCGATCGTCGGCCGCGACATTCTGATCGTCGCCGGCGCGGTCGCTTACCAGCGTCGCATCGGTCCGGTCGAAATGTCGCCGACGCGGTTGTCGAAGCTCAACACAGCACTCGAATTCGTGGTGCTCGCGGCCGTCACAGCCGATGCGGCGCAGGTTGTCGAAGCGAGCGCAGTGCTGCCGGTGCTGTTTGCCCTGGTGTGCGCGACCGTTGTCGGGTCGGGATTGCAATACGTGTTGATCTGGTCGCGGCGGGCACGCGCCGCGCGGCGGACGCTGGGGCCAAGGGCGGTCTAGCGTTTCAGCGCGCGGCCGCGATATCGGCTTCGGCCAGCGCACCCAACTGCTGCTCGATCAGCGACCAGAACGGATTGCTGCGCAATCGGGTCAGCGCACCCAGCGAGATGATGGTCGCGCCACTTTCCCCGCGCAACAGCCACGAGCCGATGCTCGGAATGCCGTCGCGTCCGCTGCCGGCCTGCACCCCATAGACCGGATCGTCCTGTCGGAACGGTAGCGCCACGTGGCCCAGCGAAGCGAGATCGCGCGGCCAGAAAAGTGCAGTGCGCCGATCGGAGCGCCCGCCGTCAGGGGCCACGCGGTAGACGACCAGGTCCTCGCTGGACGGGTCCGCATTGGTCACGACATCCACTGTGTGGGCAGGTCGGCCGCGCAGCGTGCGCTCGATCAGTTCGCGGGCGGCGGGACGCTGGATGCTGCGCAGCGTGGCGCTGCGGTTGACATCGAACAGCACCAGCAGGTGCTGCGCTCCTGCCAGACGCGAGAAGAGGACATCCACCGTGCCCGTCGCGCCCACGGTCGAATCGACGACCGACTGCCACGCCACCACCGGCGGCATGCGCACGATGCTGCCCGACTCGACAGCGCGCGAGAGCGCGCGTTGCAGGGCGCGCGTCGCGCGGTTGACCTGGCGCGAGGCGTTGACCGGGAACGAGTTGAACTTGTACGGATCGTATTCGGGAAGCACTTCCTGCCACCGAACCTTCTCGAGCAAAGGGATCGGCACCACGCTGAACAGGTCGATCACATTGGCGAGCACCGCGACCGGCGTCAGCGTGATCGCGGGTGAAATCAGCAACACGCGGTCCGGACGGCGCAGCAACGGCTCATCGAGGCTCTCGAGCGCGTAGAGCAGTGACAGAGTGCCACCGGTGGAATAGCCGCCGACATAGAACGGTGCACCGGCAGGGACACGGCTCGCGGCGGCGCGCGCAGCGATGCGCACGGCGGCGCTCCAGTCCGCAAAGCTCATCTCCGTCATCATCGATGGCAGAGTGCCGTGCCCCGGCAGGCGCAGCGCGATCACGTCAAATCCGCGCGCGTGCAGCGTCTCGGCGAGAGCCTTCACCGAGTACGGCGAATCGGTCAGACCGTGTATCAGCAGTGCAGCACCCTTCGGGGCGTCCGCCCGCAACTCGAACGAGCGATTGAAGGGCGCATTGGCCGAAAGCCGCTGCGGAACGCCGGCCGGATTGAAGCGGCTGCTGGCATACGCTTCGCCGCGATCGGCCCAGGATGCGCGCTTGGCGCTGAGTTCGTCGAAGAGCCGCGCTTCCTGCCGCAGGTAGCCGTCGAAATCGATCGAACCGTGGCGGTATGCCGAGAATTCCTCGGTGAGCCGCTCGGTGTGCCATGGTTGCAGATCGGGCAATGCGCTGATCGCGTACAGCGAGAAGCCGAGCGCGATTGCGAGGCAGAGGGCCGCCAATGTTGCCGCAGCGAGCCATGTCCAGCGGGCGAGCCGCCGAGCTGCGGCGGCGGTCAGGTGGAGCCAGCGTGCCATCGCCGCGACGATACGCGACGCGGCTGGCGAGTCAGGCTGCGAGTTTTGCGGTGACGGCGTTGCCGGCGCGCGAGTAGGCCTTGCGATTTAGCACACCGCTGATCCACTGGCCGGTGGCCACTGCCTGCGCAAAATCGATGCCGGTCTCAATGCCGAGGCCGTCGAGCAGGTACAGCACGTCTTCAGTGGCGACATTGCCGGTCGCGCCCTTGGCGTATGGGCACCCGCCCAGCCCCGCAATGCTGGTGTCGAAGCTCGCGATGCCGAGTTCGAGGCAGGCATAGACGTTAGCCGTGGCCATGCCGTAGGTGTCGTGAAAATGTCCGGAGACTTCGCCGATCCCGTATTCCTGCAGCACGGCGTCCATCACGCGCTTGGTCCTCTCCGGAGTACCGACCCCGATCGTGTCGGCCACGCCGACATGCTGCACGCCGATTTCGCGCATCAGCCTGGCGACGTAGCGCACCGAGTCCGGCGCAACCTCGCCCTGATACGGACACCCCAACGCACAGGAAATTGCACCGCGCACTGCAATGCCGTGCGCGCGGGCCGCCTCGACGACCGGCCGGAAGCGTTCGATCGATTCCGCGATCGAGCAGTTGATGTTCTTGCGTGAAAACGCCTCGCTGGCCGCGCCGAAGACCACCACTTCGTCCGGCCTTGCTGCCAGTGCGCTCTCGAAGCCTTTCATATTGGGTACAAGCACCGAGTACACGACGCCGGGTGCTCGATCGATGCGCGCCATGACTTCGGCCGCATCGCTCATCTGCGGCACCCATTTCGGCGAGACGAACGACGTGACTTCGATCGCGCCGAAGCCGGCACGCGTCAGGCGATCAACCAGCTCGACCTTGATGTCGGCCGGGATGATCTGCTTCTCGTTCTGCAGCCCGTCACGCGGGCCGACGTCGACGATCCGGACTCTGGAGGGAAGCGGCATGGAGGTTCTCCGGCAAGCCCGAATCGTAGCGCTGCGGCGGGCATTCCTCCGGCCCGCGTCCGACGCGACGTGAAATAGTCGACTCGGCAGTCATGCATATGCCGTCGCGGAGCCCGGTCGCTGCGGCCCACCATGCGTGCATCGAACACACGATGTATCGCCTGGAGATACCAAGATGCAGCTGTCCACGTCTTCCTTCCGTGACCCGCAACGGCTCGTGGCGCAGTGCCTGCGGCAGTGCCTGCTGGCGGCGACTTGCGGTCTGCTGCTGACGGCCGCGACATCGGTCGGCGCGGACTCCCCGCAACGAGTCACACTGCACATGGATCCGCGGTACATCCTTGAATCGGTTGCCCGCCAGATGAACGTCACGCTCGACCCCGATGTGGCGATGCCGGCCATCTATCTTGAAAGCGAGATTCCGTTGCAGCAGTTCCAGGACGCGGTGGCCGCGCAGTGGAATTTCCGCCCACCCAAGGTGGCGAATGTCTACGTGGTGGCGCGCAACGAGATCTACCTGTCCGACGATGCCGGCTATTACCAGCGCCTCAGGCGCACGCTCGACGAGTCGTTGGCGCATGAGTTTGTCCACTACCTGCAGGTGCGCTACTTCGGCGCCGATCTGGCGGACGATGCTTGCGAACCCGAGGCGGTCGCGGTTCAGTTCGCGTTTCGGGATGAGCATCAGTTGAGCTACGCGGCGTCGACGGCAGCCGAAGCCGTCCGCACGGCCTCCTGATCGCCCCTGGTAGCCAAGCGCGCGATCGACGATGCAGCGCGCAGCGCGCGCTGCTCATCGAACAGCGCGGGTGGCGGACGCCAAACCACCGCCACTTCGGCCTGAACCGCACCGCGATCGGCGGCGGTGTCTCCGGCCTCGCGGCACCACACCTCGGCGTCAACTCCCCGCTCCCTGAGCGCGGCTTGCAGCGCGGCACTCCAGGTCCGCGCTGCGGATTCGCGCGCGCAGAAAACGACGCGCAGCGTCATCGGCCGGTCACGCGGCCTCGAAGCGGACCAGCTCGGCGCCCTCGGCGACCTGGTCGCCAACACCGTACAGCAACTCGGCTACGACGCCGTCGGCTGGCGCAACGATGGTGTGCTCCATTTTCATCGCCTCCATCACCAGCAGCGGGGCACCTCGTTCGACTCGCGCACCCGGGGTCGTCGCCACGGCAATCACCTTGCCCGGCATCGGCGCCGTGAGCTTTCCGACGCCGGCCTCGTGCTCGCCCGACTGCGCGATGATGTCGACCAGCGTCAGCACGCGGTGCCTTCCACGCGCAAACACGTGCAGGTCGTCGCCATCGCGCACCACATCGGCCAGCAGCGAGCGGCCGCCGAAGGCGATCGCGAGACGGGAGCCGTCGACTCGCGTGACTGCAAGCGACGCATGGCCGCCGGCATGATGAAACACGTGGCCGCCGCGCTGGTATTCGAGCTCGACATCGTGCACGCCGCGTTCGGACTTGAAAGTGAGTGTGCGCGTGTAAGTTGTGTTCAACCGCCAGCCCCGCGTCGAGCTCCACGGGTCCGCGGTTTGGTTGCGTGCCTCGTCGGTCAGCACCCGTGCGCAGGCAAAGGCCAACAGCTCGTTGCCGACGCGCTCGTCGTGCGCGTCGTGCGCGAACAGGCGCGCACGCTCGCGCTCGATCAGTCCAGTGTCGAGCTCGGCGCGCGCGAAGCTCGCATTGGCGAACAGCCGCGCCAGAAAGTCGACGTTGTTGGCGAGTCCAACGATGTGGACGTCGGCCAGCGCCTCCTGCATTCGGGCGATGGCCTGTGCCCGATCTTCGCCCCAGACGATCAGCTTGGCGATCATCGGGTCGTAGTACGGCGTGATGTTGTCGCCGGCGCGCACGCCGCCATCGATGCGCACGGGCGCGGGACGATGGAACGGTTCGCCGTCGGCGTTGCGTGTGAAGGCGACGTGCGGCGGGGTCGCGTAGTGCACGAGCCGTCCGATCGCCGGGAGGAAGCCCTTGTCCGGATTTTCGGCGTAGACACGTGCCTCGATCGCATGGCCGTTGATCTTCAGTGACTCCTGCAACTGCGGCAGCCAGGCCGTCAGCGGTTCGCCAGCCGCAACCCGCAGCTGCCACTCGACCAGATCGTGCCCCGTGATCATCTCGGTGACGGGGTGTTCGACCTGCAGCCGCGTATTCATCTCCATGAAGTAAAAGCGGCCCTCGGGATCGCTGATGAATTCGACGGTGCCGGCACCGACATAACCGACTGCCTTGGCGGCGGCGACTGCCGCCTCGCCCATCGCGCGCCTTCGCTCGCCAGTCATTCCGGGAGCCGGCGCTTCCTCGATCACCTTCTGATGCCGGCGCTGGACCGAGCAGTCGCGCTCGAACAGGTAGACCGTGTCGCCAAAGCTGTCGGCAAAGACCTGGATTTCGATATGGCGCGGCCGCTCGACATACTTCTCGATCAGCACACGGTCATCGCCGAAGGCGGACAGTGCCTCGCGCTGGCATGACTCGAGCGCGGTCGCGAACTCGCCGCCGGACGTCACAACCCGCATGCCCTTGCCGCCGCCGCCGGCGCTGGCCTTGATGAGCACGGGGTAGCCGATCTCGTCCGCCTGCCCTTGGAGGAACGCGCGGTCCTGGTTCGTGCCGTGGTAGCCGGGCACCAGCGGTACCTTGGCTCGCTCCATCAGCGCCTTGGCCTCGCTCTTGCTGCCCATCGCGTGGATCGCGAACGGCGGCGGCCCGATGAACACGATGCCGCTGTCGGTGCAGGCCTGCGCGAACGATTCGTTCTCGGACAGGAAGCCGTAGCCAGGATGAATCGCTTGCGCACCGCTGTCGCGCGCGGCGGTGAGGATCAGGTCGCCGCGCAGATAACTGTCCCTGGCCGGTGCCGGACCCAGGCGCACCGCTTCGTCGGCGAGAGCGACATGCTGGCTGCCGGCGTCCGCGTCGGAGTAGACGGCCACTGTGCGTATGCCGAGCCTGCGCGCGGTCGTGATGACACGACACGCGATCTCGCCGCGGTTGGCGATCAGAATCTTTCTGAACATTGTCCCTCCGCGGCTCGATCGCGCGGCGCTGCGCGCCGGGCGGAATAAAGCTCGCAGCCTTCGGCCGCTCGGTCCCCACGGTTGGCAATCAGAATCTTGCGGAACATGGCAAAGTCATCCCGGAGAGCTCAGACGGTCGGCGGAGCTTCGGCACCGAGCAGCGCGCGCACGACGCGCCTGACAAAACGGAAGAGCTTCGGCAGCAGCCACAGTGCAAAGAGCGCCAGCACGCCAACCACCGCGGCTGCGATCCAAGGATAGGTCAGAACCAGCCACATCAACCCGCCGACGGCGACGTCTTCGGCTACCGACAGCGCAATGTTCGAAAACGGCTCGGGGGAAGTATTGGCGGCGGCGCGCGCGCCGGACTTCGTGAAGTGGCTGGTCGCGGCCAGCGAACCGCCGAGTATCGCGGCGGCCGTCGTCCACGCGGCGCTGTCGACGCCGCCGAACACAGCGGCCGCGAGCGCGGCTCCTGCCGGAATGCGGATGAACGTCTGGATGCCGTCCCACACCGTGTCGACGCCGGGAATCTTGTCGGCGACGAATTCGACCAGGAACATCACGCCGGCCGCGATCAGCACGAACGGGTGCTGCAGGACTGCGAGCCCCGATGGCAGAGGCACCCAGCCCGCATAGCCGACCAGCCCCACGATCAGCAGCACCGCGTACAGGCGTATCCCGCTCGCGAACCCGAGCACCGCCGCCAGCGCAATCAGTTGTGTCAGATCGAGCGAATCCATATCAAAGTGCGGACCGAGCCCACGGCCCTACATTTCCTCGTCGTCCTCGTCCTGCGCCGCCAGCGCTTCGTACTCGGCGACCCAGCGCGATTTGCGCTTCTCGAGGAAGGCGTGCACGCCTTCGCGTCCGTCGTCGCTGGTTCGTATCGCAGCGATGCGCTCGGCGGTGTCCACGATCACCGCCTCGTCGATCGGCCGCGCCGACAGCTCGCGTACCAGCCGCTTGGCCTCGGCGACCGCATGCGCGCTGGTCTGCATCAATGCACCCAGCAGCTCGTTGATGCGGGCATCGATTTCGTCTGGCGGCGACAAATCGTGCACGAGGCCGATGCGGAACGCTTCGGACGCATCGAACTTCTCTGCTGTCAGGACGTACCGCCGTGCCGCACTCGTTCCCATTGCCCGGATCACATAGGGTCCGATGGTTGCCGGTATCAGGCCGAGCCTGGTTTCGCTGAGGCAGAACGTACTGCCGATGGCGGCGACCGCGATGTCACATGCGGCCACCAGCCCGACACCGCCCGCATACGCATCGCCGTGCACGCGCGCGATCACCGGCTTCGGGCACTGGTGGATCGTGTGCAGCATGGCGGCGAGTTTCAGGGCGTCCTCGCGGTTTTCCTCGTAGGAAAAACCCGCCATGCGTTTCATCCAGGCGAGATCGGCTCCGGCACAGAACGCAGGCCCCTTGCCGGCCAGCACGATCGCGCGCACGTCGGGATCGGCGCCGAGCGATCGGAACGCCTCGGTGAGTTCGGCGATCGATGTCTCGTTGAACGCATTGCGAACAACCTCGCGCACCATCCAGACGACGGCGACGTGGTGGCTGACGTGGATTTCCAGCGTGGTGGTGGTCATTGGTCCAGGTGCTTCCTGAAAAATTGGTCGGAACGGGCGAGCAGATCGGTGCAGCCGCTGTCAGTCGGCCGGCGCCCATCGCTTCGCCACCTCTTCGAGCATCACTTCGGTCGCGCCGCCGCCGATGGCCAGCACGCGCGCGTCGCGCACCAGCCGCTCGATCGGGCTCTCGCGCATGTACCCCATGCCGCCGTGGAACTGCTGGCAGGTGTAGGCCACTTCATTGACGAGTTCGCCGCTCAGGGCCTTCAGCATCGATATATCGCGCACCGCGTCGCGCTGCTGATCGACGAGCCACGCGCAGTGGTACAGCAGGTGTCGCGTCGCCTCGGTCTTCGCGGCGAGCATCGCAAGCCGCTGGCGGATCGCCTGCTTGTTCCACAGCGGCGAGCCGAACGCACGGCGCTCGTTGACGTACCGGTGGGTCAGCTCGAGCATCGTAAGACAATGGCCGACCGCCATCGAACCCAGCGCGATCCGCTCGGTCTGAAAGTTGCGCATGATCGCCTGGAAGCCGCCGTTTTCCGTGCCGATCAGATACGACGCCGGCACTCGGCAATCCTCGAACACCAGCTCGGCGGTGTCGGACGCAAGCCAGCCCTGCTTGCTGAGTGCACGCCCGACGCGGAAACCGGGCGTGCCGCGTTCAACCGCGAAGATCGAAATTCCGCGTGAGCCCTTGGCGGCGGGATCGGTCCGCGCGGCGACGAAAACCAGGCCGGCCAGCACGCCATTGGTGATGAACATCTTGCTGCCATTGAGTACCCAGTGATCACCGTCGCGCGCCGCGCGCGTGCGAATGGCTGCAACGTCGGATCCGGCATCCGCCTCGGTGACGGCCACCGCCGTGATCAGTTCGCCTGCGATGATCCGCGGCAGCCAGCGCGCTTTCTGCTCGGGCGAGCCGCCGTGTGCCAGGTGCGGACTCGCCATGTCCGTGTGCACGAGCACGGTGATGATGAAGCCGCCCGAGCTGGCACGCGACAGCGCCTCCTGGAACACGACATTGGTTGTCATGTCGGCGCCCGCGCCGCCGAACTCCGGTGGATACATCAGACCGAGCCAGCCGAGTCCCCCCATCCTGCGCAGCAACTCGCGTGGCGTAGCCCCCGCCTCGTCCCAGGCTAGCGCATGCGGCTCGACCTCGGCCGCGATGAAACGCGCAACCTGGCGGCGAAGTTCGTCGTGCTCGGGGCGGGTGTGCACGGTCGACAGGGTGGAGTCAGCGCGACACGAGCGGAGGTACCTGGAACGTGCCCGAGATCTTGCCCAAGGCCGCCGCCACCACGGCGCGGTAAGCACGTGCCCATTGAACCAGCGCCTCTGGTGCCGCGGTCAACGCCGCCACCTCCTCGGCCTTCAAACCGAACACGGACGGATCGATCCACGACGATGCACGAAAGTATTCGCTGCCCTCGTACTTGACGATCAGGACGTTGAGCACCGGGCGGGGCGTCTTGATGCCTTCGGACTCGACCCATTTTGCCGTCGATGCGTACACTTCTGCGCCCAGAACCTGGGTCGGTATCGCAGGCAAGACGCGAACGATCAGGCAGTCGGACAATGTGGCGGTGCTGCTGTCCTCCTTCAGCAGTGCCTTCTCGACCCGGCACGCAGAATCCTCGCGCCAGCCACGTACGCGCGAGCCTCCGGTCGGTCCGGTCATCATCAATCCCGCCTCGAGCCGGCCGTCACGCACCAGGGCTGAGAGGACTTCAATGACCTCGGCGCCGCCCTGAATCTCGTTGAGCCGGACATCGCGCACGTGGCGGCCGGCAAGCTTCCACTCACCCGGAGGAAGCTTCCAGGTCCGCGCACCGATCTTCAGTGTGCTATCCCCGATCGGAGCGCCGATCGGCAGCGACCTGGCGTCCTCGGCGCCAACCATTCCGGTGAAAGACAGCAGAAGAAGCGCTGTGGCAAGCCATAGCCGGCGGGCGCACTGAGTCATCTTTTCCTCCGTGGTGCGCCGTGAGGCGCGGGAAACACCGGTACTACATGCGGAAGACACCGAAGGTCGTGTCCGGTATCGGCGCGTTCAATGACGCACTCAGCGCAAGGGCCAGCGTGTCGCGCGTATAGAGCGGATCGATGACACCGTCGTCCCACAGGCGTGCCGTGGCGTAGTACGGATGCCCCTGATGTTCGTACTGCGCAAGGATCGGCGCCTTGAACTGCTTCTCATCTTCCGCACTCCAGGCGCCGCCCTTGGCCTCGATGTTGTCGCGCCGGACCGTGGCGAGCACGCTCGCGGCCTGTTCGCCGCCCATCACGCTGATGCGGGCATTGGGCCACATCCAGACGAAGCGCGGGCCGAAGGCGCGGCCGCACATCCCGTAGTTGCCGGCGCCGAAGCTGCCGCCGATGATGACCGTGAACTTTGGCACCTGCGCGCACGACACGGCCGTCACCATCTTGGCGCCGTGACGCGCGATGCCTTCGTTCTCCACCTTGCGGCCCACCATGAAGCCGGTGATGTTCTGCAGGAAGATGAGCGGTACCTTGCGCTGGCAGCACAACTCGATGAAATGCGCGCCCTTTTGCGCGCTCTCCGAAAACAGGATGCCGTTGTTGGCGACAATGCCGACCGGCATGCCGTGGATCCATGCAAACCCCGTCACCAAAGTTGAGCCGTAGCGCGCCTTCCACTCATCAAATTCCGACGCGTCGATGATGCGCGCGATGACCTCGCGCACGTCGTAGGGTTTGCGTGTGTCGGTCGGGATCACGCCGTAGAGCTCCGAAGCGGCATAGCGCGGCTCGCGCGGTTCGCGTCGCTGCAGCGGCTCCGGCTTGATGTAGTTGGTCGTCGCGAGAATGTGGCGCGCCAGCGCGAGCGCATGGGCGTCGCTCGACGCCAGGTGATCCGCGACACCTGACAGGCGCGTGTGCACGTCGCCACCGCCGAGTTCCTCCGCGGTCACGACCTCGCCGGTGGCCGCTTTCACCAGCGGCGGACCGCCGAGGAAGATCGTGCCCTGGTTGGCGACGATGATCGACTCGTCGCTCATTGCCGGGACGTACGCACCGCCGGCAGTGCACGACCCGAGCACCACGGCGATCTGCGGGATCCCGGCCGCCGACAACGTCGCCTGGTTGTAGAAGATGCGGCCGAAATGCTCTCGGTCCGGGAACACATCGTCCTGGTTTGGCAGATTGGCGCCGCCCGAGTCGACCAGGTAGATGCACGGCAGCCTGTTCTCTCGAGCGATCTCCTGCGCGCGCAGGTGCTTTTTCACCGTGATCGGGTAGTACGTGCCGCCCTTGACAGTCGCGTCGTTGCAGACGATCACGCACTCGCGACCCGACACGCGTCCCACGCCGGTGATGATGCCGGCCGACGGTGCGGCCCCTTTATACATGTCCCATGCAGCGAGCTGCGACAGTTCGAGAAACGGCGTGCCTGGATCGAGCAGCAGCTGCACGCGATCGCGCGGCGCGAGCTTTCCGCGTGCAGCGTGCTTCGCACGAGCCTCCGCACCGCCGCCCTCGGACACCTGCGTGATCTTCTCTCGCAGGTCCGCCGCCTGGGCGCTCATCGCGTCGGCATTGGATCTGAACTCGGGGCTGCGGGAATTGAGCCGGGTCTCCAGGATTGTCATTGCTGTTGTCCGGATCGTTGGCGGCTACGGATCCTTGCCGGTAGCTCGCATGGTAGCTCCGGCCGGCAGATCCTAGCCGTGGGCGACCGGAGCGATGTGAGCGGCCTGCGCATGATGGCGACGAAAGTGCATGACGGCCAGCATGAGCGCAACGAGCGACAGCGCGGCCGACATGAAAAACGGCGCGCCGATTCGCCAGTCATCGGCGGGAAGATGGCTCACCACGGCCAGCAGCGGCGCGCCAAGAAACGGCGCGACGACGCCCATCAGCGCGCTGAGCGAGGTGAGCGAGCCCATCGCCAGGCCCTGTTCACTCGGATCGGCGGCCTTCGAGACGATCGCGCCCAGCGCCGGCCCGACCGCGAATGCCAGAAGATTGGCCACGATGATCGCGTACATGAACCAGCCGACTGTGGTCAGACCGTACGCCACATACGCCAGCGTGCCCGACGCGAGGCCGGCGAGTACAACGCGCCGCTCGTCCGAGCGTGCGCATCAGCCAGCTCAGCAGTCCGCCCTGTACCAGCGCCGCCATGACGCCAACCGCAAACAGCGAAAGTCCGGTTTCGCGCGGGCCCCAGCCGAAACGGAAGTTGGTGAACAACACCCAGGTGCTGTGCAGGATGAACTGCGCCAGGTTGGCCAGAGCGATGACGGCCACCAGCACGCCGACGCTCCGCAGCCGCGCGAGTCCGCGCAACGATGACACCGGATTTGCGCGCTGCCACTGCAGCGGCTTGCGCCGCTCGGGCGGCAGCGATTCCGGAACGACGAACAGACCGTAAAGGAAATTCGCTGCCGAGAGCCCCGCCGCCACGTAGAAAGGCAGGCGGATGTCGATGCTGCCGAGCAGTCCGCCGACCATCGGCCCGATGATGTAGCCGATGCCGAACGCGGCGCCGATCATGCCGAAGCTCTTGGCCCGCTTCTCCGGCGTCGTGAGATCGGCGACGTAGGCATTGGCTACCGCGAAGTTGGCCGCCAGCGCTCCGCCGAGCACACGAGCCAGCACGAGTCCCGTCAGCGACGTCGCCAGCGCCGACAGCAGGAACATGCTGCCCAGCCCGGCGATCGAACCCAGCAGAATCGGCCTGCGGCCGTAACGGTCCGACAGCGCGCCCAGCACAGGCGCACAGAAGAACTGCGTCAGTCCGAATGTGACGATCATTGCGCCGTACCAGTAGGTCTGCGCATCCCGGCCGGTAGTGAACTCGCCGACCAGCGCGGGCAGCACCGGCAGCAGCAAGCCGAAGCTCATCACGTCGATCAGCAACGTGATCAGGATGAAGGCAATCGCAGGGCGACGTTGCACGAGGCGGGACGGGATAACTCGGGCGATCGGCGATCGATCAGCGTCGATAGGCATCTTCCTCGCGCCAACCGAGCTCGCGCATGTCGTCCACGCGGAACTTGGCGTCGCTGGGCATCACGAACTCGTCGAGTTGCGGCGGCTTGATCGCAGTGCCGCTGAGCATGGCGTGCGCCTGGCCGCGGTGGTGCACCTGGTGCGTGAACAGGTGCAGCAGGACATCACGCGCGCGATCGCGCTGCACGAAACTTCCCCGGTCCATGTCGATGATTTCCTCGAGACGGGAATCGTCGGCGGAATCGCACCAGTCGATCAATCGCTGGTCCGACACGACCTGGGCTGCGGCGAGGTCGGGCAAGGTTTCGAACGGCGTTTCGGTTTTCCACGCCTTCGTCATGTCGGCTTCCCGGTACAGCGCAGCGATGTAGTACCAGTCGACGATCAGGATGTGATTGAGCGTGGCCCACAGGCTCGGGAAGAAGCTGGTGCGCGGCGCCTTGAACTCAGCGTCGGTCAGTCGGCTGCACGCCGCGTGCAACCGGTGGTTGGCGAGCCGGTTCGCGCGCGCGAGCGTGCGCATTGACTGCTGCAGCGGGTTCGTTGCAGACGGAGCGCCGTTCATGGCGAAGGCATCACCGTGACACCGTGCTGGGCCTGGCAGCGCGCGAGCCACGCGCGGACCGCCGGATACGTGCCGAGGTCGAAGCCGCCGTCGGCAGCCTTGTGCGTGTAGGCGTACAGCGACAGATCGGCCAGACTCAGCCGGTCGCCGGCGAAGTACGGGTGGTCCGCCAGGTGCTGTTCCATCACTTCGAGCGCCCGGTTGCCGCGCTTGGCGAGGTCCGGCAGCCGCGCATCGTCGGTCCGCTTCAGAAATACGCGGATGAAGCGCGCCACCGCGATCGCCGGTTCATGCGTGTACTGCTCGAAGAACATCCACTGCAGCATGCGCGCGCGCTGCAGTCGATCTGCCGGGATCAGCGCCGTTCCCTCACCGACATACCAGAGAATCGCATTCGATTCGGCGAGCGCGGTTCCGTCCTCGAAGACGAGGACCGGTACCTTGCCATTCGGATTGAGCCGCAGGAATTCAGGCGTCCGCGTCTCGGACTTCAATATGTCGATCTCGCACCACGCGTAGGCCTGCCCGGTGATATCGAGCACCATTTTCACTTTGTGGCAGTTGCCCGACGTGCTTGTTCCGTAAACGGTCAGCATCTTCAGAAGGGTCCGGTCGTGATCCAACGCTCGATGTGCATCAGGCGGTCGTGGCCCCAGAACATCTCGCCGTCGACGAAAATGGTCGGTGCGCCGAACACGCCGCGCGCGATGGCATGCTCGACCTCGGTCCTGAGTGCCGATTTGATCGCATCCTCCTGGATGCCCGCCGCGAGCCGCGCCTCGTCGATTCCCAGCTGCCGGGCGAGTTCCAGCACCACCGCCGTATCGCTGACCGGACGATCAGCGACGAAGAACTCGCGGAAGACGGCATGGATGAAAGGCCCGACCTGTTCGGGCTGCTCGCGCTGCAGCCACAGCACCGCGCGGGCGGCGGACACCGCACCGATCGGAAAGGTGCTGGGGTGCCGGTACGGAACGCCGACGAAGGCAGCGGCGCGGCCGAAATCCCTTACTGAGTATTTCGCCTTCGGCCGATAGCCTTCGGTCAGCGGGACCCCGCCGGATACCTTGAACACGGCGCCCAGCAGCAGCGGATGCCAGCGCAGGTCGCTGCCGGTGCGCTCGGTCAACGCCTCGATTTCTTCCGACGCGATATAGGAGTAGGGCGAAGAGAAATCGAAGTAGAAATCGATGGCGGACGCCATGGCACCTCGAGCGGACAAAGGCGGATGTTACGTGGTGCCGCGCGTGATTTCAGGCAAGCCGCGCAGCGTGCACGCGACAGGTGTAGCGCATCTCGATCGAACCCTGATCGGCGTGCGCATCAAACAGCCGGCGCAGCGCAGTCATCAATTCGGCGTGCCCGAGCTCGCCATTCGCAGGCAGATAGGACGCGGAGTTCGCGAGAGCGGAAATTGCAGCCCAGTCCATGCGCCGCCGGTGTCGAAATTCCGCGGCGACCGGCGCGTGATCGCCGAAGTAGACGGGGATGGCATCGGTGCCCTGATGGCGGTATCGGATCGCCAGATAATCGCGGCCATGCTCGACCAGCAGCGCCTCGTAGCCCGCGAGGAACGGCGTGCCGTCAAGGTCGCGATCGTTCCAGATCAGCGCCGCCCAGCCCCCCGGCCGCAGAATCCGCAGCGACTCGGTTCGGAAGCGCGCGGCATCAAACCAGTGAAACGCCTGCGCCGCGAGCACAAGATCGACGCTCGCTTCCTGCAGGCCCGTTGCATCGGCAGTGCCGTCGCGCATGTCGAATTCGGAGTAGCGGGCGAGATATTCGGCACCGGCCGCACGCATCGGGGCGTTGGGCTCGATGCCGATCACGCGATATCCAGCCGCCAGAAAGGGCTCGGCCGAAAGCCCCGTGCCGATGCCGATATCCGCGATGGTTGCCTGTGCCGGCAGCGCGCCACGGCCCGACAGATGATCCACGATCGCAGCCGGATAGCGCGGACGTCCGGCCAGATAGGCTTCGACCCGCTCGGAGAACCGTTCGGTCGAGTCGGATCGTGGAGGGTCCGTCGCGACCATCAGATCTCCATCACCGCGTCGAGCCCGCGGTGCACGCCGACCAGCGTGCTGACCTTGCGAATTGCGAGCAGAGCGCCGTCGACATACGGTTCGGCACTCGTCCCAGCATGATGCGCGAGATGGAGTCGTTGGCCGGCGGCGCCGAATACCGCCTCGACGCCGATCACGTAGCCGGGCAGGCGTATGGAATGGACCTGCACGCCGTTCAACGTGGCGCCGCGCGCCTCGCGCGGTCCACGCACGGCGTCGAGCGGCACACCTGGATCGGGCGATTTGACCCGACCGAGCCGGAACGCGAGTTCGCGCGCGGTGCCGGACGGGGCATCAGGCTTGTCTTCATGCGCGTAATCGATCACCTCGAAATGGTCGAGGTAGCGCGCTGCCGTTTCGGCGAAACGCTGCAACAGCACCACCGTGAGTGCGAAATTTCCGCAGGCGAGCACGCCGCGACCTCGCTGCCGGGCCAGCTTGTCGATCTCGGCATAGTCGTCGTCGCTCAGGCCCGAGGTGCCGACGACGACATGAGCGCCCGCTGACAGTGCGGCGAGGATGTTCGCCTTCGCCGAGGCCGGTTTGGTGAACTCGACGAAGACGTCGCAGGCCGTGGCGAGCGCCTCGGTCGCAGTCGCGTGCACCGGCGCGGCAAGCGCGGGCTCGCCGAGCACGGCATCGAGCGTGCGGCCTGCGGCTTTGCGCGCCACCGCGCCGACCAGTTTCAGGTCGGGCGCCCTCGCGATTCCGCGCGCCACTGCCGATCCAGCCCATCCGGTCGCGCCTGCGAGGATAACGCGCATGGTGTCTCCCATCGGCCCGAGCCGGCCCGCTACAAGTTGCGCGCAATCAGGATGCGCTGGATGTCGCTGGTGCCTTCGTAGATCTGGCAAACGCGCACGTCGCGGTAGATGCGTTCGACCGGGAAGTCGCTGACATAACCGTACCCGCCGTGGATCTGGATCGCGTCGGAGCACACACGCTCGGCCATCTCCGAGGCGAAAAGCTTCGCCATCGCAGCCTGCTTCAGGCAGGGCTCCCCGGCGTCCTTCAGCGCGGCGGCATGGTGGATCAGCTGGCGCGCCGCTTCGATCTGCGTGGCCATGTCGGCCAGGCGGAACTGGACGGCCTGATGATCGAAGATCGGCTGGCCGAACGCGACACGCTCGCGCGCGTAGCTCAGCGCCGCCTCGTAGGCCGCGCGGGCCATGCCGAGCGACTGCGCCGCGATGCCGATGCGGCCGCCCTCGAGACCTGACAGCGCGATCCGGTAGCCCGCACCTTCATCGCCGATCAGATTGGCCGCGGGAACACGGCAATCCTCGAACAGGATCTGCGCGGTATCGGACGCGTGCTGGCCGAGCTTTCCCTCGACGCGCGCCACCGTGTAGCCCGGCGTCGACGTTTCGACGATGAATGCGCTGATGCCGCGTTTGCCCGCCGTCTTGTCAGTCACGGCAAGAACGATCGCCAGGTCGGCATTCTTGCCGCTGGTGATGAACTGCTTGACGCCGTTGAGCACCCAGTGGTCCCCGTCGCGCACCGCGCTCGTGCGCAGGCCCGACGCCTCGGAACCGACGTGCGGTTCAGTCAGGCAGAACGCGCCCAGCATGTCGCCGCGCGCCAGCGGGACCAGGTAGCTTTGTTTCTGCTTCTCATCCGCCCACGCCATCAGGATCGAGCACACCGGGCAGTTGTTGACGCTGATAATGGTGGAGGTCGCGCCGTCTCCCGCCGCGATTTCCTCCAGTGCGACCGCGAGTGCGGTGTAGTCCATGCCGGCGCCGCCGTAGGCCTCGGGAACGGCGATGCCGAACGCGCCGAGCGCCGCCAGCTCCTTCAGCGCTTCGCGCGGGAAGGTCGCGTTGCGATCCCATGCGGCGGCGTTCGGCGCGAGCCGCTGTGCGGCGAACTCGCGCAGCGACTCGCGCAGCAGCCGATGTTCCTCAGCGAGCATCGCCCGGCCGCGAATCCGGCCCGGGCCCCGGGTCCGGGGCCATGATGACCTTGCGCTCGCCGAACGACATCCAGGCAGGGCGGCGGCGCAGCACGAACCCGACAACAGCGCCGGCCACCATCGCCCCGATCAGCAGCGGACCGCCGCCGACGATGCCGGTGGTTATCAGCGTGTTCGAGAAACACCGCAACGCGCTGTGCAGCGGACACCAGAGCCACGCGATCATCAGCGTGACCGCGATCCAGGTTGCGAGCGCCACCAGCAGCGCGCGCGACAGCGAATGTTCCATGCTGGTGACGAGCGTCGCTGCGCGCACATACGAGAGCACCGCGAACAGCATCGCGAGCAGACCAGGAATGGCGACGAACAGCCAAGTCGCCATGCCCGCTTCGAGCGCGAAGCTCCGCATCAGCGGTTCGATGACCGCGATCGCAAGCCAGCAGCAGATGCCATAGACGAGCACGATGAACAGTTGTATGGGCATCTCAGGGAGTCTCGGGTGGGAGCATCGCCGGAAGACCGACCTCGCAGCGTCGGATGCCGCTCTTCGTCATGCGGATTTTCCGTTGCGGCGGCGAGCGGTGACCTCGATCTCGATACGCATTCTCGCATCGACCAGTCCGCAGACGATCGCCGTGGCGGCTGGTCGTGCGACCTTGAAGTAGCTGCCGCAGACGGGCGCTATCCGCTCGAAGAGCGCCGCATCGGTCAGGTAGTAGCGCACGCGGACCACGTCGTCCAGCGAACAACCTGCCTGATCGAGGGCTGCTTCGATGTTGCGAAAGCACTGGTGGGTCTGCGCGACCGGATCGGCGTCGATCGTCATCGCCGCATAGTCGAACCCGGTCGTTCCGGCCACGTGCACATACTCGCCCTCGACCACCGCGCGGCTGTAGCCCGCGACGGCTTCGAAGGAGGATCCGGAGGAAATCAGTCGTCTGTCGGTCGGCATGACACGGCCCTACCACGCCAGCTGTTCGCCGTTGAAGGTGAGGAACTTGCCGTTCTGAGACGCGTTGGCCGAGGCCAGCACCCGCCGCATCCCCGACACGCTGGTGGCAGCATCGACGTCGGCGCCGGCGCCACCCATGTCGGTCCGCACCCACCCCGGATGGAACGCGACGCAGACGATACCGTGCGGCCCCAGTTCCAGGCTGGCGGCGCGCAGCGCTGCGTTCAGCGCTGCCTTGCTGGTGCGGTAGAGCCAGCCCGCCGTGCTGCTCATCAGCGAGATGGAGCCCATGCGACTCGAAATCACCGCAAGCTTGCCGCCCGTGGCTGCCAGCCCCGGCACGAGCTGCGGGATCAGCTGCATCGGAGCCCGCACGTTGGTGTGCATGACAGCGTCGAAGTCGAGGCCGCCGGGTGATGCGATCGCGCTGGTGCGCGGACCGTAGGCGCCGGCGTTGAGGATCGCCACATCGAGCTTCTCGTCGTGCAGTTGCTCTCCAAAACCGGCCACTGCGCCCTCGTCGAGCACATCGAGCATCAGCGGTTTGGCGCCGAGCGCGCGCACCTTGGCTGCATCCTCTGCGCGGCGCACGGTGGCGATGACGCGCGCGCCGTCGGCAGTGTACTGGCGCACGAACTCCAGTCCAATGCCGCGAGACGAGCCGACCACGAGCACCGTGCTCATGTCGCCCCCTTCGCCCTACGGGCGGTCCCCCCGAGGGGGAGCGCGCGCCTTCGGAGCGGCCGTGCGGCGCTCATGGTTTCACCGTTGCGCCGTTGCCAGCCGCACCGCGAGCGCGGCAAACAGCGCGGCCGCGGTCCCGTTCAGCGCGCGGCGCACCGCAGGCTGAGATTGCAACCGACGTGCACGATGCGCGACAGCGACCAGCGCGAACAGGAACAGCGTGCCGTTGACGATGAACACGGCCCCGAGGAAGAGAAACGCGAGCGGCTTGTCCGTGGCGTCGGCGCGGATGAACTGCGGCAGCAACGCCATGAAGAACAGCGCGACTTTCGGATTCAGCACGTTGGTCAGGAATCCCTGGGCGTACACGCGCGCCAGCGACGCGGTCTGCTCGCGATCGGCGGGCAGGCTCGTGAATTGCCCCGGTCGCAGCGCTGCGCGCAGCATGCCCCAGGCCAGCCACAGCAGGTACGCCGCGCCGGTCCACTTGATAACAACGAATGCCCACTCGGTGGCGGCCAGCAGCGCAGCCAGTCCGAGCGCAGCGGCCAGCGTGTGCACGACGCAGCCGCTGCTGATGCCAAGTGCGGCCGCGATGCCGCCGCGCCAGCCGTGCTGAAAGGTCCGCGTCAGCGTGTACAGCATGTCGACCCCGGGCGTGGCGTTGAGCACGAGCGCGGTGGCGACGAACAGCGCGAGGTCTTGTGTGCCCAGCATCGGGATCGATTGGGAGCATCGCGCGCCGGGTCGATCGGCGTCCGCGACAACTCGCGAATCACATCATTTCGAGCGCAAGCGCGGTCGCTTCGCCGCCACCGATGCACAGCGCCGCGATGCCGCGCTTGCCGCCCGTCTTGCCCAGCGCTCCCAGCAGGGTGGCGATGATGCGCGCGCCCGAGGCACCGATAGGATGTCCGAGCGCACAGGCTCCCCCGTGGATGTTGACCTTCTCGTGCGGCAACGAGAGCTCGCGCATGGCGGTCATGGTGACCACGGCGAATGCTTCGTTGATCTCCCACAGATCGACGTCGGAGGGTTTCCAGCCGGCTTTCGCCAGCACCTTCTGGATGGCGCCGACCGGCGCGGTCGTGAACCATTCCGGTGCCTGCGCGTGGACCGAGTGCGCGACGATGCGTGCCACCGGCTTGCGGTCCGATTTCTTCGCATCCGACTGGCGCATCAGCACCAGGGCGGCAGCGCCGTCGGAAATGGACGACGCGTTGGCCGCCGTGATCGTTCCATCCTTTTTGAACGCGGGCTTGAGCCCGGCGATCTTGTCCAGCTTGGCCTTGAACGGCTGCTCGTCCTTGTCGATCGTGGTCTCACCGCCCTTGCCGGGCACCTTCACGGGCGCGATTTCCCACGCGAAGCCGCCGTCCGTGTTGGCGAGGATCGCACGCTCGGTCGAGGCGATCGCGAAGGCATCCTGCTCTTCGCGCGTAAAGCCGTATTTGACGACACACTGCTCGGCGAACACCCCCATCGCCTTGCCGCGTTCGTAGGCGTCCTCGAGACCGTCGAGCGCCATGTGGTCGTAGGTGGTGACCGCGCCATAGCGGTATCCGCGTCGTGCGCCGACCAGCAGGTGCGGCGCATTGGTCATGCTTTCCATGCCGCCGGCGACGACGACGTCGGCGCTGCCGGCCACCAGCATGTCATGCGCAAACATGGCCGCGCGCATGCCCGATCCGCACATCTTCGACAGCGTGACCGCACCCACCGAGTTGGGCAGGCCCGCTCCGAGCACGGCCTGCCGTGCGGGCGCCTGTCCCTGGCCGGCCATCAGGCAGCATCCCATCAGCGCCTCGTCGACCGCATCGCCCGCAATGCCTGCGCGTTCGACCGCAGCGCGGATCGCGACCGCGCCGAGCTGATGCGCCTGCAGCGCAGTGAAATCGCCCAGCAGACCGCCGATCGGCGTTCGCGCAGCGGACACAATGACAATCGGGTCGTTCATGGCAGTTCCTCGGTACAGGTCGCTCGTTGAAGTCCGAATTGTGACGCATAGCGGCGCCGAAACCGCCGCTCGGGCGGATACGGAAACACGTCTTCGAGGTATCCGGCCTGGATGCGCTCCTTGCGGCGGTTCCAGAATTCGGGCGCCAGCAGGTCGGCGTGGTACTTGACGAACGCGGCCCGGATGCGGTCGTCGCCCAGCAGGAACGTGCCCCACTGCTCCGGAAACATGTCGCGCCGGTCGACGCGGTACCAGGGCTCCGCCGACATCTCGTCGTCGTCGTTCTGCGACTCGGGCACTGTGCGGAAGTTACAGTCGGTCATGTATTCGATCTCGTCGTAGTCGTAGAAGACCACGCGGCTGAGCCGGGTGACGCCGAAGTTCTTGTACAGCATGTCGCCCGGGAAGATGTTCGCTGCAGCCAGATCCTTGATCGCGTTGCCGTACTCGAGGATCGCATGGTCGAGATCGGCGTCGGTGGCCTTGGTGAGGTAGATGTTGAGCGGCGTCATGCGACGCTCGATGTAGACGTGGCGGATCGTGACGGTGCCGTCGCCGAACTCCAGCTGGTCCGGGCAGTGGTTGCGCAACTCTTCCAGCAACTCTGCCGAGCAGCGCGCGCGCGGCAGCGTGACCTGCGAGTACTCCCAGGTATCGGCCATGCGGCCGACTCGGTCGTGCATCTTGACCAGCCGATACTTCCCCATGATCTGCTGCCGGTCCGTGTCCTTCGGATGCGGGATGAGGTCCTTGATCACCTTGAATACGTACGGATACGACGGCAGCGTGAACACCGACATCACCAGGCCCTTGATACCGGGCGCGATCACGAACTGGTCGCTCGAATGCTTCAGGTGGTGCAGGAAGTCGCGGTAGAACAGTGTCTTGCCCTGCTTGGCGAGCCCGACCATCGTGTACAGCTCCGACGGGGGCTTGTGTGGCAGGATCGACTGCAGGAATTCGACATACGCCGACGGCGCCTCCATGTCGACCAGGAAGTAGGCCCGGGTGAACGAGAACAGCGTCGCCAGCAGGTCGGTCGTGAACAGCGCCGCGTCCAGGTACAGATCTCCGCGTGAATTGCGCAAGATGGGCACCGCCAGCGGCGTGATGCGCGTGCCATTGATCACGCGACCGACGATGTACGCGCCCTTGTTGCGGAAGAACAGCGACGACAGGATCTGGATCTGGCAGTCGGGCTCCATGTGCCACGGTCGACGGAACGCCTCGCTGCTGCGGTGCGCATCGCACACCGCGCGCACCATCAGGCGCAGGTCGCGCTCGACATCGTCCCAGCGGCAGGCCAGCCCGACGTCGATGATGATCTGCCGCAGCGTCTTGCGCAGCCCGGCCACCGGGTAGTAGCTGCGGAACGACGGCGGATCGGAGTCCATGTAGTCGGTTGCCACGCCCGGCCGCACGAAGATGAACTGGTTGCGGAAGTAGTCGCGGTGCAGCAGCTTGGTACACACGGAATTGAAGAACGTTTCGGCGCACTCGGGCTGACGATGGTCGGAGAGCAGCGCGACGTACTGCTGCTTGACCGCCTGCCACAGCGCGTCGCGCTCGGCATCGTCGAGCGATGCCAGGTCGAATTCGCTCTCAATGCGGGCCACCGCCTCCAGCACGCGCTGATCGTAGAAGTCGATCCGTTCGCGGGCGCGGGCCCGCATCGTCTGCCAGTTGGCGTTTTCGTAGAGTGGCTTGGCCTGCTGTGCCACGTAGCGGAATAGCCGGTAGTGGCGGTTAAAGCCCTCGAGGATCGCGTGCGCAATGCGCGCCGGCGACGGCATCGAGCGATCGAACACGACCTCGGCGGCGGCGGACATGGAACTGAAAAGAGCTGAGACGGGTTCTATTGTGACGAATGGCGTGGAGTTACCGCGAGCCAGACTGCCAGCACGCCGAAGGCGCCGCCGAGGAACCAGCGTTGCAGCCGCAACCAGCCGGGTCGGCGCGCGATCCAGACCGACAACGCTCCGGCGACGGTCACCAGCGCGCCGTCCACTGTCGTCGATACCGTGATGTGAACGAGTCCGAGCGCCAGACTTTGCAGCAGAACCTGACCGCTCGATGGGTCGACGAACTGCGGGAACAGCGACAGGTAGAACACGGCGACCTTGGGGTTGACGACCGACGCCATCAGCGACTGGCGGAACAGCACGCCGTCCGGCACCGGTTCGAGCGGCTGCGGCGTAAAGGTGAAGCCGCCTCCGCGCAGCGTCGACCAGGCGAGCCACAGCAGGTACGCCGCGCCGGCCAGCTTGATTGCGTTGAACGCGGCTGGCAGCGCGAGCAGCAGCGCCGACAGCCCCAGCGCGGCGGCCAGCAGGTGCACCATCACCCCGACCATGACGCCGATCAGCGAGAAGTAACCGGCGCGCCGCCCCTGCGTCAGCGTGCGCGAGATCAGATAGATCCATACCGGCCCTGGAGTCAGTGCCAGCAGCAGCACTGCGAGCGCGAACAGCGCAAGCCTGTCGATCCCCATTCCCAGCAGCATCATGCAGTCCATTCCCAGCGCTGCTCGAGCACTTCGGGGCCCCAGGTCGTGGTCGGCGCCTCGTGCACTTTGCGGAAGCCGAACTCCTCGTACAGATGCCGCGCCGCATCCAGCCCGGCGAACGTTCCGAGCGACACCCGCGCGTAGCGAGTACATGCGAACTGCATGGCGGCCGCCATCATGCGTCGTCCGAAGCCGCGACTGCGCAGCGCGTCGTCCATGATGAACCAGCGCAGCTGCGCGCAGGTCCGGTCTTCATGGGCAGCACCATCGATGACCACGGTGCCCAGCACCTGTCCTTTGTCGACCGCAACCCACACGCCGTCACGTTGGGCGTCGTAGCGCGCCAGGAATTCCGCGATGTCCGCCATGCGGCCGGCTTCGAAGTACACGCCGAAGCGATGGTCGCGTGCGTAGTAGCGGGTCTGCAGCGCGGCACTCGATGCCATCGCGCCCGGAACGAGACACGGCAGGATGCGCGGTCCGCAGTCGACGGGGTTGAGTGCCTGCTCGAACGGGTAGAGCAGTTCGAAGCGTTCGAGGTCGACCAGCATGCTCTCGTCGAACCCGCGATTCAGGCGCGCCAGTTCGCCGGTGAAGAAGCGTCGGTGGCCGTCCTTCCAGTCGGCCAGCGTGCGATCGCCCTCGCCTTCGTCCCAGGCAAACGCGGCGTCGACCTCGCTGAAAGGCCGCTGTTCGAGCCCCGTGGTGCGGATGACGCCGCGCGGCGTGCCGTCGAGTTCGGTCACGATCGAATATCCGCCCGCCACCGGCTTGACCAGCGGCATCTGGTCGTTGAATTCCGACAGACCGGCAGTGGCGCGCTTGGGACCGTGCAGCACCAGTTCCACGAGTTCGTGCGCCATCGCTGCCGAGTCGCCGAAGTACCACGCCTGGAATGGCGTTGTCGCATCGATTCCGGTAGCGGTGCAGAAGTCGCGCCAGTAACTCCGCACCGCGGGCGACAGTTCGACCGAGTTGTCGAGCGCGCTGAGTTCGCTCACGGCTACAGATCGAAGAGCATGCAGGTGGTGGTGCCGTGCGAATACAGCCGGCCTTCGGCGTCGGCCAGCCGGCCCTCGGCAGTGGCCATGCGGCGCCCGCTCGCGATGACCTTGCCTTCGGCACGCACCGGGCCGGTCTTGTCGGTCAGCGCGCGTACGCAGTTGATCTTGAACTCGAGCGTCGTGTAAGCGCGGCCCACCTCGCACAGAGTCTGCACCGCGCACGCCATCGCCGAGTCGAGCAGTGTGGCGTGATAGCCCCCATGCACGGTCGCAATCGGGTTGTAGTGCGCGAACGCGGGCAGCCCCTGAAAGACGGCGCGGCCCTCCTCGACCTCGAGCAGATAGAAATCAAGGGTGTGCGTGATCGGCGGATCCGGGATGGTGCCATCGACGATTGCCTGCAGGAACTGGAGCCCGCTTAGAGCGCGCGCCTGGGCTGGATCGACGAGCCCCGGCTTTGCCGTGCGCGCGCGCAGCTGCTCCATTTGTGGTTGCCAGGGGTGCATGCGGCCTCCGACGATCGCATGGTCGGGATCTTCGCATGCGCGGAGAAGGCTCGCCGAGCCCCGCGAAGCGCAACAGGGTGCTACATGCCCCAGCGCAAGGCCGCGGTCTGCACCGGCGCATCCCACAGGCGCATCAGTTCGTCGTTGAGCAGTGTGACGGTGGCCGAGCAGCCGGCCATGTCGAGCGAAGTGACGAGGCTGCCGACCAGCGAACGCGCGATGACGAAGCCGCGCGCCTCGAGCACGGTGCGCAGGCTGTGGTACATCAGGTAGAGCTCGATGGTCGGCGTGCCGCCGAATCCGTTGACGAGCAGCAGGCAAGGACCCTTGCGGGTCCCGAAGTCATTGACGATCGCAGCGGCCATTTCTTCGGCGATCTGATTTGCCGACGTCAGCGGCACGCGGCGCCGCCCCGGCTCGCCATGGATGCCGACGCCGAATTCCAACTCCGTCTCGCCCAGCTGGAAGGTCGGCTTGCCCGCGGCGGGCACCGTGCAGCTGGTCAGCGCAACTCCGATCGAGCGCGTGGCCTGGTTGACCTCTTCGCCTAGGAGCCGGCAGGCCTCGAGGTCCAGCCCCTGTTCAGCGCCGGCGCCGACGATTCTCTCGACCGCCAGGGTGCCGGCCACACCACGCCGGCCGGTCGACCAGGTGGATTTCTCGACTGCGACGTCGTCATCGGTGATCACGCGCGCGACGGGGGTTTCGGCCAGTTCGGCGGCCATCTCGAAATTCATCACATCGCCCTCGTAGTTCTTGACGATGTACAGCACCCCGCCGCCGGACTCGACCGCCTGAGCCGCCGCGGCCATCTGATCGGGCGTGGGCGACGTGAAGACCTGGCCGGGACAGGCCGCATCGAGCATGCCGTGACCGACAAAGCCGGCGTGCAGCGGCTCATGGCCCGACCCGCCACCGGAAATCAGCGCCACCTTGCCGCGCTTCAGGTTCCGTCGTCGCACGAACTTCTGTTCGGCGCCCAGAACCACGATGTCGGCATGCGCCTCCGCGAATCCTGCGAGGCTCTCGGGGATGACCCCGTCGACACCGTTGATGAACTTCTTCATCGCTGCTCTCCTGGATTCAGCCGTCCTGCGCGCCGTTGTCGGGGTCAGACTGCATCAGGTGTGCGACACGCAGCCCCATGTCCTGCAGCAAGCGATCGAGGTGTGCGTTCTTCTCGGGATCGTTGAGGTCGGGCAGGCGCAATTCGATACGCCGCCATGTGGTCTGCGGCGATGGCCGGGCGAGCCGACCCGGGTGCGCGCGTTCATACGCGGCCAGAAACGCCTCGCGCTCGACCAATGAAAAGTGGCACACGGAAAAAATCGTCTCGACGTACTGCGCCGGAATCGGTGTCGAGTACACCGGATTGGACAGGTGCGTGATGAAGCTGCGGTTCTTGCCGAGCACCTCGGCCAGCCGCCGCCGGATGCCGGCCGGACGCAGCTCGAGTGCAGTGCGCAGGATCTGTTTGTAGGCCGCGACCGCGCTGCCGGCTTCGATGGGTGCTCCCATGAGAAATCTATTCCGCAGCGCTCGCCGGCCACGCCGCGATCGCGCTTTTGACGGCACCGACCGATGCGGCGGGCATCGACAGCGCCCGCAGTCCGGCAGCGAGCAGCCGCGGCACATGGCGTGGCTGTGCGGCGAGGTCGCCGCACAGCGAAAGCGATAATCCGCGCGCGGCGGCGCTGCGGACGATTGTGCGCAGCAGGGCATCGAAGCCGGGGTGGGCCGGGTCCGCGAGTCCGCTCACTGCGCGATTGTCACGTGCCACGGCCATCGTGTATTGCATCAGGTCATTCGATCCGATCGACGCGAAGTCGATCTCGAACGCATCGAGCGCGAGCGCCGCGGCGGGCACTTCGACCATGATGCCGAGCGGCGGCATGGCATACGGCCTGCGCTCCGAGGCGAGCTCGGCAGCCGCCTGCGCCAGCAGACCGCGCACCTCGGTGACTTCGGATGGCGCGGTGATCATCGGCAGCATGATGCGCAGATTGCCGGCGACCGCAGCGGTGAGCAGCGCGCGCAATTGCACCTTGAACACCTGCGGCGCTGCGAGCGACAGGCGCACGCCGCGCACGCCGAGGAACGGGTGCGACTCGCCGTCGATGGTGACCCCGGGTATCGGCTTGTCGCCGCCGGCATCGAGCGTGCGGATCACCACAGGTCGATGGCCGGCCCAGTCGAGCAGGCGGCGGTAAAACGCGACCTGGGTCGCCTCGTCGGGCGGCCCGTGCGCAAACAGCAACTCGGTACGTACCAGGCCGATGCCGTCACAGATCGCCGGATCGATCGTGTCGAGTTCGTTGATGGTCGAAACGTTCAGCAGCACCTGAACGCGCTCGCCGTCGCGCGTGGCTGCGGGTCGTGCGGCGGCATCGGCATTGCGCTCGCGTTCGGCGTCGGCCCGTGCACGGCGCAACGCATAGGCTTCGAGCTGTGCCGCCTCGGGCGACAGTTCCAGCGTGCCCGCAGCGCCATCGAGGATCGCCGTGCTGCCGCTGACGATCGGCGCATCGCCGATGCCCACCACCATCGGCACGCGGTGCGCGCGCGCAAGCAGTGCAACGTGCGCAGTGGCAGAGCCTTCCCGCAACACGATCGCCTGCTGCGGCTGCCAATCGGAAGCCAGGAAGCGCGAAGGCGCGAGGTCGTCGGCGAGGAGGATGGCGTCCGGCGGCAATTGCAACGGCTCGAGTTGCTCGCCGGCAAGAATCGCCAGCACCCGCGCACGCATGTCGCGCAGGTCGCCGGCGCGGTGCCGGAAATAGTCATCGTCGGCCGCTTCGAAGTCTGCGATCTGCGCGTCGATCGCCGCGCACCACGCACGGCTCGCATCGAAACCTTCGGCGAACAGCCTCTGAGCCGGTTCGAGCAGTGCCGGGTCGGTCAGGAACTCGATCTGGAACTCGAGAATCTTGCGTGCTTCAACGTCGTCGGTACGGCTGCGCAGCGACTCGAGTTGGCGCACGGCTTCGGCGATGGCCGCCGCCAATGTCTCGCGCGGCGGTCCTGCCGGGCTGCGACTGCGATGCGCCGGCTCGGGAGCGATCTCGACGATGCGGCCTAGCACCAATCCCGGTGCCGCGGGTTGCCCGGTAAGTCGCTGCGGTGTGGGCAACGCTGCCGAATCGCGCGCTGTCACTCCGGCCCTCCCTTGAAATCGTCGTCGACCAGCTTGACCAGCGCCGAGAGTGCCGCATTGGCGTCTGCGCCGTCGGCGCGGAAATAAAGTTGCGTGTTGCTGGGTGTCTTCATACCCATTACCTTGACCACGCTCTTCGCATCGATCCATGGCCCGTCAACGTGGGCGGCGATCTGGATGCGACTCGCGAAGGTCTTGGCCAGCTTGGTCAGCGTGACGACCGGCCGCGCGTGCAGTCCTGCGCTGTGAAGCAGTCGAACAGAGGCGGCGGGCATCGTCATGCCAAGGCCCTAGTCCGCCTCATGGTTCAGTTCCTCAGCGGTGCGCTTGACCGTGGCGAGATCCGATCCGCCCCAGGCCTCGGTCGCTGCCATGACCGCGCCTTCGACCACCGGCGCATCGCAGATCACGACGCGGCCCTGACGCTCGGCCGGCAACATCTCGATCGCCATCTCGCTGTTGGTTTCGGCTCCGCCGAGGTCGACGAGAATCGCCACACCGGCGTCCGACCACGCCGAATCGATCGCCGCCAGAATTCCTTCGACCGACGTCCCCAGCCCGCCATCCGGATTACCGCCGGTCCATGCAAGCGGAACGCCGCGCCCCACCATCTGCCGCACCATGTCGGCGGCGCCCTTGGCGACGTCAGGTGAATGGGAAACGATCACGATGCCGACATTCATGGCGTGGACTCCAGCACATCGCAGACGGCTTCGATCATCAATTGGCTGGAACGAGCACCGGGGTCCATGTGACCGATCGAGCGTTCCTTCAGGAACGACGCGCGCCCGCGCTGCGCTTCCATTGGAATGGTCGCCTGCGCGCAGGCCGCCGCATTTACGCGCAACGCGGCAACATCCGAGTCGCCTTGCAGCCGCGCGACGACCGGTATCAGGACGTCGAGCATCGTCTTCTGCCCGGGCTGCGACTTGCCGCGCGCCGCAACAGCCTCGACCGCGGCCCTGCAGCAGGCCTGCAATGCGACGGCGTCGGACGCGGCGGGCCAGCCCTTGCCGAGCTGCATGAAAAGCGTCCCGTACAAGGGCCCGGAGGCGCCTCCGACTTTCATCACCAGCGTTCTGCCTACGCCGGAGAACAGCGCTGCCGTGTCGCCAGCGGCCAGCGCGTCGAGCTCGGACAGTACCGCCTCGAAGCCTCGCTTCATGTTCAAGCCATGGTCGCCGTCGCCGATCGCCTGGTCGAGTTGTGTCAGTTCGTCAGCGTGTGCAATGACGCGACGGGCCAGCGCCTCGATGATCTTCCGGGCCAGGGTGGTGTCCATGCGGATCTCGTCAACCTGCAATTCGGCGTCCTTGTGCGTCGAAGTAAAGGGGTGCAATGAATTCGACATCGACCGCGTCGCCGACGGCCAGCGGCGTGGCAGGGTCAGTCAGCGTCACGAGGTCGCTTTCGCCGCTCGGGTCGCCGACGCGCAGGTGCAGGTGGTTGGCGTCGCCCAGGTGCTCGATCCAGCGCACGCGGCCGAATGCGACGCCGTTGATGGCCTTCTGCACTCGTACGTGCTCGGTGCGCGCGCCGACCGTGACCGTATCGGCGGGCGCCGGCAACCGTGGCAGCAGCGCGCGCGACAGCAGGTTGATTCCCGGGCTGCCGAGGCGCGTGGCGACGTAGGTGTTGGCCGGCTGCTCGTAGACCTCGCGCGGCGTTCCAATTTGCACCAGCCGGCCGCGTTCGAGCACTCCGATGCGGGTCGCGAGCGTCATCGCCTCGGTCTGGTCGTGCGTGACATACAGCACCGTCGCCCGCAGATCGCGCTGGATACGCTTGAGCTCGACGCGCATTTCCGCGCGCAGCTTTGCATCGAGCGACGACAGCGGTTCGTCCATCAGCGCCACGCGGGGCTCGCGTACGAGCGCACGTCCGATCGCCACGCGCTGCATCTGCCCGCCCGACAGTTGCGTGGCCCGATTGGCGAGCTTGTCCTCGATGTGCAGCAGGCGCGCGACCTCGCGCACCTTGGCATCGATGCGCTCGGCGGGCCAGCGACGCGCCGGCGAACGCAGCGGGAAGGCGAGGTTGTCGAACACCGTCAGGTGCGGATACAGCGAATACTGCTGGAACACGAAAGTCACATCGCGCGCCGCCGGCGGCTCGCGTGTCACGTCGGATCCGTCGATCCAGATGCGGCCGGCATCGGCGCGCTCCAGACCCGCCAGCAAGCGCAGTGTCGTCGTCTTGCCGGCGCCGGTCGGGCCGAGCAGCACGATGAACTCGCCGTCTGCGGCCGTGAGCGACAGGTCGGCGATCGCCTCGGTGCTGCCGAAGCGCTTCGAGACCGACTCGAAGCGGAACTCAGCCATGCGCCGCCCGCTCATGCAGTGCCGAGCGCAGCGCTGCGCCGCTGCTGCGCGCGAAAACGGTCAGCCGCTGGCTTTCCAGTCGCAGGCCAACATTGTCGCCGACGCGCGCCGACACTTCGGACGGGACACGTGCCTTTACCGTGGTGCCGTCGCGCAGGTTCAGCGTGACGATCTGTGTCGTGCCGAGATACTCGGTGCCGTAGACCGCAGCGCGCAGCGGCGCGTCGGACGAGAGATGAATATGTTCGGGACGGACCCCGAGCATGAAACCGGCGTCGGCAGCCTCCTGCGCGAGCGGCGGAATCGCCACCTCGGTGTCGTCGATGCGAACGTGCGCCGTGCCGCGCGGCAGTCCCCCTCCCGGTGCCACGCAGGGCAGGAAGTTCATCGCCGGCGACCCGATGAAATCGGCCACGAACATGCTGACCGGGTGGTCATAGATCTCCTGGGGACCAGCAAGTTGCTCGATCCGACCTTCGTTCATCACGGCGATCTTGTCGGCCATCGCCATTGCCTCGAGCTGGTCGTGCGTGACGTACACCGTCGTGGCGTGCAGCCGGTCGTGCAGCGCGCGCAGTTCGCCGCACATCAGATGGCGGAACTCGGCGTCGAGTGCGCCGAGCGGCTCGTCCATCAGGAAGGCCTTCGGCTGCCGCACGATCGCGCGGCCCAGCGCAACGCGCTGCCGGTCGCCGCTGGCGAGGCCCGAAACGCGCGCGTCGAGCAGGTGGGTGATGCGCAGGATGCGCGCGGCCTCGTCGACCCGCTGCGCGATCTCTTCGCGCGGCATGCCCTGCGATTTCAGCGGAAAGGCGATGTTGGCGCGCACGTTCAGGTGCGGATAGAGCGCGAACAGCTGGAACACGAAGGCGATGTCACGATGCGATGCGCGCTGCATCGTCACGTCCTCGCCCCCGAGCAGGATGCGGCCGTCGGTCGGCAGCTCCAGCCCCGCGATCATGCGCATCGTCGTCGTCTTGCCGCAGCCGGAAGGACCGAGCAGGCAGAAGAACTCGCCGTCACGCACGGTGAAGCTCGAGTCGCGCACGGCGACGAAGTCACCGAAGTTCTTCTTGAGACTCTCGACGCGGATCTCGGCCATCTCAGACCTCGCGCCGGGCCGCCCCGAGCGAAGCCTGCGCCCCCTCGGGGGGCAGGAGCGCAGCGACGTGGGGGTGCTCCATACCTACTCCGGAAACTTCGACACGATGGTGAACATCACCGTGCCGGCCAGCATCGTGACAAAGGAGTACGTGTACAGCTCGATCGCGAATGGCTGCAGCAGCATCAGCACACCGGTGCCGATCAGCGCGCACGCGGCAAGCTCCATCGGCCCGCGGCGCAGCCAGCGCGGCCAGCGCGAATTCGCCGCGGTCGATGACGAGCCTGTGGCCACGCTCATTTGCGCACGGCGCCAAAGGTGATGCCGCGCAGCAGATGCTTGCGCAGCAGTACGGTGAAGATCAGGATCGGCAGGAGGAAGAGCGCTGTTCCAGCGGCCACCGCCGGCCAGTCCTGTCCGCCCTCGCCGATGATGATCGGGATGAAAGGCGGCGCGGTCTGTGCTTCGCCGGAAGTCAGCAGCACGGCGAATGCGTACTCGTTCCAGGCGAATATCAGGCAGAAGATCGCGGTCGCGACGATGCCGGTGATCGCCTGCGGCAGGACGACCTTGACGAAGGCCTGCAGACGCGTGTAGCCGTCGACCAGCGCAGCCTCCTCGTATTCGCGCGGAATCTCGTCGATGAATCCCTTGAGCAGCCACACCGCCAGCGACACATTGACCGCGGTGTACAGCAGGATCATGCCCAGTCGCGTGTCCGAAAGTCCGATCTCGCGATACATCAGGTAGATCGGGATCGCGACCGCGATCGGCGGCATCATCCGCGTGGACAGGATGAAGAACAGCAGGTCGTCCTTGGCGGGAACGCGGAAGCGCGAGAACGCGTAGGCAGCGGTTACGCCCAACAGCACCGACAGCGCAGTCGATCCGAACGCGATGACCAGCGAATTGATGAAGCGCGGCGCGAAGTTGGACGGACCGACCAGCACCATGTTGCTCTGGCGCGCCAGGCGGTCGCACTCGCTGGACGCCGGCGGCAGTTGCGAGATGTATTCCTCGGTCTGCCGCGAGCGCGTGTTGAACAGGTTGCAGAACCCCTCCGACGACGGCGAAAACAGGACCTTGGGCGGATAGGCGATCGAGTCCGGTCCCGACTTGAATGCAGTCAGGAAGATCCACGCCAGCGGGATCATCGTCAGCACCGCATAGGCGATCACGATGACCGCTGCGAACCGGCGAGCGCTGATCGACGGCTCGACGACGGAGTGGGCCAGAGCAAGTGCGCTCATGTCGTGCTACCGCGCCTTGACGCGGTTCAGCGCCTTGACGTAAATATTGGCGAGCCCGAACACGGCGACGAACAGGATGATCGCGAACGCCGACGAATAGCCGGTCCGCCACTTCTCGAACGCCTCGCGCTTCAGCGTGATCGATGCCACCTCGGTGGTCGAGCCCGGCCCGCCGGACGTCAGCAGGTTGACCATGTCGAACATCTTGAAGTTCTCGATGCCGCGAAAAAGAATCGCCAGCATGATGAACGGCAATGCCATCGGCAGCGTGATCGACCAGAACTGGCGCCAGGCCGAAGCGCGATCGACCTCGGCCGCTTCGTACAGGTAATCCGGGATCGAGCGCAGGCCGGCCAGACAGATCAGCATCACGTACGGCGTCCACATCCAGGTGTCGACGATGATGATCGCCCACGGCGCCAGTGCGACCTCGCCGATCATCGAGAAGCTCGACGCGGGGATTCCGGTCAGCAGCGACACCGCGTAGTTCCAGAGTCCGATCTGCGGCTGGTAAAGGAACGCCCAGAAGTTGCCGACGACCGCCGGCGACAGCATCATCGGAATCAGGATCACGGTGGTCCAGAAGTCGTGCCCGCGAAAGCGCCGGTCGATCAGGTAGGCGAGCGCGAAGCCGATCAGCGTCTGCAGCAGGATGGTCCAGAACAGAAAGTGCGCAGTCGCCTGCATCGCCGCCCAGACATCGGGGTCGTTGAGGATCGACACGTAGTGATCGATGCCGACGTCGACCACCGGCGCATTGGGGCGGTTGGCACGGTAGTTGGTGAACGACAGCCGGATGGTCCAGATCAGCGGAAAGATGTTGATCGCCAGCAGCAGCACGATCGTCGGCGTGATGAACAGCCACGCCAGCGCGCGGTCCGACAGGCCGCGGACACGTCGCGCCACCGGTCCGGGCGTGGAGCCGGCGACGCGACCTGCCAGGTTGTCGAGCGAACTCATCGTTTGAGTCTACGAAGTGCGATTGTCGGCGGTCTTCACTGGGCGGATCCGGCGCATGAGGTTGCACCGACTGCCATCTGCCCGCGAGGAAGGGACCCGTCGGTGCGCGCCGCCCGCGGACCCTCCGCGAGCGGTCGCCGCACACGCACTACTTGATCTTGCCGTCTTCCTTGAAGACCTTCGTCCAGTCCACGATCAGGCCGTCGAGCGCTTCCTTGGCCGTGCCCTTGTCGGCCACGACATAGTCGTGCACGCGTTTCTGCATCGCCAGCAGCAGCTGCGCGTAGGAGGGATCGGCCCAGAAGTCCTTGACCATCTCCATCGACTGCAGGAACTGCTCGGCAAACGGCGCGCTCTTGGCGAAGCCCGGATCCATCAGGACCGCCTTCGAGCACGAGTACCCGCCGAGCGACCACCACTTCTTCTGCACATCGTTCGAGGCGAACCACTTGATGTACTGCAGTGCCTCGTTGCGATTGGGCGAGTAGGCAACGACCGAGATGCCCTGGCCGCCGAGCTGTACGCCCTTGGTGGTTTCCGACGGATTGATGAAGAAGCCGATCTTGTCGCCGCCGACGTTCGGGTCCTTGTACAGGCCCGGAAAGAAGGCGAACCAGTTCATCATCATCGCCACCTGCCCGGACTTGAAGGCATCGAGCCCTTCCTGCATGTACGCGTTGGTCAGGCCCGGCGCCGTGCAGCACTTGTAGAGCGTCTTGTACATCTCGAGACCCTTGACCGCGCCCGCCGAGTTGACGAAGCCGTTCATCACGTAGGGGTTCTTCGGGTCCTGGTACTGGAAGCCGTACGGATACAGCGTGTTCGTCACCCCCATCGTGATGCCTTCGGAACCGCGCTCGGTGAAGATGTAGGCGCCGTAGACCTTCTTGCCGTCGATCGTCCGGTTCTGGAAGAACTCGGCCACTTGCTTGAATTCATCCCAGGTCTTCGGCGGTGCGATGTCGCGGTTGTACTTGGTCTTGAACTCGGCCTTGATCTCGGGCCGATTGAACCAGTCCTTGCGGTAGGTCCACCCGACCGAGTCGCCCATCGCCGGCAGCGCCCAGTAGTTCGGCGTGCCCTTCGGCCATTCCGAGTAGCCGGTCACGGTGGCCGGAAGGAAGTCGCTCATCTTGATTCCTTCCTTGGCGAAGAAATCATTGAGCTTGACGTAGTGCCCGCTCTCCGCCGCACCACCGATCCACTGGCTGTCACCGATCATCAAGTCGCACAGCTTGCCCTTCGAGTTGAGCTCGTTGAGCATGCGATCGGCGAAATTGGGCCAGGGCACGAACTCGAACTTCATCTGCACGCCGGTCTTGGCAGTGAAATCCTTCGACAGTTCGACCAGCGCGTTGGCCGGATCCCACGCGGCCCAACACAAGGTGATCGTCTTGCCGCTGGCCTTGGCCTGCGCATATACGGCGGGCGAAGCAAGCGTAGTCAGCATCGCCACGCCGGCCGCGGCCGCAATGGTTTTCGACAGCTTCACGGGGGTCTCCTTGCGTCTCCGACCTTGGTTCCGGTTGACGAGTCGTGCCGGCCGGCACGGACCTGATACGGGGGCAGCAAGGCGTCGTCGGAGGCGAGGGGCGCTTTGCTTACCTTTGTTTATTGAAGTAAACAAACACCCTAGCTGTCAAGGAAAACTCGTGCTGCAGCGCAGTGAAATCACCCCGTATCGATGTCAATGCGGGTGGTTGCGCCTAAAGGCGCCACTCGAAATTGGCGCAGACGCTGCGCTGCGGTGACGAATTACATGGTTTCGGAGAAGAGCTCACGCCCGATCAACATCCGGCGGATCTCGGACGTGCCCGCGCCAATTTCGTAGAGCTTGGCATCCCGCCACAGGCGGCCGGTCGGATAGTCGTTGATGTATCCGTTGCCGCCCAGTGCCTGGATCGCTTCGCCAGCCATCCAGGTCGCTTTCTCGGAGGCAAAGAGGATCGCGCCGGCGGCGTCCTTGCGGATGTGGCGCACGGTCTCGGGTGTGGCGCGGTCGCAGGCGCGGCCGACTTCGTAGACGTAGGCGCGGGAGGCCATCATCGTCGTGTACATGTCGGCGAGTTTGCCCTGCATCAGCTGGAACTCGCCGATCGACTGGCCGAACTGCTGGCGATCGTGCACGTAGGGCAGGACGGCGTCCATGCACGCGGCCATGATTCCGAGGGGGCCGCCGGACAGAACTGCGCGTTCGAAGTCGAGCCCACTCATCAACACCTTCGCCCCGCCGCCTTCCTCGCCGAGCACGTTCTCGACCGGAACTTCGACGTTCTCGAGCACCAGTTCGCCGGTGTGCGAGCCGCGCATGCCAAGCTTGTCGAGCTTCTGCGCGACCGAGAATCCCTTCATGCCCTTCTCGACGATGAAAGTCGTCATGCCGCGCGCGCCCATCTGCGGATCGGTCTTCGCATAGACGACCAGCGTGTCGCAGTCCGGGCCGTTGGTGATCCACATCTTGGTGCCATTGAGCACGTAGCGGTCACCCTTGAAATCGGCGCGCATTTTCATGCTGACGACGTCGGAGCCGGCGTTAGGCTCGCTCATCGCCAGTGCACCGACGTGCTCGCCGCTGACGAGCTTCGGCAGGTATTTCTTCTTCTGTGCCGCGTTGCCGTTGCGCTTGATCTGGTTGACGCACAGGTTCGAGTGCGCGCCGTAGGACAGCCCCACCGACGCGCTGGCGCGCGAGATCTCCTCCATCGCGACGATGTGCGCCAGGTAGCCCAGCGCGGCGCCGCCGTAGTCTTCCTCGACCGTGATGCCGAGCACGCCGAGGTCTCCGAGCTTGCGCCACAGGTCCATCGGGAACTGGTCGCTGCGGTCGATCTCGGCGGCGCGCGGCGCGATCTCTGCCTGCGCGAAGTCGTGCACGGCATCGCGCAGTGCGTCTAAGTCCGCACCGAGTTCGAATTTCAGGCCGGGCAATTCCATGGCTATATCCTCTCATCCGAGACGCCGTGCATGACCATCAGCGTCTGCTGCGTCGTGGCGACCGGAGTCCTGCGGTCGCCACGGACGGCAACTACATCGGCGCGCACGATCGACAGCGTGCGGCCCGGCTTCACTACTTCGCCTGTGGCGATCAGCAGGTCGCCGACTGCGGGCGCCAGCATGTTGATCTTGTACTCGACGGTCAGCACACTGGCATCGGCCGGCATCAGCGAGAAAGCGGCGTAGCCGCCCGCGCTGTCGGCGATCATGCCGACCACGCCGCCGTGCACGTAACCGTGCTGCTGCGTCAGGTCGTCCCTGACGGCGAGTTCGACCACGCAGCGGCCGGGTTCGACCAGCGACACGTGTGCTCCGATCAGGCGCATCGCGGCCTGCCGCGCGAACGAATCGCGCACGCGCATCTCGAATTGCGGATTGGGGGCGATGAAGGGCACGGCGAGCGCGCGGGGGCAGGCGCGGGCGACCCGCGGACGGAGGACTCTACGGCGAAGTTGACGTTAACGTCAACTTCCGCGTTCCCGGACTACGGGACCGCGCGGCCGTCGGCCAGGCGCAGCGTCCCGCGGATCAACCGGTAGACGACCCAGAACCAGACCGCGGCGAGGACCAGCCCACCGCCGACGGCTCCCGCCAGCATTTCCCAAGGTAGCGTGACGCTGGATGCCTTCGCGGCCGCGCGGTCGATCTTCATGACCGAGGGCAACACCAGCGATAGGACGGTGCCCAGGCCCAGCACGAAGCCGACGGCCCAGGCCCAGAAGGTATGGATCAGCCAGGTGTAGTGCGCGCCGAGGAAGTTCTCCGCCACGTCGCCGCGCTTGACGTAGGCGACGATGAGACCAAGGGCGGCGGGCCAGAACATCACCAGCCCCAATGCGTAAAGTCCGTAGGCGATGCCTAGCATCGTGAACTCGCGGGCTGCGGGAACGGCGGAGGATGGGTCGGCGGTCATGGCTTGAAATGGGTGTGAAGTACTGCGGAGTCCGGCGGCGCTGGAGGCGGATGGTAACGCTGCTGTCGTTCGTTACGCTTCGCCGGTGGATCGATCGAACCCCGCTGCCGTTCTGAAGGAAATCTTCGGCTATGACCGCTTCCGCGGCTTCCAGCGCGAAGTGATCGACTGCATCAGCGGCGGTGCGGATGCGTTGGTGCTGATGCCCACCGGGGGAGGCAAGTCGCTCACCTATCAGATCCCCGCGCTGCTGCGTCCGGGTGTCGGCATAGTCGTTTCACCGCTGATCGCGCTGATGCAGGATCAGGTGGCGGCACTGCAGGAACTCGGGGTCGGCGCGGCGGCCCTCAATTCGACCTTGACTGCAGCCGAGGCGGGTGACATCGAGCAACGCATGCGAGCCGGCGAGATCGACCTGGTCTATGTGGCACCCGAGCGCCTGCTGACGGAGCGCTGCATGCGTTTGCTTGAACAGGTTCAGCGCACCGCGGGCATATCGCTGTTCGCGATCGACGAAGCGCACTGCGTGTCGCAATGGGGCCACGACTTCCGCCCCGAGTATGGCGCGCTGGCGATATTGCGTGAACGCTTCGCGTCGGTGCCGCGGATCGCGCTGACTGCCACGGCCGACGCGCGGACACGCAAGGAGATCGCGGAGCGCCTGCTGGTGGCTCCGCGGGTGTTCGTTGCCTCATTCGACCGGCCGAACATCCGGTACCGCGTCGTCGAGAAACGCGAGCCGCGCGAGCAACTGCTGCGCTTCATTCGCGACGAGCATCCGGGCGAAGCCGGCATCGTGTACTGCCTGGCGCGCAATACGGTCGACGAAGTCGCGCAGTTTCTGGTGCGGCACCACGTCGACGCGCTGCCGTATCACGCCGGGATGGACGCATCAACGCGGGCGGCCCACCAGGCGCGCTTCCAGCGCGACGACGGTTGCGTGATCGTCGCGACGATCGCCTTCGGCATGGGCATCGACAAGCCCGACGTGCGGTTCGTCGCTCACCTGGACATGCCGAAGAGCATCGAAGGCTATTTCCAGGAGACCGGTCGTGCCGGTCGCGACGGACTCCCGGCCGAAGCCTGGATGGCCTACGGCCTGGCCGATGTGGTGCAGCAGCGCCGGCTGATCGATCACTCCGACGCCGACGACAGCTACAAGCGGCTGTCCGGTGCGAAGCTCGACGCGATGCTGGCGCTGGCCGAAGCGGGCGACTGCCGGCGGGTTCGGCTGCTCGCCTATTTCGACGAGGCGAGCAGCGCATGCGCGCACCATCAGAACGCATGCGATAACTGTCTGACGCCGCCGGCGCTGCGCGACGCGACCGAGGATGCACGGAAGCTGCTGTCGACGATCTACCGATGCCGGCAGGCGAGCGGCCTCGGCTTCGCGGCGGGGCACATCATCGACGTGCTGCGCGGAAAGGCCGGCGAGAAGGTCGCGCGGCATGGTCACGATCGCGCTGTCGACCTTCGGCATCGGCTCCGATGTCGTCGAGTCGGAGTGGCGACTGCTGCTGCGTCAACTGGTCGCGCAGCACATCGTCGAAGTCGATCACGACCATTTCAACGTGTTGAGACTGACGGAGGCGAGCCGCGCAGTGCTGCGCGGCGAACGGCGCATCGAGCTCCGTGTGCAGACCCACGAGCCGCGTCGACGGCCGAAACGGCGCAGCGCTGCCGTCGAGGGGCTCGACCGCGCGGCGCAGTCGCTCTTCGACCAGTTGCGCGGCTGGCGTGCCGAGGTGGCGAAGGAACATGGCGTGCCGGCCTACGTCGTGTTCCACGACGGCACGCTGCGCGCGATCGCCGAGCGTCGCCCTCGATCACTGGACGCGCTCGCCGAAGTCTCCGGAGTCGGGTCCGCCAAGCTCGCCCGTTACGGCGAGGCCGTGCTCACTCTCGTTGCGCAGGGCGGTCGCTGACGCTAACTGCAGGTCCGCAAGCAGCAATGCTATCGGCGACCGCGCTCCAGCAGGCGCCGGCACTCGGCTTCATGCTGCGCAATTTCTGCCAGCGTGACCTGGATATCCTCGCGCTGCTGCTCCAGCGCCGCGCGGTGTTGCGCCAGCACGGTCAGAAACCGGCGCGCCTGCGCGGCGGCATCCTTCGGTGATTCGTACATGTCGATCAGTTCGCGTACCTGCAGCAGCGACAGTCCGAGCCGCTTGCCGCGCAGGGTCAGCTTCAGCCGTGTGCGGTCGCGCGACGAATACACACGCGTCAGGCCCGACGCACCGCTGCGCGTCGGTGACAGGATGCCCTGGTCCTCGTAGAAACGGATCGCTCGCGGCGTGATGTCGAACTCGCGCGCCAGTTCGGTGATCGAGTAAGAACGCGCCTCGGAGAGGTCGTCGGATGCGACGGTGCGCGGGGATCGCGGTTGTGACGACATGCAGGGGCGGGTTCGCGGGGGATCGCCGCGTAGAATCGCCGCAGTTGACGTTAACGTCAAGACGCTGCGATCAGGACACTGCGCGCTGCATGAATCCGAACGAGCACGAGCTCGACTATCCGTGGGCCGAACCGCCGGCCATCGGCCACTGGGTGACGCTGCGCGCCGGAGTCCACTGGGTGCGGATGCCGCTGCCGTTCGCTCTCAACCACATCAATCTGTGGGTGTTCGACGACGAGATCGACGGGAGGACCGGCTATACGCTGGTCGACAGCGGCATCACCTCGGCCGACACGATGGCCGCCTGGGAGCGCATCTTCGACGAACGCTTCGAGGGACGTCCGTTGTTGCGGCTGCTGTGCACGCACTTCCACCCCGACCACTTCGGCCTGGCGCACTGGCTTACCGACGGCGGCGCGAGCGCACGCTGGCAGGCGCCGCTGTGGATGACCGCCACCGAGTACGCGTTCGGGCGCTTTCTGTCGGCCGGCGGTGACGACACCAGCGGTGAGGGCGTCGCGGCGCATTTTCGTCGTAACGGTCTGGCCGACGAGGCCTCTCTCGCCAAGGTGCGGACCCGCGGTTCGGGCTACTACCCGAAGCTCGTTCCGCGCGTGCCACTGCGCTTCCGCCGGATTCAGGACGGCGACGAGATTGCAATCGGCCCGGCCGGCGGCAAACGCATATTCAAGGTGATCGTCGGATTCGGGCACGCGCCCGAGCACGCGTCACTGTACTGCGATGACGACCGGCTGCTGATCGCCGGTGACATGGTGCTGCCGCGCATATCGACCAACGTCAGCGTGTTCGACATCGAGCCGGAAGGCAACCCGTTGCCGCGCTACCTGCACTCGCTCGACCAGCTGCTGCTGCTGCCGGCCGATACGCTGGTGCTGCCCTCGCACGGCCTGCCCTTCTTCGGACTGCATGAACGCATCGGCCAGCAGCACGCGCATCACCGCGAACGCCTCGCCGAGGTGCAGGCGGCTTGCTCGACACCGCAGACCGCCGCGAGCATCGTTCCGGTGCTGTTCAAGCGCGCGCTCGACCTGCACCAGACCACCTTCGCGCTGGGCGAGAGCCTGGCCCATCTGCATGCGCTGTGGTACGAAGGCGCACTGCGGCGCATCGAGCGCGGCGGTGTGTTCACCTTCCAGGCTGCCCACTGAATCCGGAGAAGCGATGGCCCGACGCCGCAGCGGCACCCTGCTCGTGACCGCAGGACGCAATCGTCGCGATAACTTCGACTTCGTCAACCCTCCGCTGGTGCGCGGCTCGACCGTGCTGCACGAGAGCGTGGCCGACATGAAGGCGCGTGTCGCACGGCGCAACGCGGGAGACGACGCAGCTCCGGTGGCCTACGGCATCTACGGCACGCCGACACATCGCGCGTTCTACGAGGCGCTCAACGCGCTCGAAGGCGGACATGCCAGTTGCGCCGTGCCCTCGGGCCTGACCGCCTGCACGATCGCGATCCTGGCGTTCGTGCGCGCGGGCGATCATGTGCTGGTGCCCGACTCGGTCTACTGGCCGACACGCCGTTACTGTCGCGACACGCTGTCCCGATACGGAGTGGAGACGACCTTCTACGATCCGCGCGTCGGCGAGCAGGGCAGCGCGGCGGTCGAGGCGCTGCTCAGGCCGACCACCCGGGTGCTGTTCCTCGAGTCGCCCGGGTCGCTCACCTTCGAAATGCAGGATGTGCCTGCGTTGGCCTCGATCGCACGCAGCCGCGGCGTGATCAGCGTCATCGACAACACCTGGGCCACGCCGCTCTATTTCCAGCCGCTGGCGCACGGCGTGGACGTCTCGGTGCACGCGGCGACGAAATACATCTGCGGTCATTCGGACATCCTGATGGGCACGATCACCAGCAATGCGGCGGCGTGGCCGCGGCTGCGCGAGACCCTTCAACACTATGGCCTGACGACCAGTCCCGATGACGTCTACCTCGCCCACCGTGGCCTGCATTCGATGGCCGCGCGCCTGCGGCAGCACACCGCGACCGCGTGGCGACTGATCGAGTGGCTGCAGGCACAGCCTGAAGTCGAACGCATCCTGTATCCGGCGCTGCAGTCCGATCCGGGACACGCGCTGTGGAAGCGCGACATGACGGGTGCGACCGGCCTGTTCGGAGTCGCGCTGAAGCCGGTCGAGCCCGAGCGATTCGTCGCGCTGGTCGACGGCATGCAGCTCTTCGGCCGCGGCTACTCGTGGGGCGGCTACGAGAGCCTGCTGATTCCGGTGTTCCCCGAACGCAGCGCCGTGCCGCTGCAATTCACCGGTCCGCTGTTCCGCATTTCGGCAGGTCTGGAGGATCCCGACGATCTGATCGACGACCTCGCCGAAGGCTTCGCCCGCCTGCGCGGCTGACGGTGCAGCCGGCCGCTTTAGGTCGTCGCCGCTGCGCGCGGCTTCTGCTTGCGCCGTCTTCATCACCCGGTCGAACAACCAGCGCGGCAGCACCTTCAGCAGCGTTCCGACGACTCCCATCTGCCACGGGATCGTGCGATAGCGCACGCCGGCCAGCATCGCGTCGGCCGCCTTGCCGGGCGAAATCGGGCGCATCCATCAGGAACGGCATGCGGTACGGATTGTTCGCCGTCAGTTCGCGTGCGGATGAAGCCCGGCGAGATCGTGACGACCCGGATCTGCGATCTTGGCCATCTCGACCCGCAGGCTTTCGCAGTAGGTGATGACCGCCGACTTCGACGCGCAGTACGCCTCCGAGCCGGGCAGTCCGCGTATGCCCGCAACGCTGGCGATGCCGACCAGCGTGCCGCGACGCGCGCGCCTTCATCGGCGCGATGAACGGGTGGAAGGTCGCTGGCCATCGCGAGCACGTTGGTTTCGAACACGCGCCGGAACTGCGGCAGGTCCTCGTAGTGCTCGGTCTTCACGCCGACCGAGATGCCGGCGTTGGCGATGACGATGTCGGCGCCCCCGCTGCGTCGAATCGAACGCCCGCCCGGCGGCGATGATCGCGTCCGTGTCGGTGACGTCGACCGCGTAGGTGAGGTGTCGTCCCGGCAGCGTGGCGACCAACGCCTGCGAGACGCTTCCGGCGGCGCGCCACCAGTCCGAGGCAGGCGCCGCGAGCGGCGAATTCCGTCGCCAGCGCCGCGCCGATGCCGCTCGATGCGCCGGTGATGAAGACGTTCATCGCCGCCAGTGTAGGCAGTTATGCGCGCTGCAATGCACGCGCCGCAAGTCGCCGACGCTGTGATCGGTTACTTCTTCCCCTTGTCGGCGCGTGCGCGTTGCACCAGGTAGTCGAGCACGATCAGGCTGCCTTCGCGCGAGCCGACCATCGAGGGTGCGGTCGTGAACTTGCCGTCGACTGCCATCATCGGCGTGCCGTCGACCTTGTATGCACGCCAGACCTGGCCGGCGCGATTGGAGCGTGCAGCCACCGAGAACGAGTTGTAGGTATCGATCCACTGCTTGCGATCGATGCCGTTGGCGGCCATGAAGTCGGCGATCTGCTCCGGATTCAGCAACGGCTGCTTGTTCTTCTGGATCGCGGTGAACACCTTCTCGTGCATGTCGTCGAGCTTGCCCAGCGCTTCCAGCGTGTAGTAGATGCGCACATGCGGCAGCGTGCTGTTGTCCCACGCGATCGGGATGCGCTTGTATTCGACATCGGCTGGCAGCTTCTTCCTCCAAGCGGTCAGGTACGGGTCGTAGGCGGCGCAATGCGGGCAGGAGTACTGGAAGAACTCGAGCACCTCGACCTTGCCGCCGCTTTCAACCGGTACCGGCGTCTTCAGGACGACGTAGTCCTTGCCTTCCTGCGGTGCGCGCGGCGCTGCCTGTGCTCGAACCAGCATCGGTGCGGCGGCGACCGCGGCGATTGCGATCAGCAGGAGGCGGCGGTAGAGCAACATGACGGGATCTCCGGTAGACGGCTCGGCAGGCCGCGTTGGGGTTCAACGGCCTTCAGACCGTCTGCGATGACAAGGGTTCACCGTCGACGACGCGGGAATCCTCCGGATGCTGCAATCAACGGACCTTGATCAGCTGCACATCGATGCCGTTTTCGGCCATCGTCTTGCGCATGCGGTTGACGTCCTCGATGTTGCCGTACGGGCCGAGCCGGACCCGATACAGCGTCTCTCCGTCCTGCTCGCGCGGGAAGATCTTGGCGTCGAATCCCAGCAGTGCGAGTCGCGCGCGCATCGCATCGGCGTCGTCCGGCGTGTGGAACGCGCCAGCCTGCAGCAGATAACGCGAACCGTCGTCGGGCACCGCTGCGGTCACGCCTTTTTCCGGCGGCGGCGGTGCGGCCTTCGGATCGGTGGCCGCATCGAGCTTTGCGGGCGGCACGGTCGCCGTGTCGGGTGTGCGCATCGGCTGCTGCAGCGGCTTGTTTGGATCCGGCAGCTGACCGCCCGCGCCAGGATTGACGTTTTCGCTGGCCGGTCGCACCTTGTTGACGAACGGCACCGGCGCATTGGTGATGTAGAGCGCAACGGCGACCGCGACGGCGAGACCGAGCACCAGGCCGAGGATGAAGCCGAGCAGCGTGCCGCCGCGCGTGGCGGTGAATTTGATGCGCGTGCATGGCATGCAGTTTACTTGGCGACGCGCCGCGTGGCGCGCGCGGCCGGCGCACTACATCCTCTCGGGCGCTGAAACGCCGAGTATCGCGAGTCCGTTACGCAGGACCTGTCGTGTGGCGAGCAGCAGCGCGAGCCGCGCGTCGCGGATGCTGTCGTCGTCGACCAGGACCCGCTCGGCGTTGTAGTAGACGTGAAAATCCGCCGCGAGATCCTTCAGGTAGTACGCGAGCTGGTGCGGTGCCAGTTCATCCGCCGCGTCGGTCAGCACGTCGGGGTACGCAGACAGGCGACTGAGCAACGTTTGCTCCCGCGCCACCCGCGAGCGGAGCGAGGTCCGCACGCAGCGCCGCCGCGGAATCCGGCACCGCGTAGCCCTTTTCGACGGCCTGCTGCAGAACCGAACTGATGCGTGCGTGCGCGTACTGGACGTAGTAAACCGGGATTGTCTTCCGACTGCGACAGCGCCAGGTCCACGTCGAATGTGAACTCGGCGTCCGCCTTGCGTGCCACCAGGAAATAGCGAGTCGCGTCGCGGCCGACCCATTCGAGCAGATCGCGCAGAGTCACGTAGGTGCCGGCGCGCTTGCTCATCTTCACTTCCTCGCCGCCCTTGGTCACCCGCAGCATCTTGTGCAGCAAGTAGTCCGGGTAGCCGCGCGGCACATCGAGCTTCAGGCTGCGCGCCGCCGCCTGCACGCCGGCGCGCACGCGCGCGACAGTGCCATAGTGGTCCGTGCCCTGGACGTTGATGACCTTCTCGAAGCCGCGCTGGAACTTGGTCAGGTGGTACGCCACGTCCGGCACGAAGTAGGTGAAAGTGCCGTCGGACTTGCGCATCACGCGGTCCTTGTCGTCCTTCGGTGGACCGCCGTGATCCCGTCAGGTCGTCGAATTCCGTGGTCCTGAGCCACAGCGCCGACTCGGCTTCGTAGGTCATGCCCGACTTCACCAGCGCCTCAACCGTGGCGTCGACCTTGCCGTCGGCGTACAGCGATGATTCGAGGAAGTAGTGATCGAACGTGACGCCGAGCGCGGCGAGGTCGGCATCCTGCTCGTTGCGCAGGTAGACGATGGCGAAGTGGCGGATCGCCTCCAGGTCGCGAGACATCGCCGCTCGCCGTCACCGGCTGGCCGTCGCGGGCCGTTACCGTCTTCTTCGCCAGAAACTCGCGCGCAATGTCGACGATGTAATCGCCGCGATAGCCGACGTCGGGGAAGTCGACCGTCTCGCCGAGCAGTTCGCGCGCGCGCGCCTGAACCGACAGCGCAAGGTTCGCGATCTGCACGCCGGCATCGTTGTAGTAGAACTCGCGCGCCACCTGCCAGCCCTGCGCGGCGAGCAGATTGCCGAGCGCATCGCCGATCGCGGCCTGTCGCGCATGTCCGAGGTGCAGCGGTCCGGTCGGGTTGGCCGAGACGAACTCGACCATCACCCGGTGGCCGGCGTGCGCGGACGTGGTACCGAAGGACTCGCCTTCGCGCAAAACGGCCCGGATCGTTTCGCGCTTCGCGGCCGGTGCGATGCGCACATTGATGAATCCCGGGCCTGCGACCTCCACCGATTCGATCAATCCATCGGCCGCGGGATTCACGCGCAGCGCGTCGGCGATCGCCGTGGCCACGTCACGCGGGCTTTTCTTCAGGGTGCGGGCAATCTGCAGCGCGACATTCGTTGCGATGTCGCCATGCGCCTCGATCTTTGGCCGTTCGAGCACGACGGCAGCGCCGGTGAGCGCCGATGCCGGCGAGCGCCTGCTCGATCAGCGCACTCACTCGGAGTTTCTGTTGTGGAAGCATCGGTGGTGCGGGCGCCGCAAAAAGGGACGAATTCTACCGGCGGGCCCCGGGCGCCACCGGCGGGGCGCAGTCAGCGGACTCCTTGGCGCTGCAACGCATTCTGTGTACAACACCACTGCTCGGGCGATTCGGAGCGGAGGAGAACACATGAAGGGTTCGCGAGCAGCACAGTCGCTATTGGGTTGCGCAGCGATGGCGGCGGCCGGCTTGGCCACCGCGCAGACGCAGGTCGTCAAGCCGCCGGTGTCGCAGGCGTGGATCGACGTCGCGACTTTCACAGGGATGGGCATGCCTGCGATGGGTGGTGGAGGTGCGGGCGGCATGTCGATGATGGGAAGCATGTTCGGCGGCGGTTCGGGCGGCAAGAACACGTTCGGCCAGACGCAGACCGGTGCTGCCGGACGCTGGGTCGACGTGACGCTGTACACCAGCCGCAACCCGTCGCTCGCGGAGGCAGCGCAGGCGGTACCGGCGGGCACCCAGCTCGCGCCGGCGTTGAAGCTGATCGCGCCCAAGATCGATCGAGGCACGCCGCCGCCGCCCGGAGACGAAACCGTCGTCGAGCCGGAGTACCAGCGACCGAAGGGCAGGATGTCGCTCTACTGGGGCTGCGGCGACACCGTGCGCGCGGGGCAGCCGCGCGTGCTCGACATGGCTAGCGCGCGTCCGGAGGACTACCAGAAGTTCTTCGTGTCCAGACGCGCGACCCAGCGCGGAACGCACCTCGCGGCCGGGCGGCCAGTGTGGCCCAACGAGGTCGATTCGCGCCTGGTGCCGGCCAACGCTTCGCTCGTCGGCGAGCATGCGTTCAGCGGACAAGGCGTACCCGAAGGATTCAAGTTCGCCATCGGCGTCCAGCAGGATCTGATGCCGGCGGTCGAACTCAGGCAAAGCGAGGCGGGCGGAGCGACACAGCTCGAGTGGGCGGCGCTGCCGACGGCACGCGCGTACTTCATCGCTGCGATGGGTGCGAAAGGCGGATCGGAGGCCGACCTGGTGTTCTGGACCTCGAGCGAGGTCCCCGAGGTCGGCATGGGGTTGATCGACTATCAGACGAATCCGGCCGTCGATCGCTGGCTGAAGGAAAAAGTCCTGCTCGAACCGACCGTCACACGGTGCACGGTGCCCAAGGGGATTTTCGGCGAAGGCGGGGGCGCGATGCTGCGGATGATCGCCTACGGCTCGGAACTGAACCTTGCACATCCGCCCCGGCCCGCCGATCCGAAGGTGCCATGGGAGCCGCAGTGGGCGGTCAAGCTGCGGGTGAAGAGCGTGGCCAACGCGATGCTTGGCATGGACATGGGCAGCATGCCGCGCGGCTCGACGGCGCAGGCGCCGCGACCGACCGACGCGCCGGCCGCTGCTCCTCCGAAGGAGGAGGAGGACAAGCTCAGCCCGGTCAACATCCTGAAGGGCTTACTCGGCCGCTGAAACGCGCAGTCCGCGCGCAGCCGGGCGCCGCGCTGCCCCTAGAATCGGCCGATGATCCGATCCGAGCTCGATCACCTGGTCGTTGCCAGCGCCCGGCTGGAAGACGGCATCGACTGGGTGGAGAGCGTGCTCGGAGTGCGGCCGCAGCCGGGCGGCCAGCACGAGGCCATGGGCACGCACAACGCGCTGCTGCGCCTCGCCGCACGCTCCTACCTGGAGGTGATCGCCGTCGATCCGGACGGCACACCGCCCGAGCGACCGCGCTGGTTTGCGCTCGACGAACCGTCGATGCAGTCGCGGCTCGCGGCCGGTCCGTCGCTCGTCACGTGGGCCGTGCGCTGCGAGTCGCTCGCGACCGCCTGCGCGCGGGTACCGGAGATCGGCGAGATCCTGTCGATGACCCGCGGCGATTTTCGCTGGAAGATTGCCGTGCCCGAGGACGGCAGCCTGCCCTTCAGCGGCGTGCTGCCGGCAGCCGTTCAGTGGGAAGCCGGCGCGACGGGCGAAGCCCTGCACCCCTGCGACCGGCTGCCGGCCAGCGGCTGCGAGCTGCTTGCGCTCGAGTTGATGCATCCGGCGGCCGTGCTGGGCACGGCCGGCATCGTGTCGATGTTCCGCGAGCTGCGCGTGGTCGGTCCGGTCGACCTGAAGCCCGGTCCGGTGACGATCGCCGCGCGGATCCGCACGCCGGACGGAGATGTCACGCTGTCATGAGTCCGCACGGTGAGGACGGGCGCGGCTTCCGCACCGGCTCCGTCTGAAGAGACGATGACTGCGCCGAACCCTCCAACGGCCAGGCGCGTTCCGCACGTCGTCAAGAGCCCCCACGGGGACCGTGTCGACGAGTACTACTGGCTGCGCGACGACGATCCGAAGGTCAAGCGGCCCGAGATCATCGAGTATCTCGGGGCCGAGAACGCGTACACGGACGCGATGCTCGCCCACGTGAGGCCGCTGCAGGACAAACTGGTCGCCGAGATGCGCGCGCGCATCAAGGAGGACGACAGCTCGGTGCCGGTGTACGACAACGGCTACTGGTACTGGCGACGCTTCGATGCCGGCGCCGAGTACCCGGTGATTTTGCGCAAGCGAGGCGGACCGGCATTCGCCGACCCGGCCGCGCCCGAGGAAGTGCGTGCTCGACATCGTCGCGCTGGCCCGGCCCCACGCCTACTACAACGTCGGCGGCACCGCAGTCAGCCCCGACAACCGATGGCTGGCCTATGCCGAAGACACGGTCGGACGCCGCATCTATACGCTGCGCTTCCGCAATCTCGCTGACCGGCGAGGTTTCGCCCGAAGCGATCCCCGGCGTGCTGCCCGATGTCGAGTGGGCGGCCGACAGCGCGACCGTGTTCTATCTGCGCCAGGATCCGCAGGTACTGGTGCGGGGCACCGTGTGGCGCCACCGTCTCGGCAGCGAAACAGCGCGCGACGTGCAGGTCTACGACGAGCCGGATCAGGAGCTCTTCACCGGGATCGCGCGCAGCGCATCGCGGCGCTACCTGCTGATCCAGCTCGAGGGCTACGACACGACCGAGACGCGTACGGTGCCGCTCGCCACGCCGGAGGCGGCGCCGACCGTCGTGCTGCCGAGGCGCAAGGACGTACGCACCTACGCGGATCACCTCGGAGACCGCTGGATCCTGCGCACCAACGATGCCGCGCGCAACTTCCGGCTGGTCGCCGCGCCGGACAGCGCACCGGCCGACCGCGCGCGCTGGCGCGACGTCGTGCCGGCCCGCGACGACGCGGCGGTCGACGCCTTCGCGCTGTTCGAGCGGGCGATCGTCGTCGAGGAGCGGGTCGATGCCAATAGCCGAGTGCGCGTGCTCCCGGCGGACGGCCGCGAACCGTTCGTGGTTGCCGCCGACGAACCGGCGTTCTCGATGAACCTGACCGGCAATCCGGATCCGGCAGCGCACGCTGCGCGCTACACGTATACCTCGATGACGACGCCGAGCACGACCTACGACGTCGACCTCGCGACAGGTGAAAGACGCTTGCGCAAGGTGCAGCCGGTGCTGGGCTATGACGCGACGCTGTATGCCACCGAGCGAGCCTGGGCGCCGTCACGCGACGGCAAGCGCATTCCGGTCTCGCTCGCCTACCGTCGCGACCGCTTTCGCAAGGACGGAACGGCGCCACTGTACATCGACGCCTATGGCGCCTACGGCATCGCCAACGATCCCTACTTCAGCAGCAACCGCGTGTCGCTGCTCGATCGCGGCTTCGTGGTGGCGATCGCCCACGTGCGCGGCGGCGCCGAACTGGGCCAGGGGTGGTACGAGGACGGCCGGCTGCTCAATAAGCACAACACCTTCAACGACTTCGTCGACGTCACCGATCACCTGGTGGGCGCGCGTTACGGCGCGAAGGACAAGGTCTTCGCGTCCGGCGGCTCGGCGGGCGGATTGCTGATGGGCGTGATCGCGAACCGGGCGCCGGACCGCTATCGCGGCATCGCGCTCCATGTGCCCTTCGTCGACGCCGTCACGACGATGCTCGACGAATCGATCCCGCTGACGACCAACGAGTGGTCGCAATGGGGCGACCCGCGCGAAAAGCGCTACTACGACTACATGCTCGCGTATTCCCCGTACGACAACATCGCCGCGCACGACTATCCGGCGATGCTGGTGACGACCGGCCTGTGGGACGCGATGGTCCAGTACTACGAGCCGGCCAAGTACGTCGCGCGGCTGCGCGCCACCAAGACCGATCGCAATCCGCTGCTGTTCCGCGTCACGATGGAAGCCGGCCACAGCGGCAAGTCCGGCCGCTTCGAACGTCTGGTCGAGGTCGCGCGCGAGTACGCGTTCTTCCTCGACCTGGCTGGAGTGCGCGACTAAGCGGGCTGCTTGCGCAGCTTGAACACCGGCACGAAGCCGCCGGTCTCGATGCCGCGGTAGTTGCGGATCGGCGGGCAGTCGTAGACGGCCAGCGGAGTGCCGCTCGAATCCTCGAGCACCCCGAGCTGCTGCAGCACCTCGACGGTGGCGGCGTGCAGCGCGCGCGGACTCCCGTCGGCGATGCGGATCGCGATGCCGAGTCCGTGGCTTGCAACGCCGATCGCCTGCATGCCATCGGCGCCCTGCCTTGCTGACCCAGTCGCCGCCCCCGGTCTGCATGATGGCGAGGTCGGTCCGGCGCGTGCCGGATACCAGATCGGGATGGCGCGTCATCGCAAAGAAAAGCGCCGCAAGTTCGGGAGTCTCCTGCGCGGCGAGCCGCGCATAGGTCTGTGCCATGCGTCGCAGCGGCATGGCGAAGTTGGGCGCAGTGCAGCCGTCGATGCCTTGCGCGATCGTGTCGCCCTGGGCAAAGCGTGCCACCGTCGTGCGGATGCGCTGCTGCAGCAGGTGACCGCTATCGAGGTAGTTTTCGATCGGCTGGCCGTGCATACGCGCGTACGCGAGAAAGCCCGCGTGCTTGCCCGAACAGTTGTGGTAGAGCGGCGACCACTTGGCACCCGACGGCGCCGAGGTTTCGTTGGCTGCGAAGAACCCCGGCGCATGGCAGCCACACTGCAGCGCGGTGTCATCCAGGCCGGCGGCCGCGAGCATGCGTTGCACGATACCGATGTGCACCGCCTCGCCGCTGTGGCTGGCGCACATCAGCGCCAGTTCGTGCGAGCCCCAGCCGTAGCGGGCCATCCCGCCCTCTTCGACGAAGGGCAGCGCCTGCAGCGGCTTGAGCGCGGAGCGGGTGAAATTGAGCGAGTCCGGATCACCGACGGCCGCGATCAGTTTGCCGGCCGGATCGACCACGGCAATCGATCCGTAGTGCACGCACTCGGTTGTGCCGCCGCGCGTGGTTTCGACCAGCGGAACGTGACGCGGAATCATCGGCGCGGGGCGCGCCGCCGGTGCGCGGTCAGGCCGATTGCGGAGCCGGGCCCGGCGCAGCCGAAGCCAGCCGCGCCGCGATCTCCTTGCGGTAGCGGTTCAGGTCCTGCACGGAAACAAACGTGCGCTCGAACAGCAGCGACAGGTTGTGCAGGATCCGATCGACGACCTTGGTCTCCCATTCCTTGTCGAAATGTATCTGTTCGTCGAGCCAGCGTTCGAGCCAGCCCGGATCCGGGAGGCGCGATTGTACGGTGTCGTTCGGGAAAAGCGACTGATTGACGTGCAGATTGGTCGGGTGCAGCGCCTTGGCGGTGCGCCGTGCCGAGGCCATCAGCACGCCGATCTTGGAGAACGCCGCGCGCGCCGAGTCGCCGAGTTCGGCCAGGTTCTTCTTCATGTAGCGCAGGTAGGCGCCGCCATGGCGCGCCTCGTCCTGCGACAGCAGGCGGTACACCACCTTGATCACCGGCTCTGTATGCCACTCGGCCGCGCGCCGGTACCAGTGGTTCAGCCGGATCTCGCCGCAGAAGTGCATCATCAGTGTTTCAAGGCGTGGCGCCGGATCGAACTGCGAAGCGCACTGCGTGCAGCTCGTCTTCGGAAGGCACCAGGTCGGGCCGGAAGCGGCGCAGGTATTCCATCAGCACCAGCGCGTGCTTCTGTTCCTCGAAGAACCAGACCGACATGAAGGCCGAAAAGTCCGAATCGCTGCGGTTGTCGCGCAGGAACATCTCGGTGGCCGGCAGGGCCGACCACTCGGTGATCGCATTCATCTTGATCGTGCGGGCCTGCTCGTCGGACAGGCGTGCCGCATCGAATTCCTGCCAGGGCACGTCGGTGGCCATGTTCCAGCGAACCGACTCGAGCGACTTGAATAGCTCTGGATAGAGCAGTGGCATGGTGTCCTCCCCTCGGTGCCCGTCGCCGTTCAGCCGGCGCGGGTCTTGTCGCGCTCGATCAGCGCGTAGGCCGAATGATTGTGTATCGATTCGAAATTCTCGGCCTCGACGACATAGGCGCGCACGCGCGCATCGGCGTCGAGCGCGACCGCGATGTCACGCACCACGTCCTCGACGAACTTCGGATTGTCGTAGGCGCGCTCGGTCACGTACTTCTCATCGGTCCGCTTCAGTAGCCCCCACACCTCGGACGAGGCCGCGTTCTCGGCGATGCGGATCTGCTCCTCGACCCGCATCTCGTCCGCGAGCTCGAGTGCGAGCGTCAGGTGCGCCCGCTGGTTGTGCGCGCCGTAGTCGGCCACCTTCTTGCTGCACGGACACAGGCTGGTCACCGGCACCACCACCTTCTGCCGATAGGAAGTCACCGCGCCGCGCCGCTCGATGCCCAGCGTCAACTGGTAGTCCATCAGGCTCTCGGCGCCGGAAACCGGCGCGGTCTTGAGCACAAAGAACGGCAGTCGCATCTCGATGCAGCCGTCGCGCGCATCGAGCCGTCGCAGCATGTGTTCCAGCAGGGCATGCAGCGAAGCGCGCGATAGGGTGTCATGCTGGGACTGCAGCACGTCGATGAAACGCGACATGTGCGTGCCCTTCTTCTCGGCCGGCAGCGCGACGGTCATGTCGACCGATGCGACACTGGGCTGGGGGCCGCGTGTGGTGGCCACCAGAACCGGATGCGCGAGCGACTTCACGCCGACGCGCTGGATGGCCAGGTTGCGCGCGTCCGCCGCGGACTGGACATCCGGCAGATACATGGAATCGGGTGCGTTCATGGTGCAGCCGCCATTGTCGCCGAAGTCACGGCAGGTCCGACGGACGGCGGCTCACTTTGCGGCCAGCAGCGCTTCGATCTGACCGGTCAGCTTCGGATCGAGCGGCTCGACCTCGCTCGGGAGCGATGCGACCACTTTGCCATCACGGTTGATCAGGTACTTGTGGAAATTCCAGCGCGGGGCCTGCCCACTGTCCTTGGCGAGCGTCGCGAACAGCGCATTCGCGTCCGCTCCCTTGACCGAACTCTTGGCGAACATCGGAAACTTGACGCCGTAGGTGTTGTAGCAGAACTCGGCGATCTCCTTGTTGTTCGCTTTTTCCTGGTTGCCGAAGTCGCCGGACGGAAAGCCCAGGATCGTGAAGCCGCGTCCCGCGTATTGGGAGTACAGCTTCTCGAGTCCCTCGTACTGCGGGGTGAAGCCGCAATAGCTGGCGGTATTCACGACCAGCAACACCTGCCCACGGTACTTGCACAGGTTCTGCGGCGCGTCGTCCTGCAGGCGCGCGAAAGTGTGATCGAGCACCGGCGGGCAGGTCTGCGCGGCGGCAGTCGACACGATCGAGGTCGCGACCACAAAGGTCGCGGCGAGTGCAAAACGGAAGGTTGGATTCATCCCGGATTCCCTGCGTGAGTGCGCGAGGACGGATGATCCCAACCGGGTCCACCGGGTGTCAAACCGAGCTCGCGGAATCGATCCGCGCCGTCGGATGCGTGACAATGCGCCTTCGCTCATGTTGCGGGGATCCCGATGAAGCTGGCTGAACGGGTGGCGGTCATCACCGGCGCCGCACAGGGCATCGGTGCCGCCTGCGCGCGCGTGTTCGCCGCGGAGGGCGCCAAGGTCGTCATCGGGGATATCAACGAAGTCGGCGCGGCCGCCGTCGCGAAGGACATCGCTGCTGCGGGCGGTTATGCGCTCTCTCGGCGTGCCGACGTCGGAGCACGGGCCGATTGTGACGCGCTCGTCGAACATGCGATCGCGCATTTCGGTCGCATCGACATCCTGGTCAACAACGCGGGCATCGTGCATGCCGCCGAGTTCCTCGACCTGGCCGAGGAGGATTTCGATCGCGTGCTGAGGATCAATCTGAAGGGTGCGTTCCTGTGCGGTCAGGCCGCGGCAAGGCGCATGGTGAAACAGCCTGCCGCGGCGGCCGGGCGCGGGGTGATCGTCAATGTGTCGAGCGTCAACGCCGTGCTGGCGATCGCCAACCAGGTGCCGTACACGGTCAGCAAGGGCGGGCTTAACCAGCTGACCAAGGTCATGGCACTTGCGCTGGCGCCGCACGGCATCCGTGTGATGGGAATCGGGCCGGGGTCGATCGCAACCGAACTGCTGCAGGCGGCGGTGCTGACCAACGAGGCTGCGCGCCAGCGGATCCTTTCACGCACTCCGCTGGGCCGCCTCGGCGAGCCGGAGGAAGTCGCCCGGATCGCGGCCTTCCTCGCCAGCGATGACGCGTCGTATCTGACAGGCACTACCGTGTATCCCGACGGCGGGCGGCTCTCGTTGAACTACGTGATGTAGGTGCGGCGCGGTTACACGGCTCGACGATGTCACCGCTGATGTCACAGCTGACAGCGGCGCAGGAGCGCTGGATGCTGGTCACGCTCGCCGCGATCCAGTTCACCAACACGCTCGACTTCATGATCATGATGCCGCTGGCGCCGCAGTTCACGCGGCTGTTCGGCCTGAGCGCGCAGGAGTTCGGATTCCTGATCTCGGCCTACACGTTCGCGGCGGCGGCGGTGGGTGTCGCGACTGCGGTGTTCGTCGATCGCTTCGATCGCAAGCGCCTGCTGCTCGCGATCTACTCCGGCTTCGTCGTATCGGCGCTGGTGACGGCCAGCGCGCAGAGCTACACGATGCTGCTGGCGGCGCGCGCGCTTGCGGGCGTGTTCGGCGGCGTGCTCGGAGGTGTCATATTCACCGTCGTCGGCGATGCGGTGCCGGAATCACGGCGTGGCCATGCGACCGGCATCGTGATGACTTCGTTCTCGGTGGCAACGGTGGCCGGCGTACCCGCGGCGCTGCTGCTCACCAACCTCTTCAACTGGCGCGCCGCTTTCGTGCTGGTTGCGGTGCTGGGCACGATCAACGCGTGGGCCGCGCGCCGCACATTACCGCGCGTGCATCCGGCGCGCGGCGGTGCAGGCGAGCGCAGGCACGAGCGGTCGGTGTGGGCCGGATTCGTGCGCACGCTCACTTTCCCGAACCATCTGCGTGCGTTCGCTTTCACTCTGCTGATGATGATCTCCGGATTCAGCGTCATTCCGTACGTCAGCCTGTACATCACTTCGAACGCCGGCCTGCCGGAGCGCGACCTGCCATGGGTCTATCTGGTGGGCGGTGTGGCGACGTTCTTCAGCGCTCGCTGGATCGGACGCTGGTCGGACCGCGCGGGCAAGCGCGAGGTGTACCGGCGTGTCGCCTTGGTTTCCCTGGTGCCGCTGCTCGCCATCACCCACGCGCCGGCGCTCTCGCTGGCGGCCATCCTTGCGCTGACGACGCTCTTCTTCGTCTTCGTCTCGGGCCGCATGGTTCCGGGCATGGCGGTGGTGACCGGCGCGGCACGTCCCGACGCGCGCGGTGCCTTCATGACCCTCAACGGCGCGGTGCTGCAGATCGGTTCAGGCGCGGCAGCGACGGTCAGCGGTGCGATCGTCGAGCGCGCGCCCGGCGGAAGCTTGCTGCATTTCGACTGGGTCGGCTATCTGGCAGTAGCCGCCACGCTGGCGGCGATCGCCTGGGTCGGCACGATACGCACGCTCGATGCCATACCGATCCCGAGAGAACCCAAGCCCGCCTAGCGTTTGCGGCGGGAGCGCTTGGGCGTGCGCGGCGGAGGTGTCGCCTCAGGGGCGGCGGCCTCGCCCGCCGCGGAGGCAATCTTCGTGAACTGGTCCTGCAAGGCATGCCACCAGGCCGCGGGATTCAGTGCGTCCTCGGCGAGCGATGGCGCCGACGACGCGGCCGATCGCTTTGTACGGGCAGGTTTCGAGGCGGGGGGTGCGGTCGGCATCGACGGTTCGGCGCCGGCTGTCGCGGGCCCGGCTTGCAATTCGGGCGGGATCGCGGCAAACGGCCGCTCCGGTTGCGGCGCCGGCGCGCCGATCATCGGGGCCAGCAGTGCGCCGCTGATCCCCTTGAGCGTTGCGATGGTGGCGCGCTGCACTTCGAGCGTCTGGATCGTCGTGCGCAGCATGTTGGCGTTGAGTTCGAGCCACTGCTCGACCGCGCGCAGATCGGCGATGCGCTTGTCGAGTTCGCCGATGTCGACCGTCGGCGCCAGCATGCTCGGCAACTGCTGCGGCATGCGCGCCGCCATCGACGCCAGGTTGCCAGGCGTCGGCAGGTTGCTCATACCTCCCCATATCTTTTGCATCATGTCGAACGACTCGCCGAGTGCGCCGAACGGGGTGGATGCGGAGGACTTGGAGGTCATCAAAGCTCCCGGGCAGTTCGTACGGACCGCAGTGTGCTAGCGAGGCGCCGGCACGGCAACCTGCCGGTGGACGGCGCGCTGATGATGTTTGTACGTGCGCGTCGAACGTCGCGATGCTCGCCCGATCACCGTGCCGGCGGAAGCCGGTATCTTAGCGGCGAGCCTGCTGCCGGCGAGAGCGATAGCCGCGCCGGCGCGGCACACAACGAGCCTGGCGATGACGATCCAACTGTGGGGTGAACACTGGCGCGGGCGCAGATTGCGTCGCGGGCTGCTGGTGCTCGGCGTCGTGCTCGTCATGCATCTGGCGGCAATCACCGGCGTGCGACGTGAACTGGCGCTCGCCGGACCTGACAAACCGACACAGACCACGATGTTGATCGCGCTGCTGAAGGCGCCGCCAGCGCCCGCCGCAGCACCCCCGCCGGAACCGAAACGGCGGCCCTCACGGCCCAAGCCGTCACCCGTTGCGATCGCACCGGTACCCGCTCCGGCTCCGGCGCCGGCGCCCGAGCCTGTTCCGGCGCCGCCGCCCGAGCCGGTGCCGGTCGAACCCGCGCCCGCCGTCGTCGAACCCGCGCCCGCCGTCGTCGAACCCGCGCCCGCCGTCGTCGAACCCAGCGAGGCGCTGGGGCTGCCTCCCGGAGTCAGGCAGTTGCCAACCAAGGGTCGGATCGCCTACAAAACCACGTATACGCGCCTGCGCGGCATCGAGGCGATGACCTATGTCGACTGGTCGATCGACGTCGAGGGGTCGCGCTACGAACTCTGGCTGCGCACGGTCGATCCCGCCGGATTGCTCGACCTGCGCTCGAGCGGTGAGATCCGGCCGTTCGGGATCGCGCCGTTCCACTACGTCGAGCGCATCGAGATCGCAAATCGCGAACTGACGGTCGACTTCGACTGGCCAAACCACGTCGTGCGCTTTGCCGGCCGTGGCGCAGGTGAACCGGCGTCCTTCGCCGACGGCACGCAGGACCCGCTGTCACTGCAGTTCCATTTGCCGCTGCTGGCGCAGACCTATCCGTGGCGTTTCACGCCGGGGTCGCTGGTGCAATTCCAGGTCGCTCGACGCAAGGTGGAAAGCTATACGTTTGCGGTCGACGGATTCGAGCCGATGCTGATCCAGGGCAAGGTGGTACAGACGCTCAAGGTGCTGCGTCCGAAGGGACCCGACTCCAATCGCGGGGTCGAGCTGTGGATGGCGCCCGAGTTCGACTGGATACCGGTGCGGCTGCGCTTCGTCGACACCAACGATGAAGTGTGGGACAGCGTGCTGGCGCACCTGCCCGGAGCGGAACCACCGTCCGCACCGATACAACAGGAACGCGTCGGGCCCTAGGCCGGCGGCGGTGTGGACAGCACGGCGGTGAGCACGGGCATGCGTGTGACCCCGAGCACGCCTTCGACTTCCATATCGGTCAACTCGGCCGACAGGCGCATGCCGCGATCGAGAACTTCGCCAAGCGCTGCACGAATGTCAGTGCAGGCGCCCGTCAGATCGTCTGCCGACTCCGCCTCCATCGCCCGTTCCAGTGCGGCTTTCAGATCACTGGCCAGTCGGCGCGCGGCATCACCGTCGCCATCCAGCGCGAACTCGAGCAGCCGCGCTTCCTGTGCCAGCGCCGCCAGGTGTTCGGCTTCGGTCCGGCCCGCCGGAGTGTCTTCCGCGTCTCGCATAGAACCTCCAATGCGAGCAAGGGTAGAAAACTCAGGCTGCTGGCGCCATTGCAATGGCGCCATTGTTTGATGCAGCAATTGTGATCGCGCAATAAACCTGCGAGGCCGCGACGAATCGCTGAACGTTTGAGCTTAGGCAGCTTTCTGAGGCATGCGTATGACCTGCGCGGTGACCTGACCGCGCAGGCGGGCCAGCAGCGCCGACCACTTCGGTCGAACGATTGCCAGGCTGGCTTCCTTCAAGTGACCGTAACCGCGGATCTCCTCCGGCAAACTGGCCAGCTGAATCGCGACCTCGTGGTTGTCCGCTGCGAGCCGCGTCAGCAGTTCTTCTACCAGCGCCTCGTACTCGCCGATCAGCGAGCGCTCCGCGCGGCGCTCGGCGGTGTAGCCGAACGCATCGAGCGCCGAGCCGCGCAGGAACTTCAGCCGCGCCAGCACCGAAAACACCGGCATCATCCACGGGCCGAACTGCATCTTGCGGATGCGACCGGTCGCCGGGTCGGGTCGCGCGAGCAGCGGCGGCGCGAGGTGGAAGTTGAGCCGATAGTCGCCCTCGAACTGGCTGGCGATGCGCGCGCGGAACGCCGGATCGGCGTGCAGCCGCGCAACCTCGTACTCGTCCTTGTAGGCGAGCAGCTTGAAGTAGTAGCGGGCGACCGCCTCGGCCACCTTCGACGACTGCAGCCGGTCGGACTCGACCCGACGCACACGCTCGACCAGGTCGGCATAACGGCGCGCATAGGCGGCGTTCTGGTATCCGGTCAGGAATTCGACGCGGCGCGCGACGATGTCGTCGAGCGACGACGCGATGCGCTTCAGTTCGACCACCTTGTTGGCGTCCGGATAGGCGATCCGGCGCACCGCTTCCAGATCGTGCGCAGCGCAGCGACCCCACTCGAAGGCCGCGCGATTGGCTTGCACCGCCACGGCGTTGAGCTCGATCGCGCGCACGAGCGCATCGTGGCTCAGCGGCAACCAGCCCTTCTGCCAGGCGTAGCCCAGCATGAAGGGGTTGGTGTAAATGGCATCGCCCATCAGCGCAGTCGCGAGCGCACTGGCGTCGACGAATGCGCAGTCGTTCTCGCTTCCGACCGCATCGCGCACCTGCTGCGCGAGGCCTCCTCCGCCGAACTTCCAGTCAGGGTTGTGAACGAACTCGGCGGTCGGCGATTCGGCGGTGTTCACCACCGCCCGCGTCTTGCCGGGCTGGATCTTCGACAGCGCCTCGTTGCTGGTCGTCACGATCAGGTCGCAGCCGAGTATGACGTCGGCTTCGCCCATCGCGATGCGTGTGGCGTAAAGATCGGCCGGAGTCGGTGCGATCTGCACGTGAGAAAACACCGCGCCGCCTTTCTGCGCCAGGCCCGCCATGTCGAGCACCGACACGCCGCGGCCCTCGAGGTGCGCCGCCATGCCGAGCAACTGCCCGATCGTTACAACCCCGGTGCCGCCGACTCCCGTCACGACGACTCCGAACATACCGCGCTCGCGCAGCGCCGGCACATCGGGCTCCGGCAGCGCCGGCATCGGAGCCGCTGCCGCCGCGCTGCCCTTCTTCAACCGTCCGCCCTCGACCGTGACGAAGCTCGGGCAGAAGCCGTTGAGGCACGAATAGTCCTTGTTGCAGCTCGACTGGTTGATCGTGCGCTTGCGGCCGAACTCGGTCTCCAGCGGCTCGACCGACAGACAGTTCGACTTGACGCCGCAGTCACCGCAGCCCTCGCAGACGAGATCGTTGATCACGACGCGCCGTGCGGGATCGGGGAATGCCGTCTTCTCCGGCGTGTTCTTCTTGCGCCGGCGCCGCTTCTCGGAGGCGCAGGTCTGGTCGTAGATCAGCACCGACACGCCCGGGTACTCACGCAGCTCGCGCTGGATTCGATCCAGCTCGTCACGGTGGTGCACGGTCACGCCGGGTGCGAGCTTCCACGCGTCTCCCGTCGCGCCGTGCGCGTTGACCGCGCTGTGGTCGAGTTCGCTCGAGGCGTCGTACTTGTCCGGCTCGTCGGTGACGATGACGATCTTGTGCACGCCCTCGGCATGCATCTGCTGCGTGATCTGCGGGGCGGTGATCTGGCCGTCGGTCGGCTGGCCTCCGGTCATCGCGACCGCATCGTTGAAAAGGATCTTGTAGGTGATCGGCACATTGGCAGCGACCGCGGCTCGAACGGCGAGCGACCCCGAATGGAAGTAGGTGCCGTCGCCGAGATTGGCGAACAGGTGCTTTTCGTTGGTGAAGGGTGCCTGGCCGATCCACGGCACGCCTTCGCCGCCCATCTGCGTGTAGGTCGACGTGTTGCGGTCCATCCAGACGACCATGTAGTGGCAGCCGATGCCGGCCACCGCGCGCGAGCCTTCCGGCAAATTGGTCGACGTGTTGTGTGGACAGCCCGAGCAGAACCACGGCGTGCGCTCGGTGACGACGCGTGGCTTCGCGAGCGCGCGCTCCTTGGCCGCGATGATGGCGAGCCGCGCCTGCATGCGCGCGCGCACCTCGGCTCGGCAACTCGAGCTTGCCGATGCGCTGCACGATCGCCTTCGAGATGATCGCCGGCGACAGTTCGTAATGCGCGGGCAGGATCCAGTTGCCCTGCGGCACCGCCCACTCGCCACCGTCCTTCTCGTCGAACTTGCCGATCACGCGCGGAATGCGCTTGCCCTTGCCGATCCAGTTGAAGAGCTCCTCCTTCACCTGGTACTCGATCATCTGGCGCTTTTCCTCGACGACCAGGATCTCCTCCAGCCCCTCGGCGAACGCGCCGATTGTTTGCGCCTCGAGCGGCCACACCATGCCGCACTTGAACAGGCGAATGCCGATCTGCCCGCAGGTCTCCTCGTCCAGTCCGAGGTCTTTCAGCGCCTGGCGCGTGTCGAGATATGCCTTGCCGCTGGCGACGATGCCGAAGCGGGCGTGCGGCGAATCGATCGCGGTGTAGTTGAGCTGGTTGGCGCGGCAGTAGGCAAGCGCCGCATACAGCTTGTAGTCGAGCAGCCGCGCTTCCATTTCGAGCGCGCCGTCGGGCCAGCGGATGTTGAGCCCGCCCGCCGGCAGCACGAGGTCCGACGGAATCACGAGGTCGACGCGCTCGGGATCGACCATCACCGATGCCGACGCTTCCACCACTTCGGTGACCGTCTTCATGCCGACCCAGACGCCGGCATAGCGGCTCATCGCGAACCCGTGCAGGCCGAGGTCGAGGTATTCCTGCACCGAAGCCGGGTACAGCACCGGCATCATGCAGGCCTTGAAGATGTGATCGGACTGGTGCGGCAGGGTCGACGACTTGGCGCCATGGTCGTCGCCTGCCAGCGCAATGACCCCGCCGTGGGTGCTGGTCCCGGCCGCGTTAGCGTGCTTGAACACGTCGCCGCAGCGGTCCACGCCCGGGCCTTTTCCGTACCACATCGCGAAGACGCCGTCGTACTTGGCGCCTTCGAACATGTTGACCTGCTGCGTTCCCCACACGCTGGTGGCGGCGAGGTCCTCGTTCAGTCCGGGCTGGAAGCGGACGTGGTGTCGTTCAAGGTGCTTCTTCGCCTTCCACGCCGTCTGGTCGACGCCGCCCAACGGCGAGCCGCGATAGCCGCTGATGAACCCTGCAGTATTCAGCCCCGCCAGCTGATCGCGCTGCCGCTGCAGCATCGCAAGCCGAATCAGCGCTTGTGTGCCGCTCATGTACGCGCGGCCGCGGTCCAATGTCCATTTGTCGTCGAGGGTGACCTCCGCCAGTGCACGGCGGACGGCTTCGGGTAGGGGCGCGTTCATTCAGACTCCTGCCAAAAATCGTGTTCTTGGGAGCGCGGCGGTAGGAAGGGGTGCTCCCGCGCCGGGCAGCCGGAACGAACCTTGTGGGCCCGCTCGGCGGATCTAATTACAGAGTGCGATGAGCGTAGCACCGCCGGTCCATGGTCTCAATCGGCGGCGTCGTTCGAGGGTCGTGTCTGCGCAGGCTTCGGCTACACGCTCGTCGGCGCTATTCTGCGGTCCCCACGGACGGACTCGAATGACCATGTTACGTTCCGCCTTGCTTGCCGGCGTGCTCGTCTCGGCCTCGTCATATGCTGCGCCCGCGCTGGACATCAAGCATCTGGGCGCGCCTGCCGAGGCGTGTACTGATTTCGACGAGTTCGTCAACGGCGCGTGGAAAAAGACGGTACCGATTCCCCCCGATCGCGCTCGCATCGGTACCTTTGACACCGTGCGCGACACGAGCCGCATCGTCGTCGAGCAGGCGCTCGCCGCCGCGACGCTCGATCCGAAGTTGCTCGACACGCCGGGCAAGCGGCTGGCGGTGACGTTTTTCGCGAGTGGGATGGACGCCGCGGCAATCGCCAGTCGCGGAACGGACTCCGTGCAGCCGTTGCTGCGCGAGATCGACGCGCTGCAGGAGCGCTCCCAGCTGCCTGTGGTGATCGGGAAGCTCGCGCGCTACGGTATTGACGCTCCGTTGCGAGTCTCGGTGCAGTCCGACGCGAAAGACCGGCGCCGCTATATCGTGACACTCGACCAGGGCGGACTTGGTCTACCCGATCGCGACGACTACGTGCGCGACGATGCGCGAGCGGCCGCATTGCGGTCGGGTTACCAGACTTTCGTCGTGCGGCTCGGCAGTCTGGCGGCCGTGAAGGATCTTGCCGCGGACGCTGCGGCCGACTTCGCGCTGCAGAAGGACTTCGCGGCCGCCTCGCAGTCGCGTGTCGCGCGACGGGACCCGAACGCCGTGTATCAGTTGAACACGCTCGCATCGCTCGAGCAGCGCGCGCCGGTTTTCGACTGGAAAGCGTACTTCGGCGCGCTCGGCGTGGCCGATCCGCACGAATTCAACGTCGCCTCGCCGGGCTTCGTCGCTGCCATGGCGCGCGCGGCCGCCGATATGCCGCTGGCGACATGGCGTGCCTATCTGAAGCTCCGCGTGCTCGATGAACTGGCGCCGGTGTTGACTCCCGACTTCGTCGCGGCGCGCTTCGACTATCGCGGCAAGGTGGTTCAGGGACTTGAGCGCAACGTGTCGCGGCCGGAGCAGGTGATACGCGTGATCACGGGGCCGTTCGGCAGCGAGCCCCTCGCCGAGGGGCTAGGAGAACTGTACGTGGCGCGCGCGTTTTCACCCGAAGCGAAGGCGCGCGCGCTGCAGATGATCGCGGACATCAGGGCCGCCATGCGGATGCGCATCGGGAAGCTCGACTGGATGAGCGCGCCGACCAAGCAGCGCGCGATCGAGAAGCTCGATGCGATGGCGCTGAAGATCGGTTACCCCGACAACTGGAAGACCTATCGCGGTCTGGTCATCGAAGGCGACGATTTCGCCGGCAACTGGCTGCGCGCCCGCGAGTGGTTCTTCGAGTTGCGGCTCGGCGACCTCGGCAATCCGGTGAATCGTCAGCGCTGGTTCACCACGCCGCATCTGGTCAACGCCTTTGCCGGCGGGCTCAACGAGATCGTGTTTCCCGCCGCGATCCTGCAGCCGCCGTTCTTTTATCCGGACGCCGATGATGCGGTCAACTACGGTGCGATCGGCTCGGTGATCGGGCACGAGATCACGCATCACTTCGACGATCGCGGGCGACAGTTCGACCGCGTCGGTAACCTGAACGACTGGTGGGACGAGGCGGACGCGGTGGCGTACCAGTCGCGCGCGGCGAAACTGGCGCAGCAGTACTCAGGCTATTCGCCGCTGCCGGGCTGGTCGATCAACGGGCAGCTGACGCTGGGCGAGAACATCTCGGATCTGGGCGGTGTGAAGATCGCCTACGACGGACTGCAGATTGCGCTGGCGCGCGCGCCGGTCGGACCGATTGACGGACTCACGCCAGACCAGCGCTTCTTCATCTCGTTCGCAACCATGTGGCGTGGCCAGTATCGGCCCGAGGCAATGCTCGACCAGCTGCAAACCGGCCAGCATTCGCCGAACCGATACCGGGTGCTGGGACCGCTCGCCAACTTTCCGGCGTTCGGCAAGGCATTCGGCTGTCCACCGGGCGCGCCGATGCTGCGAGCGCCGGCCGACCAGATCACAATCTGGTGATACAGGCTGGGGGCCGTGCTCGGCCACGTCCGGACGAAACATCGCGAGAGCAGTTGGCCGCATAGCGGACGAAGCTAGCCAGCTCGACTGGCCGCAAGCGAAGCTGCGCCGGTCAGTCTGCCAGGAGCGCCAGCCAGTCGTGGTGACAAATCTATTCCATCCATCTGGGCCGTTCGCCTTACTTGACGCGTCGGCACGAGGCGACGAGGCTACGAATCCCTCCTTCAACCGGTGCATCTCTACGGTATGCACACCATACTTGGTGCAAACGGCGCCATCGGCAGCGAGTTAGCCGGCGAGCTTGCCAGAACGGCACGTCGCATCCGTCTGGTGAGCCGCAATCCAGTGTCCGTCGCCGGCGTAGAGCAAGTCGTTGCGGCCGACCTTGCCGACTTGGACCAAACCATCAAGGCGGTGGCCGGGTCCCAAGTCGCCTACCTGCTGGTTGGCCTGAAGTACGACCAGAACGTCTGGCGACGGCTGTGGCCGCGCATCATGAGCAACGTGATCGAGGCATGCAAGCGCGCCAACGCGAAGCTGGTCTTCTTCGATAACGTGTACGCCTACGGCAGGGTTGCAGTTCCCGATGACGGAGCAAACCCCGTTCAACCCCTGCAGCCGGAAAGGTGAGATTCGCGCGCAGTAGCGACCGACGTTGTTGAACGAAATGACAAAGGGCCACCTAACCGCCTTGATCGCACGCTCTGCCGACTTCTATGGCCCGCGCGTGAGGACCAGCGTCGCCAACCTGATGATCTTCGACAAATTCGCTGAAAGCGCGAAGGCTTCCTGGCTCGTGAACGACGCAGTCAGACATTCGTGGACCTTCACTCCAGATGCAGGGAAGAGTCTGTCGCTGCTGGCCGATTCCGATTCGGCCTGGAACCAGACCTGGCATGTGCCGACCGCCCCGAATCCACCAACCGGCAAGGAGTTGATTGCCGTGGCAGCAAAGACGTTTGGCGTGGAGCCGAAGTACCGAGTTCTCAGCCGGCCGCTAATCAGGATCGCCGGATTCCTCAATTCGGATATTCGCGAGTCCTACGAGATGCTTTACCAGTTCGATTCCGAATATCTGTTCGACTCGACGAAGTTTGCAGCGAGCTTCCATTTCACACCGACCGGCTATGAAGAAGGCATCAGGAGGTGCGCAACAGCTTACGAGCCGGCTGCCTCAGGCAACTAAGCCACCGTTGGGACGTGAGAGGCTGGAATGGGCTGCCTTGATCCGGGTTGCGAGAACCGACTGCAGGATGCGGCCAACAACGGTCGCAGCGGGATGCGCTCAATAGCAGTCGTCAGCTACTACTTTGCCTTGGCTTTATACACATAGCCATTGTTAGATCGATTCTTGCTCTTGAGTGGGTAGACCATATCACTAGGATCGAAAATGAGCACGAGACCGCTATCTCTACAACCGTCGAGGCTAATGGTGTCTGCAGTAATATTTACATTGCGCTCACAACTCCGAAGGGCAGCTTTGTGCGCACCCTCGTCGGTGATATCTAACGTTGCCACAACCTTTTCACCACGATCCGCGAACACAGCTTCCGTTACGCCGCGATTGCCTGTATCAGGATTGCTCCACTCGAGAACCCATCCATTAGCAGGCTTGAGCAACATAGCCTTAAGGTCTTGGGCGTGAGTTGGAAGAACACCAAAGGCCGCGAGAATGATTCCAACAACGGCCACTGGGAGTTTCTTGTTCATGATGGTTCTCCCCTTAGCATTCGGCTGTTAGACGCTGAAGGCGAGCGGGAAGAAGCTGCGCTCGGCATTGCCGGTCCGCGAGTCGATGCACGCAGAGCCGCAACCCAGAAGAGTTGCGCTAGGGGCGACAGGATTCACTTCTTCGGCGAGGCAGGCACCGAGGTGGACTGCGGTACTCACGACGCCCATCGAAAATGGCATCGCAACCGTTTCCATTTGTTGGAAGCCCGCTGAGGAAAGATACGCCGACCGACAGTTGGAACATTGCCGTAAAGCAATGCTGGTAACGCAACCTACGGCGGTAGTGAAGGCGCGACGACGGTCAACCGGTCAACCGGCGTTGGATCGTTGCGCCTCGAATGGCTGCTTCGCCAACGCACGACCGGCTGCAACGGGTCGCGCTTGGCCCGCGTCTCGATAGACTCGACCCGGCCACTTCCGGACTTCGCGCCGTCCCGCCTGATTCGCCGCATAGCGGACGCACCTGATTCTGGACAACGGACATCGGACGGGCTTCAATGGAGGTCGCTGCGGAGGTAGCTGCGTCACATGTCGCCCGAACGTGTGCTTCGCGATTACTTTCATGCGAAAGACGAGAACGGTCCTCACCTGCTGTGCGGCGTCTTCGCCCATAACGCTTGCCTGGCTTTTCGCGCAGCCTCCGCCGGCCGCGGGACCGCCCGGCACCAGATCGAGCCTGCTCGATTCAGACCTTCTCGGGCGTGTCCTCGGAGATCAGGCCAGATCGAAGCGATCAAGGTTCATCACCTTGTTCCAGGCCGCTACGAAGTCATGGGCAAACTTCTTCTGCGCGTCCGAGCTTCCGTAGACTTCAGCCAAGGCGCGGAGTTCGGAGTTTGAACCGAAGACGAGATCGACGCGCGTGCCGGTCCACCTGAGTTCGCCCGTCTTGCGATCGCGGCCTTCAAACACGTCAGCGTCTTTCGAGACCGCCTTCCACTCCGTACCCATGTCGAGCAGGTTCGTGAAGAAGTCGTTGGTCAGCGCCCCCGGCCGCTTGGTAAAGACTCCGTGTCGGGTCTGGCCGAAGTTGGTATTCAGGACACGCATGCCGCCCACGAGCACCGTCATTTCGGGCGCGGTCAGCGTCAGCAGTTGCGCCCGATCCACCAGCAACTCCTCGGCCGATACGGAGTATCGGGTCTTCTGGTAGTTGCGGAAGCCGTCCGCGACCGGTTCGAGCACGGCCATGGAGACCACATCGGTTTGCTCTTTCGAGGCGTCCATGCGACCCGGCGTGAACGGCACCGTCACCTCCTGACCGGCATTCTTCGCCGCCTGCTCGACGCCGGCGCAACCGGCCAAGACGATCAAGTCAGCCAGCGAGACCTTCTTGCCGCCGGACTGGGCGCTGTTAAACGCGCTCTGGATGCCCTCCAGGGTCTTGAGCACCTTGGCCAGCTGGGCCGGCTGGTTGGCTTCCCAGTCCTTCTGCGGCGCCAGACGAATGCGGGCACCGTTCGCACCGCCGCGCTTGTCGGAGCCACGGAAGGTGGACGCCGAGGCCCATGCGTTTGAAACCAGCTCCGAAACGGGCAGACCTGAAGCCAGGATCTTGACCTTGAGGGAGGCAATGTCCTGCGCATCGATCAGTTTGTGGTTGACCGCGGGGATGGAGTCTTGCCAGATGAGTTCTTCCGCTGGAACCTCCGGGCCGAGATAGCGTGCGCGCGGACCCATGTCGCGGTGCGTGAGCTTGAACCACGCCCGGGCGAACGCGTCCGCGAACTGATCCGGATTCTCCATGAAGCGCCGCGAAATCTTTTCGTAGGCCGGGTCGAACCGCAGAGAGAGGTCCGTGGTCAGCATCGAAGGCGCGATGCGCTTCGACTTGTCGTGGGCATGCGGCACCGTGCCGGCGCCCGCGCCATTCTTTGGCGTCCACTGATGCGCGCCGGCCGGGCTCTTCGTCAGTTCCCACTCGTAACCGAACAGATTCCAGAAGAAGTTGTTGCTCCACTTCGTCGGCGTGGTGGTCCAGGTGACTTCCAGGCCGCTGGTGATCGCGTCAGCGCCTTTGCCCGTGCCGAAGCTGCTCTTCCAGCCGAGGCCCTGCTCCTCGATGGGCGCGGCTTCGGGCTCGGGTCCCACATGCGACGCAGGGCCGGCGCCGTGGGTCTTGCCGAAGGTGTGGCCGCCGGCAATGAGCGCAACCGTCTCTTCGTCGTTCATCGCCATGCGGCCGAACGTCTCGCGGATATCTCTGGCCGCCGCGACGGGATCCGGGTTGCCGTTCGGGCCTTCCGGATTGACGTAGATCAGGCCCATCTGCACGGCGGCGAGCGGATTCTCGAGGTCCCGGTCGCCCGCGTAGCGCTTGTCATCCAACCACTTGCTCTCGGAGCCCCAGTAGACGTGTTCTTCCGGCTCCCAGACGTCCTCGCGACCGCCGCCGAAGCCGAAGGTCTTGAATCCCATCGACTCCAGGGCGACGTTACCCGCGAGGATCATCAGGTCGGCCCAGGAAATCTTCCGTCCGTACTTCTGCTTGATGGGCCAGAGCAGCCTGCGCGCCTTGTCGAGGCTGACGTTGTCGGGCCAGCTGTTGAGGGGTGCAAAGCGCTGCTGGCCGGCTCCGGCACCGCCGCGGCCGTCGCCGGTGCGGTACGTGCCGGCGCTGTGCCATGCCATGCGGATGAACAAGGGCCCGTAGTGACCGAAGTCCGCCGGCCACCAGTCCTGCGAGTCGGTCATCAGTGCGCGCAGGTCCTTCTTCACGGCCGCCAGGTCGAGGCCTTTGAACTGTTCAGCGTAGTTGAAGTCCTCGCCCATGGGATCGGACAGGGGCGAGTGCTGGCGCAGGATATTCAGCTTCAGCTGATTCGGCCACCAGTCTTGGTTCGACCTACCGCCGCCGGCGGTGTGATGGAACGGGCACTTGGTTTCGGTTGACATGGTTGCCTCCTGTAGCTGTCTGCGTTGGATGCGGTCAAAACAGCCTAGACGTCGGGCACCGGTCGATCAACGAAATCTTTCCTATCGAATCGATAGCGCAGTCTGACAATCTAACCGCGCCTTCTTCTGCCTGCTCTGCCGGGTCCTTCGAAGACAAGATGGAGTGACCCAGTCCCGCGGACGGGTTGGGATTGATTCTCAAGTCAACTCCAACTCCAATCGTCGATTGGATGTATGTCGACTCGCGAAGCAACCAAGATGGTCGGGAACTTCACGGCCTGTGCACTTTTTTTGACGCAAGAGCAGCCGGAACAGGCGGCGGCCCTTCGCGGTCAGTTCGGCCTGGAGTGCGAGCCGTAGGCTGGCGGTACGCGGCCGAGGATTTGTCCATGTTCACTGGAACATGCCACTGCGGAGCCATTCGAATTGAAGTTCCAGCGCGACCCGATTCGATCACGCTATGCAATTGTTCAATCTGCCGTCGCCAAGGAGGCCTCTGGGCGTACTACGCAGTTGGAGCCGTCAAGGTGATCGGTTATCCGGAGCACAGGGACGAATACATCTGGGGCGACCGGACCCTGCGCTGCGTACGGTGCAAGCACTGCGGTTGCGTGACCCATTGGGAACCGCTTGATCGGCCGGCTACATGTTCGCATTGGCATATGCTGCATCGTTCATCACCTATCGTGCGGTGCTCTGGATGGGCGCGTGAATCGCGCACCTGAGCAGCCGGGTTTCATTCACTACCTTGGAGATGTCATGGACAAGCCAGCCGTGCTGAAGACACTCAACCGGATCATGGAGTTCGAACTCGCCGGTGTCGTGCGCTACACGCATTACGCGCTGATGGTCTACGGTTACAACCGCATTCCCATCGTCAGCTGGCTGCAGGCGCAGGCCACGGAGAGCCTGGACCACGCACGGCTGGCAGGTGAACTTGTCACCTGGTTGGGTGGCCATCCGTCGCTGGGCATCGGTCCACTGCTCGAATCGCACCAGCACGACATCGGCGACATCCTGCGCGAGTCGCTGCAGCACGAAGCCGAATCGCTCAAGGCCTACGAGGAATTGCTCGCCCTGGCCAAGGACCAGAACGTGCGCCTCGAGGAGTACGCCAGGGACATGATCGCCGCTGAGATGGCGCACCAGGACGAGGTGGACAAGATGCTGCGCAAACCGGGCCAGACCGAGGCCTTCTCGGCGCGCTGACACCGGGCTGTAAGCTGCGCCAGGACTCAGCCGGCATTGAGTTCTTGAGCCATTTCATGCCGCACACCGCGCACGAACGAGTCGCAGCGCGACGGCGGAGGGATGATCGAACGTCGGCTTGCGAAGGCGGCGGGCGACTGCTTGGGGTCGCTTGCCATGACAGTCGACGGGAAAACAACAGACCTGTTTGGTCGGGTGACCTTTGTCGTGGCCAAGAGCGAGTCAGGTTGGAAGATTGTGAGCTTTCACCGCTCCACGATGCCAACTTAGCACTTGGCGAACGATCGGTGCTGGAGTCCGAGCTCATTGGCGAATATCAGCGCGTGGGACGGTTTGTTGATGCTGAAGCCTTGCTTCGCCGACGGATGAAGGCGGAAGGTGCGCACCCATATCCGCAAATAGCGTTGGCGCTCCACTTTCAGTATTTCGACGTCGATCTCTCCAAGGCCCTTCGTTACATCGCGCCCGCAGTGAAGAAGGCGTGCTCCAGTCGCGAGTTTGGCTATTTGGCACTAGGCGTCCAGGCGCGTCTCGCGATCAAGTCGGAGCGCTGGAAGCTGCTCGCGCGCAGTCTTACGTCCCTGACCGAGTATCGCCATAGGACGGGGAACGCGGATGTGTTCCCGGAGACGGACTTCTTGTCCCGTATTCCGGAGGGAAGGGTTTCCCCTCAAGTTGTCGCCAAGTGCGTCCGCCGCGTCAACTACTTGCGCCGCATTGGCTACAGCACTTTAACTGGACGCTCAACCAGGACGCGCGCAAGATCCGCGCGCGCCCGTTAGCTTCAACGTTAGGCGTCAATGAGCCGTTCGAGAGAACTTTTTGACTTCGAGGAACTGGCATGAGCATCAATCGCCGAGTTCTCATCAGCGCGCCGAGGGACATCAGGCTGGATCCGCCTCGTATCAAAGTCAAAGCGGCAATCATCGATCAGATCAAACAACTCGGCTATGAGCCGCAAGTCTTCCTTGATTCAACAGGCGGGACTGGGCTGGCGGCTGGAGCAGGTTGGAGTCTTGAGGAGCTGGAAAGAGTGGCCAAGCGTTGTATCGGTGCGGCAATCATTGGCGTGCCGTTTTGGAAAACTACGCAGGAGGGCAGAGAGTTTTGGCTACCGATTGAGTACTCCCAGTATGAGGGCGCCATTGCGCATGCCTATGGACTACCCATCCTCGCGATTGCGGTAGGCATCGAACAACGGATCATTTTCGACCAACACGCCCGACTCCACGCCATTTCCATACCTCTGCAAGAAGATCTCTCATGGCTTCAAACCGAAGCCTTTCGCGGTCCCTTTGAGAACTGGAGGCGCGACATCGAGCAGCGCCGTGATGTATTTTTGGGCTACTGCGGCAACAGCGCGGGAACTGCTGCTCAGATCCAGCTCCGTCTGGAGAAACTGGGGGCGTCAGTCTTGAACTACGCGATGGACTTCAAGGCCGGATTGTCCATTCTGAATGAGATTGACAGCGCGCGCGCTCGTTGCTCTTGCGGCGTTTTTCTATTCAGCGAGGACGATCCACTTAAGGGCAGATCTGGCGAAGCCGCACCACGAGACAACGTTGTGTTTGAAGCTGGCTACTTCATGAGCGCGAAAGGCCCGGGGCGATGCCTGATTGTCAGGCACGGAGAGGCGAAGATGCCGGCCGACGTCGGCGGAGCGATCTATGTCCATCTAAGCAAGACCGCGGACGTCAGCTCCATTGAGGGCCGGCTAGCCGATTTCGTTGCACGGAACCTCTAGTGAGCGACACCCAACCCGGCGATTGCAGCGGGCGGCGTAGGTTGGCCGCCGTTGATTCGCGGCGTTGACCCCCGCGCCCGCAGTGATCCGCCTGCTGGACCAACGTCCGCTCTCGGCGTGAATTCGAGGGCGGCTTTCGGGCGAGCCTCATGTCAGCAGCGGGTCGACTTCTGCCGATTCCTAAAATCGGTGACCAAGTGCAGTACACCGAGTGAGCCGAATCCTTCACGCCGACGGCATCGGCTGCCGGTCCTTCAGGCGCAGCCAGCCGCGTGCGATGCGATAGACGGCCCATAAGCCGAGCAAGCAGAAGCCGATGATCCAGATCGCGAATCCCACCAGCACGACCGCGAAAACCGCGCCGACGATGCCTATGATGACCGCCCACAGCATGGCCCACCAGAACGTGCGGATCTGCCACGAGAAATGCGAATCGAGCCACGTACCGCGCACGTCGCCGCGCTTCACGTAGTTGATGATCACCGCGATGATCGACGGCCAGCCGAACAGGAAGGTGCCGATCACGGTCGCGGTGCCGAAGGCGCCGATGACCAGCCCCAGCGTATGCAGCGCATAGACGATGTGCGTCGTCGTCACCAGCGACTCGTTCGGTGTGTTCAGCGGCGCGGCAGGCGTGCTCATCGGAGGGCTCCGGCGAAAACGGAGCGCGCAGCATAGCGCCGCACCGCAGTCGTGCTCTCAGGTCATGAATCCGAGATCGGCGGTCGCGAAGTTGACGACGTTGGGCAGGATCAGCGGGATGTCGGTCGCGCTGACCCCCATCCATTTCGCCAGCGTCGCCGCGTACTGCTCGACCGCCGTGGTCGGGATCAGCCGGCCATTGCCGGCGTCCGTAGGACCATTCAGCGTCAGGTCCGGATAGCTGCCGACGATCTGCTTGCCTTTGACCGCGCCGCCGACGACGAAGTGGTGTCCGCCCCAGCCGTGGTCGGTGCCGTCGCCGTTGACAGTCAGCGTGCGCCCGAAGTCCGACGCGGTGAACAGCGTCACCCGCTGCGCGGTGCCGAGTTCGTTCATCGCGTTCTGGAAGGCGTCGATCGCTGCGGCGAGCTGGCCGAGCAATGCCGGGTGGGTCGCGTCCTGCCCCGAATGCGTGTCGAAGCCGCCGAGCGACACCATGAACACCTGGCGCTTCGCCCCGAGCTCGGCGCTGACGCTGATGATCTTCGCGACCATCGCGAGCTGCGTCGCCAGCGTGTTGTTCGCCGGAAACTGGGTTGCGAGCGTTGGCGCCACGGCCAGCGCGGCCGCGAGAGCCGTGTTGGAGTCGATCGAGCGCTGGTTGACCTGCCTGAGGTCGTTCTCGAAAAGGTGTGTCCGAGTGCGCGTCAATGCGCTGCGCAGCGCGGTTGCGCCGGCAGCGGACCCGTACAACGCGCCGGTGTTGAGCGCATTGAACGGAATCGAGCCCTGAGCCGGATCGATCTGGAACGGCTGCACCGTCTGCCCGCTCAGGAACACCGCATTGCCGGTCAGCGAATTGCAGGTGAAGAGCTGGTTGCTGTTCTGGCCGGCCAGCAGGTCGCCGATGCGTCCGCCCCAGCCGTACTTCGCGCCCTCCGGCACCGACGCCTGCCAGACCGACTGCTGGTCATTGTGCGAAAAGAGCTTCGGCGGCAAGGACACGGATTTGTTGCCGAAGCTGGTGCGATCGGTCGGCACCACCAGCGGCCCGACGTTGGCGACGACCGCGCACTGCCCGGCATCGAACAGCGCCGCGAGCGGTGCCAGCGCCGTCGGCAGCGCAACCTGCTTGCCGCCGGGCAATGCCGTGGTCGGAGTGAGCAGCGTGAGTTCGGCTTGTGTCCACGCGAGCGCACCGCGGATGCCCGTGTAGTAGGCATGCGATGCGGAGTCGTACGGCACGACGGTGTTGTGCGCGTCATTGGCACCATAGAGAAACACGCAGACCAGCGCCTTGTAGTCGGCCGCGGTGGCCGCGGCCGCGGCGCCGATCGACGCGAGATTCAGCGCGAAGGGCGCGGCGGTTCCTGCAAGGCTGAGGGCGGAGGCCTGGCGCAGGAAGGTGCGGCGAGAGGCGTTTAGCGGTTTCATTGTCGTTTCCTCGGGACTATTTCTGCACCAGGTATTCGGGCGAAGCCATCGTCAGCAGCACCGCGGTGTAGACGCGGTTGGCGCGGCCATTCGGAGCCGTAATCGCGATGGCATTGACCGCGTCGCGGATCTCCTGCCGCTGCTGCGTGCTCATCGTCCCGGCCATCAGGCAGCGGTTGACGCGGTCGATCAGTGCATCGGTGTTATCGGCCACCGCGAGTTCGCCGGTGTAGGCCGCGCGCACCTCGCGGTTGAGCCCGACGCCGGCCGAGATCACGCTCTGCATGAAGTTGGTATAGCCGGCCACCGAGGTCTCGCCGGTGATCTGGAACTCCGGCGCGACCAGCCCGGCGGATGCGACGCCCGTATTCGCTGGTACATAACCGGGACGGAAGAAGTTGAATACCGACGGTGCTCGCAGCGGCTGCTGGCCGAGCGAGGTGGCGGGACTGTCGAGATTGCGGAGCAGCCAGTTGCCCGACGCCGACGTTGCACCGAAACAGCGCGCCCAGTGGGACAGGCGCAGCACCGGCTCTCGCAGCTTGCCCCACTGCGGATCGGCGAGCGTTGCGCCGCTGCGGGCGTCGGCATCGAGCAGCACGGCGCGCACGATCGCCTTCATGTCGCCGCGCACCCCGGCGCCGTTGTTGACGCAGGCGGTTGCGACGCGCCCGACGTACGCCGGGCTGGGGTTGCTCGTCACCAGCCGCTGGATCAGTTGCCGGCCGATGAACGGGCACAGGTTCGGATGGTTGAACAGCGTGTCCAGCGCGACCTTCAGGCTTTCCTGCGCCGAAGTGTTCGCGGGAATCGTCACGTTGAGGAAGGTCTTGGTGCCGGTCTCGTGGAACTGCGGGTACGGCTGCATCGGCCGCAGGATTCGATCTGCATAGGCCGTGCCGCCACCATTGAAGCTGGCATTCGACGTGTCCAGCGCGGCCCAGCTCCAGCCGGTGAACACGCGGGCCAGTCCGGTGATGTCGGCGTTTGAGTACGTTTCGACCGGCTGGCCGTTGACGAGCTTCGGCGTTCCGTCGAGGTTGATCTCGGTGAGGCCGATCGAGAAGAGCTGCATCACTTCGCGCGCGAAGTTCTCGTCGGGTACGCGGCCGGTGACCGGATCGGCCTTCTGGTTTCGCAGGTGCGACAGGTAGATTCCCATCATCGGGCTGGTCGCGACCGCTTCGAGCAGCGTCCGGTAGTTGCCGAAGGCGTGCTCGCCGAGCAGGTCCATGTAGTTCGCCATGCCATCGGCGGCGCTCGCGATGGTGTTGCTTTCGGCGGAGATGACGACGATTTCCGACAGCGCGAATTTCACGCGCTGCCGCAGCTGGTCGGGAGCAGGAATCGCCTGTTGCCAGAACGAGTCCTGCATGAAGCTGAAGTTGCCTGCGAACAGCAAGGGATTGATGTTCGTCTGTACGTAGGGCAGATGCTTGACCGGTGCGATCGCGAACTGCTCGTCGATCCAGTCACTGACGCCGATCGACTGGACGTGCGCGATCTCGCCCTCGGTCGGACCGAAGCTCGCCTGCATCAGGAATCGTGCGGCCTCATCGGCGGTAGGCGGAATCGGGGGAGCCGGGACGGGAGCCGGCGGCGGCGCGGGTGCGGGCGGCGGCGACGATCCGCCGCCACCGCAGGCACAGAGGCCGAGTGCCATCGCACACGCCAGCACTGTCGTGCGCACGGAGCGTGACTGCGTGGGCTGCATCGTGAACTCCCCTCGTTGCGGTGACGCCATCTGAACGCCGGGGACCGCAACAACCCAAGCAACTTTACAAACGGAAACGCGGCGTAACTGCGCTGGCAGCCATTCATCGGGCGACATGCAGGCCGGTCGGCGATGCCTCAACTCGATCGGACGGATGCCGAAATCGCGGGGTTGCTCGGCATCGCGGCGCCTGCCGTCCTTCGGTATCGTTGCGGGTCCTCCGAAAGCTCACCCATGACGAACGACAATCCCCTGCTTAACGAGTGGAAAACGCCTTACGGCCTGCCTCCGTTTTCCGAGGTCCGCTCCGAACACTTCGCGCCTGCATTCGATGTCGCGCTCAAGCAGCATGCCGACGAGATCGAACGCATCGCGAGCCTGGCCGCACCGCCGAATTTCGACAACACGATCGCCCAGTTCGACGCGAGCGGGCGACTGCTGGCACGCATCGGCCACCTGTTCCACAACCTGTGCAGCTCCGAAACTTCGACCGGGCTGCGGGCCGTCGAGCGGCTGATGTCGCCGCGGCTCGCGGCACATCAGAACGCGATCTACCTGAACGGCAAGCTGTTCGCGCGGATCGATGCGCTGCACGCGCAGCGCGACGACCTGGGCCTGGCGCCGGAAGCGCGACGGCTGCTGGAGCGCGTGCATCTGGATTTCGTGCTCGCCGGCGCGCGGCTGAACGACGTCGCCAAGCAGCGCGTGTCCATCATCGTCGAGCGGCTGGCGGAGCTGCAGACGGCGTTTTCGCAGAACGTGCTGCACGACGAATCCAGCTGGGCACTGTGGCTCGAAGGCGAGCGTGACCTGGCCGGACTGCCGCCGTTTCTCCGTGCCGCCGCCCGCGAAGCCGCGCAGCAGCGTGGTCGCGCCAATGGCTGGGCAATCACGCTGAGCCGCTCTCTGGTCGCGCCATTTCTCACGTATTCCGATCGGCGCGACCTGCGCGAGCAGGCATTCATGGCCTGGACATCGCGTGGCGAGCACGACGGCGAACACGACAACCGCCCGGTGGCACGCGAGATCCTCGCGCTGCGTCACGAGCAGGCGCAGCTGATGGGCTTTGCCAATTACGCCGAGTACGCGCTGGTCGACCGCATGGCCGGTACGCCGGGTGCGGCGGCGCGGCTGCTCGAACAGGTGTGGACGCCGGCCAAGAAGCGTGCCGCCGCGGAACGCGATGCCTTGAGCGCGCTGGCGGCGTCACGCGGTGAATCGACGACGATCGAGCCGTGGGACTGGCGCTACTACGCCGAGAAGGTGCGGCAGGTGCGCTATGCGGTCGACGATGCGGTGGTGAAGCCGTATTTCGCTCTCGAGCGCGTGGTGGGCGCTGCGTTCGATTGTGCGCAACGATTGTTCGGCCTGCGCTTCGTGCCCTGCCCGGATATCGCCGCGTACCACCCCGATGTCAAGGTCTACGAAGTGCGCGGCCGTGACGATCGGCTGATCGGTGTGTTCCTGCACGACAACTTCGCGCGTCCCAGCAAGCGCGGCGGCGCGTGGATGAGCGCCTATCGGCTGCAGTCGCGCATCGCCGGCGACGTGCTGCCGATCATCGTCAACAACAACAACTTCGCCAAGGGCGCGCCGGGCGAACCGACGCTGCTGTCGCTCGACGACGCGCTGACGCTGTTCCACGAGTTCGGTCACGGGTTGCACGGACTGCTGTCGCAGGTGACCTTCGAGAGTCTTTCGGGCACTCAGGTGCTGCGCGACTTCGTCGAACTGCCGTCGCAGCTGTTCGAGAACTGGCTGCTCGAGCCGCAGGTGCTCAAGCGCCACGCGCTGCATGTCGAGTCCGGCGAGCCGATGCCCGACGATCTGATTGCGCGACTGGAGCAGGCGCGCCGCTTCAACCAGGGATTCGAGACGGTCGAGTACACCGCCTGTGCGCTGGTCGACATGGCGCTGCATGCGCAGGTTGCTCCCGAAGGCGTCGACATCACGGCATTCGAGCGCGCGGAACTGGCGCGTCTCGGCATGCCGCGCGAGATCGCGATGCGGCACCGGTTGCCACACTTCCTGCATCTGTTCGCCAGTTCGGGTTACGCGGCCGGCTATTACGTCTATCTGTGGGCCGAGGTGCTGGACGCCGACGGCTACGACGCGTTCCTCGAGGCGGGCAATCCGTTCGATCCGGCAGTGGCGGAGCGCCTGCGTCGCTACGTGTACTCGGCCGGCAACACGATCGAGCCCGGTGCGGCGTTCCGCGCGTTCCGTGGCCGCGATCCGGCGGTCACGCCGATGCTGACGAAGCGCGGCCTGATGGACGCGACCTCGCCCGCCTAGCGGGCGAGGAAGGTAGCGAGCCGCTCGACGCCCTGCGCGAGCAGGGCGTCAGACGCCGCGAAGCACCATCGCAAATAGCCTTCGCCCTCGGGACCGAAGGCCATGCCCGGTGCGATGCCGAGCCCGGCATCGGCGACCAGCTGTTTTGCGAAAGCGAGACTGTCATCGCTGCGTCCGCCGATGCGGAAGAACAGATACATCGCGCCCGGAGGCGGCGCCACCTCGATTCCGGGCAATGCGGCCAGCCGGCGCGCCAGCAGGTCGCGCGATGAACGCAATCGTGCAACGGTCTGCGCAATCAGCGGTTCGCCCTCGCGCACGGCAACAATCCCCGCCTGCTGGATGAATGCTGGCGCGCAGGAGGTGTTGAACTCGATCACCTTGCCGATCTGCGCGATGAAGCTTTTCGGCGCTACCAGCCAGCCGAGGCGCCAGCCCGTCATCGTCCAGCTCTTCGAGAAGGTATTGGCGCTGATCACGCGGTCCTCGTCGTCCAGCGCGCCCAGCACGCCCGGTGCGTGGCCGTCGATCGTCAGCGCGGGATCGAGCACCAGGCGCTCGTAGGCGTCGTCGCTGACCAGCCAGATGCCGTGCCTCCGGCAGTGCGCCAGCAATTGGTCCCAGTCGGGCTGCGGCATCGTCCAGCCGGTCGGATTGTTCGGCGAATTCACCAGCACCAGCCGCGTCTCCGGCGTTGCGGCGTCGAGCAGCCGCTGCAGGTCGAGCGACCAGGCGCCGTCGTGGCATTCCAGCGCGACCCGCACGACGTTCGCGCTCATGATGTGTGGCATCGACGTCAGGTTCGGCCACACCGGCGTCACGATCACCACCCGGTCGCCCGGATCGATCAACGTCTGGTCGACCAGCGAGAGCGCGTGCACGCCGGCGCTGGTCACGGCGATGCGATCGGATGTCAGCGCAACGCTCGGGTTGTGCAGCCGGTTCGCATAGGCGGCCAGCGTCTCGCGCAGTTCGATCAGGCCGAGGTTGTGGCTGTAGAACGTCGCGCCGGCATCCAACGCGGCCTTGGCTGCGTCTCGGATGAACGCCGGCGTCACCTGGTCGCCCTCGCCGAACCAGAACTTCAGAACGTCCGGACGACCCAGCCCCGCGTTGGCCACCTCGCGGATGCGGGACGCGGGAAGTTCGTGAATGGTGGTGCGGATCACGCGGCGATTATCTCAATTCGTTCGAGCGCGACAGCCGTCGGGCCGGGCGCCGGTGTGAGAATACGGCGCGCGGGCTGATTGTCGGCGGTGACGGGAGGTGGCGATGATTCGTGGTATGCATGCGATGTTCTACTCATCGGAAGCCGAGGCGCTGCGGCATTTCATGCGCGACAGGCTCGGTCTGCCTTGCACGGACGTAGGCGAAGGCTGGCTGATCTTCGACGCACCCGAGGCCGACCTCGGCGTGCATCCGACCGAAGGCGACGGTCCGCCGTCGGGCGCGGCGGAGATTTCCTTCTACTGCGACGACATCGAAGCCACCGTGGCGGACCTGAAGCGAAAGGGAGTCGAGTTCACGCAGGGGGTCGAGGATCACGGCTACGGGTTGGTGACCTATTTCAAGGTTCCGGGCGCCTTCAAGATCCAGCTGTATCAGCCGCGCTATTCGAAGTAGTCGTCGCCTGGTCTCGTCAACGTCGAAGCAGGGTGGTTACAACACGGCCGGCCAGGCGACCTTCAGCTTGTCAGCCCACGGCGCGAGCGCAGGGACGATGTCGCCGTGCAAGGCCACGCCAAGTCGCTGCTGTTCGCGCTTCAGTGCGAGGCCGCGCTGACCGGGAAGGCGTACTGCATCGACGCCCGGACGCGGCGGATTGCTGCGGCACGCCGCGACCAGCCAGTCGGCCTGCCGCTCGAAGCCGGCGCGGCCGCCGAAGGCCTCAGGATCGAACGCCTGCACCATCACGGTCGCGCCCCATCCTTCTTTCGGATCGGCGCGCCCGAATCCGGCCAGCCCGCCGGTCAGCATTTCGACGATCAATGCCAGCGCATAGCCCTTGTGACCGGCATCGAGCCCCCCGGTCGGCAGGATCGTGCCCTTCGGGTCGCTGAACAGCACGCGTGGATCGTCGGTTGCGCCGCCCTCCGCATCCAATAGCCATGGTTGCGCGAGCTTGCGCCCGTGCCGGTGCAGGCGCGCGGTCATGCCGTTGGTCGTCAGCGAGGCCGACAGGTCGATCAGGACCGGATCGCCTGAGGTCGGCACGCCGAACGCGAGCGGGTCCGGCGTGAACACCGCCTTGAGCCCGCCGTGCGGGGCGACGCTGGCGGAACTCGGATCCGAACACGCGATAAGCAGTGCGTATCCGCGTTCGGTGGCGCGCGACCAGATAAGCGGCAAGGCACGCGATGTGATGGCTGCGGCGTATCACGACCGTGCCGGTGCCGCAGCGCTGTGCGCGTCCGATCGCCTCGTCCACGGCCCGCAGCGTCAGCCACGGTCCCGGCAGTCGTTCGCCGTCCCACAGGACCGCGGCCGCGCGCTCGTTCAGTACGCGGTACTCGCCCCGCTTGCGCAGGGTGCCCGCGTCGAGTTCCGTGAGGTAGGACGCCAGCAACGCCAGGCCGTGCGTGTCGTGCCCAAGCAGATCGCCCTCGACCAGCACGTCGGCGACCTCGGGTGCGAAGCGAGCGTCCATGCCCGGCGGCCCGCAGCATGCCGGTCGCCATAGCGCGCAGGTCGTCGTCGGCGTAGCGCGCCGTCATCAATACACCGCCCGCCCGCCCGACAGGTCGAACACCGCACCGGTCGAAAACGAGCATTCCTCGGTGGCGAGCCACGACACCAGCGCGGCGATCTCCTCGACGCCGCCGAAGCGGCCCATCGGGATCTTCGACAGCATGAAATCGATGTGGGCCTGCGTCATCTGCGCGAACATGCCGGTCTTCACCGCGGCCGGTGTCACGCAGTTGACGCGGATGCCGGTCTTAGCGAGTTCCTTGCCGAGCGACTTCGTGAGCGCGATCACGCCGGCCTTCGATGCGCTGTAGGCGCTGGCATTCGGATTGCCTTCCTTGCCGGCGATCGACGCGATGTTGACGATGCGGCCGTAGTCGTTCGCCGTCATGTGCGGGACGACGACGCGGTTGCAGAGAAAGACTCCGGTCAGGTTGATGTCGATGACCTCGCGCCACGCAGCCAGCGGATATTTTTCGACCGTCGTGTTCGGCCCCGTGATGCCGGCGCTGCAGACGAGCGCGTCGACGCGGGTCAGCGCGTCTAGCGACGATGCAAAAGCCGCCGCGACCGCGGGCTCGCTCGTGACGTCGACGCTGGCGACGTGCGTTGCGCGCTCCGAGCGCGCGCGCGGCATCGGCAAGCGCCCCCGCATCGCGGTCCCACAGGCTGACGCGCGCACCGGACGCGACCAGACGCTGCGCGATCGCCAGGCCGATGCCCGCGGCGCCGCCGGTGACGATCGCCGCGCGGCCTTTCATGTCCAGTTGATTCATTGATCCTGCCTCGTCCTCGTTGCGGCTGGTGCGCCGCGGCAGACTATATCGCCTCGGCGCGCCAAATTGGTCAGACCACTTGACCGCTTTTCGTTGACCGGCGCGAGCGGCGCCGATACACTCGCCGCCACTCTCCGCCGGTCCCCCCTCCGATGTCGCGCAAGCCCCGCCGCAGCCAGAGCTGGTTCGGTCGCCTCGACCGCGACGGCTTCATCTACCGTTCGTGGACCAAGAACCGCGGTATCCCGCACGACCAGTTCGACGGCCGGCCGGTGATCGGCATCTGCAATACGTGGTCGGAACTCACCCCTTGCAACACGCATTTCCGCGTGTTGGCCGAGCAGGTGCGCCAGGGCGTGCTTGAGGCGGGCGGATTCCCGCTCGAATTTCCAGTGATGTCGCTCGGCGAGACGCTGATGCGGCCGACGACGATGCTGTTCCGCAATCTGGTCAGCATGGACGTCGAGGAGTCCATTCGTGCGAATCCGCTCGACGGCGTCGTTCTGTTGATGGGCTGTGACAAGACAACCCCGGCGCTGTTGATGGGGGCGGCCAGCGTCGATCTGCCGACCATCGGCGTATCTGGCGGTCCCATGCTGTCGGGCAAATATCGCGGAGGTGAACTGGGGTCTGGCACTGGCGTCTGGCAGATGAGCGAGGCCGTGCGCGCAGGGCAGATGTCGCAGTCGGATTTCTTCGAGGCCGAGAGCTGCATGCATCGGTCGCACGGCCATTGCATGACGATGGGCACCGCATCGACGATGGCCTGCATGGTCGAGTCGCTCGGCATGGGCCTGCCGGGCAACGCGGCGTATCCCGCGGTCGATGGCCGTCGCAACGTGCTGGCGCGCTTGGCTGGACGGCGCATCGTGCAGATGGTCGAAGACGACCTCGTGATGTCGAAAGTGCTGACACGGGCGGCCTTCGAGAACGCGATCCGCGCCAACGCCGCCATCGGCGGTTCCACCAACGCCGTCGTGCACCTGCTCGCGCTCGCCGGTCGTGCCGGCGTGAAACTCGCGCTCGACGACTGGGACGCTCTCGGGCACGACCTGCCGTGCCTGGTCGACCTGCAGCCGTCGGGCCAGTACCTGATGGAGGATTTCTGCTACGCGGGCGGCCTGCCGGCGGTGCTGCGCGAACTCGGTGCGGTGCTGAACCGCGATGCGCTGACCGTCAACGGCCGCACGATCTGGGACAACGTCAAGGATGCTCCGCGCTACGACCTCGAGGGCGCGGGCGAGCACAAGCGTCGCGTCATCCGCCCGCTGACTGATCCGTTCAAGGCGAAAGCCGGCATCGCGGTGCTGCGTGGCAATCTCGCGCCAGACGGCGCGGTGATCAAGCCGTCGGCCGCGACCCCCGCGCTGATGCAGCACCGCGGCCGCGCAGTCGTGTTCGAGGACAGCGCCGACATGCACGCGAAGGTGGAAGACGAGTCGCTCGACGTTCGAGCGGACGACATCCTGGTGCTGAAGAACTGCGGCCCGAAGGGTTACCCGGGCATGGCCGAGGTCGGCAACATGCCGATCCCGGTCAAGCTGGTCAAGCAGGGCGTGACCGACATGGTGCGCATTTCCGATGCACGCATGAGCGGCACCGCCTACGGCACTGTCGTGCTGCACGCTGCGCCGGAAGCGGCGGCCGGGGGCAATCTGGCGCTGGTACGCAAGGGCGACATCATCGAGCTCGATGTCGCGCGGCGTCGGTTGCACCTTGAGGTCTCCGACGAAGAGCTGGCGCGCCGGCGCTCCGCGTGGCGCGCCCCGGCGGCGCCGATGCCGCGCGGCTACACGCGCTTGTACTTCGATCACGTGCTGCAGGCGGACAAGGGTGCCGATCTCGACTTCCTGGTGGGGTCGAGCGGGGCGGCGGTCGGCAAGGACAACCACTAGCCGTGGAGAACAGCGGCCAGACCCGGCAGCTGCGCTCGCCTACGTCGGACGCGAAGCGTTGCGGATGGGCCGGTGACGACCCGCTGATGGTCGAGTACCACGATCGCGAATGGGGTGTGCCGTCGCACGACGACCGGCATCTGTTCGAAATGTTGATCCTCGAAGGGGCGCAGGCAGGTCTGTCGTGGAGCACGATCCTGCGCAAGCGCGCGGGCTACCGCGAAGCCTTCGACGATTTCGATGTTGACCGCGTCGCGCGCTACACGCCGTCGCGGATCGAGCGGCTGCTGGCGAATCCGGCGATTGTGCGCAACCGCGCCAAGGTCGAGGCGACGGTTCTGAACGCGTGTGCAGTGCGAAGGATCTGCGACGAGTTCGGCTCTCTCGACAGTTACCTGTGGTCGTTCACCGGCGGCCGGCCCATCGTCAACCGCTGGACCGATTATCGCGACGCTCCGGCCATGAGTGCCGAGTCCGATTCGATGAGCAAGGCGCTGAAGGCGCGCGGCTGCAAGTTCGTGGGCTCGACCATCTGTTACGCCTTCATGCAGGCGACCGGCATGGTCGACGATCACGAGCGCAGCTGCTGGAGGCGGCGCCGATGAAGGCGCTGGTCACCGACTTCGACTTTCCGGATATCGCGCTCGAGCGCGGCATCTTCGGCGAGGCCGGCATCGAACTCGCGGACGCACAATGCCGAACGGAGGGCCACCTGATCGAGGCGGCGGCCGGCTGCGATGCGCTGCTGCTGCAGTACGCTCCGGTGACCGAGCGTGTTCTCGCGGCCCTGCCGCGCGTCGGCATCGTCAGCCGCTACGGCGCGGGCTACGACACGGTCGACACCGCGGCCTGCGCCCGGCACGGCGTCTGGGTCGCCAATTCGCCGGACTATGGAGTCGGTGAGGTGGCGACGCATGCGCTGGCGATGTCGCTCGCACTGCTGCGTCACCTGGCAATCTACGATCGGGATGTTCGCGCCGGACGCTGGAGCTACCTATCGCCCGGCACGATCCGGCGCGCCAGCGAGATGACGGTCGGCATCCTCGGCCTCGGTCGCATCGGCAAGCGCTTTGCACACCTCGCGCGCAACTGCTTCGGGCAGGTGATCGCCTGCGATCCGTACATCATCGACGGCGACTTCCCGGCGTATGTCGAGCGCGTGACACTCGACCGACTCTTTGAGCGCAGCGACGTCGTCTCGCTGCACGTGCCGCTGAACGACGAGACGCGAGGCATGGTGGACGCGGACCTGCTCGGGCGCATGCGCCGCGGCAGCATGCTCGTGAACACAGCGCGTGGTGCGGTGGTCGATGTCGATGCCGTGCTGCGCGCGCTGGACGTGGGGCAGCTTGATGGCGTGGCGCTCGACGTGTTGCCGACTGAGCCGCTGGCGACCAACCATCCGCTGGCGCGGCACGCTCGCGTGCTGCTGAGCCCGCATGCAGCCTTCTATTCGGGTGCGGCCGAAGTCGAACTGCGGCGCAAGGCAGCGCTGAACATCGTCCAGTGGGCGAGGACAGGGCGCCCCATGTATCCTGTGATTCAAGGGACGAAGATCCCTGCTTGACGAACGCAGCGGCACTTTCATGCCGCGAGAGGAGACAGAACGGCATGGCGCAGGTCGCAATCCGCGGCGTTGCCAAGCGTTTCGGCGGCACGACCGTCATCCACGGTGTCGACATCGACATCGCCGATGGCGAATTCGCCGTGCTGGTCGGCCCCAGCGGCTGCGGCAAGACGACCCTGCTGCGCATGATCGCCGGACTCGAGGAAATCAGCGAGGGCGAGATCCTGATTGGCGAACGCGTCGTCAATCGCATGGCGCCGAAGGAGCGGGACATCGCGATGGTGTTCCAGAACTACGCGCTCTATCCGCACATGACGGTGCGCGACAACATGTCGTTCAGCCTGCGGCTGGCCAACGCCGGGAAGGCGGAGATCGACAAGCGCGTGGCGCGCGCAGCCGACATCCTGGGCCTCGGCAAGCTGCTCGACCGCTATCCGCGCCAACTCTCCGGCGGACAGCGCCAGCGCGTCGCCATGGGGCGCGCCATCGTGCGCGACCCGCAGGTGTTCTTGTTCGACGAGCCACTGTCCAACCTCGACGCCAAGCTGCGCGTCCAGATGCGCACCGAGATCAAGGAACTGCACCAGCGGCTGAAGACGACTTCGGTCTACGTCACGCACGACCAGATCGAGGCGATGACCATGGCCGACAAGATCGTCGTGATGAAGGATGGCGTTGTCGAACAGACTGGGGGGCCGCTCGACCTGTACGACCATCCGGCCAATACCTTCGTCGCGGGCTTCATCGGTTCACCCGCCATGAACCTGCTTCCGGGTTCGGTTCAACGTCACGGCAGCGGCCTCGAAGTCGCCTTTCCCAATGGCAACCGTCTGGCGATTGCACCGCAGTCACCGGCACGGGAAGGCCAGGTCGTACTTTACGGAATCCGCCCGGAGCATTGGGTTGTTGGCAGCGCCGGCGGACTTTCGGTCGAGGTTGTCGTGGTCGAACCCACGGGCGCCGACACGCAGATCTATTGCCGCTTCATCGACCGGGAGCTGACGGCGACGATCCGTGACCGGACCATGTTCGCCCTGGCGACCGCATCACGCTGGTGCCGGACGCGACACGAGCGCACCTCTTCGATTCCGCGAGCGGCAAGCGACTTGCGGCCTGACACAGCCTGGACAAAGCCGGCGAACCATCCACTGAAGGAGGAATGCATGAAGCATCTGAAGCGACGGGAGTTTCTGAAGACCACTGCCGGCGTTGCAGCCGGCGCGACAGTCGGCCCCCTCATCTGGGTCAAGGACGCCGAGGCGCAATGGAGCAATGCGCCGGAGAAGGACGCCAAGCTGCGCGTGCTGCGCTGGAAGCGGTTCGTGCAGGGTGACGAGGACCAGTACCTCGCCAACGTCAAGAAATTCAGCGAGAAATATGGCATCGAAGTGCGGGTCGACGCCGAGGGCTGGGAGGACGTGCGTCCGAAGGCGGCCGTTGCCGCCAACACCGGTGCCGGGCCGGACATCATCCTGTCGACCAACGACGACGCCAACCTGTATCCCGAGAAACTGGTCGACGTGACCGACGTCTGCACCTATCTCGGCAAGAAGTACGGTGGCTTCTATCCGGTCTGCGATCCTTATCTGCGGCCCGACGGCAAGAAGTGGATCGGCGTGCCGCTCGGCGTGGCCGGCGTCTGCATCGCCTATCGCGAAAGCCACATGAAGGCGGCCGGGTTCGACACCTTTCCGAAGGACACGGATGGCTTCCTGAAGCTCTGCAAGGGGCTGAAGGACAAGGGGACACCGCCGGGTTTCGCACTCGGCAACGCGACCGGGGACGGCAACACCTGGTGCCAGTGGCTCGTGTGGGCGTTCGGCGGCAAGCTGGTCGACAAGGACAACAAGGTCGTCATCGACAGCCCGGGGACGCTCAAGGCACTCGAATACGTCAAGGAGCTCTATACGACGTTCGTGCCTGGCACGTTGTCGTGGCTCGATCCGAACAACAACAAGGCGTTCCTGGACGAACAGATTTCGCTGACCAACAACGGTATCTCCATTTATTACGCTGCCAAGACCTCGAAGGATCCGAAGGTTGCCGCGTTGGCTGCCGACATCAATCACTCGAACTTCCCAATCGGGCCGGTCGGCAAGCCGAGCGAGTTCCAACTGTTCTTCAACCAGATGATCTTCAAGTACACCAAGTATCCGAAGGCGGCCAAGGAGTTTCTGCGCTTCATGATGGAGGAGGAGCAGGTCAATCCCTGGATGATTGCCTCGATCGGCTATGTGACGCCGGCGTTGGCGGCGTATGAGAAGAATCCGATCTGGACCAACGATCCGAAGCACACGCCATATCGCAATTCGATGAAGAACATGTGGCCGAGCGGATATGACGGGAAGATGGGCTACGCTTCGGCCGGCGCACTGGCGGACTTCATCATCGTCAACATGGTGGCCGAAGCCGCGTCGGGATCGAAGACGCCGAAGGAAGCGGCCGAGCGTGCGCAGAAGCGCGCTGAACGGTATTACAAGGTCTGAGTCGTCCTGAGCGATGGCGGCGTCGAGCTCCGACGCCGCCATGCGCGAACCTCGCCTTCCGGTGGTCACGCCATAGTCGAACAGCGCCAGAGTCCTCGCAGCCGCCCCTCGAGGATACTCGGTCGCCTGCTCGAGAGCCGCAATTTCCTCGGCCTGCTGTTCATGCTGCCGGCGGCGGTCGTGCTGCTGCTGTTCCTCACCTATCCGCTCGGCCTCGGCACCTGGCTTGGGTTCACCGACACCAAGATAGGCCGCGACGGGGTATGGATCGGCCTGGAGAACTACGAGTTCCTGTTTGGAGACGCTGTCGCGCGGCTGTCGCTCTTCAACACGCTCTTTTATACGATCGTCGCCAGCATCATCAAGTTCGGCCTCGGCCTGTGGCTGGCGTTGCTGCTGAACAAGCACCTTCCGTTCAAGTCGTTTTTCCGCGCCATCGTGTTGCTGCCGTTCATCGTGCCGACGGCACTGTCGGCGATCGCCTTCTGGTGGATCTACGACGCGCAGTTCTCGATCATCAGCTGGACGCTGGTCAAGCTCGGCTGGATCGACCGCTATATCGATTTCCTCGGCGAACCGTGGCTCGCGCGCCTGTCGGTGATCGCAGCCAACATCTGGCGCGGGGTGCCGTTCGTTGCAATCTGCCTGCTGGCCGGTCTGCAGACCATTTCGCCGTCGTACTACGAAGCCGCGAGCCTCGACGGCGCTTCCGACTGGCAGCAGTTCCGCCACGTGACGCTGCCATTGCTGACGCCGATCATCGCGGTGGTCATGACGTTCTCGGTGCTGTTCACCTTCACCGATTTCCAGCTGATCTACGTGCTGACGCGTGGCGGACCGCTCAATGCCACGCATCTGATGGCCACGCTGAGTTTTCAGCGAGCGATTCCTGGCGGAGCGCTGGGAGAGGGCGCTGCACTCGCTACCGCGATGGTGCCGTTCCTGATGGCGGCGATTCTGTTCAGCTACTTCGGCCTGCAGCGCCGGGCGTGGCAGCAGGGTGGGCAGGACAAATGAGCGCGCACGGCCGCTCCGAAGCGCTCATCCCGCAGCGCGAAGCGCGGAGGGTAGTCCAATGAGCGCCGCCGAACAGCGCGAGGTGCCTGCCACCCCCGAGACGGCCGACTCGCAGGGAATGAAATACCTCGAGTCAGCGCCGCGCCGGTGGCTGACGGTTTACCTGCCGCTGGCGGTGTTCCTGTTCGTGCTGCTCTTCCCCTTCTACTGGATGACGATCACCGCGTTCAAGCCGAACGCCGAACTGCTGTCGCGCGAGGGCAATCCGTTCTGGGTGATCAATCCGACGCTGGCGCACATCAAGAAACTGCTCTTCGAAACCGCATATCCGGACTGGCTGTGGAACACGATTCTGGTTTCGGTCGTGTCCACGTTGCTGTCGCTCGTCTGCAGCGTGCTGGCCGCGTATGCGATCGAGCGGTTGCGCTTCCGCGGCTCGCGCTATGTCGGCATGAGCATCTTCCTCGCCTACCTCGTGCCGCCGTCGATCCTGTTCATCCCGCTGGCGGCCATCATCTACAAGTTCCAGCTGTTCGATACACGGCTGGCGCTGATCCTCACTTATCCAACCTTCCTGATCCCGTTCTGCACTTGGCTGCTGATGGGCTACTTCCGCTCGATTCCCTACGAACTCGAGGAATGTGCGCTGATCGATGGGGCGAGTCGCCTGCAGATCCTGATGAAGATTGTGCTTCCGCTGGCGGTCCCCGGGCTCATCTCGGCGGGGATCTTCGCCTTCACGCTGTCGTGGAACGAGTTCATCTATGCGCTGACCTTCATCTCGTCGTCGGAGGTGAAGACCGTTCCTGTCGGGGTGATCACCGAACTCGTCGAAGGCGACGTCTATCACTGGGGCTCGCTGATGGCCGGTGCGCTGTTCGGCTCGCTTCCGGTCGCGATCCTGTATTCGTTCTTCGTCGAGCACTACGTCTCGGGCATGACCGGCGCGGTCAAGGAATAGTTTTCTCGGCAGCGCGGTCAGTACGAGAACACGACGATCGTCGGGCTGCCTGACACCGGAATCGAGCCGCCGCTGTGTCCCGATGCGACGGCGACGTACTGCCGGCCCTGCTGCTGCCAGGTCACGACGCCTCCGGCCAGCGGGCCACCGGTATTGAAGCGATACACCGGCTTGCCGTTGCTCGCATCGAGCACGAAGAAGTCTCCCTCCAGGTTGCCGGTGAACAGCACGCCGCCGGCAGTCGCGGTGATCGCCGCATACATCGGCGACGGAGTCTTGATGCGCCATGCCATCTTCCCGGTCTTCGGGTCGACGGCGTTGATCCAGCCACTCCAGCTAGTGGTTGGGTCGTTCGATCCCCAGCCGTTGGCGAGCCCCGTGTAGGGGACGGTCGCCTCCCAGGTCGGATCCTTGCCGAGCTTGAACACGGTGCACCAGTCGATCGCGTTGATGTAGAGCAGCCCGGTGGCCGGGCTGTGCGCGGCTCCGTTCCACTGCACGCCGGCGACGGGGCACACGCGCACGCCCTCTGCCGTCAGCGGAAGGTCGTGATTGAGCAGCGTGGTAACCGGCAGCTTGAACACGAGCTTGCCGCTCGCGCGATCGACCACATGCAGCACTCCCTCCTTGCCTGCGGCGGCGACTAGCTTGCGGCCGCCCGCATCGAACAGCGACACCGTCGTGGCATCCCAGTCGTGGTCGTCGTTGGGCAGCAACTGGTACCACCAATTGAGCTTGCCGTTGCGCGCATCGATCGCAACCACCGAGATCGTGAACAGGTTGTCACCCTTGCGCATGCCCTTCTGATAGTCCGGACCCGGGTTGCCGACCGGCAGGAAGATCGTGCCGGTATCGCGATCGAGTGCGTACGCGGTCCAGGCCGCCCCGCCTCCGTGCTGGGCGCTGCCAGGGGTCTGCCACGTGCTCGCGCCGGCTTCGGTGCCGGTGGGTATCAGGTCGAAGTGCCACGCCGGTGAACCGTCCTCGACCTTGAAGGCCATCAGCCGGCCCTGGATGCCCCAGTCGCCGCCGGCCTTGGCGATGTACACCAGCCCGTTCCAGACTGTCGGCGCTGCGCCGACGCCTTCGCCGATACGCCAGTCGGCGATCTGCCGCTTCCACAGCATGGCGCCCGTCTTCGCGTCGAGCGCGTACAGGAACCCATCCTGCGTGCCGCGGATCACGCGGCCCGCATGCAGCGCGACACCCTTGTTGGTGGCGTTCATCTCGGGTCCGACCGCCACATGGTGATGCGTCCACCGGCGTTCGCAGGTGGTGGCATCGATCGCATAGGTTCCCAGATGCGTCGTCGCGTAGAGCATGCCGTCGTAGACGACCGGGCCGGTCGAGAACGTGCCGAGTTCGCCGAGCTGGAACATGCACACCGCGCGCAGGTTCTTTGCGGTCGTGGTGTTCACGCGCGTCAACGTCGAATACCGTTCGCCGCGATAGCCCTTGTTGTACATCAGCCAGTTGCCGGCGGACGCGTCGGCACCGTCCAGCTCGGCCCGAGTGGGGCGATCGCTCGTCGGCTGTCGCAGTGTTCCGATCAGCGTGCCCATCACCACCGGTGTGGTCGGTGCCGTCGAGCCCGGTGCGGCGGCGGTCTGCGCATCGGTCAGTTCCATCACGCGGCCCATCGGCGATCGCATGGTGAGCTTCTGCGTTCCCGCGGGCAGGCCACTGCGCGACAGGATGAACGCCACCACGTTGACGTAGTCCTGACCCTTCAGCGTGCCGGCCGCGCCCAGCGGCATCTGGCCGTGCACGTACGAATAGAACTGCTGCAGCGTCTTGCCGTTCCACTGCGCGTTGAAGGTCGTTCCCTTCAGCGCGGGCGCGCCGCTGCCTTCGAGATCTGCGCCATGACAGGTTGCGCAGCGCTGCTCGTAGGCCCAGCGGCCGGCGCTCACCTGGTCCGGTGTGAACCAACCGGTGCCATCGGCGTGCGCAGTCCCCAAGGTAAGCGCAAGCGCGAAACCCGCCACCGCGATTGCCCTGCGCGGTGCGGATCGATCGATGCACTGGACCATCGCTGTCTGCTCGCGCGGATCCGGAGCATCGCCTGTCCGTCCGCGGGTTCTCATGGCATCAGCTGGCCACCGTTCACTTCGAGGATCTGGCCGGTGACGTAGCCGCTCAAGGTGTCCGAAGCGAGGTAAAGATACGCCCCAGTGCATTCCTCGGCGCTGCCCAGCCGTCCCATCGGAACCGACGCGCGGAAGGTCTCCATCTGCGACGCGCTGGTGTGGCGCGCCTGCAGCGGCGTGACGATCACCCCGGGCGCCACGCCGTTGACGCGGATGTTGTCCCTGGCGAGTTCCTTGGCGAGACCGCGCGTGAAGGTGCTGACGAAGGCCTTCGAGCTCGCGTAGAGCACCGACCCCGGCCCGCCGCCATTGCGCGCGGCGATCGATGTCGTATTGATGATGTTGCCGCGTCCCTGCGTGCGGAAGTACGCAATGGCGGCGCGGCAGGTCGTCACGACCGAGCGGACGTTCAGATTGACGACCGAGTCGAACAACTCCTCGCTGCTGTCAGCGATCGGACAGCGGCGCACCAGGTCGCCGACATTGTTGATCAGCACGTCGAGCCGGCCGTGGCGCTCGACGCTCGAGCGCACCAGGCCGACGAGTTCGTCGGACCGCGTGGCGTCTGCGCGCAGCGCTTGGGCACGCCCGCCGGCCGCCTCGATGTCCGCGACCACGGAACGAGCGCCGCCCTCGCTCGCGTGGTAGTGGACGATGACCGTGCTGCCCTCGGCGCCGAACGCGCGCGCGGTCGCAGCGCCGATGCCCGTGCTCGCGCCGGTGATCAGCACCACCTTGCTCTTCAGGTCGGGAATCATCGTGGCCTCACGGAACGGGAGTGAGCAGGGGACGACCTGCGACGTAGGCCGCCACATTGTCGATGACGAGCTGGCCCATCGCGGCCCGCGTCTCGCGAGTCGCGCTGGCCTGATGCGGTTGCAGCACCACGCTGTCGAGCGTGAGCAATGCTTCGGGCACCTGGGGCTCGCTGGCGAAGACGTCGAGCCCGGCGCCGCCGAGCTGGCGGGCGACCAGCAGCTCGACCAGCGCGCCTTCGTCCACCACCGAGCCGCGTGCGATGTTGATGAAAATCCCTTTCGGCCCGAGCGCTTCGAGCACGGCGCGGCTGATCAGTCCGCGCGTGGCTGAACCTCCCGGGCACGCGGCGATCAGGACATCGACCGACCGCGCCAGCTCGATCAGATCGGGCTCGAAACGCCACGGCAGGTTCTTCGGGCGCGGACCGGTCCAGCTGATCGACATCTCGAACGCGGCAGCGCGTCGCGCGATCGCCTGGCCGATGCGACCCATGCCGACGATGCCGAGCGACTTGCCGCTGACCTTCGACTGCAGCCCCATGTTGGCGCGCAGCCAGCGGCCGGCGCGCACGTAGCGGTCGGCGGCGGCGATGCCGCGCATCGCCGCCAGCATCAGGCCGATCGCCAGATCGGCGACATCGTCGGTCAGCACGTCGGGCGTGTTGGTCACCGCGATGCCGCGTTCGCGTGCAGCGGCGAGGTCGATCGCATCGACGCCGACGCCGAAGCAGGCGATCAGCCTGCAGCTGAGGCAGTCTTGCGATCACTGCGCGCGATGCCCCGGCGCCGCCGGTTGTCACGGCGATCTCGACGCTGGGCGCGATGCGCTCCAGCAATCCCTCGCGGTCGGTGGCCTCCCAAAGCGGGTGCACCTCGTAGATCGCCTCGAGCTGCGCCTGGCTGGGTCCGTAGAGCGGAGCGATCAGCAGCAGATCCCGTTTCATGTCGTCTCCGGCAAGGGAACATCGAGGCGCGACGACCAGTCGCCAAACTCGGCCCATAAGCCGGGCTCGATCGGAATTCCTTCGCGAATGCGCACGGCGGCGCGCCGCTCTTCGGGCTCGCCTGGATACTGGACATCGCCCGGCTGCCGGCGCAGCGTGGCGACGAACTCGCGAACGGACTCGGCCAGCGTCGGTCCGCCGGCAAAGCGCGCAGGGTCTATCGCCATCACCAGCGATCCGAGATGGCGTCGAGCATCGAGTGCGGAGAACATCGGAGCGATGCGGTCGGCATAGGGCATACCGTTCAGTGGGCCGCACAGCAGCTCGATCATCAGTGCCAGCGCGTAGCCCTTGTGGCCGTATTCGTGGCCGCCCAGCGGCAGCAGCGCCACTGCGGCATCGGCGTCGGTCGTCACGTTGCCCCCCACATCGATCGCAACGTTCGACGGCAGCGGCTGGTGCTCGCGCCGCGCGTTCATCACCCGGTTCCACGGGATCGAACTGGTCGCCATGTCGAGGCAGATCGGCGATCCACCGGGATTCGGAAACGCGATCGACACTGGATTGGTGCCGAGCAGTTTCTGCGTTCCGCCAGTCGGTGCGACGATCGAGTTGGCATGCGTGAACGCGACGCCGATCAGCCCGGCGCTGGCGGCCTGCCGCGTGTACAGCCCGATCGCTCCGCAATGCGACGACTCGCCGATGCCGACGATCCCGACGCCTTGCGCCTGCGCCATGCCGATCGCATGGCTCATCGCCGCCGTGCAGACGACGATGCCGAGGCCGTGGCCGCCGTCCATCTTCGCGGTGCATGGCCCGGTGTCCTCGATACGCATCTGCGGGCGGGCGGCGATCGAGCCGGCACGAATACGCGCCATGTAGTGGCCGAGGCGGGCCACGCCGTGCGAGTCGATACCCCACAGGCTGGTCTGCACCAGCGACCGGGAGACGGTCCCGGCGTCGGCCGCATCGAGCCCCACTCGCTGCAGGCAGAGTCCGGCCCACGGTGTCAACGCCGACGCGTGGACGTGCCGCATCGGCGCAGCGGTCCGATCTCTCGCCGAGCCACGCGATCAGGTGTGCGCGCGCACGTGCTGCCGTTGCTCGCCAAGTCCGGCGATGCCGAGCGTGACGACGTCGCCGGTCTTCAGATACTGCGGCGGCTTGCGGCCCATGCCGACGCCCGGCGGCGTGCCGGTCGTGATGATGTCTCCCGGCAGCAGCGTCATGAACTGGCTGACGTAGCTGACGAGGTGTGCGACGCCGAAGATCATCGTGCGCGTGTTGCCGCGCTGCATCGGCTGGCCGTTCACATCGAGCCACATGTCGAGCGCCTGCGGATCGGGCACTTCGTCGCGCGTGACCAGATACGGGCCGATCGGGCCGAAAGTGTCGCAGCCCTTTCCGCGGTCCCACTGGCTGCCGCGCTCGAGCTGGAAATTGCGTTCCGATACGTCGTTGATCACGCAGTAGCCGGCGACATGGTCGAGCGCCTCGATCCTGTGCGACGTACTGCGCCGTCGTGCCGATGACCACGCCGAGTTCGACCTCCCAGTCGGTCTTGGTCGAGTTGCGCGGGATCACGATGTCGTCGTTCGGTCCGTTGATGCAGGTGGTCGCCTTCGAGAACAGAATCGGCTCGCGGGCACCGGCACCCCGGACTCGGCCGCGTGATCGGCGTAGTTGAGTCCGATCGCGATGAACTTGCTGATGCCGAGGTAGGGCACGCCGAGCCGTGGAGTTCCGCGATCACCGTCGGCAGCGAATCCGGCTTGACCTTTGCCAGCTTCGCAAGTTCGCGTGCGCCGACAGGTGCTCGCTCGTCACATGCTCGACGACGCCCGACAGGTCGCGAATGGCGCCCTTCGAGTCCAGCAGTCCCGGTTTCTCGAAACCGGCCGGTCCGTAACGCAGGAGTTTCATCTCTGGCCTTTGCCTTGCGTGAAAAAATCGTCTGGCTCCGCCAGCGATTTTTTCATCCACCGGCGAAAGTAGGTTTCTCTTTCGCCCGCCTACAGACTCATGCCGCCGTCGACAAAGATCGCCTGGCCGGTCATGAACGACGATTCATCCGAGACGAGATACACGAAGGTGTCGGCGATCTCCTCGGCCGTCGCCAGACGGCCCATCGGCTGGCGCGCGATGAAATCCTTGCGCGCCTGCAGCGGGTCGACAAACGCGTTGATGCGGTCGCCGAGCGACGGCGTATCGACGGTGCCCGGACACACGCAGTTGACCCGGATGCCCTGTTTGACATGGTCGATCGCCAGCGCGCGCGTAAAGCCGACGACCGCGGCCTTGCTGGCGGCGTAGGCAAGCCGGTTGGGTGCCGCCTTGTGCGCCCCCAGCACCGACGCCATGTTGAGGATGACTCCGCCGCCGGCGGCGATCATCTGCGGCAGCATCGCCTTGGTCAGCACGAACATGCTGCGCACGTTCAGATCGAAGCTGAAGTCCCAGTCGGCGGCGGTGCATTCAAGGATCGTGCCCTGATGCACATAGCCCGCGCAGTTGAACAGAATATCGACCGCGCCGAGCTGGCTCACGGTCTCGGCCACCGCGTCATCGTCGAGCACGTCGAGCGGACGGGTCGCAATACCTGCGGGCAACTGCGCCAGCAACGCGGGCTTGAGGTCGGTGGCGATGACTCGCGCCCCTTCGCGGGCGAAGGCGATGGCCGCGGCGCGACCCATCCCCTGGCCGGCCGCCGTCACCAGCGCCGACTTGCCCTGTAGCCGCCCCGCCATCGTCTGCCCCTGTCGTCATGCCGCGGCTTGACACTCCGAAGAGTGCATGTGAAGCTAGCCGCGCAATTGGTCTGACCACTTGACCAGTGCGCGGCAGTGTAAGCGGCGGCCCGGCGCACTGTCCAGCCGCGGTCCACCAGCCGTCATGGAGTGCGATTCCCCATCATGCCAATCAAGGCCGTCGAACCGCAGCGGCTGTACCGCCGCATTGCCGAGCAGATCGAGCGGCTGATCCGGCGTGGTGAATACGGCCCCGGCGAGCGCCTGCCGCCCGAACGCGACCTGGCGCGGCAGCTGAAAGTCAGCCGCCCGTCGGTGCGCGAGGCGCTGATCGCGCTCGAGGTCGAAGGCTACGTCGAGGTGCGTGTCGGCTCGGGCGTGTACGTGACGCATCGGCGGCCGCCGACCCAGCGTGCCGACCCGCTTCCCGCTGATTCCGGACCCTTCGAACTGATCGCGGCGCGGCGGCTGCTCGAATCCGAGTGCGCGGCGCTGGCCGCGCGCCAGGCAAGTCCCGCGCAGATCCGGCGCATGAAGGCGGCTTTGACGGCGATGGAACGTGACCGTCGCCGCGCCGTGATGCCGCTCGACAACGATCGGCGCTTCCACCTCGAGATCGCGGAGGCCAGCGGCAACAGCGCGCTGGCGCTGGCGGTACGCACGCTCTGGGACCAGCGCACGGGGCCGCTGTTCCTGCGCCTCGAACATCACTTCGATACGCCGGACCTCTGGAAGGCGGCGATCGTGGAACACAACGCGGTGATGACCGCAGTCGAGCGCCACGACGCATCCGGCGCGCGCGCGGCGATGCGCCGCCACCTTGATGCAGCAGCCCGGCGGTTCCAGCGCAGCTGGAGCACCGGCGCGCGAAACTGAACACACGAGGGACGACGAGTCGTGCGGTGGCACCCGCACGGCTGAGAAGACGCATGCAGACGACGACGCCGATAACCGAAGGGCCTCAGGAACATGTGCTCACCGCGAGCGGCGAGTTCGATGTCCATGATGCACCGATCGACCTCGGCATCTACCGCGCCGAGGACTGGCTTGCGTTCGCCTTCTTCTGGCTGCTCGCGGCAACGGTGTTCCTGCAGTTCTTCACGCGCTACGCACTCAACGACTCGGCCGGATGGACCGAGGAGATCTCGCGCTACCTGCTGATCTGCACGGTCTTCATCGGCGCAACGATCAGCGTGCGCAAGAACAACCACATTCACGTGGACTTCTTCTACCGATTCCTGCCGAAGTCCGTCACGCGCGTGATGTCTACTTTCGTCGATGTGGCGCGAATTGCCTTCTTCGGCTATGCGAGCTGGCTCACGTTCCAGCTGATTCAGCGCATCGGCAGCCAGCGCATGGCGGTAGTCGACCTGCCGATCGGCCTGATGTACGGCGTCGTGCTGGCAGGATTCATCCTGATGACGTGGCGGGCGCTCGGCGTGGCGCGGCAGAACTGGGCCCGCGGCGCTTCTGTACTCGAGCAGCCTGACCTGATCGAGGCTCCCGAGCCGCTGGCGGACGCGGGGGCACGCTAGTGGGTCCCGGCGCCTTCAAGCTGCTCTTCCTCGGTCTGATGGGAGCCGGAATTCCAGTTGCCATCGCGATGGCGGGCTCGTCGCTGATCTTCGTCATGGTGACAGGCAACGTCCCGGATTTTGTCGTGATCCACCGCATGGTGAACGGCATCGACTCGTTCCCTCTCCTCGCGGTGCCGTTCTTCATCCTTGCCGGCAACCTGATGAATTCGGCCGGCATCACCAATCGCATCTACAACTTCGCGCTGGCGCTCGTCGGCTGGCTGCGCGGCGGCCTCGGCCACGTCAACGTCATCGGGTCGGTGATCTTCGCCGGCATGTCGGGTACAGCTATCGCGGATGCCGCCGGACTGGGCACGATCGAGATCAAGGCAATGCGCGACCATGGCTACAGCCCGGAGTTTTCCGTTGGCGTCACCGCGGCGTCAGCCACGCTCGGCCCGATCATCCCGCCGTCTCTGCCGTTCGTGATCTACGGAATGTTCGCCAACGTCTCGGTGGGTGCGCTGTTCCTTGCCGGCATCCTGCCCGGCGCCGTGATGGCGCTGCTGATGATGGCTCACGGTGGCCTACTTCGCGCACAAGAACGGCTGGGGCGGGGACACCAAGTTTGATTTCAAGCGGCTGATGAAGGCGCTGTCGGAGCTGCTGGTGGTAGCGTTCTTCCCGGTCGTAATCTGGACGCTGACCCATCAGGGTGGCCTGCCCGAGGTGCCGACGGTCACCGGCGCCCTGGCGGTGCTGCTGCTCGCCGACCGCTACTTCCGTTTCAGCGCAGTGCTGCCGATCATGACCCCGGTGCTGCTGATCGGCGGGATGACGGCGGGCGTGTTCACGGCCACTGAAGGCGCAATCGCCGCCTGCGTCTGGGCGCTTTTCCTAGGCATCTTCTGGTTCCGGACGCTGAACTGGAAGATGCTGGTCAAGGTCTCGATGGACACGATCGAGACCACTTCGATCGTGCTGATGATTGTCGCCGCTGCGTCCATCTTCGGCTGGATGCTGACGGTCACGCGCACCACCGAGATGATCGGCAACTGGGTGCTCTCGTTCACGACCGACCCCTCGATGTTTCTGCTGCTGGCCAACCTGTTGATGCTGTTCGTCGGGTGTTTTCTGGAACCGACTGCAGCGATCACGATCCTGGTTCCGATCCTGCTTCCGATCGTCAAGCAGTTGGGAATCGACCCGGTTCACTTCGGGCTGATCATGGTGTTGAACCTGATGATCGGTCTGCTGCATCCGCCGATGGGACTGGTGCTGTTCGTGCTCGCACGGGTGGCCAAACTGTCCATCGAACGGACGACAATGGCGATCCTGCCCTGGCTGGTACCGCTGCTGGTCAGTCTGGGGCTGGTGACTTACCTGCCGTCGGTCAGCCTGTGGCTGCCGCGGCAGTTTCAGTAGGTTGCGGAGGCTGACCATGCTGCAGGATGTTCCACTCGTACTCCGGCTCAATCCGGCCGACGATGTCGTCATCGCGCGCCGCCAGCTGCTGAGCGGCACGCTGATCAAGTCGGAAGGTGTGACGGTGATCGGCATGGTGCCGCCCGGGCACAAGGTGGCGACGCGGGCGATCGCGGCCGGCAGCCCGGTGCGGCGCTACAACCAGATCATCGGATTCGCGACGCGCGACATCCGCCCCGGCGAGCACGTGCACCTGCACAACCTCGGCATCGGCGCCGAGCACGGCGCGTTCGAGCGCGATTACGCGTTCTGCGCCGACGTGCATCCGACGCCGACGGTCGCCGCGCCTGCCACCTTCATGGGCATCGTGCGGCCCGACGGCCGCGTGGCGACGCGCAACTACATCGCGATCCTTTCGAGCGTCAACTGCTCGGCGACGGTATCGCGCGCGATCGCCGATCGCTTTCGTCGCGACATCTTTCCCGATGCGCTCGCGCCGTATCCGAACGTCGACGGCGTGATCGCACTGACGCATGGCACCGGCTGCGGCATGGACATGGGCGAGAGCATGCAGGTGCTGCGGCGAACGATGGCGGGGTACGCACGCCATGCAAACGTCGCTGCCGTCATCTTCGTCGGCCTGGGCTGTGAGGCCAACCAGATCACGTCGCTGTTCGGCGCCGAAGACCTGCACGAGAGCGACCGCATCGCCCGCTACAACATGCAGGACGTCGGCGGTACGGCCAAGGCGATCGAGCGCGGAGTCGCACTGGTGCGCGAGATGCTGCCCGCGGCCGACCGCATCGAGCGGACGCCCGTGCCGGCGAGCCACCTGATGCTCGGCCTGCAGTGCGGCGGGCTCCGATGGCTACTCCGGCATCACCGCGAATCCGGCACTCGGCAATGCGGTCGACCGGCTGGTGGCGCACGGCGGCACGGCGATCCTGTCAGAAACGCCGGAGATCTACGGTGCCGAGCACCTGCTGACGCGACGCGCAGTCACGCGCGAGGTCGGCGAAAAGCTGCTGGCGCGCATCCGCTGGTGGGAGGACTACACCGCGCGCAACAAGGGTGAAATGAACAACAACCCGTCGCCCGGCAACAAGGCGGGCGGACTCACCACCATCCTCGAGAAATCGCTGGGTGCGGTGGCCAAGGGCGGTACGACCAACCTCATCGACGTCTACGAGTACGCCCAGTCTGTTGCCGCCAAGGGATTCGTCTACATGGACACGCCGGGCTACGACCCGGTGTCGGCGACCGGGCAGGTGGCGGGCGGCGCCAACATGATCGTGTTCACCACCGGGCGTGGCTCGGCCTACGGGTGCGCGCCTTCGCCTTCGCTGAAGCTGTCGACCAACAGCGAACTGTGGCAGCGGCAGGAAGAGGACATCGATCTGAACTGCGGCGAGATCGCCGACGGCGCGGCGTCGATCGAAGAGGTCGGCGAGCGCCTGTTCAACCTGATCCTGGCGACGGCATCGGGCGCGAAATCAAAGAGCGAGCGCTTCGGCTACGGCCAGAGCGAATTCGTCCCCTGGCAGCTCGGCGCGACGATGTGAGGCGCGCCGGCATGGCATCGATCAACAAGGAGGAGACATGAAGTACATCATTGAAGGCAAGGTGGGCAGCGCGCTGGTGCGATGGGTCGCGGCGACGGCGATCGCCGTGCTCTCGGTCGGTAGCGCCGGCGCGCAAACCAAGCTCAAGTTCGCGCACGTCTACGAGACCAGCGAGCCGTACCACACTGCAGCGCTGTGGGCCGCCGGCGAGATCGCCAAGCGCACCAACAATCGCTACACGGTCGAGGTCTTTCCGGCCTCCACACTCGGCAAGGAAACCGACATCAACCAGGGCCTGACGCTGGGCACCGTGGACATCATCTATACGGGGCAACTGTTCGCCGGACGGACCTACGGTCCGATCGCGATCGGAGGGGCTCCTTACATGTTTCGTGACTACAACCACTGGAAGGCGTTTTCGACCAGTTCTCTGTTCGCCGAGCTATCCGAGGGGTATCGCGCCAAGAGCGGCGGCAACAAGGTGGTGGCGATCACGTACTACGGTGAACGGCAGGTCACATCGAACAAGCCGATCAACAAGCCCGAGGACATGAAGGGGCTGAAGATCCGCGTTCCCGACGCACCGCTGTACACGATGTTCCCGCGCGCGGTCGGTGCCAACCCGACACCGATCGCCTTCGCCGAGGTCTACTTGGCGTTGCAGAACGGAACCGTGGATGCGCAGGAAAACCCGCTGCCGACCATCGACGCCAAGAAGTTCTACGAGGTGCAGAAGTACATCGTGCTGACCGGGCACATCACCGACGCATTGCTGACGATCGTCGGCGGGCCGACCTGGACCAAGCTCAGCGATGCCGACAAGAAGATCTTCGAGACGGTGCTGGCAGAAGCCGCGGCGCGCGCGACGGCCGAGATCGTCGAGATCGAGAAGAAGCTCGGCGCCGAGTTCGCCAAGCGCGGCAAGGAAGTGGTCAAGGTCGACCGTGCGCCGTTCCGCGAGGCGGTCGCCAAGCTGCACAACGGGCCGGATGCGACCTGGGACAAGGCCACTTACGACAAGTTGCAAGCCCTCAAGTGATCGACGTGGCGGGCCGCGAAGAGCGGCCCGCTGATGATCTCAGCTGCGTCTCAAGGCGCCCAGAACCAGTCCCTTCGTCTCCACGCGAGCAAAGTCCAGGAAGGCGCGCGCGGCCGAGGACAGTTGCTTGCCTGACGGATATACGAGATACCAGTGGTTCTCGAGGGGGAAACCCTGCACGTCCAGGCACACGTAGCGCGATGATTCCGGATCGAGCCCGAAGGTGTAGCGCGACATGATGGTGACGCCGAGACCCGCGAGGATCGCCTCCTTGATGGCCTCGTTGGTCCCCAGCTCCATCCGTACCTTCGGAGTGAGCCCGCGTTCGCGGAACAACCGCATCATGATTCGGCGGGCGCCGGAGCCCTCCTCCCGGATGAGAAAGGGCTCGCTGGCAAGGCGCTCGAACGGGATGTTCTTCTCATTTGCGAGAGGATGGTCGTCGCGGCCGAGCACCACCAGCGGATTGGCCAGCAACTCCTGCGCCACAACGTCTTCCATCTCCGGCGCGTCGGCGAAAAGATAGAGGTCGTCCTCATTGTTCGTGAGCCGCTTGATGAGTGTCTGGCGGTTGTGTGCCTGCATCGATGTCTCGACACCGGGATAGAGTTCAACGAAAGCGCCGAGCAACCGCGGGGCGAAGCACATGCCCGTCGTGCTGACCGCCAGCCGCAGCCGGCCCGACTCGACGGCCCGCATGCCGGCGAGGCTGGCTTCGAGAGCCATCAACACGCGAAACACCTCCTGGCAACTCTCGTGAAGCCGATGACCCGCGTCGGTCAGGTAGATGCGCTTGCCCACCTGCTCGAAGAGCGGCACGCCTACCGTCTCGGAAAGCTTCTTCATCTGCACCGAAGCGGCCGGCGCAGACATGTGCAGTTCCTGGGCGGCACGGGTAAAGCTGCCAAGGCGCGCACTGGCCTCGAAGAGGCGCAATTGGGGCAGCGTTCCGTGCCGGAGATAGCGCTGGATGCTTGGATCTGACATGGCACGCTCCGACGACGTAGTGTGTTGCCATGCCGCCGTGCCCCGAGTGCAAAGCGGCCTTCACCTCGGGATGAAGGCCGTCGCCAGGACGCACCTTCACCCGCTGGGCAAAGGTCTCGCTTGCATATTGAGATGCCGGTGCGACCGGGGCGCGAGCCCGTCTTGACGGCCGCACAGCAGTAGCCGAGCCGGCTACCGAAGCTACTCCCCTTTGGGGGCGCTTCCAGTCAGTTAGACGGAGCGCAATTCGGTTTCTAGCATTGCCGTGGCTCCAATTCAAGTCCGCCGGGCAATAAACCGCAAGGTTCATCCATTAAGAACCGTAACGCTTTCGATTAAACATTGTCGACGGCTTTCCATATTCGTAATGGATTGCGTTGCAAAGTTCAAATTTCTTCCGCGCTTGCGCAGCACGATACTCGCCGCAACGGAGGTGTACGCCATGCAAGATCGGGATCCGCACGGCAAGCCAATCGAGCAGATCGTTGCCGACTTTGAGACGCACCTGGAGCATGGGTTGACGCACCAGGAAGCGCGCAATCGCCTCGCCGCACACGGGGCCAACGAACTGTCCGAACGGCCTCGCCCGGGGTTCTGGGCGCTGCTGTGGGACCAGTTCAACAACTACCTTGTGATCATCCTCGTGATCGCGGCGCTGGTATCGCTGATGCTGGGCGAGTACGTCGATTCCATCGCCATCATGGTCATCGTCGTGCTGAACGCCGTGGTGGGCGTGATCCAGGAATCCAAGGCGGAGCAGGCTCTGGCAGCCCTCAAGAAGATGGCTGCTCCGAACGCCCAGGTCATCCGCGATGGCCGTCATGTCTCGATACCGAGTCGCGAAATCGTCGGCGGCGACATCGTCGTGCTGGAAGCCGGCAACTTCGTACCGGCGGACGTTCGTCTCGTCGAGAGCTTCAACCTCAAGGTCGAAGAAGCCTCGTTGACTGGCGAATCGGTGCCGGTCGACAAGGACCCGGCGGTGCTGCTGGACAATGAAATCCCGTTGGGCGACCGCAGGAACACCGTGTTCATGGGCACGCTGATCACCTACGGGCGTGGCAAGGGCATCGTCACCGGCACGGGGATGACCACGCAGATCGGCCTCATCGCGCAGATGATCCAGTCCTTCGAGGACGAAAGCACCCCCTTGCAGAAGAAGCTCGAGCACCTCGGCAAGGTCCTGGGCACTGCCTGCCTGGCGATCTGCGCGATCGTCTTCCTGTATGGCCTCTTCCGCGACACGCGCATCACCGATGCGATGGATATCGGGCTGCTGAGCTACCTAGAGGCGGAGCGCAAGGACATCGTCAATCTATTCATGACCGCGGTGAGCCTCGCTATCGCGGCAGTACCCGAGGGTCTGCCCGCCATCGTGACCATCTGCCTCGCCCTCGGGATGCAGCGGATGATCAAGCACCACGCGCTGATCCGGAAGCTGCCTGCGGTGGAGACCCTAGGCTGCGCCACGGTGATCTGCACCGACAAGACGGGCACCCTGACGCAGAACGAGATGACGGTGGTCCAGGCCTGGGCCGGAGGTCGCCGCTTCCGGATCTCCGGCGAGGGCTACGTCCCGAAGGGCGAGTTCTTCCTGGGCGAGGAGCGTTTCGACCCGCGCACCAGCCCCGATGCGACAGCGCTGCTGCAAGGCGCGATCGCCTGCAACGACGCACGGTTGGAAGAGCACGCCGCCGAGTCGGGCTCACGCTCGTGGAACATCATCGGCGACCCCACGGAGGGCGCGATGATCGTCGCGGCCGCAAAGAGTGGAGTCCTGCAGGACGAATTCGCCAAGGTGTTGCCGCGCGTGCAGGAGATTCCGTTTGATTCGGACCGCAAGCGCATGACGACGATTCACCGCAACGAAAGCGGCGGCGCTTCACCCTCCGGCTTCAGTTACCCGCCGCTGGCGGCGATCGTGAAGGGCGCTCCCGATGTCGTGCTGGGGCTATGCAGTTCGATGCTGGACGACGGCCAGGTCGTCGAGCTCACGCACGCGATGCGCAGCACGATTCTGGACCAGAACCGCGACATGGCGAGCGATGCCCTCCGTGTGCTGGGTGTCGCCTTCCGGCCGCTGGAGGCGATTCCCTCGAAGGTGAGCCCCGAGACGGTCGAGACGGATCTCGTCTTCGTCGGCTTGCTCGGCATGATCGACCCGCCTCGGCCGGAGGTGATCGAAGCCCTGAAAGTGGCCAAGGGTGCAGGCTTGAAGACCGTGATGGTGACCGGCGACTACAAGGACACGGCCGAGGCCATCGCGCGCGACATCGGCCTGCGGACGCCGGGTGGGCTGGTGCTCACCGGCGCGGAGATCGACAAACTGTCGGATGAGGAGCTCGCGACGCGCGCTGACCGGCTCGACGTGTGCTGTCGCGTATCGCCGCAGCACAAGACACGCATCGTCGACGCCTTCAAGGCGCGCGACCACGTGGTGGCGATGACCGGCGACGGCGTCAACGACGCACCTGCGCTCAAGCGCGCCAACATCGGCGTGGCCATGGGCATCACCGGCACCGACGTCGCGAAGCAGACCGCCGACATGGTGCTTACCGACGACAACTTCGCCAGCATCGTCGCCGCCATCGAGCAGGGGCGGATCATCTACTCGAACATCCGCAAGTTCGTCTACTTCCTGCTCGCCTGCAACGTCGGTGAGATCCTGATCGTATTCGGGGCGATGCTGTTCGGGATGCCGATGCCACTGCGACCCGTGCAGCTTCTGTGGCTCAACCTCGTGAGCGACGGCGCACCCGCGCTCGCGCTCGGGCTCGAAAAGGGCGACGACGACATCATGAAGCAGCCGGCGCGCTCGCCGAAGGAACCGGTCATCAACCGAGACATGGCGGTGGGCATCGGTGTCGTGGGGATCGTGGACATGGTCGCGATCCTCGCAGTGTTCTACCTCGCTATGCAGCGCTATCCAGGCCACCTGGAGGCGGCACAGACGATGGCCTTCGTGACGCTGTGCACCTCGGAGCTTGTCCGCGCCTTCGCTGCCCGCTCCGAACTCCACAGCGTGTTCTCGATTGGCTTCTTCTCGAACCGCTGGATGGTCGCGGCGGTCGCTGTGTCGTTCGCGCTGGTTCTCGCGGTGGTGTATGTGCCGTTCCTCGCGCCGTTCTTCGACGCCGTGCCGCTCACTGTGGGCGACTGGCTTCTGATGCTGCCTTTCTTCTTCGCGTCGCCCATCGCCATGGAACTGCTCAAGGTCTACTTCCGCAGCCGGAAGGCATTGGTCGGTGACGGTGCGCAGCGGACCGCCGCGTCGAGCGCCGCTGCGGTCACGTCACCGACGGGTGTCGCGCCAACCGCGCAGCTAATCACGGGAGCAAACGTCATGCTGAAGATCCTTGTTCCAGTTGGAGGCACGCGCAATGACCACTTCGCCGTGCAGGAAGTCGTCAAGCGCTTCATGAACGACACGTCGATGGAAGTGCACCTGCTCAACGTCCAGATGCCGTTTTCTTGGGATATCGCACGCTTCACGAGCAGCAAGAGCCGCCACGATTACCACCATGAACAGGCGGAGAAGGCACTCGCCCCGGCCAAGGAGATGCTGGACAAGTTTTCCGTTCCCTATGCCGTGCACATGCAACTGGGCGACCGGGCAAAAGTGATTGCGGATGTGGCGCGACGCCTGCATTGCGACGAGATCGTGATGGCGACGGCGCGCAAGAACTCGCTGACACGGCTGGTCGAGAATTCGGTCACCGAAAGGGTGATCGAACTCTCTCCGGTGCCCGTCGAGGTGATCCCGGGTGACTCAATGTCGAAGTGGGAGCGCTACGGCATTCCGGCTGCGATTGCCGCACTGGCAGCGCTGGTGTTGGCGGTCGAGAACTGACTGGAGTCGGGCGGCGGTGAGGTCCGAAGCGGCCGGCGCTTACTTGACCAGCGTGTTGATCTCGATGATCGGCAGCAGGACGGCCATCACGATCAGCATCACGACCACGCCCATGGCGAGGATCAGGATCGGCTCCAGCAGCGACGTGAAGAAGAGCGCACGTCGCTCGGCTTCACGTGAATGAATATCCGCCGCGCGGGTCAGCATCTCCGGCAGTTTGCCGGTCGCTTCGCCGGAGGCGATCAGGTGGATCAGCACCGGCGGAAACAGCTTGATGTGGCCGGGCTTGCGTTCCTCGTCGGCGTCGGCGCGCAGCGCCTTCGCTAGCGAGAAGCCCTCGCGCACGCGCTGTACGGCGTCGATCACGCGGCTGCGCATCGCGAGGTTGTTGACGGTCTCGCCGGCCGCCTGCAGCGAGCGCAGCATCGGCACACCGGACCCGACCAGGATCGCCAGCGTGGACGAGAAGCGCGCCGTGTTGATGGAGCGCGACAGTACGCCGATGACAGGCATGGTCAGGATGCGCATGTGCCAGCGCAGACGCACCGCCGGCGCCCGCAGTGCGCGTTCCCAAAGGAACGCGGCGAAGACGACAACGACCAGGACGATCCAGCCATAGTTGCGCACGAAGTCCGAGACCGCGATCAATGCGGTGGTCAGCAGCGGCAGCTGCTGCTTCGTATTGGCGAACACCTGAACGACCTGCGGCACGACATAGGTCAGCAGTCCTACCACCACCAGCAACGCGACCAGCGTGACGATCGCCGGATACACGAACGCGAGCGTGATCTTCTGCTGCAGCTTGGCGCGCTCCTCGATGTAGTCGGCGAGGCTGCCGAGCACCGATCCGAGCTTGCCGGACTCTTCGCCGGCGGAGATCAGCGCGCGGTAGATTTCCGGAAACTGACGCGGATGCCGCGCCAGCGCCTTGGACATCGCAGTGCCGGACAGCACGTCGGTGCGGATCGACGCCATCAGTTCGCGCACCTGCTGCTTCTCGCTCTGCTCGACCATCACGGTCAGCGCGTCGGCGACCGGCAGCTGCGCGCCGAGCAGCGATGCCAACTGGCGCGTGATCACCGCCAACTCGGTCTGCGACAGGCGGCGCCCGAGGCGCATCGGCATGCCGGTGCCGCTCGCGACTTCGCCGTAAACCGGCTCGACGGTCAGCGGGATCAGGCCACGGCCGCGCAGCAGCTGTCGCGCGCCGCGCGCGCTGTCGGCCTCGAGCACGCCGGTCTGCTCTTTGCCGGAGGTATCCGCTGCTGCGAAACGAAATGCTGCCAACTTGTCCTCTTCGTGGCTAACTAGGGCGCAGCGAGTGCACCTGCGACGCGCAGCGTCGCGGACACGAGTTGCGAATTACTCTCTGGTCACCCGCAGCGCTTCCTCTTGCGAGGTGACACCGGCGACGATCCAGCGCTGCGCGTCGGTCCGCATGTTGACCATGCCGGCGCGCTCGGCCACGCGGCGGATGTCGGTGTCGTTGGATCCCTGGTGGACCAGCATGCGCATCTCGTCATCGACCGTCAGCAGTTCGTAGATTCCGGTACGGCCGACGTAGCCGGTGTTGCTGCAGTTTTCGCAGCCGACCGCGCGCCACGGGCTGGTCGGCGTGTCCTGCACGCGGCACTTCGGGCAGAGCTTGCGCACCAGCCGCTGCCCCATCACGCCCAGCAGCGAGGAGGCGAGCAGGAACGGCTCGATGCCCATGTCGATCAGCCGCGTGACCGCGCTGGCGGCATCGTTGGTGTGCAGCGTGGCCAGCACCAGGTGGCCGGTCAGCGACGCCTGCACGGCGATCTGCGCGGTTTCGAGGTCGCGGATCTCGCCGATCATCACGATGTCCGGGTCCTGGCGCAGGATCGCGCGCAGCGCCTTGGCGAAGCTCATGTCGATCTTCGCGTTGACCTGCGTCTGGCCGATGCCCTCGATGTCGTACTCGATCGGATCCTCGACCGTCATGATGTTGGTCGTGGTCTTGTCGAGTCTGCGGATCGCTGCGTAAAGCGTGGTCGACTTGCCCGAGCCGGTCGGACCGGTCACGAGGATGATGCCGTGCGGCTGGTGGATCAGCGTGTCGAAGCGGTCGAGCGCTAACTGCGACATGCCGAGATTCGTCAGTTCGAGCTTGGACAGGTCCTTGTCGAGCAAGCGCAGCACGACCCGCTCGCCGTGGCCGGTCGGCAGGGTCGACACCCGCACGTCCACCGGGCGGCCGCCGACGCGCAGCGTGATGCGTCCGTCCTGCGGCAGTCGCTTTTCGGCGATATCGAGCGCCGCCATGATCTTGATGCGCGAGACCAGCGCCGCGTGCAGCGCACGCTTGGGCCGCACCACGTCGCGCAGCGTGCCGTCGACGCGGAAGCGCACCAGCGAGTAGTTCTCGAATGGCTCGATGTGGATATCGCTCGCGCCGTCGCGCGCCGCCTGCGTCAGCAGCGCGTTGATCATCCGGATGATCGGCGCGTCGTCCTCGGTCTCGAGGAGATCCTCGACGTCCGGGACCTCCTGCATCATCCGGGTGATGTCGAACTCACCTTCGATGTCGCCGACCACCTGCTGAGCGGAGCCACTCTGGTCGCCGTAGGTCTGCGAGATCGCCTCGGTCAGCCGCGTCGGCTCGACCACGACAGGCTTGACCTTGCCGGGGAACACCCGCATCACTTCGTTGAGCGCTGCGAGCGGGGTCGCATCCGAGATCCAGACTTCGGCGTCGCGCTCGCTTTTCGGCACGAGCAGGATCGCGTTGTCCCGCGCGTACGAGTAAGGCACGAAACGGCTGGCGGGCGTCACAGCGGGGTCCTGCCAAGTTTCAGGGGGTGACGACGATCGGGTCGAATCCCATCGTCCTGAGCCTTGCGATCGTCTCCGCCATGCTCTGCGTGGCGGTGTCCACCGACACTCGCACGCGCACGACTTCGCCTTTCTTGGTCTTCACGCTTTCCCAGTAGGCATCGAAACCGGCCGCGCGCAGTTGCCGCTGCAATTCGCGTCCGCGATTGATTTCGGTAACCGCGGCCACCTGCACCAGGTTGCTGGCGGGTGTGGCGGCTGCCCCCGGAGTGGCCGCAAAGGCGCCTGACGGCCCTGCCGCCGCTGCCTCGGTCGCTGTCACGGCGGGCGACTGGGCGGCCGCCGCGGATGGCGTCGGTGAGGGGGCCGCAGCAGGCGGCGCGGCTGAAGCGCGCGCAGCCGGCGGCTCGCTCGGCGGCGACATGGCGGGGGGCGCGGCCGGCGGCGGGGCAGCAACCGGCGGCGTCTGCACGGGGGCTGAGGCCATTGTGCTGCTGCTCGAGGACGTCGCCGATGCGCCTGCCGATTCGGTGCGCGTCGTCACAGGAGTCTCCGCTGCGGCGGGTGCCGGCGGCGGAGCAGTTGAAGGAACACTTGCCGTTGGCGCAACGACTTCCGGCTTCGATTCGGCGGCGGCGGTCGGAACGGCCGGCGCAGTCGACCTTGGCTCCGTTGTCGGTTCGGCCGGCGCGGGAGCGGTCGGTGCTGGAGTCGGTGGCGCAGGCTGCGTTTCAACCGGTGTCGCAGGGGCGGGCGAGGGCGTCGCTGGCGGAGGTGTCGGCGCGGGCGTACCCGCCCCGGGTCCCGCGCCGCTGTTGTTCGCTGGACGGCTGCCCGGCGCTGAGGGAGCTGCCGTCGCCCCTTGGCCTTCTTCCTGGGCGCGCCTCATCGCAGGCGGCACCGGTGGCCTTTCCGGCAACTGTGTGCTCTGGAACCCTTTGAATATGACGTTATCCGGCTTCGAGTTGCCAGCGACCTGTCCCCGGATATACGCGTAACGATCGAGCGCCAGCGACGACGATGTCGACTCGTCACGCACGACATAGGGCCGCAGGAAGACCAGCAGGTTGGTCTTCTTCCGCCCGCGGTTCTCGTAGCTGAACAGATAGCCGAGCCCCGGGATGCGACCGAGTATCGGCAGCGAACTGCGGCTGTTGTCGGTACGGTCTTCGATCAGGCCGCCGAGGACGACGATGTTGCCGTCCTCGACCAGTACCGTGGATTCGAAGCTGCGCTTGTTCGTGATGATCCCGCCCTGCGCGGCGGTCAGCGTGTTCTGGATCGACGACAACTCCTGGTAGATCGCCAGGCGCACCACGCCGCCCTCGGAAATCTGCGGTTTCACGCGCAACTGAAGCCCGATGTCCTTGCGCTCGAAGGTCTGGAACGGATTGACAACGCCGGCGCCGGTGCCGCCCGCGGCGGCATAGGCACCCGTGATCAGCGGGATGTTCTGGCCGACCAGGAACTTCGCTTCCTCGTTGTCCAGGGTCTGGATCGTCGGCGTCGACAGGATGTTGGCGTCGGCCGTGGTCTCCAGAGCTCGGGCGAGGAACGCCAGGTTCAGGACTTCCCCCACTCCCGGAATCGTAATCTTGCCGTTGATGACGCCGAGATTCAGGCCCTGACCGACCGAGCCGAGATTGCCCGCAACTCCGATAATGTTCGTTCCGGCGGCCCCGAAATTCTGGCTGGCGACGACACCAATGTCGGTGTTGTTGACTGCGCCGAGAGCCTGCCACTGGATGCCGAATTCGGCGGCCTTGTCCGCCGTCATCTCGACGATCAACGATTCGATCACCACCTGAGCCCGGCGCACGTCGAGCTTGTCGATGATCGCGCGGATGTTGCGATACAGCGGCTCGGGCGCGGTGATGATCAGCGAGTTGGTCGCTGCATCGGCCTGGATCAGCCCGGCCAGCGGTCCGCCTCCGCCGCCACCTGTGCCGCCCGCGCCGCCAGCGGAACCGGCTCCCAGCGCAGCGCCCGTCGTGCCCGTGGTCAATCCGGGCCCACCAGCCGCCGACTGCCCCATGGTCGAGCCTTGCTGCGAAAGACCGCTGCTGGCGGCCTGGGGCGTGTACGACGGATCCGAACTGATGATTGCGCGCAGCAGCGGCGCCAGGCGAGTGGCTTCGGCATTGCGCAGGTAGACCACGTTGATGTTGCCCGGCGTCGATGCCGGCCGGTCGAGCTGGGCGATAAGGTTCTTGGCCAGCGTCAGACGTGCCTGGCTGGGGGCCCGGACGATCAGCGTGTTGGTGCGAGGCTCGGCCAGGATCGAGACGCGCTGGCCGGCGTCGACCGCCTGCCCGGCCGCCCGCGCGCCCTCATCGAGCACGCGATTGACGATCGTCGCGATCTCCATCGCCAGTCCGTACTTCACCGGGATCATCTCGAGATCGGAGGTCGCCGGCGTGTCGATTGCCTCGATGATGCGCTGGATGCGGCGCAGGTTCTCGGCGTAGTCCGTGATGACCAGCGTGTTGTTCTGTGGATAGGCCGAGATCGTGTTGTTGGGCGCGATCAGAGGCCGCAGGATCGGCACCATCGAGGTGGCTGATTCGTACTGCAGCCGGAAGACCTGCGTGACCAGCTGGTCACCGCCCGGCGGCGCGTTGCGCGGTCCCACCACGGTGCCGCCCTGCAGCTTGGCATCCGCTTCGGGCACGACCCGCATCACGTTACCGGTCTGCACGATCGTGAATCCCTGCAGCCGCAGCGCCGACAGCAATTGCTCGAACGCCTGCTGCTTGGTGACGGGTCGCTCGGTTACCAGCGAGATCGTGCCCTTCACGCGCGGGTCGATGACGAAGGTGCGCTGGGTGTACTGGCCGATGGCGCGCACTACCGCGTCGATGTCCGCGTTGACGAAGTTGAGCATCACGCTGTCGTTCGAAGCCGTCTCGGCCGCCGCCGGCTTTGCCGGGCGCGCTTTGGACTGCGCGAACGCGGTCGGTACCAGCGGGGAGGGGAGCGCCACGCTGACAACAAAGGCCAGCACGACCAGTCGAGACAGTGAGTCCCGTCCTGCGCGATTTGTCGTGCGCCCGCTTGTCATGTCACCCGCCGCCGAAGTTCAGGAGAGCCCCGTCGCCATCGCGCCGCCCCAGCAGCGAGATGAGGCCCGTCAGTTGTGCTTTCACGCCCGGGTCGGTCCCCGCCACAGCCTGTGCGCGACCGGTAAAGCGTAAGCGCCCACCCTCCGGAATTGTGCCACTCCCCTTCAGCTCCAGGGGACCCGAAATGGTTAGTAAATCCAGCTGAGTTCCCGGCCAGACACCGTTGGTCTGCAACCGGTAATGGCCCATCGGTGAAACGGGCGTCAGCGCGCTCGAGGCGTATTGCCACTCGGCCGACACATTTCCGCTGGCTCGGCCGGGACCGAGCTGCAGCCGATCCCACGTCAGCATGAGGATTCCACCCGGCCGCACCGTGTTCCAAGGAGCGCCCAAACCGACCAGCAGCGACGCCGGCAGGCGGAGCGTCGTCGCGCCCAGTGAAGTCGAGCGTCCGAATATCGATGTCCGTATCGCGAGCGGCTGAGTCAGCGCCGACGGATGCGAGATCGTCAGGTCGACCTGCCCGGCGAGCAGTGCCCACGGACTGAGCTGCCATGAGAGCCGCTCCGGCAAACTCGCCCGAGCTGCGCCGGCGTCGGGTGCGGCCGCCAGCACCAGCACAGCTGACCCGTTCCATGCAGTGCCGCGCGCCTCCGCAAGTTCGACTCGACCGTGGGTTGCAAGACGTACCGCGTCGGCGGCCCACTGGGCCGGCGCGATCACCAGCACCGTGACGATCAGCACCAGCAGAGCAGCCAGAAGGTAGGTCAGTTTCCGCATCGTCAGGGGTCATTTGCGAGCCAGGCGCAGCCCCACTTCGGCATCGACGTTGCCCGGGGTTGCATCCTTGCCAGTGACCGTCACCGCCATCGTGCGCGCTCCCAGTTCACGCTCGACGCTGGCGAGCCATCCGGCCCAGACGCCATAGGGGACGTTCGCAAAGGTGATCTGCAGGTCGCCATCGGACAGCGGCACCAGCCGGGAGGATTTGAGGCCGGCTCGCTTGAGCGAGCTTTCGATCGCACCGCGCACCTCGGAGGCCGAGACGGTCGCGACCTGGGGTTGGGATTTCAGGCTCTTCACTTCGCCGAGCAGCGCATCCAGCTCGGCGGCCTGCGACCGCTGCTGCGGTAACGAGCGCTCGAGCCGCGCGATTCCGCTCCACGCCGGCTCGATCAGCATCAGATAGAGGACGGCAACCACCAGGATGGCGGCACCAGAGCCCAATATGGCCTTCTCACGCGGAGCGCGTTCGGCCCAGAACTGCCTCAGTCCCTCCATCATGATCCCGCCGCCGTGATGCGTGCCGTGCCATCGGCGTCAAAACGGATGGTGAGACCCTGCTGGACCGCCGCCGCTCGCAGCGAGTTTTGCAGTGCCGGGTTGTCCACGACACCCGGCTTGAACTTCACCTTGAGCGAGCCGTCGCGATACTCCATCCCGCCGACGCTCCCCAATGGCGCGGTCGACAGCAGAACTGCCGTCCGTGCGTTGAGCACCGAGAAATCGTTGGCCGACGCGATCCCGGCGCGGGCGCGCAATTCGTTCAGCTGACGCTTGGTCTGCAGGACGGGATCGACGACGGCGCTGGTCTCTGGAAAGGCCGTTCGGAACGCCGTTTCCATCTGCTGACGCAGCGCTTTCGACTCGGCTTCGAGCTTCAGCCAGTGCGCGTTCATGCCGCCGATCGCCACAGCCGCGCCAATCGCAGTCCAGACGAGCGGCACCTTCAGAGACGCTGCGCGCAATGCGCTCGCGCGACCCGCCAGAGGCATCAGCGTGCCGAGCATGCCGCCGGGGGCAAACGAGCCCTGCAGAAGGTTGACTGCCCCTTCGGTGCTTCCCAAGTCGATTTCGGCAGCTGCCACATCGACCTGCACATTCAGCGCTGCGGCGAGCGGGCTCATGCGACCGGCCTCGCGCCCGTAGGCCTGGATGCGGCGGATACCCAGTTGGCGTACGGCCAGTGCGAGCGCGGCCGGTACCTCGTCGTCGGATAGCTCGAATGTGAAACCGTCGTGAGTCGCCGAGCGCGCGACACCGCGGCCGCGATCGAGCCGCACAGAAAGAACGCCGGCCGCCGGTGCCGGCACCGTATAGATCTCACTGTAGGCTGCACGTACGCGGTAGCCGGCCTCGGCGCAGGCATCCAGAGCACGTGTCAGCACGCCGCGGTCGATGACCGCGACCGGCATCTTGGGCAGCGCGGCGATCGTGGTCGTGCCCGTACCGCCACGCGGCACGATGAAAGCGAAATGGCAGTCCGCAGTGTCGGCCAGCAGCCGATCCTCGAGAATGTTGGGCAACGCAAGCCGCAGCTTGCCTTCTGAAAGCTTCGGAGGCTCGACCGCGGTGACGAAGACATCGGCCGGGTCGAATACCAGGTCGATCGCGCTCGCCTTCGGCAGCAGCGCGATCGGAGTCTCACCGCTCGAGCCGGCCGCGCCGGGCGCCACATAGCCGACCACGGTGCCGGTCGTTATCTGCGCCTTGGCGCCGAGTGAGCGGCGCGGCGGGACGAACACCAGGAGTCGCTGCAGGGATCGGTCTTTCATCGTGGGTTCAGATCTCGCGGATCCACAGGACGGTGACCGGCTGTATGCCCTGGCCGGGCACGCCGCGTCGGACGAGCGCCTCCATGCGGGTCACCGCGCGGTCGAGTTTGACCTCGCCCCGCACAAAGAAAAAGCGCGAAGCAGTGGCGATATCGGCCTCTGCTACACCGTTTGCCTTGGCGCCGAGCCGGGTCCGGACCTCACCCACATTGTTGAAGTACGAGATGCGCTCGCGCTCGGCCACCAGCGCGCGGGCGTCCGACAGCGACAGCCCTGGCACGCGCGCAGCGATCACCTCCGGCCGCGCCGTGTTCGCGTTGATCGGCGTGCGCTCGTCGAGCACGACAATGTAGGGCGCAAGTCGCTGGACCGCTTCGGGGGAGATGCCGGCTATCGAGGCGAGGTCCTGCGGCAGCATCAGCGGCAGCGGTCGTCGCTTGTCGGTGCGCGTTCCCGCGTCGGGCATGCGGCCGCTTTCGTCCGGTGTGGTGGCCGGCAGCGCCTGCTGCATCCGGACGGCAACCAGCTCTGCGGTCTGCTCGGGCAACTGCAGCAGCACGCACAGGCGCCGCAGCGCTTCGAGTTCGGACTCGACGATCTGGCCATTTTCGACAAGGTTGCGCAGATTGAATCGGCTCTGCGCGTCTTCCATCGAGCCGGCGATCGACGCCTGCGACGCCAGCGAAGAGGTTTCGCCGAGCTGGTCCAGCCGTGTTTCGGCGAGCGGCTGCGCCCAGGGTTCGCTCAGCGAGTCATAGCTCGAGCGATTGGCGTCCTCGCGCAGGATCGCACGCCCCCAGTCGAGGGCGCCCCGCAGCAGCAGGCGGCTCTGCGACATCAGCTGCTGGTTCTCGATCGTTCGCAGCAGCACGAACTGCCGGTAGAAGAGCGCGCTGACGATCATCGTTGCGAGCGCCGCGACGAATAGCGCCAGCAAAACGGCGGCGCCGTTTTGCCGGCGCATGCGCGGACTCGATCGCCCCACCCCGTCCCGCCCCCGAGGGGCGGGCGGCACGGCCGCACCGTGTTGGCGACGCCGACTGCGGCAGACAAGTGTGTTCATGCGCCGACCAGCAGCACGCGGCGGAAGATCTTGCCGTTGCTGCGCTCCAGGGTGACCTCGACTCCGGGTGTCACGGCGCCGGGCTGCGGTGTGTTGCCTGACGGGTCGGGAATCGTCGGATCGACCCAGCCACCGGTCGGCGACCAGGTGCGGATCTGCATCGTCTTCACGTGAGGAACCAGACGCGCCGTTTCGAGCCGATCGGTCTGCGTGGCTTCGAAGGCGGGCAGGGCGGCCGTAGCCTGTCGCATCAATGTGCCGTCGACCACCCGGTAAAACACCGTCTGCACCTCGGTAGGCCCGTCGGCGGAGGCCGGGGCGATACGTGCCAGCTGCAGCATCGTCGCGCCGTCGGTGACCGTTACGTCGATCGGCGAGTTCGTCAAGCCGAGGAACTTCGGATTCGGCACCTGGGCCAGGTCGCGTTCCAACTGGCCGAAAGCGATCAGAAGTGCGCGCACGTCGTCCGCTTCCGGCTCAAGACGCTCGCGTGTACTGACCAGCGAGTCGAGGCCACGCCAGGAGATGACCGAAACGATTGACAGAATTGTGATCGCCACCAGCAACTCGAGCAGCGTGAATCCGCGCGCGTTCATTGGTTGGTCGGCAGCACGGTCATCAGTTCGGCCAGCATGCGCAGCGTTCCATCATTGGTCGGCTTGAATACGCGCACCTCGACGCGCCGGAAGAAGGGATTCGGCGTCGGCTTCACGGCCTGCACACACTGGAAGATCATCCCGCCCTGCTCGCACGGAAGGCTGTTCTCGCCCTGCTCGAGGCGCTCGCGTGCCAGGCGCAGTTCAAGCAGGCGGTTCTCGGCCGTCATCACCGCGAGCATCTTCTCGCGCGTGTATTCGGCGGTCGACGTGAGCGCCATCGCGCCGCGCATGGCAGCGGCCAGCGCGACGCCGATGATGACCAGGGCGACCAGCACCTCGAGCAGCGTGAAGCCACGGCGGGCCCGCTTCATGGTGGCGTCACCGTGGCGCGACCGGATTCATCGAAATCAAGGCTGACGGTCGTGTCTTCATTGCTGAGTTCGAGTCGCCAGCGCGGCTGTATCCATTCGCGCGCAACCGCCATTCGAACGGGAGGTGCCCCCGGCCCCAGCAGGACCTGCGCCGGCTGCGGACCGCCACCGTCCTGCACCGACAGTCGCGTCAAAGGTGTCTCCCAGGCACGCTCGCGCAGGAAATCATCGTCGGTCAGCAGCCGTCGTTCGCCGCCAATTTCCGTGACGAACCGGTATCCGCGCAGATCGGCCTCCCACACGATCGGCATCTGGCGGATGCGCGCCTCGTCGGAGGCCAGCGTCATCAGCTGTCCGATGCGCTGCGCTTCCCGCATCAGCTTCTGGCGCGGGTCGGGGGTCACGCTGATGCTGACGATCGAAATCAGGATGCCGGCCAGCACGATGACGACCAGCATTTCGATCAGCGTGAAGCCGCGGGTGCGGAGGCGTGGGCTCGGCTGCACAGAGTGTGTCCTGCTCGATCGGCCTGGCTCGTGCGGTGTGCCATCGGAGTCGGCGAGCCAGCCGCGGCGGTCCGACGCGCGCGGCGGACTACAGGGACCAGGAACCGATGTCCGCGTCGGCGTTCTCGCCGCCTGCTTGTCCGTCGGCGCCGAAACTGAAGACGTCGATCTCGCCGCGCAGGCCCGGGTTCAGGTACTGGTAGGGGTGGCCCCAGGGATCGCGGGGCACCGAATTGCGCTCAAGGTAGCCGCCCTGCTTCCAGTTGTTGGGTACCGGTTCCGCGGTCGGCTTGCTGATCAACGCCTGCAATCCCTGTTCGGTGGTCGGATACCGACCGTTGTCGAGGCGATAAAGCTTCAGCGCCTGCATCACCGAGGCGATGTCTTGTCGGGTGGCCGCGAGGCGGGCATCGTCGGTCCGACCGACGACACGAGGAACGATCAGCGCGGCCAGGATTCCGAGGATCGTGATCACCACCATGATCTCGATCAGCGTGAAGCCGCGATCGCGCCGCGAACGGAAATGCTTCATCGAACTCATATGATCATTGCCCGAGGCTAAAGAATGCGTGAAGTTGTGCGCGGAAGGCCTTGAAGTTCCTCGGTTTTAGCCGCGGACAACACCGACTGCGCCGGATATTATCAACGCAAGTCGCCGGTCTGACCCCTTCTAAGCGGGATTCGACACGGCACTAATGCAACAGGATGAGGGGCACCGCCGCGCCCTGCGCGATCATGGTTGCCCCATCGGGACAGAGAATGCTGAAAAAGCTTGCCGCCGCTTCGATCCACTTGCTGTTCTTCGCCGCAGTGGTGGTCATCGCCGCGTATTGGGCGGTGCGCATCTTCACACCAGCGCCGACTTCCGCGCCGCCGCCGCTGCCGCCTCCCCCGCTGCGGGATCCGGACCAGGCGGCCGCTGCTCGCATGTTCGGCAAGGTCGAAGTCGCCCAGGTAGCGGTCGCCAGCAATATCCAGGCGCTCGGAGCCTTCGCGGCCGGAAAGGATTCGAGTGCCGTGCTGGTCGTCGACGGCAAGCCGCCGCGCGTGTATTTGATCGGCCAGGAGGTTGTCCCCGGAACGACACTGAATTCGATCCAGGCGGAGGTAATCGTTCTCGACAGCCCGGGCGGCCCGCAGGAGGTCCGACTCCCGCCGCGTCCGGCCGTCGCAGTCAGTGGCGCAGCGCCCGCGCCGAACTTCACTCGCGCCGGAAACACGCTGACGGCCCCCAGCACAGGCACCGCGCCGACACCCGCGCCGCGTCCCGCTCCCGGCGCAGCGCCGAATCCGCCGCCAGCAACCGCACCCGGACAGGCGCCGCCGCAAGGACAGATACCCGCAATTCCGGGTTCGTCGCCGCCGCAAACGCAGTAGCGGCTCGACGATGTAGCTCCGTGTTTCAATTCGTAAGGAAGCGTAAAGATCGTCGTCGCGCGCCGGTGCCGCTCGTTAAATGGTCATCCCACTATGGAGATGATCATGTCCGCTCGAATACTCATGACCGCGGTCCTCGTCGCCGCGACTTTTGGTGCGAACGCTGCGTCGACCGACGGTTCCACCTCGCCCAGGCCGCGCATGGCGCAACTCGACAAGAACGGCGACGGCAACATATCGCGCGAAGAAGCCGCTGCTTCTCCGCGACTGTCTCAGGACTTCGACCGCATCGATACCAACAAGGATGGCGTTCTTTCGCAGGACGAGTTGCGCGCGGCTCGGCCAGCGGGATCGCACGGCCACCATGCGCGCATCGACGCCAACGGCGACGGTTCGATTTCGCGGGAGGAGGCGAAAGCTGCGCCGCACCTTTCCTCCAACTTTGATGCGATCGACGCCAACAAGGACGGAATGCTGAGCCGTGACGAGCTCGCGGCCTGGCGCAGCACCCATCCGCGCGCAGCCGCGCCTCAGCCTCCCGTCAAGCCCTGAGGGCTCGCGAACCTCGGCCATCCGAGGGATCGCCCTCGCGCCGGGAACGGCTGGGCGGAAATGTTGGCGTAGGTCAGCGACCGGCTTGAGAAAAGCGGGAAGATGCCGATGTACAGGTGGCAGCCCGCGCTTGCGGGCTGTTTGCAGCGCTTGAACCGACGTTGATCGCGCCCATCTAAACAGCTGATGGACATTTCCACTCCGAGACCGCCGAAGCACGCCCCGACCCCCAGCGCGGGTGAGCGTATGTGGCGTAATTCATTCTTCGTCCTGAGCGCAGTATTGGCTGGCCTGGCGTTGCTGCAGTTCGACTCCGGACAGTTCGCGCACGGGTTGGGCGACCTTGGCGCGTCGGTGTTGATGCTTTCGTTGATGTCGCAGTTTCCGTTCCTGCGTGCGATCGTGCAAGCAAGTGCAGAGGACGGTGCATCGCCCGAGCGCATCCGTCGCCGGCGCGAGGAACTGATGCAGCAGGCGGCGCAACTGAAGGCCGCGCACCCTTGGTCCGAAGTGGCGGGTCGAACCGGCTGGGTGCTGCTGGGTATCTCGCTGGTGCTGCGCGTCGCCGGCGCGGGGTAAGCAAGGCGGCGCGATTCGCGCCTCCCATCAGCCGTTTCGTCGCGGGCCAGCGGTAGCCGAAGCGGATCGCCTCGCAGATTCGTGCTCTTTGCACCGGCATTTCTGCGGTTCGTCGCAAACGAATCGCGTCACGTCGGGCGCTTGCCTAAAGTCCCTGCAGCGTTCGACGGAGTGATCCTGGTCCGTCGCTCTGCAAGCGTTTCCTTCCTCCAGCCCCGGCCCCCCGGGGAATATTCCGGCCCGGCATCCACCGGGCCTTTTTTTGCCGAGCGCGGACCGTTCGATTCGCCATGGTGGCCCGAGCCACCGAACGTCGACAATGTCGGTCGGCTCCGCCGTTGTGCCGTCTGAGCCTCGCTTCATGCAGCCTATCGCACCGTGATGGCAGCACGCGGCGGATCGACCTAAGGTGCGGTCGCTCCAGTACGCAAGCGATTTGTACCCGCGATAATTCGTCATGGCTGAACAACCCGCACCCCCTTCATCGAGCGAGCCGGAACCGCAGCGCGCCAGCCGCGCGCGCGGGGTCGGTTCCGCCGCTACAGCGGGAGCGCGAGTCGCCGCTCCTGATGTCGTCGAAGGCGCAGCCAGCGCCTGGTCATTCTTCCAGTCACGCGTCCTGCCTCGGATAAAGGCGTTGTTCAATCGCATCGGCGAGTGGCTGGCGACGGTTGGCTGGGGGAAATTCACTCTGGTGGCGCTTCTGCTAATGGGTGCCATCGGCATCGCCTCGACCATCTTCTATGACGAAGGCGGGCCGGTGGTCGTTGTCGATCGCAAGGATCGCAAGGGCGCATCGGAAAAGGTCAAGGTCGACATCAAGGTCGGTCCCGACGGCATCCGCATTGCGCGGCCGAACGCGCCTCAGCCGCCGCGCGCCCCAGTTGCACCGGACGCTCCTCGTCCGCCGTCACCGCCCGGCGCGCCGGGCGCGGACAAAGACGCGAGTTCGGTCAACATCGACGAAAGCGGGTTGCGCATCATGTCCCAGCGCAACGGCAAGCCGGTGCAGGTCATCATCGACGGCAACGGAGTCCGCGTTGAAGATGGCGCTGCGATGCCGCCGTTGCCGCCGGAAGAGCCGGCCGACGTGGTGATCGAGCGCAACGGCACGGTCGTGATACCGCCCGGCTCGGTCAACGACCCCGCCAAGGTCGAGCAGGCATTGGAAAGCGCGCGCCAGGAAATCGAGAGCATCGTTTCCGATCAGGTGAACCGCAAGGTCGCGCGCGAGGTGCACAGCTACCGGGCGCGCAGCGGCGACTGGATGATGAGCTTCGCCGCGCTGCTGGTGCTCACCGGCGTGATCGTCAAGATCGTACTGGGCGGCAAGAAGAAGGCAGAGAAACGTGCACAGGTGGCCACGGCGACTGCCGCCGAGGAAAGCCTGAAGCGGCAACTCGTCGAGGCGCAGCTCAAGATGATGCAGGCGCAGGTCGAGCCGCATTTCCTGTTCAACACGCTCGCCTCGGTCGACTACCTGATCGAAACAGATCCGCCGACGGCGTCAAAGATGCAGAAGAACCTTATCCAGTACCTGCGCGCGGCGCTGCCGCAGATGCGGGAAGGATCGACCACGCTCGGCAAGGAGGTGCAGCTGTGCCGGTCGTACCTCGAGATCTTGAAGTTCCGGATGGAAGACCGGCTGCAATACACCGTCACGGTGCCGCAGGGCCTGATGTCGGCGCAGTTCCCGCCGATGATGCTGCAGTCCCTGATCGAGAACTCCATCCGGCATGGCCTCGAGCCGAAGTCCGATGGCGGCGCCGTGACGATCTCCGCCGACATTGTCGACGGGCGCCTGCGCGTCACCGTGGCCGACACCGGCCTGGGATTTGCAGCTGCCTCGCGACCGGGAACCGGAGTGGGTCTGGCGAACGTTCGGGAGCGCCTGTCGGCCCTCTACGGCGGTCGTGCGCGACTGTCGATCGAGGCCAACGACCCATCAGGAACCATCGTCACCATCGACGTGCCCTACACCTTCGAAGCCGATGCGCCGCTTCAGCCCGCGGCCCAGCCCGCCTGACGCATAATCGTTGAATGCCACGGGCGATCATCGCGGACGACGAGCGTTTGATGCGCGAGCAGTTGCGCGCTCGACTGTCGGAAGTCTGGCCCGAGCTCGAAATTGTCGACGAGGCCAAGAATGGCGAAGAGGCCGTGGCGGCGGTCGACAAGCTGGCGCCCGACTTGGCGTTTCTCGATATCCGGATGCCGGGGATGACGGGCATCGAGGCTGCCAAGGCCATCGGTGACGCGTGCCATATCGTGTTCATCACCGCCTACAACGAGTACGCGGTCGATGCCTTCGAACACGGTGCCGTTGACTACGTACTGAAGCCGGCGGAACGCGAGCGGCTGGAGGTGACCGTCGCTCGGCTCAAGAAACGCCTTGGTCAGCGGCCGAGCGATCTACGTGAGTTGCTCGGGAAACTCGCCGCTCGTCTCGAGGCCGGCGAGGCGGCTGGTACTGGTGCCGCTGACGGCCCGCTGCAGTGGATTCAGGCCAGCGTGGGCCAGCAGCTCAAGCTGATACCCGTGGCCGACGTGCTGTTCTTCACGTCGGACGAGAAATACACGCGGGTGCAGACCGAATCCTTCGAGGCGCTGATCCGCAAGCCGATTAAGGAACTGGTCGACGAATTGGACCCGAAGAAGTTCTGGCAGATCCATCGATCCACCATCGTCAATGCGGATGCGATCGCTGCTGTGACGCGTGACTTCCGGGGCCGTCAGCTGGTGCAGGTCAAGGGCCGTCCGGACAAACTCGAGGTGAGTCGCAACTACACGCACCTGTTCAAGCAGATGTAGCGCGCGCGCCGGCGGCCCGCCTGAAGCCAAGATCGATCGCCGCAACGGCCTCGCACCAAGCCTCTTCGAGGACCGATGCCGCATCCGGGGCATCAAGTGTCAGATAGGCGCGCGGCTCGACCTGATCCTGAATCAGCTGCATGCCAGCGGCGCGAGCGAGAGCTGCCAGCGCGGCATTCTCGGGCACGAACGCCATCACCAGCAGGCGATAACCCCGATTGCGAGCGTGCCGACCGGCGCGCTCCAGCAGTGCGCGGCCGATGCCGAGTCGTCTCGCGTCTGGCGCGACGGAGATTCCGAACTCGGCGGACTCGTCCGACGCAATAAACGCCAAGTGTCCGAACGCCAGCATTTCGCCGGATTCATTGAATGCACCGAAGGCGGCGTCGCGACTGAATCGCAGCCCGCGAACGTAGGTGGACAGCAGTTCCTCGCTGATTGCGTAGCCGAAACGCAGCCGCCGATCGGCCGGGGGAAGCGCGATCAGATGGTTCTCGATCTGGCGACGATGGCTCGGCCCCAGTTGCGCGATCAACGGTTCTCGCTGGCCCGGAAGCCCCGGATCTCCATACGTTGACTCCGGTCGCTCAGCATGCTCTGGAAATCGAAGTTTGTGCATTGCACAAGTATCGGAGCTGCCGAGACAGGATCAATTAACTTCTTTGGGCATTTGCATTTAAGCGAGTGCTAACTTCGATCCGGGCTCGGAGAATTCGACACTCGCGCCGGCGGCAATGTTGTGCAATCGGGACAGGGCCGAGGAACGGGTCGCCGCTGACGCATCGCAACCAAGGGGCGTCGGTTTGACAAGCCCTTGTTGCACAACCATAATTTGCGGTTCGCCGCGGAGGGGTGCCCGAGTGGTTAAAGGGGGCAGACTGTAAATCTGTTGGCTTACGCCTACGTTGGTTCGAATCCAACCTCCTCCACCAGCTCCCAGCGAATCGGCGACACCAGTGCAGGGCAACCAGCGGCAGGGATCGAAGGCGGCTTTTGACTTTTGAGGTGGCGAGTTCGTTGAGCGGGTGTAGCTCAATGGTAGAGCAGAAGCCTTCCAAGCTTACGACGAGGGTTCGATTCCCTTCACCCGCTCCAGAAGACTTAGCGAGGAACGAGCAAGGCAGAACGAATGACGCGGCGTTGCGCAGAGACGCGAACGACGCGAGGCCCATGTGGCTCAGTGGTAGAGCACTCCCTTGGTAAGGGAGAGGTCACGCGTTCGATCCGCGTCATGGGCACCAGTGATGGCAGAAGCAGTCGGCTGTGGTCGGCCGCATACAAGCAGAGGTAGTCGGGAGTCTGACGATGGCAAAAGGCAAGTTTGAGCGGACCAAGCCGCACGTGAATGTGGGCACGATAGGGCATGTGGATCATGGCAAGACCACGTTGACGGCGGCCATGACGCTGGTGCTGTCGAAGAAGTTTGGAGGCGAGGCCAAGGCCTACGACCAGATCGATGCGGCGCCGGAGGAAAAAGCCCGCGGCATCACCATCAACACCGCGCACGTCGAGTACGAGACGTCCAAGCGGCACTATGCGCACGTCGACTGCCCGGGCCACGCCGACTATGTCAAGAACATGATCACCGGCGCCGCCCAGATGGACGGCGCCATTTTGGTCGTCAGTGCCGCCGACGGCCCCATGCCGCAGACCCGCGAGCACATCCTGCTCGCGCGCCAGGTCGGCGTGCCCTACATCATCGTTTACATGAACAAGGTCGACATGGTCGACGACGCCGAGCTGCTCGAGCTGGTCGAGCTCGAAGTGCGCGAGTTGCTCGACAAGTACGAATTTCCCGGCAGTGCCACCCCCATCATTCATGGCTCGGCCAAGATGGCACTCGAAGGCGACAAGGGCGAGCTGGGCGAAGGCTCCATCATGAAGCTCGCCGACGCGCTCGACGCCTACATTCCCACCCCCGAGCGGGCCATCGACGGGGCGTTTCTGATGCCGGTCGAAGACGTGTTCTCCATCTCCGGTCGCGGCACCGTCGTCACCGGACGCATCGAGCGCGGCATCGTCAAGGTCGGCGACGAGATCGAGATCATCGGCATCCGGCCGACGGTGAAGACCACCTGCACCGGGGTCGAGATGTTCCGCAAGCTCTTGGACCAGGGGCAGGCGGGCGACAACGTCGGGGTGCTGTTGCGCGGCACCAAGCGCGAAGAAGTCGAGCGCGGCCAGGTACTGGCCAAGCCCGGCTCCATCACGCCGCACACCAAGTTCAAGGCCGAGGTGTATGTGCTGTCCAAGGAAGAAGGCGGCCGTCACACCCCGTTTTTCAATGGCTATCGGCCGCAGTTTTACTTCCGCACCACCGATGTGACCGGCTCCATTGCGCTGCCGGCCGGCACCGAGATGGTGATGCCGGGCGACAACATCCAGATGGATGTGGCGCTGATCGCCCCGATCGCCATGGAAGAAGGACTGCGCTTTGCCATCCGCGAAGGCGGCCGCACCGTCGGCGCCGGCGTGGTGGCCAAGATCGTCGAGTAAGGAAGCGAGATCGCGGTGCGGCTTGAGGCCGCACCCGCCAGTTTCGGTAGGGGTATAGCTCAACTGGCAGAGCGTCGGTCTCCAAAACCGAAGGTTGGGGGTTCGATTCCCTCTGCCCCTGCCACAGTCAGACCCGCCAGGCGGGTCCCGATGAGAACACTGCAGATGACGACGCAAAACGTCGAGACCGTAGCCAGCAAGACCGACTTCGCCATCGTGGCGGTGGCGATCATTGCTACCGCTGCGGGAGTGCTCGGCTTCACCTTTCTGACGGAGCAGCCGATGCTGGTCCGCATCGGCGCCCTGGTCGGGGGACTGGCAGCCGGCATCGCGATCGCCTGGTTCTCCGAGCCGGGCAGGCGGTTCATCGCGTACGCCCGCGAGTCCTACCAGGAAACCAAGCGTGTCGCGTGGCCAGCCCGCAAGGAAACGGTCAGCACGACCGGCATCGTGTTCGGCTTTGTCGCGCTGATGGCCATATTCCTGTTCATCGTGGACAAGACTCTCGAATGGTCTTTGTACGACCTGCTGCTGAGCTGGCGCTGAGGAAATAGATGACGACTGAAGCCGCAACGGGTTCGAGCACCAAGCGCTGGTACGTGGTCCACGCCTACTCAGGCATGGAGAAGAGCGTCGCGCGTACGCTGCAGGAACGCATCAACCGCGCCGGACTGCAATCGCAGTTCGGCCAGATCCTGGTTCCAGTCGAAGAGGTCGTCGAAGTCAAGGGCGGCAAGAAGTCCATCACCGAGCGGCGCATGTACTCGGGCTATGTGCTAGTCGAGATGGAGATGACCGACGAGGCATGGCATCTGGTCAAGAGCACGCCCAAGGTCACCGGGTTCCTGGGCGGAACGGCCAATCGCCCTTCGCCACTGCCGCAGAAGGAAGTCGACGAGATCCTGCACCGGATGCAGGAAGGCGCGGAGAAGCCGCGGCCCAAGACGCTGTGGGAAGTCGGCGAAATGGTGCGGGTCAAGGACGGTCCGTTCACCGACTTCAACGGCAACGTCGAGGAAGTGAACTACGAGAAGAGCCGGCTGCGGGTGTCAGTGACCATCTTTGGTCGCTCCACGCCGGTCGAGCTCGAGTTCGGACAGGTCGAGAAAGTTTAGTGACGCGGCGCGAGCCGCAACAGCCGGGGAGCCGTGCGTAGATCCGCGCGGCGTTGGAACCCACAGGAGCCATCATGGCAAAGAAGATCGTCGGCTTTATCAAGTTGCAGGTGCCGGCCGGAAAGGCGAATCCATCGCCCCCGATCGGTCCCGCGCTCGGCCAGCGCGGACTGAACATCATGGAGTTCTGCAAGGCGTTCAACGCGCAGACGCAGGGCACCGAACCGGGTCTGCCGATCCCGGTGGTGATCACGGCCTACGCGGACAAGAGCTTCACGTTCGTGATGAAGACGCCGCCGGCGACGGTGCTGATCAAGAAGGCGGCCAAGATCGACAAGGGTTCACCGAAGCCCCATACCGACAAGGTCGGGAAGATCACCCGTGCGCAGGCGGAAGACATCGCCAAGGCCAAGATGCCCGATCTGACGGCGGCCGGGCTTGACGCGGCGGTACGCACGATCGCAGGCAGCGCGCGTTCGATGGGCATCACGGTGGAGGGCCTGTAGATGACAACGATTTCGAAGCGGACCAAGGCGATCCGCAGCAAGGTCGATCCGCAGAAGCATTACGCCGTTGCTGACGCGCTGGCGCTGGTGAAGTCGTGCGCGACGGCCAAGTTCGACGAATCAGTCGACGTTGCAGTCGTGCTCGGCATCGATGCGAAGAAGTCCGATCAGTCGGTACGCGGGTCGGTCGTGCTGCCTGCAGGCAGCGGCAAGAGCAAGCGCGTGGCCGTCTTCACGCAGGGCGCCAAGGCCGAGGAGGCCAAGGCCGCCGGAGCTGACATCGTCGGTTTCGAGGAGCTCGCGGCGAAGGTGAAGGAAGGCTTCATGGACTTCGACGTCGTGATCGCATCTCCCGATGCGATGCGTGTGGTCGGCCAGCTCGGCCAGATCCTCGGCCCGCGTGGACTGATGCCGAACCCGAAGGTCGGCACCGTCACGCCGGATGTCGTGCAGGCGGTCAAGAATGCCAAGGCGGGCCAGGTGCAGTTCCGGGCGGATAAGGCGGGCATCGTGCACACCACGATCGGCCGCGCTTCGTTCGAAGTCGACCGGCTGAAGACCAATCTTTCTGCGCTGGTTGACGCGCTGAACAAGGTCAAGCCGGCCTCGGCCAAGGGCATCTATCTGCGCAAGATTTCTGTTTCTTCGACGATGGGCATCGGCGTTCACGTCGACGCGGCATCGCTGAACGGCTAGTTCGAAAGGTAACGATTCGGCCCGGCCGCGACCGGGCCACAAGGGACTTTGGGCTGTGCGCCGTGTCGGATCTTTCGGCGCGCGCACTGCTGTCAAAGACCGCTGGACGAGACGGACCCCGACGGCACAGGCGTTCAAGCACGGTGCCCGACGGCTGTCTCCTTAATCACCGACTGTTCTGCCATCGCGTGCAACGCCGGGCGATGGCGGGCCAGCAGTCGGAGTCCAGCGCAGACGGCGGCCCCGAAGATGACATTGCCAGTGCGTAGTTCAGCACTCGATCTGTCCGCTTCGGTCGCCGGTGTAGCAACCGGTGCATTGCGAGCGCGCAAGCGCGGACGAAGCACATTTTGAGTGGAGCCAGTACCGTGGGTCTCAATCGGCAGGAAAAGGCAGCCAAGGTCGAGGAAGTCGGTGCCCTAGTGGCATCGGCCCAGACGATCGTGGTCGCCGAATACCGTGGTCTGGATGTGGAATCGGTCACCAAGCTGCGCAAGAACGCGCGCAGCCAGGGTGTCCAGTTGCGTGTACTGAAGAACACGTTGGCGCGTCGCGCCGTCAGTGGAACGCCGTTTTCCGGGCTGTCCGACAAGCTGGTCGGACCGCTGGTGTATGGCTTTTCCGCCGACCCGGTGGCGGCGGCCAAGGTGCTCTCCGGCTTTGCCAAGGACAACGACAAGCTCGTCGTCAAGGCCGGCGCGATGGCCAATTTCGTCATGGACGAAAAGGGCGTCAAGGCGCTGGCGACGATGCCGAGCCGCGAGGAACTCCTGGCCAAGCTGATGGCGACGATGCAGGCGCCGATCGCACAGTTCGTTCGCACCCTGAACGAAGTGCCGTCCCGCCTGGTCCGTACGCTCGCCGCAGTCCGCGACGCCAAGGAACGGGCAGTCGCCTGATCCGCATCCGAATCTGGAACTGAATCAACGCACAGGAGTCAACAAGATGGCACTTTCAAATCAGGAAATCCTCGACGCGATCGCCGCGAAATCGGTGCTCGAAATCAGCGAGCTGATCAAGCTGATGGAAGAGAAGTTCGGCGTCTCCGCCGCAGCTGCTGCGGTCGCCGTCGCGGCCCCGGCCGCGGGCGCAGCTGCGCCGGCCGCCGAGGAGCAGACCGAGTTCAACGTGGTTCTGGCGGAAATCGGCGCCAACAAGGTGAACGTGATCAAGGCGGTGCGCGAACTGACGGGCCTGGGCCTCAAGGAAGCCAAGGATCTGGTCGACGGCGCGCCCAAGTCGGTCAAAGAGGGCGTCAACAAGGCCGACGCCGAGGCGGCCAAGAAGAAGCTCGAAGAAGCCGGCGCCAAGGTCGAGGTCAAGTAATTGTTCAGGGGCGCCGGCGAAGCTTTGCTTCGCCGGCGACTTGAACGTCAAGGCCGGGAGGCCTTTGATCTGGAGCCCAAGGCCCCAGATCAAAGTCTTCCCCTGAATGAGCGGACGCGCAGGACTCCCCTACGCCGCCCGGGCGACAGCGTTGGCTGCGCCCGCGGTGGCTTTTGTCGTCACTGCACTTGCCGTCTGGTCAGGCCGCCAGTCTTTCATCTCCCGCGTCGAACGGAGTGTCCATGCCGTACTCGTTCACTGAAAAGAAGCGCATCCGCAAGAGTTTTGCCAAGCGGCCCAGCGTGCTATCGGTCCCCTTTTTGCTTGCGACCCAGCTCGAGTCGTACACGCAGTTCCTGCAGGCGGACACGCCTGCCAGCAAGCGCAAGACCGAGGGTTTGCAGGCGGCGTTCTCGTCTATCTTCCCGATCTCGAGCCACAACGGCATGGCGCGGCTGGAATTCGTCAGCTTCAACCTCGGTGAACCGCCCTTCGACGTCAAGGAGTGCCAGCAGCGCGGGCTGACCTACGCGTCGCCGCTGCGCGCGAAGGTGCGGCTGGTCATCATGGACCGCGAGGCGAGCAAGCCGACCGTCAAGGAGGTGAAGGAACAGGAGGTCTACATGGGCGAGATCCCGCTCATGACGACCACCGGCTCGTTCGTCATCAACGGTACCGAACGCGTGATCGTCAGTCCAGCTGCACCGTTCGCCGGGCGTGTTCTTCGAACACGATCGCGGCAAGACGCACTCGTCGGGCAAGCTGCTGTTCTCCGCGCGCGTGATTCCCTACCGCGGTTCGTGGCTGGACTTCGAATTCGACCCGAAGGACATCCTGTACTTCCGGGTCGACCGTCGCCGCAAGATGCCGGCAACCATCCTGCTGAAGGCGATCGGCCTGTCCAACGAGCAGGTACTCGCGCATTTCTTCCGCTTCGACACGTTCCAGCTCGGAGCCGAGGGCGGCTTCATGGAGCTTGTGCCCGAGCGGTTGCGCGGCGAGATTGCGCGCTTCGACATCACCGACAAGACCGGCAAGGTCGTGGTGCAGAAGGACAAGCGCATCAACGCCAAGCACATCCGCGACATGGAAGCCGCGGGGATGAAGCGGATCGCCGTGACCGAGGACTACATGCTGGGGCGCGTGCTGGCCAACAACGTGGTCGATCCGGAGACCGGCGAGATCGTCGCCAACGCGAACGACGAACTGACCGAAGAGGTCATGAAGAAGCTGCGCGTCGCCAACGTGCCCGAAATCCGCGCCATCTACACCAACGACCTCGACCAGGGCCCGTTCATCTCGAACACGCTGCGCATCGACGAGACCGGCGACCAACTGGCCGCCCGTATCGCGATCTACCGGATGATGCGCCCCGGCGAGCCGCCGACCGAGGATGCGGTCGAGACGCTGTTCAAACGGCTGTTCTTCGACGACGAGACCTACGACCTCTCTCGCGTCGGTCGCATGAAGGTCAATTCTCGATTCGCACGCCCGGAAATCACGGGGCCGATGACGCTGACCAACGAAGACATCATCGACACGATGAAGCTGCTGGTCGAGCTGCGCAACGGACGCGGCGAGATCGACGACATCGACCACCTCGGCAATCGACGCGTGCGATGCGTCGGCGAATTGGCCGAGAACCAGTTCCGCGCGGGTCTGGTGCGCGTTGAGCGCGCGGTCAAGGAGCGTTTGGGTCAGGCCGAAACCGAGAACCTGATGCCGCACGATCTGATCAATTCCAAGCCGATCAGCGCGTCGATCCGCGAGTTCTTCGGCTCGTCACAGCTCTCCCAGTTCATGGACCAGACCAACCCGCTGTCGGAGATCACGCACAAGCGCCGCGTCTCCGCCCTTGGACCGGGTGGCCTGACGCGCGAGCGTGCGGGCTTCGAGGTGCGCGACGTGCACCCGACCCACTACGGCCGCGTCTGCCCGATCGAAACGCCCGAAGGTCCGAACATCGGTCTGATCAACTCGATGGCGCTGTACGCCCGTCTGAACGAATACGGCTTCCTCGAAACACCGTACCGGAAGGTCGACAACGGCCACGTCACTGCCGAGATTTCGTATCTGTCCGCCATCGAAGAAGGCAAGTACGTGATCGCGCAGGCCAACGCGCCGCTCGACAAGACCGGCAAGTTCATGGACGAGCTGGTCAGCTGCCGCGAGAACGGCGAATTCGTCCTGATGTCGCCCGAGCGCGTTCAATACATGGACATCGCGCCGTCGCAGATCGTGTCGGTGGCGGCATCGCTGATTCCGTTCCTCGAACACGATGACGCGAACCGCGCCCTGATGGGCTCAAACATGCAGCGCCAGGCGGTGCCGTGCCTGCGTCCGGAGAAGCCGTTCGTCGGCACCGGCGTGGAGCGCACGGTCGCAGTCGACTCGGGCACCACGGTGCAGGCGCTGCGCGGCGGTCTGGTCGACTATGTCGATGCAAACCGCATCGTCGTTCGCGTCAACGAGGACGAGAACGTTACCGGCGAGGTCGGCGTCGACATCTACAACCTGACCAAGTACACCCGTTCCAACCAGAACACGAACATCAACCAGACGCCGATCGTCAAGAAGGGCGATGCGATTGCCAAGGGCGACGTGATCGCCGACGGCGCGTCGACCGACCTCGGCGAGCTCGCGCTCGGTCAGAACATGCTGGTCGCGTTCATGCCGTGGAACGGCTACAACTTCGAGGACTCGATCCTGATCAGCGAGCGCGTCGTCGCCGACGACCGCTACACGTCGATTCATATCGAGGAGCTCAATGTCGTTGCGCGCGACACCAAGCTGGGACCCGAGGAGATCACGCGCGACATCAGCAACCTCTCGGAAAACCAGCTGGCTCGGCTCGACGATTCGGGCATCGTCTACATCGGCGCCGAAGTGAACGCCGGCGACGTGCTGGTGGGCAAGGTCACGCCCAAGGGCGAGACCCAGCTGACGCCGGAAGAGAAACTGCTGCGCGCGATCTTCGGCGAGAAGGCAAGCGACGTGAAGGATACCTCGCTGCGCGTGCCCTCGGGCATGAGCGGCACGGTGATCGACGTGCAGGTGTTCACGCGCGAAGGCATCGTGCGCGACAAGCGCGCCCAGCAGATCATCGACGACGCGCTCAAGCGCTACCGCCAGGACCTGAACGACCAGCTGCGGATCGTCGAGGGCGACGCGTTCCAGCGGATCGAGAAGCTGCTGCTGAAGAAGGAGGCGATCGGCGGACCGCGCAAGATCACCAAGGGCACCGTCATCACGCGTGACTATCTCGAATCGCTCGAGAAGTACCACTGGTTCGAGATCCGCCTGGCGGATGACGACGCTGCGGCGCAGCTGGAAGGTCTGAAGGACTCGATCGAACTCAAGCGCAAGCAGTTCGACCAGGCTTTCGACGACAAGAAGAAGAAGCTGACGCAGGGCGACGAGCTGCCGCCGGGCGTGCTCAAGATGGTCAAGGTCTATCTGGCCGTCAAGCGCCGCCTGCAGCCGGGCGACAAGATGGCTGGACGCCATGGCAACAAGGGCGTGGTTTCGCGCATCGTGCCGGTCGAGGACATGCCGTACATGGCCGATGGCACGCCGGTCGACATCGTGTTGAATCCGCTCGGCGTGCCGTCACGTATGAACGTCGGCCAGATCCTGGAGACGCACCTGGGCTGGGCGGCCAAGGGGCTTGGACAGCGTATCGGCGACCTGCTGAAGACAGCCAAGTCGGCGCAGCTGCGTCACCTGCTCAAGGAGGTCTACAACCGCTCGGGCAAGCCCGAGGACCTCGACCACTTCACGGATGACGAAGTGATCCAGCTCTCCGAGCACCTGAGCGACGGCGTGCCGTTCGCGACCCCGGTGTTCGACGGAGCGGCCGAGAAGGAAATCCACGCGATGCTGGACCTCGCTTATCCGGACGAAGTCGCGAGCCGGCTGCAGCTGACCGGCACCAAGACGCAGACGCGGCTGTTCGACGGTCGCACTGGAGATGCCTTCGAAAGGACCGTAACCGTCGGCTACATGCACATGCTGAAGCTGCACCACCTGGTCGACGACAAGATGCACGCCCGCTCGACAGGCCCGTATTCGCTCGTCACCCAGCAACCGCTCGGCGGCAAGGCGCAGTTCGGTGGGCAGCGCTTCGGCGAGATGGAGGTCTGGGCTCTCGAGGCCTATGGCGCGGCGTACGTGCTGCAGGAAATGCTGACGGTGAAGTCGGACGACGTCCAGGGCCGCACCAAGGTCTACGAGAACATCGTCAAGGGCGATCACGTGATCGACGCCGGCATGCCGGAGTCGTTCAACGTTCTGGTCAAGGAAATCCGGTCGTTGGGCATCGACATCGACCTCGAGCGCAACTAACCGGACACTGAGAGGTACGCATGAAAGCGCTACTCGATCTATTCAAGCAGGTACAACAGCAGGAGCAGTTCGATGCCATCAAGATCGGCATCGCCTCTCCCGACAAGATCCGTTCGTGGTCGTTTGGCGAGGTAAAAAAGCCCGAGACGATCAACTACCGCACGTTCAAGCCGGAGCGGGACGGTCTGTTCTGCGCCAAGATCTTTGGCCCGATCAAGGACTACGAGTGCCTGTGCGGCAAGTACAAGCGCCTCAAGCATCGTGGCGTGATCTGCGAGAAGTGCGGCGTCGAGGTGACGCTGGCCAAGGTGCGGCGCGAGCGCATGGGCCACATCGAGCTGGCCAGCCCGACCGCGCACATCTGGTTCCTGAAGAGCCTGCCTTCCCGCATGGGCATGGTCCTCGACATGACGCTGCGCGACATCGAGCGCGTGCTGTATTTCGAGGCCTACTGTGTGGTCGACCCCGGATTCACGCCGCTGAAGAAGGGGCAGCTGATGACCGAGGACGATTTCATCGCCAAGACAGAGGAATATGGCGACGACTTCCGCGCGCTGATGGGCGCCGAGGCGATCCGCGAGTTGCTGCGCGGAATCAACGTCAACAGCGAGATCGAGACGCTGCGCAAGGACCTGGCCGAGACGGGCTCGGAAGCGAAAATCAAGAAGTTCGCCAAGCGGCTGAAGGTGCTCGAGGGCTTCCAGCGCTCGGGCATCAAGCCCGAGTGGATGATTCTCGAGGTGCTGCCGGTGCTGCCGCCGGAGCTGCGTCCGCTGGTGCCGCTCGACGGCGGCCGCTTCGCGACCTCGGACCTGAACGATCTCTATCGACGCGTGATCAACCGCAACAACCGCCTCAAGCGCCTGCTCGAACTGAAGGCGCCGGAAATCATCGTCCGCAACGAGAAGCGCATGCTGCAGGAGGCGGTCGACTCGCTGCTCGACAACGGCCGTCGCGGCAAGGCGATGACGGGTGCGAACAAGCGTCCGCTGAAGTCGCTTGCCGACATGATCAAAGGCAAGGGCGGCCGGTTCCGGCAGAACCTGCTCGGCAAGCGCGTCGACTACTCGGGCCGCTCGGTGATCGTCGTCGGTCCGCAATTGAAGCTGCACCAGTGCGGGCTGCCGAAGCTGATGGCGCTGGAGCTTTTCAAGCCGTTCATCTTCAACAAGCTCGAACTCATGGGTCTGGCGACCACGATCAAGGCCGCCAAGAAGATGGTCGAGTCGCAGGAAGCGGTGGTGTGGGACATCCTCGAGGAGGTGATCCGCCAGCACCCGGTGATGCTGAACCGCGCGCCGACGCTGCACCGGCTCGGCATCCAGGCCTTCGAGCCGGTGCTGATCGAGGGCAAGGCGATCCAGCTGCACCCGCTCGTCTGTGCGGCGTTCAACGCCGACTTTGACGGCGACCAGATGGCCGTGCACGTGCCGCTGTCGCTCGAGGCTCAGCTGGAAGCGCGCTCGCTGATGCTGGCGTCCAACAACGTGCTGTTCCCGTCAAACGGCGATCCGTCGATAGTGCCGAGCCAGGACATCGTGCTGGGCCTGTACTTCGCGACGCGCGAGAAGACCAACGGCAAGGGCGAGGGTTCGTTCTTCATGGACCTTGCCGAAGTGCATCGCGCCTACGAGAACCGGCACGTCGAGCTGCAGACCCGGATCACGGTGCGCATCCGTGAAGTCGACGTCGATGCCGAGACCGGCGAGAAGACGCCGAAGGTCACCCGCTATGAAACGACGGTGGGCCGCGCGTTCATGTCGGAGATCCTGCCGGCCGGACTGCCGTTCTCGGTGCTGAACAGGCCGCTGAAGAAGAAGGAGATCAGCAAGCTCATCAATACCGCGTTCCGCAAGTGCGGCCTGCGCGAGACGGTGATCTTCGCCGACAAGTTGATGCAGTCCGGGTTTGCACTCGCCACCCGCGCGGGCCTGTCGATCGCGATCGACGACATGGTCGTCCCGGCGCAGAAGGAAGAGATCATCCGCAGCGCCGAGAAGGAAGTGAAGGAGATCGAGGCGCAGTACACCTCGGGCCTGGTCACGCAGGGCGAGCGCTACAACAAGGTCGTCGACATCTGGGGCCGCGCAGGTGATCAGGTCGGCAAGGTGATGATGGAGCATCTGGCCACCGAGCAGACCACCGATCGTCATGGCAAGGAAGTCAAGCAGGAGTCGTTCAACTCGATCTTCATGATGGCCGACTCGGGCGCGCGCGGATCGGTGGCACAGATCCGCCAGCTGGCAGGCATGCGCGGCCTGATGGCGAAGCCCGATGGCTCGATCATCGAGACGCCGATCACCGCGAACTTCCGCGAAGGCCTGAACGTGCTGCAGTACTTCATCTCGACGCACGGCGCACGCAAGGGCCTGGCCGACACGGCGCTGAAGACTGCCAACTCGGGCTACCTGACGCGGCGGCTGGTCGACGTCACGCAGGATCTGGTCGTCACCGAGGACGACTGCGGCACGACCAATGGCGTCGCAATGCGCGCGCTGGTCGAGGGCGGCGAGGTCATCGAGCCGCTGCGCGACCGCATTCTGGGTCGAGTCGCTGCGGTCGACGTCATCCACCCCGACACGCAGGACGTGCTGTATGCGCAGGCCCAACTGCTCGACGAGGAAGCGGTCGAGAAGATCGAGGCGCTGGGGATCGACGAGGTGCGCGTGCGCACTCCGCTTACCTGTGAGACGCGCTACGGCCTGTGTGCGAAGTGCTACGGCCGCGACCTCGGTCGCGGCGTGCTGGTCAACTCGGGCGAGGCGGTCGGCGTCATCGCTGCGCAGTCGATCGGCGAACCGGGCACGCAGTTGACGATGCGCACCTTCCACATCGGAGGCGCGGCATCGCGCGCAGCGGTGGTATCGGGCGTCGAGGCCAAGAGCAACGGCACCGTGCGCTTCACCGCCACCATGCGCTATGTCACCAACGCCAAGGGCGAGCAGGTGGCGATTTCACGTTCGGGTGAGATCACGATCGTCGACGACAACGGCCGCGAGCGCGAGCGTCACAAGGTGCCGTACGGGGCAACGCTGCTGGCCGCCGATGGCAAGCAGGTCAGGGCCGGAGTGCAGATCGCGAGCTGGGAGCCGCTGACGCGACCGATCATCACCGAGTACGCGGGCACCGTGAAGTTCGAGCACGTGGAAGAAGGCGTCACGGTCGCCAGGCAGATCGACGAAGTGACCGGCCTGTCGACACTGGTGGTCATCGATGCGAAGCGACGCTCCGCGTCGAGCAAGGGCCTGCGTCCGCAGGTCAAGCTGATGAATGATGCAGGGGAGGAGGTGAAGATCCCCGGCACCGAACACTCGGTGACGATCAGCTTCCCGATCGGCGCACTGATCGTCGTGCGCGACGCGCAGCAGGTCGGTGTGGGTGAAGTGCTGGCTCGCATCCCGACCGAGTCGCAGAAGACCCGGGACATCACCGGCGGTCTGCCGCGTGTCGCCGAGCTGTTCGAGGCGCGTTCGCCCAAGGACGCCGGAATGCTGGCTGAAGTGACCGGTACGGTCACCTTCGGCAAGGAAACCAAGGGCAAGCAGCGGCTCATCATCACCGATCTGGACGGCAAGGAGCACGAGTTCCTGATCACCAAGGACAAGCACCTGCTGGTGCACGACGGACAGGTCGTCAACCGCGGCGAATCGATCGTCGACGGTCCGGCCGACCCGCACGACATCCTGCGGCTGCTAGGGGTCGAGGCGCTTGCGCGCTACATCGTCGACGAGGTGCAGGATGTCTACCGCCTGCAGGGCGTGAAGATCAACGACAAGCACATCGAAGTGATCGTGCGTCAGATGCTGCGCCGGGTGCAGATCAGCGACCCGGGCGACGCACCGTTCATCACCGGTGAGCAGGTCGAGCGGTCCGAATTGTTCGACGAGAACGACAAGGCGGTCGCCGCCGGCAAGCGACCGGCGCTGTACGAAAACATCCTGCTGGGCATCACCAAGGCGTCGCTGTCGACCGACTCGTTCATTTCCGCCGCGTCGTTCCAGGAGACCACTCGCGTCCTCACCGAGGCCGCGATCATGGGCAAGAAGGACGACTTGCGCGGACTGAAGGAGAACGTCATCGTCGGCCGCCTGATCCCGGCCGGCACCGGCCTCGCCTATCACCGCGCTCGCAAGGAAAAGGAGGCTGCGGACGCTCTGGAGCAGCAGCAGCTGGCGGCGATGGAGGCGATGGCGGCCGAAGGCGAAAGCGAGCCCGGCACCGACGAGTCGACCGCAGTCACTGAGTAAGTCTCTTCAGTTCGGTGGAACGGCCCGCTTCGGCGGGCCGTTTTCTTTCGTGTGGGTGGCCCTCCGCGTTCCGGGCTGCGATCCGACGGAGCGGGTCGCCTTGACACCGTTATCGTCAACTAGCGATAATTACAAGCTTTTCGGCGCCCGCCCGGGCGTTGCGCTCTTTGCCCGCCCTCCAGAGCAGCAAGCGGCCGCCTTCGTTGCGGATCGCGAGCCAGCAATGGGGTCGAGTCCGAGGCGCCCCCGCCGCGCCGCCGAAACCCGCAGTCCCGGTCAAGCCGCAGTCTGAGCAGTCGCAGTCGCGTTGCTTGGGCGTGCCTATTGGTTTTTGTACACCGACGGATTTTCGAACACGGACGTATTTCGAACGCGAACGCCATGCCCACTATCAATCAGCTCGTACGCAAGCCGCGCGAATCGACCCGCATCAAGAGCAAGAGCCCGGCACTGAAGAACAGCCCGCAGAAGCGTGGCGTGTGCACCCGCGTCTACACGACGACGCCGAAGAAGCCGAACTCGGCGCTGCGGAAGGTCGCGAAAGTGCGCCTGGTCAACGGCTACGAGGTGATCTCCTACATCGGCGGCGAGGGCCACAATCTACAGGAGCACTCGGTGGTCTTGATACGCGGCGGCCGCGTCAAGGACTTGCCCGGTGTGAGATATCACATCGTGCGCGGCTCGCTCGACACGCAAGGCGTGAAGGATCGCAAGCAGTCGCGCTCGAAGTACGGCGCCAAGCGGCCGAAGGCCGCCTGATTTTCAACCGGCGGCCCGCGTCAGCGGACCGCCGAGTAAGTCGCGGCTCGTTTCGATGGAGCCGCTGTCGCGAAACGAAATCGTTTCGCTCAACGACTGAAGCCAGCAAAGAGGTGAGAAATGCCCCGTCGTCGTGAAGTACCCAAGCGCGAGATCCTGCCGGACCCGAAATTCAGTTCACAGGACGTCACAAAGTTCGTCAATGTGATCATGCTCGACGGCAAGAAGGCCGTCGCCGAGCGCATCGTCTACGGTGCGCTCACCCAGATCGAAACCAAGGCCGGCAAGAACGCGCTGGAAGTGTTCTCCGCGGCATTGTCGAACGTCAAGCCGATGGTCGAGGTCAAGAGCCGACGGGTCGGCGGCGCCAACTACCAGGTTCCGGTCGAGGTTCGGCCAATTCGCCGCATGGCGCTCGCGATGCGCTGGCTGCGAGAAGCGGCCAAGAAGCGCAGCGAGAAGTCGATGCCGCTGCGCCTGGCTGGCGAGCTGATTGAGGCCGCGGAAGGGCGCGGCGGGGCGATGAAGAAGCGCGAGGAAGTGCACCGCATGGCTGAAGCGAACAAGGCGTTCGCGCACTTCAGGTTCTGAGGATGAAGCGGGTCCGCGCTGCGGACCGGCCACTTAGTCTGGAACAGCAATGGCACGCAAGACCCCCATCGAGCGGTATCGGAACATCGGCATCTCGGCGCACATTGACGCCGGCAAGACGACCACGACCGAGCGCATCCTGTACTACACCGGCGTCAACCATAAGCTCGGCGAGGTGCACGAAGGCGCCGCGACGATGGACTGGATGGAGCAGGAGCAGGAGCGCGGCATCACGATCACTTCGGCCGCGACGACCACCTTCTGGAAGGGGATGGATCTCAGCTTCCCCGAGCATCGCATCAACATTATCGACACGCCGGGCCACGTCGACTTCACGATCGAAGTCGAGCGCAGCATGCGCGTGCTCGATGGCGCCTGCATGGTGTATTGCGCGGTCGGCGGCGTGCAGCCGCAGTCCGAGACTGTATGGCGTCAGGCCAACAAGTACGGCGTTCCGCGGCTTGCGTTCGTCAACAAGATGGACCGCACCGGGGCGAACTTCTTCAAGGTCTACGAGCAGATGCGTCTGCGCCTGAAAGCCAATCCGGTCGCGATCCAGATCCCGATCGGCGTCGAGGACAACTTCAAGGGCGTGGTCGACCTCGTCAAGATGAAGGCGATCCTCTGGGACGAGGCGTCCAAGGGAATGAAGTTCGAGTACACGGAAATCCCCGCGGAACTCGCCGACACCGCCAAGGAATGGCGCGAGAAGATGGTCGAGGCCGCGGCCGAAGCCAACGAGGAACTGATGAACAAGTACCTCGAGGGCAACGCCTTGACGGAGGCGGAGATCAAGCGGGGCCTGCGTCACCGCACGATCGCGCACGAGATCACGCCGATGCTGTGCGGCTCGGCATTCAAGAACAAGGGCGTGCAGGCGATGCTCGACGCGGTCGTCGAGTACCTGCCGAGCCCGGTCGATCGTCCGGCCGTCATGGGCGAGAACGACCGGGGCGTGTCCGAAGAGCGCCCGGCCAATGACGAAGCGCCGTTCGCCGCGCTGGCGTTCAAGATCATGACCGATCCATACGTTGGTCAGCTGACCTTCCTGCGCGTGTATTCCGGCGTGCTGGCGTCCGGCGACACGGTCATCAACTCGATCAAGAGCCGCAAGGAGCGCGTCGGACGTCTGTTGCAGATGCATGCGAACCAGCGCGACGAAATCAAGGAAGTGCGCGCCGGCGACATCGCGGCCGCGGTTGGCATGAAGGACGTCACCACCGGTGACACGCTGTGCGACCCGGACAAGGTCATCACGCTCGAGCGAATGGTCTTCCCGGAACCGGTGATCTCCCAGGCCGTGGAGCCGAAGACGAAGGCCGACCAGGAGAAGATGGGCATCGCGCTCAATCGCCTTGCGCAAGAAGACCCGTCGTTCCGTGTCCACACCGACGAAGAGTCTGGCCAGACGATCATCTCCGGCATGGGCGAGCTGCACCTGGAGATCCTGGTCGACCGCATGAAGCGCGAGTTCAGCGTCGAAGCATCGGTCGGCAAACCACAGGTGGCTTATCGCGAGACGATCCGCAAGACGGTAGAGAACGCCGAAGGCAAGTTCATCAAGCAGTCCGGCGGTCGCGGCCAGTACGGCCACGTCGTGCTGAAGCTCGAGCCGCAGACTCCGGGCGCGGGCTTCGCGTTCGTCGATGCGATCAAGGGCGGCGTGGTTCCGCGCGAGTACATCCCCGCGGTGGAAAAGGGCGTCAACGAGACGCTGAAAGCCGGCGTGCTGGCCGGTTATCCGGTCGTCGACGTCAAGGTGACGCTGCACTTCGGCTCGTACCACGAGGTCGACTCAAACGAGAACGCGTTCAAGATGGCGGCCTCGATCGGCTTCAAGGACGGCATGCGCGCGGCATCGCCTGCGCTGCTCGAGCCGATCATGGCCGTCGAGGTCGAGACGCCGGAAGAGAAGATGGGCGATGTCATGGGCGACCTGTCCTCGCGGCGCGGGGTGATCCAGGGCATGGAGGATCTGCCGGGCGGCGGCAAGGCGATCCGCGCCGAGGTGCCCTTGGCCGAGATGTTCGGATACTCGACCACCTTGCGTTCACTGACGCAGGGTCGCGCCACCTACACGATGGAGTTCAAGCACTACGCCGAGGCACCGAAGAGTGTCGCCGAAGCGGTGATCTCCGCTAAGACGAAGTAGCGCGGACGACAAGACAAACAAACCGTTCTTTGAGGATCTGACGATGGCAAAAGGCAAGTTTGAGCGGACCAAGCCGCACGTGAATGTGGGCACGATAGGGCATGTGGATCATGGCAAGACCACGTTGACGGCGGCCATGACGCTGGTGCTGTCGAAGAAGTTTGGTGGCGAGGCCAAGGCCTACGACCAGATCGATGCGGCGCCGGAGGAAAAAGCCCGCGGCATCACCATCAACACCGCGCACGTCGAGTACGAGACGTCCAAGCGGCACTATGCGCACGTCGACTGCCCGGGCCACGCCGACTATGTCAAGAACATGATCACCGGCGCCGCCCAGATGGACGGCGCCATTTTGGTCGTCAGTGCCGCCGACGGCCCCATGCCGCAGACCCGCGAGCACATCCTGCTCGCGCGCCAGGTCGGCGTGCCCTACATCATCGTTTACATGAACAAGGTCGACATGGTCGACGACGCCGAGCTGCTCGAGCTGGTCGAGCTCGAAGTGCGCGAGTTGCTCGACAAGTACGAATTTCCCGGCAGTGCCACCCCCATCATTCATGGCTCGGCCAAGATGGCACTCGAAGGCGACAAGGGCGAGCTGGGCGAAGGCTCCATCATGAAGCTCGCCGACGCGCTCGACGCCTACATTCCCACCCCCGAGCGGGCCATCGACGGGGCGTTTCTGATGCCGGTCGAAGACGTGTTCTCCATCTCCGGTCGCGGCACCGTCGTCACCGGGCGCATCGAGCGCGGCATCGTCAAGGTCGGCGACGAGATCGAGATCATCGGCATCCGGCCGACGGTGAAGACCACCTGCACCGGGGTCGAGATGTTCCGCAAGCTGCTCGACCAGGGGCAGGCGGGCGACAACGTCGGGGTGCTGTTGCGCGGCACCAAGCGCGAAGAAGTCGAGCGCGGCCAGGTACTGGCCAAGCCCGGCTCCATCACGCCGCACACCAAGTTCAAGGCCGAGGTGTATGTGCTGTCCAAGGAAGAAGGCGGCCGTCACACCCCGTTTTTCAATGGCTATCGGCCGCAGTTTTACTTCCGCACCACCGATGTGACCGGCTCCATTGCGCTGCCGGCCGGCACCGAGATGGTGATGCCGGGCGACAACATCCAGATGGATGTGGCGCTGATCGCCCCGATCGCCATGGAAGAAGGACTGCGCTTTGCCATCCGCGAAGGCGGCCGCACCGTCGGCGCCGGCGTGGTGGCCAAGATCGTCGAGTAACCGGGCGCCTGCGTTAAACCTCGGGCCGGCCTCGCGAGGCCGGCCCTCGCTCTTTCGAAGGGATTCTGAAATGCAAAGCCAACGTATCCGCATCCGCCTGAAGGCGTTTGACTACAAGCTGATCGACCAGTCGGCGCTCGAGATCGTGGACACGGCCAAGCGCACCGGCGCGGTGGTTCGTGGCCCGGTCCCACTGCCGACGCGCATCCAGCGCTTCGATATCCTGCGCTCGCCGCACGTCAACAAGACGTCGCGCGATCAGCTCGAAATGCGGACGCATCAGCGGCTGATGGACATCATCGACCCGACGGACAAGACGGTGGATGCGCTGATGAAGCTCGACCTGCCGGCGGGTGTCGACGTCGAAATCAAGGTCCAGTAGGTCAGGCTTGCTCGCGGCGGTGCGGTTCCGCTAGAATTACAGGTTCTTTGCGGGCTGCCCTAAGCAACTAAGCAAGGCAAGCCCAGGTTGCAAACCAGCGACCAACATTTTGGTCCCGGCCAATCGAAGCCGGGGATGGAGATAAGAATGAGCGAAGCTCGCTCGGCGCTCGGCCTATTGGGCCGAAAAGTCGGCATGACGCGCATCTTCACCGACGACGGCGAATCCGTCCCGGTCACGGTGCTCGACGTGTCGAACAACCGCGTCAGCCAGGTGAAGACCGCTGAGACCGACGGCTACACCGCGGTCCAGGTCGCCTACGGTACCCGCAAGTCATCCCGCGTTGCCAAACCGCAAGCCGGCCACTACGCCAAGTCGGGCGTCGAGGCGGCTTCAGTGCTGCGCGAATTCCGCGTCGATGCCGACAAAGCGAGCGAACTGAAGCCCGGCGCCTCGATCGGTCTCGACATCTTCAGCGTCGGGCAGAAGGTTGATGTCACGGGAGTGACAATCGGCAAGGGCTTTGCCGGCGCGATCAAGCGGCATCACTTCTCGTCCAACCGTGCCACGCACGGCAACTCGGTGTCGACCAACGCCCCGGGTTCGATCGGCAATCGGCAGGATCCGGGCCGTGTGTTTCCGGGCAAGCGCATGGCTGGCCATCTGGGTGACGAGCAGCGCACCACGCAGAACCTGGTGATCGCCCGTATCGATGCCGACAAGGGTCTGCTGCTGATCAAGGGCGCAGTGCCGGGCTCGGCGGGGGGCGATGTGATCGTCCGCCCCGCTGCCAAGGCCAAGGCGCCTGCGAAGGCCTGAGGAGGAGCGCGATGGAACTCAAGGTACTGAACGCGCAGGGCCAGGCCAACGGCACAACCGCCGCACCCGAGACCGTATTCGGGCGCGAATTCAACGAGGCGCTGGTACACCAGATCGTCGTGGCCTACCAGGCCAACGCCCGCCAGGGCACGCGAGCGCAGAAGGACCGGACGACGGTCAAGCACTCGACCCGCAAGCCGTGGCGGCAGAAGGGCACCGGACGTGCGCGCGCCGGCATGACCTCCAGCCCGATCTGGCGTGGCGGTGGCCGCGCCTTCCCGAATTCGCCCGACGAGAATTTCTCGCACAAGGTCAACAAGAAGATGTATCGGGCGGGCATGACGTCGATCCTGTCGAAGCTGGCGCGGGATGACCGCATCGCGGTGGTCGACGGCCTGGTGGTCGATTCGCCGAAGACCAAGCAGCTCGCCGAGAAGCTGAAGGCGATGGGGCTGGAATCGGTGCTGATCATCACGGATGCGGTCGACGAGAACCTGTACCTCGCGTCGCGCAACCTGAAGAACGTGCTGATCGTCGAGCCGCGCTACGCCGACCCGCTGTCGCTGATCCACTACAAGAAGGTGATCGTGACCAAGCCGGCGATCGCCAAGCTCGAGGAGATGTGGGGATGAGCACCGCAACCCGTCAGGACCGTCTGTACAGCGTGCTGCTTGCGCCCATCGTCTCGGAAAAGAGCACGATGATCGGGGAGAAGAACGATCAGGTTGCGTTCCGCGTGATGCAGGACGCCACCAAGCAGGAAGTCAAGGCCGCCGTCGAACTGCTGTTCAAGGTGCAGGTCGACAAGGTATCCATCCTGAACCAGAAGGGCAAGAACAAGCGCTTTGGCCGCTTTACCGGCAAGCGCGGCAACGTCCGCAAGGCGTACGTGTGCCTGAAGGACGGCCAGGAAATCAACTTCGCGCAAGAGGTGAAGTAATGGCTCTCGTCAAGGTCAAACCGACGTCTGCCGGCCGGCGCGGGCTGGTCAAGGTGGTCAATGACAAGCTGCACAAAGGCAAGCCGCACGCCAGCTTGCTCGAGAAGAAGACGCGCTCGTCCGGCCGCAACAACGCCGGCCGCATCACGACTCGTCACATGGGCGGCGGTCACAAGCAGCACTACCGGATGATCGACTTCAAGCGCGCCAAGGATGGCGTGACGGCCAAGGTCGAGCGCCTCGAATACGACCCGAATCGCTCGGCGCATATCGCGCTGCTGGTCTACGCCGACGGCGAGCGCCGCTACATCGTCGCGCCCAAGGGACTGGCGGTCGGAGCGCAGCTGGTGAGCGGCAACGAAGCGCCGATCCGCGTCGGCAACACCCTGCCGCTGCGGAACATCCCGGTGGGCACGACGGTGCATTGCGTCGAGATGCTGCCGGGCAAGGGCGCGCAACTGGCGCGTGCCGCGGGCACCTCGGTGCAGCTGCTGGCACGCGAGGGCACCTACGCGCAGCTGCGGCTGCGTTCGGGCGAAATCCGGCGCGTGCTGATCGACTGCCGCGCGACGATTGGCGAGGTTGGTAACGAGGAAAACAATCTGCGTCAGATCGGCAAGGCGGGCGCGATGCGCTGGCGCGGAGTGCGCCCGACGGTGCGCGGCGTGGCGATGAACCCGATCGACCATCCGCACGGCGGCGGCGAAGGTCGCACCGGAACGAAGCGCGATCCGGTCAGTCCGTGGGGCCAGCTGACCAAGGGCTACCGCACCCGCAATAACAAGCGGACCGACACGATGATCGTGCAGCGCCGTAATCGCAAGTAAGGGGTCCTGAATGTCTCGTTCTCTGAAAAAGGGCCCGTTCGTCGACGGGCATCTGCTGAAGAAGGTTGAAACGGCGCAGGCGACCCGCGACAAGAAGCCGATCAAGACATGGTCACGCCGCTCGACGATCTTGCCGGAGTTCATCGGTCTGACGATCGCCGTGCACAACGGCAAGCAGCATGTGCCGGTCTACGTCAACGAAAACATGGTGGGTCACAAGCTCGGCGAGTTTGCTCTGACCCGGACCTTCAAAGGACACGCGGCCGAGAAGAAGGCCGTCGTGGCCAAGAAGTAAGGTGACGATGATGGAAACCACTGCATCGGTGCGCGGAGTCCGGCTGTCGGCCCAGAAGGGACGGCTGGTGGCGGATCTCATCCGCGGCAAACCGGTCGACAAGGCGCTCAACATCCTCGGTTTCACGCAGAAGAAGGCGGCCGGCATCATCAAGAAGGCACTGGAATCCGCGATCGCAAATGCCGAGCACAACGACGGCGCCGACATCGACGAACTGCGAATCACCAGCATCCTGGTGGAAAAGGCCGCGACGCTGCGACGGTTCTCGGCAAGGGCGAAGGGCCGCGGTGCGCGCATCGGCAAGCAGACCTGCCACATTTTCGTGACGGTCGGCGATACGAAGCGAATGAGCAAATCCAAGAAATAGGTGATCCATGGGTCAAAAGATCAATCCCACCGGCTTCAGGCTCCCAGTCTCCCGTAACTGGAGCTCGCGCTGGTTCGCCACCGGTCCGGCCTTCCCCAGGATGCTGCTCGAGGACCTCGCGGTGCGCGAGTTCCTGCGCAAGAAGCTGCGCAGCGCGTCAGTCGGCCGCATCGTCATCGAGCGCCCGGCCAAGAACGCGCGCATCACAATCTATTCCGCCCGACCGGGTGTCGTCATCGGCAAGAAGGGCGAGGACATCGAGTCGCTGAAGGTGGCGCTGCAGAAGATGCTTGGCGTTCCGGTGCACGTGAACATCGAGGAGATCCGCAAGCCCGAGCTCGACGCGCAGCTGATCGCCGATTCGATCACCCAGCAGCTCGAGAAGCGAATCATGTTCCGTCGCGCAATGAAGCGCGCGATGCAGAACGCCATGCGGCTCGGCGCACAGGGCATCAAGATCATGAGCGCGGGGCGCCTGAACGGTATCGAAATCGCGCGGACCGAGTGGTACCGCGAAGGTCGAGTGCCGCTGCATACGCTGCGTGCGGACATCGACTACGGATTCTCGGAGGCGAAGACCACCTACGGCGTCATCGGCGTCAAGGTGTGGGTCTACAAGGGTGACACGCTGGGACGCAGCGATGCGCCCGCCGCGGCGGACGCCGTGCCCGCGCCGGAGCGCGAGGATCGCCGCCCGCGCCGAGGAGAAGGGCGCCCCGACGCCCGTCCGGCCGGAAAGACCCCGGCCCGCCGCACCCGCAAACCCGCGGGGGATGTCAAGGCGGAGACTGCCGCCGCACCTGCTCCGGTGGAACCGCCGAAGCCCGACGTGGCCAAGCCGGTCGTCAAGCGCGTACGCAAGGTCGCAGCCAAGACACCGACCGAGGGCGGCCCGAAGGATGGAGAGTAAGCCATGCTGCAACCTGCTCGTCGCAAGTATCGCAAGGAGCAAAAGGGACGCAATCGCGGTCTCGCACTGCGTGGCGCCCATGTGTCGTTCGGCGACTTCGGACTGAAAGTCACCGAGCGGGGCCGCCTGACTGCACGCCAGATCGAGGCGGCCCGTCGTGCGATCAGCCGCCACATCAAGCGCGGCGGCCGCGTGTGGATTCGGATCTTCCCCGACAAGCCCATTTCGCAGAAGCCGGCGGAAGTCCGCATGGGCAATGGCAAGGGCAATCCCGAGTACTGGGTGGCTGAAGTACGCCCCGGCAACGTGGTCTATGAACTCGACGGCGTGACCGAGACGCTGGCGCGGGAAGCGTTCGCGCTGGCGGCGGCGAAGCTGCCGCTCAAGACCACGTTCGTCGTGCGACAGCTCGGCGCGTAAGGAGACGGGCAATGAACACCAAGGAAATGCGCGCGCAGGGCACCGAAGCGCTCGCGAAAGAGCTGCAGGAACTGCAGAAGGCGCACTTTTCGCTGCGCATGCAGAAAGCAACGCAGCAGTTGCAGAACACCAGCCAGATCCGCAAGGCGCGGCGCGACATTGCTCGCGTCCGGACCGTGCTGGCCCAGAAGGCGACCGCCAAATGAACGCTGAAAAGAAATCACTGACCCGCACCCTGGTGGGCAAGGTCGTCAGCAACAAGATGGACAAGACCGTGACGGTGCTCGTCGAACGCCGGGTCAAGCACCCCGTCTATGGCAAGTACGTGGTGAAATCCAACAAGTACCACGCGCATGACGCATCCGACGCGCTTTCTGAAGGCGATATCGTCGAGATTGCCGAATCGCGACCCCTGTCGAAGACCAAATCGTGGACCGTGACGCGTGTGGTCGAGGCCGCACAGTCGATCTAGCCCTTGCGGCAGTGCGCAAAAGCCGGATATAATTCAAAGCTTCGTGTCCGCGGCGGCCAGCCTGATGGCGCGGCAGCGGGCAGAAGGCAGTAGCGGGCAGGGTACGCAAGGCAAATAGCAGTCAGCAGTTTTACGGAGCGCGCAGTTGCGCTTGTCCACCGCCGTCGGCGGAGTCAGGACGAACGCGAGGCGGGTTCCCCAACCCGGACGGGACCAAGACTGACCGTCGAGCCGAAACGGCGCGACGGTTCAAGTTGGGATGCGATAGCCATGATTCAGATGCAGACGATGCTCGACGTCGCCGACAACACCGGCGCGCGATCGGTGATGTGTATCAAGGTGTTAGGCGGCTCAAAGCGCCGTTACGCGAACATCGGCGACGTCATCAAGGTGACGATCAAGGAGTGCGCACCGCGCGGCCGCGTGAAAAAGGGCGAGGTCTACCACGCCGTGGTCGTCCGCACGGCCAAGGGCCTTCGCCGTGGCGACGGGTCGGCGATCAAGTTCGACAACAACGCGGCGGTTCTGCTGAACCCCAAGCTGGAGCCCATTGGCACTCGCATCTTCGGGCCGGTCACGCGCGAGCTGCGCACGGAGCGGTTCATGAAGATCGTGTCGCTGGCGCCGGAAGTTCTGTAAGGAGCGCGGGATGGAACGCATCCGCAAGGGCGACGAAGTCGTCGTCATCGCAGGCAAGGACAAGGGCAAGCGCGGCGTCGTGCTGCGGCGTCTGGATGAATCGCACCTGGTCATCGAGGGCATCAACGTGATGAAGAAGCACGTCCGCCCCAACCCAATGAAAGGCGTGACCGGCGGCATCATCGACAAGACGATGCCGATCGACCAGTCCAATGTGATGCTGTTCAACCCGGCCACCAGCAAGGGCGACCGGGTCGGATTCAAGCTCGTGGACGGCAAGAAGCTGCGTGTGTTCAAGAGCAACGGCGCCGTGGTCGGCGCGAAGGCATAGGGGAGCTGGCATGGCGCGTTTCCATTCCCAGTACCGCGACAAAGTCGTGCCGGACCTGGTGAAGCAGTTCGGCTACAAGTCCGTGATGCAGGTTCCGCGCATCACCAAGATCACGCTCAACATGGGCGTCGGCGAGGCGGTCAACGACAAGAAGAACATCGACATGGCCGTCGGCGATCTCACCAAGATCGCCGGGCAGAAGCCGGTGGTGACCAAGTCCCGCAAGGCGATCGCGAACTTCAAGATCCGCGAGAACCTGGCGATCGGCACGATGGTGACCCTGCGCGGCGAACGCATGTACGAATTCCTCGATCGCCTGGTTACGGTGGCCCTGCCGCGCGTACGCGACTTCCGCGGTGTATCGGGCCGTGCATTCGACGGTCGGGGCAACTACAACATCGGCTTGAAGGAACAGATCATCTTTCCCGAGATCGAGTACGACAAGATCGACAAGATCCGGGGCCTGAACATCAGCATCACGACGACCGCGAAGTCGGACGACGAAGCCAAGGCGCTTCTTTCCGCGTTCCGGTTCCCGTTCCGCAATTGAGCGAGGGGACAATGGCGAAACTCTCTCTGAAAAATCGCGAAGCGAAACGCGAAGCGGCGGTCAAGAAACACGCTGCCAAGCGCGCCGAGCTCAAGACCATCATCGGCGACCAGACGCGCTCGATGGACGAGCGCATGGAAGCCATGCGGCGCCTGCAGGCCCTGCCGCGCAATTCGAGCCCGGTGCGGCTGCGCAACCGCTGCGCGCTGACGGGTCGTCCGCGCGGCACGTTCCGCAAGTTCGGCCTGGCCCGCGCCAAGATCCGCGAGGCGGCGATGCGCGGCGACATCCCCGGTCTGACCAAGGCCAGCTGGTAAGCGAGGAACGCACATGAGCATGAGTGATCCCATCGCCGACATGCTGACCCGCATCCGCAATGCACAGCGGGTCGAGAAGCCGGAAGTCGCGATGCCGTCGTCCAAACTGAAGGTCGCCATCGCCGAAGTCCTGAAGGACGAGGGCTACATCGAGGGTTTCAAGGTCGACGCCAATGACGGCAAGCCCGAACTGCGCATCGGCCTGAAGTACTACGCCGGCCGGCCGGTCATCGAAAGCCTGGAGCGCGTCTCGCGTCCGGGACTGCGTGTGTACAAGGGCCGCAACGAGATTCCCCCGGTGATGAACGGGCTCGGTGTCGCCATCGTCTCCACCTCGCGTGGCGTGATGACCGACCGCAAGGCTCGCAGCCAGGGCGTGGGCGGCGAAGTGCTCTGCTACGTGGCGTAGCGGGCGGAGGAAAGGCAATGTCTCGAGTTGCACGAATTCCGGTGACCGTCGCGAAGGGCGTCGATGTGCAGATCGCCGGCGACACGATCACCGTCAAGGGGCCGCTGGGCACGCTGAAGCAGCTGGCGTCGGGACGGGTGCGGATGGCCGTCGAAAACGGCCAGGTCTCGTTTGCCGCAGTCGACGAGTCGCGCGAAGCGAATGCGATGAGTGGGACGATGCGCGCACTGGTCGCCGGCATGGTGGTGGGTGTCACCAAGGGCTTCGAGAAGAAGCTGTCGCTGGTGGGAGTTGGTTACCGCGCGCAGGCGCAAGGGGACAAGCTGAATCTGTCTCTCGGATTTTCGCACCCGATCGTGCATCAGATGCCGGCGGGCGTGAAGTGCGAAACGCCGTCGCAGACCGAGATCGTCATCAAGGGCGTCGACAAGCAGAAAGTCGGCCAGGTTGCGGCGGAAGTCCGTGGCTACAAGCCGCCGGAACCCTACAAGGGCAAGGGCAGTGCGCTACATCGACGAAGTGGTCGTCATCAAAGAGACCAAGAAGAAGTAACGCGGCGAGAGGTCATCCATGATCGAAAAGAAGGAATCCCGACTGCGCCGCGCCCGCGCCACTCGCGCGCGTATCGCGCTGAAGAAGGTCGAGCGGCTGACGGTTAACCGCACCAACCAGCACATCTACGCCAGCGTGATCGCGGCCGATGGTGCGAAGGTGCTCGCGACCGCGTCGACGGTGGAGCCCGAGGTCCGCACGCAACTCGCCTCGGCCAAGGGCAAGGGCGGCAATGTCGACGCCGCCAAGCTGGTCGGCGCACGCATCGCGCAGAAGGCGAAGGCCGCGGGCATCGAGAGCGTTGCATTCGACCGCGCCGGTTATCGATTCCATGGACGGGTCAAGGCGCTGGCGGAAGCCGCGCGTGAAGCCGGCCTGAAGTTCTGAGGAGGAAGCCGCAATGGCACGAGTTCAACCCAAGGGTGTCGTCTCCGAGGACCGCGACGACGGCATCAAGGAAAAGATGATCGCGATCAACCGCGTCACCAAAGTGGTGAAAGGCGGTCGCATCCTCGGATTTGCAGCGCTGACGGTGGTCGGCGACGGTGACGGCCGCATCGGCATGGGCAAGGGCAAGGCGCGCGAAGTGCCGGTCTCGGTCCAGAAGGCGATGGAAAAGGCGCGTCGCGGCATGGAGCGCGTGCCGCTGAAGAATGGCACCGTGCATCACGTCGTCGAAGGCAAGCACGGCGCGTCGAAGGTGATCCTTTCCCCGGCGGCGGACGGGACCGGCGTCATCGCCGGCGGTCCGATGCGCGCGATCTTCGACGTCATAGGTATCCGCAACATCGTTGCCAAGTCGCACGGGTCGACCAACCCCTACAACCTGGTGCGCGCCACGCTGAACGCGTTGAGCAAGCTGCGCACTCCGGCCGAGATCGCCGCCAAGCGCGGCAAGTCGGTCGAGGAAATGCTCGGCTGAGCCGGGGGCGGACGATGAAGAAGACGCTGAAGGTCAAGCTGGTCAAGAGTCCGATTTCGGCCAAGGCCGCTCACCAGGCCACGGTACGCGGTCTCGGGCTGAAGAAGATGCATCAGACGCGCGAGCTGGAGGACACACCGGCCGTGCGCGGCATGATCAACAAGGTCGCCCACCTGGTTACGGTCGGCGAGTAAGGACAGGTTCAACAGATGCGCCTCAACAACCTGAAGCCGGCCGCGGGCAGCAAGAGTGCCAAGCACCGGGTCGGACGCGGCATCGGCTCCGGCTGGGGCAAGACCGCCGGCCGTGGACACAAGGGCCAGAAGTCGCGCGCGGGCGGCTTCCACAAGGTGGGCTTCGAGGGCGGGCAGATGCCGCTCTACCGGCGCCTGCCGAAGCGCGGATTCACGTCGCTTGCGCGCCGCTTCGTCGAAGTGGTTCGACTGGCCGACCTGCAACGACTGGGCGTCGACGAGATCGATCTGGCGGTCCTCAAGCAGGCCGGCGTGGTGTCGCCGCTGGCGCTGGATGCCCGCGTGGTGAAGACCGGCGAGCTGTCGCGCAAGGTCAGCGTGCGAGGCATCGGCGTCACCAAGGGTGCCAAGGCGGCGATCGAAGCGGCCGGCGGCTCGGTCGCCGAACCGGCGGTGACGCCGGACACGGCGAAGAAGGCCGCGGCAAGAAGGCGGCCGCGGACAAGGCGGCTGCGATCAAGGCGGCGGTGAACAAGCCGCGCCGCAAAAAGCCCCATCGAAAAAGCAGTGATCGGCCTCACCTGACGTAAACAGGACATTCCGCGTGGCCACCAGCGCATCCGCAACGATCGGCAGCACCGGGAAATACGGCGACCTCAAGCGTCGCCTGTTCTTCCTGTTGCTGGCGCTGCTCGTCTACAGGGTCGGCACGCACATTCCGGTTCCCGGCATCGACCCGGACCAGCTGCGCCAGCTGTTCAATTCGCAGCAGGGCGGCATCCTGGGGCTGTTCAACATGTTCTCGGGCGGCGCGCTGTCGCGCTTCTCGGTGTTCGCTCTCGGGATCATGCCGTACATCTCGGCGTCGATCATCATGCAGATGCTGACCTATGTGCTGCCCTCGCTCGAGGCGCTGCGCAAGGAAGGCGAGTCGGGCCGTCGCAAGATCACGCAGTACACGCGCTACGGCACGCTGGGACTGGCGATCTTCCAGGCGATCGGCATCTCGGTCGCACTCGAATCGCAGCAGGGGCTGGTCCTCGACCCGGGTCTGATGTTCCGCTTCATCTGCGTCGTCTCGCTGGTCACCGGCACGATTTTCCTGATGTGGCTGGGTGAGCAGATCACCGAGCGCGGGCTGGGCAACGGGATTTCTATCCTGATCTTCGCCGGCATCGTCGCCGGGCTGCCGAACGCGATCGGTGGCCTGTTCGAGTTGGTGCGCACCGGTGGCCTCAACCCGCTGGCCGCCATTTTCATCATTGCCCTGATCGTCGTCGTCACCGCGTTCGTCGTGTTCGTCGAGCGTGGGCAGCGCAAGATCACCGTCAACTACGCCAAGCGCCAGGTCGGCAACAAGATCTACGGTGGTCAAAGCTCGTTCCTGCCGCTCAAGCTCAACATGTCGGGCGTGATTCCGCCGATCTTCGCGTCGTCGCTGATCCTGTTCCCGGCCACGCTGGCGAGCTGGTTCACGACGGGCGATGCGACGCGCTGGATCCGTGACCTGGCCGCGGCGCTGTCGCCCGGTCAGCCGCTCTACATGTTCCTGTATGCATCTCTGATCGTGTTCTTCTGCTTCTTCTACACGGCGCTGGTCTTCAACAGCAAGGAGACCGCGGACAACCTGAAGAAAAGTGGAGCCTTCGTGCCGGGTATCCGCCCGGGCGAGCAGACGGCTCGCTACATCGACAAGATCCTGATGCGACTGACGCTCGCCGGCGCGATCTACATCACCGTCGTCTGCCTGGTGCCGGAATTTCTCAACAAGCGATTTTCGGTGCCGTTCTACTTTGGCGGGACGTCGCTGCTGATCGTGGTGGTCGTGACGATGGACTTCATGGCGCAGGTGCAGGCGTACCTGATGACGCACCAGTATGAGTCGCTGCTGAAGAAGACCAATTTCAAGGGGTTCGGCGGGCAACTGCCACGCTGAGCCCGGGAACGATGGCGAAGGACGACGCGATCCAGATGCAGGGAGAGATTCTCGAGAATCTCCCGAATGCGACGTTTCGCGTGAAGCTTGAGAACGGGCATGTGGTACTGGGTCACATTTCCGGAAAGATGCGCATGCACTACATCCGCATCCTGCCGGGCGACAAGGTGACCGTCGAGCTGACTCCGTACGATCTGTCGCGCGCCCGCATAGTGTTCCGCGCCAAGTAGCGCGGTTGGAGAGCAAGATGAAAGTGATGGCTTCCGTCAAGAAGATGTGCCGCAAGTGCAAGGTCATCCGGCGCAAGCGCGTCGTGCGAGTGATCTGCACCGACCCGCGTCACAAGCAGCGCCAGGGCTAAGCGGACAACGAGGACTCAGAATGGCTCGTATAGTCGGTATCAACATCCCTCCGCACCAGCACGCCGAGATCGGCCTGACTGCGATCTATGGCATCGGCCGCTCCAAGGCGCGCGCGATCCTGCGACGCCGCCGCGGTTCCCTACAGCAAGAAGATAAAGGAACTCAACGACGCCGAACTCGAACGGATCCGCGAGGAAATCGCACGCGCGACCGTCGAGGGCGACCTGCGCCGCGAGATCCAGTTGTCGATCAAGCGACTGATCGACCTCGGCACCTATCGCGGAGTGCGCCATCGCCGTGGCCTCCCGGTGCGCGGCCAGCGCACGCGCACCAATGCGCGCACGCGCAAGGGCCCGCGCAAGGCCGGCGTGTCGCTGAAGAAATCGGCTTGAGGAGGACAAACTAGATGGCTAAGGCTCCAAGCGCTCAGCAGGTGGCCGCCCAGCAGCGGGCCCGCAAGAAGGTCAAGAAGGTCGTGTCGGACGGCATCGCGCACGTGCACGCGTCGTTCAACAACACGATCATCACGATCACCGATCGGCAGGGCAACGCGCTTTCGTGGGCGAGCTCGGGCGGTCAGGGCTTCAAGGGATCGCGCAAGTCGACGCCGTTCGCTGCCCAGGTGGCGGCCGAGAACGCCGGTCGCGCGGCGCAGGAGCATGGGATCAAGAACCTCGAAGTGCGTATCACCGGTCCCGGCCCCGGCCGAGAGTCGTCCGTCAGGGCGCTGAACGCGATCGGCATTCGGGTCACGTCGATCCAGGACATCACGCCGGTCCCGCACAACGGCGTGCGTCCGCCGAAGCGGCGCCGCGTTTGAGCGCGCGAAAGTACAAACCTACTTTCGCGTGATTGGTTAGAAGAATTCGCTGGCGGAGCCAGACGAATTTTTCATTACAAAGGCAGGAAACTGCCTCGGTGTCCCGCCAACGAGCGGTGACTTAATGCGGCTCAGTCGCAGGATGAAAGGGAAAGCAAAGTGGCACGTTACACAGGACCGAAACTCAAGCTCTCGCGCCGCGAGGGCACCGACCTATTTCTCAAGAGTTCGCGACGCGCCTTCGATTCGAAGGCCAAGGCGGATTCGAAGCCGGGCCAGCACGGTCGCACCTCGGGTGCGCGCCAGTCGGACTACGGCACGCAACTGCGCGAAAAGCAGAAGGTCAAGCGCATGTATGGCGTACTCGAGCGTCAGTTCCGCCGCTACTACCAGGAAGCGTCCCGCCGCAAGGGCAACACCGGCGAGCACCTGATCATGCTGCTCGAGTCGCGTCTGGACAACGTCGTCTACCGCATGGGCTTCGGGGCGACCCGCGCCGAGGCGCGTCAGCTCGTGTCGCACCGCGCGATCGCGCTGAACGGCGAGACCGCCGGCATCCCGTCGATGCTGGTGAAGTCGGGCGACATCGTCACGGTCCGCGAGAAGGCCAAGAAGCAGGGGCGCATCCAGGAGGCACTGACGCTGGCCGAGCAGTCGGGTTTCCCCTCATGGGTCGACGTCGATCCGAAGAAGCTGGAAGGCAAGTTCAAGCAGCTGCCCGACCGCGGCGAAGTCGCACAGGATGTCAACGAGTCGCTGGTCGTCGAGTTGTATTCGCGATAACGTATTTCAGGGGCGCCGGCCCGCTTCGCGGTCCGGCGACTACGGTTTGTTTGGGCGACCGTACCCGCTGATTCAGCCCCGACCATCAGCCTTATCGGTGTAACGAACCGAGGGTATTGAAGGGATAGTCACCAATGACAAGCACTGCACTGCTGAAGCCGCGCGCAATCGAGGTCGAGCCGGTCGGCCCGAATGCCGCGATCGTCACCATGGAACCGTTCGAGCGCGGCTACGGCCACACGCTCGGCAATGCGCTCCGGCGCATCCTGCTGTCCTCGATGGTCGGCTATGCACCGACCGAGGCGCAGATCACCGGGGTCGTTCACGAATATTCGACAGTCGATGGCGTGCGCGAGGATGTCGTCGACATCCTGCTGAACATGAAGGGCATCGTGTTCAAGCTGCACAACCGCGATGAGGTCACGCTCACGCTGCGCAAGGAAGGCGAAGGCATCGTCGTCGCCAGCGACATCGAGCTGCCGCACGACGTCGAGATCGTCAATCCAGACCACGTGATCGCCCACCTGTCCGGTGGCGGCCGGCTGGAGCTGCAGGTCAAGGTCGAGAAGGGCCGTGGCTACGTGCCGGGCAACGTGCGCGCATTCCGCGACGATCATTCCAAGACCATCGGTCGCATCGTGATGGACGCGTCCTTCTCGCCGGTCAAGCGCGTGTCATACGCGGTCGAAGCCGCCCGCGTCGAGCAGCGCACCGACCTCGACAAGCTGGTGATGACGATCGAGACCAACGGCGCGATGACGCCCGAAGAAGCGGTTCGCCAGTCTGCGCGCATCCTGATGGATCAGCTGCAGGTATTCGGCGCGCTCGAGGGAATGACGGAGACGTCGGCAGCGGCGGCAGCGCGTTCGCCGCAGGTCGATCCGATCCTGCTGCGCCCGGTCGACGACCTTGAGCTGACCGTGCGCTCGGCCAACTGCCTGAAGGCCGAGAACATCTACTACATCGGTGACCTGATCCAGCGCACCGAAAATGAGCTGCTGAAGACGCCGAACCTGGGTCGCAAGTCGCTGAACGAGATCAAGGAAGTGCTCGCGGCGCGCGGCCTGACGCTCGGCATGAAGCTTGAAAATTGGCCGCCTGCAGGGCTCGACAAGTGATGTTATTCCGGACGCGCCGCGCCGGAATAACTGCGGCCAGCGAAGCGGACGCCTGCGGCGCCGCTTGATGGCCGCGCAACCAACCACCGACCCGCCCAGCAGGGATCGAAGAGTCGGCTTGAAGACTGAAAGGAAGAACGATGCGTCACGGACACGGTTTGCGGAAACTGAACCGCACCAGCAGTCATCGGCTGGCGATGTTCCGCAACATGAGCAATTCGCTGCTTCGCCACGAGGCGATCAAGACCACGTTGCCGAAGGCGAAGGAGCTTCGTCGCGTGATCGAACCGCTGATCACCATGGGCAAGGACCCGACGGTGGCCAACAAGCGGCTGGCGTTCAACCGGCTGCGCGACCGCGAAATGGTGGTGAAGCTGTTCAGCGAGATCGGACCCCGCTATCTGGCCCGCAAAGGTGGTTACACCCGTATCCTGAAGATGGGTTTCCGCGTTGGTGATAACGCTCCGATGGCGTACATGGAGCTCGTCGACCGGCCCGAGCTACCTGCGAAGGACGATGCGGCGGACGATGCAAGCTGAGTGCGACCCACGCTAGACTGCAAGGGCCTGCCTCGGCAGGCCTTTTGCTTTCTGAGCCGCATGCCTGCGCTAGCCGCGCTAAACACGCCCGACCCGGTCCTCGACGTACGCGAACTGCGCAAGGTGTACGAAGATGCGGCCGTGGTCGATGGCCTGTCGTTCTCGATCCACCGCGGTGAGTGCTATGGATTGCTGGGTCCGAACGGCGCCGGCAAGACGACCACGCTGCGCTGCTGCCTGGGACTGACTCAGCCGGACGCGGGCGAGGTCACGCTGGTCGGCGAGCCGGTCCCGCGCGAAGCGAGGCGCGCGCGCATACGAGTTGGCGTGGTCCCGCAAACGGACAACCTCGATCCGGACTTCACCGTCACCGAGAATCTCGTCGTCTACGGGCGCTACTTTGGACTAACCGACATCGAGGTCAGGCGGCGACTGCCTGACCTGCTGGAGTTCGCCAGCCTTTCGCATCGGAAGGACGCGCGGATCGGCGAGCTATCCGGCGGCATGAAGCGCCGCCTGACGCTTGCACGCTCGCTCGTCAACGATCCTGACCTGCTGTTCATGGATGAGCCGACGACGGGCCTCGATCCGCAGGCACGCCACCTAATCTGGGAGCGGCTGAAGCAACTGCTCGGTCGCGGCAAGACGATCCTGCTTACTACGCATTTCATGGACGAAGCCGAGCGGCTGGCGCATCGTCTCGCGGTGATCGACCACGGCCGCATGATCGCCGAGGGCGCGCCGCGAGACCTGATCCGGGAGCACATCGAACCGCAGGTCATCGAGGTCTATGGAGACGGTTCGCGCGCATGGGCTGAAGGTACGGGACGCGCACTGGTCGATCGCATCGAGATCACCGGCGAGACGGTGTTCGGCTACGCCGAGAATCCGGCAGCGGCGCTGCATTCGCTTGAATCCATCGCGGGCCTGCGCTACCTGCATCGGCCGGCCAACCTGGAAGATCTCTTTCTCAAGCTGACCGGGCGCGAAATGAGGGACGAATCATGAGTGCCGCATTGCCCGCCACATCGGTGGCGAATTCCGCGTGGACGCTGCCGCGACCCTCGCTGCGGTTCGTTCCCGTGTGGCGAAGGAATTTTCTGGTGTGGCGGAAGCTATTCGTCGAGCGTCTGCTGACCAACGTCGTCGAGCCGCTGCTGACCATCGTCGCCTTCGGATACGGCCTCGGCAGCCTGCTGCCGCAGGTCGAGGGCGTGTCGTACCTGCAGTTTCTGGCGAGCGGGGCGATCGCGATGAGCGTCATGTACTCGGCGAAGTTCGAATCGCTGTGGGGCGCGTTCTCGCGCATGCACGTCCAAAAGACCTGGGACGCGATCCTGCATACCCCGCTGTCGGTCGACGATCTGCTGATGGGCGAGATCGTGTGGGCGGCCAGCAAGGCGACCTTCACCGGGTGCTGCATCCTGCTGATGATCTGGGTACTCGACATATCGCGCGAGCCGCTTTCGCTGCTGGTCGTGCCGGTGGCGTTTTTCATTGCGCTGGTCTTCGCGGCGATGGCGCTGATCGTCAATGCCGTGGCGCGCAGCTATGACCTGCTGTCGAACTACTTCACCGTGGTCGTGATGCCGCTGGTCTTCCTGTCAGGCGTCTATTTCCCGCTGTCGCAGTTGCCCGAAGGCTTGCGCATCGCGGCGGCGTGGCTGCCGATGACGGCCGCGGTCGATCTGGTGCGCCCGCTCGCCCTGGGCCGCTGGCCGAGCCAGGGACCGCAGGACATCGCGCTGCTCGCCGTCTGGGGCGCTGTCTGCTATTACATCGCACTCGGACTCACCCGCAAGCGACTGCTCAGATGAACCTCAGATGAACGATAGCGCGCTCCTCGTACTGACCAACTGTCCGGACGCGGCCGTGGCCGAGCGTATTGCACGCACGCTGGTCGAGCAGAGGCTGGCGGCGTGCGTCAACCAACTCGCTCCGGCGCAGTCGATCTACCGCTGGCAGGACGCGGTGGAGCACGCAACCGAGATTCCGTTGCTGATCAAGACCACCAGTAGCCGTTATCCAGAAGTCGAGCAGATGCTGAGGTCACTACACCCGTACACCGTCCCCGAGATCATCGCGGTGCCGATCGTCCGCGGCCTTCCAGCCTACCTGCGCTGGCTCGCCGACGAAACACAGCCGCCCTTGCTCGCATGACCGCGTGCTGATCAGCGCAGCCAGCGGGAAGGCCGCGGCGTGCGCGGACGATCGAGGATGCGACGCGTCCAGAAGTAAAGCAGCATGACGATCACCACGGTGGCCATCCCTGCGATCGTCCACCAGAAGCCTTGCAAGTCCTGCAGCAGCGGCATGTGCGCGAAGTTCATGCCGAACACGCCCGTGATGAGCGTCAGCGGTGCGAAGATCGCGGCAATCGCCGTCAGCTTGCGCACGATCTCGTTGGTCTGGTGCGTATTGGCCGAAAAGTGCAGCTGCACCGCCGATTCTGCGGATGCCTCCAGCCGACGCGCATGTTGCAGAACGCGCTGCACATGCTCCATCACGTCGTGCAGGCGCACCATGTAGGCGTCGCTGAGACCCGCCTCCGGCGTTTCCTCAAGGTAGGAGTCGCGCAACTCGGTCAGTGCGTCGTACTGACCCTCGCAGAGATTCTCCAGTTTGCGCAATTCGATGCGGGCTTCGAGCAGTGCGGACCAGTTGCTGAACGGCCGGCGCGGATCGAGGAGGTCACGCTGCCAGCGGTCGAGCCGATCAGCCAGCGGTTCGCGCAGCTCGAGGTAGCGGTCGACCATGCCGTTGAGCATGCGCAACATCAACTCGCCAGGGGATTTCGGCAGTCGGACTTTGTCGGCCGCTGGCACATCGCCGCGCAGCCTCGGATCCAGGATGCGCTGGCGCAGTTGCTCCAGCGTCTTGCTGTCTTCGTGCCGGACGGTGACGAGGAGTCGATCGAAGACGAAGAACGTGATCGGGCGGGTCACGATCTCCTGCAGCATGCGGCGGCGATCGGCGCGGCCGGACGTTTCCTCCAGTGGCTTCGATTCGCCGGTGACCAGCTTGCGGAACACCAGAGTCGTACTCGCGCGTGCTGTCGAAGTAGGAAGGATGCTGGGAGTTGATGGCGTCCTGCAGGTGCAGTTCGTCAATGCGGGCGCCGACGACTCGCTGGACGACCGCGCGCAGGATCTCCGGGTTGTCGCGGACCTCCTCGACCTTGACGTCGAGCCAGAGGAAGCCGTCGGCTGGCGGCCCCGTCGGCTCGCCGGGCAGTTGCGCGGCTTTTTGCGCAGCGAACTCGATCCAGTTCACATCTGCCTAGGGCACCTGCTTGAGCCAGCGCGCGACCGAAAGTGCGAAATAGGTCAGCACGCCATCTGCCCCGGCCCGCTTGAACGCGAGCAGCGACTCCATCACGATCCGTTTTTCGTCAAGCCAGCCATTGTCCGCCGCTGCCTTGAGCATCGCGTATTCGCCGCTGACCTGATAGACGAACGTCGGTGCGCGAAAGGTGTCCTTCACGCGCCGGACGATGTCGAGGTACGGCATCCCGGGCTTCACCATCACCATGTCGGCGCCTTCGGCGAGGTCCAGTCCGACTTCCCACAGCGCCTCGTCTGTATTGGCCGGGTCCATCTGGTAGACCATCTTGCTTGACTTGCCGAGGTTGGAAGTCGATCCGACCGCATCGCGGAAGGGGCCGTAGAACGCGCTCGCGTACTTGGCCGAGTACGCCATGATGCGTGTGTGAATGTGTCCGGCGTCCTCGAGGGCCTGTCGTATCTTTCCGATCCGGCCGTCCATCATGTCGCTCGGGGCGACGATATCGACTCCCGCTGTGGCCTGGACCAGCGCCTGCCGGACCAGAACCTCATTGGTCTGGTCGTTCAGCACGTAGCCATTTTCGTCGATCAATCCGTCCTGTCCGTGTGTCGTGAACGGGTCGAGTGCGACATCGGTCAGCACGCCGAGCGCGGGAAAGCGCTGCTTGAGTGCCTTCACCGCGCGCGGCACCAGCCCGTCGGCATTGGTCGCTTCCTTGCCGTCCGGCGATTTCAGCGCCGCGTCGATCACCGGGAAGAGCGCCACCACTGGGATTCCCAACTGCATGCACTCGTCGGCGACCGACATCAGTTCATCGATCGTCACGCGTTCGACGCCCGGCATCGAAGCGACGGCCTCGCGCCGTCGCTGGCCTTCCATCACAAAGACCGGATAGATGAGATCGTCGACGGTGATCGCGGTCTCCCGCATCAGGCGGCGGGAAAAATCGTCGCGGCGCATGCGGCGCATGCGCACGGCGGGAAACTGGCCGAGGATGTGCATCAGGGGAAGTCCCAACTCGAAGTCTTGAACAGTGTTCGCTATTCTGCAGTCCAGATGACGGACATTGTGTCGTCTCCCGCCTTACTCCCTGAGCGGGTGCCTTGACGAACGAGGCAATTCAGCCCCGGACCGTGTTCCGGGGCTTTCTTTTTCCGGTTCATGATACGGCGCGGGGTGCCTAGCCGAATAACCAGCGTGTCAGTACCTCGCCCAGTTCCTCGATACCTTCGCGCTTGAGCCCGGAAAACAGCTGCGCGCTGGCGCGCGGCCCGATCGCTTCGGCGCGTCGGCGCGCGACTGCCAGTGCGGCGCGTTGTTCGGCTTTGCCCAGCTGATCCGCCTTGTTAAGGAGGAAGTGCAGCATGCAGCCGCGACGATCGACGAAGTTCAGCAGCGCCTCGTCGCCGGGCATGAACGGCCGCCGCGCGTCCATCACGATCACGATGCCGATCAGCGATTGGCGCTCTCGCACGTAGCCGCCGACCAGTTCATCCCAGGTTGCGCGCTGTGTCGCGTCGGCCTTCGCGTAGCCGTAACCGGGCAGATCGACCAACAAACCCCGGTCGACGCGCTCGCCGAATTCGTTCTTCTCGCTGAGCGCGAAGAAGTTCAGCAGCTGGGTTCGCCCAGGGGTCTTGCTCACATACGCCAGGCGCCGCTGCTGTGTCAGCACGTTGATCACCGTGGATTTCCCCGAATTCGAACGCCCGGCAAAGGCGATTTCGGGCAATCCCGGAGGGGCAATGGCCGGCAGATCGGCCACCGAGGTGATGAACCGGGCGGAATGGAACAGCTGCAACTCGGTCGGACGGCCGCAAGAGGGGAGTTCGGTAGAATACGCGGCTCTGTGAAGCGGCCGGGAGTTCGTGGAAGGCGCGGGGAGCGCCGCTCGAACGTCGCATCGTGGCCGTCGCGCGTTCAACCCATCGAAGGCAAGCGATGAATCTGCCGATCTGGCGTCGATCCTGTGCCGTGCTGGCCGCTTTGGCGGGACTGCTGGCCGCGCCGTGTGTCCTGTCGCAGACCAAGGCGGCCCCTGCGAAAGCCGACCCGACCAAGGGGCAACAGATTGCGTCGCAGGTGTGCTCCGCCTGCCACGCGGCGGACGGCAATTCGACGATTCCGGGCAATCCCCGCCTGGCGCAACAGCATGCTCACTACCTGAACAAGCAACTGCTGGACTACACGACACGCCCGGGCGAGCAAAGGCCGGCCCGCGAGAATGCGATCATGAACGGGATTGCTGCCAGCCTGTCGGACCAGGACAGGCGCGACGTCTCGGCCTGGTTCGCCAGCCAGACCGCGAAGCCCGCCACGGCGCGCAATCGCGATACGCTCGAAATGGGACAGCGTATCTGGCGCGCAGGCATCGCCGAGAAATCGCTGCCGGCTTGTGTCGGCTGCCACAGCCCGACGGGAGTCGGCATTCCAATCCAGTATCCGCGTCTGGCCGGTCAACACGCGGAATACACCGAGGCCGCGCTCAAGGAGTTCCGCGACGGCCTGCGTCGCAACAGCCTGCCGATGCAGCAAATCGCTGCCAAGCTGACCGAGAGCGAGATGCGTGCTATGGCCGACTACATCCAGGGCCTGCGCAGGTAGCCGGGCGTCGGCACACAATGCCGGTCACGCCTTGCCGAACACCTCGTTCACCTGCTGCGTGACCCGCACGAAGCTCGTGCGCTTCGAAAATTCCTTGAGCCGGCGCGCACCGACATAGGTACACGCCGAGCGAACGCCACCGAGGATCTCCTGGGCCGTTTCGGCGACCGGTCCGCGGTACGGAACCAGCACTTCCTTGCCCTCCGCCGCCCGGTATTCCGCAACGCCGCCGGCGTAGCGCTGCATGGCCGCCTTGCTGCTCATGCCGTAGAAGCGCTGGAACGTTGCACCGTCGCGTTCGACGCGCTCGCCTCCTGACTCGTCATGCCCGGCAAACATCCCGCCCAGCATGACGAAGTCCGCGCCTCCGCCGAATGCCTTGGCCACATCGCCGGGAGTTGCGCAGCCCCCGTCGGAGCAGATCAGTCCGGACAACCCGTGGGCCGCATCAGCGCATTCGATGACCGCCGACAGCTGCGGGTAGCCGACACCGGTCATCTTCCGCGTCGTGCATACCGAGCCGGGTCCAATGCCCACCTTGACGATGTCGGCGCCCGACAGGATCAGTTCCTCGGTCATTTCCCCGGTCACTACGTTGCCGGCCATGATGACCAGGCGCGGAAACGAAGTGCGGATCCGGGTGACGAAAGTGACGAAGTTCTCGTGGTACCCATTGGCGACGTCGATGCAGACATACTCGACTGCGCCGCTCGTTGCATCCATCACGCGCTTGAACTTGTCCTCGTCGGCCTTGGTGATGCCCATCGAATAGAACGCGGCCGACTTGCGAGCCAGCTGACCGAAGAAAGCCGCGCACTCATCGACGCTGTAGTGTTTGTGCAGCGCAGTCGACAGGCGGAAGGCGTCGAGCGCGCGCGCCATTTCCATCGTGCCCGTGGTGTCCATGTTGGACGCGATGATCGGAATGCCGTGGTACTTGACCCCTGCGTGCCGGAAGGTGAACTCGCGCGTGATGTCAACGTCCGAGCGCGACGTGAGCGTCGAGCGCTTGGGTCGAATCAGGACATCCCTGAAATCCAGCTTGAGTTCGTGTTCGATGTGCATCGGACGTTCCGTTACGCAGTTGCCTGTCGAAGGTGCGTCTTCAGTCTAGCGGCCGCGGATCTGCGCGGCCGGTCCGACACCCCTCGACAGCTACGGCAGCGTGCTCTCGCCAGCAAAGAGCTCGTCGACCTTTTCGCGCCGGCGGACGCAGTAGGCGCGAGCACCGTCGACCATCACTTCCGCTGCGCGCGGGCGCGCGTTGTAATTGGAGCTCATCGCCATACCGTAGGCGCCGGCGCCAGTGATTGCGAGCACATCGCCCGGCTGCAGCGCCAGGGACCGATCGCGCGCTATCCAGTCGCCCGATTCGCAGACCGGACCCACGATGTCATAGACGTCCTGCGGCCCCGAGCGGACCTCGGCCGGGACGACGCCCATCCAGGCGTCGTACAGCGTCGGCCTGAGCAGGTCGTTCATCGCTGCGTCAACGATCGCGAAGTGCCTGGCACCGCTGCGCTTCAGGTACTCGACGCGGGTCACCAGCGCGCCGGCATTGCCGACGATCGATCGACCGGGCTCGAACATCACGGTCTTGTCGTCGAATCCGCGAGCGTCGACCCGCGCGAGCAGCGCATTCACCAGTTCGCCGCTGGGCGGTGGTGCCTCGGACTGATAGCGTATGCCGAGCCCTCCGCCGAAATCGATATGGCGCAGTTCGATGCCCTCCGTCGCGAGCGCCGCCACCAGATCGAGCACGCGTTCCGCGGCGTCAAGGTAAGGAGCGATGTCGGTGATCTGTGAACCGATATGGCAGTCGATGCCAACGACTTCAATGGCCGGACGCCGGGCAGCGCTGCGGTAGAGCGCCAGCGTCTCGTCGTGGGGTACACCGAACTTGTTGTCGCGAAGTCCGGTCGAGATGTAGGGATGGGTGCGGGCATCGACGTCCGGATTCACGCGCACCGAAATGCGGGCGCGACGGCCGGCGCGGCGGGCCACCGTGTCGATGCGGTCCAGCTCGGCGACCGATTCGACGTTGAAGCACAGGATGTCTGCATCGAGTGCCTGCTCGATCTCGAGCTCGGACTTGCCGACGCCGGAGAACACGACCTTGTCGGTATTGCCGCCGGCTGCTAGGACGCGCGCGAGTTCGCCGCCAGAGACGATGTCGAAGCCCGCTCCCAGCCGCGCCAGCACCTGCAGCACTGCTAGGTTGGGGTTTGCCTTCATCGCGTAACAGACGAGTGACCGGCGATTCTTCAGTGCGTTGGCGTAGGCCAGATAGGCGTCGGTGATCGCCGCGCGCGAATAGACGTAGAGCGGAGTACCGAAGCGGGCGGCCAGGTCGGTTACCGCGCAGTCCTCGCAATGCAGGCGGTCATCCCGAAAGTCGAAACCGACGTGCGCCGGCAGCGCAGCGGTCATTTCTTCTCGTTGGTGGCCGGCACGTCAGGGAACGGGCGCTGCGCGGGGCTCTCGGCCGGAGGGCGGGACTGCGGGGCGGGCGTGGGCGGCGGCAGGACCAGCGGGCCTTTTTGCCCGCAACCGGCGAGCACCGCCGGAACGGCGATCACTAGAATGCGACAGAATCCTGCGGCCATGGTCCGATCGACTCTAGCATGACCGAATCCGAATTCCTCGAGATGGCGGAAGCCGCCTTGCAATCGATCGAAAGTGCGGCAGACGAAGCCGACATCGATATCGAAGTCAGCCGTGCCGGCAACGTGCTGACCCTCGAACTCGAGGACGGATCGCGAATCATCGTCAACAGCCAGGCGCCGATGCAGCAGATGTGGGTCGCAGCGCGCAGCGGCGCCCATCATTTTGCGTGGATCGACAATGGCTGGCGCGACACGCGCGATGGCACCGAGCTGTTCACGTGCCTGTCGCGCATCGTGTCCAGCCAGAGCGGAAAGCCGACGGTGCTGCGTGCGCGCGCGGCGCGCTAGAAGACCTGGTCCCGCACCGTTTCGCGCCGCGTCTGCTCCTCCGGCGGCAAGCCGTCTTCCAGGCCGACACTCGCGACGCCCTGGCCGGGCTGGTGCTCAACGTAGTAGTACTCGCCGCCCAGTTGCACGATGCCGTTCGGTGCGGCGCGGGCCACCTCGGGCACTCCGGACAGAGCGCGCGACATGTAGGAGATCCAGATCGGCAGCGCAAGGCCGCCGCCGGTTTCCCGTTCGCCCAGTGGGCGGGGCTGGTCGAATCCCATCCAGGCGACGGCCACGAGGTCACCGCCGTAGCCGGCAAACCACGCATCGTGCGAATCGTTGGTGGTTCCCGTCTTGCCGCCGATGTCACTGCGCTTGAGCGTCGCCGACGCGCGCGCCGCGGTTCCAGTCCGGGCGACTTCCTTCAGCAGATTGTCCATCAGGAAAGCATTGCGCTCGTTCAGCACGCGTACGGACGCGTCAGTGCCAACCAGGACCGGTTTTGCCTCCATCAGCGTGCGGCCGTTGGCGTCGGTGACCTTGCTGATCAGGTGCAACTGCAGCCCGTAGCCGCCGCTGGCGAAAACCGAGTAGCCGTTCAGCAGCACCCACGGCGTCACCGAGCCGGCCCCGAGCGCCATGGTCAGATAGGCCGGATGCTTGTCGGCCTCGAAACCGAAGCGGGCCACCCAGTCCTGCGCATAGCGCGGTCCGATCGCCTGCAATATCCGGATCGAAACCAGATTCTTCGACTTTGCGAGGCCTTGGCGCAGCCGTAGCGGGCCCTCGAACTTGCCGTCGTAATTCTTGGGTTCCCACACCTGGCCGCCGGTCAGGTCCGGGTCGATCGAGATCGGGGCGTCGTTGATCAGCGTGCTGGGCGTGAACCCCTTCTCCAGCGACGCGGAGTAGATAAAGGGCTTGAAGCTCGAGCCCGGCTGGCGCCACGCCTGGGTCACGTGGTTGAACTTGTTCAGATTGAAGTCGAAGCCACCCACGAGTGCCCGGATCGCTCCATCGCGCGAGCTTGCCGAGACGAATGCAGCTTCGACCTGGGGCAGCTGGACGATCTCCCAGACGGCCTTGTCGCTGCGCGCGATGCGTATCACGGCTCCGGGAACAATCTTTCGGCTCGGCTGAGCCTTCGGCGACAGCGAAGGCGAGGCGAACTTCAGTCCGTCAGGCTTGATATCGATCGTCTGGCCACCCTGCACCGCCACGCGGACCAGCGACGGACTCGCCTCGAGCACCACCGCGGGCAGCAGATTGGGGCTGTCGATCGCTTCGACGATCGCATCCTCGATCCGCTGCTCGCCGGTCGCGGGATCGGAGGCGAGGTCGATGAAGCCTTCCGGTCCGCGGTATCCATACTTGCGGTCGTAATCGAGCACCTGCTTGCGCAGGGCCGCGTAGGCGACTTCCTGGTGATCGCGCAACAGGGTCGTCGTCACGTTCAACCCGCGCGTGTACGTCTCCTCGCGGAAGACCTCGTACACCAGTTGCCTTGCCAGTTCGGCCGCGTATTCGGCATGCAGGCGCATGCGGGGGGACTCGTCGGCCAGGACGTGGCTGCTGCGCGGCCTGAGTTCCTGGGCGACCGCGGCTTCGTATGACGGCCTGTCGATATAGCCAAGCTCGAGCATGCGGGCCAGCACATATTGCTGCCGGCTCTTGGCGCGCTTCGGATTGACGAACGGGTTGTACGCGCTTGGCGCGACCGGCAGCCCCGCGAGCGTGGCCATTTCCGCGAGCGTCAGGTCCTTCAGCTTCTTGCCGAAGTAGACCTGGGACGCGGCGGCAAAGCCGTAGGCGCGCTGGCCCAGGAAGATCTGGTTCGCATAGACCTCGAAAATGCGGTCCTTCGACAGCGACGACTCGATCTTGTAGGCAAGGGCGATCTCATACACCTTGCGGATGTAGCTGCGCTCGGAACTCAGGAAGAAGTTGCGCGCGACCTGCATCGTGATCGTGCTACCGCCCTGGCCGCGGCGCCCGGAAACGAAGTTCGTGACCGCCGCCCTCAGCAACCCGGCGTAGTCGACCCCGCGGTGTTCGTAAAAACGATCGTCCTCGGCGGCCAGGATGGCCCGCTTCATCAACTCCGGCATGTCGGCAACAGCGACGAAATCGCGGCGCTCCTCGCCGAACTCGCCGATCAGCAGGCCGTCCGCGGTCCAGACGCGCAGCGGAATCTTGGGCCGGTAATCGGTCAAGGCGTCGATCGGCGGCAGGTTCGAGTAGACGACTGCGAACGAAAACGTCAGCAGCAGCACGCCTGCAAGCGCCGCCGCGCCGGCCAGGCCGCCGACCCAAAGCATTGCCCGCACGTACCACGGGCGAACCGAGCGTGCTGACGGGGTTTCGCTATCTAGGCCGTGCTTGTCGACCGACACGGGAGCCGCCGCTGGAGGGAACTGGGCGTGCGAGTGACCGCTTATTTGCGCTTCGCCGCACGAAGAGTCGGGAATTATAGAAGCCGTTCATTCGGCGGCCGGGACCGAGGACGATGGGCGGGAATCCCAAGCTTTGGACGCGCCTCGTCATGAGCGGTTCGTTGTTAATCCCTCAAAAGAGGCACGGTTAGGCCGAACGCGGGGCTTGTCGTTAAATTGCTTATGTTGTTAGGATCTCAAGTGCCATCCGACAAAAACGCGGTAAACGCTCGAAAGATAAGGAAAAACCGGTTTCCATCCGGGCGTTGGGAGGGCCGCGGGTGGGTGTCCCTCGACTTCGGCGGACGCCACGATCCGACTGAGCTCGAACTGAGTCCGTCCTAGGAGTTCCGCCTTGGCATTCGATCTGCCATTTGCATCCAAGACGCCAGCGTTGATCGGGCTCGATATCGGCTCGTCCAGCGTGAAAGTCGTCGAGTTGTCCGAGGCCGGCAAGGGAATGATGCGGCTCGAGCGCTATGCGATCGAACCGCTGCCGCGCGGTGCGGTGGTCGATGGCAACGTCGACAAGATCGATGTCGTCGCGGAGGCCGTAAAAAGGGCGTGGAGACGCGCGGGCGGCAAGGTCCGCAACGTCGCGATGGCGTTGCCGGCGTCGGCCGTCATCACCAAGCGCATTGCCCTGCCGGGCAACCTGCGCGAGGACGAACTTGAAATGCAGGTCGAGAGCGAAGCGAACCAGTACATCCCGTTCGCCCTCGATGAGGTGAGCCTCGACTTCCAGGTGCTGGGTCCGATTCCGAATGCGCCCGATGATGTCGAAGTCCTGATCGCTGCCTCGCGCAAGGAGAAGGTCGAAGACCGGATCGCCGTGGCGCAGGCCGCGGGACTCAAGCCGGTTGTCGTCGACGTCGAGTCGTATTCGTCGCGCGCGGCGATCGAGCGGTTGATCGAGCAACTGCCCAGCGCCGGCGAGGGTCTGGTGATCGCGGTGTTCTACATTGGCGCCAATACCACCAGCGTGACGGTGATGCACGATGGCGAGGCCATCTACGAGCGCGAGCAGCCGTTCGGCGGGCAGCAACTGACCGGCGACATCTCGCGCGCATACGGCATCCCGACCGAGGAAGCCGAGCTGAAGAAGCGCAGCGGCGACCTGCCTGCCGATTACGAGACAACTGTCCTGCGGCCGTTCATCGAGACCGCAGCCACCGAGATCACCCGTGCGCTGCAGTTCTTCTTCACTTCGACACCATATAGCCGCGTCGATCAGATCATGCTGGCCGGTGGCTCCGCGGTGCTGGCGGGTCTTCCCGACGCGTTGATGGAGCGGGCGCAGGTGCCGACGTCGGTCATCTCGCCGTTCAAGGGCATGGAAGTCTCGCCGAACATCCGCGAGAAGCAACTGCGGCTCGATGCGCCGGCGCTGCTGACGCCGTGCGGGCTCGCGATGCGGAGGTTCGACAAATGACCGCTCCGCGCGTCAATCTACTGCCGCATCGCGCTGCCAAGCGCGAGCGGCAGAAGAAGCTGTTCTGGGTCCTCACTGCGCTCTCAGCCGTCGCGGGATTGTTGCTGGTCGCCGTCGTGTGGACGGTGCTGCAGGGATACATCGCAAACCAGGAAGCCCGCAACGAGTTCGTCCGCAACGAGAATCGCAAGCTCGACACGCAGATCAAGGAAATCGCCACGCTGCGGCAGGAGATCGACGGGCTGCGTGCGCGCCAGCGCGCCGTCGAGGACCTGCAGGCCGATCGCAACCAGCCGGTTTATCTGCTCGATGAAGTCGCCAAGCAGGTTCCGGAAGGCATCTACCTGAGGTCGATCAAGCAGGAAGACCGCAAGGTCAATGTCACCGGCTGGGCGGCGTCGAACGAGCGCGTGTCCGAGTTCCTGCGCAACCTGCAGAACAACTCGCGCGTGCTTGAGCGGCCGGAACTCATTGAAATCAAGATCTCAGGCCAGGGACCATCCGGAATGAACCGGCGGGTGTTCGAGTTCGCCCTGAATTTCACGATGAGGCCGACTCCGGAGCGCTCACAACTGCAGCAGGCGCAGGCTCAGGCGCAGGGCAAGCCCGTTGGGGGCGCCGGGTCGGCCACGGTGCCGGCGCAGGCGACCGCTCCGGCCGTCGCGGCACCGGCTGCTTCCGCTGCTCCCGCGGCTGCGAAGAAATAGCGCTGAACGAATGAGGCACTGATGGCAGGTCGAGATCTACTCTCGCAGTTCCAGGGCCTGTCCCTGGAGAACGTCGGCAACTGGCCCGCGGCTCCGCGCATCGTTCTGTGGCTTGTCATCATCGTCGCCTGCGGCGTGGGTGGCTGGTTCGGGCTGTGGAGCGGCCAGTCCGAGCAGCTCCAACAGCTGAGGACCGACGAAGACAAGCTCAAGGACGAGTACAAGAACAAGCTGCAGCAGGCGATCAATCTCGACGAGCTGCGCAAGCAGCGCGAGCAGGTAAGCCAGTACGTGTTGACGCTGGAGAAGCAGCTGCCCAGCAAGTCCGAAATGGATGCGCTGCTGTCCGACATCAACCAGGCCGGCGTGGGACGCGGGCTCGATTTCGAACTGTTCAAGCCCGGCCAGACCAATGTGAAGGAGTACTACGCCGAACTGCCGATCGCAATCAAGCTGGCCGGCAAATACCACGACCTGGGTGCCTTCGCGAGCGACATCGCCAATCTTCCCCGGATCGTCACGCTGAACAATCTGAACCTGGGTGCGGGCAAGGGCGGCGCGCTGACTCTCGACGCGACCGCCAAGACCTATCGCTACCTGGATGCTGATGAGGTTGCGGCGCAGCGGAAGGCCAAGCAGGCCGCGACCAAGGGGCCGACCAAATGACGACCGTCACTGTCGGACAACGTCGAGTCGGCTTGCTGCTCGTGACTGTCACGCTCGCCGCATGCGGCGGTGGCAGCGAAGGCGAGTTGCGGACCTGGATGGACGAAACGCGCAAGTCGATGCGGCCGACGACCACGCCGGTCCCGGAGCCCAAGCAGTTTTCGCCGTTTACCTATGAGGCGAAGACCCTGATCGACCCGTTCGACGCGCAGAAAATGGTTCTAGCCGTCGCGCGCCAGGCGCAGGCTCGTGCCAGCACCAGCGCCATCAAACCGGACCTCGATCGTCGACGTGAAGCGCTCGAAGGATTTCCGCTCGACCAGCTCAAGATGGTCGGCACGTTGCGCCAGCAGGGCAACAACGTGGCGCTGATCGACGCGTCGGGTCAGACCTTCATGGTCAGGGCCGGCAACTACATGGGCCAGAACTTCGGGCTCGTCACCAAGATTTCGGAAACAGAAGTGGATCTCAAGGAAATCGTCCAGGACGCCGCCGGCGAATGGGTCGAACGGCCCTCCAAGCTGGAGTTGCAGGAGGCCGCAGCGCGGCAAGGGAGCAAGCGATGAGCAAGTCGTTCGGGGGTTTCTTCACGGCGCTGTCGAAGCTGGCAGTCGCCGGCCTCGCGGCGTGTGCTGCTGTCGCGAGTGCGCAGAGCCCTGCAGCCGATGTCAGCAACGCGATCGAACGCGTGGATGCGACGCAGACGCCGACCGGCGTCGTGCTGACCATCGACATGAGGAATCCGGTGGTGGGAGTTCCGGCCAGCTTCTCGGTGGCCAACCCGGCGCGAGTCGCACTGGATCTGCCTGGAGCGGTCAACGCCGTAGGCCGCAACCTGGTCGAGATCAACCAGGGCGACCTGCGCTCGGTCAACATCGTGCAGGCGCAGGGACGCTCGCGCGTCGTGCTCAATCTGAAGCGTCCGCTGACGCACGCCATCAACGTGGACGGCAAGCGGATCCTGGTTGCGCTTGGGGGCGCGGCCGACACGACGACGTTCCGTCCGACCGGACCGGCAGTAGCCGCCGCCGCTGCGCCCGAGACGCCTGCCACGACCACGGCACCCTCCACGACCTATTCGCCCCCGGTGGCGGGCGCGCCGAGGGCGCTGCGCGGCGTCGATTTCCGTCGGGGCGCCGAAGGCGAAGGGCGGGTCATCATCGACCTGTCGGATCCCAACACCAATGTCGATATCCGGCAGCAGGGCAACACGGTCGTGGTCGATTTCCTGAATACCGTGCTGCCCGATTCGCTGAAGCGCCGGCTCGACGTTTCCGATTTCGCCACGCCGGTCAACAACCTGACCGCCAGCCAGCAGGGCAACAACGCGCGCTTGGTCATCGAGCCGCGCGGTCTGTGGGAGCACAACGCCTATCAGAGCGATACGCGTTTCGTGCTCGAGGTGCGCCCGGTCAAGGAAGATCCGCAGAGGCTTTTCCAGGGCACGCGCCAAGGCTACCAAGGCGAGAGGTTGTCTCTTAACTTCCAGAACGTCGACGTGCGCTCGCTGCTGCAGGTGATCGCCGATTTCACCAACCTGAACATCATCACCAGCGATTCGGTCGGCGGCACCATCACGTTGCGGCTGAAGGACGTCCCTTGGGATCAGGCGCTCGACATCATCCTGCAGTCCAAGGGCCTGGACATGCGCAAGAACGGCAACGTGCTGCTCGTGGCCCCGCGCGACGAGATCGCTACCAAGGAGAAGCTCGAACTCGAATCGCGCAACCAGATCCAGGAACTCGAGCCGCTGCGTTCCGAGGCCTTTGTCGTCAACTACCAGAAGGCCGACGAAGTCCGCCGCCTGCTGGTCGACGACAAGCAGCGCCTGCTGTCGAAGCGCGGCAGCGTGGCGGTCGACCCGCGCACCAACCAGCTGTTCGTCCAGGACACGGCGGCGCGGCTGGAAGACGTGCGCCGGCTGCTGCAGCGGATCGACATTCCCGTGCCGCAGGTGCTGATCGAGGCGCGCATCGTCGAGGCCGACGACAAGTTCTCGCGGACATTGGGCGTGCGGCTCGGCGGAACGACCGGCTATCCGCAGCAGGTCGGCGGCACCGGTACATATGGCCAGGGCAGCGGGCTCGGCACCGTATCGGCGACCGGGCCGGGCGGCACGGTGGTCACGACGACCGGCGCAGGCACCGGCGGCGGCGGATATACGTCGACCAACCTGACTTCCACGTCGAACTTCGTCAACCTGCCGGCTTCGGGCATCGGCGGTTTCAACCCGAGCGGGTTTGCGCTGACTCTTGTAAATGCCAGCCTGTCGAAGGTGCTGCAGCTCGAGGTTTCCGCGCTAGAGCAGGATGGCCTCGGCAAGGTGATCTCCAGCCCGCGGGTGGTCACGGCCGACAAGGTCAAGGCAATCATCGAGCAGGGAACGGAAATTCCCTACCAGCAGGCGACGTCGAGCGGCGCAACCTCCGTGGCGTTTCGCAAGGCCGTGCTGAGTTTGGAAGTCACGCCGCAGATCACCCCTGAAGGCGCGATCTTCATGGATGTCAAGGTCCACAAGGACACGCGTGGCGCCGAGACGACGGCCGGCCCGGCCATCGACACCAAGGCAGTGACGACGCAGGTGCTGGTCGAAAACGGCGGCACCGTCGTGCTCGGCGGCATCTTTGAAACAACGGAGCGCACACAGACGACCAAGGTCCCGTTCCTGGGCGACATTCCCTATGTGGGATGGCTGTTCAAGAACACCGCACGCATCAACGACAAGACCGAGCTAATTATTTTCATCACGCCCAAGATTGTTTCCGAGCGTGCGCTGGCGTCTGCGCGCTGAGCCGCTGAACGATGGGCCGACCTGGATGTACGAGGTAACAAGGGGATGAACGTGTCGAAGAACGGCTACCTGAGAATCTATTTCGGCGACGATTGCGATCGCATCCAGCATAGTCATGCTTGGCTGCAGCGGTGATCCGGCGCCTGGCCCGGCACCGGCCACACCGACTGGCGCGACAGCGCTGGCAGCGCTGGAAGTCACGGTTGCAGCGCTTCACTCCAGGCGAAAGCCGATCAGTCGACATCCGTGACGATCACCGCGGTGGACGCGAACCGACGTGCGCTGCCCGACATTCCAGTCACGTTGAGCGCGACGTCCGGCATCGTCGCGGAACGTCGACAACCACCGATCCGCAGGGACGCAGTGACCGCGACGTTTCGGACTCGGTGCGGATCGCGGCAACCGGACCGTCACGATCAGTCGCGACGAGCGGCACAGTGACCGGTGCGGCTGGCGTGTCGGTCACCGGCACGACGGTCACCTGACCGCATCGCCGCCGACCGCATTGAATCGCGACCACGCCGGTCGAAATTTCGGCTTCGGTCGTCGACGCCGCCAAGGTGCCCCTCGGTGGCATCGTGGTCAGTTTCGTGACCACCGGTGGGACTTTGTCTTCGGCGGTGGCGACGACCGATGCCGCCGGCCTGGCCAAGGTGAATCTGACGGGCGTCACCGCGGATGCCACAGTGACGGGCACCGGTGCTAATGCTACGGCGGTGGTCCCTGTCAAGGCGGGCAGCACGGCATTGCCGAATCCCGAGCCCGCCGGTGTCGTGATCAAGGATCTGACCGTCCAGGCCAATCCGTCAGTGGTCGGACCGAATGCCGGCGGGCGCGGAAACCAACTTTTCGCAGCTCGACGTCCGGGTAACCGGCGACCTCGGCGACCGCGGTCGGCATCCCGGTTGCGAATGCGCCGGTGCGTTTCCGCATTGCGTCGGCGCCGCCGTTCGGTAAGCTGAGCGTCGACACCACGGCCTCGCCGGTCTTGAGCAATGCGAGTGGGCTTGGTCTCTGCGCGATTCATCGCCGGTGCTGCAACGACCGGCACGGACCAGATCGTCGTCTGCGCCTCGATCGATGGCGTAGCTACGCTGCCCAACGGTGGCGTCGCGCCCTGCAACACGAATGAGAAGGCGGCAAAACTAACCATTTCGCAGGGAGCGGTGTTCATCCGCATCTCGTACCAACAACGAGATCGCCAAGGTCAACAACAACCTCGACTACGAGAAGCTGTTCAGCATCTACGTGACGGACGCCGCCGGCAAGGGGGTGTCCGGCGCGCCGGTGTCCGTGCGGCTGCTGCCCCTGCCGGCTACCGCTGTTACTCCTACTGCGAATGCTTATGGCAAAGGCACATGACCTTTACCCAAGGTGTTGGCTGGTTTTTTAGCGTGGGCAGCCGCCATGTTGTGCAACAACGAGGACACCAACTTCAACGGCGTGCTGGACTCCGGCGATAACGACGCGAATATGGACGGCAATGCTGTGGCCGGGGCAGTCGGCGCCGTTCACGCTGGACAACAATGGAGTGACCGACAGTTCCGGTTTCGTGAACCTGCGAGTTCGGCACGGGCAGTCGTTCGCCTTCTGGGCACACTATCAGATCGAGGCGCGAACGACGACCGCTGGTTCGGAGCGCCTGACGACCTACCAACTACACGCTTTCGGCCGCAAAGGCGGATGTCGACGAGCGACTTCGACGCCGGGCTTTGCGCATCAGCCCGTTCGGCACGGCCGCTTGTTGCACCAATCCGAACTGAGCGTCAGCTGGATCAGGCTACTAAGGGCCGCCTCGTGCGGCCCTTGTCGTTTTCGAGCGGTCGGTCGGCTACGCTTGGCTGATGATCTGCGAACAGCCGATCTTCCTGGTCGGCATGATGGGCGCCGGCAAATCGACGATTGGTCGCCTGCTGGCCGAGGCGATCGGCTTCGAGTTCATCGATGCCGACCGCGAGCTCGAGGCGCGCAGTGGTGTACCGATACCCGACCATCTTTGAGATCGAAGGCGAGGCGGGGTTCCGGCGACGCGAGGCTGCGCTGCTGGACGAACTCAGTCAACGGTCCGGTGTCGTGCTCGCGACCGGCGGCGGCGCGGTGCTCGACGAGCTGACGCGCGCAGCGGCTGCGTGAGCGCGGGCTGGTGATCTACCTGCGTGACCTCGGCCGACGAGGTCTTTCGGCGCACGCGGCGCGACAAGTCGCGGCCGCTGCTGCAGACCGGCAATCCGCGGGAACGCATCGAACAGCTTCTGGCGGAACGCGAGCCGCTGTACGCGGCCGCGGCGCACCTGACGTTCCAGTCCGCCGCCGCGAACCCGAAGCGTCTGGTGGAACGGCTGCTGGCACATCGCGACGTCCAGGCGTTCATTTCCGCCGCTCGCTGAGCGCGAAGCGCCGTCAGCTCGCCTCGTACAATCGACGTCATGCAACGCGTGGTCGTCGGCCTTCCAGGCCGCCAGTACGACATCCTGATCGGGGCCGACCTGCTGCGCCGCGCAGGCGAACTGATCGCACCGCTGGTGCCTACGCGCATCGCGCTGGTCACCAACACTACGGTAGGCCCGCTTTATGCCGACCGGCTGCGGGACTCGCTATCTGACGTTGCCGAGGTCGCCACGGTGATGCTGCCCGACGGCGAAGCACACAAGACGTGGAGTTCGGTGTCAGTGACTATCGATGCGTTGCTGGCCAGCGGCGCCGATCGACGCAGTGTCGTGGTCGCTCTCGGCGGCGGGGTCGTTGGCGACGTGGCGGGGTTTGCCGCGGCGGTCTACATGCGCGGAATCCGATTCGTGCAGGTGCCGACGACGCTTCTCGCGCAGGTGGATTCATCGGTGGGCGGCAAGACCGGCATCAATCACGTGCGCGGAAAGAACCTGATCGGCGCCTTTCACCAGCCGCAGCTGGTGATCAGCGACACGACAACGCTCGACACCCTGCCTGATCGGGAACTCTCGGCAGGACTTGCCGAGATCATCAAGCACGGCCTGCTGGCCGATGCCGATTACTTTGCGGCGGTGGTGCGTGATCTGCGGGCCCTGCGAGGACGCGACGCGGATGCGCTTGCCAATGCCATTCGCCGGTCCTGCGAGATCAAGGCCGGGATAGTGACGCGTGACGAACGCGAGTCCGGCGAGCGCGCACTGCTCAACCTGGGACACACGTTCGGCCACGCGATCGAGGCGCTGACCCGCTACACAACCTGGCTGCACGGCGAGGCCGTTGGCTGTGGCCTGGTGCTGGCCGCGGAACTTTCGAAGCGTGTCGGCCTGCTGAAGAACGATGCGGTGCGCGAGGTCGTCACGCGGTCGATGGCGCTGGTTTGCCGACACGTATCGAAGGCCTGTCCGCCTCCGACGCGATGCGCTCGATGAAAGGCGACAAGAAAGCCGAAGCCGGCGCCGTCCGGTTCATCCTGCTCGAGCGCATCGGCCGCGCTGTTCAGCGCACCGTGCCGGAAGAAGATCTTGCCGCGACGCTGCGGGCTGGCGGTTTCGAGTGAGCGCGGTGTCCCTCGCTTTCGCCCCGTATGCCGCAGACCCGCAGCACTCGCGTGGACGCCGCCATCCCGAGCCACCCGCGCGCGGCCGCACCGATTTCCAGCGCGACCGCGATCGGATCGTTCATTCGACGGCGTTCCGTCGTCTCGAGTACAAGACGCAGGTCTTCGTCAACCATGAAGGCGACCTGTTTCGGACGCGCCTGACGCACTCCCTGGAAGTGGCGCAGATCGGTCGTGCCATCGCGCGCAACCTGATGCTTTCCGAGGACCTGGTCGAAGCTGTGTCGCTGGCGCACGATCTGGGGCACACGCCTTTCGGGCATGCGGGTCAGGATGCTCTGGCGGAGTGCATGAAGCCTTATGGAGGTTTCGAGCACAACCTGCAGTCGCTGCGCGTGGTCGATGAACTCGAGGAGCGCTACGGTGCGTTCAACGGACTCAACCTGACTTTCGAGACCCGCGAAGGCATCCTCAAGCACTGCTCGCCCGAAAACGCGCGCAAGCTGGGCGAACTGGGCGAGCGCTTCCTGCAGAAGCGCCAGTCGAGCCTGGAAGCGCAGATCGCCAATCTGGCCGACGAGATCGCATACAACAACCACGATATCGACGATGGCCTGCGCTCCGGCCTGCTGGAAATCGAGCAGCTCGAGACGATCGAGCTCTTCGCGCGACACGCGCGGCGCGTCCGCGACGAATTTCCGGCGATCGCCGAGCGCCGCATGATCCACGAAACCGTGCGCCGGATGATCAACACGCTGGTCGTCGATCTGATCGACGAGAGCAACCGCCGCATCGCACACGCAGCCCCGGAGTCGCTCGACGATGTGCGGCGCGCCGGGCCGCTGATCGCCTTTTCGTCGGAGCTGCGCAGCGAGGCCGATGTGCTGAAGAAGTTCCTGCACGACCATTTGTATCGTCACTACCAGGTGATGCGGATGACGGCCAAGGCGCGCCGCATCGTGCATGAGTTGTTCACGGCTTTCGCGGACGAGCCCCGCCTTCTACCCACCGACCATCAGGCGCGCGCAGCGGTGGATCGACCGCGAGCCATTGCCGACTATGTCGCTGGCATGACCGACCGCTATGCGATTCGCGAGCATCGCCGTCTGTACACCGTCGGCGACGTCTGAGGAGACAGCGCATGGCGCGCCTCGCCAGGCTCTCGATCGGCGGCTATCCACACCTGGTCGCCCAGCACTCGGCTGCGCGATCTATCGTCACTGACGGGGCCGAGAGCGAGCGTCTGCTGTCGCTCCTCCGCGAGGAATCGGCCGTCTTGCGGGTCGCCCTGCACGGCTACTCACTGTTGCCTCACGGAATGTGGTTGGTTGCGACGCCGGCCGACGGCGCCAGCCTTGGGCGACTGATGCAATCTGTCGGACGGCGATACGTGCGCTGGATCAACGACCGTCGCGGCGGAGGCGGGACGCTGTTTGGTGGACGCTACCGAGCAGCAGTCCTGGAGCCGGAGACTGCCTTTCTCGACGCCCTGCGCTACGTGGAGTGGCGGCCAGTGACCGTCAGAGTCGTCGAGTCACCGGAGGCCTATACATGGTCCAGTTACCGACATCACGTCGGCCTCGGGTCGGTTACGGGCATTCAGGAGCATCCGTTGTACTGGGCGCTCGGCAACACGCCGTACGAACGACAGGCGGCATACCGCGACCTCGCGCAGTCCCCGCTTTCGGACCAGTCGGTGGTCCAACTGGAGGCGGCCCTTCGCGGCGGATGGGTTGTTGGGTCGCCGGCCTTCCTGCGCCAGATCGAGCCGGAGTGCGCCCGCCGGCCCGCGCGGGCGCGGGCCGGCCGCCCCAGAGCGCCAGCCTCCGCTGAACGGCGCTCTGCCGCGCGTTGAGTCTGGTGCCGGGCGGCACCTGATATGTCCCCGTTTCAGAACTTTGCCGGAGCGGCTTGGTAAATTAGGGGACAGACCCCGATTTAAGCTCTTGTGCGCTGCAGTGAGCCAGCGGTACATTGCGGATTAGCACCCTCGCGGAAATCTTCGCTGAAAGTTTCCTCATGAACGATTCTGTTCTCGAATCGGCTGTCGCGCAGGCCGGCCAGCAGGGCCTGTACACCCCGTCGATGGAGCACGACGCATGCGGGGTGGGGTTCGTCGCCAACATCAAAGGGCGGCCGAGCCATGCGCTGATACAGCAGGCGCTGCTGATCCTGCATAACCTCGATCATCGCGGGGCCATCGGCGCCGACCCGTTGTGTGGCGACGGCGCGGGCATCCTGATCCAGATCCCCGACGCGTTCTACCGCGATGAACTCACGCGGCAGGGCGTAGTGCTTCCTCCGCCTGGCGAGTACGGGGTGGGCATGATTTTTCTGCCGCGCGAGCACGCGTCACGACTGGCGTGCGAACAGGAACTCGAGCGCACCGTGCGGGCGGAAGGCCAGACGGTACTCGGCTGGCGCGATGTGCCGGTCGCGCGCGAGATGCCGATGTCTCCGCTGGTGCGCCAGCGCGAGCCGGTCATTCGCCAGATCTTCATCGGCCGCGGAGCCGATGTAATGGTGCCGGATGCGCTCGAGCGCAAGCTGTACGTTATCCGCAAGACGGCGAGCCACAAGATCCAGGCGCTTAAGCTCAAACACGGCAAGGAGTACTTCGTTCCGTCGATGTCGACGCGGACAGTCGTCTACAAGGGCCTGCTGCTCGCTGATCAGGTCGGCGAGTACTACGTCGACCTGAGCGACCCGCGCGTCGTGTCGGCGATCGCGCTGGTCCATCAGCGTTTTTCCACCAACACCTTTCCCTCGTGGGAACTGGCGCACCCGTATCGCCTGATTGCGCACAACGGCGAGATCAACACTGTCAAGGGCAACTTCAACTGGATCCGCGCGCGCGAAGGCGTGATGTCATCGCCGGTGCTGCGCGACGACCTCGGAAAGCTCTTTCCGTTGATCTACGAAGGACAGTCCGACACGGCCTGCTTCGACAACGCGCTCGAGCTGCTCGTGATGAGCGGCTACCCGCTGGCGCATGCCGTGATGATGATGATCCCGGAAGCGTGGGAGCAGCACACGCTGATGGACGACAGCCGGCGCGCATTCTACGAATACCACGCCGCGATGATGGAGCCGTGGGATGGTCCGGCGGCGATCGCTTTCACCGACGGCGTGCGTATCGGCGCGACGCTGGACCGCAACGGCCTGCGGCCGGCGCGTTATGTGATCACCGACGAAGACATGGTGGTGATGGCTTCCGAGGTCGGTGTGCTGCCGATTCCCGAAAGCCGCATCATCAAGAAGTGGCGGCTGCAACCGGGCAAGATGTTCCTGATCGACACCGAGCAGGGCCGCATCATCGACGATGCCGAACTCAAGCGGCACCTGTCGGCCAGCAAGCCATACAAGGAGTGGATCAAACGGATCCGTGTCAGGCTGGACGATCTCTCGGACACGGCGAACGGCAAACCGTCATCCGCGGCACGGCTCGACGTGCCCCTGCTCGACCGGCAGCAGGCATTCGGGTACACGCAGGAGGATGTCAGGTTGCTGATGGAACCGATGGCGCTGCAGGCGGAGGAAGCGATCGGCTCGATGGGCAACGATTCCGCGCTGCCGGTCCTTTCGGACCGCAGCAAGCCGCTCTACAGCTACTTCAAGCAGCTGTTCGCCCAGGTCACCAACCCACCGATCGATCCGATCCGTGAACAACTGGTGATGTCACTGGTGAGCTTCGTCGGCCCGAAGCCAAACCTGCTCGACATCAACAACATCAACCCGCCGATGCGCCTCGAAGTCAGCCAGCCCGTGCTGGACTTCAAGGACATGGCCAAGATCCGCTCGATAGAGAGGTACTCGTCCAACAAGTTCCGGTCGTTCGAACTCGACATCTGCTATCCGCTTGCCTGGGACAAGGAAGGCGTGGAGGCGCGGCTTGCCTCGCTGTGCGCACAGGCGGTGGACGCCGTGCGCGCCGGCTACAACATTCTCGTCATCACCGACCGCTCGCTCGATGCGGAGCACGTGGCGATTCCGGCGCTGCTCGCCACGAGCGCGGTGCACCAGCACCTGATCGTCGAGGGAATGCGGACTTCGACCGGATTGGTGGTTGAAACCGGTTCGGCTCGCGAAGTGCATCATTTCGCGCTGCTGGCAGGCTACGGCGCGGAGGCCGTTCATCCCTACCTCGCGATCGAGACGCTGGTCGCGCTGCATGGTGCCGAGGCCGACAAGGCCATCAAGAACTACATCAAGGCGATCGGCAAAGGCCTGAACAAGGTCATGTCGAAGATGGGCATCAGCACCTACATGTCGTACTGCGGTGCGCAGATCTTCGAGGCGGTCGGACTCAACCGCGAACTGGTCGACAGGTACTTCCGCGGAACCGCCAGTAATGTCGGCGGTGTGGGACTGTTCGAGGTCATGGAAGAGTCGGTGCGCACGCATCGCGCCGCTTTCTCCGACGACCCGGTGCTCGCGGGCATGCTGGATGCGGGCGGCGAGTATCAGTGGCGCGTGCGCGGCGAAGAGCACATGTGGACACCTGATGCGATCGCGAAGCTGCAGCACTCGACGCGGTCGAACAGCTATTCGACCTACAAGGAATACGCGCAGATCGTCAACGACCAGAGCCGCCGCCACATGACGCTGCGGGGGCTGTTCGAGTTCCGGCTCGATCCGAAGCGCGCGATCCCGCTCGAAGAGGTCGAGCCGGCCGCCGAGATCGTCCGTCGCTTCGCGACCGGAGCAATGTCGCTCGGCTCGATCTCGACCGAGGCGCACACCACGCTCGCGATCGCGATGAACCGCATCGGCGGCAAGAGCAACACGGGTGAGGGCGGCGAGGACGAGCGCCGCTACCAGCAGGAGTTGCGCGGAGTGCCGATCAAGCAGGGTGACACGCTGGCCAGCGTCATCGGACACGACCGGGTAGCAGCCGATATTCCGCTGCGCGCCGGCGACTCGCTGCGCAGCCGGATCAAGCAGGTTGCGTCGGGTCGCTTCGGCGTGACGACCGAGTACCTGGTCAGCGCCGACCAGATCCAGATCAAGATGGCGCAGGGTGCCAAGCCGGGTGAAGGCGGCCAGCTGCCCGGGCACAAGGTCAGCGAGTACATCGCCAAACTGCGCTTCGCGGTTCCCGGCGTCGGACTCATCTCGCCCGCGCCGCATCATGACATCTACTCGATCGAGGATCTGGCGCAGCTGATCCACGATCTGAAGAACGCCAATCCGCAGGCGTCGATCAGCGTCAAGCTGGTGTCGGAGGTGGGCGTGGGAACGGTCGCTGCCGGAGTCGCGAAGGCCAAGGCGGACCACGTGACCATTGCCGGGCACGATGGCGGGACCGGCGCCTCGCCGGTGAGCTCGATCAAGCACGCCGGCACGCCCTGGGAACTCGGCCTCGCGGAGACGCAACAGACGCTGGTGCTCAATCGCCTGCGCGGCCGCATCGCAGTGCAGGTCGACGGCCAGATGAAGACCGGGAGAGACGTCGTGATCGGCGCGCTGCTCGGCGCCGACGAATTCGGCTTCGCCACCGCACCGCTGGTGGTGGAGGGCTGCATCATGATGCGCAAGTGCCATCTGAACACGTGCCCGGTCGGCGTCGCGACGCAGGACCCGGTGCTGCGTGCCAGGTTCAAGGGCCAGCCCGAGCATGTCGTCAACTATTTCTTCTTCGTCGCCGAGGAAGTACGCGAACTGATGGCACAGCTCGGCATCCGGCGCTTCAGCGAACTGATCGGACGCGCCGACCTGCTCGAATCCAAGGCCGGCATCGACCACTGGAAGGCTCGCGGGCTCGACTTCAGCCGGATCTTCTACCAGCCCGACATGCCGGCCGACGTCGCGCGTCGCGTGGTCGAAACGCAGGACCATGGGCTCGCGCGGGCGCTCGATCACAAGCTGATCGAGCAGTGCCGGCCATCGATCGAACGCGGCGAGCGGGTGAGTTTCATCAGCCCGATCCGCAACATCAACCGCACGGTTGGAACGATGCTGTCATCGACGGTCGCCCGCAAGTACGGCCATGCAGGCCTGCCGGACGACACCATTCACATCCAGTTCAACGGTACCGCGGGCCAGAGTTTCGGCGCCTTCCTTGCGAATGGCATCACGCTCGATCTGGTCGGTGATGCCAACGACTACACCGGCAAGGGCCTGTCCGGAGGACGCGTGATCGTGCGCTGCCCGAACGACTTTCGCGGCGCCGGGACCGAGAACATCATCATCGGCAACACGGCGTTGTACGGCGCGATCGCGGGCGAGGCGTATTTCAACGGTGTTGCGGGCGAGCGCTTCGCGGTCCGCAATTCGGGTGCGACCGCGGTGGTTGAAGGCACGGGTGACCATGGTTGCGAATACATGACCAAGGGCACGGTGGTGGTGCTTGGCGCCACGGGACGCAACTTCGCGGCCGGCATGTCGGGCGGCATCGCCTATGTGTTCGACGAGTTCGGCGATTTCGCGGCCAGATGCAATCAGTCGATGTGTGAACTGGAATCGGTGCTGCCATCGGCCGTGCAGGAAGAGAAGACCGAAGAGGCCATCTGGCACCTGGGCGAAACCGACGAGTTCATGTTGCGCGGACTTGTGGAGAGCCATTTCCGCTATACGGGCAGCCTGCGTGCACGCATGCTGCTCGACAACTGGAACTCCATGCTGGCTCGCTTCGTCAAGGTGTTCCCGCACGAGTACCGCCGGGCGTTGAAGCAGATGAGCGCCGCAGAGCACGCCCCCGTCGAACGGATGGCTGCATAGTGAGGACGCATGAGCGCGCCGCCGGTGCTGTGGCCCGCCGATGTTCGCGCCTGGTTGCCGGGCCTGCTGGTCAGCGTCCCGATCGGATTGCTGCTGTGGTCGCTGCGCGGCGCCGATCCGGATCTGCGCACGGCGGCGGCGACGGCCGTCGTCGTGTTGGGCCTGCCGTGGGTGGTACCGGCGATGATCCTCGTCGCCACCGTGTCGGTGCCGGTCTATATGTGGCTGCACACGCAGGGCCCGGTGCCGTCGGTGCTCGATTGGCTGGGTGGCACGCTGCTGGTCGGCGCCGTGCTGGGCGCGCACATCAATGGCGCGCTGGCGTGGCTGTGGGTGCACAGGCGTCCGGCAGCGCCTGAACAAGGGATCGGAGATTTTCTGATGCGGCGTCTGCCGTCCGGCGGGCACCAAGAGAACGAACAAGAGAGATAGGCGATGGGGAAGGTCACGGGATTCATGGAGTATCGGCGGCTCGAAGAAGCCGCGGAGGCACCGCAGGCACGCAAGCAGCACTGGCGCGAGTTCGTTGCACACCTGACCGACGAGCAGGCGACGATCCAGGGCGCGCGCTGCATGGACTGTGGCATCCCGTTCTGCACCAGCGGCTGTCCGGTCAACAACGTCATTCCTGATTTCAACGACCTGGTCTATCACCAGGACTGGAAGAACGCGCTCGATGTTTTGCACGGCACCAACAACTTCCCCGAGTTCACCGGCCGCGTCTGCCCGGCGCCGTGCGAAGCCGCGTGCACGCTGAACATCGACGACGCGCCGGTGGGCATCAAGTCGATCGAGCACAAGATCATCGACAAGGGGTGGGAAGAAGGCTGGGTAGTCCCGCGGCCGGCGAAACAGCGCACGGGTCGCTCGGTCGCCGTCGTCGGCAGTGGACCAGCAGGGCTGGCCGCAGCACAGCAACTGGCGCGCGCGGGTCACGCGGTGACGGTGTTCGAGAAGAACGATCGCATCGGTGGGCTGCTGCGCTACGGAATTCCCGACTTCAAGATGGAGAAGTCGCACATCGATCGCCGCATCGCCCAGATGCAGGCTGAAGGCGTGGAATTCCGCACCGGCGTGTTCATCGGCCGCACTCCGCTCGGTGGCGGAGTGAACGACACCTCAACCGAAGCCATCGCCCCGGACCGTTTGCTGCACGAGTTCGACGCCGTCGTGCTGTGCGGCGGAGCTGAGCAGTCGCGTGATCTGCCGGTGCCCGGACGGGACCTCAAGGGAGTGCACTTCGCGATGGAATTCCTGCCACAGCAGAACAAAGTCGTGGCCGGCGATACCGTCGCGGAACAGATCCACGCGAGCGGCAAACACGTCGTCGTGATTGGCGGAGGCGACACGGGGTCCGACTGTGTCGGAACCTCGAACCGCCACGGCGCCAAGTCGGTGACCCAGTTCGAACTGCTGCCGCAGCCGCCGGACCGCGAGAACAAGGAACTCACCTGGCCCTACTGGCCCATCAAGCTTCGCACGTCGAGTTCGCATGAAGAAGGTGTCGAGCGCGACTGGGCGGTGACCACCAAGCGTTTCGAAGGCGACGGCAAAGGCCATGTGCGGGCGCTTGTGGCGGCGCGCGTCGAGTGGCAGAAAGATCCACTGACGGGCTCCATGAAGATGAAAGACGTCCCCGGTTCGGAATTCGAGCTGCCGGCCGATTTGGTGCTCTTTGCGATGGGATTTGTCGCGCCGGTGGCCTCTATCCTCGATGACTTTGGTGTGGCCAAGGACGCCCGCGGCAATGCGGGCGCAGCAACCGAGGAAAGCAAGGGCGGTCCGCGGCCCTACGCCACCAGCGTGCCCAAGGTGTTCGCCGCCGGCGACATGCGGCGCGGCCAGAGCCTCGTCGTCTGGGCGATCCGGGAGGGCAGACAGTGCGCCCGCGCGGTCGACGAATTCCTGATGGGATCTTCCTCGCTTCCTCGCTGATGTCCGCTGCTGCCCGCTAGGCTCGCCGGCGTGCCGCGCATCTTCCACACTTCGCTGCGGGTCGGGCCCGAATCGATCGACGCGGTCGGTCATGTCAACAACCGCGAGTACCTGCGCTGGATGGAGGAAATTGCGGTCGATCACTCGGCCGCACAGGGCTGGCCGATGGATCGGTACTTCGCCGATGGCACGGCGTGGTTCGCGTCATCGCACTTCATCGAGTACCTGCGGCCCTCGCATCTCGGCGACGCGCTCGATATCTACACCTGGGTGGCGCGCTGGGACGGCCGCGACTGCCTGCGGCGATACGCCGTTGTGCGCGAGCGGAAGATACTGGCGCGCGGCGAGACCGTCTGGACGTTCGTCGACCTGGCGAGCGGTCGCGCACGCGTCGCGCCCACCGAGGTGATCGAAGCATTCAGCGTCGTAGCGGATGACGATGCCGAGTTGAACTCGCTCGGTCTCGCGCGCCGGCGGCGCGTCCTGGCCGGTGGCGGACCGCCGCCGGGCGAGCCCTCGTAAGGTGTCGGCCGAATGGCTGACCGCGTGTCGCTGGTAGTCTACGGGCGCCGGACCTGCCGGCGTTCCTGCGTCCCAAACCCGAAAGGTCTTCACCCATGTCCAAGATACTGTGGGCCTTATGCGGCCTGTTGCTGGTATTCGGTGTTCAGGCGCAGGAGGCCGGCACCCTGAAGAAGATTCGCGACGCCAAGTCGATCAGCCTCGGCTATCGAGCGGATTCCCCGCCATTTTCATTCGCCGGACCTGACGGTCAGCCGGCGGGCTACTCGGTGGATCTGTGCAAGCGCATTGTTGCCGGCATCGAACGCGCGCTGGGTGCTGGCAGTCTCGGCGTCAAGTGGGTGCCGGTCACGGCCGCCAACCGGTTCGACCAGGTGACCGGCGGCGCGGTCGACCTCGAATGCGGCAACACCACCGTGACGCTGTCGCGCCAGGAGCGGGTCGACTTCTCCAACCTGATCTTCGTCGACGGCGGTGCCGTATTGGTGCTCGGCGATTCCAAGCTCAACCGACTCGCCGACCTTGCGGGCAAGTCGATCGGCGTCATGGCCGGCACGACCACCGAGCAGAACCTGAAGGCGGCGCTGAAGGACAAGCTGATCGATGCCAAGGTGGTGATCGTCAAGGACGAGCCCGAAGCGCTGGCCGCCCTGAACTCTCGCAAGATCGACGGCTACGCAGCCGACCGCGTCGTGCTGGTCGGTCAGGTGGTGCGCGCGCGAGGGGATACCAAATACACGCTGATCCAGGACGAGTTCTCGTTCGAACCATACGGCCTGATGATGCGACGCGATCCGGCGTTCCGACTCGCAGTCAACCGCGCGCTGTCGCAGATCTACCGCTCGGGGGCCATCGCGGAGATCTATGACCGCTGGCTGGCGCCGCTGGGCAAACCCGGCCCGCTGCTCTCGGCGATGTACTTTCTGAACGCGACACCCGAGTGACGGTGCGTCGGGCGACGGCAGCAATTAGCGCGGCCGGCACGACGGTCCGCGCAGCCGTGGTGGCATGAGCAGCGACGCGCTGGTTGCGATTGAGCGCGTGACGTTCGGCTACGACGAGCGTCTCGTGCTGTCCGACGTCACGATGGTGTTTCCGCGCGGCAAGGTCGTGGCGATCATGGGCGGGTCCGGATGCGGCAAGACGACGCTGTTGCGGCTGATCGGCGGCGTGCTGGCGCCGCGGCACGGGACAATCAGCTTCGACGGCGCACCGCTCAACGTACGGGACCGTTCCGCTCTGTATGCCCTGCGGCGCCGGGTGGGCATGCTGTTCCAGTTCGGTGCGCTCTTCACCGACCTCACGGTATTCGACAACGTCGCGTTTCCGCTGCGCGAGCATACGACGCTGCCGGAGAACATGATCCGCGACCTCGTCCTGATGAAACTCAACGCGGTGGGGCTGCGCGGCGCAGCCCAGTTGAAACCGGCCGACCTGTCCGGTGGCATGGCACGGCGCGTTGCGCTGGCCCGTGCGATCGCTCTCGACCCCGACCTCATCATGTACGACGAACCGTTCGCGGGGCTCGACCCGATCTCGCTGGGCGTGGCGGCGAACCTGATCCGGCGCCTGAACGACGCAACCGGCGCCACCTCGCTGGTGGTGTCGCACGACGTGCACGAGTGCTTTCTGATCAGCGACTATGCCTACGTGATTTCCGGTGGCCGCATCGTCGGGCATGGCACACCAGCCGAAGTGCAGGCCTCCGATCATCCCGAGGTACGGCAATTCATCCGCGGCGAGCCCGATGGACCGGTGCGCTTCCACTACCCGGCTCGCGATTATCGTGAGGACCTGGAGCTCCGCCTATGACGGCCTCCGATCTGCTGCCCGGTCTTGGTCGGCGCGCACTCGATGTGCTGCGCGGCCTGGGGAACAGTGCATTCTTCTTCATCGATCTGCTGAAGAACGTGCCGTCGGCAATCGCGCGAGTTCACCTGACGCTGGCCCAGATCCACGCAATCGGCAACTACTCGCTGGTGATCATCGCGGCCTCCGGGCTGGCCGTCGGCTTCGTGCTCGCGTTGCAGGGCTACTACACGCTGTCGCGTTACGGCGCGGCCGAGTCGCTCGGCCTGCTGGTGGCGCTCTCGCTGGTGCGCGAACTCGGGCCGGTCGTCACGGGCCTGCTGTTTGCCGGCCGTGCCGGGACCTCGCTGACTGCCGAAATCGGACTGATGAAGGCGGGTGAGCAGCTTGCGGCGATGGAGATGATGGCGGTGGACCCGCGCTCGCGCGTGCTGGCGCCGCGCTTTGTCGCCGGCATCGTTTCGATGCCGCTGCTGGCGGCCATTTTCTCGGCGGTCGGCATCCTCGGCGGTTACGTCGTCGGGGTCCTGATGATCGGCATCGATCCGGGCGCGTTCTGGTCGCAGATGCAGAGCGGAGTGGACGCCTGGGACGATGTAGGCAACGGCATCCTCAAGAGCATCGTGTTCGGCGTGGCGTGCACGTTCGTCGCGCTCTACCAGGGCTACGAAGCGGAAGCCACGCCCGAAGGCGTGGCGCAGGCCACCACGCGCACCGTGGTGATCTCGTCGCTGGCAGTGCTGGGGCTGGATTTCGTGCTGACGGCGCTGATGTTCAGCGCGCCGCGCTAGCTGGATTTCGCAGGAGTCGTTCGATGGGACGCAGGGGAATCGAGACACTGGTCGGCGTGTTCGTGCTGCTCGGGATGATCGCCGTCGTCTTCCTCGCATTGAAGGCGGCGAATCTCGCAAGCTTCAGTGCAGGGCCGACCTACGCGCTGAGCGCCAAGTTCGACAACATCGGCGGGCTCAAGGTGCGGTCGCCCGTCAAGAGTGCCGGAGTCACCGTCGGCCGGGTGACCGCGATCGCACTCGATTCGCAGAGCTACCAGGGCCTGGTCACCCTTGAGATCGACAGCAAGGTTCGCTTCCCGTCGGACACTTCCGCCAAGATCCTGACGTCGGGCCTGCTGGGCGACCAGTACGTCGGCCTGGAGCCGGGCGGGTCGGACAAGGAACTCAATGGTGGCGACGTGATCAAGATGACCCAGTCGGCGGTCGTGCTCGAGAACCTGATCGGACAATTCCTCTACAACCGCGCCGCCGAGGGCGGCAGCGAGAAGAAATAGCCACAGTGCAGGTCCACCGGTTGCCCATACGGTCGATGCTGATGCGTCCGCTGCGCATGCCGGTCGTCGTCGCGGCGCTGCTGCTTGCGACCGGCTGCGCGACGCTGCCGCCCAACGCCGGCCAGGACCCGCGCGACCCGCTCGAAAAAGTGAACCGCAACGTGTTCGCCTTCAACCAGGGATTCGACGACGTGGTGCTGAAACCCATTGCCGAGCTGTACGCGAAGCTCCCCGATGCGGTCCGCGATTGCCTGTCGAACGCGTTCTTCAACCTGCGCGGACCATCGACCGCGATCAACAACACGCTGCAGGGCAAGCCGGCAGAGGGCCTTTCGGATCTCGGCCGCTTCGTGGTGAACACGACCGTTGGTGTGGTCGGCTGCTTTGATGTGGCCACCAAGATGGGACTCGAGAGCCACCGCGAGGACTTTGGCCAGACGCTGGGTGTCTGGGGGTTCGGGCCCGGCCCCTACCTGGTCATTCCGTTCTTCGGTCCGAGTTCCGTGCGGGACGCGGTTGGCATCTACGGCGTCGAGCCGTTTCTCGATCTCAATTTCTACATCGACTATCCGACGGTCGAATACACCATTCTCGGCCTCCGCATCGTCAACGAGCGGGCCGAATTGCTGCCGGCCGACAAGATCATCAACGAGGCGGCGCTCGACAAGTACAGCTTCATCCGAGACGGCTACCTGCAGCGCCGTCGCAGCCTTGTGTACGACGGCAATCCGCCGCGCGAACCCGACGAGGACGAGGAGCCTGCCGACGCGGACAAGGCGCCTGCCAGCGACGCGAAGCCCGGCGAATCGAAGCCGCCCGACGCAAAGACGGCGGATGAACCGGCAGGAGCGGAGAGGAACGAAGCGGGGAAAGGCGACGCGGCGAAAAGCGAAGCGGCGAAGGTCGACGTGACCGACGGCGAGGCGAAGGCAGAGCCCGGCAGTCGTCCACCGTCTGCCGGCTCGCACGTTGAACGCAAAGAGCCCGCCGATGATGCGGACGGTAAACGATAGATGAGGAACTGATGATGGACTGTTCTCGAACTGCGCGCATCCTTGCGCTGTCGCTGGCCCTGCTGGTGGCGGACGCTGCGCAGGCGCAGCCTGCTGCGACCGCCCCGGACGTCATGGTGCGCGATCTGACGACCGAGGTGCTGGACACGATTCGGGCCGACAAGTCATTTGCCACCGGCGATGTCGCCCGCGTGCAGAAGCTGGTCGACGAGAAGATCCTTCCCTACGTCGATTTCCAGAAGATGACCCAGCTTGCAGTCGGCCGCGGCTGGCGCAGCGCGACGCCCGAGCAGCGCGCTGCACTGACGCGTGAATTCCGGACGCTGCTGGTGCGCACCTACAGTGGGGCTCTGGCACAGGTCAGGGATCACCAGGTGCAGATGCGGCCGTTCCGGGCGCAGCCGACCGACACCGACGTGCTGGTGCGAACCAGCATCGTGCCGTCGCGCGGCGAGCCGATTCAGCTCGACTACCGGCTGGAGAAGCAGGCGGGCGGCTGGAAGATCTACGACGTCAACGTGCTGGGTGTGTGGCTGGTCGAGAACTACAAGACGCAGTTTGCGAGCGAGATCAGCGCCGGCGGCGTCGACGGGCTGATCAAGTCGCTCACCGAGCGCAATCGCTCGCTCGAGCAGGCGAAGAAGTCGTAGGACGCCGTGCGCATCGACGCCAGCGAGATCGGCATGGCCAACGCGGCAGCGGTGGCGGCGCTCGGTCGCGCGGCGATCGAGCAGGGCGATGCGCAGTTTGACCTCTCTGCTGTCACGCGCTGCGATTCGTCGGCGGTGGCCGTGCTGCTGGAGTGGCAGCGCGCGGCACAGGAGCGCGGCCTTGCACTCAAGGTGACCTCCCCGCCGGCCGGGCTGGTGAGCCTGGCCACGGTCTATGGTGTCGACAACCTGCTGCCTGCACTCGCCTCGCTCGAGACCGGCCGTCGCCCGCACCTATAATCGCGGCTCACAGGCCGACGCAATCCGCGGACCATCCACGTAGGGTGTCGGCACCCGCCGTGACTGCCGCCATCCAGGTCCAATCCCTGACCAAACGCTACGGATCGCTCGTGGCGCTGGACAGTGTCGACCTCACCATTGCTTCGGGTGAGTTCTTCGGCCTGCTCGGTCCCAATGGCGCCGGCAAGACGACGCTGATTTCCATTCTGGCCGGTCTGGTGCGCGCGACCAGCGGCCGCGCGGCAATCCTCGGTCACGATGTTGTCGAAGATTTCCGCGAGGCGCGCCTGTCGGTCGGGGTGGTCCCGCAGGAACTCACCTTCGATCCGTTCTTCACGGTGCGCGAAACACTGGTGTTCCAGTCGGGCTACTTCGGGCTGCGTGACAACGAGGCCTGGATCGACGAAGTGCTGCACCACCTCGGCCTCGCGTCGCGGGCGGACGCCAACACCCGTGCCTTGTCGGGCGGTATGAAGCGACGGTTGCTGGTCGCGCAGGCCCTGGTGCACAAGCCGCCGGTGATCGTGCTCGACGAACCCACTGCAGGCGTCGATGTCGAGCTGCGGCAGACGCTGTGGAACTTCATCCGCCGGCTGAACCGCGAAGGTCATACGATCGTCCTGACGACACACTACCTGGAGGAGGCGCAGGCCTTGTGCGGACGCATCGGCATGCTCAAGGCCGGTCGCATCGTCGCGCTGGACACGACGCGGGCTCTGCTCGCACGCGTCGCCGGCGTACAGATGACACTGCGGGCGCGCGGCACGCCGCCGGCGTCTGTGCTCGCGCATCGCATCGACGAGCGGGACGGCGTGCTGACGCTGCGCCTGGCGCAGCCGTCCGACGTCGAGCGCGTGCTGGCCGACTGCCGCGAAGCGGGCTGCGAGGTTGAGGACATCGAGGTCGGTCGTGCCGACCTCGAAGACGTGTTCCTGCAACTGATGTCGGAGCCGATGATGGGTCGAGCAGCGCTCGGGGTGGCGGCATGAACACAGCGGTGGCGACTCTGCCCATTGTCGACTCGGCGCCTTCGGTGGCGTTCCGCACCCTGCTCACCAAGGAGGTGCTGCGCTTCTGGCGCGTCAGTTTCCAGACGATTGCGGCGCCGGTGCTGACCGCGGTCCTCTATCTGCTGGTGTTCGGACAGGTGCTGGCCAAGCACGTCGAGGCGTTCCCCGGGGTCAGCTATGTCGCCTTCCTGGTCCCCGGGCTGGTCATGATGTCGGTGCTGCAGAATGCGTTCGCGAATTCGTCCTCGAGCCTGATCCAGTCCAAGATCATGGGCAGCATGGTCTTCATCCTGCTGCCGCCGTTTTCCGCCTGGCAACTTTTCGGAGCGTATGTGCTTGCGGCGACAGTCCGCGGACTGGTGGTCGGCCTCGGCGTATTCGCGGTGACGGTGTGGTTCGGACCACCCGGTGTGCGTGCTCCGATGTGGATACTCGTGTTCGCACTGACCGGCAGCGCGATGCTGGGCGCGCTAGGAGTGATCGCAGGCATCTGGTCCGACAAGTTCGACCAGCTCGCCGCCTTCCAGAACTTTGTCGTGATGCCCGCGACGTTCCTGTCCGGTGTGTTCTATTCGGTCCACGGGCTGCCGGCGTTCTGGCAAGGCGTTTCGCACCTGAACCCGTTCTTTTACATGATCGACGGCTTCCGCTACGGCTTTTTCGCGCAATCCGATATCTCGCCGTGGATCAGCCTTGCGGTCGTGACGGCGGCGCTCGCAGTGACCACGGCGGTCGCACTGCGCATGCTGTCGCGCGGCTACAAGCTGAGGAACTGATGGAACCGACTCCGCAGGAGGTCCGGCGCTACATCGCCGCCGGGCTCGAATGCTCGGTGCTCGAAGTCGAAGGCGACGGCCGGCATTTCAGCGCACTGATCGTCAGTCCGGCCTTCGAAGGCAAGTCCCGCGTGGCGCGCCACCAGCTGGTCTACGCCGCTCTGGGCGACCGCATGCGCGAGGAAATCCACGCGCTGTCGATGCGCACATTGACGCCTGCCGAACACACCACCGGCGGTCGCTGATGGCTTCTTTGCGCACTTCACCGCGCCTTCACGCAACCTTCCCCGCGCCTTCAAGCCGCGGGCCCACCCTGCGTCGGTCTTCTCGCTGTGCAGATACCGACTCAGGAGTGTGCTCATGGCCGATGTGGCTTCACGTCTCGCTTTCCCCGACCGCCGGGTCACGCGGCCGGTCGTCTTTCGCGTGCCGAGAGCGCCGGCGCTGTCGATGGACAAGCTGATCGTGCACGGCGGCGCGACGCTCGCCGGCGAAATCCCGATCTCGGGCGCCAAGAACGCCGCGCTGCCGATCCTGTGCGCGTCGTTGCTGACGCGGGACGAACTCGTGGTCGATAACGTGCCCCGGCTGCAGGACGTCAGCACCACGCTCAAGCTGCTGCGCCAGATGGGCGTCACGGCCGAGCGCGATGGCGCCACGCTGCGGCTGAAGGCGGACGCGGTAACCAACACCGAAGCGCCGTACGACCTCGTCAAGACGATGCGTGCGTCGATCCTCGTACTGGGTCCGTTGCTCGCGCGCTTCGGGCGTGCGCGGGTCAGCCTTCCCGGCGGATGCGCTATCGGCGCGCGCCCGGTGGACCAGCACATCAAGGGACTCGAACTGCTCGGTGCGAAGATCCATGTCGAAGGAGGTTATCTGATCGCCGAGGCAACGCGGCTGCGCGGAGCGCGCGTGCTGACCGACATGGTGACGGTGACCGGCACCGAGAACCTGATGATGGCCGCCACACTGGCCGAAGGCGAGACGGTGATCGAGAACGCAGCCCGCGAGCCCGAAGTGGTAGACCTGGCGCAGGCCCTCAATGCAATGGGAGCGCGTGTCGGCGGAGCGGGTACCGACCGCATCGTCGTGCAGGGTGTTGCGACACTGGCGGGAGCGCGCCATCGGGTGATGCCGGACCGGATCGAAACCGGCACCTTTCTGTGCGCGGTGGCGGCCGCGGGTGGCGACGTGCTGCTGCGGGGAGCCGCGCCCGCAACGCTCGATGCGGTGCTCGACAAGCTGCGCGAGGCCGGTGCAGAACTGGATAGCGGGGCCGATTGGATCCGGGTGCGGATGCGAGGGCGTCCGCACGCGGTGAGCCTGCGCACCGCCCCGTATCCCGCGTTTCCGACCGATATGCAGGCGCAGTTCATGGCGCTCGACAGCATTGCCGACGGCGTCGGCCGCATAACCGAGACGATATTCGAGAACCGCTTCATGCACGTACTCGAACTGAAGCGGCTGGGTGCCAACATCGACATCGAAGGCAACACCGCGGTGGTGCAGGGTGTGACCCGGCTCGCCGGCGCGCCCGTGATGGCGACCGACCTGCGCGCATCGGCCACGCTGGTGGTGGCCGCGCTGGTCGCGCAGGGCGAAACCCTGATCGATCGCATTTACCATCTCGACCGGGGATACGAGACCATGGAACTGAAGCTCGCGCAGGTCGGCGCCCGCATCGAGCGAGTGCATTGACCGAACGGGCGAAAATCACCGTGATCACGCTGGCACTTTCGAAGGGACGGATATTCGACGAGTCGCGGCCGCTGCTCGTCGCGGCCGGTATCGCCCCGCTCGAGGATCCGGAAACCTCGCGTAAGCTGATCATCCGCACCGAGGATCCGGCGGTGCGCGTCGTGGTGGTGCGTGCCTCGGATGTCCCGACCTACGTCCAGTACGGCGCCGCCGAACTGGGTGTCGCGGGGCGCGACGTGCTGTTCGAACACAGCGCACAGTGGGGTGATCGCGGGCTGTACCAGCCGGTCGATCTTGGGATCGCGCGCTGCCGACTGTGCGTGGCTGTGCCCGCCGGATTCGACTATGCGACCGCGGTGCGCCGCGGCGCGCGGCTGCGGGTGGCGACCAAGTACGTACAGGCGGCCCGCGAGCATTTTGCCGCGAAGGGAGTACACGTCGACCTGATCAAGCTTTACGGGTCGATGGAACTGGCACCGCTCGCCGGGCTGGCCGACGCTATCGTCGATCTCGTCTCCTCCGGCGGAACGCTGCGCGCGAACAAACTGGTCGAGGTCGAACAGATCGCAAATATCTCGTCGCGCCTGATCGTCAACCAGTCGGCACTGAAGACTCGACGCAGCGAACTGGCGCCGCTGATCGAACGCATCGAGGCGGCGGTGGCGCGACCCGCAGTCGCGCCATGAACGTTCGCAGGCTCAGCACATGCGATGCCGGATTCGAGGCCGGGTTCGCACAACTGGTGGCGGTAGACAGCGCAATCGATGCCTCGATCGAGCGCGCGGCAAACGCGATCGTCGACGATGTGCGGGCACGAGGTGACGCGGCCCTGCTCGAGTACACGCAACGCTACGACCGGCTCGCGGTGCACAGCGTGGCCGAGCTCGAGATCACGCAGGACGAGATGCGCGCGGCGTTCGACAGCCTGCCGCCCGTGCAGCGGGAAGCGCTGCACACCGCCGCCGACCGGATCCGTGCGTTTCACCGCGAGCAGCACGCACGGTTGATGCAGGGCGACTGGACCAGCACCGAGGCCGACGGGTCGGTCACCGGACAGCGCATCGCCCCGCTCGAGAGCGTCGGACTCTACGTGCCGGGCGGCAAGGCGGCCTACCCCTCGTCGGTCCTGATGAACGCGATTCCGGCACATGTGGCGGGGGTCGAGCGGTTGATCATGGTCGTGCCGACGCCCGGCGGCGAGCGCAACCCGCTGGTGCTCGCCGCAGCTTGCCTCGGCGGGGTTACCCGGGCATTCGCGATCGGCGGGGCGCAGGCCGTGGCGGCGCTCGCCTATGGCACCGCGACCGTGCCGGCGGTCGACAAGGTCGTGGGGCCCGGCAACGCGTATGTCGCCGCAGCCAAGCGGCGCGTGTTCGGCACGGTCGGCATCGACATGATCGCCGGACCGACCGAGATCCTGGTGATTGCCGACGGCAGCGCGAATCCCGACTGGATCGCGATGGATCTTTTCTCGCAGGCCGAGCATGACGAACTCGCGCAGGCTCTGCTGCTGAGCCCGGATCCGGCTCTGCTGACGGCGGTCGATGCGGCAATCGGGCGCCTGCTGCCCGGGCAGCCGCGGCGCGAGATCATCGCAGCGTCGCTGGCCAACCGAGGGGCGCTGGTGCTGACGCGCGACCTCGACGAGGCGGTCGCCCTGTGCAACCGGGTCGCACCGGAACATATGGAGATCGTCACGGTTGATCCGCAGTCCGTATTGCCGCAGATCCGGCATGCGGGCGCGATCTTTGTCGGGCACTATTCGTCGGAATCGCTCGGCGATTACTGCGCCGGCCCCAACCACGTGCTGCCCACGGTCCGCACTGCGCGCTTCTCGTCTCCGCTCGGCGTGTACGACTTCGTCAAGCGCTCCAACATCATCGCCGTGTCGGCCGCGGGAGCGCGGCGCCTGGGGCCGGTCGCTTCCGTGCTGGCGCGCGGCGAACATCTCGTTGCCCACGCGATGTCGGCCGAATACCGTCTTCAAGACGGCCCCGGGTCCCCTTGAGACGGCCGCGATGAACGCGCGCATCGGACAACGCCCCAACCTCGCGGTGCTACGCGACGATGTGCGCGCGATCGAGGCTTACCCGGTGCCCAGCGCCGTAGGGTTCATCAAGCTCGATGCGATGGAGAACCCGTTCGGCCTGCCCGAAGCGCTGCAACGCGAACTTGGCGAGCGTCTGGGAAAGCAGCCGCTGAACCGCTATCCGATGTCGGATCCGCGCGGATTCAAGGAGCGGCTGGCCAAGGCGATGGGGCTGCCGCTCGGCACGACCCTGATGCTCGGAAACGGTTCCGACGAATTGATCCACCTCGTCATCCAGGCCTGCGCACGACCGGGTGCGACCGTCGTATCGCCGTGGCCGAGTTTCTCGATGTACGAGCTGTCGGCCCGCTTCGACGGCTGTCGCTTCATCGGCGTGCCGCTGAACCCCGACTTCACTCTCGCCATCAATGCGCTACTCGCGGCGATCGCCGAGCATCGGCCGGCCGTGGTGTTCATCGCCTACCCGAACAACCCGACGGGCAACCTGTTCGAGCGGAGTGGCATCGAGGCAGTCCTGCGCGCGGCGCCCGGGCTGGTCGTGATCGACGAGGCCTACCTCCCGTTCGCGCAGGACACCTGGATGCCGCAGCTGCGCAACTGGCCGAATCTGCTGATCCTGCGCACCTTGTCCAAGCTGGGGCTGGCGGGAATCCGGCTCGGCTACCTGGCGGGCGAACCCGAATGGGTCGCCCAGCTCGAAAAGCTTCGTCCGCCGTACAACGTCAACGTGCTGACGCTGGCGGCCGCCGACCTGCTGCTCGAGCACCTGCGTGTGCTCGAGCAGCAGGCGGTCATGGTGCGCACCGAGCGGTCGCGAGTTGCGACCACCTTGAGCGGCGTGCGCGGAGTCCAGGTGTTCCCGTCGGCCGCCAATTTCCTGCTTTTCCGCGTCGGCGATCCGGATGCCGTGTTCAACGGACTGAAGCAGCGCGCCATACTGATCAAGAACGTGTCACACGTGCACCCCCTGCTCGCCGGCTGTCTGCGAACGACCATCGGCACCAGTGTCGAGAACGATTCCTTCGTGCAGGCGCTGCGCGCCGCCCTGGAGGGACGGCCGTGACCGCACAGGCACCGGTCCGCCGCGCTGCGGTCGAACGCAATACAAAGGAGACGCAGATCCGCGTCGAACTCGTGCTGGACGGCAGCGGCCGCTGCCAGGTCGCCTCGGGAGTCGGCTTCTTCGACCACATGCTGGACCAGCTGGCCCGCCATGGCCTGCTCGACGTGATCGTCGAAGCGCGTGGCGATCTGCATATCGACGGTCATCACACCATCGAGGACATCGGCATCGCGCTGGGCCAGGCTTTCGCGCAAGCGATCGGTGACAAGGCCGGCGTGCGCCGTTACGGGCACGCCTATGTTCCGCTTGACGAGGCGCTATCGCGCGTGGTGGTCGATCTGTCGGGCCGTCCGAGCCTCGAGTGGAATGTGCCGTTCAAGCGCGCGATGATCGGTGAATTCGACGTTGACCTTGCGCACGAGTTCTTCCAGGGATTCGTCAATCATGCGGCGGTCACGCTGCATGTCGACAACCTGCGCGGCGACAATGCGCATCACCAGTGCGAAACCGTCTTCAAGGCATTCGGCCGCGCCTTGCGAATGGCCGTCGAACCCGATCCGCGCGCCGCTGGAACCATCCCGTCAACCAAGGGGACGCTGTAGCCGCGCAGCGGCGTACACCCGAAGCGATGATCGCCATCGTCGACTACGGCATGGGCAACCTGCGCTCGGTCGCCAAGGCGATCGAGCACGTGGCGCCGCGCGAGTCTGTTCGCATCAGTTCGGACGCCGATGTGGTGCGGTCTGCCGCACGCGTCGTGTTCCCGGGCCAGGGCGCAATGCCCGACTGCATGCGCTACCTGCGCGAGTCGGGGCTGGAGGGCGCGGTGCGCGAATCGGCGGCGAGCAAGCCACTGCTTGCTGTGTGCATTGGTGAGCAGATGCTGTTCGATCGCAGCGACGAGGGTCCGACCCCGGGGCTGGGAGTGTTTCCCGGCCGCGTCGTGCGTTTCGAGGAAACTGCGCCAGCGGCACCGAACGGACAACGGCTCAAGGTGCCACACATGGGCTGGAACCGGGTGAAGCAGTCACAATCGCATCCGTTATGGGCTGGGGTGCCCGACGACAGCTGGTTTTATTTCGTCCACAGCTATTACGTTGTCCCCGATGATCCAGCGCTGACGGCGGGTGCGAGCGAATACGGCAACAGCTTTACCTGCGCGGTTGCGCGGGATAATATTTTTGCCACCCAGTTTCACCCCGAGAAAAGCGCCGCTGCCGGTTTGCGCATATACGAGAACTTCATCCGCTGGGCGCCCTAACGCGCACGCGTTCGTCCGCCAGCCACCGCTCCCCTCCGCCTGCTGCACATCGCCCACACCGGGCCCATTCCATGCTGCTGATACCAGCCATCGACATCAAGGACGGGCATTGCGTTCGTCTGCGTCAGGGCGACCTCGACAAGAACGTGACGGTGTTCTCAGATGACCCGGTCGCGATGGCAAGACACTGGCGTGCGCAGGGCGCGCGCCGCATGCACATCGTCGACTTGAATGCGGCCCGCTCGGGCCGCCCGATCAACGAGGCGGTGGTGAGGAAGATGGTCAAGGCCGTGGGCGAGGATCTGCCGATCCAGCTTGGCGGTGGCATACGGGACCTCGACACCATCGAACGCTACATCGACGACGGTGTGAGCTTCGTGGTGATCGGCACCGCGGCCGTGAAGAATCCCGGTTTCCTGCACGATGCGTGCAGCGCGTTCGCCGGCCATGTCATCGTCGCGCTCGACGCCAAAGGCGGCAAGGTTGCGACCGACGGATGGAGCAAACTCACCGGGCATGATGTCACCGACCTGGCGAAGAAGTTCGAGGACTACGGCGTCGAGGCCATTCTGTACACCGACATCGGCCGCGACGGCATGATGACCGGCGTCAATCTTGAGGCGACGGTCGAGCTCGCTCGGCACGTGAAGATCCCGGTGATCGCCAGCGGAGGGATCGCGGGGCTGGCGGATGTGGAGGCGCTGTGTGCGGTCGAGAGCGAGGGCGTGACTGCGGCCGTCCTTGGTCGCTCGCTCTATGAGGGCGCGATCGATTTCCGCAGTGCGCAGGAACGCGCGGACGGATTGGCCGGCGAATCCCGCTAGTCGGACGTGCCCGGCCCGGCGCTACTTCCAGAGGTCGACCGTCTCGCCGCGGGCGCGCAGCCCGTCGGCCCGTGCCTGGACGAAGCGCTGGAAGCTGGGCTCCGTCCGGTATGCGCCGGTGGAGACATACTCAAGCGCCGACGCCAGGTGGAACGGCCGTACATAGGCTTCGACGCGGAACACTTCGACGCCGCGATCGAAGAACACCAGAGTCGGTGCAAAGGTGATGCTCAGGTCACGCGCCCACGCCGACGCCGTCGTGCGGCGACCATCGGGCCCGATCAGCTCGACATGGCTCGACGGATCGAAGCGGGCGACGTTCATGCGGGCGAGTTGCTGGGCGATCTCGCGGCGCCGGAAATGGTCGCGATGCAGTTCGTCGCAGCTCGCACACGGTGCCCGCTCGAAGACGACCAGCAGCGGGCGGTTCGCCGATCGCGCAAGGTCATACGGAGGCCGCATGAAGAACGGCTCGTCATGCAGTGTCGGGCTGGCTGATTCGCTGACCGATCGCTGTAGGTAGTCGGCGAACGACTGCTTCTCCTCGAGACGGTTGGCCACGTAATCGAGCGCGGCTTCCATTTGGTGCGGTGGCTGATAGCCGTTCAGGCGCACGATCACGCGGGCGTTCTCGTCGAAAAACAGCAGCGTCGGCGTGAACTGAACCTGCAGCAGGCGACCCAAGTCCTTCTCGCTCATGCGCCGGCCGTCGACCCAGGTCACTTCGCGGTCGCCCCACAGGTTGAGCGCGATCGGTACGAAATCTTTCTGCGCCTTGTCGACGATGCGGGTCTCGGCGAACGTGGTCTGCATCAGCAGCTTGCAGTAGGGACACCCGTCCTGCCCGAAGTAGATCATCACGCGCTTGCCGCCCCGGCGCGCCTCGCCAATGTCCTCGCGGAAATCCAGGAAGGATTCGACGAACCAGCGCGGGATGGCGATCGCGTGCGGCGAGGTGGTCTGGGCGCATAAGCGGGTGGTGCCAAGCGCGAGCACGACGCCGGCGGCGAGCAGCAACGCACGACGGTTCAGCTGGTGGACCTGGAGCATCAGACCATTGCAGTCGCAATCCGGCGGGCGGGGAACCCCGTGATCCGGGCACTGGAAGGGAACGCTGCTCAGCCGTTGCGTTAGAGTCCGACTGAAAGAACCCAACGACATGCTGGCCAAGCGCATCATTCCCTGTCTCGACGTCACCGGCGGGCGCGTCGTCAAGGGCGTCAATTTCGTCGCGCTCCGCGATGCGGGCGACCCGGTCGAGATCGCAGCCCGCTACGACGCCGAAGGAGCGGACGAACTGACTTTCCTGGACATCACCGCCTCGTCCGACCAGCGCGACATGATCCTGCACGTCATCGAGTCGGTCGCCGAGCAGGTCTTCATCCCGTTGACCGTTGGCGGCGGTGTGCGTCGTGTCGATGACGTGCGGCGGCTGCTGAATGCCGGCGCCGACAAGATCTCGGTCAACACTGCGGCCGTCAACGATCCGTCGCTGATCGCCCAGGCCAGCGCGCGCTACGGAGCGCAGTGCATCGTGGTGGCGATCGATGCGCGGCGGCGGCTGCGGGACCGCGCGGACGCGGGCTGGGAAGTGTTCACGCACGGCGGGCGAACGCCGACCGGCATCGATGCGATCGACTGGGCGCGCCGTGCAGCGCAACTGGGAGCCGGCGAGATCCTGCTGACCAGCATGGACCGCGACGGCACGCGCCAGGGTTTCGATCTCGAATTGACGCGCGCCGTTGCCGATGCCGTTTCGGTGCCGGTGATCGCCTCGGGCGGGGTCGGCAACCTGCAGCACCTGGCCGACGGGGTGACCATTGGCGGTGCGGATGCCGTGCTGGCCGCGTCGATCTTTCATTACGGCGAATACACCGTACAGGCAGCCAAGGAATACATGGCCGCTCGCGGTGTGCCGATGCGGCTCGGATGAGCGCCGCACGGCCGCTCCGAAGGCCCCCGCGGGGGGGGACGCCCGTAGGGCGAAGGGGGCAACATGAACTCTCCTGCCTGGCTGGACGAGATCTGTTTCGGCGCCGACGGGCTGGTCCCGGTCATCGCGCAGGACGCGGTGAGCCAGCGCGTGCTGATGGTCGCCTGGGCCGACCGCACCGCGCTGATCGAGACCGACCGCACGCGGCTCGCTGTCTACTGGTCACGCTCGCGCGGCCGGCTGTGGCGCAAGGGCGAGGAAAGCGGGCACGTGCAAAGGGTCGAAGAGATCCGCCTGGACTGTGATGGCGACGTCGTCCTGTACGCTGTGTCGCAGGCGGGCGGGATCGCCTGCCACACCGGCCGGGCGAGCTGCTTTTACAGGCGCCTCGACGGCGAACGCTGGATCACGGTGGATCCGGTGTTGCAGGACCCCGAACTCATCTATCGCAAATGAACGAATCGATCCTGGGCCAACTGGCCGCGATCATCGAGTCGCGCCGCGGCGCGGACCCCGACCACTCCTACGTGGCGCGTCTGCTCGCTCGCGGCGAGGACGCGGTGCTGAAGAAGGTCGGCGAGGAGGCCACCGAAGCCGTCATGGCGGGCAAGGACAGGGCGCCCGAACGGATCATCGCCGAGACCGCCGACCTCTGGTTCCATTGCCTGATCATGCTGGCCCACTACAACCTCGGGCCGCAGCAGGTGCTGGACGAGTTGGCGCGTCGTGCAGGGACATCCGGACTCGAGGAAAAGGCCATGCGCAAGGCGCGGGAACGCGACGCGCGCGACGACGTCAAAGGATGACAGCGATGACCAGCGAGTGTCTGTTCTGCCGCATTGCCCGAGGCGACGTGCCGAGCCGCAAGGCCTACGAGGACGAGGAAATCCTCGCTTTTCACGACATCCATCCGGCCGCGCCGGTGCATCTTCTGGTCATCCCTAAACTGCACCTGGACTCGCTGGTCGACGCCGGGCCGGAGCACGAGGCGCTGTTGGGTAAACTGACGTTACTTGCGCCGCGGCTCGCGAAGCAACAAGGCTGCGACAACGGCTTTCGCGTCGTGATCAACAACGGCCCGGACGGCGGACAAGAGGTCTACCACTTGCACATGCACATCCTGGGCGGTCCGCGCCCCTGGAAGCGTCTGTAGGAGTTCACGATGGGATCATTTTCGATCTGGCACTGGCTGATTGTCCTGCTGGTCATCATTCTGGTGTTCGGCACCAGCAAGCTCAAGAACATGGGCAAGGACCTGGGCGGAGCGATCAAAGGCTTCAAGGAAGGCATGCGGGAAGGCACCGAGGAGGCGTCGAAGAAGGTCGAGGACGCCAAGCAGGTCACCGGTCAGACGATCGACGTCCACGCCAAAGAGAAGTCCTGATCGGCGTGCCACCCAGCGCCCGACGCGGCCGGGGCGCATGCATGCTGCAATCCTGACCTGACGGCCGCGCTCAATGTTCGATTTCAGCTTCGGGGAACTGGCGGTGATCGGCGCCGTCGCGCTGGTCGTGCTCGGCCCTGAACGGCTGCCCAAGGTGGCACGGACCGTCGGTGAATGGGCCGGCAAGGCCCAGCGCTACGTCGCGCAGGTGAAAGCCGACATCAACCGCGAAATGGAACTGGCCGAGCTCAAGAAGCTGCAGGAACAGGCGCGTGGCATCGCGCACGAGTTCGAAACGTCGGTGAGAAACGAAGTCAAAGGGCTCGAATCGAGCGTCACGTCGGGCCTGCCGGGCGGATCGTCCGGCGTCGACATCTCCACGCTCGGTGCCGACGCCGGCACCGAAGGATGGGGTGATCGCGACGGCTGGACCCCGACGCGCTTCAACCGCCGCTACAAGCCCGGGCCCAGCATCGACGAACTGTCAGAGGAGATCGCGAAGCTCAAGCGCCAGCTGGCGATGCCTGATGCTGCTCCGGGTGCGCGCCACAAGTACGCGCCACGGTCCAGGCTCAACCGGGCGCGCATCCGGCGCTGAAGGCGTGCCACGGCGATGACGACCGAGACGACGGAACCCGGCCAGGAACAGAGCTTCCTCACGCACCTGATCGAACTGCGGCAGCGCCTGGTGCGTGCCTCCGTGGCAGTGCTGCTGGTGTTTCTGGCGCTGACCCCCTTCATGAAGCAGATCTTCGACCTGCTGTCGCGGCCGATGATGGCCGCGCTGCCGGCCGGCTCGAAGCTGCTGGCGACCGGTGTCATCACGCCCTTCATGGTGCCTCTGAAGGTGACGCTGTTCATGTCGTTCCTGATCGCGCTGCCGTACGTCCTGTGGCAGGCGTGGGCCTTCGTGGCGCCGGGGCTGTACAAGCATGAGAAACGCCTTGCAGCGCCGCTGATCGCCTCCAGCGTGGCAATGTTCGCCGCCGGCATGGCCTACTGCTACTTCGTCGTGTTCGGCATCGTTTTCAAGTTCATCGCCGGATTTGCGCCGGCCTCGGTCGCAGTGTCGCCCGACATCGAGGCGTATTTCAGCTTCGTGATGACGATGTTCCTCGCGTTCGGCCTGACTTTCGAGGTGCCGATCATCGTGGTGCTGCTCTCGCGATTCGGAATCGCCAGCGTCGAGAAACTCAAACAGGTCCGGCCGTACGTGGTGGTCGGCGCCTTCATCGTTGCGGCCGTGTTCACTCCGCCGGACGTTCTGTCGCAGATGCTGCTGGCCGTGCCGCTGTGCCTGCTGTACGAGCTCGGAATCCTGCTGGCGCGATTCGTGGTGAAGCCAAAGCCGGCCGATGAGGCGACGGCTCAGCCGGCGCCCTGACAGCACGCTCCTGCACAGGCTTCGATGCACCGCGGATTTTCGACTGTCGTCTTGGCGCTGGTTTGCCTGCTGGCCGTGCTCGCCGCCGGGTCCGCCGAGGCAGCACGGCTGCAGGTCGTCCCCGACGACGACGCCGATCTGGCCCAGGGTTACGCGGCGTACCAGGCGGGCGACTTGGCGCGCGCGCAGCAGTTTTTCCGCAAGGGAGCGGCGCGCAACCAGCGCGTGGCACAGTTCAATCTTGCTGTGATGCTGATCAGCGGCGAGGGCGCGGCGGCGGACATTCCGGCGGGCGTCCAGTGGCTGCAGCGGTCTGCGGGCAACGGATTCGCGCGCGCGCAGCACGCACTCGGGCTGCTGCATGAGCGCGGCGAGCTGGTTGCGCGCTCGCTGACCGAGGCCACCGCCTGGTTCCGCAGGGCGGCCGAACAGGGCTATCGCGATGCGCAGGTCAGCCTGGCGACGCAGTACTTCCTCGGCCGCGGCGTGGCGCGCGATTTTGCGGAAGCCGCGCGGTGGTACGAACGGGCTGCCGAGCAGGGCGACACCGGAGCGGCGTACATCATCGCCAGCCAGTACGAATCTGGCAACGGAGTGGAGAAGGACGAGCTGCGCGCGCTCTACTGGTACAGCATCGCGGCCGGCGACGGAGATCCGGTCGCGGCGTTGAAAGCACGCGAGATGCGGGCACGCCTGACGGCGCCGCGCTGAACGCGCGGGTCTAGAACCTATCTCAGAGTCCCCGATGGATCGCGTTGCGCAAAGAAGCGGGCGGATGCAAGGCGGCTGGCGAAGGACAGTAGCCGGGCCTACGGCCAAGCCGGCCAACGCCGCAGACGCCCGCCTATCTTGGCCCCGCCGCGACCATTGGGAACTCTGAGATAGGTTCTATTGCGTCAGGCGCGGAGTCGGACGCTCGCCGACCTGGACCGGGACCTCGAGGTCCTTGCCGGCACGCGCGATGCGCACGGTCGCACTCGACCCGGGAGGCAACTGCGCGATCTGGTTGAGCATGCTGCGGCTGTTGGTGACCTTCTGTCCGTTGATCGTCAAGATCACATCGCCGGGTTCGAGCCCGGCCCTGCCGGCCGGACTGGCGCGCTGCACGCCCTTGAGAACGACGCCATCGGGCCGCCCGAGCTTCAGCAGTTCGGCTGTTTCCGGTGTTACATCCTCAGGCTCGACCCCGAAGTAGCCGCGCGTCACCTTGCCTGAGCGGATCAGCTCGTCCATGACCTGGCGTACCAGCGTCGAGGGAATCGCGAAGCCGATGCCGATCGAACCACCGGTGCGCGAAAAAATGGCGCTGTTGATGCCGACCAGATTGCCCTGTGTGTCGACCAGCGCACCACCGGAGTTGCCCTGGTTGATCGCGGCATCGGTCTGGATGAAGTTCTCGAACGTGTTGATGCCGAGGTTGGAGCGGCCGAGCGCAGAGACGATGCCCATCGTCACCGTCTGGCCCACGTCGAACGGATTGCCGATCGCCAGCACGATGTCGCCGACTTTCAGCGAGTCCGCGCGGCCGAAGGTGATGACGGGCAATCCGCTCGCTTCCACCTTCAGCAGTGCGAGGTCGCTTTCGGGATCGGCGCCGACCAGGCGCGCGTCGAACTGGCGCCCGTCGGACAGCGCGACGGCGATCTCATCGGCCGCCTGCACGACGTGATTGTTGGTGAGGATGTAGCCGTTGGAAGTCGCGACCACCCCCGAGCCCAGGCTCGCGATGCGCTCAGGCCCGCCGCGCGGATCGCCGAAGAAGTAGCGGTACAGCGGGTCGACCGCCTGTCCGCGCCGCTGGACCTCCTTGGTCGTGTAGACGTTGACGACCGCCGGAGCGGCGACCGCGACCGCGTCGGCGTAGGACAGCAGTGCACCCGTGCGCACGCCCGCCTCGGATACCGTTGCGGCCTTTCCCGACGCCGGCGCCACGGCCGGTGCGGGTGCGGACAGCACCGGCGCGCGGCTGAGCCACTCGGGCCGCAGCGTCGAGACGACGAACAGCAGGGCGAGGCCAATCGTGGTCGCTTGCGCGAAGATCAGCCAGAGTCGACGCAGCATTCAGCGCTTCTTCAGTTCGTCTCGTATTTCGCGCAGCAGCGCAACGTCTTCCGGCGTCGCCGCGGGGGCCGCGTCGAGCCGGGACTTGACGCGGTTGACCGCCTTGACCATCCAGAAGATGACGAACGCCAGGATGACGAAGTTCAGCAGCACGGTGATGAAATTGCCCCAAGCAAATACCACGCCGCTCTTCTGCGCGACGTCGATCGGGGCTCCGGCCGGCACATTGCCCGACAGCACAAAGTACTTGTTCGAGAAGTCGACAGCGCCGCCAAAGATGGCGTTGATGACCGGCATCACGACATCCTTGACGAGTGAGTCGACGATCTTCCCGAACGCCGCACCGATGATGATGCCGACCGCGAGGTCGATGACGTTGCCCTTGACGGCGAACTCGCGAAACTCCTTCAATATGGCCATGCCCGGTCCCCGCGTGACAGTTGACCGGTAATTTTAGCGGCTCGGCCGTCCGGGCCGCGGCGGTCGCCGTGGAGACGGTCGGGCTTGCCACATGCAGTAGAATCGCGGGCTGCCGAGGGGGCGCTATTCGCCGGGAAGTTCGCTGAGACGGCGAGACGTCGGGGCGATACCGCGGCAACCCGCGTCCGGTCTCCACTCTTTCGGGGTCTTCATGTCCACACCGACTTCCGCGCCTGCCGGCGCTCCCGACGGCGATGCGCCCGCGAGCATCGACAAGGAACGACGCAACGCCATCGCGCTGGCTGCGGCGCTCGGCGGTGCCGGGGCCGTCGCGATGGCCGTCCCGTTTGTCTCTTCCTTCGCCCCGTCCGAGCGGGCGAAGGCAGCCGGTGCACCGGTCGAATTCGATATGGCCGGCATTAAACCCGGCGAAATGAAGACCGTCGAATGGCGCGGCCTGCCTGTGTGGGTGCTGCGCCGGACGCCTGAGATGCTCGAATCGATCAAGCGGGCGGATGGCGAGGTCGCCGATCCGAAATCGCTGCGCACGCAGTACCCGACGCCTGAATACGCACGCAACGAATACCGCTCGCGCAAGCCCGAGTATCTGATCGCCGTGGGCATCTGCACGCATCTGGGCTGCTCGCCGGCGGGCCCGTTCGGTCCCAACCAGAACTCCCAGCTCGGTGCCGACCAGGGCTTCCTGTGCCCGTGCCATGGTTCGACCTTCGATCTCGCCGGCCGGGTCTTCAAGAACAAGCCTGCGCCGGACAACCTGCCGATACCGCCGCACAAGTACACCGCGGACACCGTGATCGTGATCGGTGACGACACCAACGCCTGATTCCAGGAAACGAGTCGATGGCTGAATACAAGACCCCCTATGCCGGTTTGGCAGGCTGGTTCGACCAGCGCATGCCGACCGTCATGTCGGAGTACCGCAAACACCTGTCCGAGTATTACGCGCCAAAGAATTTCAACATCTGGTACGTCTTCGGCGGACTGGCGATCACGGTGCTGGCGATCCAGATCATCACCGGCATTTTCCTGGTGATGCACTACAAGCCGGACGCGGGCATGGCCTTCGCTTCGGTCGAGTACATCATGCGCGACGTGCCGGGCGGCTGGTTCATCCGCTACATGCACTCGACCGGGGCGTCGTTCTTCTTCATCGTCGTCTACCTGCACATGTTCCGCGGGCTGATGTACGGCAGCTATCGGACGCCGCGCGAACTGGTCTGGATCTTCGGCTGCCTGATCTTTCTGTGCCTGATGGGCGAGGCGTTCTTCGGCTACCTGCTGCCGTGGGGCCAGATGAGCTACTGGGGCGCGCAGGTGATCGTCAACCTGTTCGGCGCGATCCCGCTGATCGGGCCCGATCTGTCGATCTTGATCCGCGGCGACTACGTGATCGGCGACGCGACACTCAATCGCTTCTTCTCGTTCCACGTGATCGCGATTCCGCTGGTGCTTATCGGGCTGGTGGTCGCACACATCCTTGCGCTGCACGACGTCGGATCGAACAACCCGGACGGCGTCGAGATCAAGAAGAAGCTGGATGCCTCGGGCCGCCCTCTCGACGGCATCCCGTTTCACCCGTACTACACGGTGCACGACATCTTCTGGACCGGGGTCTTCCTGATCCTTTTCTTCGCGGTGGTCTTCTTCGCGCCCGAACTCGGCGGCTACTTCCTCGAGTGGAACAACTTCATCCCGGCCGATCCGCTGGCCACGCCGTCGCACATCGCCCCGGTGTGGTACTTCACTCCGTTCTATTCGATCCTGAGAGCCACTACCGAACAGTTCATGGCAGTGCTCGCAGTGGCCACCATCGCGCTCTCGGCGCTGCTGGTGCTCACCGTGCGTCATCCGATCGTGCGCGGCGCGATCGCGGTCGGCACGCTGGTGCTGCTGCTCGGCTATTTCACGCTCGACCCGAAGTTCTGGGGCGTCGTGCTGATGGGTGCCTCGGTCTTGATCTTCCTCGCGCTTCCGTGGCTCGATCATTCGCCGACCAAGTCGATGCGCTACCGGCCGGGCTGGCACTTCTGGCTGATGATCGTGTGGGTCGTCGCCTTTGCCGTGCTGGGCTATTTCGGCACGCAGCCGCCGTCGGCGGCGGGTCAGTACATATCGATGGCCGGAACGGTCATCTACTTCGCCTTCTTCGCGCTGATGCCGTGGTGGAGCCGGATGGGCACCTTCAAGCCGGTGCCCGACCGCGTCACCTTCCATCCGCACTGAACGAGCCGGGACAAGAATGAAGAATCTGATGACCCGCGCCCTGCTGCTGCTCGGCATGCTGGCCGGCGCGGGCAACGCCCTCGCGGCCGGAGCCGAGACACCGATCGAGCACTGGCCGGCCGAGCGCGCGCGCGAGTTCTCGTCGCTGCAGAGTGGTGCGCGGCTGTTCGTCAACTACTGCATGGGCTGCCACAGCGCCAACCTGGTGCGCTGGAACCGGCTGCAGCAGATCGGGCTGGACGACAAGCAGATCAAGGAGTTCCTGATCTTCAGCAACCAGAAGGTCGGCGACTCGATGCGCATCGCGATGACGCCCGCCGAGGCCAAGGTGTGGTTCGGCAAGGTGCCGCCCGACCTGTCGGTGATCGCGCGTGCGCGCACATCCTTCGAGTACAAGGGCACCGATTACATCTACACGCTTCTGCGCGGCTATTACCGCGACAATTCGACGCCGACCGGCTGGAACAACATCGCGTATCCGAACATCGGCATGCCGCACATCTTCTGGGACCGCCAGGGCCCGCGCGAGGCCACACTGGTTCATACCCACCGCCATGTCGATCCGAAGACCCGGCACGAGAGTTACCTGCAGACGACGACCGTGTACAGCGCCGATGGCCAGAGCACGCAGACCGACAAGGAACTGCCGGGAGCGGCCAGCGAAGGTTTCAGCTACACCTTCAAGCCGCTGGACCCCCAGCGGGCGCGCGAGTACGACGCCGATGTGGCGGATCTGGTGGCCTTCCTGGCGTTCATCACCGACCCGTCGCGATCGAGCCGCATCCAGATCGGCGTGTGGGTGCTGGTGTTCCTGGCGTTGTTCACGCTGATCGCGTGGCGGCTCAACTCGGTCTACTGGAAGGACATCAAGTAGGTGGGCTCGGTGTACGCGCCGCTGAGCGGCGCACGCGCACCTCGCCCGGTCTGATCAGATGCGGGAGCTTGGGACTGTCCGGCGCTCCTGCATTCGTTAATCGCCGCCGCCCTTCGGGCGCCGGCATGAGCGAACCGACTTCGGCTCGCTGTCGTGCTAAGGAAAACAAAAGATGATGGTGCTTTACTCCGGAACTACCTGCCCGTTTTCGCAGCGCTGCCGCTTCGTGCTGTTCGAGAAGGGCATGGACTTCGAGATTCGCGACGTCGACCTGTTTAACAAGCCCGAGGACATCAACGTGATGAATCCCTATGGGCAGGTGCCTATCCTCGTCGAACGCGACCTGGTGCTGTACGAGTCGAACATCATCAACGAGTACATCGACGAGCGCTTTCCGCATCCGCAGCTGATGCCGGCCGACCCGGTGATGCGCGCGCGCACGCGGCTCTTCCTGTTCAATTTCGAGCGCGAGCTGTTCGTCCACGTGCAGGCGCTCGAGAACAGCAACAACCAGAAGCTGATCGAAAAGGCGCGCTCGACGATCCGCGACCGGCTGACCCAGCTCGCACCGATCATGCTGAAGAACAAGTTCATGCTGGGCGAGGACTTCTCGATGCTGGACGTCGCGCTGGCGCCGCTGCTGTGGCGCCTCGACCATTACGGCATCGATCTGCCGAAAACCGCCGCGCCGCTGATGAAATACGCCGAACGCATCTTTTCCAGACCGGCGTACATTGAGGCGCTGACGCCATCGGAAAAGGTGATGCGCCGCTAGATTCCGGCACGTCGTCCGCAGCCGCAGATGTCCGAGCTTTCGACCAAGCCGTACCTGATCCGCGCCATCCACCAGTGGTGCACGGATTCGGGCTACACGCCATACATCGCCGTTCTGGCCGACGAATCGGTGAGCGTGCCGCGCGAATTCGTCAAGAATGGCGAGATCGTGCTGAACGTCTCCCCGCTGGCGACTAACCGGCTGCAGCTCGGCAACGAGGCGATCGAGTTCCAGGCGCGGTTCGGCGGCGTTGCGCGCGAGGTCTATGTGCCCGTCGACAAGATCCTGGCGGTGTACGCGCGCGAAAACGGTCAGGGAATGGCGTTCGAGGTGCCGCGCGATGCGCCTCCCGCGGGTGCCGAACAGCCGGGCCCAGGGACGGCGGCGGCGACTCCGAAACCGGTCATGTCGCTGGTACCGGTTCACGGCGCGGAGGTTTCACCGCGCCAGTCGCTGCCCGAATCCTCGAATGGCGATCAGGCCGACAGCACCACACCCGACGACACGCCGCCATCGCCGCGCGGCGAGCGTCCCAAGCTCACACGCATCAAGTAGGGCCGCAGCGACGTTGCGTTGCGGCTCGAGCCGGCATAGCTCAGCTGGTAGAGCAGCGGTTTTGTAAACCGAAGGTCGGGGGTTCGAGTCCCTCTGCCGGCACCATGATGGCGAACGGGCACCGCTCGCGCCAGGAAGTGCGCCCAGAAGCGCTGTCACTCCTGCGAAGGTCCGAGTCTCCCGCTCCAGCGCGGCGCAGCGGTCGGTGCTAGATCGAACAGATCGAGCACCCGCGCGACCGTGTGGCCGACCATCTCGTCGATCGACTTGGGCCGGTGGTAAAGCGCGGGCACCGGCGGGAAGATGATGCCGCCCATCAGCGTGACGGCTTCCATGTTGCGAATATGGGCCAGATTGAGCGGAGCCTCGCGCACCAGCAGCACCAGTCTGCGGCGCTCCTTCAGACAGACGTCCGCGGCGCGCGTGATCAGCGTGTCCGAATGCGCGTGTGCGATCGCCGAAAGCGTCTTCATCGAGCAGGGCGCCACCACCATGCCGGCGGTGTCGAATGAACCGCTGGCGATGGTCGCCCCGATGTCGTTGACGCTGTGGACCACGTGCGCCAGCGCTTCGACGTCGCCGCGCTTCAGATCCAGCTCCTGGTAGACATTGAGCACGCCCGGCTGCCGACAGCAGCAGGTGGGTTTCGACATCGCCGCGTTCGCGCAGCCGCTGCAGCAACTGGACGCCGTAAATGGCGCCGCTCGCGCCGGTGATGGCGACGATCAGGCGGCGCGCCGCCGTCATCAGGCGGCTTTCGCTTCTTTCAGCAGGTTCTGCAGTTCACCCGACTGGAACATTTCGTTCAGGATGTCCGAGCCGCCGACGAACTGGCCGTTGACGTACAGCTGCGGAATCGTCGGCCAGCTGGCGTACTCCTTGATGCCCTGCCGAACGTCGTCGTCCTCCAGCACGTTCACGGTGACGAGGTTCTGCACACCGGCCTGTTTCAGCAACTGGATCGCGCGGCCCGAGAAGCCGCACTGCGGGAACTGGGCCGTGCCCTTCATGAAGAGCACGACCGGGTGGTCCGAGACCGTCTTGTGGATGAATTCCTTGGCGTCCATGTCAGCAACCTTTCGAGAATGACCAGTGTAGAAAGCAGCGAGGATGCGCGTCAAACCGTGTTCCGCGGCGCGCCGGCTGTTCGACGCACCGTCGCGCTGCAACTTGAGCGCCCGCGCTCACCGAAGTCGCGGCGGCGGCGAGGCCCTATTCCGTCGACCGCCGCAGCCGCGCGGCGGTTCCAATCGAATTGCGCCGCGACCCGGAAGCACCGATGCGGAGGTCACTCCTCCGACGCGGAATCCGCATCCGATAGACGGCGCACCAAATTCCGACCCGCTCGCGGCGCTGCTGCGGGCCGGGCCCTCCTGCTGCTCAACCCGGATTCCGGGCATACGTTACCCGCTCGTGGCCGCCGCCGTCAGGCCGCGAGGCCACGTCGATGAATCCGGCGGCCCACATCGCGTTTGCAGTTGCCGCGGCCTGATCAAAGCCGTGCTCGACCGCCAGCCAGGCTCGATGCGCCAGGAATGCGCGTGCGCCGTCGATGATCGCATGCAAGCAACTCAGACCGTCCTTCGCGTCGGTGAGCGCCAGCACTGGCTCGTGGGCGAGATCAGCGAGGTGCGCATCGCCGCCCGCGACATAAGGAGGGTTGGCGACGATCAGTTCGAAGGCGCTGCCGGCCGGCAGCGCGGCATACCAGTCGCCGGCGCGTAATTCGATATCGGCTCCGAGAGCGCAGCTGTTGCTGCGCGCGACCTCGAGCGCGGCGTCCGACACGTCGGTCGCCCACACCTCGGCATCGGGACGCTCGAGTTTCAGCGTGACCGCGATGCAGCCTGAGCCGGTCCCGAGGTCCAGGATGCGCGGCGATGCAAGTGGGGCGAGACATTCGAGTGCGACCTCGATCAGCGTTTCCGTGTCCGGCCGCGGGATCAGAACATCCGGCGTCACGCGGAATTCGCGGCCGTAGAACTCGCGCACTCCGGTCAGATAGGCGAGCGGAACGCCCAGGCGGCGGCGTGCCGCCAGGGCTGCGAACTCGCCGACGCCCTCCGCGTCGATAGCACGCTCGGGATGTGCGACGAGCTGCTCGCGCGACGTGCGCAGCACGTGAGCGAGCAATGCGCGCGCTTCCAGCGGCGGCAATCCGCTTCCGCGCACGAGTTCGGCCACCAACTTCAATCAGGAGCCTTCGCCGAGCGCAGCGAGCAGTTCGGCCTGGTGCTCCGCGGCCAGCCGCTCGGACAGTTCGTCGAGATCGCCGTCCATGATCTGGTCGATCTTGTACAGCGTCAGGTTGATCCGGTGGTCGGTGACTCGACCCTGCGGGAAGTTGTAGGTGCGGATGCGTTCCGATCGATCGCCGGAGCCGATCAGGCTCTTGCGGGTCGACGCTTCCTTCGCCTGCTGCTCGCGCGTGCGCTGGTCCATGATGCGCGCCGCCAGGATCTTCATCGCGCGTTCGCGATTCTTGTGCTGCGAGCGATCGTCCTGGCACTCGACGACGATGCCGGTCGGCAGATGCGTGATGCGCACTGCGCTTTCGGTCTTGTTGACATGCTGGCCACCGGCACCGGAGGCACGGAAGACATCGATGCGGATCTCGGTCGGGTCGATTTTGACCTCGTTGATCTCGTCGGCTTCGGGCAGCACTGCCACCGTGCACGCGGACGTGTGGATGCGCCCCTGCGCCTCGGTTTCGGGCACGCGCTGCACGCGATGCCCGCCCGACTCGAACTTGAGCTTGGAATATGCGCCGGTGCCGACGATGCGGATGATCGCTTCCTTGTAGCCGCCGAGATCCGATGCGCTTTCCGAGATCATCTCGGTATTCCAGCGGTGGCGCTCGGCGTAACGCATGTACATGCGCAGCAGGTCGCCGGCGAACAATGCCGACTCGTCGCCGCCCGTCCCTGCCCGCACCTCGAGGAAGATGTTCCGATCGTCGTTCGGATCGCGCGGCAGCAGCAGGCGCTGCAGATCCGCCTCGATCGTCTCCATGCGCGCGCGGGCGGCGTGCATTTCCTCCTCGGCCATGGTCTTCATGTCCGGATCGGCGAGCAGCTCCTGGGCGCCCAGCAGGTCGCCCGCGGCGCGGTTGTACTCGTGAAAGCGCGTGACCACCGGTTCGATCTCGGCACGTTCCTGGCCGAGCGCGCGAAACCGGTTCATGTCGCGCGCCGAATCGGCGCTCGACAGTTGATCATCGATCTCTTCAAGCCGCTTGGCGAGCTGCTGAAGCTTGTTCTGCATGGAAGAGTTCATGTGCCGTCGTCGGTTCGGTCAAGCAGGTACACGGTGCGTGCGGGGACGGAGGTGCGGCGGCAAACGGCACGCCGACGCGAGATAGGGCGCCCGCGTGGCTGTAGCCGGAGCTGCTGCCGCGCCACGCGGGCGGCAGCTAATCGTCGGGGTGTGAGTAGAAGCGCGCGAGCAGCGCCTGCAGACGAGCCTGCTCGGCCTCGTCACCGGCTTCGCGCAGCGTGCTCATCGGGTCGTGCAGGAACTTGTTTGTCAGAGCCTGTGACAGCTGTTCGATCACCGCCTCGGGCGCATCGCCGCGCGCGAGCTGCTTCATCGCCCGCTCGAGTTCGCGCCGCCGCAGTACGTCTGCCCGTGTCCGCAGGTCCTGGATGATCGGTACCGCGCGCCGCGCCTTGATCCATTCCTCGAAGTCGCGAACCCGCGACTCGATGATGGCCTCGGCCTGGGCCACGGCCGCCTGCCGCGACTCGTTGCCGCTCTGGACGATGCGACCGAGGTCGTCGACCGTGTGGACATAGACATCGTCGAGCCGGGCAACTTCGGGCTCGACGTCGCGCGGCACCGCCAGGTCGACGATGAACATCGGCTTGCGCCGCCGCGACTTGATCGCGCGTTCGATCATGCCCAGGCCGATGATCGGCAGCGAGCTGGCGGTGCAGGACACCACGATGTCGAAGCGGGAAATCGCGTCGGGCAGCTCGGCCAGCTTGATGGCCTGTGCGTGAAACTTGTGCGCCAGCGCGTGCGCCCGCTCGACAGTCCGGTTCGCGACGGTGATCGATTTCGGATGCTGCGCGGCGAAGTGCGTTGCCGTCAGTTCGACCATCTCGCCGGCACCGACGAACAGCACGTGTTCGCCCTCCAGGCTGCCGAAGATCCGTTGCGCCACCCGCACCGCGGCCGCGGCCATCGAGACCGACTGCGTGCCGATCTCGGTGGTCGTGCGCACTTCCTTTGCCACCGCGAACGTTCGCTGGAACAGATAGTTGAGCATCAGTCCGAGGCCACCGGCGGTGCGCGCCAGTTTCTCGGCCTGTTTCATCTGGCCGAGGATCTGCGGCTCGCCGAGCACCATCGAATCCAGTCCGCTTGCGACGCGGAACGCGTGGCGGACCGCGCTCGCCTGCGGCAGCACGTAGGTGTGGCGCTGGATCTCGTCTAGGCTCAGCTGCTTCTCGCTGGCGACGAACGCCTGCAGTGCATGCTGCGCCCGTTCGGGTTCCTCGGCCGCGCAGTAAAGTTCGGTGCGGTTGCAGGTCGAGACGATGGCCGCTTCGGACACCCGTCCGCCGTCCGCGGGCGCAAGTGCCTCCCGCAGGCGGCCGATAGTCGAACACACCTGCTCGGGGAGGAACGCCACGCGCTCGCGCATGGCGAGCGGCGCGGTGGTGTGATTGAGTCCGAGTGTGAGCAGGTGCATGACCCGGTCGCGCATCGAATCCGCGTGTCTAAGTCCTTGTCCGAGCGCCAAATTATAGGCCCCGACCGCTCGCGGAAAACTTGATCTGGATCGTCTCCGGGGCCGGCCAGACGGCTGATGCGCGGACCTTCAGGGCAGGTTCGGCAGGCGGCGCGGAGCCGGCGCCTCTAGATCACGCCGTCCTTTTTCATCGTCGCGACGATCAGTTGCGCGAACTGATCGACCAGTTGCTGCATCGTGTTGTAGCCCGTCGCGGTCGTCGTCGCGGCCGACCATAGAACCGCGGCAGTCTTGGCATCGAACACGCGCGTGTCCACATGCACGTTCTGTGTGGTCGTGACCGTCGGCGGGATCGCGTTGTAGTACCCGGCGAAACCGCCCCAGCCGGGACCCCAACCGCCGCCCCAACCCCACCCGGGTCCCCAGGCGGGCCCCATGACCATGCCCGGGGTGACGTTCACCTGAGTCGTCACGTTGATGATGCGGCTCACCATCGCGTGGGTCGCGCCGGATTCGGCGACCGCGCGCCGCAGACGGTCTTCCGAAACCGGGCCGTCCTCCGGAATCAGCGTGTACGACGCCACCGCCTTGACGCCGGCGGCCGTCAGGTCGGCAACCATCCTGTCCTCGGTGATCCGTCGGTTGGTCGAATCCCGGACCGCAGCCATCACCATCAGGGTGCGGATCGGGCGCTTGCCGACGTATTCCGGATTGACCCATTGCGCATCCAGCGTTGTCGGGGTCGAGCATCCGAGTGCGGTTAGCGCGACCAGCGCCAGCAAGGTTTGGACGAATCGGATCAGCATGATGGGCTCCAAAAGTTGAGGGCAGCCTGATATCCCGAAAGGTTAGCTCAACCGCGCTCAGCCGCGCGATCTCTCCCTTGCGATGTAGTCGGCGATCGCCTCGATCAGTACCAGCAGCTGGCTCCGCAGCGCGTCGAACCCGGCGTGCGGCGTGCGGGCTGCCTCGTCCATGTAGAGCTGCTTGTTGATCTCGAGCTGAAGGCTATGGCGGCCGCGGGCCGGATCGGAATACGCCCTCACCAGTTCGACGCCCTTGTACGGGTCGTTGACCTTGACCGTGTAGCCCATAGCCGCGAGCGCGGCGCGCACGAACTCGGTGAACGCCGGATCGCAGGTCGTTCCGTCGCGGTCGCCCAGCACGAAATCGGCCCGTGTGGTGCCCGCGCCGCCTTCGCCCATTTCACCCGCAACCGAATTCATCGAGTGGCAGTTCAGGTGATAAACGACGCCGAAGGCGGAGTGCGCCGACTCCAGCAACTGCGTCAGCCCGCGGTGGTACGGCGCATGGAAGCGGTCGATCCGTTGGTGCACTTCGTCGACGCGCAGCTTGCGCGAGTAAATGGGGCGTCCGTCGTCCAGCGTGCGCCAGACCAGCGACTTGCCAATCCTTGCCTTGCCGCTCGGGACGTACTCGTGCGGCCACGCGCCGCCTTCGATCAGGTCGAGGTCGATGTCACCGCGGTGGCGGTTCGGATCGAGATAGGTGCGCGGAAATCGCGCCGCGAGCAACGGGATGCCGAGCTCGACCGCCGGCAGATACAGCTGGTCGACAAAGCAGTCCTCGCCGTCACGCAGGTCGAATTCGGAAACGGCGGCGTCGAAGTCCGCAGGGAACTCGAACCCCGAGTGCGGTGAGTCGAGCACCAACGCCACGCGCGGCCGCGCGGGCCCGTGCAGGGTGCTGGTATCGGTCGGCGAACTCACGGCATCGTTCAGGGAAGGCTGAGAGCTTAGCGGCCCGGTCCACCTTCGGCGAAGTCACTCGGTAGAGCGGAGCGCAGCACCGACCCTCCGCTATACTTCGCGCCCTTCGCGACGGCCATCTGCGCCGCCGCGTATTCCCCAGGCCAAGTAGCTCAGTTGGTAGAGCAGAGGACTGAAAATCCTTGTGTCGGTGGTTCGATTCCGCCCTTGGCCACCAAACCTTTCGCGTTCGCCTGTCTGCGTCATGGCGCTCAGTTGCGGGTTGTGGGCTCCGTTTGCGCTTCGGGCAGCGTGACCCGGAACGTGGCGCCGCCTGACGGATTGTTCTCGCTGCGAAGTGTCCCACCGTGCGCCTCGGCGATCGTGCGCGCGATCGACAGCCCGAGCCCAAGGCCTTTTGGCTTGGTGGTGAAGAAGGAATCAAACAGGCGTGCGCGCGCGTCGTCCGCGATGCCGTGACCGGCGTCACTCACGGCAATTTCAATCTTGCCGTCGTCCGAAGCGCAGTACCCGCAGGATCACCTTGCGCTCCGCCACAGGCGTTTGCGCCATCGCGTCCATCGCGTTGATGACGAGGTTGATCAGGAGTTGCTGCAGCTGAATTCGGTCGCCGTTGACCAGGGAAGGCGAAGGGGCCAGTTGCGCTTCGATCGTGACCTCGCGGTGCGCAGCCTCCATGTCAACCAGACGGACGGTGTCGGAAACAAGCTCGTTGACATCGACCACCTGTTTCTGCGTATCGTGCTTTTGCAGAAACGATCGAACACGACGCAGGATTTCACTGGCCCGAAGGTTGTCCCGGCGGATGTCGACCAGAATCTCGCGCAACTGGTCGGGAGTATGAACACCCGCGCCGAGCATCATCTCCCCCGCCTCGGCATTGCTGAGGATCGCAGTCAGCGGCTGGTTGATTTCATGAGAAATCGCCGCGGTCATTTCGCCGATGGTGGCCAGTCGAAGCGAATGCGCGAGTTCGACGCGCTGCTGCCGCGCGGCAAGCTCGGCCTGCCTGCGCCGCTTCCGCTGAATGAACAACGTCGCTATCAACAGCGCCTGGGCGGCGATCGCTGCCAGCGCTCCGATGACATACCCGCGATGGTCGCGCCACACCGAAGGCATCGCGAAACTGGACTTCACAGTCGTTTGGCAGCAGGCTTTCATCGATGCGAAAGCGCTTCATCGCTCGCGCGTCGACAATGCACTTTGCCGGCAACGGCTGTTCGACCTGGATGGATCCCGCCGCTTCGCCGCGTAGTACTTGCAAGGCGAGCCGCGCTGCGGCCCTGCCATGGCCCGCAAAGTCCGCAAACTCGCCACCGACAATTCCAGCCGAGATATAGGTGTCCAGCCAGCCATAGACCGGAGCCGCCGACGCTGCGGCCACCTGCGCTGCGACCTGCGCGTTGGCCCTCGTATTGCCATCGGCATCCATCAAGACTGACGTGTAAAAAACGATCGAGTCCGCGGGCAATGTCGCGGACCGTTTCGAGGATCTTCGCCAGCGGAAGGTGGTCGAGCCAGGTCACCGAATAAGAGGGTTTCAGTGGCGCCAGCAGCGGCTCGACGAGCGGCTTCCAACTACGGTCGTAGGCGGAGGTGCCGCCGACTACAAACAGGTTGCGCGCGTGCGGGTGCAGCCGTAGCGCCAGTTCGATCGTGTATGCAGGGTTCAAGTCGAGCAGAACCCCGGTGGAATTTGGCAGCGCGGCCCGCGCCCGCCAGCTCTCTGGCACCTCGTTGTAGAAGACGACCGGCACGTTGGGCCAGAGATCCTGTCGATAGCGCCGGACGAACTCGATCGACGTGCGCGCGCGCGCGATGACGAGATCGACTTTGGTCTTCTCGTACTTCTTGCGCAGCAATGCGTACAGCAGATCGTCGATCGTCCCCGGATGACGTATCGAATCCAGCGTTTCCCCGGAGATCTCGACCGATCGCGGCGATTCCTTCGTCAGCGTTTCGCGCAGCGCCTGGTCCATGATCGCGGACGACGGCAGCAGGAAGTCCGCGTTGTTCAGCACGACGACACGCCACCTCTGTTCTTCCGCTGGGCGAGGCGTCTGTGCCGATGCCTGCAGTACAAAAGCACCATGCCGGCAACGCCGAAGACAAGAACAGCGAGCGAACCGAACCGAAACCCTATGATGGTTTTCGGAGTCGGACGCGGCAAATGCACTCTGTCCTCCTCAGCGGAAGGTCGGCACTCGGCAGGAGAATACCCGTGGGGGTCCGCCCTGCCATTTCCATGCTGACAGCGCAGCCATTCGATGCTCGGAGGGGTGGCAGCCGTACGATGCTGATCCCCATGACCCTGCCGGAATTTTCAGCGCAGACCGTTTTCGTCGTGGACGACGACCCGAGCGTCCTGACGGCGCTCGCGCGACTGCTACGGCAGGCCGGTTGGAACGTAGAGACCTACGAATCCGCCGAATCGTTCCTGGCGCGACCGGATCCGCAACGTCCCGGTTGTCTGGTGCTGGACGTCAGCTTGCCGGGCCTCGACGGCCTCGAACTGCAGCGCCGCCAGTCCGAATCGGGACAAGCGTTGCCGATCGTCTTCCTGACTGGCGCGCGGTGACATTCCGATGTCGGTGCGAGCCGTCAAGGCCGGCGCCGTGGATTTTTTGACCAAGCCGGTGGAATCGGAGGCGCTGTTTCGTGCTGTGCGCGCCGCGCTGGAACAGGAGGCGGATGCTCGCGTTGCGCGCTCAGCAAACTCCGAGCTTCACCACCGTTTCGAAGCATTGACGCCGCGCGAGCGCGAGGTGTTGGCCGCGATTGTGGCGGGCCGGCTCAACAAGCAAATCGCCGGCGACCTCGGCATCGTCGAGCAGACCGTCAAGTTTCACCGCTCGCGCATCATGGAGCGAATGCAGGCCAAGACCGTTGCAGAACTGATGCACATCGCGGCGCGCTTGGGAATCGACGGCGAAGCACCCGTCAGACACAACTCGGGCTCCTTGCCCGGCGCCGGACGCAGAGCTCCGCGACCGTAGGCATCACCTTCGGTCGGCGCGCCGACCCCTCTAACCCAAAGGTTAGTTCCGCCGCGCGCGCCGCGGCGGTAGCTTCCCGCGGTCATGGGGGCACATCCTTCCATCGCCGTGGTCGACGACGAGGCGTCTGTGCGCACCGCGTTGGGGCGCCTGCTGCGCCTGGCGAACTACGAGGTCCAGGCCTTTGCGTCCGGCGAGGAGTTCATTGCCTCGCTCGCGATCGCACCGTCCGGCCTGCGCGCTTCTCGATATTCATATGCCGGCGATGACCGGCTTCGACGTGCAGGCGCACCTGCGCGCGATGGGCATTCAGCTTCCCGTGGTCTTCATCACTGCCAGCGACGACGTTTCGCTGAGCCAGAAAGTGGTCGCCGAAGGCGGCATCCGCCTGCTCCGAAAGCCGTTTTCAAATGCGGAGTTGCTCGAGGCGATCGAGCTGGCGCTGCAACGCAGACCTGTTTCCGAATGATGAAACTGTGATGTCACATTAGTTGCAGAGACTGAACCAAGGTCTAGTTCCGCGGATTGACCATTGCGACTAGAAACTCGGCAGCGCTTTGAGCTTGCTGTGGCTAATCGTGCCTAGTCTCAGCGCAGAAGTGAGCAGCACCCGTCCAACGTCAGGAGTCAGTCCATGAATTTTCGAGGTCGTTGCATGCGTCTCTCGCCGCGGTCGTGCTGATAGGCGCGATTTTCGCGTTCGAGTAACCGCGATCAGCTCATAACCCGTAGTCAGACAACAAGAAGGGATTGCATGAAAGGCATGTTGACCAAGGTGCTCACGCTGTTGAGCATCGCGCTGCTATCGGGACTCTCGCAGGTCCAGGCTCAACAGAAGCCGAACGTCCTGATCATCTGGGGCGACGACATCGGCTACTGGAACGTCAGCGCCTACAACCTCGGAATGATGGGCTACAAGACGCCCAACATCGATCGCATCGCTAGGGAAGGCGCGCTCTTCACCGACTGGTACGGCCAGCAGAGCTGTACCGCCGGACGCGCTGCATTCATCACCGGCCAGACGCCGTTTCGCACGGGCTTACTGAAGGTTGGCCTGCCCGGCGCCAAGGAAGGGTTGCAGGCGCGCGACGTCACGATTGCCGATCTGCTCAAGGCCCAGGGCTACATGACCGGGCAATTCGGCAAGAACCACCTGGGTGACCTCGACGCGCACCTGCCGACCGCGCACGGCTTCCATGAGTTCATGGGTTCGCTGTACCACCTGAACGCCGAAGACGAGCCCGAGCACGAGGATTACTTCAAGCGCGACGACCTGCGCAAGAAATACGGCACACGCGGCGTGATCCACACCTGGGCCAATCCGGACGGCACGCAGAAGATCGAGAGCACCGGACCGCTCAACAAGAAGCGGATGGAAACCATCGACGACGAGGTCACCAAGGAAACGATCCGTTTCATGGCCGACGCGAAGAAGGCCGGTAAGCCATTTTTCCTCTGGTGGAACTCGACCCGCATGCACATCTGGACGCGCCTCAAGGAAGCGTCTCGCGGCAAGTCAGGTCTCGGCATCTATCCGGACGGCATGCTCGAACACGATGCGCACGTCGGCCAGCTGCTCGACGCATTGAAGGAAATGGGTCTCGACCAGAACACCATCGTCATGTACTCGACCGACAACGGCGCCGAGAAATTTACGTGGCCCGATGGTGGCACCTCACCGTTTCGTGGCGAGAAGAACACCAACTGGGAAGGCGGCTATCGCGTGCCGACATTCATCCGGTGGCCCGGCGTCATCAAGCCCGGCACCGTGCTCAACGACGTCTTCGCGCACGAGGACATGCTGCCGACGATCATGGCCGCCGCCGGCGTGCCGGACGTCAAGGAGCAGTTGCTGAAGGGCATGAAGGTCGGCGACAAGACCTTCAAGGTTCACCTCGATGGTTACAACATCACCGATGCGCTCGCCGGCAAGAGCCCCAGTCCGCGCCACGAGTTCTTCTACTGGAACGACGACGGCAGCCTTGTCGGCCTGCGCTACGACCAGTGGAAGATCGTTTTCGCCGAGCAGAAGGCGCACGGCGCCTCCGTCTGGCGCGAGCCATTCACGACGCTGCGCGCACCGAAGATCTTCAACCTGCGGTCCGACCCGTTCGAGATCGGAGATGTAGAGGCGATGGACTGGAACCGCTGGTGGGTCGAGCACGTCTTCCTGCTCGTTCCCGCGCAGCAGTACGTCGGTCAGTTCCTGGCAACGTTCAAGGAGTTTCCGCCGAGTCAGAAGCCGGGCAGCTTTTCGCTCGACAACGTGTTGAGAGCGCTGGAACCGCCAACCAACTGAGTGTCGGACCCGGCGGGCGGTCGCACATGACGGGAAGGAGGCGGTAGAACCATGAAGAAATTCTTCAGCATCGTCGGCGTGCTGGTTGTAGCGGGCGCAGTGATCGGGGGAGTGCTCTACGTCACGTTTCCCGTGGCCATGACGACCTACGGCGGCATGGGGCTCAACTTCCTCAAGTCGCTGGCTGCGCCGGCCGGCACGCTGACCATCGAGACGAATCCGGCCTACAAGGCACCTATAGCCGCGGTGCCCTCCCCGCCGCTCGCCGACACGGCATGGCCGAATGCTGCAGTCGGCGACTGGCCCAGCTACAACAGGACGCCGGTCTCGCAGCGGTTCTCGCCGCTCGACCAGATCAATGCGAAGAATGTCGGGAACCTGAAGGTCCTGTGTACCTACGACCTCGGTGTGTTCACGGCCTTTGAATCCGGTCTGATCATGGTGAACAACGCTCTGATTGGCACCAGCGAGTTCGAGATCTTCTCGATCAACCCGGCGACGTGCGCCCAGAACTGGCGCACCCGCCTGGACTATCCCGGCGGGCTGTTGCCAGCCAACCGCGGCGCCGCCCACATGGACGGCCTGCTGTTTCGCGGCACACAGGACTGTCGGGTGCTGGCTTTCGATTTCAAGACGGGTAAACAAGTGTGGGAGACGACGATCTGCGACCCGAAACGCGGCGAGTCGGTGCCGTCGGCGCCGATTGCCTCGGACGGCCTCGTCTACGTCGGCAATGCCGGCGGAGACTACAAGGGCGGCAAGGGCAAGGTATACGCGCTCGAGGGAAAGACCGGCAAGATCGTCTGGCAGTTCTTTCTCGTCCCCAAAGTCGAAGGCGACGCCGTCCGAGGCCCGGTGGGCAAATCGCCGCTCGACACATCGACCTGGAACAACGCGCCGGGCATACCCATCAGCGGCGGCGGGACCTGGACCTCGTACACCCTCGATATCAAGAACGGTTTGCTGTACGTCCCGGGAGGAAATCCGGCGCCCGACTTCGCCTCGGGGGCACGCGAAGGCGAGAATCTCTTCACCGACTCGGTCGTAGTACTGGACGCCAAGACGGGCGACTTCAAGAACAACTTCAAGGTCGTGAAAAAGGACTGGCATGACTGGGACGTGTCCGGCCCGCCCATCCTGCTTCAAACCTTGGGCGGCAAGCAGCTGATGGCGGTCGCACCGAAAGATGGCCACCTCTATGGCTACGATCTCGCCACCAACAACCTGCTCTACCGCGTGCCGGTGACCACGATCGAGAATGCCGAGGGCACGTTCGCGGTCGGCCAGAACGTTCATTTCTGTCCGGGTCCGGTGGGTGGCACTGAATGGAACACCCCGGGCTTCGATCCGACCAGGAATCTCATCATCACCGGTACCGTCGACTGGTGCGATACCGTGACGATCAAGACTGACGAGAGAATGCGGTCGGTGGCCGTCGGGCAGCCATGGACCGGAATGGCGACGTGGAATCCGATCAACATGTTCGGAAAGGAAGACCCCACCGACGGACACTGGGCCGGATGGATCTATGCCAGCGATGCCGACACGGGGGTCTGGAAATGGCGCGCCAAGTCCAACTATCCCATCGTCGCCGGCATCACGCCGACGGCGGGCGGAATCGTGTTCGTCGCTGATCTCGGCGGCAACTTCTACGCGCTGGATTCATCCACCGGCCAGAAACTCTGGGGAGGGCCGCTCGGAACCGGTGGCGCGATCGGAGGCGGCGTGATCACGTACACCGTGGACGGCGTGCAGAAAGTCGCCGTAGCTGACAACTTCACGATGGTCGCGTGGCCAACGAAGCCGAGGCACGCAAGGGTCGTCATCCTGGGGCTCGACAGCGCCGCCGCGAAGAAGTGAGAGAGGACTTCGAACCATGGACTTCGATCCCGTCTTCCTCTCGCGTCTCCAGTTCGCGTTCCTGATCAGCTTCCACATCATCTTCCCGTCGTTCACGATCGGGTTGGCGGCGTGGCTGGCGACGATCGAGGGCGCGCGGCTCGCAACGGGAAGCTCGCTCTACCGGCGCGTGTTCGATTTCTGGCTCAAGGTGTTCGCGGTCTCGTTCGGCATGGGGGTGGTGACGGGTGTCGTGATGGCGTTCCAGTTCGGCACTAACTGGGGCGTGCTGGCGCAGAAGTCCGGCGCGATCCAAGGTCCGCTGCTCGGTTACGAAGCCTTCACGGCCTTCATGCTGGAGGCGACGTTCTTTGGCGTGATGCTGCTCGGGCGCGACCGCGTATCGCCGCGCTTCTATTTCTTCGCCTGCTGCATGGTCTCGCTCGGGACGATGTTCTCGTCGTTCTGGATCCTCGCCAACAACAGCTGGATGCAGGTGCCGCTCGGCCACACGATCGTCGACGGCAAGATCATTCCCGCCGATTGGTGGGCGATCACCACCGGCCCGATCATGATGGTGCGCTGGCCGCACATGCTGCTCGCCGCGTTCTTGACAACCGGCATGTGCGTGGCAGCCACCGGCGCCTGGTATGTGTTGCGCAACATCCATCGCGCCGAGGCGCGCGTGATGCTGCACTGGGGGCTTGGCTTCGTCGCGGCGGTGATTCCGATCCAGCTTTTCTTCGGCCACTTGACGGGTCTGTACGTCCTCAAGCATCAGCCGGCGAAGTTCGCGGCGATCGAAGCGCGCTGGAAGACACAGCAGCCGGCCAGCGAAGTACTGATGGCGCTTCCCGACGAGAAGAGCGAAAGCAATCTCTTCGCGATCGAAATCCCGAAACTCGGCAGCATGATCGCCTCGGGCAACTGGACCGCGAAAGAGATCGGGCTGGAGGCGTTCCCGAAAGAAGATCGCCCGCCGGTGCTGATCCCGTTCTTCGGTTTTCGCTTTATGGTGGGGATGGGACTGATCATGCTCGCGGTCTCGTGGTTCGGTAACTTCCTTCGCTGGCGCGGCCGGCTCGAGACGACGCGCTGGTTTTTGTGGGGAACGTTCTTCGCGTTTCCGACCGGCTTCATCGCAGTCCTCTGCGGCTGGTTCACTGCCGAGGTCGGGCGTCAGCCGTGGGTCGTGTACGGGCTGCTGCGCACCAGGGATGCGGTCACGCCGTCGCTCACGACGGGCGACGTGCTGTTCTCGCTCGCCTGCTACGTTCTCGTCTACGCCGTGGTCTATTCGTTCGGCCTGTACTACATCTACAAGTTGCTGCACGAAGGACCGACCGACGTCGCGAAAGCCATCCCTGGCGCCACCGGCAGGCGGCCGATGGCGTTCGCCGACAGTGTCGAGACGGCGACCGGCAGCGAGCTCCGGACCGGAGGGTAGACGCCATGGAACCGAGCAATCTTGCGTTGTTCTGGGCCGGCGTGATCGCCTGCGCGATCCTTCTCTACGTCGTGCTGGACGGCCTCGATCTCGGTGTCGGGGTGCTGTTCGGCACGACCCGTGAGGAGGCGCACCGGGCCGGGATGATGGGCACGATCGCCCCGTTCTGGGACGGCAACGAGACCTGGCTGGTGGTGATCGGCGCCGGGCTGTTCGCGGCGTTCCCCGACGTTTATGCGGTGTTCCTCGGCGCGTTCTACCTCCCGGTCCTGCTGCTCCTTTTGGGCTTGATCTTCCGCGGCGTCGCGTTCGAGTTCCGGTTTCGGAGCACGCGCATGCGCTGGGTCTGGGACTGGGGCTTCTTCCTCGGCTCGACGGTGGTCGCGTTCGTCCAGGGCGCGGCGGTCGGCGCGATGATCCGGGGCATTCCAATCGCGAACGGCCAGTACTCCGGCAGTCCGTTCGGCTGGCTTCATCCGTTTGCAATTCTCACCGGGATCGGACTCGTGCTCGGGTATGCGCTGCTCGGGGCGGGCTGGCTCGTGCTCAAGAGCGACGGCGCGCTGCGCGACTGGGCCTACGCCCGCATCCGGTGGCTCGCCCTCGGCATTCTGGTCGTGCTGTTCGTGGCGTTCGCGGTCACGCTCGACTACAGCGCCGTCGCGCGAAGCAATCTCCAGGCAAGACCCTGGGGTTTCGTGTTCCCCGCGATCGGCGTGCTCGCGCTGGTGGGGATCTTCTTCGGGGCGCGGCAGAAGCGCGATGGCTGGCCGTTTGCGATGACCGCGCTCTTCTTCGTCGCCGCCTTCCTGAGCCTGGGGGTGATGTTGTGGCCGTACATGATTCCGTATTCCATCACCGTCGCGGACGCGGCGGCGCCGGACGCCTCATTGCGATTCCTGTTCTACGGCGGCGTGGTGGTCCTGCCTGTCATTGCCGTCTATACGATCGGTGTCTACTGGGTCTTTCGCGGCAAGGTTCGCAAGGGCTACAGCCGAGCGACCGGTGGCGGGACCTAAGTTGACCTCACCGAGATGATGCAAGCAGCGTCGCGCAGCCGCGGTATCTG
>CAVPGM010000010.1:0-211236 GCA_963703945.1 uncultured beta proteobacterium | reverse complement strand
GGATCAGCACCCTGACCGGCACCTGGCCGCGGGCGAAGACGTTCTGCCGCTTCTTCTTGCGCTCGTCGCGCTCCGGCTCAAAGGGAGGAAACATGCTCTAGTCCTCCGTCGCGCTCGCCGCTGCCACTGACCTCACCGCACGCACCTCCGCCCCGTCACGACCTCCGCGAGCGCCGTCTCACCGCCGATCGCCGTCTGCCCGACTTCGGCAAGGATGTTGACGCCCGCCGGCAAGTAGACATCGACCCGGCTGCCGAAGCGAATGAGCCCGATGCGCTCGCCGCGCGCCACGCTCAGCGCCCTCGTCGACGAAAGTCACGATCCGCCTGGCGATCAACCCGGCGATCAGCACCAGACCGACCTTTTCCCCCGTCTCGGTTTCGATGACCAATGCGCGCCGCTCATTCTCTTCGCTCGCTTTGTCGAGCTCGGCGTTAAGGAAGGCGCCCGGCACGTAATGGCTCCTGGCGATCCGGCCGGCCACCGGCGCGCGCACGATGTGCACGTCGAAGATGGAGAGAAACACCGAAATGCGGCTCAGCGTCTCGCGCCCAAGCTGAAGCTCATTGGGCGCCATCACATCGCCGATAGCGGCGACCTTGCCGTCGGCGGCGGAGGTCACGAGACCCTTGCGCTGCGGCGTCACCCGCTCCGGATCGCGGAAGAAGTAAGCGCAATACGCAGTGGCGACCGCGCCGATCCATCCGAGCGGCGGAAAAACCGCGAACAGCAGCAGCGCGGCGAGCGCGGCGCCAAGCACAAATTTGTAGCCGTCCGGATGGATCGGCACGAAGGCGCCAAGAATGCTGTCGAGGATACCGTGTTTGTCGTTCATGCTTCGCTTGCTGCCTGCGGCTTAGGTTGAGGCGAGCGCTTCGTCTTCGAGGCGCTCGGCCGCCCGCGATTCCGGCAACGCCTCCTCGCCGGCAACCTTGGCGAGCCGCTCGCGCGCCTCGTCCGCTTCGCGCTGGCGCGCCCAGAGGCTCGCATAAAGTCCGCCTCGGGCCAACAACTCGGGATGCGTCCCCTGCTCGACGATGACGCCTTGGTCGAGCACGATGATGTTGTCGGCATGCACCACGGTGGAGAGGCGGTGGGCGATGACCAGGCTGGTCCGCTCCCGCGCCACGCGTTCCAGCGCGTCTTGGATCTCGTGCTCGGTATGGCTGTCGAGCGCCGAGGTGGCCTCGTCGAGCATCAGGATGGGCGGCGCTTTCAGGATGGTGCGGGCGATCGCCACGCGCTGCTTCTCGCCGCCCGACAGCTTCAAGCCGCGCTCGCCGACCAGGGCGTGATAGCCCTGCGGCAGCGTCATGACGAAAGCGTCGATCTGGGCGAGCCGCGCCGCCTTGCGCACCTCGGCAACCGTGGCGTCCGGCTTGCCGTAGCGGATGTTGTATTCGATCGTGTCGTTGAACAGCACGGTGTCCTGCGGCACCATGCCGATCGCCGCCCTGAGCGAGGCCTGCGTCACGTCTCGGATATTCTGCCCGTCGATCAGCACGCGCCCGCCCGAGAGCTCATAGAAGCGGAACAGGATGCGCGAGATGGTGGATTTGCCCGCGCCCGACGGCCCGACAATAGCCACCATCTTGCCGGCGGGAACCTCGAAGCTCACATTCTTCAGGATCGGCCGGTCCGGCTCATAGGCGAACGACACATTCTCGAACTTGATCTCGCCTTTGCGCACGGAAAGTGGCTTGGCGCCCCTCTTGTCGACGATCTCGGGCGGCTCGTTCAGCAGCGCGAACATGGTCTCGACGTCGATCAGGCCCTGCTTGATCTCGCGATAGACCATGCCCATGAAATTGAGCGGCAGATAAAGCTGCATGAGGATCGCATTGATCATCACGAAGTCGCCGACGGTGAGCGTTCCGCGCGTGACATCGCGTGCCGCGAGCAGCATGCAAGCGACGGTGCCCAGCGTGAAGATCACCGCCTGCCCGGTATTCAGCACCCCGAGCGAGGTATAGGTGCGGATCGCCGCTCTCTCGTAGCGCGCCATCGAGGCATCGAAACGCCGCGCCTCATGCTCCTCATTGCCGAAATATTTCACCGTCTCGTAGTTGAGCAGGCTGTCGACCGCCTTCGAATGCGCCTCGGTGTCGGACTCGTTCATGTCGCGGCGGATGGAGATGCGCCGCTCGCTGGCCCAGAAGGTGAACCAGACATAGACGCCGACGGTGAGCAGCACGACCACCACATAGATCCAGCCGAAATACCAGGCGACCAGACCGGAGATCATCGCCAGCTCGACCGCGGTCGGGATCGAGTTGAGCACGGCCATGCGCACGATGGTGTCGACGCCGTTGACGCCGCGCTCGATGACGCGGCTCAAGCCCCCGGTGCGGCGCTCCAGATGAAAGCGCAACGAGAGCTCATGCAGATGCCTGAAGGTGCGGTTGGCGAGCTCGCGCACGGCATGCTGGGCGACCACGGTGAACCACACGTCGCGGAATTGCGCGAACAGCACCATCAGCACGCGGGCCACACCATAGGCAACGATCAGCATGGCCGGCCCGGCGGCGAGACCGAGCGCCGAGAGCCCGGCGATTTCGCCCGCGCTCGCCTCGCCGGTCAGGAGGTCGACGATAGCCTTATAGGCGATCGGCACGGTAAGCGTGATCGCCTTGGCGACGACGAGCGCCAGAAGCGCGAACACCACCCGCATCCGAAGATCGGGGCGATCGGCCGGCCAGACATACGGCGCCAACTCGCGCAGCACGCTGAGATCTCCCGTCCGTGCCTGAAGCACGGCGTCGCTTCGAGATTGCGGCAACCGGTCTTGCATGAAATCGCTTTATGGGGCGGATTGTCCGCCGGGTTAATGGGGCGGATCGTCCACCTGGCAAAAAAGGGCAGCGAACACGCTGCCCGACCTTAAGCCCCCTATCCCGGAAATATAGGTTCCGACACCCCCCACGCCAAGCACATCAGTGGTCGGGCACGCTAAGCTCTTGCTTGGGATGAATGAGGTTGGGGTTGCGGATCACCTTGCGGTTATCTTGGAAGATCGACGTATAGCGCAACCCGCTGCCGAGATACCGCTTGGCGATGGCCCATAGAGTGTCGCCCTGGCGGATGATGTAAGTCCCCGGGCTTTCCTTCGTCTCGGCGGCAACGACCGTGGATGGTCCCGTCGCCACGGGCTGCGCCTTGGGCGGCTCCGGCTTGGGCTCGACCCGCTCGATCGTCACCATGGCGGTGTGCGCGAGCCCGCCTGCATCGGCGCCTGCCTGCTCCGCGCGGAAGCTATGCTGGCCCATGCCGAGCTTCTTCTGCACCGCGACGCGCCACGATCCATCGCGATCGGCGCGCGCTTCGGCAATCAGCGCATTATCGGAGAAAATCGAGATCTGCGCTCCGGGATCGGCAATGCCGGACAGCGTGACGGTGCCGGTGGCCGTCCCCGTATCCACATAGTCCGCCGTCTTGAACACCAGCGTCGGCCGAGGCGCGGGCGCTGCCGCTTCGCTCCGCGCCGTCGCGCGCGGCCCGGCCGCGGCAACCGGCGTTTCGTCGGCCCGCGCGATTTGCGCATTCCCCTCTGGCGGAGTGGCCTCCACCGCGGCGGGCTGAGACGGAGCAAGTGCCGGCGCGGCGGCTTGCGGCACGGGCTTGGGCAGGGCTGCCGTGGCCGCCCCCTCTATGCCGGCCGGCGCGCTTGCCTGTTTCGCATCGGCGCCAACCGCGACGCGCACGGATTCCTGCGAGGACAGCGCACGCGTCCCATCCGGCGAGGTGATCTTCAACGACAGCGCATGATCGCCGGCCGAGAGCGGCTTCTCCAACACCACGCTCCATTCGCCTTGCAGATCGGCCTTGGCCTCGGCGACCTTTGTGCCCTCGCTTTGCACGCTCACATGCCAGCCCGGCGCCGCACGTCCGGCGATCACGCCCTCGCCGTTCGGCTCGATGACGACCACGTCGAAGGTCGGCACCGAGGTCGGCTCGGAGGGCGGCGTGGGCGCGCCCGTCGCGTTGACTTGCGGCTTTGGCGCCGGCGTCTCGGGAGCGTTTGCGGCGGCTTCGGGTTCGGCCGGCGGCTTGCTTGCCGAGCCCGCGTCGGCGACCGGTTCCTGCCCGGTTGAGGCGGGAGCGAATGGGCCCAGCCCGAGACCATACAAACCCAACAGCACGCCCCCGGTGAGGGCGACTATGGCGGCGATGACGACAATGAGCTTCCTGCCGATCATCAATTGTCCTCGGCGGACGCTTTGGCGTCCACCAGCTTAAGGCGTGCCCGCCTTGGGAGGTTCCGCCGGCGCGGCGTCCTGCGGGGGCTGCTTGGCCTGCTCGAAGGTGACCATCGCGCGGGCCGCCAGCATGTTCGTATCAGTGTCGTATTGGTCGGCGCGTAGGGTGTGCCGGCCGTCGCCCAACTTCACCTCGCTTTCGACGCTCCAATTGCCGGAACTGTCCGGTAGCGCCTGCGCGAACGACTGATCGTCCAGGAACAGAGACAGTTCCTTGCCCGGTAGGGCGATTCCGGCAACCGTCAACTTGCCGGGCTTATCGCCGGCATCCTGGTAGTCGATCGTGCTCAGCCTGAGCGGCGACTTCGGCGGATGCACATCGCTCGGCTGCTCGACGTCGGTATTCGGCTGCGGTTGCCCGGGCACGCCCTGGTCTACCGGATCGGACTCGGTGGTCTGCGCAGTATTCGCCCAGAGGGAAACCGCGGCCATCGTCGCAATCGCGCTCAGGATGCAACCATATCGACTGAAGAACATTATGCGTTTCCTTCGCCCTAACTCGACTTCATCTTTTACCCGGCACCCAAGGCAAAAAAACGTCAAACCGCGCCGGATTTTGCAGGGAACCTAGCGGATTGGGTGATTCCCCGCCAGCCGATTGAGAGGCCCGGGCGCTTTTCTTGACGGGCGCCGGAGCCAGGTGGCAGATGAGCCCATGAACGACACTCAATCCACCTCCGCCCTGCAAAGCATCTGCGTCTATTGCGGCTCCGGACCGGGCAAAAATCCGGCCTATGTGGAAGCCGCCCGCGCCTTTGGCGGCATCCTGGCCAAATCCCGCATCGGCCTCGTCTATGGCGGCGGCAGCCTCGGGCTGATGGGCGAGACCGCCCGCGCGGTGCTCAACCATGGCGGCCACGTCACCGGCATCATTCCCGGCTTCTTGAGCGAGCGGGAGCACATGCTGATCCAGGCGCAGGAGCTGATCGTCGTCGACGACATGCATCAGCGGAAGCAACTGATGTTCGTCAAGTCGGATGCCTTCGTGGCGCTTCCCGGCGGCCTCGGCACGCTTGAAGAGTTTGTCGAGCAGCTCACCTGGTCGCAACTCGGCCGACACGCCAAGCCGATCGTGCTCGCCAATATCGAGGGCTTCTGGAACCCGCTGCTCGCGCTGTTCGATAGGATGGGCGGCGAAGCCTTCATCCGCCCCGGGCTCGAGCTGAACATGACGGTGGTCGACCGCGTCGAGAAGATCATTCCCGCGATCGAGAGAGCGCTCGGCCCCTTCCCCGCGACGAGCGACGAGCAAGCCGAAGCCGAAGTCTCGGCGAAATTCTAATGCCGGCTGCTCGCGATCAATCGTAGCCGTTCCACGCCGGATGCCCGGCATAGGCCGCCTTGCCGTCGCGCGCGACGCCGACGCAGAACCGTGTCGTGTGCGACTGTCGGAACACGTCCTCATAGGCGATATAGCCGACGATGAAGAACGGCGCCGCGATCTCCGAGCGGAACACGGCAGCCGGCGTGAACAGCTTGTCGGGCTCCAGGATCTCGTTGGCGACGGTCCGCTTCGAGGCCTCATAGGCGGGGCTTTTTCCCCGCGGCTCCTGCGCCACGAACTCGACCAGCCATTCCTTGATCACCGCCGGCGTCCTTCCGTAATTCTGCATGGCGAGCCGAACGCTTGCCTGGTCGTGCAACAGGAAGAGGTCGGTCGGCCCGCCGAACACATAAGCGCGCTCGACCGCGGGGATGTGCTCAGCCGCGATCCTCGCCGCAGTGACCGCGCGGCGCGTATTGAACCAGAGCAACAGCGTCGACAGCGCGAGCAGCGCCATGAAGGTGACGACGGTACGCTCGACCGAGCCGAAGAAGAACGCGCCGGCGCGGCAAGCATAGCCGCCGAGCCCTGTCGCGCCCGCGCAGGCGTCGCCTCCGGTCTCGGCTTCGTCGGTACCCTGCTCGGGCGGGATCTCGCCGGAGTCCAGCGCGTGGCCGCCGCCACTGTCGCTGTCGGTCACCTCGACATTGGCGTGCGGTCCGGCCTGCGGAAATGCGGGCGCGGTCCAGAAAAGCAGCAGTAAAGCGACGGCAACGCCCCGCATCATGCGATCCACGGCTCCCCGAACTTTCGTGGCCGCAATTCTTATAGCGGAAATTGAACGCGGCAACCTAACGCGGAATGGCTGCGAGCATATCCTCGCCGAGGCCAGGCCGGCTAGGGCGCGGGGGCGCCGTCGCGGATCAGCTTGTAGTTGATCGAGTCGAGCAGCGCCTCGAACGAGGCATCGACGATATTCGGCGAGACGCCGACCGTGAACCAGCGGTTCCCTGCCCCGTCGCGGCTCTCGATCAAGACGCGCGTGACGGCGTCGGTGCCGCCCGTGAGGATACGCACCTTGTAATCGACCAGCTCGAGATCGTCGATGAAGCCCTGGTAGCGGCCGAGATCCTTGCGCAGGGCATTATCCAGCGCGTTGACCGGGCCGTTCCCCTCGCCGGCCGAGAGCACGCTCTCGCCGTCGATGCGCACCTTGACGGTCGCTTCCGACACGGTGACGAGATCGCCGACGGCGTTGTGGCGCCGCTCGACGGTGACGCGGAAGGCATCCACGTCGAAGAATTGCGGCACGTTGCCGAGCATGCGGCGGGCGAGCAGCTCGAAGGAGGCGTCGGCCGCCTCATAGGCATAGCCCTGCGCCTCGCGCTGCTTCACCTCGTCGAGCAGGCGGACGATGCGCGGATCGTCCTTCGGCGTGACGATGCCGATGCGCTCGAGCTCGGCAAGGATGTTGGAGCGGCCGGCCTGGTCCGAGACCAAGAGCTTGCGCCGGTTGCCGACGGCCTCGGGTGGCACGTGCTCGTAGGTGCGCGGGTCCTTCTGCACCGCCGAGACATGGATGCCGCCTTTATGCGCGAAGGCCAACTCGCCGACATAAGGCGCATGCCGGTTGGGCGCGCGGTTCAGCATCTCGTCGAGAATGCGCGAGGCGTGGGTCAGCGTCCTCAGCTTCTCCGGCGTGACGGATGTCTCGAAGCGCTCGGCATAGTCCGATTTCAGCATCAGCGTCGGGATGATCGAGGTGAGATTGGCGTTGCCGCAGCGCTCGCCGAGCCCGTTCAACGTGCCCTGGATCTGCCGCGCGCCGGCGCGCACCGCGGCGAGCGAGTTGGCCACGCCGTTGTCGGTGTCGTTATGCACATGGATGCCGAGACGATCGCCGGGGATGACCTTGACCACCTCGGTGACGATCCTCTCGATCTCCTCAGGCAGCGTGCCGCCATTGGTGTCGCACAGCACGACCCAGCGCGCACCGGCCTGATAAGCCGCCTTGGCGCAAGCCAGCGCGTAATCGGGATTGGCCTTGTAGCCGTCGAAGAAATGCTCGCAATCGATCAGCGCCTCGCGGCCCGCTCGCAACGACCGCTTTCGTCGAGTCCTCGATGCCGGCGAGATTTTCATCGAGGCTGATGCCGAGCGCGACATCGACGTGGAAGTCCCAAGTCTTGGCGACGAGGCAGATGGCGCTCGTCTTGGCGTCGAGCAGCGCCTGGAAGCCCGGATCGTTGGCGATCGAACGGCCGGGCCGCTTGGTCATGCCGAAGGCGGTGAGCTTGGCGTGACGAAGCGGTTTCGCCTCGGCGAACAGCCGCGTATCGGTCGGGTTCGCGCCGGGATAGCCGCCCTCGATATAGTCGATGCCGAGCGCGTCGAGCTGCTGCGCGATCAGCCATTTGTCCTCGACCGAGAAGTCGACGCCATGGGTCTGCGCGCCGTCGCGGAGCGTCGTGTCGTAGAGCGAGATGCGTTCGCGGGTCATGCCTACCTCTACACCACGCCCCACAGGAAATGCAGCGCCAGCAGCACGGCGAGCGCGAGCACCGCGAGCTTGATCGCCAGATAAACGCGCCGCGAGTTCCTGAACGGCAAGTCGCCGAGCAACGGTTTCATCGGTGCGCTCCTGTTCCCCTCTCCCCTTTTGGGAGAAAGTGGCTTCGCAGTCCTCAGTGTTGGTGACCTGAAATGGTTCAGTGTCACCCCCCTCCCTGCGACGTCGCCAAGCATGGCGACATCGCAGACCTCCCCGCACGGGGGGAGGTGAAAGGGAACTCGCTGATCGCCACGAGGTCCCCTCCCCCTTGCGGGGGAGGGATAGGGAGGGGGGTTCAAACATAAACTCATCGGGCGACCTCCCAGGTGGTGGTGAGCTCGCCGGTCTTGGGGTCCTTGGCGTCTTTCAGGATGATGCCCATGGCTTCGAGCTCGCCGCGGATGCGGTCTGCCTCCTTGAAATTCTTCGCCGCGCGCGCGGCGTTGCGCGCCCCGATCAAGGCGTCAACATCGGCCTTTGCCGCCGTTGTCGTCTTTGCGCGCACACGCTCGATCTTCGACCGCTCGCCCGAGAAGCCGAGGAAGCCGAGCGCCGCGCGCAAGCCACCCCAATGACCGGCGCTATGCAGCCTGTGCAGCTCGGTGATCGCCTTGGGCGTGTTGAGGTCGTCCGTGAGCGCATCGAGCACCGGCCCCGGAACGCCGGTTGCGGGCTCCTTGCCTTCGAGATCGCCATACCATTCCCACAGCGTCTTATGCGCCTCGTCGAGACCGACCAAGGTCCAGTCCAGCGGCTGGCGATACTGCGTGCGCAGCATGTTGAAGCGAAGCGCCTCGCCGGGCCACGCATAACCCTGCCAGCCTTCCAGCAACTCATGCACGGTGACGAAGTTGCCGGCCGACTTCGCCATCTTCTCTCCCTCGACCTGGAGGAAGCCGTTATGCATCCAGACCTGCGCCATGATCGGCGTGCGGTTGGCGCAGCGCGATTGCGCGATCTCGTTCTCATGATGCGGGAAGACGAGATCGATGCCGCCGCCATGGATGTCGAAGGTCTGGCCGAGATGCGCCGCCGCCATCGCCGAGCATTCGATATGCCAGCCCGGCCGCCCCGGCGCCGCGATGCCGCACGGCGACGGCCATGACGGCTCGCCCGGCTTCGACGGCTTCCACAGCACGAAATCCATCGGGTCTTGCTTGAACGGCGCCACCTCGACGCGCGCGCCGGCGATCATCTCGTCGAGCGAGCGGCCAGAGAGCTTGCCGTAATCGGCCATCGCCGCGACATGGAACAGCACATGGTCCTCGGCCACATAGGCGCAGCCATTCTCGACCAGCCGCTCGATCATCGCCTTCATCTCAACGATATGCTCGGTCGCCCGCGGCTCGACGGTCGGATCGAGCGCGCCGAGCGCCGTCATGTCGGCGTGGAACTGCGCCTCGGTCTTCTCCGTCACGCGGCGGATCGCCTGGTTCAGCGGCAGCTCGGGATAGTCTTGCGCCGCGCGCGCGTTGATCTTGTCGTCGACGTCGGTGATGTTGCGGACATAGGTGACGTGCTCAGGCCCGTAGAGGTGGCGCAACAGGCGGTACAGCACGTCGAACACGATCACCGGCCTGGCATTGCCGATATGCGCGAAGTCGTAGACCGTCGGCCCGCAGACATACATGCGGACGTTGCCGGCATCGAGCGGCCGGAAGTCTTCCTTCTTGCGGGTGAGCGTGTTGTAAAGTTTAAGCACGACAGACCAAGCCTCTTCGGCGTGAGGCCCGCCCTTCGGTTCGCGTAACTCTTGAATTGAGATAAAGGGAGAACGACCGGGCGAGCGTTGTTTGCTAGCCCGGAATGATGCCGCAGAAAATCATAAGGATGGGTTGCTTTTGCATCATCTTGAGACGCTTATGGCGGGAATTGCTTGTAGCGTCAAGCAAGCCATCTTATTCATGCCGCATTGACCCCGGAATCTAGGCGCGCATAATGCGTCGGGTGGCTCCTCGGGGATGGGACCCAATCGTGAGCGTCTACCGTGATTTTTGGCGGGTCGTTGCGTCGTCCGTAAGGCCGAGCGTGAGCCTGCGTTTTGCCCTGCTCGCGCTCTGCGGCGCGGGGCTGATCGGCGGCGCCGGTCTTGCCCTGGCGCAAGGCCTGAGCGACCGCGACATTCGCTGCATGCAGCTCCAGCAGGACCTCGCCTCGGCGAGCGGCGGCGGCGCCAATCGCGACGACGTGGCGCGCATCGATCAACAGATCGCTCAGGCCGACCGCGTGTTCCAAGGGACACAAGCGGCGATGGAAGATGCCCGCTGCTTCGAGAGCTTCTTCATCTTCGGCCGAGGCCTCGTGCGCAGCCCGAAATGCCTCAACATGAACGACCGCGTCGAGGACGCGCGCCGTCAGCTCACCCAGCTCCAGCAGCAGCGTCAAGCGCTCACCGGAGGCGGCGGCAACCGGCGGCGGATGGCGGAGCTGCAGGATGCGCTCGCCCGCAGCGGCTGCGGCGGCCAGCCGGTTGCGCCGAAGCGCCGCGGCGGCGGCCTGTTCGATTTCTTCGGCGGCGGCCAAGACGATCAACAAGAGGACGTTCAGCAGACGCCCATCTATCGCAGCATCGACCCGAACGGGCGGTATCGCTCGGTCTGCGTGAGGCTGTGCGACGGCTTCTTCTATCCAATCCATTATTCGGCTTACGGCAGCATGCTCGGGGAGGATCAGCAATCCTGCCAGTCGAACTGCGCGGCGCCGGCCGAGCTCTATGTGTATCGCAACCCTGGGCAAGAAATCGAGCAGGCCGTGTCGCTGAACGGCTCGGCCTATATGGACCTCCCCGTCGCCCTGCGTTACCGCAAGGAATATGTGAAGGGCTGCTCGTGCAAGCAGGCGGAGTACAATCCGACCGAGATCGAAGCCGCCAATAAGCGCGCCGAGGCCGACGCCACGGCGAAACCGGTGAAAGGCAAAGCTACCGCGAAAGCGCCCACGCCGCCTCCCGCGGCTCAGGCCGCAGCGCCTGCCGGCGCGACCGGCGCCCAGCCCAGCCTCGATCTCGACGTGACCGGCAGCAACCCGCCGGCGGCCGCCGCTCCACCTGCGGCCGTGCCCGCCGCGCAGAAGCCGCCCGCCCCCGCGATGGCCGCGGCACCGCCTCCAGCCGCGCCTCCCGCTTCAGCCTCGGCGGCGCCACCGCCGCAGCAGGGGCAATCGACCGTCATCAAGAAGACGGCCAAGCCGCCGGTCGCCCCACCCGCGCAATAATTTCAGCTTAAGCGGTCTTGCCTTCGAGCCGCGCCTGAGCGCGTGCGCGGCCGATCAATGGCAGCAGCAATTTGAGCTCGGGTCCATGCTCGCGCGCCGTGAGCGCGAGACGGAGCGGCGCGAACAGAGCCTTGCCCTTGGCGCCGGTCGCCTGCTTGACGGCCGAAGACCATGCCGGCCAAGTCTCCTCGTCCCAAGGCTCGGGAGGAAGCAGGCCTGACGCGGCGCGACAGAGATCGCGGTTCTCGATCACCGGCTCGATCGGTCCTTCGACCACGCGCCACCAATGCTTTGCCTCGCCGAGCACGGCGAGATTGCCGCGTACCGCCTCCCAGAACTCTTCCCCGCCGCCAACGCCCATGGCCGCAAGCCGCTCCGCCACGGCGCTGAAGGGAAGCATGTGCAGAAGCTTCGCATTCAGGAGGCGCAGCTCGTGCGGATCGAACCGAGCCGGCGCGCGCGACAGCTTGGCGAAGTCGAAAGCCCGCGCCAGCTCGTCGAGATTGGCATGCGGCGCGACCGGATCGGAGGTGCCGATCAGCGCCGAATAGCATGCCACCGCCAGCGCCTCGATCCCCTCCTCGCGCAAGGCGGCGATGGAGAGCGTGCGGTCGCGCTTGGACAGCGCCTGGCCGTCGGCGCCGACCAGGAGATTGTGATGACCGAAGGCGGGAGGCTCGGCACCCAGCGCTTCGAACAGCTGGATCTGCGGCGCGGTGTTCGTCACGTGATCCTCGCCGCGAATCACATGGGTTATTCCGAGATCGATGTCGTCGACGACGCTCGGCATCGTATAGAGATATGTCCCGTCGGCGCGGACCAGCACCGGGTCTGACAGGGAAACGGCATCGACATGCTGCCGCCCGCGCACGAGGTCGTCCCACACCACGTCGCGCTGCTCGAGCTTGAACCGCCAATGCGGCTTGCGTCCTTCGGCTTCGAGCCGCGCCCGGTCCGCCGCGGTGAGCTGCAACGCGGCGCGGTCATAGACCGGCGGCTTGCCGCGGGCGAGCTGGCGCTTGCGCTTGAGTTCGAGTTCCTCCGGCGTCTCGTAAGCGGGATAAAGCCGCCCGCTCGCTTTCAGCTTCTCGACCGCCTCGGCGTAGCGGTCGAACCGGTCCGACTGGCGCACCTTGTCCGCCCAGTCGACGCCGAGCCAGTGCAGATCCTCCTCGATGCCGCGCGCGAATTCCTCCGTCGAGCGTTCCCTGTCCGTGTCGTCGAGGCGGAAGATCAGCCGGCCCCCCGCCCGCCGCGCGAACAGATGATTGAACATGGCGGTGCGGATATTGCCGGCATGAATCCGGCCCGTCGGGCTCGGCGCGAAGCGGACGGTGACGCTCATGCCTAGAGCTTCTCGCGGAACTTGTTGGTGATGGGATAGCGGCGGTCGCGCCCGAAATTCTTGGCGGTGATCTTCACGCCGGGCGCCGCCTGCCGCCTCTTATACTCGGCGAGATAGAGCATGCGCTCGACCTTCTTGACGAGCTCAGGCGCATGCCCGCGCGCGACGATCTCCGGCAGCGGCATTTCCAGCTCGACCAGGCAATTCAGGATATCGTCGAGCACGTCGTAAGGCGGCAACGTGTCCTGGTCGCGCTGGCCGGGCTTGAGCTCGGCGGTCGGCGCTTTGGTCAGCACATTCTCCGGAATGACGATGCCTTCGGGCCCGAGGCAGCCCTTGGGCCGCGCGGCATTGCGATAGCGGGCCAGCGCGTAGACTTGCGTCTTGTAGAGATCCTTGATCGGATTGAAGCCGCCATTCATGTCGCCATAGAGCGTGGCGTAGCCGACCGACACCTCGGACTTGTTGCCGGTGGTCAGCACGATCGGGCCGAACTTGTTGGAAATCGCCATCAGCAGCGTGCCGCGGGCGCGCGACTGGAGGTTTTCCTCCGTGGCGTCCGGCGTCGTCCCGGCGAACAGCGTCTCCAGGCTTGTGCTCAAGCCGTCGACCGCCGCATGGATCGGCATGATGTCGTAGCGGATGTGCAGCGCCTCGGCGGTCCCCGCCGCGTCGGACAGGCTCTCATTGCTGGTATAGCTGTAAGGCAGCATCACGCCATGCACGCGGCCAGGCCCCAGCGCGTCGACGGCCATCGCCGCGCAAAGCGCCGAATCGATGCCGCCCGAAAGCCCGAGCACCACGCCCGGAAAACCGTTCTTCTCCACGTAGTCGCGCAAGCCCGTGACGCAGGCGAGATAGTTCGCGGCATCGCCCTGCTCGATCTCGGCGATGAGACCCGGCAGGCAGCGCCAGCGCCCGTTCTCGCGCCGCCACTCGGTGACGCCGATCGCCTCCTCCCAGGCCGGCAGCTGCACGGCAAGGCTCGCGTCGTCGTTCAGCACGAAGGAGGCACCGTCGAACACGAGCTCGTCCTGTCCGCCCACCTGATTGACGTAAGCGAGCGGCAGCCCCGTTTCCTTCACGCGCGCCTCGGCGACGCCGTAACGCACATCCTGCTTGTCGATCCAATAGGGCGATCCGTTGGGTACGATCAGCAGCTCCGCGCCGGCCACAGCCAGCGCCTTGCACACTTGCTCGCTCCAGATATCCTCGCAGACCGGAATGCCGAGCTTGATCCCGCGAAAGTCGATCGGCGCCGGCATCGGCCCCGGAGCGAACACCCGCTTCTCGTCGAACACGCCGTAATTCGGCAGGTTATTCTTGAAGCGGAGCGCCTCGATGCGGCCTCGATCCAACAAAGCTTGAGCGTTGTAGACGAACGGTCCATCGGCGAACGGCAGGCCCATCAGCACGGCCGGCCCATCATCCTTGGTATCGCGTGCAAGCGACTCCAGCGCCGCCTGCGCCGCTTTCTGCAAGGCCGGCTTCAGCACCAGATCCTCGATCGGGTAGCCGGTGAGAAACAGCTCGGTAAAGGCGATCAGGTCGGCGCCGGCTTGCGCCGCGCGCGCCCGTGCCTCGCGCGCTCTCCGCAGATTGCCGTCGATATCGCCCACGACAGCGTCGAGCTGCGCGAGAGCGAGCTTGAAGGAGTCCTTGATCCGATGCGCCATGACAGGAACTTAGCCGCCGCATTTCTCGCATGAAGAAGCGGTGACCGCAACCTATTCGCCCGCGGCAATGGAGATCTCGGGCTCGGGCCGCCCTTCCCGCTCCCGCTTCAGCCGCTCGGCCACGATGAAGGCAAGCTCCAGCGACTGGTCGGCGTTGAGCCTCGGATCGCAATGGGTGTGGTAGCGGTCGTGCAGATCGGTCTCGGTGACGGCCTTGGCGCCGCCGACGCATTCGGTGACGTTCTGCCCGGTCATCTCGACATGGATGCCGCCCGCATGCGTGCCCTCGCTGCGGTGGACGTCGAAGAAGGTCTCGACCTCGGAGAGGATGAGATCGAACGGCCGCGTCTTGTAGCCGCTTCCCGCCTTGATGGTGTTGCCGTGCATCGGATCGCACGCCCACACCACGTGCTTTCCCTCGCGCTTCACCGCGCGGATCAGCGCCGGCAAATGCTTGCCGACCTTGTCGGCGCCGAAGCGGCAGATCAGCGTGAGCCGCCCGGGCTCGTTCTGCGGGTTGAGCACGTCGATCAGCGTGAGCAGCGCCTCCGGCTGCGAGGCTCGGCCCGATCTTGGCGCCGATCGGATTCTTGATGCCGCGCAGATATTCGATATGCGCGTGGTCGAGCTGGCGCGTGCGGTCGCCGGCCCACAGGAAATGGCCGGAGGTCGCGTACCAATCGCCCGACGTGGAATCGACGCGCGTGAAGGCCTGCTCGTAGCCGAGCAAGAGCGCCTCGTGGCTCGTATAGAAGCTCGTGGTGCGGAGCTGCGGCGCATTGTCGGGCGTGAGTCCGATGGCGCGCATGAAGCGCAAGGTTTCGGCGATGTGCTCGGCGACTTCCTCGTAGCGGTGCCCGGCGGGGCTGTCCTTGACGAAGCCGAGATTCCACCGATGCACGTGCTCGAGATTGGCGTAGCCGCCTTGCGCGAACGCGCGCAGCAGGTTGAGCGTCGCCGCCGACTGCCGATAGGCCATCAGCATGCGATTGGGATCGGCAATGCGCGCGGCCTCGGTAAACTCGATGCCGTTGATGATGTCGCCGCGATAGCTCGGCAGCTCCTTGCCGTCCTGCGTCTCCATCGGCGCCGAGCGCGGCTTGGCGAACTGGCCGGCGATGCGGCCGAGCTTCACCACCGGCGAGCCGCCGGCATAGGTCAGCACCACCGCCATCTGCAGGAACACGCGGAAGAAGTCGCGGATGGAATCGGCGCGGTGCTCGGCGAAGCTCTCGGCGCAATCGCCGCCTTGCAGCAGAAACGCCTCGCCCGCGGCCACCCGGGCAAGCTTGGCCTTCAGCTCGCGCGCCTCGCCCGCGAAGACGAGTGGCGGGAAGGTCGCAAGCTGCTTCTCGACGTCGACCAGCGCCGCCCGGTCGGGATAGACCGGGACCTGCTCGATCGGCCTCGAGCGCCAGCTGTCTGGGCTCCAACGGGGTGCCATTTCTTGCGGCTCTCCTTGAAAAGTCCACGCTATATAGGCGATCGGCGGAACCCTGGCTAGGCGCCCGCTTCATTGTCTGTCCCGGCCGACCATGCCACATATCCCTTAACGCGAGGGGAAGGGAGCACCATGGACCCCCGGCATCTTGAGCATGGACACAACCCCCGCGACATCGCCAGGCGGCTCAGACACGGGCCGCATGTCAGCTATCTCCGCGACTGGGTCTATGGCGGCATCGACGGCACGGTGACCACCTTTGCGGTGGTGGCCGGCGTCGCCGGCGCCGAGCTTTCGACCAAGACCTTGCTGATCCTCGGTGCCGCCAACCTGATCGCCGACGGCTTCTCGATGGCCGCCGCCAACTATTCAGGTACCAAGGCCGAGCTCGAGGAATATGAGCAGGTGCGCCACATGGAGGAGCGGCATGTCGAGCTGGCGCCCCAAGGCGAGCGCGAGGAGATCCGCCAGATTTTCCATGCCAAGGGTTTCAAGGGCGCGGCGCTCGACAGTGCCGTCGACGTGATCACCGCCAAGCGGCAACGTTGGATCGAGACCATGATGACCGAGGAGCATGGCCTGCCTCCCGTCAGCCGCTCTCCGGTCAGGGCCGCGGCGGCGACGTTCCTCGCCTTTCTCGTCTGCGGCTCGATTCCGCTGCTGCCGTTCGTCGCCGGCGCGCCTGCCTCGCTGCCGACCTCCGCGCTGATGACCGGCATCACCTTCTTTTCTATCGGCTCTCTGCGCAGCCACTGGTCGCCCGCATCCTGGTGGAGAGCGGGAATCGAGACCTTCCTAATCGGCGCGACCGCGGCCTTCATGGCCTATCTCGTCGGCGCGCTCCTCAGCGGCCTGGTGTCGAGCGCAGGCTAGCCCCTACCGCGAGCGGTAGCGTTTGTGCCACAGTGCGGCGCCATGGCCATCAAGGAACCAAGCTTCACGCTCGGCATCGAGGAGGAATATCTCCTCGTCGACAAGGATACGCGCGACCTCGCGCAGGAGCCGCCGCCGGCGCTGCTCGCCAAATGCGAGGAGGCGCTGCGCGGTCAGGTCAGCCCCGAGTTTCTGCGCTCGCAGATCGAGGTCGGCACCCGCGTCTGCAAGTCGATGCAGGAGGCACGCGACCAGCTGATCCATTTGCGTAGCACGGTGGGCCGCATCGCCGGTGAGTTCGGACTCGCGCCGATCGCCTGTTCCACCCACCCTTTCGCCAAATGGGCAAGCCAGCAGCATACCGACAAGGAGCGTTACAACGTGCTGGCGCGCGATCTGCAGCACGTGGCGCGCCGGCTGGTGATCTGCGGCATGCATGTGCATGTCGGCATCGAGGACGAAGACTTGCGCATCGACCTGCTCGGCCAGGCGACCTACTTCCTGCCGCATCTGCTGGCGCTCTCCACCTCCTCGCCGTTTTGGGAAGGCGTGCAGACCGGCTTGAAGTCCTATCGGCTGTCGGTATTCGACGAACTGCCGCGCACCGGGCTTCCCTATCAGTTCGGCAGTTGGAGCGAATATGCGCGCACTGTCGAGCTTCTGGTCAGCGCCGGACTGATCGAGGACGCCACCAAGCTGTGGTGGGATCTGCGCCCGTCGGCGCGCTTCCCCACGCTCGAGATGCGCATCACCGATGTCTGTCCGCTGGTGGAGGACGGCATCGCCATCGCCGCGCTGTTTCGCTGCGTCTTACGCATGCTGTATCGGCTGCGCCGGCAGAACCAGCGCTGGCGCACCTATCCGCCCTTCCTCGTGAAGGAGAATCGCTGGCGCGCGCAACGCTACGGCGTCGAGCAGGGCCTGGTCGATTTTGGCAAGGGCGCAGTGGTGCCCTTCCCTACCCTGCTCGAGGAGCTGTTCGACCTGATCGCCGAGGACGCCGCCTATTTCGGCTGCGTCGCCGAGATGGCGCATGCGCGCACCATCCTCGAGCGCGGCACCAGCGCCGACCGGCAGCTCGCCCGCTACGACGCGGTGAAGGCGCTCGGCGGCTCGGAGCAAGCGGCGTTGGTCGCCGTGGTCGACGGCATCGTCGAGGAAACCATGATGCTACCGGCGCAAGAGCAGCGCGCCGCGGCTAGAGCGTAGTCGCCATTCCGCCGTCGACATTGAGCGCGGCGCCGGTGATATAGGCCGCCTCGTCCGACGCCAGGAACAGTGCCGCGTTGGCGATGTCCTGCGGCGTGCCGAAGCGCCGGAGCGGCGTCTGCGTGAGCAGCGCCTTGGCGATCATCGGGTTGGAGAGATAACGGCCGATCAGCGCCGTCTCGACATAGCCGGGCAAGAGCGTGTTCACCCGAATGCCATAAGGCGCGTATTCGACCGCGAGGCTGCGCGACAGGGCCGACACCGCGCCCTTGGTCGCCGAATAGACCGCCATCTGGCGGGTATGCTTGCTCGCCATGATCGAGGAGAGATTGATCACCGACGCGTTGCCCGAGGCCTTCAGCAGGTCGAAAGCCTCGCGCGCGCAGCGGACCGTGCCGTCGAGATTGACCTTCCACACGCGATCCCAGGCCTCGTCAGACAGATGGCGGAAGTCCGCCCGCTCGCCGACGCCGGCATTGTTGACCAGCACGTCGAGCCGGCCGTGCTCGGCGTGAAGCGCCTGCATCAGCGACTTGACCTGGCCGGTGTCGGTGACGTCGACCTCGTGCGAGGACGCGGCGCCGTTCGCCTTGACGATGGCTTCCGCCACCTCTTTCGCCGCCTCCCCGTCGCGGTCGGCCACGACCACGAACGCGCCCTCGCGCGCGAAGGTCTCGGCAATGGCGCGGCCGATCCCGGCGCCGCCGCCCGTCACCAGGGCTATCTTGTCCTCAAGCCGCCGCATCTGACCCCGCCACCGGAGCCGGCGCCTGCCATTTGTGGCGCATCGTCACCAGCTCTTCGGCCGCGCTCGGATGCAGCGCCATGGTCTTGTCGAGCTGCGCTTTGGTCACGCCGAGCTTGAGCGCGACCGCCGCCATCTGCACGATCTCGGCCGCGTCGCCGCCGAGGATATGGCACCCCAGCACCTTGTCGCTCTCCATGTCGACCACGAGCTTCATCAGCATCTTCTCGTCGCGGCCGCTCACCATCGAGCGCAGCGGGCGAAATTGCGCCTTATAGATATCGACGACGCGATACATCTCGCGCGCCTTCTCCTCGCTGAGGCCGACCGTGCCGATCTCGGGCTGCGAGAACACCGCCGTCGGAATGAAGCTGTGATCGACCGGCGTCGGCGTGTTGTTGAACAGCGTCTCGGCAAAGGCGGTCGCCTCGTGGATTGCCACCGGCGTGAGGTTCATCCGATGCGTCACGTCGCCCACGGCATAGATATTGTCCACCGCGCTCTTGGAGAATTCATCGACCACCAGCCGCCCGTCCCAGCCGAGCTCGACGCCGGCCTTCTCCAGGCCTAGGCCCATCGTGTTGGGGCGGCGCCCGGTCGCCGCCATCACGCGATCGGCGACGATCGAATTGCCGCGCTTGAGCCGCACGCGGTAGCCTTGTCCCTCCCTTTCGACCGAGGCCACGTCGGTTTCCATGCGGAGATCGACGCCGCGATTGCGCATCGCTTCGGCAAGCCCGTCACGCAGATCCATGTCGAAATCGCGCAAAATCTGATCGCCGCGATAGAGAACCGTCACGGCGACGCCGAGCCCGGCGAAGATCGAGGCGAACTCCATGCCGATATAGCCCGCGCCGATAATGACGATGCTGGCGGGGAGCTGCTCCAGCTCGAAACATTCGTTCGAGCTGATCAGGTGCTCCTTGCCGGGAAGGTCGGGGATCATCGGATGCGAGCCGGTCGCGACCAGGATGGTCTTGGCCGAGAATGTGGCGTCGCGATCGGCAAGCTTCACCTCGTGCGCACTCTCCAGCACGGCGCGGGTGAGGAAGCGATCGACGCCCGCTTTCTCCAGGGTGCGGGTATAGACCCCGTTCAGCCGGTCGACCTCGCGCTTGACGTTGTGGATCAACGTCGGCCAGTCGAAGCGGACATCCTGGCAGGTCCAGCCGAAGCCGCGTGCGTCGGCGAAGTCGCTGCCGTACTGGCTGCCATAGACCAGCAATTTCTTCGGCACGCAGCCGCGGATCACGCAAGTGCCGCCGATGCGATATTCCTCGGCGATGCCGACGCGCGCGCCAAGCTCAGCAGCAAGCCGCGCCGCGCGGACCCCGCCCGAGCCAGCGCCGATGACGAACAAATCGTAGTTGTGTTCAGCCAATTGGCGTCAGGCTCCTGCGCGGCGCAATGCTCTGACGCCGCCTTTGCCCGCCACGATAGCCAAATCGGCGAGCCCAAGAAACAGCCCGTGCTCGACCACGCCGGGCACGCGTTTCAGGGAAAAGGCGAGCACCTCGGGCTCGGGGATGGTGCCAAAGGCGCAATCGAGGATGAGATTGCCCTGATCGGTGACGAATGGCGCGTCTCCCGGCCCCGGCCTGAGCGTGATCGCGCCGTGGCACCCCGTCTCAGCCGCGATCGCTTCGATCAGCCGCATCGTCGCCAGCAGCCCGAAGCGCACCACCTCGACCGGCAACGGGAAGATGCCGAGCGCGCCGACCAGCTTGCTCTCATCGGCGATCACCACCATGCGGTCCGACGCCGTCGCCACGATCTTCTCGCGTAGCAGCGCGCCGCCACCGCCCTTGATCATGCGCAGCTGATCGTCGATCTCGTCGGCGCCGTCGATGGTCAGATCGAGCTGCGGCGTCTCGTCGAGCGTGGTGAGCGGGATGCCGAGCCGTTCGGCCTGGGTCCGCGTCGCCTCCGAGGTCGGCACGCAGACCACGGACAAGCCTTTCGCCACCCGCTCGCCAAGCGCGGCAACGAAACGCGCCGCGGTCGAGCCCGTGCCAAGCCCGAGCCGCATCCCGTCCTTGACGAGATCGAGCGCAGCACGGGCCGCGCTTTCCTTGAGCTCGTCGGTCCTGAGCAAGCGCTCCCTCCCCGCCATCAATCGATTTCAGCCCGATGATTAGGCCGCCGCTTGCCACGCCGCAAGCCGCGTGTGAGGAAGAGGCCATGTTCAAGGATTCAACCATCGTGTTCGATCTCGACGGCACCCTGGTCGACACCGCGCCGGACCTGACCAACGCGCTGAACGACGTGCTGACGCGCCGCGGGCATCAGCCAGTGTCTCTGGAGACGATCCGCGCCTGCGTCGGCCACGGCGCGCGCGTCATGATCGAGGAGGCCTTGCGCCGCGCCGGCGCCGACGACGACGTTGACCGCATGCTGGCCGAGTTCCTGGTACACTACGAGGCCAATATCGCCGCCGAGAGCCGGCCCTTTCCCGGCGCGGTGGCGGCGCTCGAGGCCTTTGCCGCGCAAGGGGCGATCCTCGCCGTCTGCACCAACAAGCGCGAGCATCTGAGCCGCCGGCTGCTCCAGGCACTGGGAATCGACCACTATTTCCGCGCCGTCGCCGGGCGCGACACCTTCGCCATGGCCAAGCCCGATCCGGGCCATCTGACCGGGACGATCGCGCTGGCCGGTGGCGACCCCGCCCATGCGGTGATGATCGGCGACAGCGAGGTGGATGTGCGCACGGCGAAAGCCGCCGGCATCCCCATCATCCTTGTCAGCTTCGGTTATGCCACCGAGCGGCTCAACGGCCTTTCACCGGACGCCATGATCGACCAATTCCATGACCTGCCGCCCTACGCCGGCGCCCTGCTGAACGGCATTGCACGCGGCCGTTCCCCCGCCTGAACGCCTAAAATCCGCCCCAGATCAAGCATAATTCAACCCGGCGCTTCTCAACGAAGGGCCATAATCAAAAGCGATTTTCATAAGCCCTCCTTGGGGGGAAGGGACGAAATCATTCAAGGAGAGACAGATGCTTAGACGTGCCGTGATCGGCGTCGCGATGGCCTGCCTGATGGGCGGGACCGCATACGCCGTTGACGAGGAACCTACGGACACTGCTTGCTCCGATCAGGTCACCGCCGCCGACGAAGCCATTCAAAGCAAGATCGACGCCAACGCCCTGAGCGAGGACGAGGCGGATAAACTCAACCGGCTTCTCGATGAGGCCGACGCACTCTGCACCCAAGGGAAATTCCAGGAAGCAAGCGCGAAGCTTGCTACCGTCAACGGCGCCATGAACAACGGGAAGTAGGTCTATGCTGGGGACGGCGCCCAGATTCGCGTCGTTCACCTACTTCGGATTTGCATCCAAAGACCTCAGGCTCCAAGCGGTATCCTCTTTTTCGCAGGCACTTCTGCTTCTGAGCGTCCTTGCCTTCTCGCTTGGCGCGCTGTTTGTAACTACGGCAGCCGCCGATCCATGCTCGTCGGTGCGAAGCGGGGCAAAGGTTGATCCAGAGGCCAATCTTGACCAGAGCCAACCGCCTGAACGCTGCTCCGTGCGAGGCCTGACGGAGAGCGAATGCGACGACGTACCCGGTCATAAGCACTTCAAAAAGGATCATGGCTCGGGATTTACCGAGTGCTTTTTTGATCCGCCCACCTCAAGTTCGGAGTCGGACTCACCGACGCAGGGCGCAAATTCACCCGTCGGTGGCGTCGCGACGTGCAAGGCCGGGTACAAGGACTGCGAGGGAACTTGCATTCCCTACCAGGCCAGTTGCTGCGCGAATGGACGGGGCGTTTATTGCGAGGCGACCACCGGGGGATGCTGCTTCAATCCTAACCAGTCCGGGGCGCAACAAGGCTATACGTGTTGCGCAGCGGATTCGCAGTGCGTTTACGAAACAGGACCCACACAGGGCCAGTGCGTCTCTTCGATGGAAGGCGAGCCTTCGCCATCGCGTTCAGAAGCGCCTCGATCAAGGAAGCGCATCGAAGCAAGCCCTAACCCCAATCAGGCGGACGAAAACAACGAATGCACCGAGCAGCTGACCGCGGTCGAGGAGACCGTGCATGACACGCTCGAGGCCAACACGCTGAGCGAAGCCGACGTCGACAAGGTCAACGAGCTTCTCGACCAGGCCGATGCGCTGTGCACCGAGGGGAAATTCTCCGAGGCGACCGACACGCTCGCCACCGTCAACAAGATGGTCGGCAAATAGCCAATTCCAACTGAGGGCGGACGGCGCAGTAAGCGGCTCGCGCCGCCCCTGCTTTCGGGCCTTCGCCGCTCCTTTGGGAACCGCCTTGCGGCGGTTCCTTGACTTACCGGGAACCCAATCGCTAAATCCATGCCACCAGAGCTTGGCCGGCCTCCTCGCCGCCATGCCGCAATTGGACCGGGCGGTTAGCTCAGCTGGTAGAGCACTGTGTTCACATCGCAGGGGTCACTGGTTCGAAGTCCAGTACCGCCCACCATTCCAACCTCTTGCTCTGACTCAACTTTGTGCAAGAGGTCGGCTCCTCACCAATAAGTCGAAATCTCAGCTGTCACAGCTCTGTCACAGCAAGAGGTTCCGCATGGCTACCATCCGCAAGCGAGGAGCAAAGTGGCAAGTCCAAATCCGTCGGGTCGGCGTCAGAGCAGTTTCACGCTCGTTCCATGTGCGTAAAGACGCTGAAGCCTGGGCGCGGCAAATAGAAGTCCAGGCTGACCGGCATGACCTGCCACTTGATCCCAAAACACTTCAACAGGTGACCCTAGGACAACTGGTTGAGCGTTACCGTGACACGGTGAGCGTGAGGAAGCTGGGCTATGAGGTTGAGCGTGTCGTGCTCAATGCATTTCTTCGACACCGCATCTGCCGCAAGCCTCTTTCCGAAATTGGCGCCAGCGACTTCGCCTCTTACAGAGACGAGCGGCTGATGGCCATTAGGGCCTCAACTCTCAAGCGCGAGCTGGCACCTCTGCACAACATGTTTGAAATAGCCAAGGACGAATGGGGATTGGTATTACGCGAAAACCCACTTCGCAAAGTGCGTGTTTCGGCAGGTCAACAAAGAAGGGAGCGGAGACTCAAGCATGGTGAACTCGACAAGCTCATTGTGGGGGCTCGGGTTTGTCGCAATCCCTTAGTCCTACCCATCGTCCTGCTCGCGGTCGAAACGGGAATGAGGCGCAGCGAAATTCTATCGCTTCAATGGGAAAACATTGACCAACAAACGCGTTCGTTGCTCATCCCCCACACGAAGAACGGCCACTCCCAAATCCTTCCACTCACGGATGCGACTTCCGCAATTCTTGCCATGGTCCCCCAGATTGGAGACCGAGTTTTTCCCATCACCTCAAACGCCTTTCGGCTGGCATGGGACCGGGTGAGACGAAGGGCTGGAATACCAGACCTTCACTTTCACGACCTTCGCCACGAAGCCATCAGTCGATTTTTCGAAAAGGGTTTAACGGTCCCCGAGGTCGCCCTCCTCAGCGGACATCGGGATGCACGCATGCTTTTTCGTTACGCTCATCCGGCTCGAGAAGAGATAATCAGAAAACTAAGGCACGCACCGCATCGGAATGGGTGAACTGCGCTTTCTTTAGGAGACCTACGCCGCTGCTCATCACAGCTGCATCACCTTGGTTGAACGGCCCGCCTCCTGGTCTGGCAACGAGAATGGCACAGCATGAAGAAGATCGAGCAATTGAGCTCGAATGTCTGGCCAGTTGGTTGCAAAATTGAGTGTGCGTACCCGAATCCATTGTCCCTTCAGATTGAGAGTGACATCAACGGGTTCGTCCATGAGCGGATAGAGCAATAAACCCTCCACCATCCCCTCACCGAGGTGGGCTCGAGCGTGATGCGACATGTAAGCGTGAAGCTGATAGAGATGTTCTGAACGGAGCGTTTTTACTCCTCGACCGACCTGCAAAGTGGTTGGTGTCCATTTACATTCAACGATGATTGTGCGCGCACCATCAATCAATGAGGTATCCGTATACATAGCGGGCAGCAGCTGATGACCCAAACCGACGCTGTCATCGACCCACCAACGAATCCGCTCACCCTTCACGACAAATTGGTGCTGCTCCAGCCTGAAAAAATTGCGCACGAAGTCCTGGAAAATAAGGCCCATTTCCCGAGGGTCTGCCAGCACGTCGCGAAAATGAAAACGCCCTGTGCCTGGCTCAGGCAGCAAAACCTCATAGGCGAGAGCGCAGACGCGCAGCAAAAACCCGTAAGACGCATTGTTACCATGCAGCTGTACTCGGCCAAAATCGCGAGCCGTGAGGGAGATTGAGCGAATGTCGGAGAGACCGCTTAGGACACCGGCAATTTCCTCGCTGAATTGAGCATCAATCCCATCCGTCTTTATTAGACGCTCGAGTGTCGTCTTTATGATTTGGTTATGCAGAACGTTGGGACTGAGATTGTCGGTAGTGCACGCAATCTGTGCACGTCCAAGAAGTTGGCGAGCTAAAGTATCACTCAGGCGAATCCGTCCGCGCGGTCGGGTTAAATCCTCGTCGACCTCCACATAGCTACAATCGAAGTCCGCGGCGGAGTAGATTGCAGACGCCATCTAACAGAACTTTGGCAATGAGGTTGGGGAGTTCAGGACTCGGTATCCCGGTTACGTCGACGCTTCGTCCCTCGGGAAGTCTGTTCCAGGCATACAGCAGCAGGTAATACAGATTTTGGACCGGAACGACGCGGGCCATTTAGTTCAATCAACTCCGTCAAGCAGGCTGGTCGTCCACGTTTCAGCGGCTTCGGGATTGTCAAACCAATACTCTCTTAGGAGCGGAGCTATCTCATGTTCGATGGTACGTTTGTACCAAGCAGCATCAAGGGTTTGAGCTCCGTCCGAGGGGACGAAAAAACTATGCCCAATCCTGTACCCCAACCCCAAACGTACCTTGTCCTCGGCAATTTCGGAATTTAGTGCTGTCATGCGGCTCACAATCGTCTCTACGAGACTCTTCGGAGCGCCACGCGCTTCAAGAAAAGTCCGAAACTTGGAACTTTCAAACCGCGGTTCAAGCGTGTGAAAGGCAAAACGCCTACGCAAAGCGTAATCGACCATAGCAAGCGACCGGTCTGCTGTATTCATTAGTCCGAGAAGGAAGAGATTTGAGGGAACAAAAAAGGATGACTCTTCGGGTCGGCTGTAGGCGAGCGGTATGGCATATTCCTCCCCTCGCTTGTCTGCCTCAATGAGCATCATTAGTTCGCCAAGAATTTTCGAGAGATTACCCCGGTTGATTTCGTCAATGATGAACACGTACGGTTGGTCGGAGTCCGCCTCAGCCAGTTTCGCGAAGTCGTAAAATGCTCCGTCACATCGCTTGAAACCACCCTCCTCCACCGGGCGATAGCCTTGGATGAAATCCTCATATGCATAAGCTTGATGGAATTGCACCATGCGCATCCGCTCTTGGTCGCGATGTCCCATCATCAGGAAAGCTAGTCGCCTAGCGATATACGTCTTCCCCACACCGGGAGGACCCTGCAGCAACAGGTTCTTCTTTGCCCTCCAGACGAGCAGTAACTCCTCGAGTTCCGATTGTTCGAGGAAGAGGTCCGACAGCGCTTCCTCCATCGTATAGGGAGGTGAGGGACGAATAGGACGCGCTTCAGTTCCTGGGGGCTCGGCCGGGGCAACCTCTGCAACGTGGCTTTCATACACGCGCAATAGAGCCTCTATATCGCTCGCAATTTCATCGTCAGTTGGTACCGCATCACGCTCGTACAGTTTGTACGCAATCGTTGCAGCTTCATAATCGTGGCCGAGGGTTCCTTCAGTTCGTAAATCAATATCGGAATCGAGACGAAAGCCGGATTGCGCAAGCTCGCGGCTTGAGCTGCGTAGCGCCTCGGCATTTTCCCGCAGCAGTTTCAAACCTGCTGTAGCGCCATGCTCTTTCTTTGGTTCGGTGACCCCCTGATTAAAGGTGAGGTAAACACCGGACATATCCTCGCGAAATAAGAAGACACCGTAGAGTCCTCGCTGGGTCGTATCCGTAACACGTGTATCGAGTACCGCAATCCAAGGCACCCTCGCCCAATTTCCTTGACCAACGCTCCATCGCAGCTGAAGTGATGGTCGGCTTGCGACAGAGGGTAGTGCCTTAAGTTTTTTTTGAAGACGGATTAGAACGCTCCATAGCTCCTGGTCCGTCGCAAACGGTCTCGAGCGACGCTCAGGATACATTTGCATGAACTGCTCGAGATAGTCGCGAATGCCCTCCGTCTCGACTTCTTCGGTGCCAACTGAAGGTGGCACTGCTTGCTCCAATTTCTCTCCTCCCACTTGCGCCATTAGAGGTCGAAATAATTCGGCTGCTTTGAGAAATTCCTGGGCAAGGTCCACATCATTCGTCAGCTCGTGGGGAAGCCAGTATCGAGAGATTGTACCTGCACCCCACGTTTTGCCCTCCGAGGATTTTAAAAAGGACAGCAAAGCCTCCAAGCTCGGAAAATCGCTTTCCTTGGGAGTGAGCCTTGTTTTTTTTCGAAAGTACCATCCACCCTGTCGGTCTAGCTCATCTGACAGCTGCTGGGCAGCGACCGAAGTGGGGTCGGGCAAGGAGTCGAAAATCCGCGGAGCGAGAGATTTAAGTTTGGTCTTGAAAGCCTGGTCTGAGAAATCTCTGGGATGGATTGCAGCTGCGTACCCAAGCTCAATCCCACGATGCGAGCCAATTAGATAAATCTGAGGCATGTAGGCCTCAGCATTGCGGGGGAATAAAGCGCACCAGAGGTCCTTGGGGCGATTGCCGCGTACGCCACTGTTAGGCTTGAAGCCGAGTGTCAAACAGCTATCGAACGAGCTCGCATCAGGAAGGGCCGCCATTACGCTTTGGATAATTTCCTCGAGCCGCCCATGAATCCTGAGATAGCTATCCTTGTCCTCCACTGGCATGGTGGTCCATGCGCCCTGCCCCGCATGCTCGTATTTGGAAAGTACGCGAAGATCATCACTGCCGAACGGTTCAGCCAAGAAAGCCCCTCCAACTAGCGTCGGCAAGAAAGAGAAGATGAGCGAACGGTCCGACAGCCAGCCAAGTCAAGTATCAGTCGCAGTATCGGTTGTTTAGTTAGATATATACAATCAATAATTGTACGCCCTATTTACCGCTGCGGTTACAAAGGACTAAGAGGCAACTTAAAGTAGAATATCCCGACGTCGTTTCCATCAAAGTGGGGCATTAACATTTTGAGGCACAGTTTATTTTCGGAGCTACTTCAGGGCGAAGGAGACTAGAATCCTCCCAGAAGCTCATAGAAGCCCATACAGAGGGTGCTCCATCCAACATCCAGTTCTCCCCATCGCCGCAGGAAGGGGAGCTGTCCAAACACGTGCTTCCTCACGATTCGGACGGGATATTTTTTTAGGTCCTCGCCTGTTTCCTCCATGTGGTCAGCGATTAAGTCCGTCGGCCATCTCTTGATATGGCAGTCCCTACCGAGGGTAGCCACCAACCATTTCTTGACGACACCCCTTGGGAGCCCTGGGATTTCATAAGGGTCAGCGGGCAACTCCTCTGAGCGTCCATATAGTCCATAAAGAATCGTAAGGTAGCTCGCCCTGACATCCAGCTCAGCCACCGCCTCATCATCAATTGTCATTCGGAGGCGACTTTCTTTGTCCAGCAACTGATAGCTGGAGTCGCCAACGCTGTAGAGGCGACCTCCCCTATTCCAATCGAAGCCGGGCACGTCACCCTCATTAAAAATGCGATTGAAGCCGAGGTGCAAACCACCATCAATCTTGTGGTGGGAGATAAACTCGTCGAGTTTTCTCACTCTCTCTTCAAGCTTCCGCGTTTGCTCCGTCTTCTCATATGACATTCGTCGGCCAGGTATTTTTCGCCCATAACGACGCTTAGATGCGGCCTTACGAATGATAGGATGAGTAGGCAGCCCCTGAGAGAAGTGCTCCCTAACATTCTCAATGGTGACGCCTAGGTTGGCTGCCAAGCCAATGAGCTCTGCGGTCGCACGAAATCGCGTCGCATTACTTTGAAAGGCTATCCAATCCTCATTCTCCTCAAAGCGACCACCGGAACGATAGCCCGGTTTCATCTCACAAAACTGCATGTCCTTGAGTGCCGTGAGTATCTTTATAATCGAACGGTATCCAACCCCGCTTCCGGTAAATGCCTCAGGTCGTAGAGAACGATAGGTCCAACCCTCCGCGCTCGTCGTCAGTGCGAACAGTAAGTCCGCCACCACGGCCCCCACATTCCTCGTATGGCCGGCGAGGGTTTTTCTTCGCTTGTTCTGTCTCGAATTAGTGCGAGACTCATGCGCATCAATCGCCTTAACGACTGTTTCGACTAGCTCTCGACCCTCTAGACTAACCGCCCAGGAATTCAGTCCGGCATAACGAGCGGCCCGCAATACATCAGCCAGCGCTTGGCGTTCGCTTATCTTGGGTTCGGCGGCTTTATCCATCCTGTTACCGAGTGGCGTTCCTAGCTACCGCTTAAGCGGCACGCTAAACGCTTCACAATATTCGCGCACCGTAGGATTGGCGAGCGTGCGGATGTTGACCGTCACCCCAAGCTGGTCCGTTAGGTACTGCTCCCATTTAGCCGTCAGAAACGTCCAATTCACATCAGTGGCCTTGATGGCAATGTCGATATCACTCGCAATATCGGCCTCACCCTTCGCATAGCTACCAAACAGATATGCTTCCAGAACTTGCGGAGTTTGTTGTGCCCATGACCGCAGTATGTCGAATTGCGTTGGGGTTAGGTACATGCAGATGGGCTTCGTCAAGAGTGAGAATGTGCTCGATGTCACCATCGCGTTTTGTCTTCACTTGCGAAGTCCATTCAAATCGAACGGAGGTTATCGATGACGCAGGAGAGGCTCAATTCCCGTGGGCGGACTAAAATCTGTGTCCGCGCTGTGTCCCGCTAATCCGGCCGCGATGCGCTTATATTAAAGTCCATGGCGGGCCTAAGCGGCGTTGGTAGCCCATAGCGGGATGGGCCTCAGCACCGCTTCCTCGGGCTTGCCTTCCTCGGCCTCAAGCACCGCTGCTCGGCGTGACAATTCCGCGAAACGGGCGGCCCTCCTCTGAAGTAGGCGCTTCTCCTCCAGCGTTAAATTCGCCTCCGCTGCGTCCTGTAGAAAGGTCAACGCAATTGCATAGTGCATCCTCGAGCTAAGAATCATTGGCCGCCCCCTTCGTAATGCCGGTCCTAAGATGGCTTACGCAGCAGCACTATTAGCTTTGCGATGTGCAGGCCGCGCCGTGCGTATCCCGCAATCTCCTCCACTCGCCACCGGCGCAGGAAATCTCCTGGGCATTACACTGCGAGCGCGACCAATGTAAAAGGTTCGCTTGAGTAGCCGTAGCCCGGTCGGGGCTTTGCCCACAACATGGAGGGTGACGCGAATGGACGAAGAGCTAAGCGGCGTCTGGGTTCGCCTCCGCGTGTGGCTGGCAAATCGGCTGCTGGACCTTGAACTCACGCGAGCGGCGCTGGCAGTCATCCCGGAGCTTGAACATGATAAGCCTGGGACATGGGGGCGGTAATGGAGGTGCTCAGGCCCTCCCTCTGGGTCCCATAGGGGCCATGGGGGAAGTACACCGCCGACCAAACGGGCTTCGCAGGGTGACTGCTGTTAGTGGTGTCTTTAGCTGTTCGGCCCAGACTGCCCAGTACTGGCAACAGACAGAGGGCCGGTACCATGTGGGCGTTTGGGTCTGGTAGTCCGAAGGAGGAGCGCCTTATCTATCGGGGTTACGCCCTAGAGATTTGCAAGCATCCAATCGGATGGCGTCTTGGAATTTCTCCCATTCGGCCAGGACTGCCCATACTGGCAAATCATAACTTCACAGTTCCTTGCCCGCGCAAGGATGACGCTCTCTCTGCGGCTCGTAAGCGGATAGACATCTTGCTGGCCGTTTAGTTGATTGGCGCCCGTCTCTATCGCCATAGACAATTTCGAAGGCTCAGCATTAAGCGCCCTTCGGACACTCTCGCTCCTTCGCTGCCCAGCACTTCGCACATTGCACGGCGGCATACAGTTGGTCGCACAGCGTGTCCGCTGGCACCATTCTGCCTTCACGTGCTGTATTTCCTGTGGATGAATAACCAGGGGTGAGCGCCTTCTGATGCCCTGACGCTATTCTCCTCGCCTCGTGCGGGACCATTCAGCCTCGTGCGGACCCGTCCATAAGGAGATGCAGTGATGGGATTGTTAAACGCCGTCTACTTGAAGTTCAGAGCGTTCATCCGGTTTATTGAACAAGCTGACGAAGAGTTCCTTGCTGGCGAGGTGGACGACCGCTAAGGACGTTTCCATCAAGCTGGTTCGGCGACATCACTTCGTCGAACAGCGCAAGCACCGCTGCGTGACCCCTCTCGTCATTGACGTGAGTGAGTGTGGCGGGACCGTAACGTGGACGCAGGGCTTTGTATCCAAGCTCGTAAGCCGCATCGAAGTCGTGGGTAAGTTGGTAAGCCGCCCAAATCAATGCGCCTAAGCCGCAACGCTTCACTGCACTGTTGAGTGTTGGGGACGCGGCAACGCCACTTACATCCTGAGCGATATGGCCACGACACCAATGCCGTTCATCAGCAATCAAGAAGCGAGCCCTCTCGACAATCTGGACCTTGATTGGTTTCGACAAGGGACGACTTTCTCTATCTGAACTTTCTGGAATTCTCTTCGGCCGGCTTATAGGCAGCCTGCGCCGTCCCAACGCATATTTCACGGAGCTTCGACAATTCGGCCATGTGGTTCTCGTAGGCTTTCTTAACGTAGTCAGCCTGGATTTGGACCGCTTGCTCAAGTGACCTCACGCCAATGAGCTGCTCCCAAGTGCGAATGGCCTCGTCGAAGGCTTTCTTGGAATACGCAGTCATTTCGGCAGCGATGGCCTGGAAGCCGCGATTGACTTCACTGAAGGAGCGGCCTGCTGTCTCAAAGCCACATCCGCCGAAGTGTTCGCCAACGGCCGTGCGGTCGGCAAGTCCGGGCAGGCCATCAAGCTGCCAGCCGCGCGCACCGACATCGAAGTGCGCCTCGCAGGATTCCGCCCCTATCGAACGACGGTCACGCCGCGCCCCGGCCTGCCGCAGGTCCTGAACGTGCGGCTCGAAGCGGGGCGGGCACGACCGACGCGCCGCCGGTCGCGGTTGCCGCAGCAGCGGGCGGTGCAGCCGCCGCAGGCGCAGCGAGCGGCGAAGGCGCGACCGCCGCGACGTCGCAAGCCGTCACGCCGACGATCCGCACCAAGTCCGGTGCCGAGTTGCGACTGCTCGGGCCCGGCGAGCTTCACGATGGGCAGTCCGCGCCGCGAATCCGGTCGTCGCGCCAATGAATCGCAGCGCGCGGTCGAGCTGCGGCGGCGCTTCTACCTCGCGACGCGCGAAGTCACGAACGGTGAATTCAAGCAGTTCCGCGCCGCAGCACCGCTCCGGGTTCGTCGGGCAGAACACGCTCGAGCTCGAACGCCAGCCCGTCGTCAACGTGACGCTGGCAGGACGCGGCCGAGTACTGCAACTGGCTGAGCCAGCAGGACGGCCTGCCGCCGGCCTACCAGTCGCAGGGCGGCGAGCTGGTGCCTGGTGCAGCCCGCCACGACCGGCTATCGGCTGCCGACCGAAGCCGAATGGGAATGGGCGGCACGCGCGAATCGCGACGGCTCGCTGCGGAAGTATCCGTGGGGCGACGCGCTGCCGGTGCCGGCGGGCGCGGGCAACTTCGGCGACCGCCGGGCGCAGCCGCTGCTGCAGACGATCCTCGCAGACCTCGACGACGGCTACGCGGCCACGGCGCCCGTCGGGCTCGTTCGCGGCGAACCCGCTCGGGTTCTTCGACCTCGGCGGCAACGTCGCCGAATGGACGACGGACCTCTACACGGTGCAACCTGCGAGCAGCGCGGTGGCCGTCGATCCGCTGTCGCGCCGCGCCGGGCAACATGCACGTCATCCGCGGCTCGAGCTGGCGTCACGCCACCGTGACGGAACTGCGGGCCGCCTACCGGGATTCAGGCGACGGCCGGCGCGACGACGTCGGCTTCCGGATCGCACGCTATGCGGAATAGAAGAGAACTACGCTCCACTGCCCGATGTCGCTCGCGCCGCTGCATCGGCCTGGCGATCCTCGCCGCCGGCCTCGCGTTCGCGCAGCAGAACCTGCCGGCGTCGACACCTGCGCCGGCGGAGCCGGCGGCAACGGAAGCCGCTGCCGCGACGCGCAAGCCGGCGGTGACGACGCCGAGGCCGCGGCGGCAAAGCGCGGGCGACGAAGCGCCGGCGGCGCAAGCCCGTTGCGGCGAAGGGTTCGCCGCAGCGTTTCGAGCCGACCGAGAAAGTCCGCCCCGACTTCGACGTCGCCTTTCCCGTCGACATCTGACCTACAGGCACCCGAGCGCACCATGAAGAAATTCAAGACCAGCGAGTTCATGTTCGAGGTCTTTTCGCTGATCGTCATCGTGATCATCGTGCAGGGCGTCTACGCCACCGTCGTGCGGCCGCGGGCCGCGGCGGTTGCCGCGCAGCGACGCGGCGCAGATGGCAAAGGACCCGAACTACGTCCCGGCGCGCAACTTCTACATCATCATCAAGGACTACGAGCAGGAGGTGTGCTTCATCCTCGCGCTCTGGGCCGTGGCGATCATGGGCTACAAGGGGTTCTCGCTGCGGCGCGGCCAGCAGCCTGCTCGGCAGCGGACCTGCTGCGGCTGCCGGAGGGCATGAAGATCCTGCCCGAGGACTCGCGCGACTACGCGCGGCAGGTCGAGGCGCTGCCCGACGACATGCGCGGCGAACTGCTGCCGCGCGCGCTGCTGAGCGGCCTGCACCGCTTCGGCGCCACGCGCAACATCCAGGACGTTTCGTCGGCGATCCACGACGCGTGCGAACTCGAGTTCGACCGGCTCGACTCGGAACTGTCGATGGTGCGCTACGTCGCGTGGGCGATCCCCGCGATCGGCTTCATCGGCACCGTGCGCGGCATCGGCGAAGCGCTGCAGCAGGCGCACAAGGCGGTCGAGGGCGACGTGTCGGGCGTGGTCGCCGGCCTCGGCATCGCCTTCAATTCGACGCTGGTCGCGCTGGGGCTGAGCATCCTCGTGATGTTCATGCTGCACCAGATCCAGCTGCGCCAGGAGCGCGCGGTGCTCGACACCGAGGCGTACCTCGACGAGAACGTCGTGCGCCAGATGATGGTGCAGGTGAGCGGACCGCGCGATGAGCCTGCTCGCGGTCGAACTGAACGATGCCGGTCTGCTGCTCGCGCGAACGGGCGACGACGGCGCCGCCGTGCTCGTCGGCGAAGAGCCCGGGACTCGCCGTGCTGCACGAGGGCCGCGTCCACGTGGGTGGCGACGCCGTGCGGCGCTACCGCATCGCGCCGCTGCATGCGCAGAACCGCTTCTGGCACGAGCTCGAGCCTCGATGCCGTTGCCGTGGTCGGCGCCGCGGCATCGCGACGCGCGGCCGATCTCGCGCATGCGCACCTCGTCGTGCGCTGCTCACGGCGGCGCGCGCACGGCGCGGACGAGTTGCTGCTCGCGGTGCCGCCCGGCTACACGCGCGAGCAACTCGGCCTGCTGGTCGGCATCGCGAACGAATGCGGCGTCGTCGGTGCGCGGCCTCGTCGATGCCGGGCTCGCCGCCTGCGCGCACGGTCGCGCCGGCGCCTGCACTGCTGCACCTCGACCTGCAACTGCACCAGGCGTCGGCGACGCTGCTCGAGACGTCACGCGCCGAAGGCACGTTGCGCCGGACGCGCTACGAGTTGCTGCCGCGGCGCGGGCGTGCTTGCCTTCGCGGCAGGCGTGGCCGACGAGCGATCGCGACCGGCGTTCGTGCGCGAGACGCGGTTCGATCCGCTGCACCAGGCCGCGACCGAGCAGCGCCTGCACGACCTGCTGCCCGCCTGGCTGCAGGCGCTCGCGCACGGCCGACGAGATCGCGGCCGAGATCGAGTTCGGCGCGACGACGCACCGCATCGCGCTCACGCGCGCGCAGCTCGTCGCGGCCGTCGAACGCGCTCAGCGACGACAGTCCTGCGGCTGGTGCAGGCAGCGCGCCCGCCCGGCGCTCGCCGCTGCACCTGTGCTTCTCGCCGCGCGTGGCCGCGCATGCCCGGCCTGGTCGGCGCGGCTCGCCGCGCTGCGCGACTGCGTCGATCGTCGAGCTGCGCGCAGGGCGCGGCCGGCGCTCGGCGCGCTGCGTGCGCGCGACGCCATCGTGCGGCCGGCCGGACGCGATCGCGCTGGTGCATCGGCTGCCGCTGGCCGATGCGCCAGCGCTCGACCGATACCGTCGACCACGCGCTCGACTCGCGGTGCCGGCCGACGGCGGTCCCGACGCACGTGCTGTTCCGCGGCCGCGCCTGGCCGATCACCGCGGTGCCGCTGACGCTCGGCTGGTCGGTGGGCGCAGGCCGCGCGTGCGCTGACCGTTGCCGGCCGGCATCGCCGGCGTGTCGCGTTCGCACTGCACGCTCGAGCGCCGCGACGGCCAGGCCGTCGTCGACGACCACAGCACCTACGGCACGTTCGTCAACGACGAGCGCGTCGGCGGCCGCGTCGCGCTGCAAGGTCGGCGACGTGCTGCGACTCGGCGCACCGGGCGTTGCGCTCGAACTGATCCGCGTGGTGGCGGACCATGGCGCGCCGTAGAAGAAATTCGACATCTTCAGCATGTCCTTCCTGGACACGATCTGCTGCGCGTTCGGCGCGATCGTGCTGCTGTACATGATCCTGAACGCGGCAGGCAGCCAGCGCGTTCCAGAACGACACGTCCGAGCTGCGCGCCGAAGTCGACAAGCTCGAGGAAGAGGTGCTGGAGGGCTACGCCGACCTCGTCGTGCTGCGCAACAGCCTGAAGACGACGACGACCGAGGCCGAGCGCGCCGAAGGCCTGTCCGACCGCGTGCTCGAGGAGACCGAGAAGGCTGAGGGAGCAGCTCGCCGACGCGGACAAGACGACGCTCTCGCGGCGCGAGGCGATCGAGAAGCTCAAGGCGGACCTGAAGTCAGCTCGAGGAGAGCAAGCGGCGGCTCGCGGCCGGCACGCCGGAGCCCGGGCAAGCCCGGCAATCGCGTCAAGGGATTCGTCGGCACCGGCGATCGCCAGTACCTGAGCGGCCTCAAGCTCGGCGGCGAGCGCATCGCTGATCCTCGTCGACGTCTCGGCGAGCATGCTCGACGAAACGGTCGTCAACGTGATCCGGCTGCGCAACATGTCGGAGACGCGCCGGCTGCATGTCGGAGAAGTGGCGGCGCACCGTGGCCACGGTCGACTGGCTGACGTCGCAGATTCCGGCCGAAGTCGAAGTTCCAGGTGCTCGCGTTCAACACGAAGGCGTGGCCGCTGGTGCCGGACAGCGCCGGCAAGCTGGCTCGACGGCAGCGACGCGCAGGCGCTGACCGACGTCGTCGCGAACCTGCGCCGCACGGTGCCCGCGGACGGCACCAGCCTCGAGAACGCGTTCACGCTGATGAACACGCTGAGCCCGGCGCCCGACAACGTCTTCATCATCACCGACGGCCTGCCGACGCAGGGCGCGACGCCGCCGGCGCATCGCGCAAGACCATCGACGGCGACGGCCGGCTCAAGCTGTTCGAGCGCGCGCTCGGCAAGTATCCCGACCGGCGTGCCGGTCAACGTGATCCTGATGCCGATGGAAGGCGACCCGTGCCGCGCCGGCGCGTTCTGGACGCTCGCGCGCCGCACCAACGGCTCGTTCCTGATGCCCGGCGAAGGACTGGCCATGAACCGCCGCGTCGCGCGCGCGACTTCGAAGTGTTCAGCATGTCGTTCCTCGACACGATCTGCTGCGCGTTCGGCGCGATCATCCTGCTGTTCATGCTGAGCAAGTTCGGCGAGCCGAAGGCGCTCGAGAAGTCGCGCGCAGGACCTCGAGGGGCGCCTGCTCGCAGCTGCAGCAGGAGCTGCTACGAGATCCGCGGCACAGACCGAGATCCTGAACCGCGACCTCACCGACGCGCGAGCGGCAGCTGTCGGAGGTGAAGCAGAAGCTCGCGCGGCTGCGCGGCGACCTGAGCGACGTCCGCGGCCAGTTCCAGGCCATCGACGCAGGACGCCGAGGTCGCGAACAAGCTCGAGGGCCAGCTCGTCTCGGCGCAGCAGGAGCTGACCGAGGAAATGAAGAAGGTGCTCGGCGCGCAGTACCGGCGCGCGCCGCAGGACGCCGATCGGCGGCCTGCCGGTCGACAGCGAGTACATCATCTTCATCATCGACACCTCGGGCAGCATGGCCAACTACGCGTGGCCGCTGATGCTGCGCAAGATGCAGGAAGTGCTCGACGCCTACCCGCAGGTGAAGGGCTGGCAGGTCATGAGCGACGAGGGCACGCTACATGTTCCCGTCCTATCGCGGCCGCTGGCTGCCCGACACGCCCGCGCAGCGCAAGCTGGTGATCGACCGGCTGCGCGACTGGTTCCCGTTCAGCAACTCGAGCCCGGTCGAGGGCATCGTCGAGGCGATCCGCACGTACTACGCGATCGGGCAAGACGCATCAGCCTGTACGTGTTCGGCGACGAGTTCACCGGCTCCTCGATCGACTCGGTGGTGAGGGCCGTCGACCTGATCAACCGCGAGGACAGGACCGGGCAGCGCCGGGTCCGCATCCACGCGCTCGGCTTCCCGGTGCGGCCCGGACGCGCCGCAGTTCACCAGCATCCGTTTCGCGACGCTGATGCGGGTGCTCTGCGCGCGCAACGGCGGCACGTTCGTCGGGCTGAACGAGCCTGCCAGCTACCGGCGCTGAGGTGTATCTGTGGCGCTGCATGCCTGAGCCTGTCTGCATGTCGCGACGCGCTGCGACGACGCCGCGCCGCAGCGCGGTGCTCGCTGGCGCTGCTGCGCTGCCGCCTGCGCGCCGACGAAGTTCGAGACCCAGTCCGACATCCCGCCGCCGCTGATCGAGAAGATTCCGGTCGTGGTCGGCGTGCACATGCCGCTCGAGTTCACCGACAAGGTGTACGAGGAAAAGCGCGAGGGTGGCGGCGGCGAATACAGCATCGGCCTCGGCAAGGCGCAGTCCGCGGGCTTCATGCGGCTGATGAACGCGATGTTCACTGCGCGTGGTGCCGGTCGCTTCACCGCGCGGCCGCGGCGGCGACCGATCCCGAGATCCGCGGCGTGCTCGAGCCGGTCCTCGAGGACTACGCGTTCGTCACGCCGGCCGACTCCGGCACGCCGACGTATGCCGCGAGCCTGCGGTACACGATTCGACTCTACTCGCCCGCAGGGCGAGCTGGCCGAAAGCTGGACGTTCACGGGGTACGGCTCGCAACCGGCGAGCCAGTTCCCGGGCAAGGGCGACGAGGCGCTGGCCGCGGCCACGCGGCTCGCGATGCGCGACGCGGGCGCCAAGCTCGCCGCCGAGTTCCACGAGCAGGCGATCGCGCGCGGACTGCTGCCGGCCGTGCAACCGGCAAGCCGCAGGAAGTGGAGCTGCCGCCGCCTCCGCCGCGCAACTGACGGCCCGCGCGGCAGCCGCGGGGCGGCTGGACGCTCGGGCAGGCTAGTTCTGGCCGGCCGGTGCCGGCGTGGCCGGAGGCGGCAACAGCAGGATCCACGGCTGGCTGAACTGCACGCCCGGGGTTGCGACCGGTTCGCCGTTCTCGAGGCGTGGGCGGTAGCGCGCCGTGCTCCTGCAGCGCGCCGGCTGTCTTTTCGCCGCGCCTTTCGTCGCCCGAGTCGTCGATGCACCTTCGGCGTCCTCGACGCGGCCCTGCGCGCTGACCGTGAACTCGACGACGACGTTGCGCACCTCGACCTCCGTGGGTGGGCGCTTCGGGTACCGGTTCCAGCCGTCGGGCCGGAACATGTGCAGCAGGACGGGCTGGCCGAAGATCGCTTCGGTGTAGCTCTTGCCATCGAGTTTGTCGGTCACGCGCGCGGCTGCCTGCCACGCCTGCCGGTAATGACCGCAGGGCGCGATCCGGCTGGTTGCGCACCTGGTACCAGTCGCCGACCTGGGTCCGCACGTTCAGCACCGCCACGGGCGATGGCTCCGCGGCCTGGTCGACGATCTGCGCCGCTCGCAGCAGGGCCCGTTCGCCTTCGCTCGCCAGCGACGCGGGCGAGACCTGCATCGGCACCAGCATTGCCGCCGGATCGTGAAACAGGGCTTCGCGTTGTTCGTCGGGGGATGCCAGCGGCTGCGCCGCCGGATCGAGCAGTTGCCGGCGATTGCAGGCGGCGATCGCAAGCAATGGCCCCACGAGGAGCGGCGAATTCGGCCCTGCGGCGGCTTCCACGATCTCGATCGCCTGCCGCAGCGTGCGTCGCGACTGGTCGTACGCGCCGATGCTCGCGTACCAGCGCCCGATCTCTTCCAGGGTCGGGGCGAGCTGCGGGCTGTCCGCGCCATGCTGGCGCGTCGCGATCCGCAGCAGGTATTTCTGCGCCTTCAACGCCTCCGGGTACCGGCCGAGCTCGGTCAGGGAATCGATGTACTTCTCGATCAACGGCACCTGTTGCGCCGTGAGCAGCCCTTCGTGCCGGCGCCTGAGGGCGATCGCCTGGTCGAAGCTCTTCACCGCGAGGTCATGCCGCTTGCCGTCGTGATAGGCCGAAGCGAGACCGGCGTAAGCTCGCGCGAGCCGATCCTGCTGCGGACGGCCCGAACTCTCGATGAGCTGGATCACCTGCAGGTACGTGGACTCGGCACCGACGTAGTCAGCGGACAGGTTCTGCACCATGCCGAGGTTCATCAGCGCAACCTGCACCTCTTCGGCCGTTGGCGTGGTGGCCTGCGCCTTGGCGAGTTCGAGCACGCGCCCGGCATGCGGCACAGCTTCCGCGTACCGTCCCGCGTCGAACTCGGTGCGGAAGCTCGTGTAGGCGTCGGTCGCGCTGGCGGTCGCCGGGGTACCTGCGGCGTCGCCCGGCGGCGTCGCAACGGCGTCCTCGGGCGCAGGGGTGACGGGTTGCGCAAACGCCGTGCCTGTCACGGCGAGCCCGGCCCACGCGGCCGCGACGAGCCATTGGCGCCGCGTGCTGGATCCAGGCACCGCGGTGTGGAGACGGTCACTCACCGCGCCAGACTGACATGCGCGCGGCGCGGGTTCAATCGCGGGCGTAGAGCGCGAAACTGCCGTAACCCACGACGCGCTGGCTGTCTCCGGCGGTGTCGCCCGAGGTCCGGCGGTCCAGCAACCGCACCTCGAGGTCGCGATGCCGCGCGACCTCCATCAGCCCGTTGATGCTGTCGGCCCCGCAGGCCTGCGATTCCGACAGGTCGCTGCGGCGCTCGACGATGCACCTGGCGGTCTGCTGGTCGAGCGCCTGGGCCTCGACGTGGGTGTGGTGGTGGCTCAAGTCCGAACTGACCACGATCAGCGTCTCCGGGCCGCCCCAGACGGCCTCGAGCGCGCGGCCCACCTGCTCGGGCGGGGCGAGTCCCACCGCGATCGGCAGCAGGTCGAAGTCGGTCAGCACGGACTGCAGGAACGGCACCTGCACCTCGAGCGAATGCTCGAGCGCATGCGGCGCGTCCGCAATGCCCGCGAGCCCGAGTTCCCGCAGGCGCCGGCGGCCTTCATCGTCGACGCGCACCTGGCCGAACGGCGTCGAGAAGTGGTCGCACGAGGGCAAGGCGAGGCCGCGCATCTTGACTCGATGACTCGGGCCCAGCAGCACCACGTGGCGGATCGAGGCCGCTGCCACGCTGTCGAGCGTCCGGAACGCCGACGGCTGCGACTGCGCCGGAATACGCGTAACCCGCGTGCGGCACGATCAGCGCCTTCGGCAGGCGAGCACTGGTACCGGCATTGCCGCCGCTGCCAAGCAGCGTCTGCAGGGCGCAGCGGAGGCCGTCTGCATCCTTGGGGTAATAGAGGCCCGCCGCTGAAGCGGGCCGCACGCCGCCTGGTTCTGTGCTCGGTGCCAGGCATTCCGCCCCCTGCGCATTGCGCGCCGCGGCTGACTATGTCGCCCGCCGCACGTTCGTCGCCAATCGTACGAATACGCATCGTGTCCGGGGCAATTCCTACAGCGCGGCTGTACAAGTGCGCTCGCGCGCCGGGTGATGCCTAGCGCCGTCGTGATCCGCGCGACTTCGCCCGCAACGAGGCCGGCACGTTCGCATGCAATTCATCGAGCCACACGGTCGCCGGCGAATCGCTGGGCGCGCGCCAGTCGCCGCGCGGGCGAGAGCGAGCCGCCCGAGCCGACCTTCGGGCCGTTCGGCATGGCCGAGCGCTTGAACTGGCTGCTCTGGAAGAAGCGTCTGAGGAACACCTCGAGCCACTCGGTGATCGTCGGCGAGGTCGTACGAGCGCCGCTCGTCGGGCGGCACCGTGTCCGGCCAGGCGCCGGTGCCGGCATCGCCCCACGCGCAATGCGCGAGGTAGGCGACCTTGCTCGGCCGATAGCCGAAGCGGCTGATGTAATAGAGATGGAAGTCCTGCAGTTCGTACGGGCCGACGACGGCCTCCGACGATTGCTCCGGCTTGTCGCCCGCGCCCGGCACCAGCTCCGGCGAGATCGGCGTCTCGACGATGCGTGTCAGCACGTCGATCGTCGCGGCGTCGAACTGCCGCGCGCCGATCAGCCAGCGGATCAGGTGCTGGATCAGCGTCTTCGGCACCGACGCATTCACGTTGTAGTGCGACATGTGATCGCCGACGCCGTAGGTCGTGAAGCCGAGCGCCAGCTCCGACAGATCGCCGGTGCCCAGCACGAGCGCGTTGTGCAGGTTGGCGAGCCGGAACAGGTGCGAGGTGCGCTCGCCGGCCTGCACGTTCTCGAAGGTGACGTCGTAGACCGGCTCGCCGCTGCGCGGACGGGTGGCCGATGTGCTGCAGCATCAGTTCGGCGGACGGGCGGATGTCGATCTCGCCGGCCGTGATGCCGAGCGCCCGCATCAGCGCGTGCGCATTCTCGAACGTCTGCCGGCTGGTGGCGAATCCCGGCAGCGTGTAGCCGAGGATGTTGGTGCGCGGCAGGCCGAGCCGGTCGAAGGCGCGCACGGCGACCAGCGCGGCCTGCGTCGAGTCGAGTCCGCCCGAGATGCCGATGACGACGCGCTTCAGTCCCGGTGGCCGCGAGCCGCTTGCGCAGCGCCTCGACCTGGATGTCGTAGACCTCGGCGCAGCGTTCGTCGCGGCGCGCCGGGTCGGCTGGCACGTACGGAAACCGCTCGATGCGGCGTTCGAGCCGCACGTGGCCCGCCGGCACGTCGAGTTCGAACTCGATGCGTCGGTAGCCGTCGAGCTGCGCCGTGGTGCGCCTGCACGCAGTCGCCGAAGCTCGTCCAGCCGCATGCGCTCCTGGCGCAGGTGGTCCAGGTCGAGGTCCGCCGTGATGAAGCCGCCCTGCAGCGGGAAGCGCATCGACTCGGCCAGCCGCTCGCCGTTCTCGTAGACGAGCGCGTGGCCGTCCCAGGCCAGGTCGGTCGTCGATTCGCCGGGACCCGCGGCCGAGTAGAGGTAGCCGGCGACGCACTTCGCCGACTGCGACGCGCAGAGCAGCCGGCGGTAATCGGCCTTGCCGACCGTGACGTCGCTCGCCGACAGGTTGGCGATCACCGTCGCCCCGGCCAGCGCGGCGTAGCGTGCTCGGCGGCAGCGGCGCCCAGACGTCCTCGCAGATCTCGAGGCCCAGCACGAAGCCCGGCACGTTCGTCGCCTCGAACAGCAGGTGCGGTGCCGAAGGGCATCGTCTGGCCCGAGCAGCCGGATCGACGTGGCAAGCGCCTGTGCCGCCGGCGCGAACTGCCGCTTCTCGTAGAACTCGCGGTAGTTCGGCAGGTAGGTCTTGGGCACGGCGCCCAGCAGTTCGCCCGCGGTGCAGCAGCACGCGCGCAGTTGAACAGCCGGTCGTCCACCCGCAGCGGCATGCCCACCGCGAAAGTGATGGCGAGTTCGCTGGCTGGCCTCGACCAGCGTGCCCAGGGCCTGCAGCGAGCGCGTCGAGCAGGGCGTCCTGCTGGAACAGGTCCTCGTTCGAGTAGGCGGAGAGGCCGAGCTCGGGAAACACCACCAGGACCGCCTGACTCGACGCCGCATCACGTGCGATACGCAGCATTTCGGCGACGTTCGCAGCCGGCGAGGCCACTTCGACGCGCGGCGTGGCGACCGCCACCCGCACGAAGCCGTGACGGTAAATCGAATGGAACGGCAGTTCCGCGAGGTGCGGCACGCGAGGCCGGCGGGTTTCCAGGGTCGGGGGCATGCAGGGGTCTCTTCCGGTCAGGCGGAAAGTGTCGGCTTCCCATGCCGGGGCGGGCAAGTGCGATTCTGCGACCCGGGTCACAGCGGACAGGCTGTCCGGCGTGGCTAGTGTTCCGCTCCAGTCCGCAAGGAACCGTCGTGGCCTACCTCCTTTTTCGACCGTGCCAAGGGCATGTTTGTCGCGGGGCGAGCCTGTCACCGCCGACCAAGGCGGCCAAGCCCGTGGCGAAGAAGGCGACGCAGTCGTTTCATGCCGTGAGCATCCAGCCCGGCAGTCGCATGCTGCCACGAGGCGCGGGCGCTGCAGGGCCAGCGCTTCCTGTCGCGCGACGCCCCGACCCTGCCGCTCAGGAACTGCACGTGCGAGAACTGCACGTGCCGGTACCAGCACCACGACGACCGTCGTGCCGGACCGCGGCGCGCGCGCGACATGGGCGTGGCGATCGACGGCTGGATCGATGTCGACAAGCGTGCCGATGCCGGCCGCGGTCGCCGCAAGTCCGACAAGACCGGCTGACCGTGCGGGTCGCGGCTCAGCCGCGCCTGGACGCCACGACCGCATCGCCCACGAACGGATTCGTCGCGCCGTTCGTCCCCGAACGTCGACATCGGCCCGTGCCCGGGCACGAAGCGCACGTCGTCGCCGAGCGTAAACAGCCTGCTCGCGAATCGAGCGGATCAGCGTGTCGTAGTCGCCGCCCGGAAAATCGGTGCGGCCGATCGACCCGGCGAACAGCACGTCGCCGACGAACGCGATGCTGGTCCGCGGCGCGAGTGGAACATCACGTGGCCCGGCGTGTGGCCCGGGCAATGCTGCACGTCGAACTCGACGTCGCCGACCTGCACCTTGTCGCCCTGGTCGAGCCACTGGTCGGGCACGAAGCTTTCGCATTGCCCGAAGCCGAACATGCGGCCCTGCTCGGCGATGCCGTCGATCCAGAACTGGTCGCCGCGGATGCGGGCCGACGATCGGCAGGTTCAGGTCGCGCGCGAGCTTGGCCGTGCCGCCGGCGTGGTCGATGTGGGCGTGCGTCAGCAGGATCTTCGTGAGCGTCACGCCGTGCTTGCTGCGCCGCGGCGAGCACCTTGTCGAGGTCGCCGCCCGGGTCGATCACCGCGCCTTCCAGCGTGCGCGGGCACCAGACCAGCGAGCAGTTCTGGGCGAACGGCGTGACCGGGAATGACGACGGCCTGCACGTCAGGCGCTCCCCGGCGACGATTCCCGCCGGCGCAGCGGGCGTCGCGCTGCTGCGCACGCCGCCCATCAGCGCGATGCGCATGCCTTCCTCGACCGACAGCGACGTCGGTCTCGACCAGTTCCCGCGGCAGGAAAATCGTGTAGCCGCCGACCATGTAGCTCATGGGCAGGTAGACGGCGACCATGTCGTCGCCGGCCGGCGTCGAGCGGCGCAGCATCTCGTCCGACTCGGCGGTGACGAAGCCGATGACCTTGCCCGGGCCCGAACTGGCACCAGCACCACGCGCCGCAGGTCGCTGCCCTGGCCCGAGGACGGAAAGAACCGCATGAAGTCGCGGATCGCGAGGTAGATCGTCTTGACGACCGGGATGCGCGCGAACAACGCGTCCGACATGCGCAGCGCGCGGCTGCACGAAGTAGGCGTTGACGGCGAGGCCGACGAAATACAGCACCACGCAGTCCGATCAGCAGTCCGAGGCCCGGCCAGTAGTACGCGCTCCGGGACCAGCAGCTTGATCGACCGGCGAGAACAGCCGCTCGGCCGTGACCGCGAGCCAGTAGACGACGTAGACGGTGAGGCCGATCGGCAGGATCGCCACGAGCCCCTTCAACACCGTGTTCCAGATCTTGCGCATGCTGTTCCTGCTTCCGACGGGCAGCGAGTATGCGTCAGCGGCGCCGCGCGCCGCCACCGCATCGCTTATGATTCGCGCGCTCCACGACATCGAGTTCGATGCGCCCCATCCTGCCCCGCCTGCTGTTGTCCTTGCTGCTCGCCGCCGCGCTGCTCAACGCGCCCGGCAGCCGCCGGCGCGCGCGACCGCGACTACCTGCCGCCCGAAGTCGAACAGGCCATGAAGCGGCAGAAGGTGCCGGGCACCAGCCTCAGCGTGTTCGTGCGCGAGGTCGGCCGCGACGAGCCGCTCGTCAGCTTCAACTCGACCGTGCCGCGCAATCCGGCGTCGACGATGAAGGTCGTCACGACCTACTCGGCGCTCGAATCGCTCGGGCCCGGCCTACACCTGGCGGACCCGTGCCTACGCCACCGGCCCGATCCGCGACCAGGTGCTCGAAGGCAACCTCGTGCTGCGTGGGCGGCGGCGATCCGTTCATGACGCACGAGCGCTGGTGGGCGTTCGTGAGCGGCCTGCGCCAGGCCGGCGTCGCTCGCATCGCGGGCGACGTCGTCATCGACAACACCTACTTCGCGCCCAGGGCGACGATCGCGGCGCGTTCGACAACCTGCCCGTACCGCACCTACAACGTGCTGCCCGACGCACTGCTGGTGAATTTCCAGACGGTCACCATCAACGCGGTGCCGGACGCAGCCACCGGTTCCGTGCGCGTCAGCGCCAACCCCTGGCCCGCGAACCTGGCGATCGACAACAACGTCCGCCTCGATCCGGGCGCCTGCAAGCGTGGCGCCGGCGGCATCGTGGTCGCAATGCCCGACGGCGCGACCGGCAACCGCATCGAACTCTCGGGCCGGTACGCGGCGGGGTGCGGCCAGTTCTCGGTGTCGCGTGCCGTCATGAAGGCGCCCGATTTCGCGTACGGCCTGTTCCGCACGTTCTGGCAGCAAGCGGGCGGGACGATCGGCGGCGGCATGCGCCTCGGCACGCTGCCGGCCGACGCGAAGCTGCTCTACTCGCACGAATCGCTGACGCTCGCCGAGGTGATCCGGCTCGTCAACAAGTACTCGAGCAACTCGATGGCGCGCGCGCTGTTCCTGACGCATGGGCGCCGAGCGCTATCCGGGCCGTCCGGCGACGACCAGCGCCGGTCGCGACGCGATCGTGGCATTCCTGGCGCAGCACGGCATCGCCGCGCCGGAGCTCGTGCTCGAGAACGGCTCGGGACTCTCCCGCAACGAGCGCATCAGCGCCGCGACGATGGCCGACGTGCTGCTGGCCGCCTACCGCAGCCAGTACATGCCCGAGTTCGCCGCGTCGCTGCCGCTGTCGGCCACCGACGGCACCCTCAAGCGCCGGTTCAAGGCGCCCGAAATGCAGGGCCGGTTGCGCATGAAGACCGGCACGCTCGAGGACGTCTCGGCGCTCGCGGGTTTCGTCAACGCCGCGAGCGGGCGGACCTTCGTCACCGTCGTCATCCTCAATCACCCCACGGCTGCGCAGGGTCCCGGCGAGGCGATCCAGGCGGCGCTCGTGCAGTGGGTCTTCGGGCAGTAGACGACCGGTCTCATCCTTTGGTCGAATGGCGTCGGGGCGTCGCCGGACCGCCGCTATACTCGGCCACGGCAGACCGGGGAGCAGGGCGCCACCGACCATGGCTTACGACAGCAACAACATCTTCGCGCGCATCCTGCGCGGCGAGATCCCGTCGCACAAGGTCTTCGAGGACGAGCACACGCTCGCGTTCATGGACGTGATGCCGCAGGCAGACGGCCACACGCTGGTGATCCCGAAGACGCCGGCGGAGAACATCCTCGACCTGCCGCCCGACGCGCTGGCCGCGACGATCCTGACGACGCAGCGCGTCGCCAGCGCCGTCAAGAAGGCGTTCGACGCGCCCGGCATCCTGATCGCGCAGCTGAACGGCAGCGCGGCCGGCCAGTCCGTGTTCCACATCCACTTCCACGTCGTGCCGCGCCACGAGGGGCTCGACCTGCGCTTCCACGCGCGCGACATGGCGGATCACAAGCTGCTGGCGGAGCACGCTGCACGCGTGCGCGCCGCGCTCGACTGACGGTGAACGCGTCCCGGCAGCAGCCCGGGCGCAGGGGAGTCTGACGATGCACAAGCAGTTGTACGAAGTGCCGGCGACATTCGCGGCGCAGGCGCGCGCTACCGCAAGGACGACTACGAGCAGGCCTACGCCGAATCGATCCGCGACCCGGAAGGCTTCTGGGGCCGCATGGGCCGGCGCATCGACTGGGTGCAGCCGTACACGCAAGGTCAAGGACGTCAGCTTCGACGCGCAGCGACTTCCACATCCGCTGGTACTACGACGGCAAGCTCAACGTCTCGTACAACTGCCTCGACCGCCACCTCGCGACGCGCGGCGACAAGACCGCGTTCATCTACGAAGGCGACGACCCCGACGGTCTCGCAGCACGTCACCTACCGCGAGCTCTACCACCGCGTCTGCAGGCTCGCCAACGCGCTGCAGAGCCTCGGCGTGCAGAAGGGCGACCGCGTCACCATCTACCTGCCGATGATTCCCGAGGCCGCCGTCGCGATGCTCGCGTGCGCGCGCATCGGCGCGATCCATTCGGTGGTCTTCGGCGGCTTCTCGCCGGATTCGCTCGCGGGCCGCATCGCAGACTGCGCGTCGACCGTCGTGATCACGGCGGACGAAGGCGTGCGCGGCGGCAAGACGGTGCCGCTCAAGGCCAACGTGGACCAGGCGCTGTCGGCGCCCGGCACCGAGACGGTCAAGCACGTGCTGGTCGTCAAGCGCACGGGCTCGGCGGTCGCGATGTACCACCGCGACCGCTGGTACGACGAGGTCGTCGACGCGCAGGCCGACGAGTGCGAGCCCGTGGCGGTGGACGCGGAGGACCCGCTGTTCATCCTCTACACCTCCGGCTCGACCGGCAAGCCGAAGGGCGTGCTGCACACGAGCGGCGGCTACCTCGTCTACGCCGCGCTCACGCACGAGGCCGTGTTCGACCTGCGCGAGGACGACGTGTACTGGTGCACGGCCGACGTCGGCTGGGTCACGGGCCACAGCTACGTCGTGTACGGGCCGCTCGCGAACGGCGCGACGTCGCTGATGTTCGAGGGCGTGCCGAGCTACCCGGACCCGGACCGCTTCTGGCAGGTCTGCGACAAGCACAAGGTCACGATCTTCTACACCGCGCCGACGGCGCTGCGCGCGCTGATGCGCGAGGGCGACGCGCCGGTGAAGAAGCACTCGCGCTCGACGCTGCGGCTGCTCGGCACGGTCGGCGAGCCGATCAACCCGGAAGCGTGGGAGTGGTATCACCGCGTCGTCGGCGACGGCCGCTGCCCGATCGTCGACACGTGGTGGCAGACCGAGACCGGCGGCATCCTGATCAGCCCGCTGCCGGGCGCGATCGACCAGAAGCCGGGCTCGGCGACGCAGGCCGTTCTTCGGCGTGCAGCCCGGGCTCGTCGACAACGACGGCCAGCCGCTCGAGGGCGCCAACGAAGGCAACCTCGTGCTGAACGACAGCTGGCCGGGCCAGATGCGCACGGTGTTCGGCGATCACCAGCGCTTCATCGACACGTACTTCCGCACCTTCCCGGGCCGCTACTTCACCGGTGACGGCGCGAAGCGCGATGCCGACGGCTACTACTGGATCACCGGGCGCGTCGACGACGTGCTGAACGTCGCGGGCCACCGTCTCGGCACGGCCGAGATCGAGAGCGCGCTGGTGGCGCACGCCGAAGGTTGCCGAAGCGGCGGTCGTCGGTTGCCCGCACGACATCAAGGGGCAGGGCATCTACGCCTACGTCACGCTCGTGCACGACGCCGAGCCGACGGAAGACCTGCGCAAGGAACTGCGCGAGTGGGTGCGGCGGGAGATCGGTCCGATCGCGACGCCGGACTACATCCAGTGGGCGCCGGGGCTGCCGAAGACGCGCTCCGGCAAGATCATGCGCCGCATCCTGCGCAAGATCGCGGCCAACGAGCACGAGGCGCTCGGCGACATCTCGACGCTGGCCGATCCCGGCGTGGTCGCGCAGCTCGTCGACAACCGGATGGTGCGCTCGTAGCGCTGCTCGGTTCGCGCGGTGCACGCGACCGGTCCCGCTTGAGGCTTCGAGGGACCCGCCGTAAGCATACATCCCGGTGTAGGCTCGCATCCGCGCCGTCCATGGCGCGTGGAACGGTCAGCCTCGAACCTCAAGCGGGACCGATCAATCCGCCATGACTGCGCCATGCGCGGCTTCTGGTCGCTCGATCCGTTTGCTTGCGCCTGCAGTCGCGGCCACATCACCGATCGCGCTGTCGATGCGGCGCAATTGCGCGGCGCGTTCTCCGCACTCGCGCGCTGAATCTCGGATGCGGCGCAACGCGCACTTGCAGGCGTACAGCGCGATCGGATCCTCGTTGCCGTCCAGGGGACCGTCACGCGCCATGCGACGGCTGCGTGCGAGGCCTATCAGCGATGTACTCCGGCGCTGTTCCGAGCTCGGCGGAAAGGCGCCGGATCGGTCGCTGACGCGAGCATCGCCTTCTGCGCGCGTCGGAAGACACTCGGAGCCGCGCCCCAACTCTCGCACCGGCCGGACTCAGCCGATCAGGTACGCGAACAGGAAGATCCCGAGCATCGTGAACACGAGCGCGAGCTTCGCGAGCGTGCCGAACAGCAGGCCCATCCACGTCGCGAAACCCGCCTGCGTGGCCTTGCGCCACTCGCCATGCGAGAGCATCTCGCCGGCGACCGCGCCGACGAACGGGTCCGAGAATCAGCCCCGGAATGCCGAGGAACAGGCCGCCGAGCGTGCCGAGCGCGGCGCCCGACGATGGCAAGCCGCGAGGCGCCCGACGCGCTTGGCGCCCATCGCCGTGGCCGCGAAATCGATGGCGAACGACGCGACTGTCAGCACGCCGAGAAACGTGAGCGTGATCCAGCCGACGCGCTGAAAGTCGTCGGCCCAGGCCGCGACCAGCAGCCCGCCGAACACGAGCGGCACGCCGGGCAGCGCCGGCAACACCGCACCCGCCAGCCCGCCGAGCACCATGAGCAGCGGCGAGACACCCACATCCACACGTTGTTCCCTTCCATGCAGCCAATCATGCACATTGCCGGCGCGATAGTCACAGGGACGCCGCACCGCTTGCGCTTTTCGCTGCCCGCCACCCCGATCCTCGACGCGCTGCCCGCACTGCGATCGGCCCTGCGGGCGCATCGCAACGCGGTGCTCGAGGCGCCGCCGGGTGCGGGCAAGAGCACCGTCGTTCCGCTCGCGCTGCTGGACGAGCCCTGGCTCGGCGCGGACAAGCGCATCGTCATGCTGCAGCCGCGCCGGATCGCGGCGCGCGCCGTGGCACGAAGACTGTCGCAGCTTGCGGGCTCGGAGCCTGGGCAGCTCGTGGGCTACCGCACGCGGCTCGAAACCCGCGTCAGCGCTGCGACGCGCATCGAGGTAGTGACCGAGGGCATCCTGGCGCGCCGACTGCAGAGCGATCCTGCGCTCGAAGACGTCGGCTGCGTGATCTTCGACGAGTTCCACGAGCGCAACCTGCAGTCGGACCTCGGTCTCGCGCTGGCACTCGATGCGCAGCGCCACCTGCGCGACGACCTGCGCCTGCTCGTCATGTCGGCGACGCTGGACGGCGCTGCGGTGGCGACGGTGCTCGGCGATGCAGGTTCCGTGCGGTCCGAGGGGCGCGCCTTCGACGTCGCCACGCAGTACGCGGCCGCGGTGCCGGCCGGCGTCAACCGCTGGCCCGAACCCATCGAGCAGCGCGCTGCTCGCGTCGTCCTGCGTGCGCTGGAGTCCGATCCGGGCGACGTGCTCGTCTTCCTGCCGGGCGCCGCGGAGATCCGGCGCTGCTGCGATGCCATCGCTGCCGGCGCGGGCGATCCTTCGCTGCTGGTCCTGCCGCTGTACGGCGATCTCGACGCCGCGGCACAGGATGCGGCGCTGCGTCCTGCACCCGCAGGGCGCCGCAAGGTCGTCGTCGCCACGAACCTCGCCGAAACGAGCCTCACCATCGAAGGCGTGCGCGTCGTCGTCGATGCAGGCCTCGAGCGACGGCAGCGCTTCGATCCCGACAGCGGCATGAGCCGCCTCGAGACCGTGGCGATTTCCCGCGCCTCGGCCGACCAGCGCCGCGGTCGCGCAGGGCGCACCGCGCCCGGCGTCTGCTATCGGCTGTGGTCCGAGTCCGCGCACGCCTCGCTGTCGGCACAGGCCGTTCCGGAGATCCTCGAGGCCGATCTCGCGCCGCTCGCGCTCGAACTCGCCTGCTGGGGTGCGAGCGATCCGCGCGTCCCTGGCCTGGCTCGATCCACCGCCGCTCGCGACGCTGACGCAGGCGCGAGAGCTGCTGCAGCGACTCGAAGCGATCGACGCACGCGGCCAGGCGACGCCCAGCGGACGTCGCATGGCCAGTCTCGGCACGCACCCGCGGCTCGCGCACATGATCGAACGCGGTGCAGCGCTGGGCCTGGCCGATCTCGCCTGCGACATTGCCGGGCTGCTCAGCGAGCGCGATCCGCTGCGTGCGCAGGGCATGCAGCGCGACCCGGACCTGCGTCATCGAGTGGACGTCCTGCGCGGCGCTCCGGCACCCGCGGGCTTCGCCGTCGATGGTCGGGCGCTGCAGCAGGTGCGACGTTCCAGTGAACTGTTTGCCCGGCGCATCAGCCGCGACGACGCGGCGCGCACCCACGGTCAGCCGCAGCTCGCGCGCGACCAGGCCGTCGGACTGCTGCTGGCATTCGCCTACCCCGACCGCATCGGCATGGCGCGGGGCGGCGAGGGCGGGCGCTACCTGCTGAGCCAGGGTCGCGGCGCGGCGCTGCCGGGACCTTCGGCGCTGGCGCGCAGTGAATTCATCGTTGCCGCCGAGATCGATGCCGGCGAGCGCGAAGCAAAGCTGTACCTCGCGGCGCCGCTCGAGCGCGCGCTGCTCGAACAGCACTTCGGTGCGCTCATCACGGAGCAGGACGAAGTTGCCTGGGATGCCGCGGACGGGTGCCGTCATTGCGCGTCGGGTGCAGCGCCTGGGTGCGCTGGTGCTCGAAGAACGCGCCACTGCGCGGCGGAGTCGAAGCCGATACGCGCGCGGCGATGCTCGCGGGCATTCGCGCACTCGGGCTCGACTGCCTGCCGTGGACGAAGGATCTGCAGCAATGGCGGGCGCGGGTCACCCTGGTACGCAACAGCGCGACGACACCGGAACAGGCCGCCGAATGGCCCGACGTGTCGGACGCCACGTTGCTTGCGACGCTCGAAGACTGGCTCGCGCCGTGGCTCGATGGCGTGACGCGCCGCGAGCACCTTGCCCGCGTCGACCTGCGCGGCGCGCTGCACGGCCTGCTCGACTGGAATGCGCAGCGCCGGCTCGACGAATGGGCGCCGACGCACCTGACCGTGCCGAGCGGTTCACGCGATCGCGGTGGACTACACCGGCGCGGTGCCCGCCCTGGCCGTCCGCTTGCAGGAGGTGTTCGGCTGGATGGAATCACCGCGGCTTGCCGGTGGTCGCGTGCCGGTCACGCTCGAACTGCTGTCGCCGGCGCGGCGTCCGGTGCAGGTCACCCGCGATCTCGCGAGCTTCTGGGCCCGGGGCTATGTCGAAGTGAAGAAGGAGTTGAAGGGTCGCTATCCCAAGCACTACTGGCCCGACGATCCTTACGCGGCGACACCCACGCGCAAGGTCCGGCCTCCCGGTGAGTGAGCACGCCCGGTGAGCCAGGATTGCCAACGCCATCGCTCGCTGCAGCAGGCGCTGTGCAGTGCTGGTGCTGGCGCTGCTGGCGAGCGCGTGCACCCCGTTCCGCCCGGGCGTGCCGTCCGAACCTGCGGCCAGCGAGCAATCGACCGCATCGCAGCAGGGTATGGGAGCGGTGATCGCACAGCAGGCGCTTGCCCAGGTGGGCGCGCCGTATCGCTACGGTGGCACCGATCCCGCTCGCGGCTTCGACTGCAGCGGCCTGGTCAGTTACGCGCACTCACGCGAGGGCATCAGCGTGCCACGCACGGCCGCGGCGCAGTTCGCTGCTGCGCGCAAGGTCGATCCCGACGGCGCTGCGTGCGGGCGATCTCGTCTTTTTCCGGCTGGTTCCGGGCAGCCGCGAAGTGACGCACGTCGGCATCTACACGGGCCAGCGACGTTTCGTGCACGCGCCACAGACTGGCAGGAACGTGAGCGAAGCGAGCCTCGACGATCCGTACTATCGCGAGCGCTTCGCGGGCGCTGGACGGCTTGTTTCCGGACGGACCCGGCGCAGGTCCGCGCCTCGAGTCGTCACCCCGTTGAAGGCGTCGTTGCCTCAGGCGTAGTGCGCGCGGCACTCGGCCTCGCGACCGCGCACGACGCGCCTGCCAGCGAGCGGTCCGTGCGTCTCGGTGACGACGGTGTGCTGGCCCTCGGAGTTCTCCGAGTCGTAGTGGAAGATCCGCACCCAGTCCCGGGTGCGCTTCAATTGATGCGCCTGGGCCGTGTTGGAGTAGAGCGCGGTGAACTGCCACCCGTCGCGCTCGGCGTGCAGCACGGGCAGCCACGCTTCCTGCGCCGGATTGAAGCGAATCGGTGCGATCGTCGGCAACGTGCCGGCCGTCGCCTGCTCGCGGTACTGGCGATCGATCGCCAGCAGCGCTCCGACCGCGGGCACGGGACCCAGGGCGGCCGGCGGCGCCGTGCCGACGTCACGACCACGCACCAGCATGGCGTGCAGGTTGGCGCGGATCGCCGCGGCGCGGCGCGGCCCGACACCCGGCACGTTCTCGAGCCTGCCGTCGTGCGCTGCCAGTTCGAGTCCTTCGAGCGTATCGAGGTGCAGTTCTTCGTGAATGCGTTCGGCGAGGCGATGGCCGAGTCCCGGCACCACCGTGAACAACGCGACGGGATCCGCGGTGCCGCGCAACCGTTCGAGCTGCGACCAGTGTCCGGTGCGGACCATTTCGATGATCGCTGTCGCGATGCCTCGCCCGACGTGCGGCAGGCGGTCGAGACCCTCCACCCCTTCGCGGTCGACGAGCCCCACGATTTCGTCGGCCGGCAAGCGGCCGATCGTGTCGGCAGCCTTGCGATACGCGGCGACTCGATAGGGGTTGGCTCCCTGCGCGTGCAACAGATCCGCAGCTTCACGCAGGCGATCGGCAAAGTCGAGCGCGTGCGAACCGGATACGGACAAAGCCGCGGTAGTGGCCGCGGCCTTGGCCTCTGCTGCAGTGACTCGTTGCATCTCCCGTTCGTCGCGCCCACGCGGGCGACCTGGCAATCGAACTGAATGCTCGCGCCGATTGCGGGCCGCGACCATTCGGGTTTTACGAGAGGCGCGCCAAACCGACTATGATTCGCTGGACCGGTTCCGGGAACACAGGGGAGCAGATCGTGCGCGGAGCGCTGCGCTGGCTGGGCCGAACGGTGGGCTCGTTGCTGACGGCATTGCTGCTCGTCGGCCTCGGGTTCTACCTGCATTTCCTGTGGGCCGGGCCCGAGCTGAAGCCCTGGCACCGCGTGCGTCTCGACGACCGAATTCACCGCTGCCGACTACGCCGACGGCCGGGTCACGACGCTCGCGCAATACCGTGAACGCGAGCAGCGGCTTCTGGACCAAGTCCGGACTGACATCAGCGAAGCACCTCGGCGCTACCGACCGGCTGCCCTTCAACCGGTTCGATGCCGGGCAGTCTCAGCGATCCCGAACGTCTGGGACGTTCAACTGGAATCGCACGTTCGTCCTGCAGCCGGCAGGCGACGCCAATCGGCGGCGTGCTGCTGCTGCACGGCCTGACGGACTCGCCCGTACAGCCTGCGCAGCATCGGCCTGGCGCTGGCAGCGCGCGGCTATCGCGTCGTCGGCCTGCGCCTGCCGGGGCACGGCACCGCGCCTGCGGGATTGCTGACGGTTCGAAGTGGAAGACCTCGAGGCGGCGACCAGGCTCGCGATGCGTGACCTGCGAGCCGCGCTGGGCGAGTCGAAACCCATCTACATGATCGGCTACTCCAACGGTGCCGCGCTGGCCGTCAGCTACGCGCTCGACGCGAGGACTGACGCCGCACTGCCGCGACCTGCGGGGCTGATGCTGATCTCGCCCGCGATCGGCATCACCAGGCTCGCTGCCATCGGCCGCATTCGCACCGGCCTGTCGGACCTGCAGGGTTTCGGACGCGCCGCGTGGCAGCTGATCGAAGCAGAGGTCGACCCGTACAAGTACCAGTCGTTCAGCTTCAACGCGGCGGGCGAGACGCAGCGACTCACGAGCCGCCTCACCAGGCGCGTCGCTGCGATCGCGAGCAAGGGCCCGGTGCGCGACATGCCGCCGATCCTCGCCTTCGTTTCGACCGTGGATTCGACGGTGCAGGCGCCCGCAGTCATCGATTCGCTGCTCGGCCGGCTCGCGCCCGACGGTCACGAACTGGTGCTGTTCGACGTCAATCGCTTGTCGGTCGTGCAACCGATGCTGGTTGCGGATCCGGCGCCGCTCACGCGCAGGTTGCTGGCGCAGACGCAGCGCCCGTTCGCGCTGACGCTGATCACGAACGCATCTGCCGGAACGCTGCAGGTCATGGAGCGGCGGTCGCCTGCGCTCGGCAAGGCGACGACCGAACGGCCGCTGGACCTGGCCTGGCCGCGCAACGTGTTCTCGCTGTCGCACGTGGCGCTGCCGTTTCCGCCCGACGATCCCCTGTACGGTTACGCCGCGGCAGTGACGAACCGTCACGTGCAACTGGGCAGGATCGAGATCCGCGGCGAAAACGGCGTGCTGAACGTCCCGAACTGGATGCTGACCCGGCAGCGCAGCAACCCGTTCCATGCCTACCTCGTCGAACGCATCGAGTCCTTCATGGCGGCGCGCCTTAGGAGCGGCGCGGCGTCTGGTAGCATCCGCAGCCGCGCAGGGTGGGCGCGCGATCAACGAAGATCCAGGGGATCCGACCATGGCCGAAACGCCTGCCGCTGCCAGCCAATCGACGACGACGGCCGGCAGCCACGCCACCGCCCAGGCCGCCGCGTCGCAGTTTCAGGTCGTTCTTCTGGGGCAGCCTGATCGGCGCGCTGGTCCTGATCGGGCTCTACACGATGTTCATGCTGTGGTGGAGCTACTCCGAAGGCGAACGCGCCGGAGTGCTGCAGAAATTCTCCAAGCGCGGCTGGATCTGCAAGACGTACGAAGGCGAGCTGGCGCAATACATCGTGGGCGGCGTCGCGCCGCAGATCTGGAGTTTCAGCGTGCGCGACCCGGTCGTGGCCGAGCAACTGCACAAGGCCGTGGGCCAGCAGGTGCGAATCCACTACCAGGAGCATCGTGGGTTGCCCACCACGTGCTTCGGCGAAACCGATTATTTCGCGGACCGCTTCGAGATCATCAACGCGCCCGAACCGGTCAGGCCGTCCTCGGGGCTCAGCGTCGAACCCGCGGCTGCGCCCGCGCCTGCGGCGACGGCAGCGCCTGCAACACCACCGCCCACCCAGCCCTGACAGTCAGTTGCCGGGCTGATGACCGGCCGCCGCTCGTGACACGGCGGGCGCCGGGCCCGCTTCGCGCTCTTCGAAGTCGAGGCAGACGGTCCGGCCGCCGACTTCCGCCAGCGCGAACTTGGCCGGGATCGGGCCGCCGTGAAAGCGTGCGGTCAGCTCGCGCACGCAGCAGGATTCCGCCGGCAGGCCTTCGATTTCGTCGCTGAGCTGCAGCCGCTGGTTCAGCATCTCAGGGCACATATGCGCCACAGATGCGGGGGCCTCCCAACGATTGCGCGTCTGGACGATCGGCACCGGTCGCTGCAACGACCCGCAGCGCCGGCAGTGCGGGTCGCGTCGGATTTCAAGCGAGGCACCCTGGCCCAGCGTTGCGTCGAGCGTGGCGCGGCGCGCTACCGAGCCGTGTGCACCTGCCGCGATACGTGCGATCAGGGCGGCGGCCAATGCTCCCGCGACACTCGCCGTCGCGATGCGTGTGGCAGGCCCCGCCGCGGCCGGGGTTTCCTCCACCGACAGCCTGAGCGTGGCGATCGGCATCGGAATGGCTGCGCGCGCCGAATCGCATTCGAAGCAGGCGGAGTCCGGCTGTGCCGCGAAAGGGTAGGCAGCCACTGTGGCAAGCGTGCCTTCCGTCCATCGCCAGGACCAGGTTGGCGTTCGCCACGACACACTTCTGGTTCATGCGCTGGCGTGCAATGGGGCTGTCGACGGTGCAGACCGCAAAGTCGTAACCCTGCAGGCGGGCCAGCGTGAGCGTGTCCCAGAAATCGCCGTCGTACACCGTGTAGCGGCTGCGCAGCGGGTCGGCGACGCGAGGCTCCAGCTCAAACACGTCGGTGCGGCCAATGCCCATCAGGCCGAGATTGCGGATGAGTTCCGAGCCGATGCGACCCGCGCCCACGACCGCGATGGTCAGGCCCTGCAATGGCATTCTGCGGTTCGGTTCGGTTGCCATGTGGTGTCCTGTCTGCCGGCAGCTCCCGCGGGCTGTCAGCGGACCTCCTCCACCTTGACCCATGCCGAGTACTGCGTCAATTTGGAACGTGTTCCCCAGGTGACGACTCCCCTGTTGGAGCCAGCGAAGCTATCGGCGGAACCGCCGATCTGCATCCATTCGCCGAGTCTTCCACTCACGGTCGTGGCAATCGCGCCAGTCGTCACCGGCGCGCCATGAGCGTCACCTGTCGATCGCTGCTGGTGCGGCGAGATCTCGAGCGTCACCCGATCACCGTTGACGCGCGGCGTCGCGTAAAAGCCGGTCTGCACGTCGCGGAACTCGGTCGACTGCGAGATGATCGCCGGATAGTGCACCCCGCCCGTGACCGTCGTGGACGTGACCGGGTGCGATTGCCCGAATGACACGTAGGTCTCATAGCCTTCAAGTGCGCGCACGCTCGACACGTTGCTGACGTCGTCGCTCTCGGTGCTGCTGCGGACGACGACCCGTCCCCCGGCGCTGGGTGCGGGTGGCTGATTGACGCCGACCTGCACGTTGCCCGACCCGATCGTGCCGGAGCCGCGCACCGAAGTGCCGCCACCCTGCGCACCCGTGGACTGGCCGACCGTGATCAGCAGTTGGCGCGGCGCACGGTCGAGATTCGCGACGGCTGCGCGCAGCTGCCCGAGCGTCGCCGCATCCGCGCGCACGAACAGCACGTTGCCGGTGCCGGTGATGGCCGCACCCTGCGGCAACGAGCGGCTGCAGGATCGGCAGCAGCTCTTCCGCCAGTGCGGTAATGCAGCGGGATCGACTCGAGCGACTCCGCCCGCACGCCAGGTGCGCCGGACAGCACCGCGACCAGCAGGCCGGCACACAGTGCCCGCGCGATGACTGCAGAGCGCGCCGCGCGTCTCATGCGAGCGCCCGTTCGACGGTGGTGACGAGCAGCTCCATGCCGGCAGGTTCCTGGTCGTGCCGGCAGACGAAGCGCTGCTCGCGGCCGAGCTTGTAGTACCGGAACGGTCCGCGATCGAGCGCAGCGACCGCCGCCTCGGGCAGCCGCGCAAACAGCATGTTGATCTCGACCGTGCCGCTCAGTTCGACGCCCCGGATGGCCTGCAGTCGCCGGGCGAGCCGTGCCGCATTGGCGTTGGCCCGGCGCGCTCGTTCGAGCCAGCGGTCGTCGGCGAGGTAACGCTCGAGCTGCGCCGACACGAAGCGCGCCTTCGACACCACCTGGCCGCCGCGCTTCATCAGGAACGGCATCCGCGCAGCGACGCGCGGGATCGAACACGAGCACGGCCTCGGCATTCATCGCGCCGTTCTTGGTCGCCCCGAACGACACGACGTCGACGCCGGCGCGCCACGTCATCTCGGCCGGCGTGCAGCCCGAGCGCGGCGATGGCGTTGGCGAAGCGCGCGCCGTCGAGATGCACGAGCAGTCCGTGGCGGTGCGCGACCTCGCTCAGGCGCCGCAGTCTCGTCGAGCGAATACAGCGTGCCGAAATCCGTCGGCTGCGTCAGGTTGAGCGCGAACGGCTGCACGCGCGTCGCGTTGCCGCGGCCCGCCAGCGCGAGCGCTGCGTCGAGCGTCGGCGCCTGCAGCTTGTAGTCGTCGCCGGCAAGCCCGACGAGCTTGGCGCCGGTGAAGAATTCCGGCGCGCCGCACTCGTACACGTTGATGTGCGCCGTCTCGTGGCAGTAGATCGCGCCGTAGGGATTGGCGAGTGCGGCCAGCGCGACGGCATTGGCGCCCGTGCCGGTCGCCAGCGGGAACGCCACCAGCCCGTCGTGCTCGAACGCGCGCGCGGAACCGGGCGGTCATCGCGTCGCGTGAAGTCGTCGTCGCCGTACGGCGCGGCCGTGCCGTGGTTGGCGGCCACCAGGGCCTCGAGCAGCTCGGGCGCGACGCCGCCGACGTTGTCGCTGCGGAAATCGTAGACTTCGGCGCTCATTGGACGCGTGAATGGACCTGTGACCGTGCACATCCTACTTGAGACGGGGCGGCTGCGGCTGCGGCGATTCACGCCGGAGGACGTCGACCTGCTGGTCGCACTCGATTCGGATCCGGAGGTGATGCGCTACATCACCTACGGCGTGCCGACCCCGCGTTCGGCATATGTCGAAACGTACCTGCCGCGCTGGTTCGCGCATCTACGAGGCGCAGCCGGGGCTGGGGTACTTCGCCGCCGAGCGCCGCGACACGGGCGAGTTCCTCGGCTGGTTCCACCTGCGCGACGACCGCATCGAGCCGCGAGCACGTCGAACTCGGCTACCGGCTCCGGCGCGCGGCCTGGGGCGCGGGGTATCGCGACCGAAGGCGCCCGCGCGTTGCTCGCGCACGGATTCGACGGGCTGGGCGCTCGCAAGGATCTCGGCCCGCACGCTGCTCGGCAACCGTCGCCTCGCAGCACGTGATGGAAAAATGCGGGCTGCGGCGCGTCGGCGAACTTCGTCTACGCCGCAGGACGTGATCGATGGCCGCAGCGAGGCAGAGCGTGCCGCGGTCAAGTACGCGATCACGCGGCCTGAGTGGCGGCGCGCTTTCGCGGTTGAGGAAGCTCTCGCAGTTCGCGCGGCCTGCGTCGCCCTCCGGCAGCTTGCGGCAGATCTCGCCCGTGCGCGCGCGCAGGCGTCTCGATCACCTTCGCGCGGCTGCACCGGTCTGGCCCCATTCGAGCAGCTTGCGTGTCGAGCTGCTCGAGCCGCATGCGCGTGCGCTGGTAGAAAGCGTCGGGCGAACCGTCGAGTTCGCCGAGCACCGCGAGCCCGACGCGCTCGATGCCCTGCACGTCTTCGGGCGTCATCTCGAGCAGGCCCACGAGGTAGTTGTAGCCCCACTGGAAGCGCGTGGCCGGGCCCTTCGCGCCCGCGTAGGCACGGGCCAGCCAGTCCACCGCCTCCTGCTTGCGGCCCGCCTTCTCGGCGAGGTCGGCGAGGTCGAGCATGAAATAGTAGGGCGGCTCTGGACTTCTCGAGTTCCGCGATCAGCAGCGTGTTGGCCTCGGCGTCGAGGCCCGGCTTCCCAGTACAGGTTCGCAGCTGCGTTGATCGCCGCCTGTCGCGCGTAACCGGCCGGCGTCGCGGCATCGATGCGCGCGACGGCCTGGCGTGCCTGCGTCGAGCAGCGCCGGCGGCAGCGGTGCGCCGGGCGCGTCGAGTCTGCGCGAGCATGCACGCGCGCGCGAACGCGCAGCAGTTCCTCCGGCGCCGACAGCGGCACTGGCTTCGCCGCCGAGTCGGTCGAGCGCGTCGCTCCAGGCGCGAGTCGAGCTGGCGTGCGTTCGGGCGTGCCGTCGCTCGGACAGCACACCGATCACGTCCCTGGTGCCGTACAGCAGGTTGTCGACGTTGGCCGCCTGGACCGCCGGCGACGGCAACGTCGCCAGCAGTCGGCGGCGAGCGTCGGCGCGCTCGAGCCCGTCGAGTGGCTGGCTTGCCGCGGCTCCGACGCATGCGGCAGCGGCGCCAAGGTAATCGAAGAAGAATCGCGCGCATTCGGCCGGCAATTCGGCCGGGCAGCGCTGGCGCAGGTGCGCGGAAGGTGTCGCAGATGCCGGTCGGCCGGCAGCACGCGACCGTTGTCGGTGCTCCAGGAGTAATACGCGAGCAGCTTCCAGTCGTTCGACGTGACCGCGCCGCCGCTGCGTAGCGGCCGCAAGGATATCGCTGACCGGGCGCGCGTCGGCGAGCGCGACGTCGAGAATCCTGGCGTAGCGTGCGACGTCGACGCCGCCCGGCAGGCGCGTGATCTCCGTGCCGTCCGGCTTGAACAGGATCATCGTCGGGTAGCCGACCACGCCGAAGCGCTCGCCGTGCTTCTGCGCGCTGGGTGTGTCGCCGTCGAGGTAGACGGGCACGAACAGGCGCGAGCGCTCCTGGAACTCGCGCCTGCTGAAGATCGTCGACTTGATCTGCGCGCAGGGCGGGCACCACTCGGCGCCCCAGTACAGGAACAGCGGCTTGTCGGCCGCCTTGGCGGCCGCGAAGGCGGCGTCGACGTCGCCGTCGAACCAGTCGATGCCCGGTGGCAGGTGGCTCTCGCCGGCAGCTGTCTTCGCGGCACCCGTTGCAGGGACCGACTGCGGGTCGGGTACGGGGGGCGGTTCGTCCTTGCGTCGGTCGCAGCCCGCCAGCAGGAGCGCGGCGACAGCGGTTGCCGCAGACGACTGGTTTCAGCTTCATCGCAGGGACTTCGCGCAGGTGTGGCCAGGTGCAGGACGCGCAGGATACGACGCACCCGCGGGACGCCGCAAAGCTGTCGTTGTGCCGGCGGCTGATGTTCGGCGAGCCCAGCCTTGCCATCGCTCGGTCATCCTGTGCTGCGTTCATGCGTCCCGCTCCAGCACGATCTCGCCACCGCGCACGACCATGCTGCACGGATTGAAGCCGATCCAGTAACCGAGTTCGTCAGGCGTATCGATCGACCACGCCGCGAAGTCCGCCCGGAAGCCCGGCGCGATCTGGCCCAGCCGATCGCCCAGTCCGAGTGCGCGAGCGGCATTGCGCGTGACGCCGTCGAGCACCTCGTCGCTCGTCATGCCGAACAGCCGGCGTGCCATGTTCATCGCGGTCTGCAGCGACGCGCCGGGTGCCGAGCCGGGATTCGCGTCGCTCGCGACCGCCATGGGCACGCGGTGCGCGCGGAACAGGTCGATCGGCGGCAGGCGCGGATCGGCGAGCACGTAATACGCGACGGGCAGCAGCACCGCGACGGTGCCGGCCCGCGCCAGTTCGATCGCGTCGTCTTCCGTCGCGTATTCGAGATGATCGCAGGCGAGCGCACCGTGACGCGCGGCCATGCGGCTGCCGCCGATGTTGCTGATCTGCTCGGCATGCAGCCGCACCGGCCAGCCGTGCGCCATCGCGGCGGCGAAGAGCCGGTCGCACTGCGTCGCGCTGAACGCGATGCTCTCGCAGTACGCATCCACCATGTCGACCAGCTTCCGCTCCGTTGCCGGCGCACTCTCCCGCGCGGTCGGCAGGGCGTCGGGGCCAGGGCAACGCTCCTGAGCGAAGCGCGGCAACCACTCCTCGGCGATCAAGTCGATGTAGGCGTCCTCGCGTCCCTTGAACTCGGGCGGTGTCGCGTGCGCCGCGAGCAGCGAGGTCACGACGGTCACCGGCAGCCGCTGCTCCAGTGCGCGGGCCGCAAGCAGCATGCGCCGCTCCGACTCGAAGTCCAGCCCGTACCCCGACTTGATCTCGACCGTCGTCACGCCTTCCTGCAGCAGCGCACGCAGCCGTGGCTCGCTGCGTCGCACGAGTTCGTCGACGCTGGCCGCGCGAGTCGCGCGCACGGTGTTCAGGATGCCGCCGCCCTCGCGTGCGATGTCAGCGTAACTCGTGCCGGCGGTGCGGCGAGCGAACTCCGCGGCGCGCTGACCGCCGAACACGATGTGCGTGTGGCAGTCGATGAGTCCCGGCGTCAGCCAGCGACCCGCGAGTTCGATGGTGCGATCGGCTGCGATGCCGGCCGGCAGGTCCTGCGCTGCGCCGACCCACGTGATCGTGTCGTCGTCGGTGACGACGCGCCGTCGACGAAGACGCGGCGCCCGTCGTCGCAGGTGAGGAGGGAGAGGTTGCGCCAGATGCTTCGCATGGGGATGGGAAGGGGGAAGGCAGGAAGGGCGGACAGGAAGGGCAGGAAGGGGAGGAAGGGGAGGAAGGGGTTAGTCGGAAGGTACGGCGAAACCGGCGACGGTGGTGCCTTCAATCCAGGAAGGGGAGGTTCAGGCCGTTCTCGCGCGCACAGTCGACGGCGATCTCGTAACCCGCATCCGCATGACGCATCACGCCGGTCGCCGGGTCGTTCCACAGCACGCGCTCGATGCGTCGTGCCGCGGCATCCGTGCCATCGCAACAGATGACTACGCCGGAGTGCTGCGAGTAACCGATGCCGACGCCGCCGCCGTGGTGGATCGAAACCCACGTCGCACCGCTCGCCGTGTTCAGCAGCGCGTTGAGCAGCGGCCAGTCGGCAACGGCATCGGAACCGTCCTTCATCGCCTCGGTCTCGCGATTCGGGCTCGCGACCGAACCGGAGTCGAGATGATCGCGCCCGATCACGATCGGCGCCTTGAGTTCGCCGCGCTGCACCATCTCGTTGAACGCCAGGCCGAGCCGGTGACGCTGGCCGAGTCCCACCCAGCAGATGCGCGCAGGCAGGCCCTGGAACTGGATGCGCTCACGCGCCATGTCGAGCCAGCGGTGCAGGTGCGGATCGTCCGGGATCATCTCCTTCACCTTCGCATCGGTGCGGTGGATGTCCTCGGGATCGCCGGACAGCGCGGCCCAGCGGAACGGACCGATGCCGCGGCAGAACAGCGGGCGCACGTACGCGGGCACGAAGCCCGGGAAGTCGAACGCGTTCCTGACGCCCTCGTCGAACGCGACCTGCCGGATGTTGTTGCCGTAATCGAACGTCGGGATGCCGAGTTGCTGGAAATCGAGCATCGCCCGCACGTGCTTGCGCCATCGACTTGCGCGCCGCGCGTTCGACCGCCGCAGGGTCGCTGATGCGCAGCTTGTCCCACTGCTCGACCGTCCAGCCCTCCGGCAGGTAACCATTGATCGGATCGTGCGCCGACGTCTGGTCCGTCACCGCGTCCGGGCGCACTCCGCGCCGCAACATCTCCGGCAGCACTTCCGCGGCGTTGCCGAGCAGGCCAACCGAAATCGCCTTGCCCTCGCGCGTCGCACGTGCGATCAGCTCGAGTGCCTCGTCCAGCGTGTCGACGCCGACGTCGAGATAACGCGTCTCGAGCCGCTTCTTGATGCGGTCGCGACGGCACTCGATCGCGAGCATCGAGGCGCCGGCCATCGTCGCCGCGAGCGGCTGCGCGCCACCCATGCCACCGAGGCCCGCGGTGAGAATCCACTTGCCGGTCAGGTTGCCGCCGTAGTGCTGGCGGCCCATCTCGACGAAGGTCTCGTACGTGCCCTGCACGATGCCCTGGCTGCCGATGTAGATCCACGAGCCGGCCGTCATCTGGCCGTACATCATGAGCCCCTTGCGATCGAGCTCGTGAAAGTGGTCCCACGTGGCCCAGCGGCCGACGAGGTTCGAGTTCGCGATCAGGACGCGCGGCGCATCAGCGTGCGTGCGGAACACGCCGACGGGCTTGCCCGACTGCACCAGCAGCGTTTCGTCGTCGCCGAGTTCGCGCAGGCAGCGCACGATGCGGTCGTAGCTCTCCCAGTCGCGTGCGGCGCGGCCGATGCCGCCGTACACGACCAGCTCGTCCGGGCGTTCAGCGACGTCCGGATCGAGGTTGTTCATGAGCATGCGCAACGGCGCCTCGGTGAGCCAGCTGCGCGCGGTGAGTGCCGTGCCGCGGGCCGCGCGGATCGGACCTCGCTGGGTCCGGTAGCGGTTTGAGTCGTTCATGCGCGCCTTATAGCATCCCTGCCACGGTTGGATTCAGGCTCGGCGTGTCCGGCAGCACAGGCGCAGACGTCCGAAGATCAGCCCACTACGCGCTCGACCTCGCGTTCGACGAGGTCGGCAATGCTCCGGCTCTCGTCGAGGAGGTGCGCGATCTCGGCGCCGGCGCGCTCGACGAATTCGGGATCCTTGATCGATTTCAGGTTGATGCGCGCGTTGTAGGCCGCACCCTTCACCCCCGCGAGGGCGACCAGGGCGCCGACTCCGGCGTCGGTAATCATGACGTCGTTGCCGCAGCGCGCGGCCAGCAGGCACAGTTCCAGTGCCGCGCGGCACTGCCGGGCAGTCTGCAACGGGACCTCGGTGGCGTGCCTGTAGCCGGACTGGAGCGCCTGGCTGCGCGCGGACTTCTGCTCCGACGTGTCCTTCGGCATGCGCAGGGCGTCCATGACGCCGTTGAAGGCCTGCGTGTCCGCGTCGACCGCGGCCAGCAGGAGGTCCTTGACGCCTTGCGCCCTGGCGGCAAGCTCGTCCAGTTCCTCGTAGCGGCCGGCAAACTCGGCCTTGCCGGCCGTGAGGTTCGCGACCATCGCGGCCAGCGCCGCGCCGATCGAGCCCGACAGCGCGGCGATCGAACCGCCGCCCGGAGCTGGCGTGTCGCGCGAGACCTCGTCGACGAACTCGCCGACTGTCTTGCGGACCAGGTCACCGGCGGGGCGGGGCAGGCCCAGTACCTTCTTCTCCGTTTCGAACGGCGCGACGTCGCGCAGGCCCATGGCCTGCACCGCGGTTTCGATCACGTCGCCGAGCGGGAGCCCGGTGGACTTGCGCATGCGACGCAGGTAGTAGCGGCCGGACTCCAGCATCGCGTCGAACGGGACCACGCCGACGATCTCGGAACCGGTGACGGCAATGCCGCGCAGCGCGGCTTCCTCTCGCGCGGCCTCCAGGACCGCATGGGCCGGCGTCACCTTGAAATCGGTCAGGTTGATGGAGATCTGCGCGCGACGGTACTTGTCGACCACCCAGCCGACCGCCTTGACGTGCGAGAAGCGGCCGTCCGCGTACACGGGCCTTCCCGCGACCGCCTCTGCCGGGTATTCGAGTGCGGCGTAGCGGGCGGCCAGGTCCTTGCCGTGGGCGTCGCGGTAATGCGCCGCGAGCGCGTCCCATGACTTCGCGACATGATCGCAGGCGCCGCAGGGGAAGTGGTCCTTGCCGAACACCACCACGTCGCCCTTGTAGTAGAAAGGTGTGACGTTGCCGCTGCGCTTGTGGCGGCCGCGCTCGCGCAGGTTGTAGGCGATGTCGTCCGCGTACCGCTTGTCGGTCGTTGCCAGATTGACGTTGTAGGCGATCAGGAACTCGCGCGCGCCGATGATGTAGGCGCCGGACCGCGGATTGTGCCTGGCCGGGCCGAAATCGGGCCTCCAGTCCGGCTGCGCCAGTTTGCTTGCCAGCCCCTCGTACTCGCCGGCCCGCACGGCGGCAAGGTTGCTGCGGAACGGGCTCGCTGCGGCGTGCTCGTAGAGGTACACCGGGATGCCGAGTTCGCCGATGCGGCGGCCGCATTCCCTGGCCAGCGCTACGCAGTCGGCCATGGTGACACCGGCGACAGGCACGAAGGGGCAGACGTCCATCGCGCCCATGCGCGCGTGGCTGCCGTGATGTTTCGTCATGTCGATGGTCTCGGCGGCGCGCTTGCCGGCGCGGAAGGCCGCCTCGACCACCGCCTCCGGTGGACCGACGAAGGTGATTACCGTGCGGTTGGTGTCTTCGCCCGGGTCGACGTCGAGCAGCGTCACGCCGCGGACAGCCTCGATTTCCGCCGCGATGCCGCGGATCACCGCGGCGTCGCGCCCTTCGGAAAAATTGGGCACGCATTCCACCAGCTTGCTCATGTCCGGCTCCGCAACGCTTCTGACGTCATAGGGTGCTGACAAGTTAACTCTTTTCGCCGTGAAAAGCGGGTCTGCCCGAATCGTTCCGGCGCAAATGCCGAGAGCCTTGCCGAAGTTCGTCGACCTGCCAGAATCCCGGCCATCGCCGCTGGAGTCGCCCGCTGCTGGAGTGCCGCATGATCCGCGCTTTTCTCATCCTCTCACTGCTGCAGCTCGTCGCGTTCTGGAAGATCCTGCCGCGCATGGGCTTTCCGCCCTGGCTCGCGATCATGGCGTCGATCCCGCTCGTGAACCTGATCCTGTTCTATTACCTGGCGCTGTCGCCGTGGCCGCGCGAGGGCCGCTGGATCGAACCCGGGGGCGGATCGGGGAGCGGCCAAGGCGACGCGAAATTCTGATAACGTGCGCCGGCATTCGCCGCGCGTCGCGCGGCACGAACACACTCTGAGGACGCAGACATGGCCGGCCCGAACGCACCCGATCCCCGCATGGACGTCAACGACCTGTATCGCGAGGACACCTATTCCGATCGCAAGGTCGGCACGATACGCGTGATGACGCCGGTGAAGTCCGACGGCTCGACCGATCCGGCGCGCGCGTCCGTCTACGTGGGCCAGGCACAGATCATGACGCCGGCCGGCGTGTTGCCGCTGTCGTTCGAAATTCCCGCGACGAACCTGGCCGCAGCCTGCGCAGGCTTTGCCGAAGGCGCCAAGATCGCTTTCGACGAGACCATGCAGGAACTGCAGGAGATGCGCCGGCAGCAGGCATCTTCGATCGTGATTCCGGACGCGGGAGCCGCCGCCGCGCTGGGTCAGGGCGCGCCGCCTCGTGGAAAGATCCAGTTCCCCTGAGTGGAAATGACTTGGGGGTAGGGGTTAGGGGTTAGTCAGAGGGCCGGCAATGCCGGCCTTCTTGTTTCTGGATCACGTCCAACGACGCGGCCGTAGGTCCATTTCCCTATCAATTAACCACTAGGCGCCTGCTCGATTTACGTAACGCAGCCGAAGCGCCGCTGCGAAAAGTGAGAAGCAGTTATGCTGCACAGCAGCAAAACTGGTTTACGATCACCGCAAGTCGATGTCCCGGCGCGCCGTTGCAGGAGACCGAACCCGTGAACTGGCATGGCCCGATGACCGCCAGGCGGCACGCCAGGCACCGACGGAGGAGACGATCATGGAAATGTCCTGGATGGAAACCATCCAATTGCTTGGCCTCGACGTCCTTGCCTTCATTCTGATGGTGCTCGCGTTGCTCAACGTCGTCGAGCATGCGGTCCATACGGCCTGGGAAACGGCACGTGCGCGCAAGCCCGGGTCACCCAAGTCGGTTGTCGCTCCCCGCGCGCGCATCGGCGGCGTCAAGCACGTCTGATCCCGCAGCCACACCTGCCTGCCCTTGCGCGGCAGGCCGCGCGACGGCTACAAGCGCTCCCTCACGCAGAAAAACGAGGGCGATGTCATGGCAGGTCGTTTCGCACGCAGCCTGGCGCTGGCCAGGGCATCCTGGTCCGTCATCCGGGCAGACAAGGAACTTCTCTGGCTTCCCGTGCTCTCGGTCATGGCGCTGATGCTGCTGGTCGGCAGCTTCGTTGCCCCCGCGGTGGCGCTTGGCGCCTTCGATGCTGCGGCCGCCACTGGTGATCCCCCCGCCGGCTTCGCCCTCGTGGCGTTCGTCTTCTACGTGCTCGCCTATTTCGTCGCGATTTTCTTCAATACCGCGCTGGTCGGCGCCGCGATGATCCGCATGGACGGCGGCAACCCGACACTCCGCGACGGGCTCGCGCATCGCGAGGTCGCGGGTCGGCCGCATCTTCGGCTACGCCATCATCGCCGCCACGGTCGGCCTGCTGCTGCGGGCTCTCGAGGAGCGAGTCGGCTGGGTTGGCCGGTTCGTCGTCAAGCTGATTGGCGTCGCGCTGGACGCTGGCGACGTTCCTGGTCGTGCCGGTGCTCGTGACGCGCGACGTGGGCCCGATCGACGCGGTCAAGGAGAGCGCTGCGCTGCTGCGCGGGACGTGGGGCGAGAACCTGATCGGCGACCGTCGGCCTGGGGCTGGCCTTCGCCGCGGCGTACCTCGTCGTGCTGCTGTCCGGTGGCGGGCTCGTCCTGGTTGCGCGATCAACGCCGGGTTGCCGTTCATGACGCATTGTCGTGCTGCTGCTGGCGATCGTCGCCCTGGTCGTGCTGTCGGCGCTGCAGGCGACCATGCAGGGCGTCTATGCCGCCGCCCTCTATCGCCACGCGACCGAGCCGGGCCGTCCGTTCGCGGGTTTTACACCGGAGCTGATGGCAGTCGCGTTCAAGCCCAAGGGTTGAGACGGCGCCGGCTCACCGGCCGAGCGCCGCAACGCACGCGGCGACGGTTTCCTGGGAGTAGTCGGTGAAGCGCCCCGCGCGCGACTTGCGTTGCCGCCATTCCCACGGCGCAACGCGATGGCTGGGCGGCAGCCGCCAGAGTCCACGTCCGAGGTCGCGCGCCGCCTTCTCGTAAGTGCAGTACGCGGGGTCGTCGGCATAACGACGGTACGTCCAGGCATTGCCGGTCCTGATCATCTCCGCGTTGACGTCCATGCCCGTCGAGCCAGACGCGCGCGACCAGCCGGTCGTAGCGGTCCTGCTCGAACGGCTCCACCTCGACCGCCTTGCCGAAGATCAGCTGCGACAGCGCGGCCTTGGCCGCCTTGCCGTGCGGCTGCCCCGATTCCGGCGCGTCGATCGCGTGGAAGCGGATGCGGATCATCCCGGAGTCGAGTCGGACGTCGGCGGTGTCGCCGTCGATCACGCCGACGACGACACCCGGCAGTACCGCACGGGTTGGCTACCTCGGCGGCGACGGCGCAATCAAACCAGCAGCGACTGCGAGGAAGCGACCCAGCCACGCGAGTCGCCGGTCGCAGTCAGTCGCCGCGCCGTAGATCGTGCCGGGCGAAGACGTCGTCGAGGTGCGTCACGGCTTCGGCGGAAATCGCAGCAGCAGTCTGCCTCGACTGTCGGGCGCGCATTGTGCGCCGGTCAGAATCTGCGGCCGACGCAAATTCGACGCGGCACGTTCCAGGAGCGGCGTTAGCGTAGGACCCGTCGGGCCCGGGAGGCCCGTGAGAGTACGCGCATGAAGCCTGCGACGACGCGAGTGCCTCGGCGAGGACTGCAGGGCTCGGTGGACCGCTCGTCACGCGGCTCGTCACTGGCCGTGACCTGCCTGCACGCGACTCCGGTCGTCGCGGCGGCCACGGCGTCCTCGCTCAGGCCTGCAGCGGCGTGCGTCCGTGATCCGCACGCGAGTCGTACGCGCCGCGCGGCTTTCTCGGGTACGCCTGCCTTGACGATCGCTGCAACTCGCACAAGGCCGGCTTCGACTGGGCCGAGCGCAACGGGATCGCCGACGCCCTCGCCTGTACCTCGCGGAACGACCCGGGGTTCGTGGAGGGGTGCCGCGCCTTCGCGGAGGAGGCCGTGACCCCGGAACAGGCCGGCTTCGAATGGGCGCGTGAAAACGAGCTCGACGACACCTGCCACTGCGCAGGCGCGGGGCCGGGCTTCGAGGCGGGCTGCGCGGCCTACGTCACCGGGTTTGCGCAGTGACGGTGGGACGAGCGGTGCCCGGCGTGCGACGAATCGTTACCGGGGCAGGGGCCGCCCCGCTAAGCTCCCGCGGTGACTCTCGACGACCTCCGCCGCAACCGCAACCTGCTCTTCTGGGCGCTGCACACGCTTGGCTGGAGCGCGTACCTGATCACCCAGTACCTGGGTGCGCTGCTGTATGAAAAGCCGACGTCCTACATCAAGGTCGTGCTGGCGGCAGCCGCCGGCGGTTTCCTGCTCTCGGCGCCGCTGCGCTACCTCTACCGCCGTCTCTGGGGACAGCGGTTCGTCGTGGTCGTCCCGGCCGTGCTGTTCGCGGCCTGGTTCGTCGCGCTCGGCTGGCGCGTCGTCATCAACTCCTCGTACCTGCGCTGGGTCGATACGCGAGTCGATGGCCGGCGAACCGTGGTACGGCATCTTCGTCGGTACCCTCAGCTCGACCTACCTGCTGCTGTGCTGGTCGGGCCTGTACTTCGGCATCAAGTACTACGAGGCGCTGCAGGAGCAGCGCGAATCGATGCTGCGTGCCTCCGCGCTCGCGCAGGAGGCCCAGGTGAAGATGCTGCGGTACCAGCTGAACCCGCACTTCCTCTTCAACACGCTGAATGCCATCTCGACGCTGATCCTCGACAACCAGGGCAAGATCGCCAACCAGGCCGTCGGGCGGCTGTCGGACTTCCTGCGGTATACGCTCGACCAGGACCCGATGAAGAAGGTCACGCTGCGGCAGGAACTCGACGCGCTCAACCTCTACCTGGGCATCGAGCAGTTGCGGTTCGGCGATCGCCTGAAACTCGACTACGACATCGACGAGAACGTGACGCAGGCGCTGGTGCCGTCGCTCGTGCTGCAGCCGCTGGTCGAGAATTCGCTCAAGTACGCAGTGGCGCCGCGCGAAGAGGGCGGCCGGCTGCGCATCGAGGCGCGCGAGGAGCAGGGCAAGCTGCGGCTCGTCGTGCAGGACGACGGTCCCGGCCTGCCGGTGGGTGTTGAACTCGGTGCCGGGCGTGGCGTAGGTTTCCGCAACACGCGCGAGCGGCTCGCCGTCCTGTATGGGGACCAGCAGAAACTCGCCGTGCGCTTTTCCAGGCCGGGTCTCCGGCTCGAGATCACGATGCCATTCGAACGGGCGACGCAACCGACATGACCATCCGCACCCTGATCGTGGACGACGAACCCCTGGCGCGGCGCGGCCTCGAGCTGCGCCTGCAGGGCGCGGCCGACATCACCATCGTGCGCCAGTGTGCCAACGGCCGCGAAGCGATCGCCGCCATCGCCGAGGAAGACCCGGACCTCATGTTCCTCGACATCCAGATGCCGGGTCTGTCGGGGCTGGAAGTGGTCGCGCAGGTGCCGCAGGAGAGCATGCCGATGGTCGTGTTCGTGACCGCGTTCGACCGCTATGCGATCAACGCTTTCGAAGCCCACGCGCTCGACTACCTGCTCAAGCCCGTGGACGACACGCGCCTTGCCGCTGCCCTCGATCGGGTTCGCGCGCAGTGGCAGCAGCAGCAGGCGATCGCGCAGCGCGAGCAACTGATGGCGCTGCTCGCCGACGTGCAGGGCAATGGCGAGATCTCACCGGAAACTGCCGACCGCACTGGCGCCAGTGCGGCGGCGCGCGCCGCTACGCGAAGATGCTGCCGATCCGGTCGGGCCGCGAGACGATCCGCCTCGACGTGACCACCATCGACTGGATCGACGCCGCGGGCGACTACATGTGCCTGCACGCGGACGGCCAGACGCACGTGCTGCGCGCCACGATGAAGGAACTCGAGGAAATGCTCGATCCGCGGGTATTCCAGCGTGTGCACCGCTCCACGATCGTCAACCTCGCCCGGGTGCGCTCGCTGCGGCCGCATCTCAATGGCGAGTGCTTCCTCAAGCTGCAGTCCGGACAGGAAGTGAAGTTGAGCCGCAGCTTCCGCGACAAGGTGGAGATGCTGCTCGACCGGTCCGGCTCGGCGCCGCACGCGCACCGCGCCTGACCGAGGCAATAGAGGGAAACAGGGAAACTGGGGACGCTCACCCGTTCGACGGAAACAGGTGCGGATACAGGTGAGCGCGAAATAGCGAAATGGGTGCCCCCGTTGCCCTGATTCCTGTCAGAGCCGTGCCGCGAGCCGCGATCCCTGGTCGATCGCCCGCTTTGCGTCGAGCTCGGCGGCAACGTCCGCGCCGCCGATCTTGTGCACGGTGACCCCGGCGTTCTGCAGCGGCTCGTACAGGTCGCACAGCGGCTCCTGTCCGGCGCACAGCACCACGTTGTCGACTTCGAGCAGCGTGGGACGGGCGCGGGCCTCGCCGAAGCTGACCCGCAATCCGTGCTCGTCGATGCTCTCGTAGTTCACGCCGCCGATCATCTCGACGCGCTTCATGCGCAGCGCCGCCCGATGAATCCAGCCGGTGGTCTTGCCGAGGCCCTTGCCGAGCGGCGTGGCTTTGCGCTGCAGCAGGTAGACGTGGCGCGCCGGCAAGTCGGGGGCAGGCGCGGCCAGGCCGCTGCGCGCCATTTCGGGATCGGTGACGCCCCATTCGCGCTGCCACGCGGGGAGGTCGAGCGCGCTCGAATGCTGTGCCGAGACGAGGAACTCTGCCACGTCGAAGCCGATGCCACCCGCGCCGATCACGGCAACGCGTGACCCGCATTCGTATCGGCCCAGCAGAACGTCGGCATACCCGAGCACGCGACCCGAGTCGCGGTGCGCGTCGGCGCCAGGGATTTCTGGATTGCGTGGAGTCACTCCGGTCGCAAGCACGATTTCGTCATACCGGCCTGCACGCAGCAATGACACGTCGGCGCGCACGCCGAGGCGCACGTTGACGCCCGTGACCTGCAATCTTCGCCGGAAATAGCGCAGCGTCTCTTCGAACTCTTCCTTGCCCGGTACGCGCCTGGCCAGGTTGAACTGGCCGCCGATTGTCGCCGCGGAGTCGAGCAGATCGACCTGATGGCCCCGCTCGGCAAGGACGGTCGCGCATGCCAGCCCGGCCGGGCCGGCACCGACGACGGCGAACCTCTTCCGCGTCTGCGCCGGTTCGTAGCGCAGTTCAGTTTCGTGACCGGCGCGCGGGTTGACCAGGCACGAGGCGATCTTGCGCTGGAACACGTGATCGAGGCAGGCCTGGTTGCAGGCGATGCACGTGTTGATTTCGTCCGCGCGTCCTGCGGCTGCCTTGTTCACGAAGTCAGGGTCTGCCAGCAACGGACGTGCCATCGACACCATGTCGGCATCGCCGTCCGCAAGAATCCGCTCGGCGACGTCTGGCGCGTTGATGCGATTGGTCGCGCACAACGGAATGCCGACCCGCCCCTTGAGCTTGCGCGTCACCCACGCGAACGCGGCACGCGGCACGGACGTTGCGATCGTGGGCACGCGGGCTTCGTGCCAGCCAATGCCGGTGTTGATGATGGTGGCGCCCGCGCGTTCGATCGCCTGCGCCAGTTGCACCACCTCGTTCCAGTCGCTGCCCTCGGGCACGAGATCCAGCATCGACAGCCGGTAGACCAGGATGAAGTCCTTGCCCACGGCCTGGCGCGTGCGCGAGACGATCTCGAGCGGCAGCCGGATCCGGTTCTCGAAGCTGCCGCCCCAGCTGTCCGTGCGTCGGTTCGTGTGCGCCGCGATGAACTGGTTGATGAAGTACCCCTCGGACCCCATGATCTCGACGCCGTCGTACCCGGCTTCGCGAGCGAGCGAGGCGCAGCGCACGAAGGCACGGATCTGGCGCTCGATCCCGCGCTCGCTCAGCGCCCGGGGAGTGAATGGCGAGATCGGCGACTTCAAGCGCGAGGGCGCGACGGCCAGCGGGTGATAGCCGTACCGGCCCGTGTGCAGGATCTGCAGCGCGATGTGACCGCCCTCGGCATGCACGGCAGCCGTGATCGGCCGGTGCCGTGCAGCGGCAGCGTGCGTCGTGAGACGGCCGGAGAATGGCGCAGCCCAGCCTTCGATGTTCGGTGCAAAACCGCCGGTCACGATCAGGCCGACGCCGCCGCGCGCACGTTCCGCAAAATAAGCCTCGAGGCGAGCGAATTTCCTCGGGTCGTCCTCGAGTCCCGTGTGCATCGAGCCCATGAGGACGCGATTGCGCAGTTTCACGAAGCCGAGGTCGAGGGGCGCGAGCAGGTGCGGGTAGGGCGAGTTCATGGGCCGCAGCTTAAGTTGTCGCGCTGCTCCTTGGTACTGTCCCGGGATCGTGCCGGGAAGGCTCCGTCATGCGATGCCCGAAGTGCGGATCCTCGCTGTGTGCGGGGTATCCGCGATCAAGGCAGATCGTGGTAGCGTTGCCCGGCCCGTAGTCTCCCCCGGGTCTCCCTCGATTCCCATGGCAAAGTCGCCCCACGACAGCATCCGCATTCGCGGGGCCCGGCAGAACAATCTGCGGGGCCTCGACCTGGACATCCCGCTCCGCCAGCTCGTCGTCGTGACGGGCGTGTCGGGCTCGGGCAAGTCTTCGCTCGTCTTCGACACGGTCTATGCCGAGGGCCAGCGTCGCTACGTCGAGACGTTCTCGCCGTACGCGCGGCAGTTCCTCGACCGCATGGACAAGCCCCAGGTGGAGAGGATCGAGGGCATTCCGCCCGCGATCGCCATCGACCAGACCAATCCCGTGCGAACCTCGCGCTCGACCGTGGGCACGATGACGGAGCTGAACGACCACCTGAAGCTGCTCTATGCGCGCGCAGAGCCAGTTGCATTGCCGTGGCTGCGGCGGCCCGGTTCGTCGCGACACGCCCGATTCGATCCACGACACGCTGGTGCAGCGTGCGCGGGCTGCGGACGATCCGCGGCTGCTCGTCACGTTTCCCGTGACGGTGCCCGCCAATTTCACCGCAGACGGAAGTGCTCAAGCTGCTCGAGCAGCAGGGCTATGCCCGCGTGCATTCGAGCGGAGCAGGGAAGCTCGAGATCGTCCAGGACCGCTTCCGGCTCGGCAGCGTCGATCGCGGCCGGGTCATCGACGCGCTCGAGGCTGCGTTGCGGGTCGGGCGCGGGCGGGTGAACGTGCGGGTTCCCGCACCTGCTCCCGCGCCAACGAGCGTGGGAAAGGGGACTGCTTCCCCTCCCGCGGTAGCGGCAGACGGCAGCGGAGCGGGCGAGGGTCCGGAAACGGTCTGGCGTTTCTCGACCGACCTGCATTGCGCCGACTGCGACATCCACTACCGCGATCCGGCGCCGAGCCTGTTCTCGTTCAACTCACCGCTCGGCGCGTGCGAGACGTGCCGCGGGTTCGGTCGCGTGATCGGCATTGATTTCGGGCTGGTGACACCGGACACGAGCAAGACGCTGCGCGGCGGCGTGATCAAGCCGTGGCAGACCGAGTCGAACCGCGAGTGCCAGGAAGACCTGCTGCGCTTCGCGAAGAAACGGGGCATTCCCGTCGATACGCCGTGGCGCGAACTCACCGAAGCGCAGCAGCAGTGGGTCCTCGAGGGCGAAGGGCCGTGGGAAAAGAAGGTCTGGTACGGCGTGCGCCGGTTCTTCCAGTGGCTCGAGACCAGGAGCTACAAGATGCACGTGCGCGTGCTGCTGGCGAAGTACCGCAGCTATACGCCGTGCCACACCTGCAATGGCGCGCGGCTCAAGGAAGAAGCGCTGCTGTGGCGGCTCGCGGCCCGCGCAGCGGCCGGGACCCGGTCTCAACATCCACGAGCTGATGCTGCTGCCGCTCGACCAGTGCCTTGCGTTCTTCGAACGCATCGACGCTGCCCGCGCCGCTCGACGAGGCGACCGAGCCAGCTGCTCGGCGAAGTGCGCTCGCGGCTCGCCTTCCTGGTCCGCGTGGGCCTCGGGTACCTGACGCTCGACCGTCAGTCGCGCACGCTCTCGGGTGGCGAAGTCCAGCGCATCAACCTGACCACGGCGCTCGGTACGTCGCTGGTCAACACGCTGTTCGTGCTCGACGAGCCCTCGATCGGACTGCATCCGCGCGACATGCGTCGCGTGATCGAAGTGATGCACCGCCTGCGCGACAACGGCAACTCGCTGCTGGTCGTCGAGCACGACCCGCAGATCATGCTGACTGCCGACCGCGTCATCGACATGGGTCCCGGCCCTGGCGAGCACGGCGGCCAGGTCGTATTCGAAGGCACGCCCGCCGAACTCGCGACGCGTTCGGACACGTTGACGGCGCAATACCTGTCGGGCCGCCTCGACGCGGTGCCGGCCGCAGGCAAGCGCGGTGCGCCGGAGCCCGGCGCGCCTGCGATCAGGATCCGCGGCGCGACGGAACACAACCTCAAGAACCTCGACGTCGAGATTCCACTGCGGCGCCTGGTCTGCGTAACGGGCGTGTCGGGTTCGGGCAAGTCCACGCTGGTGCAGGACGTGCTCTATGCGGGCCTGCGACGTGCCCACGGCAAGCCGACCGAAACGCCGGGCGCGCACCGGGCGCTCGAAGGCGCGGACCTCGTCGGCGACGTCGTGATGGTCGACCAGACGCAGATCGGCCGCACGACCCGCTCGAACCCCGCGAGCTACGTCGGCGCGTTCGACGCGATCCGCAAGCGCTTTGCCCGCGATCCCGTCGCGGTACTAGCGCGGCTACACGCTCGGCACGTTCAGCTTCAATTCCGGCAACGGGCGCTGCCCGACCTGCGGCGGCAACGGCTTCGAACACGTCGAGATGCAGTTCCTCTCCGACGTGTACCTGCGCTGCCCGGATTGCGACGGCAAGCGCTTCCGCCCGGAAATCCTCGAAGTGCAGATCCGCCGCAACGAAGGCACGGCGCTCAGCATCGCCGACGTGCTGGAGATGACGGTCTCCGAGGCCGTGGTCTTCTTCGCCGATGACCGGGAAGTGCTCGACCGGCTCGAGCCGCTCGCCGCGGTCGGTCTCGACTACCTGCGACTCGGCCAGCCCGTGCCGACGCTGTCCGGCGGTGAAGCGCAGCGGCTGAAGCTCGCGGGCCACCTGGCCGACGTGAAGCCGGCCGCCGGCGGAAACGTCGCGGAGCACGCTGTTCCTCTTCGACGAGCCGACCACGGGCCTGCACTTCGACGACGTCGCCAAGCTGCTCGGCGCGTTCAAGCGCCTGCTCGACGCGGGGCATTCGCTGCTCGTCATCGAGCACAACCTCGACGTGATCCGCGCGTCGGACTGGATCCTCGACCTGGGCCCGGAAGGCGGCGACGGCGGCGGACGGCTGCTGGTTGCCGGCACGCCGGAACAGGTGATGGCCGAGCCCGCATCGCACACGGGTCGCGCGTTGCTCGACTACGACACGGAGCGCGCGGCGGTCCTCAGGGCCGGCCACGCATTGATTCCGGCGATGTCGACGCCTGCAGTGGTGCGGGATGCAGTCGCCGACCGCGCGCGCGATTCGATCGTCGTGCACCGCGCGCGTGAGCACAACCTGCGCGACATCGACGTCACGATTCCGCGCGATGGCATGACCGTGCTGACCGGCGTGTCCGGCTCCGGCAAGTCCACGCTCGCGTTCGACATCATCTTCGCCGAGGGCCAGCGCCGCTACCTCGAGTCGCTGAACGCCTACGCGCGGCAGTTCGTGCAGCCGGCATCGCGTCCCGACGTCGACGCGATCTTCGGCATTCCGCCGACGGTCGCGATCGAGCAGCGCACCAGCCGCGGCGGCCGCAAGAGCACGGTCGGCACGCTGACCGAGGTCTACCACTTCCTGCGGCTGCTGTACGTGAAGCTCGGCGTGCAGCACTGCCCCGACTGCGACGTGCCGATCGAGCCGCAGAGCGCCGACTCGATTGCCGCGCGGCTGCTGCGCGAGGCGAAGGGCCGCAAGATCGAGCTGCTCGCGCCGCTGGTCGTGGCGCGCAAGGGCTACTACACCGACCTCGCGAAGTGGGCGGCTGGCGAAGGGCTACGCGGAGCTGCGCGTCGACGGCGAATGCCTGCCGACCGGCCAGTGGCCGCGGCTGGACCGGTTCCGCGAGCACACGATCGAGCTGCCGGTCGGCGACCGTGCAGGTCGGCGCCGCGACGCGAAGCGCCGACTGCGCGCGCTCGCTCGACCGCGCGCTCGACTTCGGCAAGGGCGTGGTGCACGTGCGTCGACACGCGGCCGCACGCGCGTCTTCTCCACGCGCCGCGCCTGCCCGACGTGCGGCGCGCAGCTTCGCCGAGCTCGACCCGCGCCTGTTCTCCTACAACTCGAAGCACGGCTGGTGCGCGGCCTGCTTCGGCACCGGCGCTGCGATCAAGGGCTTCGACGAGGAGCAGACCGGCGAGGAAATCTGGTGGAACGACTGGTTCGAAGGCGAAGCCACGGCCTGTGCCCGGCCTGCGACGGCCAGCGCCTGAATCCCGAGGCGCTCGGCGTGCACGTTCGCGGGCGAGTCGATCGCCGAGCTGGCGGCGCTGCCGGTCGACGACGCGCGCGGCGTTCTTCGATGACGCTGCGGCTCGCGGGGCGCGAGGCGGAGATCGCGCGCGACCTGCTGGCGGAGATCCACGTCGCGGCTCGCGTTCCTGCAGCGACGTCGGCCTCGGCTACCTCTCGCTCGACCGCGCGGCGCCGACGCTGTCGGGCGGCGAGGCGCAGCGCATCCGGCTCGCGGCGCAGCTCGGCTCGAACCTGCGCGGCGTCTGCTACGTGCTCGACGAGCCGACGATCGGCCTGCACCCGCGCGACAACCGCGTGCTGCTCGACACGCTCGCAGAGCTCGGCGCCAAGGGCAACACGCTGGTCGTGGTCGAGCACGACGAGGACACGATCCGCCGCGCCGACCACCTCATCGACCTCGGGCCGGGCGCCGGCACGCGCGGCGGCCGCGTCGTGGGCGAGGGCACGCGTGGCGGACCTCATCGCGGCGCCCGCAGTCGCTGACCGGCCGCTTCCTCGCGCAGCCGCTGCGGCACCCGCTCGCGCGCGCGCCGGCCGGTGACGGCGCGGCGACGCCGGCGCTGGCATCGTGCGAGGCGCGCCTGCACAACCTGCGCAAGGTGAACGTGCGCGTTCCGCTCGGCCGCCTCGCGGTCGTGACCGGCGTGTCGGGGTCGGGCAAGTCCACGCTGGCGCGCGACGTGCTGTACGCGAACCTGAGCGTCGCGCACGGCGAAGCAGACGCCGGCGCAGGCGCGCCGCAATGGGTCGGCTGCGCGCGCATCGACGGCAGTCGAGGCAGATCGCGCGCGTGCTCGAGGTGGACCAGACGCCGATCGGCAAGACGCCGCGCTCCTGCCCGGCGACCTACGTCGGCTTCTGGGACGACGATCCGCAAGCTCTTCGCCGGCACGACCGAGGCGCGGGTGCGCGGCTACGGCCCGGCGCGGTTCTCGTTCAACACGCGCGGGCGGCCGTTGCGAGGCCTGCGAAGGCCAGGGCGTGCAGACGATCGAGATGAGCTTCCTGCCGGACGTGAAGGTGCTCTGCGACGTCTGCGGCGGGCGGCGCTTCAACGCCGAGACGCTGGCGGTCGACGTAGCGCGGCCGCAGCATCGGCGACGTGCTGGCGATGAGCGTCGACGAGGCGGTCGGGTTCTTCGCGGCCCACCCGACGCGTCCACCACGCGCTCACGCTGCTGCAGGACGTCGGGCTCGGCTACCTGACGCTCGGCCAGCAGAGCCCGACGCTGTCGGGCGGCGAGGCGCAGCGCATCAAGCTCGTCACCGAACTCGCGCGCCTGCGCCCGGGCGCGACGGCGCAGCGCAGACGCTCTACGTGCTCGACGAGCCGACCGTCGGCCTGCACATGGCCGACGTCGAGAAGCTGATCCGCGTGCTGCACCGGCTGGTGGACGCGGGCAACACGGTCGTGGTCATCGAGCACAACCTCGACGTGATCGCCGAGGCCGACTGGATCATCGACCTCGGTCCCGAGGGTGGCGCCGGCGGCGGGCGCGTCGTGGCCGAGGGCCCGCCCGAGCAGCTGGCCGCGGCGCCGCGCGAATCGCACACGTCGCGGGTGCTGGCCGAGTTCCTCGCCGAGCGCGGGCCGCGCTGACGTTGCGCGAATCGAGGGCCGCTGCGTGCCCGTCCACTGGATTTCAGGCCGGGACGCCGTGAACCCGTGCCTGGAGGCTCCGGGCGCGGCGTCCTGCCGCGACGGCCCGGCCTTGAAACCCAGTGGACGGACACGCGCGGCGTCAGCCGCGCTCGTACGCGCGGCGCACTTCCTCGGCGAGGATCGCGATGCCGGCCCGCACGCTCTCCGGCGGTTGCGCGTAGCTCAGGCGCAGGCACTCGCGCTGGTGCGGATCGTCCTGCTCGACGCCCGGGAAGAAGTGATGTCCCGACAGCACGAGCACGTCGCGCTGCTTCAGTCGCCGGTAGAGCTCCTCGCTCGAGACCGGCAGGCCCGGGAACCACAGCCACAGGAAGAACGCGCCTTCGGGCCGGTGGATTCGCAGCGGCAGGCCGGCGCAGGCCTGCGCGCAATGCCTGCACGGCCGCGGCACTGTGCGCCGCGTAGTACGGGCGGAGGTGATCGCGGCAGAGACCGGCAAGTTCACCGCTGCGCAGCAGCGGCTCGACGATGACCGGCCCGGTGGACGGTGGCGCGAGCGCGGCCGTCGCGTTGAACGCGGTCAGCGCCTCGATGATCGATTCGTCCGCCACGACGATGCCGGTGCGCGTCGCCGGCAGCCCGAGCTTCGACAGGCTCAGGCACAGCACGACGTTGTCGATTCCAGAGCGAATCGAGGTGCTCGTGCTGAATCGCCGGGAAAGGGCAGGCCGTAGGCCGCATCGATGATGAGCGGCACGCCGGCGCGCGCGGGCCAGCGCATCGAGCCGCTGCAGTTCGTCGAGCGTCAGCACGTTGCCGGACGGATTGGTCGGGCGCGAGACGCAGATCGCGCCTACGTCGTCCGGCACGTCGAGTCGATCGAAATCGACGAAGTACTTGAAGAACCCGTCATCGAGTTCGTCGATCGCGGCGGGCCGCGCGAGCAGCATGCCCGGCGTGAGGCCGACGTCGGCGTAGCCGATGTACTCCGGCGCCAGCGGCAGCAGGATGCGGCGGCGTCCGCCGTCGGTGCGCTCGCCGGCGAACAGGTTGAACAGGAAGAAGAACGCCGACTGGCTGCCGCTCGTGAGTCCGACGTTGCCGGCCGTCAGCGGCCAGCCGAATTCGTTGCGCAGTGACAGCGGCGACGGCCTCGCGAAACCCGAGGTCGCCCGCGGGTGCGGAATAGCCCGCGACGAAGCGGCCGAACTGGGCCGGCGTCGGCGGCGATCTCCGCGAGCCGCCGCCGGTAGACGGCTTCGACCGCAGGGATGCGCGCGGGATTGCCGCCGCCGAGCATGCGAATGTCGGCATCGCCACCACGCGCCATGGCCGCGCCCAGGTCCGCCATCAGTTCGAGCGCACCGGTGGGCCGCGCCATGCGCTCGGCAAATCGTGTCTCGAACGTCCTCATGTAGACTCGCCGCCTGCGTGAATTCGCGGCGCATCATACGGCAATCCCCATGGGCGGCATCCGGGCGATCATTTTCGATCTCGACAACACCCTCTGGGACGTGGGGCCGGTGATCGTGCGCGCGGAGCACGCGATGCACGACTTCCTGGCGCGCCACTATCCGCGCGTGACGGCGCAGCACGACCTGCGTTCGATGCGCGACGTGCGTGCCCGCATGGCGATCGAGCACCCGGCAATGCGGCACGATTTCACGTGGCTGCGGCTCGAAGCGCTGCGCCAGCACGCACGCGAGGCCGCGTACCCCGAAGCGATGGCCGACGAGGCCTTCGAGGTGTTCTACCGCGCGCGCAACGAAGTGACGCTCTACGACGACGTGCGGCCGGCGCTCGCAGCGCTGGCACCGGACTATCGCCTGTTCGCCCTCAGCAACGGCAATGCCGATCTCTCCCTGTGCGGCATCGGCCAGTACTTCGAGATGGGCCTGGCAGCGCGCGAGGCGGGCATGCTGAAGCCCGATCCGCGCATCTTCGGGATCCTGCTCGAGCGTGCCGGGCTCGGGGCCGCACGAGGTCGTGCACGTCGGCGACGATGCGGAAGCCGACGTCGAAGGCGCGCGCGCCGCGGGCGTGCTGCCGGTCTGGCTGAATCGCGCAGCCACGCCATGGCCGCGTGAATCGGAACCGCCCGGGATCACGATCCGCGGGCTCGACGAGCTGGCCGCCGCGATTGCGGCGGCAACTCAGGCCCGCGCGAGCACGTAGTCCAGCACCGCCGCGTCGTCATCGAGCGGCAGGCACGGCAGATCGCTGCGTACCGCAAAAGTCGCGACGTCGTCGGTCGCCACCGCCAGGATGCCCTGGTCCTCGAAAGCCAGCGGCGCCTGCCCGCAACTGGCGCGGTACACCTCGAGCCGCAGGTTTACTTCGCGCTTGAAACCCTCGACCAGCACCAGGTCGCAGGGCGTCAGCTTCGACAGCAGGTTCACCAGCGACGGCTCCGGTGCGCCGCGATGCTCGTGCATCAGCGCCCAGCGCTCGGCCGAAGCGACCAGCACTTCGTGCGCGCCGGCCTCGCGATGCAGGTGGCTGTCCTTGCCGGGCTGGTCGATATCGAAAGAATGATGCGCGTGCTTGATCGTCGATACACGCAGCCCGCGCTGCGCGGCGAGTCGCACCAGCCGGGTGACCAGGTGCGTCTTGCCGGAGTTCTTGCGGCCCACGATGCCGAAGACTTTCATGCTGGGTCACCTTTGAACGATACGCGCATGGTACCGATCCGTGCGCTGGCTCGCAGAACGCACTACGTGTCCCTTGAAATATCCCGACGAATGCCTTTAGTTTCAGCTGAGCAAAATCGGGCTCGCGGCGACGCGATCTGTTAGCAGGCGCGATCGCTGGCTGCCAACGGCACTGCAGAGGAACGCGGCATGGTCCACGACCCGACGATCGACGTGCGCAACTTGCAGGAGTTCTTTCGCGATTCGGTCCATGCCGCGCTCGAGCGGCAACGGGTCGAGGTGGAAGACCACACCGAGCACTACGTCGTCAACCTGCTGACGATGTTCGCGCGATCGGAGGCCCTGTTCGACGGCGCCTCCGGCCGGCCGCAACTCAAGCCGCTGGCACTGATGCTGGCAGAGGCGGGCGAAGCGCCCACGCGCGAAGACCGCCTGCGCACGCTGCAGCGTCTCGGCGACGTCTCGCTGTTCATGGCGGGCTTCTTCGCGCAGGGCTTTGCACGACGACTGGTCGACATCGACTATCACATTGCCATGGGTGGCCGTGCCTACGGCGCGCTCGCCGATTCGTGCCGCACCGGTGCTCGCGGACGCGCGCTTGGCGCCGTCTTCACCGAGCTTGCACACAAGTTCCAGCGGCTCGTCGACGCGCTGAACGACGTGAGCGAGATGGCGCATCGCCACGATCACCGTGACGTGCTGCGCCAGTACGAGATCTGGCTCAAGACCGGCAGCCCGCGAGCGCATGGCATCCTGCGCGGCCTCGGTGTCGAGCCGGCCGTCGTGCCGACCGGGCGCACTCCCAACTGAGGCCGGCCCATGGCGTTGCTCGGGCGGATGCAGTCACTGCTTGCGGCGCTCTACGACGCGCCTGTCGCGCACGACGTGCACGACTACCTGATCACCGATCCGGCGCATGCCGCGGCTTTGCAGGAGTTGCCGTCACCACCCGCGACCGACGAGCAGTTGCTGATCGCCGCAACGGACGACGGCCTGGAACTTGGGCTTGTACCTCGATGCGTCCGTGCTGGATCGGCTCGACCGGCGCTGTCCGCTGCGTCGCGCTCGATGAATCGAACCTCGGTGACTACTGCACTGCCGCTCGAGGGCGTGAGCCATTTCCACTACGTGACGTGGAGCGCCGGCTGCGATCGCCGCGTGTCGTTGCTCGAACTCGAGTTGCAGGCCGAGGTGGACAAGTATGCGAGCGCGCTCAGCCTGCTGTTGGCGCAGCGCGAGGGCCGCTTTCCGGGCGAACTGTTCCAGCGCTTGTTCGAAGGGTGTCGTCTCCTGCCGCACCTGACGGGCGCAGAGCGGGCGCGCTACGTCGAAGCTCACCGCTGTGCGGCGCGGTTCTGCGAGCGGCTCGAGACGCGATTCCTGCGCCGGCGGCAGGCCCGCCCCGCGGCACTGCTCGCGGAGTTGCGGTCGTTCTATCGACTGGGGAGCCACGCCAAGCTCAGGCACGCGCTGCAGTTCGCGTGAGCTCGCCCGGGCGGGCTCACTCGTCGGGGTCGCCGGACTTCCCCGACTTTGCGCTTCGCGTCGATCCACTTCGAGAGCTCGCGCAGGTCCAGCTTCTTCATTCGCGCCGTCTTGCCGAGTGACCCGCTGTCGTAAGGGTTGTAGCCGACTTTCAGGCCCTTCGGGTTGTCCCGGAGCGGATTCCTCGTGGCGTCGTCGTCGACGACGTCGAGTCTCGGATCGACCAGGGCGCGCAGGCGCTCGATGGCGCCGGCGGTGTCGTCGGCCTGGAGAACCTCCTCGTTCGCCCATTGCCACGTGATGTTGCCGCGGTCGTCCTCGGCGAGGCGACCGGGCTCGCCCGGCTCCGGCTGTGGCCGGCGGCAGTGCCGGCAGGCCCGGCGGTTTGCGCGAAGTTTCGTCGGCCATGGGGCTTCGTCTGGTCTGCTGCAGGACGTACGTCGGCCGAAATGCTACAAAATGCGCGCAATCCGGCAGTGTGAAATGCATCACGTTCTGGATCGGCCGCCGGCCCCGGCGCGCTTCTCGGCCTGCAGACGGGTGCCTGGGCCCAGAACAGGCCGATGGTCGTCTTGGCGTCCTGCAGCCGGCCGTTCGCGGCCATGCGCCGCCGCCTCCGCCATGGGGACCCAGCGCGCCTCGAAGACCTCGTGCGGTCTCCGGCACCGAGTCGCACGGCGCCAGCCCGCGCGCCAGGAAGACGTGGATGACCTCGGTCAACACGCCGGGCGAGCTGAAGAACTGGCCGAGGCGTTTCCAGTACCGCGCGGTCACGCCGGCCTCTTCGGCGAGCTCGCGCTGCGCGCACTCGAGCGGCGGCTCGCGGTTGTCGATCTTGCCGGCCGGCAACTCGGTGATCCAGCCGCCCGCCGCATGGCGGAACTGGCGCAGCAGGCAGACGCGACCGTTCGGCGTCGAGCGCGACCACGACGGCGCCGCCCGGGTGGTGCGCGATCTCCAGTTCCGCGACCGTGCCGTTCGGCAGCTTGACGCGCTCGAGGTTGAGCGTCGAGGACCTTGCCCTTGTAGACGTTGCGGACCCTGCCGGTCATTCGGTTCCCCGTCCCGGACGATCCCGCATTCTGCATTTGGTGCGGCGCACCATGCCAGCTCGCCGTGTGGTAGCGTTGCGGCATCAGCGGCGGTGCATGCAGGCGCGCGGGAGACGGGGATGACGACAACTGCATCGATACCGGACGTGCTGCAGCGCGCTGCGGGCCACGTTCGCCAGCGGGAAGACCCGCCCGATCGAGTGGCGGCTGCGCCAGCTCGGCGAGCTCGAGCGGATGATGCGCGAGCACGAGGCGGACTTCGCCGAGGCGCTGCAGGCCGACCTCGCACAAGTGCGGTTTCGAGACGGCGCTCAGCGAGATCGGCTTCGTCGCGAGCGAGGCGAAGTACGCGCGCAAGCACCTGCGCCGCTGGGCCCGGCCCAAGCGCGTGTCGACGCCGATGATGGCGCTGCCGGGCCGCAGCTACATCCAGCCCGAGCCCAAGGGCGTCGTGCTGATCATCGCGCCCTGGAACTACCCGCTGTCGATGGTGTGCGCGCCGCTGGTCGGCGCGATCGCCGCCGGCAACTGCGCGGTGATGAAGCCGTCCGAGATCACCACGCACACCTCGGCGGCGCTCGCCCGCGATCCTGCCGCGCTACCTCGACAACGACGCGTTCGCGGTGGTCGAAGGCGGCGTTCCGGAGACGACCGAGCTGCTCGAGCAGCAGTTCGACCACATCCTCTACACCGGCAACGAGCGCGTCGCGCGCATCGTGATGACGGCGGCCGCGAAGCACCTGACGCCCGTGCACGCTCGAACTCGGCGGCAAGAGCCCGTGCCTCATCGACAAGAGCGCCGACCTCGAGGTCGCGGCGTCGCGCATCGCCTGGGGCAAGTTCATCAACGCCGGCCAGACCTGCGTCGCGCCGGACCACGTGCTGGTGCACCGCGCGGTGGCGACGCAGTTCATCGACGCTGCTGGCCGCGCAAGATCAAGGAGTTCTACGGCGACGACCCGAGCCAGAGCCCGGACTACTGCCGCATCGCGAGCGAACGCCACACCGCGCGGTTCGCCAAGCTGCTCGAAGGGCAGAAGATCCACACCGGCGGGCAGGTGGACGTGGCGAAGCGCTACGTCGCGCCGACGATCGTGCTCGACCCGGCGCCCGACTCCGAGCTGATGCAGGAGGAGATCTTCGGCCCGGTGCTGCCCGTCATCACCGTCGACGAGATGCACCACGCGATCAAGTTCGTCGCCGACCGGCCGAAGCCGCTCGCGCTGTACCTGTTCACGAAGAGCAAGGCGCTCGAGGACGCCGTGCTGGACAAGCTGAGCGCCGGCAGCGTCTGCATCAACGACGCGGTGATCTTCATGGTCTCGCCGGAGCTGCCGTTCGGCGGCATCGGCAACAGCGGCATGGGCCGCTACACCGGCTGGTACGGCTTCGAGACCTTCAGCCACATGAAGCCGGTCATGAAGCGCAGCTTCCGGTTCGACGCGCCCATGCGCTATCCGCCGTACACCGACTTGAAGCGCAGGTCATGGAGCTCGTCCGCTAGCCGGACCGGCGTCGACGCTCGCGTCTACTGCGGCTGCAGCGGGAAACTGCCGAAGATATCCACGACCGCCGCATCGAGCACGGGGCCGAGGTTGTCCGTCGTCCGCTGCGTCACCCGCCCCAGGGCGAAGCCTTCCCATACCAGCTGCCGCCGCGCGGCGTCGACGACGTCGATCCCGAGCGTGCCTTTCGTGTACTGGCGGATCTCGGTCTGCTGGTACATCGGCCAGGTGCTGTAGAAGCCCCGCCGGTGGCTATTGAAGCTGCGCGAGTGGCACCATCGGCGTTTGCGTGACGCGCAGACGCTGATCGAGATCGGCGCTGAAGTTCACCAGCAGGTCAGGACTGGTGTCCGAGCGCTGCAGGCCCCGGGCCACCAGCTCGCGCTCAGCCGAGGTCACCAGCTGCTGCGAAATCAGCGACTGGTATCCCGCGCGATCGGTGGCGAGCGGCTCGATGAAGCCGAACGTGCGGAAGCTCGGTGAAATCGACGCTGGCATCGACGTTGCTGCGGATCGTCGGGCCGGAGGCGCAGCCGGCGAGCACGAGCAGGCTCAGCAGCGAGCAGGCGAGCAGCAGGCGTTGGCGAGCATGTTCGATGGTTCATCGATGACTCTCGCTTCGGCGCGGTGACTGATAAGGCCGGCAAGCGCTAACAGAGCGGCTTGGGGGGCGTCCTCGCTGCCGCAGCGCAGAGCTCGAGTACAGCGCAGGCCGCCGGTCCGTCAGCGGTTCTTCGCGTGATACTCGGGGTTCGGCATCATGTCGACCGCGGTCGCCATCCGGTTCGACAGGTTGAAGAACGCAGCCACCGCGGCGATGTCCCAGATCGCGCGGTCGTCGAAGCCCGCGCTCGCGCAGCGCGGCGCGATCCTCGTCGACGATGGCGGCCGGCGTCACGGTCATCTTGTGCGCGAAGTCGAGCATCGCGCGCTGCCGCGGCGTCAGCGCCGCCGCGCGGTAGTTCATGACCAGCAGCTCGCCGAGCGCCGGGTCGCCCGACAGCTCGCGCACCGCCTGCCCGTGCGCCACCTGGCAGTAGTAGCAGCGATTGGCCGACGAGACGACCACCGCGATCATCTCGCGCTCGAGCTTGCTGAGCGGCGAGTCCTCGAGCATCAGCTCGTTGTAGAAGCCGATGAACGCGCGCAGCTTCTTCTCGTCGAAGCTGTAGGCGGCGAGCACGTTCGGCAGGAAGCCGATCTTCTCGTCGCAGATGCGGAAGTACTTCTGCAGGTCGGGCGGCAGCGACTCGCGCGGCGGCAACGGCAGGTCGAGCGCCGTCACGTGCGACGGCTGCGACGGGTAGCGGTCTCGCCGGCGGTGCGTCGCTGCTCATCGGATTCCTTGCGCGTGCCGGCGCAGCGCGCTACTGGTCGACGCGGTCGACGGAGGCCTGGCCCGAGATGCGCGCGCGGATGTGCGCCCACGACATGCCGATGCCGAGCAGCAGGCCGAGGCAGCGTCAGCACCACCCAGGCCATCGTCGACTTGTCCGCAGTGGAGAGCCAGCCCCGCGTGACCATCCACCAGACGATCGCGGCGAACAGCGCCAGCAGCAGCACGACGCCGACCGTGCCCATCGACGAGAACGTCGAGCGGACGAAGAACAGCCAGGCGCCGAGCAGCAGGATGCCGGCGATCACCACCGACCGGCTGGACCGGCGGCAGGTTCTGCTGCAGCCAGTGGAAGTACGAGTGCCCGGTCGGGTTGAACGTCAGGAAGCACGAGCGCCAGCGAAAACACCACGCGCATGACGACGCTGCCGATGTCGAACTCGTCGCTGTTCGCCTTCGCCATGCTGTCCAGCCTCTGTGGTCGAACGACCCCCTGGGCCGCGCATCTTACTGACGCCTGGCCGCGACCCCTGACCTCCGGCGTCCCGTCCGCACTGGATATCCATACAGCCGCTGCCTATAGTGACCGCCCGCCATGTCCACCACGAACGCCGCCTTCGCCGACGCTCAATGCCGCGCAGCGCGACGCCGTCGACGCACGGCGAGCCGCGCGCGCGGTGGCGGCGTTCGCAGGCCGCGCCGCTGCTGGTGATCGCCGGGCGCCGGCACCGGCAAGACCAGCACGCTCGCGCACCGCGTCGCGCACCTGCTGCTCGCGCGGCGTGCGCGCCGGAGCGCATGCTGCTGCTCACGTTCACGCGGCGTGCCGCGCTCGAGATGACGCGCCGCGCGCAGCGAGTCATGGCCGAGGCGCTCGCGGCCGCGGTCGAGCTCGGCGACGCCGCGTGCCCGACCACCTGCGCCTGCCCTGGTCGGGCACGTTCCACTCGATCGGCAACCGGCTGATCCGCGAGTACGCGCCGCGGCTCGGTCTCGATCCCGGCTTCAGCGTGCTCGATCGCGGCGACGCGGCGGACCTGATGGACGTCGTGCGCCACCGGCTCGGCTTCTCGAAGACGGAGAAGCGCTTCCCGCGCAAGGACACCTGCCTCGGCATCTACTCGCATCGCGTCAACACGCAGCGGCCGCTGCGGCACACGCTCGAGACGGCGTATCCGTGGTGCCTCGACTGGGAGGAGCAGCTCACCGCGCTCTGCCGCGCCTACGTCGAGGCCAAGCTCGAGCAGCAGGTGCTCGACTACGACGACCTGCTGCTCTACTGGCACGTGATGATGGCCGACGCGGCGCTCGCCGCCGAGATCGGCGCGCGCTTCGACCACGTGCTGGTCGACGAGTACCAGGACACCAACGCGCTGCAGGCCGAGATCCTGCTGCGGCTGAAGCCCGACGGCGCCGGGCTCACCGTGGTCGGCGACGACGCGCAGGCGATCTACTCGTTCCGCGCCGCGACGGTCGACAACATCCTCGAGTTTCCCGGAGCAGTTCACGCCGCCGGCGCGCGTCGTCACGCTCGAGGAGAACTACCGCTCGACGCAGCCGGTGCTCGACGCCGCCAACGCGCTGATGGCGGAGGGCGGCGCGGCAGTACCGCAAGCACCTGCGCAGCGTGCGCGGCGCGGGCGCGCTGCCGCAGCTACGTGACGGTGCTCGACGACCAGGCGCAGGCCGAGCTTCGTCGCCGACCGCGTGCTCGAGGCGCGCGAGCGCGGCGTCGACCTGCGCCGCCAGGCCGTGCTGTTCCGCAATGCCGACCACAGCGACGTGCTCGAGCTCGAGCTCATGCGCCGCAACATCCCGTACGTGAAGTACGGCGGCCTCAAGTTCCTCGAGGCCGCGCACGTCAAGGACCTGCTCGCGGTGCTGCGCTGGGCCGACAATCCGCGCAACCGCATCGCGGCGTTCCGCGTGCTGCAGCTGCTGCCCGGCATGGGTCCGGCGAACGCGCAGCGCGCCTGCGACGCGTTCGAGGCCGCAGGCGTTCTCGCTGGCCGGCGCTGGCGGCGCACGCGGTGCCCGCCGGCGACGCGCGAGACGCTGGGCGCCGCTCGACGCGGCTGCTGGCCGACGATCGGCGCGGACGACGCGCCCTGGGAAGGGCAGGTCGCGCGCGTGCGGCAGTGGTACGAGCCGCAGCTCGAGCGCCTGTACGAGGCGGCGCAGGCGCGGCGCGGCGATCTCGACCAGCTCGAGCGGCTGCGCCAGCAGCACGCGACGCGCGAATCGTTCGTCACCGAGCTGACGCTCGACCCGCCGCAGGCGACGCGGCGACCTCGCGGGCGACCCGCTGCTCGACGAGGACTACCTCGTGCTGTCGACCGTGCACTCCGCCAAGGGCCAGGAGTGGGAGTCGGTGCACGTGCTGAACGTCACCGACGGCAGCTTCCCGTCGGAGTTCGCGACCGGCCGGGCCGAACTGCTCGAGGAGGAGCGCCGCCTGCTGTACGTCGCGATGACGCGGGCCCGCAGCGAACTGCGCCTGATCGCGCCGGTGCGCTTCTACGTCACGCAGCAGCAGGGCACGGGCGACCGCTACGTGCACGGTGCGCGCAGCCGGTTCCTGACCGAGCCGGTGATGAAGAAATTCCAGCGGGTGACCGCCGGGGAAACGAAGGAAGGGTTCGGCGCGCACCAGGCAGCCGAAGGCCCGCGCATCGACGTCGCGAACCGCTTGCGGGACATGTGGTAGAGCAGGCGAATCGAAGATTCGCCGCAGGCGCGCGATCCCGCCGCACCCTGGAGGATGCTTCGAGCGCCAGGAAGAGAAGGCCGCAACCCGCAGGTCGCGGCCTTCATCAGGCTTGCTGGTGCGGCCGGGACCGGGCTTCAGGCCTCAGTCCCGAACGGGGTTACCAGCGGCGCTGACCGCCGCCGCCGCCGCCACCGCCGTAGCCGCCGCCACCGCCGCCGCCACCGCCGTAGCCGCCGCCACCGCCACCCGGACGGCCACCGCCGCCCGGACGACCGCCGCCGCCACCGCCGCCGGTGCGGGGACGATCCTGCGCTTCGTTGACGCGCAGCGGACGACCGCCCATGTTGAAGCCGTTCAGCGCCTGCATGGCGCGCTGGGCATCAGCCTGCGGCATCTCGACGAAGCCGAAGCCGCGCGGCCGGCCGGTCTCGCGGTCGGTCGGCAGGGCAACGGATTCGACGGTGCCGTGCTGGGCGAAAAGCTCGCGCACGTCAGCTTCCGTCGCTGTGAAAGGCAGGTTGCCCACGTAGATCTTGGTCATTCGAACATCCTCAGAAGTAACACATCAAACCGGACCACAGGCGTCATTGCCTGGCCGGCACTACTCAACACTCATTCAAACAGGGGTTCGCAGCCGAGCGTCATTCGTGTCGCCGGGCTGATCCAGCCGGCGCTCCAGCGACGTTTCCTGTCACCTGATCGAAGACGTTTCGGCTCGAAACTAGAGGCGCCGACTGGCGCTCTGCAAGACACGTACGGGCAACGATCGCGCCGCATGCTACCACACCCCCCCTGAAATCAATGCCTGGGCGGCCCGGCGCAAGCCGGCCGAGGCGACCCAGGCCGCACGTCCAGACCAGGTCTAACGGCAGCAAGCCGGACCGGGGTTGGCGAGGGGCAGTGAGCCCTGGGCAGGGTCGTCATGGAATGGTCGGCACCAGGCGAAGCGAAGGATTGAATCCTCGGAACTCGGCTCGTTGTTCGATTGCGTCTCGGTGCCGTTTTCGCGCTGGGCGCTCGTTGGTCAAACTTTGACCAGGGCCGAATGTACTTGCAGATCGGGGGCGCTGCAACCTAAATCGTTGATGCAGCGCAAAAAAATGGTGTCGGATGCCCGGCCGTGAAACAGGGACCCGGCCGGACCGGGATCAGCGACGGGCGCGGTCGGTCCAGTACTCCAGGGTGCGCAGGTTGCTCCAGAACGATGCGTCGTCGTTCCAGATGCTTGCCAGCGTATCGACCGAGACGGCCGGGACCGCCGCGGATCCGGTCAATATGCGGGCGAATTCGAGTGGCAGGGACGGTCGCGGATCGAGAGCTTCTTCGAGCATCGTGGGTGACTCCGTGCGGTGGTGACAGGGCGACATTGCACCGCCAGCCCATGACGGCCCTGTTAACTGCTCGTGAACGTTCAATGACTTGCGCTGCAAGTCATGCGGCAGCCCGGGCCCGGTGCCGATGCGCATGGCGGTCCCGTCTGGCGCGGTGCTAAGGTCCGCGGCTGCCTGCGCCTGAGCCCGGACCATGGAAGCCTTTCTCGTCTCGACCGGTGTCGTCGCGCTCGCCGAGATCGGTGACAAGACGCAGCTGCTCGCGCTGGTGCTCGCCGCGAAATTCCGCAAACCGGTTCCGATCATCCTCGGCATCCTGGTCGCGACGGTGGTCAACCACGCGGTGGCCGGTGCGGTCGGTGCATGGATCGCGGCGCTCGTCGGGCCGACGGCGATGCGCTGGATCCTCGGCCTGTCGTTCATCGCGATGGCGGCCTGGACGCTGGTGCCCGACAAGTACGACGACGACGAGCGAGCAGACGCCGCCCCGCGATTCGGCGTGTTCGGCACCACGTTGATCGCGTTCTTCCTGCTCGAGATGGGCGACAAGACGCAGATCGCGACCGTCGCGCTGGCCGCGAAGTACAGCTCGCTGGTGGCGGTCGTCGCGGGCACGACGCTCGGCATGATGCTCGCGAACGTGCCGGCGGTGCTGCTCGGCGAAGTCGCCGCGAAGAAGCTGCCGATGCAGGTCGTGCATCGGATCGCCGCTCGCGATCTTCCTCGCGCTCGGCGTCTCCGGTCGCTGCTCGGGTTCGGCTCGGCTCGGCTAGGGTTCGAGGTACGTGTAGCCGTTCAGCTCGGCTTCGTAGAAGCGCCGCAGCGCCTGGCTCTCGGCCAGCGTCATGCGGCCCTCGCGCACCGCGCGTTCGCAGTCGCGCGCGAACTGCGGCACCAGCCGCTCGACGTCGTACTGCATGTAGCGCAGCACCTCGGCCGCCGTGTCGCCCTTGACGGTCTCCTCGATCCACCAGCCGCCCTCGTCGTGCAGCTTGATGTGCACGACGTGCGTGTCGCCGAACAGGTTGTGCAGGTCGCCGAGCGTTTCCTGGTAGGCGCCGACCAGGAAGACGGCGAGGTAGTACGGCTCGTCCGTCGCGCAGGTCGTGCAGCTCGAGCGTGCGCTTGGTCTCGCGCAGGCTCGACGAAGTGGTCGATCTTGCCGTCGGAATCGCAGGTGATGTCCGCGAGCACGCGCGTTGCGCGTCGGGCGCTCGTCGAGGCGGTGCACCGGCATGATCGGGAACAGCTGGTCGATGGCCCAGCTGTCGGGCAGCGACTGGAAGATCGACAGGTTGCAGAAGTAGATGTCGCTCAGGATCGTCTCGAGGCCTTCGAGTTCCTCGGGCACGCGAGTCGCAGCTTGCGGCAGAGGTCGCGGATCTTCGCGCAGGTGGCCCAGTACAGCCGCTCGACCAGGCCGCGCGCCTCGAGGCCGAGGTAGCCGACGTTGAACATCTGCAGCGCCTGCTCGCGCGCCTGCAGCGCGTCGTGATAGCACTCGACCAGCCGGCGCTCGGTGACCGAGCGGTAGGCGTCGAGCAGGTCCTGCACCGGCTGCGGCACGTCCGCTGCCGCGCGCGCATCTGCTCGTCGGCTGCTCGGTCGACGCGGAAGCGGTCGAGCTGCGAGCTGCCGAGCACGTCGAAGATCAGCAGGCTGTGGTGCGCGGCGATCGCGCGCCCCGACTCGCTGACGATGACCGGGTGGTCGATGCCGCGGGCATTGCAGACGTTCGCGATGCGGTAGACCACGTCGCTCGCGTACTCGGCGAGCGTGTAGTTCATCGACGACTCGTAGTTGGTGCGGCTGCCGTCGTAGTCGACGCCGAGGCCGCCGCCGATGTCGATGTACTGCAGGCCGGCGCCCATCTGCTTCAGCTCGGCGTAGACGTGCGCGAGCTCGGTCACGGCGTCCTTGACGCGGCGGATGTCCTGCAGCTGGCTGCCCGGGTGGCAGTGCACGAGCTGCAGGCAGTCCTCCATGCCGTGCTCCTTGCAGCACGCGCGAACAGCTCGAGGATCTCGGTGACGAACAGGCCGAACTTGCTCTTCTCGCCGGACGATTCGCGCCAGCGGCCGGCGCCCTCGCTCGCGAGCTTCACGCGCACGCCGATGCGCGGCCGCACGTCGTACTTGCTGCGCGTGCTTGAGGATCAGCGCCAGCTCGCTGAAATTCTCGACCACCGGGATGATCGTGCGGCCGAGCTTGGTCGCGAGGATCACGGCCTCGATGTAGCTGTCGTCCTTGAAGCCGTTGCAGATGATCAGCCGCTCGGACTCGCCTTCGGTCATCGCCATCACGGCGAGCAGCTCGGGCTTGGAGCCCACCTCGAGGCCGAAGCCGAACTCGCGGCCGTAGCCGTAGATCTCCTCGACCACCAGCCGCTGCTGGTTCACCTTGATCGGGAACACCGCGCAATAGCGGCTGCGTGTAGTCGTTCTCGGCGATCGCGGTGGCGAACGCGTCGTGCAGCCGCGTCAGGCGGTGACGCAGGATGTCCGAGAAGCGCACGACGACCGGCGTCGACGAGGTCGCGCGCGGCGAGGCCGCGTGACGACCTCGTGCAGGTCGATCTCGCGGCCCTCGGTCCGGTCGGGACGCACGACGACGTGGCCGGCGGCGTTGATGCCGAAGTAGCCGTTGCCCCAGGCGTTGACGCCGTAGAGGTCGAGCGAGTCCTCGACGTTCCAGGGGCCGGTGTAGCCGGTCTTGCGTTCGGGGTTTTCCACTGCTGGTCCGCTCCGGCGTTGAGGCCGGCGGAAAAGAGGCGCGGAACGATAGCAGAAGCGGGGCCGCGCGTAAGGCACTGCGGCGGCTGCGAGCCGGTCAGGGTCGCGGCGCCGCGCGCCACCGGCCGCGACGGGTCGCGCGACCACTCGCTCCAGCTGCCGGCGTAGAGGCGCGCGCCGGGCAGTCCGGCGTGCTCCATCGCGAGCAGCAGGTGGCAGGCCGTGACGCCCGACCCGCACATCGTGATCGTGTCGGCCGGGCGACGGCCGCCGAGCGCTGCGGCGAACGCGCTGCGCCAGCTGCGGCGGGCGGCAGGAACCGGCCGTCCGCAGCGACGACGCCCGACGGACGGATGATTGAGCGCGCCGGGCACGTGGCCCGCGACCGGGTCGATCGGTTCGACCTCGCCGCGATAGCGCTCGGCGCGCGCGCGCATCGAGCACTCTGCGCCGCGGATCGCAGTGCAGCGGCCTGCGCGTGTCCGCGTCGACGCACGGCGCCGGCATCGGGACGTGCCGACGAAGTTGCCGGCCGGGCGCGCGGCGCCGGCAGTCCGTCGTCGTCGGCAGGCCGAGCTGCAGCCAGCGACGCATGCCGCCGTCCAGCACGGCGACGTGCGCGTGACCGAGCCACTTCGCGGCATCCACCAGAAACGCGACGCCCACATGCCGTTGGCGTCGTCGTAGGCGACGAGCAGCGAGTCGTCGTCGACGCCCCAGTGCCGCAGCCGCGCCGCGAAGTCCTGCGGACGGGCAGCGGATGGCGGCCGCTGCGTCGGCGTCGTCGGCGCCGCGAGGTCGTGGTGCAGGTCGGCGTGGACGGCGCCAGGCAGGTGACCCCGCAGGTAGGCCTCGCGGCCAGCGTCGGGTCGCGCGAGTTCGTAGCGGCAGTCGAAGAGCAGCAGCCGCGGGTCGCCGAGCAGATCGGCCAGCCTGTTCCGGCGCTCGACCAGTGTTTGCCATGGCATCGTCGCATTCCTCCGCGGCGTGCCAGTACAATCCGGATGCGCCCGCGCCGCAAGTGGCGCGGCGGCGGAGGATCCATGGCCATCGAACTCTACTGGGGCAGCGGCAGCCCGTACTCCTGGCGCGTGCTGCTCGCGCTCGAGTACAAGCGGCTCGCCTACGACTCGCACCTGCTGCAGTTCTCGAAGCAGGAGCACAAGTCGCCGCAGATGCTGCGCATGAACCCGCGCGGCCGGGTGCCGGTGCTGAAGGACGGCGACTACGTCGTGTTCGAGTCGCTGGCCTGCCTGCTCTACCTCGACCGCAAGTACCCCGAGCTACCCGCTCTTCGGCACGTCGGCCGAGGAGGCCGGGACGATCATGCGCGTGATCTGCGAGTACCAGGCGTATGCCGAGCAGCTACGTGACGCAGATCGTGTCGGCCGTGTTCCTCGACCAGCTCGACCAGCAGGCCGAGGAGGTCACCAGGGCGATGCACATCGTCGGCGGGCGAGGCCCGCACGATCGAGGGGCGGCTCAGCAAGTCGGACTGGCTCGTCGGCGAGCAGCCTGTCGGCGGCCGACATGACGGTCTTTCCGGGCATCATGCTGCTGCGCCGCGCCATGGAGAAACGCGAGGCCGGCGACCTGCGCTCGCGCTTCCTGCCGATGGAGATCGACCTACCCGGCGATCGCCCGCTGGATCGAGCGCGTGGAGCGCTGCCGGGCTACGAGCGGACCTATCCGCCGCACTGGCGCGACACGGCCCAGCGCGGCTGAGCGCGCGTCGGCATGCGCCTGCATCCGGCCGCGGCAGGTTTCGCGGTAAACTAGCCAGCCAGCCGTCCGTTCCGGGTCGGCCACACAGGATTCCCGATAGAGAAATCATGACCAGCTATCCCGTTCACGTCGTCTTCCCCGGCCGCCTGATCTTCGTCGGCTTCGGCAGCATCGGCCAGGGCGTGCTGCCGCTGATCCTGCGCCACGTCGGCATCCAGCCCGACCAGATCACGATCGTCACCGCCGACGAGGCCGGCGAGAAGGTCGCGCAGGAATACGGCGTGCGTTTCGTCAAGCACGCGCTGACGCGCGAGAACTTCAAGAACGTGCTCGACCCGATCGTCGGGCGCGGCGACTTCCTGCTGAACCTGTCGGTCGACGTGTCGTCGCATCGCGCTGATCAAGTTCTGCTGGGAGAAGGGCGCGCTCTACCTCGACACCTGCATCGAGCCGTGGCCGGGCGGCTACACCGACCCGACGATCTCGCCGGCGCGGCGCACCAACTACGCGCTGCGCGAGGAGGCGCTGGCGCTCAAGGACTCGAAGCAGCGCGCGCCGACGGCGGTGCTCACGCACGGCGCCAACCCGGGCCTCGTCTCGCACCTCGTGAAGCAGGCGCTGCTCAACATCGCCGCGCGACACCGGCGTCGAGCACGGCCGAGCCGGGCACGCGCGCCGACTGGGCGGCGCTCGCGCACAAGCTCGGCGTCAAGGTCATCCACATCGCCGAGCGCGACACGCAGGTCGGCAACCGGCCGAAGGAGCCGAACGAGTTCGTCAACACCTGGTCGGTGGACGGCTTCGTCGGCGAAGGCTGCCAGCCGGCCGAACTCGGCTGGGGCTCGCACGAGAAGAACTGGCCGCGCGACGGCAAGAAGCACGACTTCGGCCGCGGCAGCGCGATCTACCTGATGCAGCCCGGCGCGGCGACGCGCGTGCGCACCTGGACGCCGATGGCCGGCCCGTTCCACGGCTTCCTGATCACGCACGGCGAGTCGATCTCGATCTCCGACTACCTCACCGTGAAGAAGGGCGAGCAGGTCGTCTATCGCCCGACGGTGCACTACGCCTATCACCCGTGCGACGACGCGGTGCTGTCGGTGCACGAGCTCGCCGGCCGCAACTGGCGCATGCAGGACCGCAAGCGGATCATGATGGACGAGATCGTCAAGGGCGTGGACGAGCTCGGCGTGCTGCTCGCGGGCCACAAGAAGAACGCCTACTGGTACGGCTCGCAGCTCTCGGTCCAGGAGGCGCGCCAGCTCGCGCCGCACAACAGCGCGACGTCGCTGCAGGTCACGGTCTCCGCGCTGGCGGGCCTGATCTGGGCGATCGAGAACCCGAACAGCGGCATCGTCGAGCCGGACGACATCGACTACAAGCGCATCCTCGAGATCTGCCGGCCGTACCTCGGCCTGGTCGTGGGCGAGTACACCGAGTGGCATCCGCTGGTCGATCGCGGCCGGCATGTTCCCCGAAGACCTCGACGAGACGGATCCCTGGCAGTTCAAGAACGTCCGCGTGGTGTGACTGCGCCGGGCACGTCTTCGCCTTCTTCACCCTCGCCCGCGTCAGCGGGAGACGGCGGCACGGGTGAGGGCAGCTGCCTCTGCGGCGCCGTCCGTTATCGCTTCGCGCTGCCGCCGCTCTGGGTCGCGCATTGTCACTGCACGATGTGCCGGCGCGCGCAGGGCGCCGGCTTCGTCACGTGGATCGGTACCGACGGCGAGCGCTTCGAACTCGATCGGCGGCGCGGAGCGCCTCGCGCACCTACCGTTCATCGCCCGAGGCGACGCGCAGTTTCTGCGGTCGCTGCGGCACGCCGCTCTTCTTCGAGTCGACCCGCTGGCCGGGCGAGCTGCACGTCACGCTGGGCAGCGTCGATGCCGCGCGCTGGCCGCGCGGCTGCAGCCGCAGGCGCACGTGCACTGGGCGGACGCACGTGCCGTGGATCGGCGAGATCCACGACGGCCTGCCGCGTCACGAGGCGACCGGTTCCTCGTAACGGATGCCGACGACGACGTAAGCGCGTCGTCCACCGGGCACCTCGATCGTCACCTCGTCGTCGACACGCTTGCCCATCAGCGCACGGGCGAGCGGTGAATCCATGCTGACGTAACGCCGCGCCGGGTCGATTTCGTCCGGCCCGACGATGCGAAACTCCGTGGCGGTGCCGGCCTCGTCCTCCACCTGCACCCAGGCGCCGAAAAAGATCCGGCTGCGGTCGTCCGGCGGCCGCGACGACCACGACCATGCCCTCGAGCCGCTTGCGCAGGAAGCGCACACGACGGTCGATCTCGCGCAGCTGCCGCTTGCCGTAGATGTATTCCGCATTCTCCGAGCGGTCGCCCTGCGCCGCGGCTTCCTGCACGGCCCTGGTCACCTGCGGACGCAGCACCCGCCACAGTTCGTCGAGCTCGGCGCGCAGCCGGCGTTCGCCCTGCGGGTGTCGAATACCTGGAGCCGGGCGTGGCGGGTTTTCGGTAACGCGTCATGTTTTCGGCAGGCGGGCGGCGGGTGCCGGATTTGTGTGCACGACGGTCACGGAAAAGGCCGTGAGCGGACAGTAGCTTGCCGTCCATGGGCATCAAGTTCTACGCGCATTTCATCGTCGAGCAGCCGCAGCCGCGGGGACTCGAGGAGTTCCGTGGCGTGGTCGAACTCGACAGCCAGCCGCGCCCGAACAAGGGCATGAACGAAGCGACCCGGATCATCGCACGCAACTTCGGCCGCGCGCAGCAGGACGTCAAGGTCCTGCAGTGGGCAAGGCTGCACTGAGCGGCGCGGCGCAACGGTTCCCCTGGCGGACTTTTCCCCTTCCCTTCGACCAAAGTCCGCCCACTCCAGCCCCGGTCCCCAAAAGACCGGGGCTTTTTTCTTGCCGGACGCTGGCTTCGCCTGCGGGAATCGACACGCTCACGCTCCGATATGATCCGTGCCGCCCGGGCGCCGCGCTGTCGCACCGGCGCCGCACGATCATCAATGATTCGGTCGGAGGTTGGATATGCGAGCCCGCAGCCCTGGTGGCGTCGTCGCTGTCGTCTGCGGCTGCGCAGCCGCCGCGCACAGTGCAGGCCCAGCCAGGCCGATATCGTCTTGCTGAACGGCGCCGTCTACACCGTCGATGCCGCCCAGCCGACCGCTGCTGCGGTGGCGATCGCGCAAGGACCGCATCGTCTATCGTCGGCACCGATGACGATGCGCGGCAGTTCGTCGGCGGGAACACTCGCGTCGTCGACCTGCAGCGGCCGGACGCTGCTGCCGGGTTTCCAGGATTCGCACGTGCATCCTGGCTGGCGTGCCGAATCCCGGCACGACGCTCGACCTCGGCGGACTGCAAAGACCCGCGAGGCAGATGCTTCGAGCGCATCCGCGTGATTTGCCGCGGCACATCCGCGCAAGGAGTGGATCGTCGGCACGGGCTGGGATGAAGCGGCTTTCCTGCCGAGCGGTCAGCCGACGCGCGAGATGCTCGATGCGGCCGTGCCCGACCGGCCCGCCTTCCTGACGAACAACTCGCTGCACATGGCGCTGGTCGAACTCGCAGGCGCTCGCGCGAAGTCCGGCGTCGCGGCCGACACCGCCGGACCCGCCGAACGGCCGCATCGAGCGGGACGCGGCGGGGCGCCCTACCGGCGTGCTGCAAGAGGCGGCGATGGACGTCGTGCGCGGCGTCATCCCGCCGCTGACCACGGATGAAATGGCCGAAGACCTCGCCGCGGCGCTGACCGAGCTGAAGCGCAACGGAATCACGGCATTCGTCGATGCCGCAGCGAGCCGCCTGCTGCAGGCGTACGCTGGCGCTGGCGCAGGCCGGCCGCATCGACCAGCGCGTGCGCTGTCTGCCAGTACTTCGATCCCGCGCTGGACGATGATCGTCAGGTGCATCGACCTCGATCGAGCCGACGCCAGGCGTTCGCGGGCACGGCCATCGACGCCAACTGCGTGAAGATCGTGCTCGACGGCGCCTACGGTTCGCACACGGTCGCGCTGCTGCAACCGTACAGCGACGAGCCGGAGAAGTTCGGTCACGGCCAGCTGTTCCTCGAACCCGAGCGTCTCAAGCGCGTCGTTGCCCGACTCGATGCCGAGGGCTTCCAGGTTCATGTGCATGCGCTCGGCGACGGCGCGGTGCGCGCCTCGCTCGACGCGTTTGCGGCAGCGCGCCGCGTGAACGGCGCGCGCGATTCGCGCCACACGCTGGCCCACCTCGCGCATGATCGACGCTGCCGACCTGCCGCGCTTCAAGGCGCTCGGCGTCGTCGCGAACATGTCGCCGCTGTGGAATCGAGGCGATCCGTGGGAGACCGTGTTCGCGACGAAGATGTTCGGCCCCGAGCGCAGTGCGAACCTGTACCTGACGCGGTCGCTGCTCGACGCCCAGGCCACGCTCGTCTGGGGCTCGGACTGGCCGGTCACCGGCGTGAATCCGCTGGACGGCATCGAGACCGCAGTCACGCGACGCTATCCGGGCGGCAGGAACCCGGACGGTGTCGAGGACGTCGCCGTGGATTCCGGCGCGAGCGCCTGACGCTGCCCGAGGCCGTTGCCGCGTACACGGCGTCGGGCGCTTACCTGCTCCACGACGAAGCCGAGCGCGGCACGATCGCCGTCGGCAAGCTCGCCGACCTCGTCGTGCTGAGCCGCAACCTGTTCGCGACCGATCCCCTGGCGATCCACGCCATCGAGGTCGACATGACGCTTGTCGGCGGCCAGGTCGTGTTCGAACGCCGCTAGACGTCGCCGATCCGCAGCACCGCGATCGCGACCCGCACTTCGACCAGGAAGCTCACGAACGCGGCGACCAGCGCGCACATCGCCAGCACGAACAGCAGCGCGAGCGGCGGCGCGAGGTTGAGCGGGATGAACGTGCTCGAGAACAGCAGCGCGATGACGATGGCCACCAGCAGGGCGGCGATGGTGCCGAGCGTGATCGCGATGTTGATGTAGCGGGCGCGTCTCGCCAGCGCCTGCAGCTGGCTGCGGATGCGATCGGCGTCGCGCGCCTCAGGCAGGCGCAACTCCTTCTCCATGTTGCGCGCGCGGTCGACGATGCGCGCGAGGCGGCTCGCCAGCACGCCCAGGAAGACCCAGATGCCGGACAGCAGGAACACCGGCGCGAGCGCGAGCTGGATCGCATGGGCAATGTCGACGACTTCGATTCCATCCACGGCGCTGTATCCTGCACGATCCAATGCGCGATTGTAGTGGCTCGCCGGTTGCCACGCGATTGCGCCGCCGGCAACGGCCAGGCGGCGATCGCGCTGGCCGGGCACTTCGCTGCGATCCGTGCGGTCGACGGCACCGTGCACCGGTTCTACGAAGACGTCGTCGGCGACGACTGGCCGCCGGAGCGCCGCTACGTCGAGGAGGCGTACCAGACGCTCCCGTTCCCGTGGGCCGAGGAGATTGCGCCGTCCCTCCAGTCGCAAATGGGGACTCGCTCAGCGACGCGCACCCCGGCCAGGACCCGTTGCCGGCCATCGCGGCGGAGCTCGCAACGCTCTGGCCTGCGCACGCTTCTCTCAACTGGCCGATCCACCTGCGGCTGGGCCGGAGCTGATTCCTCTATAATCGCCGGTCTCGTGGCCCGCAGCGGCCGCGCCCGGTAATCATGGAGTCCTGACGATGCAGTTGCGTTGGTCCTTGCCCGTCGCCCTGACCCTGACGACCCTTGCCGCCTATGCTGCGCCGGCGCCGGAATCGCCCGCCGCCGCGACCGCACCGCGGTTGCTGCCGCGCCGGCGCTGACGTCCGGCCTGTTCCTGCAGAACTTCGACCGCACCGTGCGGCCGCAGGACGACCTGTACCGGTTCGTCAACGGCACCTGGCTCAAGAACACCGAGATTCCGGCCGACAAGTCGAACTACGGCACGTTCACGCTGCTGTCGGACGAGGCCGAGAAGAACCTGCGCGTCATCGTCGAGGAAGCCGCCGCGGCCAAGGCCGCCGGCGGGCACCGACCAGCAGCTGATCGGCGACTTCTACTCGAGCTTCATGGACGAGGCGCAGGTCGAGCAGCTCGGCCTCGCAGCCGCTGCAGCCCGAGCTCGACCGCATCGCCGCGATCAAGGACCGCAGGCAGCTGCTCGACTACCTCGCCCGCGCGCAGCTGCTGATGATCGACAACCCGATCGGCGCGCAGATCTTCGCCGGACGCGAAGAACCCGGACCTCAACACGCTGTGGGTGACGCAGTCGGGCCTCGGCCTGCCGGAGCGCGACTACTACTTCTCGGACGAGCAGCGGTTCGTCGAGATCCGCGCCGCCTACGAGAAGCACATCGACAACGTGCTCAAGCTGGCCGGCCGCAAGGACTCCGCCGCGGTCGCGCAAGGACGCTGATGGCGTTCGAGACGCGCCTCGCCAAGGCCTCCTGGCCGGCCGTGAAGATGCGCGACATCGAGACGCTCTACAACCCGTTCGACGTCGCAGGCGCCGAGAAGGCGACGCCCGGCATCGACTGGTCGACGTGGCTCGACGCAGATGACGCTGCCGGGCTCGGGCCAGCTGGTGGTCGGCGCAGCCGGATTACTTCCAGGAAGTCGGCAAGGCGCTCGACGACGTGCCGCTCGCGACGTGGCAGGACTACCTGCACGCTGCGCGCGATCGACGCGTTCTCGCCGTACCTGAGCAAGGCGTTCGTCGACGAGAACTTCGACTTCTACCAGCGCACGCTGTCCGGCACGCCGCAGATCAAGCCGCGCTGGAAGCGCGCGCTCGCCGAGACTCGAAGGCGCGATGGGCGACCTGCTCGGCAAGGTGTACGTCGAGCGTCACTTCCCGCCGGAAGCGAAGCAGCGCATGGACGTGCTGGTCGCGCAACCTGCTCGAGGCGTTCGACGCGTCGATCGACGAGCTCGACTGGATGGGGCCGGAGACGAGGCAGCGAGGCGCACGACAAGCTCGCGCAACTTCACGGTCAAGATCGGCTACCCGGACAAGTGGAAGGACTACCCGGGCCTCGTGATCCAGCCGCGACGACCTGGTCGGCAACGTGCTGCGCGCGCGTGAGGTGAACGTGCAAGCGCGAGCTCGCCAAGGCTCGGCAAGCCGGTCGACAGGACCGAGTGGGGCATGACGCCGCAGACGGTCAACGCCTACTACAACCCGCTCGCCAACGAGATCGTGTTCCCGGCCGCGATCCTGCAGCCGCCGTTCTTCGACCTGAAGGCCGACGACGCCGTGAACTACGGCGGCATCGGCGCGGTGATCGGCCACGAGATCAGCCACGGCTTCGACGACCAGGGCCGCAAGTTCGACGGCGAGGGCGTGCTGCGCGACTGGTGGACCGACGAGGACGACGAGCGCTTCAAGGCGCGCGCCGACGCGCTCGGTGCAGCAGTACGACGCGTTCAGCCCGCTGCCCGGCATGAACGTCAACGGCGAGCTGACGCTCGGCGAGAACATCGGCGACCTGGCGGGCCTCGCGGTCGCCTACGAGGCCTACCAGATCGCGCTCGACGGCAAGCCGGCGCCGGTGATCGACGGCTTCACCGGCGACCAGCGCTTCTTCCTCGGCTGGGCCCAGGTCTGGGCGCGCAAGTACCGCGAGGACGAGCTGCGCAAGCGCCTGCTGACCGACCCGCACAGCCCGAGCGAGTACCGCGTCAACGGCATCCTGCGCAACATGCCGGCGTTCGCCGAGGCGTTCGACGTGAAGGCAGGCGACAAGCTGTACCTGCCGCCGGACCAGGGCGTCCGTATCTGGTGACGCGGATTCTGGTAAATGTCGCGGTCGATCCGGGGTGGGTCGGTCGGCAACCAAGGAGATACGTTCCGATGCGAGCCTTGCAAGCGCTCTTGCTGGTGGTGGCGGCCATGCTGCTGTCCGGCTGCGGTTACAACACGATCCAGGTGCAGGACGAAGCGACGAAGTCGGCCTGGTCCGAGGTCGTCAACCAGTACCAGCGCCGCGCCGACCTGATCCCGAACCTCGTCAACACGGTCAAGGGTTTCGCCGCGCAGGAGCAGGCCGTGCTGATCGGCGTCACCGAGGCCCGCGCCAAGGCGACGCAGATGCAGGTCGACGCCAACGACCCCGCGTCGCTGCAGCAGTTCCAGGCGGCGCAGGGCGAGCTGTCGAGCGCGCTGTCGCGCCTGATGGTCGTCGTCGAGAAGTACCCCGAGCTCAAGTCGGACCAGAACTTCCGCGACCTGCAGGCGCAGCTCGAGGGCACCGAGAACCGCATCACCGTGGCGCGCAACCGCTACATCCAGGCGGTGCAGGACTTCAACGTCACGGTGCGCAGGTTCCCGACCAACCTGACGGCGATGATGTTCGGCTACAAGGTGAAGCCGAACTTCGCGGTCGAGAACGAAGCCGCGATCGCGAAGCCGCCGACCGTGGACTTCAGCGCACCGCCGGCCGCCCCGGCCCCGGCGCCCGCACCTGCGACCAACTGAGGCACTCCTCGCGTCGCGCCCGCGCTGGGGCGCGGCGCGGGGCGATCCCATGGTCGTCGCGGCGTCCCGCTCGATTTCGCGTCCGCTGCTGCGGGGCCGTCGCTTGCGGCGCTGGCTGTGGCTCGTCGCTGCAGTCGTCTCGCCGGCGTTCGCGCAGGCGCTCGTCGCCGTCCCGCAGCTCACGGCGCCGGTCACCGATCTCACCGGCACGCTGACGCCGGACCAGGCCGCGGCGCTCGAAGCCAAGCTGCGCGGCGTTCGAGCAGCGAAGGGCAGCCAGGTCGCGGTGCTGATCGTGCCGACGACGCAGCCCGAGGCAATCGAGCAGTACTCGATCCGCGTCGTCGACCAGTGGAAGCTCGGCCGCGGCAAGGTCGACGACGGCGTGCTGCTGCTGGTCGCGCTGAACGACCGCAAGGTGCGCATCGAAGTCGGCTACGGCCTCGAAGGCGCGCTGCCCGACGCGACGGCGAACCGCATCATCGAGCAGGACATCGTGCCGCAGTTCAAGCGCGGCGATTACTACGGCGGCATCAACACCGGCGTCGACCGCATCATGCGCGTGATCGAGGGCGAGCCGCTGCCCGAGCCCGAGCTCAGCCCGCCGGCGCGCGGGCATCCCGGGCCTGTTCACCTGCTGCCGTTCCTGTTCATCTTCGCGATGGTCGGCGGCTCGATCTTCCGGCGCCTGTTCGGCCGCGTCGGCGGCGCGCTCGCCACCGGCGGCCTGGTCGGTTTCCTGACCTGGCTGCTGATCAGCATCCTCGGCATCTCCGTCGTCGCGGGCATCGTCGCCTTCGTCTTCGCGCTGATGGGCGGCATGGGCGGCGGCGGACCGCGTGCCGGCGGCAACGGCTGGTACAGCCGGCGTCACGGCAGTGGCTGGGGCTACCGCGGCGGTTTCGGTGGCGGCGGGTGGCGGTTTGGCGGTGGCGGCTTGGAGCGGCGGTGGCGGCGGCTTCGGGGGCGGCGGCGCCTCGGGCGGCTGGTGATGGCCATGGACTGGACGCGCTGGTTCCGTCACCTGTTCGCGACGCGCGCGCAGACTTGCGCGCGCTTTCCCGGTCCAAGCCCTCGAGGCGATCGAACGCGCGGTCACCGAGTCGGAACTCGCTGCACAGCGGCGAGATCCGCTTCGCGATCGAAGGCGGCGCTCGAGCCCGGCGAGATCTGGGCAGGCAAGACGCCGCGGAGCGGGCACTGCGAGGTCTTTGCGGCGCTGGGGGTCTGGGACACCGAAGCGAACAACGGCGTCCTGATCTACGTGCTGCTGGCCGATCGCGACGTCGAGATCGTCGCGGACCGGGGCTTCAACGGTCGCGTCGAGCGCCGCGGAGTGGGCTGCGGTCTGCAACACGATGGAAGAGAAGTTCCGCTCCGGGCAATATGAGCGGGGCGCGGTGGAAGGCGTGCACGAGGCTGGCCGGCTGCTGGCGCGGCACTTCCCGCCGTTGCCCGGCGGACGCGACGAAGACGAACTGCCGAACCGCCCCGCCGTGCTCTGAACGGCCGCGGGCCGTCCGACGCTGACGAGAGGTGGAAAGTGATTGGATCCGTGAATATTCCAGGCATCCGGTCGACGCGCCGCGTGGCGCTCGTCGCCGTATTCGCGACGCTTGCGGGCTGCAGCATCTTCGTGCCGCAGCCGCAGGCGCCGCCGCCGCCGCCAGAACCGCCGAAGCCGCAGTACGCGGAGCCGCTCGCGACGCACACGTTCCCGTTCGACCCGCAGACCACGGCGGTCGTCGGCACGCTGCAGGTGACGATCGCGACGCACGAAGACACGCTGCCCGACATCGCGCGCCGCTTCAATCTCGGCTACGACGAAGTCGTGCGCGCCAATCCGGGCGTCGACCCGTGGCTGCCGGGCGAGGGCACGCGCATCGTACTGCCCACGCAGTTCGTGCTGCCCGATGCGCCGCGCGAAGGCCTGGTCGTCAACCTCGCGGCGCTGCGGATCTACTACTTCCCGAAGCCCGCGAAGGGCGAGCAGCGCGTGGTGGTCACGTTGCCGATCGGCATCGGCAAGGTCGGCTGGGCGACGCCCGAAGGCGCGACGAAGATCGTCTCGAAGCGCAAGGATCCGGTCTGGACGCCGCCGGCCTCCGTGCGCAAGGAGCACGCGGCCGAAGGCGACATCCTGCCCGCGCGGGTGCCGGCCGGTCCCGACAATCCGCTCGGCGCGTTCGCGATGAACCTCGGCTGGCCGAGCTACCTCATGCACGGCACCAACAAGCCCGCCGGCGTCGGCATGCGCGCGAGCCACGGCTGCATCCGGCTGTATCCCGAGGACATCGCGACGCTGTTCCACAGTTGCCGATCGGCACCAAGGTCACGGTCGTCAACCAGCCGCTGCTCTACAAGGTGCAGGACGGCCAGTTCTACGTGCAGTCGTTCCCGCCGCACGAGGAGCATCCGGAAGCGAAAGCGGCGGCCAAGGGCCAGCGCTTCAACAAGAAAGTGCAGGAAAAGATGGCGCAGCGCGCGAAACCGGCGGCCGTCACGGTCGACTGGGCGCTCGTGGAGCAGGTGGTGAACGCGGCGAAAGGCGTGGCCGTGCCCGTGTCGCAGCCGGCCGTCGGTCTCGACCAGTTCCTGGCGTCGGCGCGGCTCGTCGAGAATCGCATCCCGGCGGGCGCGACCTGGGACGGCAGCGACCGGCCCGTGCCGATTCGCGACGAGGCAGCCGCCGCTGCTCCGGTCGCGGCCAGCGGCGGACGCTAGGCGACCGTGCGAGGACTCCCGGCCGGCTGGTACCTCGACCCCGACCGCGCACCGCTCGAAGACTCCGCGATCTTCGCCCCGAGCTGGCAGTTCGTCTGCCACGTCTCGGACCTGCCTGCGTCCGGCACCGCGGTGCGATACGACTGCGGCGCGCGTTCCGGGGTGGTGCTGCGGACGAAGGCGGGCGGCCTGCAGGGCTTTCGCAACGTCTGCCGTCATCGGGGCGCGCGCCTCGTCGAAGGCGACGCGCACACCGGGCTCGCGTTCTGCATCGACGGCCGCTTGCGCTGCCCGTACCACGGCTGGACCTACGACGAATCGGGCGCGCTCGTCAGCATTCCCGCCGGCCAGCACTTCGATGAGTTCGACGCGGACGCGCACTCGCTGCATCCGCTCCACGTCGCCCAGTGGCGCGGCCTGGTCTTCGCGGCCTTCCAGACGCCGCGGCAAGCGGTCGAGCAGGTGCTCGACGCAGTAGCCGGCACCTGGCCGGACCTGACGTCGATGCGACGCGTGATCGAGCCGCGCGCAACGCCCTGCGCGGCCGACTGGAAACTGGCGTGCGAGCACATGCTCGACACCGCGCACGTCGACATTGCGCGACCTGCCCTGAAGCCGCGGTTGTTCGCGCCATTGGTTTTCGAACGGGGCGACGGTGACGCCCTGCGCGCGACAGCTGCAGTCGCTACGGGCGCCCTCGGCGACACGTGGTCGTCGCGCATGTACCGCCAGTTGCTGCGCGACAGGCAGTCGACCCCGGCACGTGCCGAATATGTCTACCTCTGGCCGAACCTGCTGTTGCAGCTCGCGCCCGATGGCCTGTCCATCCTGCAGGTCCTGCCGGGCGCCACCGGTCACAGCACGTTGCGTGAGTTGCGCTACGCGGCAACCGACTCGAGTCGCGAGATGCGCCTGCTGCGTTACACGCATCAGCGTGTGCGGCGCCAGGCGTTCGCGGCGGACGCGCGCATGCTGGCACGCGTGCAGCAGGGGATGGGGCTGCTGGGCGCCGATGAAACGGGCCCGATCGCAACGGGCGAGGTCGGGTTGCGTTGGTTCGCCGAGCACTGTCGCGCGCGCCTGCCCGCACCGGCGACCAGTACGCTGTCCATCGGCGGCCGCAAGCGCCGCAGGACTGCTCCGTCCGTTGGAGCCTGAATTCGACCGCGGCGCCATGCGGTGGGTCGGGGGTCGCTTCGAAGGCCGATGACTTATGGTACTTTAAGGTAGTTTTCTCGAGGCGGGGCGCGGCTTTGCGCGATATTTCCCACACTGGCATCACGGTGACGGAAGCGGTTGGCGCAGACGTGCCGATCGTTCGCCTGCCGACGGCGACGACGGGTTTCGTCGGCCGTGCGTTGCGCGGTCCCGTGAACCGTCCCGTGCGTGTGCGCGATTTCGCCGAGTACCAGCAGGTGTTCGGCGGGCTCTGGCAGCCGAGCATGCTGTCGTACGCCGTCGAGCAGTACTTCGACAACGGCGGCCGCGAGGCAGTCATCGTGCGCGTCGTGAACGGCGGCGCGCCGGCCACCATCAGCCTGCCTTGCGGCGACGAGCAAGCTGGTGCTCGAAGCGCTCAGTCCCGGCACGCGGGAAATTCTGCGGGCCTCCGTCGACTACGACAACATCGCGCCCAGCGAGGACGATCGCTTCAACCTCGTCCTGCAGCGCCTGCGCACGCTCGGGTCCGAGCAGATCGAAGACCAGGAGATTTTCCGGCGGCTGTCGACGGCTCCCGGCACCACGCGATTCGTCGCCTCGGCGCTGCAGGAATCCCTGCTGGTGCGGGTGCGCGGCGCCGTGCCGCACGCCCGTCCGGACCGCACCTTCCGTGCGGGCGCGCGCCACCCGATCGGCTACGTCGATTCGAATCCCGACGGCGACGACGGCTCGCCGCTCACCGACTACGACCTGATCGGCTCGGCTGAACGCGGCACCGGCCTCTTCGCATTGCGCGATGTCGAGGACCTGCATTTCGTCTGCGTGCCGCCGCCGGCGCGCGATCGCGACATCGGCCCGGGCGTGCTGCTCGTCGCGACGCAGTTCTGCCGCGACCACCGCGCGCTGCTCGTCGTCGATCCGCCTGCTGCGTGGCAGACGACCGACGACGCATTGCAGGGCCTGCGCGAACTCGCGTTCCAGAGCGATTCCGCGTTCATCTGCTTCCCGCGCGTGCAGGCATTCGACCGGCTGCGCGGCCGCTTCGAGTCTTTCGCCAACAGCGGCGCGGTCGCGGGCGCGCTCGCGCGCATGGATGCACATCGCTCGCCGTGGGACGGGCTGCCCGACGAGCAGATCCTGCTGCGTCCCGGCACGCGTCCCCTGCACGCACTGACGGAGATCGACTGCCAGAAGCTCACGGCGCAGGGGGTCAACCCGCTGCATGCGGTCCGTGCCAGCGTTGCCGGCACGGCGCAGCTGCAAGACGCTGGCGCGTGGAGCGGGTGCCGGCCCCGAAAGTTCGCTGCTCACGTTCCGTCGACGGCAGCTGCTGATCATCAACAGCATCGAGAGCGGCACGCGCTGGGCGCGCTTCGAAGGGCGCGATCGCAATACCTGGCCGCGACTCGCACGGCAGGTGCACGCCTTCCTGCTCGGGCTTGCCGCGAGCGGCGCCTTTGGCAAAGGCGCGGACGCGCAGCATTGCGAAGTCGTCTGCGACGAGTGCGTCAACACGACGGAAGACGTCAGGAACGGCGTGGTGCATTGCCTGATCTCGCTGCCCACGCCGCGCCTCGGCGAGAGCCGCTCGTTCATGCTCACGCATCGCCTCGAGGGCAGCACCGTGCGGGCCGTCAGGCCGCGACAGTTGCCGCCGGGCACGCGCTTCACCGTGCGTGAGCCGCCGCGTCCCGTCATCGACGACTTGCCCGAAGACGCCACGCAACGCCGGACGCTGGCACAGGAGTTGTTCGCGCCGACGCCCGATCAGCGGCCCGCCGTGTCTTCAGGCGTCCTGCGTCCCGAAGCCGCCGCCGCCCGGCGTCTCGATCTCAATCTCATCGCCCGGCTCTACGGCGAGCCCGAACGTCGCGGCGACCGTTTCTGAGTCGGCGCGGCCGCGTCGCCTGACCGTGTTGCGCCCGGGCGCCCCGGGCGCGCCGCCCTCGAGACCGAACGGCGCGATGCGCCGATGATTGGACAGCACGTTTGCCGTCATCGCCTCGCGGAACTCGACACGCCGCACGAGACCGTCGCCACCGCGGTGCCGGCCTGCGCCGCCGGAGCCGCGACGGATCGAGAACTCGCGCAGCAGCACCGGGAACCGCGTTTCGAGCACTTCGGGATCGGTGAGCCGCGAGTTGGTCATGTGCGTCTGCACGCCGCTTGCGCCATCGAAATCCGGACCGGCCCCTGCGCCGCCCGCGATGGTCTCGTAGTACTGGTAGCGCTCGTTGCCGAACGTGAAGTTGTTCATCGTGCCTTGCGCGGCCGCCTGCAGTCCGAGCGCTCCGTACAGCGCGTCGACGATGCACTGCGAAGTCTCGACGTTGCCGGCGACCACGGCCGCGGGCGCGATCGGGTCGAGCATCGACCCGTGCGGCACGACGATGGTCAGCGGTCGCAGGCAACCGGCGTTGAGCGGGATCGGCTCGTCGATCAGCGTGCGGAAGACGTACAGCACCGCCGCGGTCGTGACGGCAAGCGGTGCGTTGAAGTTGTTGGCCTGCTGCGGCGACGTACCCGTGAAGTCGACGATGGCCGTGCCGGCTTGCGGCTCGACAGCGATGCGCACGGCGATCACCTGGCCATTGTCCATCTCGTAGCGGAAGCTGCCGTCGCGCAGCCGGCGGATCGCGCGGCGCACGCAGCGTTCGGCGTTGTCCTGCACGTGGCGCATGTACGCGAGCAGCGTGGCGCCGCCGTGGTCTGCGCGCGGCGCGCCGCAATTCCCGTTCGCCACGGGCATTGGCCGCCAGCTGCGCCCGCAGATCCGCGAGGTTCTGCGGGAAATTCCGTGCCGGCCAGGGGTTGCCGCAGAACAGCTGACGCAGCCGTGCGTCGTCGAGCACGCCCGTCGCGCATGATGCGCGTCGGCGCGACCAGCGCGCCTTCCTCGTCGATGGTGCGGCTGTCCGGCGGCATCGAGCCGGGCGTGATCCCGCCCACGTCGGCGTGGTGCGCACGCGAGGCCGTGAAGAATTCGACGCGGGCGCCGGCCTCGTCGAAGACCGGCGAGACCACCGTCATGTCGGGCAGGTGCGTGCCGCCGGCGTACGGCGAATTCACCAGGTAGGCATCGCCGGGGCGCAGTGTCGTCGCCGAACGCGTCGAGCACGGCGGCCACGCTCGCGCCCATCGACCCCAGGTGCACGGGCATGTGCGGCGCATTGGCGACGAGGTTAGCCGAGGCGTCGAAGATCGCGCACGAAAAGTCGAGCCGCTCCTTGATGTTGACCGAGCTCGCCGTGTGTCGCAGCACGGCGCCCATCTGCTCCGCGACGTGCATGAACAGGGCGTTGAACACCTCGAGCCGCATCGGATCGGGCGCGGTGGCGGGCGCGTCCAGGTGAGCGATGCTGCGCGCGGCCTGCGACCGGTGCAGGATGACCAGGCCGCCCGGTGCGACCCGACCCGCCCAGCCCGGTGCGATCCAGCTCGTCGCGCCGTCTTCGCACAGCAGCAAGGGCCCGTCCAGCTGCGCGCCCGGCGTGAGATCGCGGCGTGCGACGACTGGCACCGTGCGCGAGGCCCCCTCGATCCATACCGTGGTACTCGCAGTCGGCGATCCAGCGTCGGCGATCAACGGTTCCTTGCCGGTGACCAGGTCCGGTGCTGCCGCTGCCACGCGTTCGATGGCTTCGACCATGACCGAGCCGATGACCAGCGGCGCCGTGTCGTCGGCAAAGCCGTAGAGCTGGCGGTGCGCCTCGAAGAACGCGACGCGAAGCCTGTCTGCGGGCTGCCACCGACAGCTCGAGCGTGGTGTCGGAACCCGCGAGCCGCACGTGCGCGCTGCTTCGCGTCTCGATGAGCGACACGGCGACGCCCTGGCGCAGCAGGTCATCACGCGCATCGGCTTCGAGCCCCAGCAATGTCTGACCGCCAGCCGCATGCCCCGACGCATCGAGCGCGGCCTCGACCGTGCGGCGGCGGATCGCGCGACGACCGGTCAAGCCGATGCCATAAGCGGACAGCACGCCCGCGAGCGGATGCAGCAGCACCTCGTCGGCACCGAGCAGCTCGGCCACGGCGCACGCGTGCTGGCCTGCCGCGCCGCCAAACGAGAGCAGGCTGAAGCGTGCCGGGTCTTCGCCGTGGTGCAGGGCGAGTTCGCGGATCGCGTTGGCCATGCGCGCGCAGGCGACCTGCAGGAAGGCTTCGGCCAGCGCCTCCACGCTGTACTCGAGTCCGGCTTCGTCGCGGGCCGCTGCGGCCAGCTCGGCGAGTCGCGCGCGCGAGGCGGCCGGATCGATCGGCTGATCGCCCGCCGGGCCGAAGACGTGCGGAAAATGCTCCGACGGGAATGCGTCCGAGCACGACGTTGCAGTCGGTGATCGTGGCGGGGCCGTTGCGGCGGTAACACGCCGGCCCGGGATCGGCGCCGGCAGAGGCGGGCCCCACCTGCAGGCGACCGTCGGCGAACCGCAGCATCGAACCGCCGCCCGCCGCGATCGTGGTGATGTCGACCATCGGAGTCTGCAATCGCACGCCGTCGATCTCGGCGGCGAACCGCCGCGGGATGTCGCCGGTGGACAGGCTGACGTCCGTCGACGTGCCTCCCATGTCGAAGCCGATCAGCCGGCGCGGCCCGTCCGTGCTGCCGGCGGCGATCATCCCGACCACGCCCCCGGCGGGACCCGACAAGCACGCCGTTCACGCCGCGAAAGCCCTCGGCATCGACGAGGCCGCCGTTGCTCTGCATGAAGGCGACGGTCGCGTCGCCGTGCGCCTTACGCAGGCTCGCGCGGAAACTCCGCGTGTAGCGCAGCAGAACCGGGCGAGAGGTAGGCGTCGGCCACGGTCGTGTCGCCGCGCGCGACGAAGCCGAGGAGCGGCGCGGCAGCGTGCGACGCGATCACTTCGTCGAAACCTGCTGCGCGTGCAATTTCCGCGGCACGGATCTCGTGGGCCGGATGCCGGAACCCGTGCAGGAACGCGACGCGACCGCCTCGATGCCGGCCGCTCGCGCCGCCACGAGTGCGCGGCGCAGCGCATCCTCGTCGAGCGGCAACAGCACCTGTCCATGCGACGTCCACGCGCTCGCGGAACTTCGACCACATCCCGGTACAGCGGCGGACGGGCGACGGATGGCGCGCGCGAAGATGTCGGGCCGATCCTGGTAGCCGATCAGCAGCGCGTCGCGCATTCCCTGCGACGTGACCAGCAGTGTCGGCGCGCCCGCGCGCTCGAGCAATGCATTGGTGGCGACCGTGGTGCCGAGCCGTACCGAAGTCACGTGACGGCCGCAGGCAGCGCCGTGACGTTCGAGCAGCCAGTCGATGCCGCGCAATGCCGGATCGGCCGGCCGATGCGGATCCCGCGACAGGACCTTGCAGGTGTGCAGCGAACCGTCCGGCGCGGTGCCGACCACGTCGGTGAACGTGCCGCCGCGATCCACGGCGAACGCCCAACCGACCGCTTCCCGTTGTGCAATGTGCGGCAATCGAAACCGACTCCGGTTCGGCGTCAACGATCGATGGACCACGGATCCCGGAAACCTCATCCGGGCCGGCAATATTCTGTCAGATCGGCGGCTGCTCGCGCGCGGACCTGCGCAGTCGGAGCCCTGCTGGGAGCCAACCGTCGCGCCGCCCGGACAGGTCGCAGCATGATGCATGGCATGATGCGACCCATCATGCCGAAGCCTGCAGGTCCTGCCCGTGCCGAGCGCGCAGCCGCCGACGTCGATGAGCGCGCGCGCCGGATCGCAGCGATCATCGGGGTCGTGCGCCGGATTCCACGCGGCCGGGTGACGACATACGGCGCCGTCGCGGCTCGCGCCGGACTTCCGCGCCAGGCCCGGCTCGTCGGCAAGGTGCTGTCCGGCCTGCCACAGGACAGCGGGGTGCCGTGGCAGCGAGTCGTTGCGGCCGGTGGGCGCATCGCCTTTCCGGCAGGTTCGCCTGCGCGCGGGCGGCAGATTTCCCGGCTGCGCGCCGAAGGCATCGATGCTGCGCGCGGACGCGTGGACCTGGTCCGGCACGGCTGGGGCGCAGCCGTGCGCGATCTGGACCAGTTGCTGTGGTCGGGCGAATGAGACCCAGGCCGCGTTACGCTGTGCGCGAAAGCCTTATCATGGCAGCCATGCGGACTGGAGCGTTTCCCGGATGACCGAGCGATACGTCGTTTTCTCCCATGGCAAGGACAGCGAGCCGTGGGGCAGCAAGATCGCAGCGATGGCCGAGATCGCGCGCGAGGAGGGATTCCACGTCGAATCCGTCGACTATCGCGGCATCGACGATCCGCAGGCGCGCGTGACGCGACTGCTCGCCTTCTGCAAGGACCTGCGTGGATCGCTGGTGCTCGTCGGGTCGAGCATGGGCGGCTACGTGTCGGTGGCGGGCTCGTCGCTGCTGCAGGCCCGCGGCATGTTCCTGATGGCGCCGGCGCTCTACATGCCCGGCTACGAGAAATTCAGCCCGCGACCTGCGCACTGCCCGACGACCATCGTCCACGGCTGGCGCGACGACGTTATCCCGGTCGACAACAGCATCCGTTTCGCGAAAGAGCAGAAGGCGACGTTGCACGTCGTCGATTCGGACCATCAGTTGCTCGACCAGATCCGCGCGATCAACCATTTCTTCGCGTACTTCCTCTTTCAGATCGACGAGTTCCAGTGAGGGAAGGGCAGGAAGGGCAGGAAGGAAGGATAGGAAGGATAGGAAGGATAGGAAGGATAGGAAGGATAGGAAGGATAGGAAGGATAGGAAGGGCAGGGAAGGATTGATTCCGTGTCGCTTCGGCGCATCGTCGTTCTTCGCTTCTGCCTCGCCTTCTCACCTTCCTCACCTTCCTGCCCTTCCTCCCCTTCCTCCCCTTCCTCTTGCGCTAGAATCCCGGCCCGGGCCCTTGCCCGGGGGAAGCATCATGTCCGTTGCCGCCAGGTTACCTCTCGCCGCCTTCGTGCTGTCGATGCTCGTCGCATGCGGGTCGCCCGCGTCGGATCCGCAGGACGATGCCGCAGGTGAGGCAGAAGCCCGGGAACTGGGCCGGGATACCGACGAGACGGTGCTGGACGACATGATCCAGACCGAGGACAGGGCGCGTGCCGTGGAAGACGTGACCATGGACGCCAAGCGCAATCTCGACCAGGCGATCGACGCCCAGACGGACGGCGCAAGCGACGAGTCGGGCGACAATTAGCTCCGCGCCGCGACCGCGGCGGAGCGAGACCATGCAGCGCATCACCGAACCCGAACTCATGGACGAGGCCGAGCAGGCGCGCGCCTATGCGATGGCCGACTTCGCCGAGCCCAACGAACGCTTCGTCGGCTATTTCGCGGCGGAGTTTCCCGAACTGCAGACGGGCGCGGTGCTCGACCTCGGCTGCGGTCCGGGCGACATCGTGCTGCGCCTGGCGAGCCGCCATGCCGGACTCACCGTGCATGGCATCGATGGCTCGGCGGCGATGCTGCGGTTTGCCAGCGAAAGCCTGCACGAATCCCCGGAGCTCGGCGGTCGCGTGCAGTTCATCGAAGGATTGCTGCCGGGCGCCACGCTGCCGTTGCCGGGCTACGACGCCGTCGTCAGCAACAGCCTGCTGCACCACCTGCACGATCCGGGCGTGTTCTGGCGTGCGGTGCGCGAGGCGGGCGCACCCGGCGCAGCCGTGCTCGTGATGGACCTGTTCCGGCCGGAATCTGCGGCGGCGGCGCAGGCCATCGTCGACCAGTACGCCGCGAACGAGCCCGAGGTGCTGCGCCTCGACTTCCTCGCCTCGCTCTGCGCCGCGTTCGAGCCCGACGAAATCCGCGCGCAACTGCGAGCGCACGGCCTTGGCGGTCTCAGCGTCAGGACCGTCTCCGACCGGCATCTGCTCGTCACGGGCCGACTGCCGCTGCGATGAGCGACTTCTCCGCCTTCGAGCGGCTTGCCCTGCCGATCGTCCGCGGGCTGGTCGCCCTGTGGGTGCGGCCGTCGGTGCTGCCGGACGACGCGAAGGCGCGGCTCGGGGCCGGCCGCGCTCCCGTGTACGCGCTCGAGAAGCGCAGCGTCGATCGACCTCGCGGTGCTCGAGTACGTCTGCCGCGAGCGGGGCTTGCCGGATCCGCACGCTGCCGGTCGGCGCCCAGGCGCGTGCTGCCGGATTCGTTGATCTTCCTCGAGCGTCGCACCGGGTTTTTCGGGCAGCGCATCGATCGCCGCATGCCCGAGGCGCTGCGCGCGCTGACGGCCGCGGCCGGCGAGGACATCACGTTCGACGCCGACCTCGATGCCGGTGAGCCTGTTCTGGGGCCGCGCGCCGGATCGCGAGCGCTCGTGGTTCCGGCTGCTGATCGCCGAGGACTGGGACATCGGCGGCCGCTTCCGCAAGTTCCTCTCGCTGCTCATCAACGGCCGCAACCTGCTGGTGCTGTTCGGCGAGGCGCATGCCGCTGCAGCCGTCGCTGTCGGAGACGCGGGGCATGCCGCGCGGCCCGCGCCGGATGTGGCGCCAGCTGCGCATGCAGTTCCGCAACCAGCGCGCGGCGACGATCGGTCCCGACCTCTCGCACCGGCGCACGATCGTGGCCGAGGTGCTGCGCACGCAGGCCGTGCGCGATGCCGTGCGCGCAGGACATGCAGGACAAGAAGCGTCGCCCGCCGCGACGCGCTCAAGGTCGCGCGCGGCTACGCGTACGAGATCGCGGCCAACTACTCGCACGCGTTCGTCGTGTTCATGTCGGGCGTGCTCGGCCGGCTCTGGAACCGGCTCTACGACGGCGTCGAACTCGCCAATTTCGCGAGCCTGCAGTCCGTCGACGAGGGCAGCGAGATCGTCTACGTGCCGTGCCACCGCAGCCACATGGACTACCTGCTGCTGTCGTACGTCGTGTACCACAAGGGCTACGCGGTGCCGCACATCGCGGCCGGCATCAACCTCAACATGCCGGTGATCGGCTCGTTCCTGCGGCGCGGCGGCGCGTTCTTCCTGCGCCGCAGTTTCGGCGGCAACGCGACCTACTCGGCCGTGTTCATGCGCTACCTCGGCGCGATGATGGCGCGCGGCCACTCGATCGAGTACTTCATCGAAGGCGGCCGCAGCCGCACCGGGCGCCTGCTGCAGCCGAAGACCGGCATGCTCGCGATGACGGTGCGCAGCCTACGTGCGCAAGCCGGTGCGCCCGGTCGTGTTCGTGCCGATCTATTTCGGCTACGAGCGCCTGGTCGAAGGCCGCACCTACATCGGCGAGCTGTCCGGACGGCCGAAGGAGAAGGAATCGATCCTCGGCATGCTGCGGACGCTGCCCGAACTGCGCAGCCGCTTCGGCAAGGTCTACGTCAGCTTCGGCGAGCCGCTGCCGCTCGACGGCGCTGCTCGAGCGCCACGTGCCGGGCTGGGACCGGCAGCAGCCGGTCACGGACGAAAAGCCCGCCTGGCTGTCGCCGCTCTGCGTCGACCTGGCGCACCAGATCATGACGCGCATCAACGCCGCCGCGTGCGTCACGCCGGTCAACCTGATCGGGCACGGTGCTGCTCGCGACGCCGCGGCAGCGCATGGGCGAGGCCGACCTGGCGCGGCAGCTCGAGCTGTATGCGTCGCTGATGCGGCAGGCGCCGTACTCGCCGCGCGTCTGGGTCACGCCGCTCGATGGCCAGTCGATGATCCGGCACTGCGAGTCGCTGCGCATGCTGTACCGGCAGTCGCACCCGCTCGGCGACATCGTCGGCATGACCGAATCGACGGCGGTGCTGTCGAGCTACTATCCGCAACAACGTCCTGCACCTGCTGCTGATGCCGTCGCTGCTCGCGTGCGCGTTCCTCAACAATGCTGCCGTGCGCGCGGGTCGACCTGCTGCGCCTCGCGGGCCGCGTCTATCCGTACGTCGCGGACGAGTACTTCCTGCGCTGGCGCGAGCACGAACTGCCGGCGGTGGTCGACGAACTGCTCGAGGACCTGCTGAACCACGGCCTGCTCACGGCGTCCGACGACCGCAGCGAATGGCGGCGGCCGGCCGCCGAGTCGAGCGAGGCCGTGCAGCTGTCGGTGCTGGCACGCATCAGCGTGCCGATCCTCGAGCGCTACTACCTGGCGATCTCGCTGCTGCTGCGCGCGGGCAGCGGTCGCCTGACGCAGGAAGCGCTCGAGCGGCAGTGCCAGCTGACGGCGCAGCGCATGGCGATGCTGTACGAGCTCAATTCACCCGAATTCTTCGATCGTGCGCTGTTCGGCAACTTCGTCGAGCGCCTGCGCGCGCGCAACGTGGTCAGCGAGGCGGCCGAGGGCAGGCTCGCCTTCGATGCGAAGGTGCTCGAGGCCGTCGCGTCGGACGCGCAGTTCGTGCTGCACGAGCAGATCCGCAACTCCATCCTGCAGGTCGTTCACCGCTGACCCGGGGCCAGGGTTCGCCCGCGGATCTGCAGGCCGTCACTCGTCCCGCGGGATTCGTCGGGCGACTGCCGTCACTCACTCGTCAAACTTCTTCTGGCGCAGCACCTTCACCTTGCCGCGCTGCGTCTTGCCCTCGAGGCGCTTCACCTTCGACGCGCGCGTCGGCCTGGTCTTGCGGCGAGGCTTCGGTTCGACCAGCGCTGCCACGATCATCGTGCGCAGCCGCTCGAGCGCATCCGCGCGATTCTGTTCGAGCGAGCGCAGGCGCTGCGCGTCGATGACGATCAGGCCCGCGTCCGTCATGCGGCGGCCGGCGAGCGCGCAGGCGCGCGCGGGCGTGCGGCCACAGGTCGTCCCACGCGCGCGGAGTCGAAGCGCAGCTCGACGGCGTTCGACACCTTGTTGACGTTCTGGCCGCCCGGACCCGAGGCGCGCACGGCGCGGAACTCGATCAGCTCGTCCGGGATCGCGAGCGAGCCGGTGATTTCGACGGGCACGCCGGCGACTCAGTCGTCGCGCGCGGGCGACGCGCGCCGACGCGCGGGTCGCCATCTCGAGCGCGGACCTCGCGCTGCGCGACCGGGATCGTGATGCCGTGCTCCTTGAACAGCCGCCAGATGCGCGCGGTTCACGTCGGAGCGCACGTTGTTGACGCCTTCCTGCGGATCGGGGATCCAGAAGCGCAGCTCGAGCTCGATGCCGTGGTCGCCGAAGCCCATCAGGCGCGCGACCGGCGCCGGGTCGCGGAGGATGCGGCGGATGGCCGTCGGTGGCCTCGCAGCAGCAGCTGCATCGCGAGCTCGGGGTCGTCCTTGTAGCTGACGCGGACCGGCAGCTTCAGGCGCACGCGCGGATCCGTGTAGCTCCAGTTGATCACCGGGTTGGTGATCAGGTTCTGGTTCGGCACCAGCGTCTCGACGCCGTCGCGGTCGCGCACCACGACGTAGCGGCCGCGCAGTTCCTCCACCCAGCCGAAGCCCTCGGTGCTCGGTGCCGGTCGTGCCGGTGAAGCTGATGACGTCGCCGGGCTTGATCGAGCGGTCCATCAGCAGCACGAAGCCGCTGACGAAGTTGGCCGCGATGCTCTGCAGGCCGAAGCCGAGGCCGATGCCGATCGCGCCGGTGAGCACGTTCAGCGTCGTGAGGTCGAGGCCCGCCGCGTTCAGGCCGACCAGCACCGACAGGCCGACCAGGAACGCCTGCAGTGAACTTGGCGATGCCGATGCGCATGTTCGGCGCGAGCGCGTCGAGCTTGCAGCACGTGGCGCTCGAGCCAGCGCGAGACCCACAGCGCGACGCAGCACGAACAGGCTGACCGTGACCAGCAGCTTCGTCGACCGACCAGACCGAGATGCGCGTCTTGCCGGCGTTGATGCCGATGCCGTCGAGCACGCGCGATCACCGTCGTCGCCCCAGCCGAGCAGGTGCAGCGAGAGGAAGACCCAGATCACGACGCTGATCGTCGTGCCCCAGCCCTTGATGCCGCGCGCGCGTGCCGAGCGACACGCGCAGCACGTAGACGACGACCCGGATCAGCAGCAGCAGCGCCGTGAGCTGCACCGCGACGTCGACGATGCCGCGCCGGCAGCCCCGAGCGCGTGCAGCAGGCCGTCGGCCGCGGCGAGGATCAGCAGCGTCAGCGCGTAGCGGCGCGCCGACCCAGAGCAGCTTCGCGCAGCGCGGTCCGGCAGGTTCTCGGGATCGCGGCGGGACCGCGATGCGCGAGCGCGCAGCAGCCGCGCGATCCACCAGCCGAGCAGCGATCGCGCCGCCGATGACGGCGAGCTGCAGCAGGTTGTCGGGCTGCAGCAGGCGGTCGAGGGCGTCGCCGGCCGCTTGCAGCTGGCTTCTGCATCCGCGTCAGGCGTTCAGGTCCGGGATCAGCTGGCTCTCGAGGCGCGCGATCTGGTCCTTGAGCAGGAGCTTGCGCTTCTTCAGCCGGCGCATCTGCACCTGGTCCACGTAGAGGTCGAGCTGCAGGCGATGGATCACGTCGTCGAGGTCGCGGTGCTCGATGCGCAGGCTCCGCAGCCGCTGCAGGTGCTGGAACGTCTCGGTGTCGACGTTGTCGCTCTGCTTCCGCCATCGCGGGCGCTGTCCGTGAGTCGCTCGGGGCGGGGCCGGTACCTTAGCCCCCGGGCGCGGCAAAAGGGGATAGGCTCAGGTCCGAGGCCGACGGTGTCCACGCGCTGGCCCGGACAGCACGACGAACCCCTGCTGCCGGGTATCGCCGTCGCGCGTGTAGTCGAACACGTAGGTGCGCTCGAAGCTGCAGCGGCCCGCCGCCGGCCGCGCACGAGCCTGCAGCCGACCGGAAGGCGACGGTGCCGTCGAGCAGGCTGCGCGCCGGTCGCGGCGCAGGTCTCGACGGGCCGCGTCGTTGGCGCTTTCGCGGGCGCCGAGGCTGTCGTGCCAGAACGCACGACGCCGCATGACGGCGATGCAGCAGGAGCAGCAGGCTCCACGAGAGTTCCACGTCGGCCGGCTCAGAACAGCCTGTGCCAGTCGCGGGACGGCGTCGCCGAAGGCGAGGAAATGCGGGTTCAGCAGCGTGTCGCGCTCGTTGTAGCGCAGCGGCAGGCCGTCCAGCGTCGTTACCGCGCCGCCGGCCGCCTCGACCACCGCCTGCGCGGCCGCCGTGTCCCATTCGCGAGGTCGGCCCGAGCCGCGGGTAGAAATCGGCCGTGCCTTCGGCGACCAGGCAGAACTTGAGCGAGCTGCCCATCGGCCGCATCTCGTGCGGCTCCGATCCGCGCGAGCACGCTGTCGAGCGAGTCGCCGCGATGCGAGCGGCTGCCGACGATCACGAGCGGGTCCGCGGCGGGGTGACGCACCTGGATCGGGTCGCGCGGCGCCGCCGTCGTGCGCGACGAACGCGCCGGCGCCCGCGACGCCGTAGTAGACGAGGTCGAGCACCGGCGCCGCGACGACGCCGAGCACGGGCTGGTGGTCGCGGACCAGCGCGACGTTGACCGTGAACTCGCCGTTGCGGCTGATGAATTCCTTGGTGCCGTCGAGCGGATCGACCAGCCAGAACTCGCGCCACTCGGTGCCTGACCGCGGGCGCGTGCTCGGCCGCCGACTTCCTCCGACAGCACGGGGATGTCCGGGCGTGAGCGGCGCAGCCCGGCGCTCAGGATGTCGTGCGCGGCGCGGTCGGCGCGCGTGATCGGCGAATCGTCGGCCTTGTACTCGACGTCGTGGCCGGACGCGTAGACCTCGAGGATCGCGGTGCCGGCGGCGGCGACCAGCGCGCAGGACTTCGGGCAGCAGCGACGCAGGGTCGCGGGTCAGGCAGCGTTCAAGCTCGATCTCCGCGGCAATGGACGGCCGTATCATACCGGCCCCGCCCACCCGCCTGTGTCACGCCGAACGGCCCGCGTCCCGATGCCTCGCTTTCCGATCCCCGACTGGTCCCGCATCGACACCGTGTGCCTCGACATGGACGGCACCGTGCTCGACCTGCACTTCGACAACCTGTTCTGGCTCGAGGTGCTGCCGCGGCGCTGGGGCGAGGCGCGCGGCCTCGATCTTGACGCGGCGCATGGCGCAACTGAGGCCGCGCTTCGACGCCAGGCGCGGCACGCTCGACTGGTACTGCATCGATCACTGGAGCGACGAACTCGGGCTTCGACATCGCCGGCGCTCAAGCACGAGCTGCGCGACGCAGATCCGCTACCTGCGGGGCGCGCCGGAGTTCCTCGACCTGCTGCGCGGCGCTCGGCAAGCGCGTGCTGCTCACGACCAACGCGCACCCGATCAGCCTGCGCGGTCAAGGACGCGCAGACGGAGCTCGTCGCGGCACTTCGACGAGCTGGTCTCGTCGCACGAATTCGGCGTGCCGAAGGAATCGCCGGAGTTCTGGGCGCGGCTCGCGCGCGGGCACGGCGTGCCGCTCGGCGCGCACGCTGTTCGTGGACGACAGCGCGGCCGTGCTGCAGGCCGCGCGCCGGGCGCGGGTGTGCGTTGGATCTACCAGGTGCTGCAGCCGGACTCGACGCGGCCGCCGCACGCGCCGGTCGACCGGCATCGCCGGCGTGCGCAGGCTGGCCGACCTGCGCGACCTGCGGTGCCCGCGGTTCAGCCTTCGCGGCGCGGGGCCGGAATCGCCGCCGCCCTGAGGCGCGCCGGCGCCTTCGCGCCGTGCGGCCGCCGCGCAGCGTCCGCGGCCGCCGCGACGGCGACGCTTGCGCGCGCGCGCCGTCGCCGGTGGCCGGCGCCGTCGCCCGCGCGGCTCGGCCGCGGCGCGGCGCCGGCTGGGTGGCGCCGCCACCGTTGCCGTGCTGCGGCGCGGACTGGCGGGCTGATCCGGCGCGGGCCGGCCGGCGCCGGCTGCTCGCCGCCGCGGCGGGCCGCCGCTGCTGCCGCTGCGACTGCGCCGCCACCGCCACCGCCGCCGCTGCGGCCGCCGCGGCCGCCGCGTCCACCGCGGCCACCGCCACCGCTGCCGCCGCGCGAACCGCCGCCCGGGCCGCCGAAGCGGCGCCGCTCGTGAGCGCGGCACGGTGATCTCGGCGAGCAGTTCCTGCGCCACGCGAGCGCCACCGGGATCTTGCGGCCGATGTAGTCCTCGATGTCCGGCAGCGACTGCACGTAGTCCTCGCAGCCGAGGCTGATCGCGTCGCCCTCGGCGCCGGCGCGCGCCGTGCGGCCGATGCGGTGCACGTAGTCCTCCGGGTCCTGCGGCAGGTCGTAGTTGAAGACGTGGCTCACGTCCGGGATGTGCAGGCCGCGCGACGCGACGTCGGTGCCGATCAGGATCGCGAGCTCGCCGCTGTGGAAGTCGCGCGAGCATGCGCAGGCGCTTGTTCTGCGGCACGTCGCCGGAGATCGCCTCGGCGTTGAAGCCGTTGGCCGCGCAGCAGCGTCTCGAGTTCCTCGGCGCCGCGCCGCGTGTTGACGAAGATCATCGTGCGGTGCGGGTCCATCGTGCGCAGCAGGCCCGACCAGCAGCCGCGGCTTCTCGTCCATCGACGGGAAGTAGATCGACCTGGCGCACGCGGTCGACCGTCATCTTGTCGGGCTCGATGCGCACGAGCTCCGGGTCGTTCATGTGCTCGTAGGCGAGCTCGAGCACGCGCTGCGAGAGCGTCGCCGAGAACAGCAGGTTCAGCCGCTGGTCGGGCGCCGGCAGGCGCCGCATGATGTAGCGGATGTCGGCGATGAAGCCGAGGTCGAACATGCGGTCGGCTTCGTCGAGCATCAGCACCTGCACCGCGCGCAGGTCGAACACGTGCTGCTTGTAGAAGTCGATGAGGCGGCCGGGCGTGCCGATCAGCACGTCGACGCCGTCCTCGAGGTCGCGGCGCTGCTTGTCGTAGTCGACGCCGCCGAAGGCGAGGCCGAGCGTCAGGCCGGTGTACTGGCCGAGGATCTCGGCGTCGTGGTGGATCTGCACGGCGAGCTCGCGCGTCGGCGCGATGATCAGCGCGCGCGGCGCGTTGACCGGCGCGGTCGGCCGGCAGCCTCGTTGCGCAGCAGCGTCGAGTACAGCGCGACGAGGAAGGCGGCGGTCTTGCCGGTGCCGGTCTGGGCCTGGCCGGCGACGTCGAAGCCGGCGAGCGCGCGCGGCAGCGTCTGCGCCTGGATCGGCGTGCAGCGCTCGAAGCCGGCGTCGGCGATGCCGCGGGCGAGCGACTCGGGCAGGTGGAGGTTCGTAAACGAAACGTCGGTGAGGTGTGTGTCTGACATCGGTCCCGGATCTGGCGCATGTGGCCTTGCAAATTGCGGAAAAGCGGGTTCAAATAACCGGCAACGCGGATCAGTCCGCTCCCGCCAGAGCATGTCGCCGGCCGATCGGGCCTGAGTCCCGGTCCCACCTACGGTGAACCGACCGGCGGACCCGGCGCAACGGAATCCCTCAGAACTCCAGTCAACGGCCAGCAATCTCGATAGTTTGCCTTACGCGGACCCCGCCGTCACCCGATATCCGGCGACGCACACATCAACCCCTCAACGAAAGTCACCCAGTGTCCAAACACCCCTATCAGCCAGCGGAGGTAATCTCTGGTGAGCCAGCAGATCATCCACGTCACCGACTCGAGCTTCGAGCAGGACGTGCTCAAGTCCGCAGCGCCCGGTCCTGCTCGATTTCTGGGCCGAGTGGTGCGGCCCATGCAAGATGATCGCACCGATGCTCGACGAGATCGCGGCGGAGTACGCGGGCAAGGTCGTCGATCGCCAAGATGAACGTCGACGAGAACCCGAAGACGCCGATGAAGTTCAACGTCCGCGGCATCCCGACGCTGATCCTGTTCAAGAACGGCCAGGCCGAGGGCCAGAAGATCGGCGCGGTCCGCAAGGCGGACGTCGCGGCTTTCCTGGACAGCAACCTGTGAGAGGCTACCTCGGCAACCAGGGCCGCAACCGGCCGGGCAAGCGCGGCGCGGCGGCGGTGGCGGCGGCCCGGACGGCAATCGCGGCCCGCGGCAGGACGAACTGCCGCCGGACGATTACTTCGATGGACGGCGACGACCTCGACGTCATCAGCCCGGCCGAGCTCGAAGCCAGCCGCCGGTCGATGAACCTGACGCGAGCTCAAGCACAAGCCGATCCCGCGAGCTGCTCGAGATCGCGCAGCAGATGGGCCTCGAGAACCTGGCCCGCTCGCGCAAGCAGGACATCATCTTCGCGATCCTCAAGGCGCACGCGCGCAACGGCGAGGACATCTACGGCGACGGCGTGCTCGAGATCCTGCAGGACGGCTTCGGCTTCCTGCGCTCGCCCGAGGGCTCCTACCTCGCGGGCCCCGACGACATCTACATCAGCCCGAGCCAGATCCGCCGCTTCAACCTGCGCACCGGCGACACGATCTCCGGGCCTGATCCGCCCGCCGAAGGACGGCGAGCGCTACTTCGCGCTGCTCAAGGTCGGCGAGATCAACTTCGACTCGCCGGACAACGCGCGCAGCAAGGTGCTGTTCGAGAACCTGACGCCGCTGCACCCGACCCGGCGCCTCAAGCTCGAGCGCGGCAACGGCAGCACCGAGGACCTCACCGCGCGCATGATCGACCTGATCGCGCCGCTCGGCAAGGGCCAGCGCGGCCTGATCGTCTCGCCGCCGAAGGCCGGCAAGACGATGCTGCTGCAGAACATCGCCAACTCGATCACCGGCAACCATCCCGAGGTGCTACCTGATCGTGCTGCTCATCGACGAGCGGCCCGAGGAAGTCACCGAGATGACGCGCACCGTGCGCGGCGAAGTCGTGTCGTCGACCTTCGACGAGCCGGCCAGCCGCCACGTGCAGGTCGCCGAGATGGTGATCGAGAAGGCCAAGCGCCTGGTCGAGCACAAGAAGGACGTCGTGATCCTGCTCGACTCGATCACGCGCCTCGCGCGCGCCTACAACACCGTCGTGCCGAGCTCCGGCAAGGTGCTGACCGGCGGCGTCGACGCCAACGCGCTGCAGCGGCCGAAGCGCTTCTTCGGCGCCGCGCGCAACATCGAGGAGGGCGGCCGCTGACGATCCTCGCCACCGCGCTGATCGACACCGGCTCGCGCATGGACGACGTGATCTACGAAGAGTTCAAGGGCACCGGCAACAGCGAAATCCACCTCGACCGCCGCATCGCCGAGAAGCGCGTCTACCCGGCGTTCAACATCAACCGCTCCGGCACGCGCCGCGAAGAGCTGATCACGTCGCCGGACGAGCTGCAGAAGATCTGGATCCTGCGCAAGCTGCTGCACCCGATGGACGAGCTGGCGGCGGCCGAGTTCCTGCATCGACAAGATGCAGGACACCAAGACCAACGGCGAGTTCTTCGAGGCGATGAAGCGCTGAGCCGCGCAGCGGCAGCGCGTCCGGGGCATCCGTCCGCGATGCTGCGTCGTCCGTGGCCGTGCGTTTTCTCGGTCATGGACGCGCATGCTCAAGCTGCTCGTCGGAGCACTACCCCCCGCTGCAGGTGGCATTCCTGCGCGGCGCGGCCTCGCTGCCGTTCGTGCTGCTGCCGATCGCTGCTGCGCGGCCGGCTCGCGCGGCTGCGGCCGGTCAACGTGCGCCTGCACCTGCTGCGCGGCGTGCTCTCGGTGCTGATGCTCGACAGCTTCGTCTATCGCGGTGCGCGAGTCGTCGCTCGCCACCACCTACTCGATCTTCATGTGCGCGCCGCTGCTGGTCGCGGCGCTGTCCGTGCCGATGCTCGGCGGAGCGCGTCGTCGCGGTGCAGTGGATCGCGATCGCGGTCGGCCTGGCCGGCGTGCTGCTGATGCTGGGCCCTGTCGATGGCAAGTGGCTGTCGACGGGCTCGCTGTGGGCCGTCGTCGCGCTGTGGACGTATGCCCTCGCCGTGATCTCGCTGCGCGTGCTGTCGCGCACCGACTCGACCGAGAGCATGGTGTTCTGGTTCACGCTGCTGCTGACGGTCGGTGCCGGGCTGCTGGCGATTCCGGGCTGGCAGCCGGTCCAGTGGGGCAGGGACCTCGCGCTGATCCTCGGTGTCGGCCTCATGGGCTCGATCGGCCAGAACCTGATCACGGAGGCGTTCCGCAGCGCGCCCGGCCGCCGTCGTCGCGCCGTTCGAGTACACCGCGATGCTGTGGGGCGTGCTGCTCGATCTCGCCATCTGGAGCGTGCTGCCCGGTGCGGTGACGCTGGTCGGCGCGTCCATCGTGATCGGCGCGGGGCTGTACCTGATCCAGCGCGAGCGGCGGCAGGCGGCGATTGCGGCGGAAGCCTCCGCACAGCACTAGTTTCGTTGCGCGCCGCGGTGTTCGCTGAGGACGCCGCAGTGCCAGGGCGGTCGATCCGGTGCCTTTCCCCGAGCTTGGAAAGGCAGACACGCGCTCGGGAGAAGGCACCGGATCGACCGCCTGTCGACGGCGCCTGAGCGATGTTTCGGGCACGCCCGAAACCATCGCACGGCGCAGCCGCGTCACCGTCGACGCAGGCCGCTGCGTGAGTCGTCGCGTGCGCCGCAGTCGTTTCGGGCACGTCGCTGGTCAGGCGCTGGCCGGCAGCCGGAGGGATTCCCTGCGACGGGGTCCTGAGTCATCATCGCCGAAACAAGGCGCGCCTGGACGCTGCCACTTGTACCGGCAAAGTTTGCCTGCAAGAGAATCAAAGCGGGAGGTCAGACAAGTGAACACAGCCCTCAGGACCATCATCGTGTTCGCGGGGTGCGCCTGCGCAGCGGGCGCCGGTGCGGCGGATCCCGGCAATCACGAAGGCGCGACGAAGAGCGATGTGGCCCGGGTCACCGCGCCGCAGTTCTCACCCTACGCCGGCCGCAACTACCCGACGCGTGTCGTACTGGGGCGACACCCACCTGCATACGTCGATCTCGGTCGACGCCGGCACCATGAACCGGGTCGGCCAGGAAGACGCTTTCCGATTCGCGCGCGGCGAGGAAGTCACGAGCACCGGCGGGCTGCGCGCCAAGCTCGCGCGACCGCTCGATTTCCTGGTGATCGCCGATCACGCCGAGATGTACGGGCTCATGCCGCAGTTGCTCAGCGGCGACCCCGAGGTCCTCGCCACCGAGACCGGCAAGAAGTGGCACGCGGCGCTGACGCTCGGGCAACCAGGACACGGTCTTCGCCACGGCGATGGAAATCGTCGCTTCGCTGTCGGGCAAGGAGGCGCCGATCAAGAGCGACAAGGCCGTGCGCAACGCCTGGCAGGCCTACACGGCGCTCGCCGACAAGTACAACGAGCCCGGCCGCTTCACCGCGATCATCGGCTTCGAGTGGACCGCCATCGGCGGTGACAACCTGCACCGCAACGTGCTGTTCCGCGGCAATTCCAGCGTCGCCAACCGCACCGTTCCGTATTCGCAGTTCGACAGCCAGAACCCGGAGGACCTCTGGAAGTTCCTGGCGGACTTCGAGCAGCAGAACGGGGCGGAAGTGCTGGCCATCCCGCACAACGGCAACCTCAGCAACGGCCGCATGTTCACGGTCGAGACGTTCGACGGCAAGCCGCTCACGCGGGAACTGGCGGCGCTGCGTGCACGGTTCGAGCCGATCATCGAGGCCACCCAGATCAAGGGCGACAGCGAGTCGCACCCGTTCCTCTCGCCGAGCGACGAGTTCGCCGACTACGAGAAGTGGGACCAGTCGAACCTCAACGGCACCGAGTCCAAGAAGCCGGAGATGCTGAAGTACGAGTACGCCCGCGAGGCGCTGAAGACCGGCCTGGCGCTGGACCGGAAGCTCGGCGTGAACCCGTTCAAGTTCGGGATGATCGGCAGTACGGACGCGCACACGTCGCTCGCCGCGGTCGAGGAAGACAACTTCTTCGGCAAGCACTCCGGCGTCGAGCCCGGGCCGCATCGCTGGGAGCACGTCGTCATCGCGGCACCCGATCCCAAGTTCACGATTCATGGCTGGCAGCAGGCGTCCGCCGGCTATGCGGGTGTCTGGGCCACCGAGAACACGCGCGAAGCCATCTTCGACGCGATGAAGCGCAAGGAGACCTACGCCACGACCGGGCCGCGCATGGTGGTGCGCTTCTTCGGCGGCTGGGATTTCACCGCGGACGATGCGCGCTCGCGCCTGCCGGCCGGAGTCGGTTACGCCAAGGGCGTGCCGATGGGCGGCGACCTGCGCAAGTCACCGGCCGGCAAGTCGCCGACCTTCCTCGTCGCGGCGCATGAAGGACCCTTACAGCGGCAACCTCGATCGCATCCAGATCATCAAGGGCTGGCTGGACCAGGACGGCAAGACGCACGAGAAGGTGTACGACGTCGCGTGGAGCGGAGATCGCAAGGCCGGCGCGGACGGCAAGTTGCCGCCTGTCGGCAACACCGTCGACGTGGCGACGGCCACCTGGACGAACACCATCGGCGCGCCGGAACTCAGCACGACCTGGACCGATCCAGACTTCGACGCGAAGCAGCCCGCCTTCTACTACGCGCGCGTCATCGAGATCCCGACGCCGCGCTGGACCGCGTACGAAGCATTGCGCTACGGCGTCAAGATGACGGCCGACGTGCCGATGACGACGCAGGAGCGCGCCTACACGTCGCCGATCTGGTACACGCCGTAGGAGTAGGAGGAAGGAGGCAGGAAGGACAGGAAGTAGACATGGAGCAAGTACTTCATGACGTCGAAGCGCGAAGTCCCTGCAACGGGTAACGCACTGCAATCCACTGGTATTCCGCGCGCTTCGGCGGGAAGTTGATGCGCCGTGCGACGTTCTCGGGCTTGCCCGAGAACTCGCTCAGGCGCCGTACTCGCAAGCGGCTGATCCGGTCGTTCTCCCGAGCGCGTGTCTGCCTTTCCGCAGCTCGGGACGAACGACCGGATCGACCGCTTGCTACGACACCCGAGACCTTCCGGGCGAGCCTGCGCGACTCGCCGGCGCTACACTCCCGCGCGATCGCGCGGTAACCGATGTCCCTGCGGTACTGCAGGCCTTCCCAGCAGATCGTGCCGGCGAGTTCGTAGGCCTGCTTCTGCGCGGCGCGCACGGTGGCGCCGAGGCCGACGGCGCACAGCACGCGACCGCCGCTCGTCACCACCTTGCCTCGGCATCGAGCGTCGTGCCGGCGTGGAACACCTTGCCGGGCAGCTTCGCGGCCGCGTCGAGGCCGTGGATCACGTCGCCCTTGCGCACGTCGTCCGGATAGCCGCCGGCGGCCATGCACGACGCCGACCGCGGCGCGCGGATCCCAGTCGACTTCGACGCCCGCCGAGCCGTGCCGTCGAGCGCGGCATCGCACAGCGCGGTGAGGTCGGAGCGCATGCGCGCCAGGATCGGCTGCGTCTCCGGATCGCCGAAGCGGCAGTTGAACTCGAGCACGTTCGGCGTGCCGTCCGCGGTCGATCATGAGGCCGGCGTAGAGGAAGCCGAGGTACGGCGTGCCTTCGGCGCGCGAGCGCCGCGCACCGTGGGCAGCATGACTTCGCGCATGATGCGCTCGTGCATCTGCGGGCGTGACGACCGGTGCGGGCGAATACGCGCCCATGCCGCCGGTGTTCGGGCCGTCGTCGCCGTCGCGCAGGCGCTTGTGGTCCTGCGACGTGGCGAGCGGCAGCACGTGTCGTGCCGTCGACCATCGCGATGAAGCTCGCTTCCTCGCCGTCGAGGAACTCCTCGACGACGACCGTGTCGCCGGCCGTGCCGAAGCGGCCCGCGAACATCGTCCTGCGCGGTCTGCGACCGCCTCGTCGGTCGTCGCGCAGATCACGACGCCCTTGCCGGCGGCGAGGCCGTCGGCCTTGACGACCAGCGGCGCCCGCTGCGCGCGCACCCAGGCCGCGTCGAAGTTGTCGCGCGTGAACGTTGGCGTAGGCGGCCGTCGGGAATGCCGTGGCGGCGCAGGAAATCCTTGGTGAAGGCCTTCGAGCCCTCGAGCCGCGCCGCGAGCTGGCTCGGCCCGAAGCAGCGCAGGCCGGCGCGCCGCGAACGCGTCGCACGACGCCGAGCACCAGCGGCGCCTTCGGGGCCGACGATCGTCAGGTCGATCGTTCTCGCGCTGCGCGAAGGCGAGCAGCGCCGGCACGTCGTCGGCGGCGATGTCGACGTTGCGTCGTGTTCGGCTCGAGCGCGCGTGCCGGCGTTGCCCGGCGCGACGAAGACCTGCGAGACGCGCGGCGACTGCGCGACCTTCCACGCCAGCGCGTGCTCGCGGCCGCCGGAGCCGATGATGAGGACCTTCATGCTCAGTGCCGGAAGTGCCGCATGCCGGTGAACACCATCGCGATGCCGTGCTCGTCGGCGGCGGCGATCACCTCGGCGTCGCGCATCGAGCCGCCCGGCTGGATCACGGCCGTGATGCCGTGCTCGGCCGCCGCGTCGAGGCCGTCGCGGAACGGGAAGAACGCGTCGGACGCCATGACCGAGCCCGCGCGGCTCGAGGCCGCTCGTCGCGCGCCTTCATGCGCGGCGATGCGCGCTGCGATACGACGCGGCTCATCTGGCCGGCGCCGATGCCGATGGTCATGCCGTCGCTGCGCGAAGACGATGGCGTTCGACTTCACGTACTTGCAGACCTGCCAGGCGAACATGCAGGTCGCGCAGCTCGCTGCGCGTCGGCGCGCGCTTGCGTGACGACCTTGAAGTCGCGCCGCGCGCGACCATGCCGAGGTCGCGCGTCTGCACCAGCAGGCCGCCGTTGACGCTGCGCATCTCGACGCGGCTGTTGCTCGGCGTGAGCGGCGCCGGTGACCAGCAGGCGCACGTTCTCCTTCTTCGCGCAGACCTCGCGCGCCTCCGGCGTCGACCGACGGCGCGATGATCACCTCGACGAACTGGCGCTCGACGATCGCCGCGCGCCGTCGCCGCGTCGAGCGGGCGGTTGAACGCGATGATGCCGCCGAACGCCGAGGTCGGGTCGGTGCGGTACGCGCGGTCGTAGGCCGCGCGGATCGTGCGCGGCGACCGCGACGCCGCAGGGATTCGCGTGCTTGACGATCACGCAGGCGGGCGCGTCGAACTGCCGCACGCACTCGAGCGCGGTGTCGGCGTCGGCGAGGTTGTTGAACGAGAGTTCCTTGCCCTGCAGCTGCGAGGCCGAGCCGATGCTGCGCGCCCTGCGCGTCGGCGCGCGACGTAGAACGCGGCCTGCTGGTGCGGGTTCTCGCCGTAGCGCAGGTCGAGCCGCTTGCGGAACTGCAGCGGCAGCAGGTCGGGGAACTCGCCGCCGTCGTGCCGCCGCGCGCTGGACGCGCGTGCGCAGGTACGAAGCCACCGTCGCGTCGTACTGCGCGGTGTGCGCGAACGCCTTGGCGGCGAGCCGCAGCCGCGTGTCGTCGCCGAGACGCCGCCGTCGTCGCGGTCCATCTCGGCGAGCACCGAGCCGTAGTCGAGCGGATCGACCACGACGGTGACGCGGTCGTGGTTCTTGGCCGACGCGCGCACCATCGCCGGGCCGCCGATGTCGATGTTCTCGATCGCGTCCTCGAACGTGCAGCCCGGCTTCGCGATCGTCGCCGCGAACGGGTAGAGGTTGACGACGACGCAGGTCGATCGGCTCGATGCCGTGCTCGCGCATCACGGCGTCGTCGGTGCCGCGCCGGCCGAGCAGGCCGCCGTGGATCTTCGGGTGCAGCGTCTTGACGCGGCCGTCCATGATCTCGGGGAAGCCGGTGACCGCGGACACGTCGATCGACGTCGATGCCGTCGCCGCGCAGCAGCGCGGCGGTGCCGCCGGTGGAGAGGATCTGCGACGCCGCGGCGCGCCAGCGCGCGCGCGAAGTCGAGCAGGCCTTCCTTGTTGGAAACGCTGAGCAGCGCGCGCTGGATCGGTCGGGTTCACGTGCGCGTCAGCCTGCGATGCCGTAGACGCGCAGCTTCTTGCGCAGCGTGCCGCGGTTGATGCCGAGGATGTCGGCCGCGCGGCTCTGGTTGCCGGCGGAGTAGTCGAGCACCGCGCGGAACAGCGGCTCCTCGACCTCGCGCATGCACCAGGTCGTAGAGATGGCCGGGCGCGTGGCCGTTCAGGCTGGCGAAATAGCTGTCGAGCGCCTGCTCGGTGAGCGAGCGCAGCGGCACGCTGTGACCGTTGGCTGCGTGGCCGGCCGGTTTCGGCTCGCGTGCGGGTGCGTGTCTTGTTTGCTGCGCGCCGCCATGGCGGGCCTGTCCTCTCGTTCAGTTCGTCGTGCCGCGGCGCGACGAGAATCGTCAGGCCGCCACGGCGGCCGCGGAGTCTTCCAGCGCGTCGAAGTAGTCCCGCACCTGCGCGAGCTGTGCCTCGACCGACACCGCCTGCATGACGGACTGACGGAACGCCTGCGCGTGCGGGCGTCCCGAGCAATACCAGCCGATGTGCTTGCGCGCGATCCTGACGCCGGGCTCGGCGCCGTAGAATTCGTACAAATCGCGCAGGTGCGTCGAGCATGATATCACGCACTTCCGCGGATGGCAGGCGGCGGCGGCGCGCGTCCCGTCGAGCAAGCGCGTCGATCTCGCGGAAAATCCACGGCCGGCCCTGCGCCGCGCGCCCGATCATGATCGCCGTCGGCGCCGGTCGCCCGCAGCACCGCGACGCGCCTTGGCGGGCGAGTCGATGTCGCCGTTGGCGAACACCGGAATGCGCACGGCCTGCTTGACCGCAGCAATGGTCGTCGTACTCGGCCGTCGCCGTTGAAGCGGCAGGCGCGCGTGCGGCCGTGCACGGCGAGCGCCTGGATGCCCGCTGCTCGGCGATGCGCGCGATGTTCACGCGCGTTGCGCTGCTCCGGCGCCCATCCGGTGCGGATCTTCAGCGTCACCGGCACGTCGACCGCCGCGCACCGTCGCCGCCAGGATCGCCGCGACGAGGCTTTCGTCGCGCAACAGCGCCGAACCGGCATCCTTGTTGCACACCTTCTTCGCCGGGCAGCCCATGTTGATGTCGATGACCTGCGCGCCGGCGTCGACGTTGCGACGCGCGGCGTCGGCCATGCATCGCGGGTCGCCGCCCGCGATCTGCACGACGCGCGGTTCCGGTTCGTCGGTGTGGTCCCGCCGCCGTCGCGACTTCCGCCGTGTCCCAGAGCCGCGGGTCGGCGGCGATCATCTCGCCGGCGGCGAGCGCGGCGCCCAGCCGGCGGCAGAGGCGGCGGAAGGGCAGATCCGTGACGCCCGCCATCGGCGCGAGCAGCGCGTGGCCGTCGAGCCGATAGGGGCCGATGACGATGGGCGGCGGCGCGGGCCACGGCCCGCGTCCGGCGGCGGTCGGCGCGCTCACTGTGGCGCCTGGCTCGAAGGCGGCGAGGCGTCGACCGGCTGCAGCGCACCGGACCACGCCGTTCTCATCGCGCAGGCAGACGTCGAGCCGGTAGCCGACGGCTTCCGACGTGGTGCCGACGATCGCGAGTTCCGCCTCGGTCGCCGCGCCTGCGGGCAGCAGGCGCGTCGCCTGCGCGGGGTCCTTCAGGTACTCGGCGGGCTGGAAATCGCGCCGCGCGACGGTGCCGCCGAAGCGATCTTCGAGTTCGAGCCGCAGCAGCGGCATCGGTTGTGCGAAGGCCGCACCGTTCCTGATGCTGGCACGCACGGTCATCGTGCCGGCGGCGGAGGGCGCAGATTCACTGGCGCCCCACTGGCGCAGCTCGAACGCAGCGAGGTTCCAGTTCGGCGGCAGCGGCATGCCGAGACGCGAGTAGACCGCGCGCAACGCGGGGCCGACGTTCGCGTCGCGCGCGAGCTGCAGGCGGTAGTGATGCGCGAGCTGCACCGTGAGCAGCAGCGCCAGCACCAGCGCGCCGACGCCCCAGGCCCAGCGCGACCCTGCGCTCGTCGGCGGCGGCGGCCAGTTCGTCCGCCAGTCCGCGATCGTGGTCGTCGATCTCGAACGAGTCATCCGGTCGGCTCCGGCGGACGGCGCCAGCGTGCTGCGGCCGGTGCCATGGCTGGCCGCGCACTGCCGATCGGCGGCGCGATGGCTGCCGGCGGCTCGGCGGCGATGGCGCGCCGCAGGCGGCTGCCACGGCGGTGGGCATCGTCTCGCAGGGGCAGCGAGCGACGGCTCGTCGACGCGGCTCGACCGCGGGCCGGCTCGAGCGCCGGCGTCGGGCTGGCCGATTCCGGCACGTCGACGGCCTGCGAGGCGGTCCGCGCGGTCGTCGTTCACCGGTTCGATCGCGTCGACGGCACGCGACCTTGGGCACGATCGCGACCTCGCTCGCCGATCAGGCGGCGGTGCGAGCCGGTGATCTCCGCACGGTGCTGCTCTTCGATCTCTCTTTCGATCTCGCGCTCGAGGAAATCCTCCTCGAACCCGTCGAAGCCTGCGGCACGCTCGATCTGGATGCGCTCGCCCTCGAGCGTGATGTCCTCGACCGATTCGGGTTCGTGGACCCAGACCGGCGGATCGTTCGCGTCGTGTTCGGGTTCTTCCTCGCCCGTCTCGCCTTCCTTCAGGAATCCCACCAGTTCGGCGGAGCTGGTGTCGCCCATGAGTCCGGCGCGATCGCCCGGGGACGACGACGCGCCGAACCGGCTCTGCCAGTCGCGCGCGTCGACGAAGACCTGCTCGATGTCGTCGGCCGAGAAATGGAACTCGGGAGCGCTGCTGCCTTCGCCAGTGGACAGCAAGCCGACAGCCGTTGCGCCTGTCAGGCCACCCGCGCTCGTCGCGCCTGGTGGAACGGGCTCACCCAGCGCCGAGGCCGGGCCGTCGACCTGCAACGTGTCGCTGAGTCGCGGCAAGGCGTCGAACGCGCTGCCGCAGCGGCCGCAACGGACGGTGCCGTGCGCGGCGCGCAAGGCGGCCGCCGTCACGCGAAAGCGCGTAAGGCATTCAGGACACTGGGAATACATCGGTCGCTATTCTATTTCCGGACGCCGTCTCGTGCGCGACGGCAGCCCGTCAGCAGCCCCCACCCGTCGCGTTCCCCGGTCAGGCCGATATCAAACCACGGCCGGTAAGCGGCTGTCACGGCATCTGCCTGCTCGACCAGCAGGCCGCTCAGGGCGATGCGGCCGCCGACGCGGGTCCGCGCGGCCAGCAGCGGCGCCAGGTCGACCAGCGGTCCGGCCAGGATATTGGCCAGCAGCACGTCGGCCTGGGCCTGTTCGACGTCCCGGTCGGCCGTCACGTGGACCCGGTCCAGCACGCCGTTGCGTTCGGCGTTCTCGCGCGTGGCCAGCAGGGCCTGCGGATCGATGTCCATGGCGACGGCCCGGCGGGCGCCCAGGCGCAGCGCCGCGATCGCCAGGATGCCGGAGCCGCAGCCGTAATCGATGACGTCCGCGCCGCGCGAGCCACGGCCTGGCGCCGTCATCACCGGTTGCGGCGCCCGAATCGAGCCATTCGAGGCACAGCGCGGTGGTCGCGTGCGTGCCGGTGCCGAAGGCGAGTCCCAGACCGGCTTGGTAGCCAAGTTCAGTAGCACTGTTACCAACCACTTCGTCAATCGAAGCTGCAATCACGAAGCTGGAGAAGTTGGTATAGTTGTTCCACTCTCCCAATTGCGCAGGAGCAGAAATCTGCCCTACGAACTCTGGTGCGCCAACCGTTCCGTCAGCGTCCTGAGTTGTATCGCCGGACAATGTGTTGTACTGGAAGAATGTCCGGTTGATGCCCATGTGCAACGGCTGAACTCTTCGTTCTGCTGCTGCCACGAATGCATCTGTTTCGCCCTTCAGGTTAGGAATCAGTTCCTTATCGAACAAGATTGCCTGAGCCGTCAGGATATTACTTACATTTGCTGCCGATGGGGATGTACCGAGTAATCACCTTTATCTAGAAAGCAGATATTAGCTATTCTGGCCTTGTGGCAAATTAATGATTCGATTGATTTCGGCCCGCTGTTTTGGGTCGCGCATCAATATCTTCAATTTTGCCGGGTCCATCTTAGCGATATCTTGCTTGGTCAAACCAGGGGAAACCCGTACTGCGGGACGACCTGCTGTCGTTCCTGGGACGATTCCGCTGCTCGGCACCTTTCGGGCGGGCGCAGGCGCTATTGGCGCTGGCGCTACCACAGGAACCGGTTCTGCTACGACAGGCGTAACAGTTGGTGCAGGAACCGTAGGCTCTACTGTCGTAGGCGTTACGGGCGGTGTAACTTCGGTATTGGCCGAAGGTACTCTCGCGGGAGTCGGTGCTACTGGCACTGGTGATGCCAATTGAGATTCCACGTTTTCAAATGCGTGTTCAAGATTATCTAGCGTCCATTCCAGTTTATTGTCTGTAATGAATCCACCGATAATCTGCGCATTCGCGTCACAAGGATTAAAATCATGCAAGTGTCGGCGCATAAATTCATGACTGATTGCCTTCGGTTGACCGTCACCCGCGCAGTGGACGAAAAATCCGAACTGCAGCTCGACGTCCAGCCCGGCACGAACGAAAACAACTACGATCTCAAAACCAAGTGGACCGGTGCCGCTTGCGGCTTAGCGGCAAACTGCATGCGTCGAGATTCGTCAACGTGGTTCGCCGTCGCCGCCTTCCTGACTCTGCTGGCCGCCGAAAAAACCGCCGCCCAAGTCACCTGGAACGTCGACAACACGACGAACATCGGCGGCAACGCCGTGACGACGGTCGTCGGCAGTCCCACGGTCGTCAGCACGCCGTTTGGCAACGGCTTGAAATTCGACGGCAACGACGGCATCATCGTCAACGCGAATCCAATCACCGGCGCCGCCAGTTTTACAATCGAGATGCTCTTCCGGCCCGATCCAATCGTCAACGCGGCAAGCAATCAGCCCCGCGTGCTGCACGTGCAATCGACGATTCCGCCCGATCACCGGGCGTCCCTTGAAACGCGCGTCGTCGGCAACAATTGGTATCTCGACGCATTTCTCCGTTCGCAAGCGGCCGGCCAGGCCAATCCAAACACCGTCAATAGCCTGACGCTGCTGGATGCCACCAAACTCCATCCGCTCGGCGAATGGTACAACTTCGCGATGACGTACGATGGCTCGCATTTGCGAGCCTACGTCAACGGTCAGCTGGATCTGCCGACCGGGGCATTGACCGTGTTGGCGACGGCCAACGGCCAAACATCGCTCGGCATGCGGCACAATCAAGTGAATTTCTTCGAAGGCGTGATCGCCAAAGTGAGGTTCACGCCGTCGGTCGTCAATCCCGCCGATTTTCTCGCGGCCTACGCTCCCGGGCGATTACGATCGCAACGGGGCGGTCAACGCCGCCGACTACGACAAGTGGAAATCCACCTTCGGCGCAACGGCCACCACGCCCGGGGACGCCGCCGACGGCAACAGCGACGGCGTCGTCAATGCGGCCGACTACGTCGTGCGGCGCGATCATTCGCCCGCCGGCTCCGCCGCATCGCTGAACTCGAGTGTGCCGGAACCGGCGACAATTTTATTGCTCGCCATTGGCATCATCGGACGAAATCGGCGTCGCATCTTCTAACGGCCGACCGGTGGCTGCCATCTTCATCGCGGCCGCTTTCTGTTATCATGCGGCAGCCCGTTCTCCCGCCAGTCACCGGAGATCGCGACGGATGGACCGATTCGCCACCTTCATCCAAGACGCCGCCGACGCCATGTTCATGCCCTGGACGGTCGTCCTGCTGTTGGCGGTCGGCGCGTTTCTCACCATCCGCCTGCGATTCGTGCAAATCGTCCGCTTCCCGGATGCTCTTCGCGAAATGCTCGCCGAGCGCCAGAGCGGGACCAGCGGCGCACTGGCGCCGTTCCAGGCGTTCATGACCGCGCTGGCCGGCTCGATCGGCACCGGCAACATCGTCGGCGTCACCACGGCGATCGTGCAGGGCGGGCCGGGCGCGCTGTTCTGGATTTGGTGCTACGGCTTTTTCGCCATGGCGATCAAGTTCGCCGAAGCCTCGCTCGGCCTGCACTATCGCGTCGCGCACGGCGAGACCGTGCTTTCCGGTCCGATGTACTACCTGCGCGACGGACTGAAGCAGCCCTGGCTGGCGTGGATTTTCGCCCTGATCGGCGGCGCTGGCGTGCCTGTTCACCACGCCGTTCACCCAGCCGAACTCGGTGGCCGTCGTGCTCAATAGCCAACTCGCTCGCCACGAGATCAGGTCCGCGCCCTGGATGCTCGGCGACATCGCGATCGATCCACAGCGGCTGGCGATCGGCTGCGTGCTGGCCGTGCTCACGTGGCTGGTCATCGTCCACGGCGTGCAATCGATCGGCCGTGCGGCCGCCAAACTCTCGCCGCTCAAAGTCGGCTTGTACCTGGTCGGTGGGATCATCGTGCTCGTGACGCACGCGTCGGCCTTGCCGGAAACGTTAGCCCTCGTATTTCGCGAGGCGTTTTCCGCGCGGGCTGCTGTCGGCACGGTCGCCGGCGTCGGCATTTGGCAAGCGATTCGCTTCGGCCTGGCCCGCGGCATCTACGCCAACGAAGCCGGCTACGGCACGGCGGCCGTCGCCTACGGCACGGCCAAGAGCTGCGCATCCCGAACAGCAGGGACTCAACGGCGTGATGGAAGTGTTCATCATCTCCTTCGTCACGTCGTCGATCAGTGCGCTCACCGTGCTCGTCACTGGCGTGTGGAAGCCCGAGACGCTGGGAATTGCCCGCGAGGCGGCCAAGATGCTCGGCCCGAGGCCGTCCCCGCCGCCTTCAACGCGGCCATGCCAACCGTCGGCGGCTGGATGGTCGCCGTCTCCGTGTTCCTGTTCGGCTACACGACGCTCATCGGCTGGGCGTATTACGGCGAACAGTTCCTCGAATACCTGTTCGGCCCGCGGATCATCATGCCGTATCGCTGGCTCTTCTGCCTGCTTGATTCCGCTCGGCGCGGTCGCCAAGCCCGACCTGGTCTGGGCCTGGGGCGACATGCTCAACGGCCTGCAGATTTTTCCGAACGTCATCGGCCTGGTGGGCCTGAGCGGACTGGCCGCGTCGTACGCCATCGCGACGCGAAGCCCTCCGTAGCGCCAAATCGCTTTGAACGCCACGGCGCGTCTACGCGGCTTGGCCGTTCGCGACGATTCTGGCACGCGACTGATCTCGAACCTATCATCGGGCGCGATCAGCCCCGAAATCAGCGGCACCGTGATCGCGTTCGCCGGTGCAATCGCGTTGCCGATCGCCACGCCAAACTGATCCCAAAGTTGCTGAGTCGTCAGACCGACGTACGCCGCGGGCGCGTCCGGCCGGGCATACCGGGAACGGAATCGCATTCGCCGCTTGAAATACGCTATACAACCGCCGATTCACATACGGTCCGAAGTTGAGGCCACCAGGTCGTCGACAAAGAAGTTGGCCACATAACTGTCCGGGTACGCGATCAAATTCGGCCACGTCCAGATTTTCACTTGCGGCGGTTGTCCGGTGATATTGACCACTCGATCGTCAACATGGCGCGTGGGAATCACAATGTCGACTGTCGTTGTTGAAGAAAGTTCCGCCGCTCACGACGTTGTTGCCCCATCGCGGCAACGATGATGCCATTCACGTAGCCCCCCACGGTCAAGTCCTCGTAGCGAATATTGCCTTCAAGATATTTGTCTCGAGGCCAAACAGTGGGCGACGGCTTGGCATCGTGGATCACACTTACGCGTCGGAGCGTCACCGACTCCGCGTAATGAAGGTCGACGCCCAACGTCGTTGTTCCAGAACTTCGAGTCGGCGACGAGGCTCCGGCCGCCATGCGGTGCTTTCTCGAAGATGGTGACGAATCACAAGCCCGCTCCCGGACGCGTATGCCGATATTTCCGGTAAACTGCGCCATTGGAACGAAACCGATGGAAATCGTCGTCGGCGCCATTGGCGAGCGACGGATCGACTAGATTCGCGGCCAGAAATTGCTTCTGGACACCATTCTCGAACAATCCCGTGATTATAGTAGGCGAACGCATTGCCGTGGTTTCCGGCAGATATATTTTCGACCACGAAAATGCCGGCACCCTGGAACCAGAATCCGTCGCCCTTGAAGACCAAAATCCTGCACACTAAATCGCGAATCGATCGGCTTCGCCGCTGCCCGTCGTGCCAATCGCCAGGTTGCCGTAAGAAGCCGCCGATCTCATCGCCGACCTCCGTGGCGAACGCCGCGCCGTGCACGTCGAAGGCAACGTTGTCCGTGAAATTCACGTAACTGCTGTGGTTCACGTAGCCCCAGCCGGGGCTATCGACCACCGCGCTGCCGATGACGGTGGACGGATTGCCGTCGTTCGGTGGTCCCGTTGCGATGGAAATGGACCGCATAGCGTCCGCGCGGATTGGTGCCCGTGCCTGGCTGCAGCTTCCAGTCGCTCCCCACGACCGCATCGTTGATCGGGACGCAGCTTGTTGGTGCGCCCAAGATGGTAGAAGCCGGCATAGCCAATGTGCACATCGCGGTTGTGCATGAACATCACGTGGCCGCGCCGCTCGATCACGGTACTTTCCGACTCAATCACCGCGTTTCGCGTCAGATTCTCCACGTGGATCTCCAAATTGCTGGCCGGCGAAACGTGGTTGTAGGTGAGCGGACGATCGAGCATGATCGTGGTCCCGCTGATGCCGACGATCTGACGCGTTTCGTTTTGCGTGACACCTTCCGTCGTCGCCGCAATCACAATGGTGTCGCCCACTTTCCAATAACCGGCGCGTTGCGAAGCGATGAGCGATTTCGCACCGGCGACGGCCGAACCAGTCAAGGTCGCGTAGGGAGTAACCGTGGCCCCATAAATCGAGACGCTGCCGTGGCTGATAAGCCCACGGCTGATTCCAAACGGATCCCACGTGCGATCAATCGCGCCGTTGTCCGTGATCAGCAGCCGGGCCGTGAAGTCGTTGGCAATCGGTGCGGCCTCCGTGCCCATCTCGAACGATCCGCTATCGGTAACGATCACCGTATCCACGCGCAACTCCGTATTCCGCGACGTGATGAACGACAGCTTGCCGTCCACGCGAATCGTCGCCAATCGCGCTGGAATGACCCCGTCGACCTGCACGCTGACGCCGATCGGAATCAGCACGTGGCCGCCATTCGTCGGCACCTGTCCGTCCTGCCAGGTCGACGGATCGGACCAGGCACCGCTCTGCATCGCGATATTCGTCACCTCGTCGTAGCGAATCAGCTGATACAAGGTGAGATGCTCCCGCTGCAGCGTCGGATTGTCCGCGTGCGGGACGCAGCGAGTGAATCGGATTCGGTCGACTGGCGATCGATCTAATTTGTCGAGCGAATCGATGAACTCGAAGCCTTCCAACGCGGGTATCTGATTCACGATCACCGCTTGTGGTGTGACGTCGAGCCGTCGTCCTCCGCATCTCACTGCCGCGGCGGGCTGTAGATCCCCAAATAACCGGTCAGGAAAAACCAGTCGTGGCCGCCGTCGCCAAACAACGAGTCTGCCACCTGATCGTCAAACACGGTTTCGTTCGACTGCAGATGTGCAGCGAATAGCTCGTCCTCAATCGCCTGAACGCGGGACGCATACGGGACTGCCGATCCCCATACACTCATCAATGGCCGAAGCTTCGTCGTATCCGCCGTCGTATACAGTCGTCCCGCCGATAAGTATGTCGTCGTTCCCCTGTCCATTGAACTGATCGACGCCCGTTCCACCGATGAGGACGTCGTTCTCGCTGCCGCCATCGAGCGAATCGTCGCCAGTGCCGCCGACAATATAGTCGTTGCCCTCATTTCCGAAGAGTTGATCGACTCCGTCGCCGCCGAGTAAGCCGTCGTTGCCGATAACGCGCCAGCAAGATAGTCGTCGCCGGTGCCGCCATCGAGAGTATCATCTCCACTCTCGCCGTGGAGCTGATCGTTGCCGTCCCCGCCGTAGATCCGATCGATCCCAAACCTCCGAGGCTGTAATCATCGCCCGCACCGCCCCACATCCAGTCGTCGCCGTCCCCGCCGCTAAGATAGTCGGCCCCATCATGTCCGAGCAGGATATCGTTGCCGTCTTCGCCGTAGAGCGTGTCGTCTCCCATTCCGCCCGTCAGGTAATCATCGCCCAGCCGACCCCACAGAAAATCATTGCCGTTCCCGCCGTCGAGAGCATCGTTGCCATCGTCGCCGACCAACTTGTCGACGCCGTCCTGGCCATAGAGCCAGTCGCTATCGCGACCGCCAGTGAGGTAGTCATCGCCCGCGCCACCGTATAGACGGTCGATGCCCGCTCCGCCATCTAAGTAATCCGTCCCATCACCGCCGAACATGCGATCGTTATCCTCAAGTCCGAAGAGGCCGTCATCGCCGTCTCCTCCCAGCATGTAGTCGCAGCCCGTCCCGTCCGGACAGCGTGTCGTCACCGGTCCCGCCATCGAGATAATCCTCTCCGACGTCGCCAATCAGCTGATCCTTGTCGTCTTGGCCGAAAAGCGAATCGTTGCCGGTGTTTCCCACGAGATAGTCTTCGCCCGCGCCACCGTATAGTGTGTCGTCGCCCACCGCGCCGTCGGATGATCCGCCCCGTCGTCGCCGAACAGCTGATCCTGGCCGTCCTGGCCGTACATGCCATCATTGCCCGCCCCTCCCAACATGTTGTCATTGCCGACGGCACCCAACAGCGAGTCGTCGCCCGCGCCGCCGTCCATATAGTCCGCCCCGTCTTCGCCAAACAGTTGATCGTTGCCATCCTGGCCATACAACCGGTCATCGCCGGCGCCCGCCAGCATGTAGTCGTCGCCAGCGCCACCCACAACATGTCGGCGCCGTGCCGCCCTCGAAATAATCGGCTCCATCTCCGCCGTAGAGTTGATCGTTGCCGTCCTGACCGTAGAGTCCGTCGTTGCCGAGCCCGCCCACTAATTGGTCGTCGCCCGCTCCACTCGTCATAAAGTCGTCACCCGCCCCGCCATCCAGGTAATCCGCGCCGTCTTCACCGAACACCTGATCTTTGCCATCGTCGGCATAAATCGAGTCATTACCAAGGCCACCCAGCATATAGTCGTCACCGGTGCCACCTGACATCGTGTCATTGCCGATTCCGCCCTCGAAGTAGTCCGCACCGTCTTGACCCACCAGCTGGTCATTGCCGTCCTGGCCGTATAACCCGTCGTCTCCGACGCCGCCGGCAAGGTGATCATCTCCGCCGCGTCCAAGGATCGAGTCGTTTCCGTCCTGGCCATCGATGTAATCGGCGGAAACGCCCCCGATGAGCCGATCGTTGCCGGTTCCTCCGACGAGATAGTTCACGCTGGACCCGCCGTTAAGATCATCGTTTCCGCCTTCACCCCAGGCATACGATACGATATCCGTCGCGTTGTTGAACCGATCGTCGGAATCACCTCCGAAAAATCGAATCTGCCCGACGGAGGACCGGGAAAATGTCCTCGAGCGCGCTCCCCGACGCGTTCGCGAGCACGACTTGCACGTTATTCGACGAATCGATCGAGACGTCAGCGTTGTCGCCACCCGCCGTTCCCTCAATTAGGACCTCGCGCGTCGTCGCGTCGTACGGTTATCTGATTCGCCGACAATAACTGGCGGGCGCTCGAGCAACTCGCAATGGAGAGTCGTCCCGCGACTTGTCCCACTGCCTTGCCTGGTGCGTTGTCGTGCTCTGTCCGAAAAGTGTCTGCCCGATCGCGCTTCCGAAGCGTTTCCAGCTACCGCCCGTCATGGTGAGAAGTTCCTCTGTAAAATGCCCTGCCCGAACCAGCGATGAGTTATGGAGCACAACGAAGTGCTCGTAACTTGAAACGCAGTCGTGCGCTGTTCGCGAATGACCATTCGGATTAGTTGCGCAATTGCAAAACGAAGTTCCTGGTCCCAGTCATTTGGAATGAAGGAAAAAATTAGAAATAGAAACGGATAATGGCGCGATACTTTGGTTGCCGATCTTCGGCAACGCCAAGGTCACCCCGCTCGACCCCTATCGAGTGCACGGTGAAACGGTTCCCTCCGTGTCCCTGCTCACGCCTTCGTCTCAGAAAGAGACGTCCGAATTGCGGTTCGCATCAGCGCAAGAGGGTCGACACATGACCAGTGCTGCTCCCCAGTATTAGAGCAAGCAACGCAATTCTGAGAAGCGCGATTTTGCCGCACCCACATATTGTGGCACTCAATTCGTCAATATGGGTGGAATATGCGGCCTCATAACTCAACTCATATACCCCAGATTAACATTTACCAAGTCAACGTGCCGCACATCCTATTCCAAATTCTGCGACTGAAATCAGAAATTTGAATACCGGACACTTGGGTGGGATCAAGGAGTCAGCTTTGGCCCAGATCTCTCCAGAAAAACGTTGTCACATTCAGACGCGCGAGCGAAATGATAGCATCAGCAGCGATAGTGGCCCGGCGAAACAACTGGATGACATATCACGACGGCAACTAGCCGGTGCGCGACGCTGGCCGATCCATCGCCGGAACCTCTTCAGCCAATCGTGCTCTCAAGCGCGCCGGCAGCGAAGAGAATCACTGCACAACCGACCGGATAGATCAGCTCGTTCGCGGCAATCGTAACTAACTTCAAGGTATCGGGAGCCGACTCCGCCGAACCCACCGTGTAAGCAACAACCGCGCCGCCGAAAAAGATGCCGGCCGCGAGGCCCGCGAATACATGCTCGCGCAGGCCCGCCCATGGCTTGGTCGATAGCCAGCCGACCAATGCGCCGAGAAAGGCGAACTCAAGCCCCTTGATTGTCGCCAAGACGAGCAACGACGGCCCTGGATCGACGTCCAGCCCCAAGCCTTGCGACGCGGCCTTATGCGCTGCCTTCGCCACGGCAAACGCAATTGGCGCCGACAAAAGTCCGAGCAACCCCATCGTCGCGGCCCGCGCCGATGGCACCGAAGCTGTGCCGAGCGCGATGCCCGAGCACACCAGTACGGACCACGACACCTTCTGGACCACACCGACAACGATTGGCTTCGCGCCGCCGGTCGCTCCGAAAATCGCCGTGACAATCACCAGCAGCAACTCGACCCCGACACCGAGCAGAATCGACATCCACGCAACTTGGAGCAGCCGGCGGGCGAGTCGCCACGCCCTTCGCGTCCTGCGTTATTGATTCGGTGGCGTGCTGAGTCGACATGGATGAGCGCTCGACGAATCCGTTACGTCTAGCCGCGGGCCAGGGCCTCGGTCTGCTTCACGAAGTCGTCGCCGTCCCATTCGGCGTCGGACCGGATCATCTTCTTGCGTCGTGCTCGGCCTTCTTGGCGGCGCGGGCCTCGGCCTGGCGCTTCACCAGGTCGGCGTGCGTCGTGAAGAACTGCACGCTGTGGCCTTTGAAGTCGTCGAGCCGTCTCGAACTTGTGCTTCTCCATGAACGCCAGCAGCTGCTCCTTCATTGCGTGGATGATCGGGTAGCCGAACTTCATCACGCCGGTGCAGACCTGCACGGTGTCGCAGCCGAGCAGAATGAACTGGGCCGCGTCGTTGCCCGTTTCGATGCCGCCGATGCCGCTGAGCGTGCGGCCGGGGAACTCGTTCTGGATCACCGTGGCGATCTCCATGCACATCCGCAGGGCGATCGGCATCACGGCCTGGCACGAGTAGCCGCCGGGCGTGGTGTAGCCTTCGACGGTCGGCTCCGGCCGCAGCGTATCGAGATCGACGCCCAACACGCTGCGAATCGTGTTGATCGCGCTGATGCCGTCGCAGCCGGCGCGGAGCGACGCCCGCGTCGGGTCTTCGATGTGCGTGACGTTGGGCGTCATCTTGGCCCACACCGGCTTCTTGGCCACCTCCATCACCCAGCCGCACACTTCTTCCAGGATGTCCGGGTTCTCGCCCATCGCCGCGCCCATCTTCCGCTCGGGCAGGCCGTGCGGGCACGACATGTTGAGCTCGAACGCATCGACGCCGGCGTCCTGGCACCGCTCGACGATCTCGTGCCAGGCGTCGCGGTTGTATTCCTCCATGATCGAGGCGATGAGAATGCCGTCCGGGTACTTGTCTTTGACCTCCTTGAACTCGTCGATCCAGGTGTCGAAGCTGCGGTCGGAGATCAGCTCGATGTTCTCCCAGCCGTAGATCTCGCCCGACTCGCGGCTCCGCAGCCGCGCATACCGCGGCTGCACGTTGATCACCTTGCTCGGCGTCGAGGCTGACCGTCTTGCAGATGACCGCCCCCCAGCCTTCGTCGAGCGCCTTGCCGATGACGTTGGCATTCGTCCCCGGCGGGCCGGAGCCGATGACGAACGGATTCGGAAGCTTCAGGCCGTTAACGGTGGTTTCAAGCGTGGCCATGGTTGTGACCTTCGATGCGATGGACAGGATTACAGGATCACGCAGGATGTAACAGGACGACATTGACAGTTGATTCCGGACCTTCTTTGAGACCATCGACACCGTCTGGTCCGAAGTTGATCAGCAATCCTAATCGAGCTTTCGTGGCGACTTGAGATAGGAAAGCAAGATTGACTTCGTGAATTCGGGCGAACTTTTCGCACGACTTCAATTCGACAATCACGCGTGTCTTCGACAATAAATCGGCACGAAATGCCATCGATCCGCAAGTCCTCGGTATTGAACGATCAGACGGCAATCTTGCGCTGCGACGATAAGCCCTCGCTAAGCTCAATTCATACGCAAGCACTGTTCGATACACGACTTCCAAGAAATCCGGACCCAAGCGTATTGATGAACTTCGATAGCTGCACCGATGACTGCATGCGCAATTCGTTCAGTCTCTTCGTGCTCGCATGATCTTCATCGCCAGCAAATCCTGCCGATCCTTCGTTATCCTTGTGCCTTTGTGGTTAGTCAAGTCTACGTCTGTGCAATTTCCGTCAGCACTTCATCCAGCATCGCCACCAGGTAATCGGCATCGTCCTTCGTGATGCACATCGGCGGCTTGATGCGGAGCGTGTTGCCGAACAGGCCGCCCTTGCCGATCAGCACGCCGCGCTCCTTCATGCGTTCCATCACGTCGGCCGCTTCCGTGTTGGCCGGCTCCTTCGTCACGCGGTCGCGGACCAGCTCGACGCCCAGCATCAGCCCCAGGCCGCGGACCTCGCCGATGATGTCGTGCTTGTCCTGCAGGTCCGTGCAGCGCGTCCTTCAAATGCGTGCCGACTTCCAGCGCGTTCTGCTGGATGTTCTCCTCGTCGATGATTTCCAGCGTCGCCAGGCCCTGCGTCATGCTGATCGGGTTGCCGCCGAACGTGTTGAAGTGGACGCGGTTCTTCATCACTTCGGAGATGCCGCACGGTCGTCGTCATCGCGCCGAGCGGCGCGCCGTTGCCGATGCCCTTGGCCATCGTGATCATGTCGGGCACGACGTCCCAATTCTGATGGGCCCAATAGTGATGGCCGGTGCGGCCGAAGCCGCCTTGCACTTCGTCGGCGATGCAGATGCCGCCGTGCTCGCGGACGATGTCGTAGACGATCTTGAAGAATTCCTTCGGCGGCGTGATCGTGCCGCCGACGCCCTGAATCGGCTCGCCGATGAAGCACGCGATCTCGCCCGGCGTTTCGTACTGGATCACGTTCTTGATGTCGTGCGCACACTTCACGCCGCAGGACGGATACTCGAGCCCGAACGGGCAGCGGTAGCAATAGCCGGGCAGCGTGTGGTGGACGTTCGTGCCGTTGTTGCTCTTGAACTTCCACGTTGCCGTGCGCCGTGAGGCTCATCGGCACCGACGTGCCGCCGTGGTAGCCGTTGCGCAGCGCGATCACGTCCTGGTTGCCCGTGTACTCGCGGGCCGAGAGGATCGCGATCTCGTTCGCCTCGCTGCCGCTGTTGGTGAAGTACGACCGCGTCAGCCCGGCCGGCATTTTCTCGGCCAGCTTCTCCGCCAACTGCACGATCGTCGGGTGCAGATAGATCGTCGTCGTGTGCTGCAGCTTGCCCGTCTGCTCGCGGACCCGCTCGACGATCTTCGGATGGCAATGGCCGACGCTGATCGTGACGATGCCGGCAAACGCATCCAGATACCGCCGGCCCGTCTCGTCCCACACGTACTGCATGTGGCCCTTCGACGATCATCAGCGGCTCGCGGTAGTACGTGATGATGCCGGGCGACAGATACTGGTGCCGCAGGGCCAGCACCTCCTCGCGCGACGGGCCGTTGTACGGCGCGGGCGTGTGGTCGATGATCGGCAGCGAAGGACGCAATTCGGTGGCCACGTGAAGACTCCTGACGTGGGACAGGAAAAGCATGAGCGAAACCCCGATTTTACAATGCCGTCGCGGAACACCGCTACGCCGCTGGCGGTCCATCCAGCGCTCAATTTCAGCGGCCGAACTGTGATTAGGCGCTTCGCACGAGCGGTCAGCGGTCTCGCGCGAACTGCGCGCCGCTCGCTGAACTTGCGGGCCGTCTTGACCGCCTCGGCGTCCCGGGATACTATTTCGGTAGTTAGCGAAATACCGAAATTATGCCATGAACGCCGTCTTTCAAGCCCTCAGCGATCCGACCCGCCGCGAAATCCTCCGGCTGCTGCGCAAGCGCGCGATGACGGCCGGCGAAATCGCCGAGCGGTTCCCGCTGGCGCGGTCCACGCTCTCCGGCCACTTCAACATCCTGAAGAACGCCGGCCTGATCGTGGCCGAGAAAAACGGCACGAGCATCGCTACAGTCTCAACGTGTCGGTCGTCGAGCAGACGATCGGCGGCCGTCATGGATCTGCTTCGACGTCGGCAAACCGCCGAAAAGGAGCAAGTCATGAAATTCTCCTGGCGTACCGAATTACCGCAACTGTTGCTGATTGTCGCGATGTTCGCCGCAGCCGCCTGGGCCTGGCCGCAATTGCCCGATCGCATGCCCATGCATTGGAACATCCGCGGCGAAGTCGACGGCTGGGGCAACAAGTTCGATGGGACTGTTGTTCGTTGCCGCTGACGGTGCTCGGGATCTATCTCCTGATGCTTGTGCTGCCGCTCATCGATCCCGGACGAAGCGAACTACCAGAACTTTGCCAAGAGCGTACGACGTCATTCGCATCGCGATCGTCGTCTTCATGGCGGCGATCTACGCCGTCGACGTTGGTCAATGCCTTCGGACATGCCGTTCAACATGACGACGGTCATTCTGCCGATGGTCGGCGTGCTGTTCATCGTGCTGGGCAATTTCCTCGGCAAGATCCGGCCCAACTGGTTCGTCGGCGTGCGCACGCCGTGGACGCTTGTCGAGCAAACTGTCCTGGGACAAAACCCATCGACTCGCCGGCTGGCTGTTCATGCTGATGGGCGCGCTGTTTTTCCCGGTGGCGCTGTTTCAAACGACTTGGACACTCATCGCCATGCTCGTCGATCGACGTGCTGTGCCTCGTCTGGATGATCGTCTACTCGTACCTGGTCTACCGCAACGATCCGGATCGCACGCCGCCGGCCGGCACCTCGCCGAGCAACGAATACTCCCTCATTTATTGCAAAATGTCATGAATAATTCCCCAATTCTTGGCCTCAGCGTCCTGAGCGTTGCCACATCGCTGTTTACATTCATCGCGGTGCCGGCCGCACCGCCATCAGCCGGCCCAGCTGCTGACCCGACCGTCGCGGCGCAGCCAGTTCATATCCTTGCTGCAGACAGGGAAAATTTGAAGATGCTGAAAAGCGATTCGACGCGACGATGCAGAAGGCCCTTCCAGCCAAAACGCTGCAGACTGTTTGGGAATCGACGGTAGCGACGAACGGAAAATTTCAAAAGTTTGAGCCCGGCCGAGCCACTCATGTCGACAAGTGGGACGTCGTCGATACGCCGTGTGCCTTCGAGAAATCCACTATCGTCGTTCGAATCTCGTTCGACAACCAGCAAAAAATTGGCGGACTCTTCTTGTTGCCGTCCAAAACTCCAGATTCGGCCGGCAAGGAAGGCGCCGATGTGCAACTGAAAACAGCGACCGGCACACTGTACGGCACGCTAGAACTGCCGACCGGCAACGGCCCCTGGCCGATCGCACTTTTCATATCCGGCTCCGGGCCGACGACCGAGACGGCAATCAACCGTTTATGAAAAATGACAGCTTGAAGCTGCTCGGCAAGGCGCTTGTAGCACAAGGCGTGGCCACCCTCCGTTACGACAAACGGGGCATCGGCAAAAGTGCCGCCGCGGGCGCGGAAGAGGAGAAGCTGCGGTTCGAGAACTACGTCGACGACGCGACCGCCTGGATCAAGCAGCTCCGCGGCGACCGTCGGTTCAGCAAGATCGTGATTGTTGGTCACAGCGAAGGGTCGTTGATTGGGATACTTAACGCCAAGCGAGAGCCGATCGACGCCCTGGTGTCGATCGCCGGCACGGGCCGTGAGCTCGCGACATTGCTCCGCGATCAGCTGCAGCGCAATCTGCCACCAGAGCTCCGCGACAAGTCAAATCGCATCATCGATGAGCTGGTCGCGGGCAGAAAGGTCGACGACGTCCCTGCTGAACTCACGACTCTCTTTCGCCCAAGCGTGCAGCCATTTCTAATGACCTGGCTCAAGTACAACCCGGCCAAAGAAATCGCCGAATTGAAGATTCCTATCCTCGTGGTGCAAGGCACGACCGACCTGCAAGTCTCGCTCGACGACGCAAAGCTGCTCGTGTCGAACAACAAGAACGCACGACTGGTTGCGATCGAAAACATGAACCACGTCTTAAAAACGGCACCCACGGCGACATTGGCGGGCCAGGCAGCCGCGTATTCGGACCCCTCTCTGCCGCTTGCTCCTCGCTTGGCGGACGAGGTCGCGTCATTCTTGAAGCAAAACTAATCCGCCGACGATCCTCGCCGATTCCCGTTGACCGCATTCGCCGGCTGGCTTTACTTGAGGCCAATGACGTGCGGCGGCACACGTCTTTTGCGAATTGCCATTGGTCTTCTGACGAACGCCAAAGGACGATCGCATGACGTCGACGCTTCCTCAGCACGCAACCGTCGAGCGACGGCATCGAAGAACTCACCGTCGACGTCTCCGGCTCGCCGTACTACAGCCACGACATGGCCCCGGTGCCGCGCGCCGGCGCCGCTGGGGCACGCAGGACATCGCCGTGCTGTGGATCTCGCATGTCGGCCTGCATGCCGACCTACATGCTGGCCTCCGGCCTGATCGACGAAGGCATGAACTGGTGGCAGGCCGATCCTCACCATCTTCCTGGGCAACCTGATCGTGCTCGTGCCGATGGTGCTCAACGCCCACGCCGGCACCAAGTACGGCATTCCGTTTCCGGTCTATTGCCGGCCGTCGTTCGGCATCCTCGGCGCGAATGTGCCGGCGCTGCTTGCGGGCGCTCGTGGCCTGCGGCTGGTTCGGCATCCAAACCTGGATCGGCGGCGCGGCGATTTACTCGATCGTCACCACATCATCGTCAAGAGTTCTATCCCGCCTGGCAGCCGCCTGCCGACATCGCGCTGATCGGCATCAATGCGTCGCAGCTCGGCTGCTTCCTGTTCTTCTGGGCGATCAACATGTTGGTCATCTACAAGGGCATCGAATCGATCCGCATTCTGCTTGAACATCAAGGCGCCGCTGCTGATCGCCCTCGGCCTCGTGCTGTTGGCCTGGGCCTACTACGCGGCCGGGCGGCTTCGGCGAAATGCTCTCGCAGCCGTCGCAGTTCGCTGCCGGCGGACCGAAGGCCGGGCAGTTCTGGCCGTTCTTCTTCCCTCGCTGACCGGCAACGTCGGCTTCTGGGCCACGCTCTCGCTCAACATCCCCGACTTCAGCCGCTACGCCTACTCCCAGCGCGACCAGGTACTCGGGCCAGGCGCTCGGCCTGCCGACGACGATGGCGCTGTACTCGTTCATCGGCGTCGCCGTCACTTCGGCCACCGCCGTGATCTACGGCCAAACGATCTGGGACCCGATCGTCGTGCTGAGCAATTCACGAATCCGGTCGTGCTCGTGCGTCGCGATGCTCTCGCTCTGCATCGCCACGCTCGCCACCAACATCGCCGCCAACGTCGTCAGCCCGGCCAACGACTTCGCCCATCTCGCGCCGCGGTGGATTTCGTTCCGCATCGGCGGCCTCATCACCGGCGTGATCGGCATCCTGATGCAGCCGTGGAAGCTGCTCGCCGACCCGACCGGCTACATCTTCAGCTGGCTCGTCGCCTACTCGGCGCTGCTCGGCGCCGTCGGCGGCATCCTGATCGCCGACTACTTCGTCATCCGCCGCACCCGGCTCGATCTCGCCGGCCTCTACAAAAAAGACGGCCCCTACTGGTACTCCGGCGGTTTCAATCCCGCTGGCGATGATCGCGCTCGTGCTCGGCATCGCCCCGTGCGTCCCCGGCTTTCTGGCCGCCGTTTCCGACAGCTGGAAAGCCGATGTCGCTCCCGCCGATTCTGGCCCAGCCTTTACAACTACGCCTGGTTCATCAGCTTCGGCATGTCGTTCGTGGTGTACGTCGTGCTGATGGCGCTCCAGACGATGGTAGAATGAGCAGTACGCACCGGAGCATCGGCGATGAGCATCGGCGAACATCCACCGACTGTCGTCCCCTTGAGCGAAGACGTGCTCGAAAGGATGGTCTTGGCCGTGGAGAAAGTGCGCGATCGATTGCGACGTGCGACCGCGCGCACTGGAGAGTCGCTGGTGTTCCCTACGCCGTCATCGGCGGCAACGCCGTCGCGGCGTGGGTGTCGAAGGTCGATCCCGGGTGCGGCAAGCAACACGGTCGATGTCGACATCATGGTCAACCGCGCCGACTTCGCACGCGCGTCAAGGCGGCCCTGGAAGGGGCCGGCTTTCGTCATTACGAATTGATGGACGTCCACATGTTCCTGGACGGCCCCAACGGCCGGCCGCGCGATGCAGTCCACCTGCTGTTCGCCGGCGAGAAGGTGCAACAAGCGTACTCCGCTCCGGCGCCAGACTCTCGCAGCAACCGACGAGCACGAGTCGCACAAGCTGTTGGCCCTCGAACCGCTCGTCGTGATGAAGCTCACGTCGTTCCGCGACAAAGATCGCACCCATCTGCGCGACATGATCGAAGTCGGCATCGTCGATCGACTCCTGGCTCGCCCGCTTGCCGGCCGAACTCGCCGCGCGACTGCAAGAATTGCTCGACAACCCGGACGGCTAGACCGCAAGCGGTGAACTTGTGACGGACTATCGTCACTCTCTTGCACCGCTCGCTCATCGCCCTCGCCGCTTGCGTCGTTCGCGGTCGTCATCTGCTACTACTTCGTCGACCGCCCCGTCGCGTTCTTCGTCCACGACCACGAAATCGCCAAGGTCGAAGAATTCCGCTGGCTGACCGAGCCGCCGCCGCTCGTGCAAAGCTGGTCGCCGCTCGTGCTCGTGCTGCTCGCGTTGCGCCGTGCGTTTGGGCCCGTGGCGACGTTGGCAGCACGCGCTGTTCGTGGCCTGCGTCAGCCTGATCGTCGCCGACCAATTCCGCGAATCGCTCGGCGACCTGTGCGGCCGCTACTGGCCCGAGACCTGGCACAACAACAACCCGTCGCTCATCGGCACCGGCGCCTACGGCTTCCACCCGTTCGAAGTCGGCGACGACATCGGCAGCTTCCCCTCCGGCCACGCCGCCCGCATCCTCGGCTTCTTCACCGTCTTCTGGCTCGCGATGCCCCGCGGCCGCTGGCTCTACGCGATCCTCGCCGTGCCGATGCTGCGTCGCGCTGGTCGCGATGAACTACCACTTCGTCGGCGACGTGATCGCCGGCAGCGTCCTCGGCGGCACTCGTCGGCGCGTGGGCCACGAATCGCGAGCTACCTGTTGAAAAGGATTTAGACAGGATCAACAGGATTTACAGGATGAAGAATCAAGTACGGAGCAGATCACCGACCAATCTGAAACCTAATCCCGCCGATCCTGTAAATCCTGTCAAAAGGACTTGTCACAGTGCCGTAATCGCCCCGTACGTCTCCGGCCGGCGATCGCGGAAGAATTGCCACGTGTTCCGCACTTCGCGGATCATGTCGAAATCCATGTCGGCCACGACGATGTCGTCCTCCGTCCGCTTCGTCGATTGGGCGATGAACTGCCCGCGCGGGTCGACAGAAATAACTCTGCCCGTAGAACTCGCCGATCCGCCACGGCTCTTCCCAGCCCGGCCGATTGATCGCGCCGACGAAATACTGGTTCGCCACCGCGTGCGCCGGCTGCTCCAGCTTCCACAGGTACTCGCTGAGCCCGGCCACCGTCGCCGACGGATTGAACACGATCTCCGCGCCGTTGAGCCCCAGGCACCGCGCACCGTCCGGGAAGTGCCGGTCGTAGCAAATGTAGACGCCGACCTTGCCGATCTTCGTATCGAACACCGGGTAGCCGAGGTTGCCCGGCCGGAAGTAGAACTTCTCCCAGAAGCCCGGGTTGCAGTGCGGGATGTGAATCTTGCGGAACTTGCCGAGGTACTCGCCGCCCGCGTCGATCACCGCCGCCGAGTTGTAGTACACGCCCGGCAAATCCTCCTCGTACATCGGCAGCACGATCACCATCTTGTGCTTCTTGGCGATGTCCTGGAACAGCTTCGTCGTCGGGCCGGGAATCTTCTCGGTGAGGTCGTACCACTTGATCTGCTGCTCGGCGCAAAAGTACGGACCGTAGAACAGCTCCTGCAGGCAGATGACCTCGACGCCTTTCTCGGCGGCCTGGCCGACCATCGCCACGTGCTTGTCGATCATCGCCTTCTTGATCTTCTCGACCGGCGACGTCGCCGGCTCGCACAATGTGGCTTGAATGAGACCCCCTCGAACCATTCTCGGCATGGCAGCACCTCGCGCAAAAAACCTTGGCAAGAAAATAGCCGCGGACTAACAGCCCGTCGGCGCGCCTGCAACATGGCGTCAATATATCAGGCCAGAAATCGGAATCCTAGCCTCGCTCTAATCCCGCCTACAAATCATCCAGCGGCACCGGCTCATCCAGCTGCCAGTTCTTCGGCGGTTTGTCGACCGCCACGACCAACCCGAGCACAACCGCAATCACTGTCACCGCAATGAAGAGCCCGCGAATGCTAAACCGCCACGGCCGCTCGCGGCTTAGCGCAATACCCATCCCCCCGGTCGATAGCACCAGGAACCAAAACGGCACACTCACGCCCCAACCTTCGAGCGTCGCCGACGACGCTCCAGAGATATAAATCGTCCCGCCCGTAGGCGTCTCAAACGTCGACCGCCCAACCATGTACTGCGGCTGCCGCAGCAAGCCAAATCCGAGCGCCGCATCGTACTGCCGCGCGTCGCCAATCGGAAACGACAGCTCGTCGCCGACCGCATAACTGAACACACCAGGCGTGCATAACGGCGTCCGCGGCCAATCGAACAAGACGCCCGTCAGCCGACCTTGCTTTGCCCCAACGACAAACTGCTGCGGCCCCCAAAGCGTACCCAGAATGCGGTCCGCACAGTAGTAACTCCGCACCCACAGTGCGACCAGCGCCGCACACACTGCAAAGCAGCACACCGACGCAGCGATCTGGATCTTGCGGCGCATCGTAAGTTAGGCTTTCCAGCCTGACATCCTGCACGCGAGTCACCCTGAAAATGGCGGACACACGCCCTCATCTGGCAGATCGGCCGGAAACTGGTAACATAACCTTTCTTGGCCCCGCCGACCAATCGTCGAAAAATCGCGAAAACCATTTGTTTTGCAGCTCAATCCGCTCGTCTTACTGCGGATCGCAAATGGCCCACAATTGTCCTAGAAAGTCCCGAAATGGTGTCGGCGACACCAGCTTGGACACTTGGACAATCTGTCGGAGGTAGGGCGTGATATCGAACCCAGCCGAGTATTTGAAATCGGTGCTGGAGCATCCGTACGAAACGGACGTGTGCTCTATCTGCACGACCAAGTCGACCGAATAGAACCGCACATCGGAACATGTGGTTGCCCAAGTGGCTCCAGGATCGGTTTAACCTTTGGGGAGAGGAACTGGTCCTCATAAACCAGACCAGTAGCACTCGCCTCGTTGAACGGCTCGAATCACCCCGAGGCCGCGGCGGAACAACTGATGGACGCCGCCAGATTGTTGATTTTCCTCAAGGGCAATGATCGACACAACTATAAGTTTAGTTCGGCCGTGTTGGAGGACTATTACCACGTTTCATTGCGTTGTGCAATCCGACGTTGGCATTGAACATGTTCAAAATGCGGAGCTCCGCCGACAAGGACAATCGTCAGGTGGAGCGGGCACGCGCTGCATTGCGCGGTTGACCAGCTAGCTCCCCCGGTAGGACTCGAACCATCTGAAGAATCGTCGGGAAAAATCGAGCATCCAGAAACTGGCGGCGCAAAAAAGCGCGCATTTTCGCCCAACAGCGAACTGTCCTTCGTGGTCCATAACTGGCCGTTGCTGTCGCCTAATGTCAGAGCAACGATTGTTGACGGCGGTTCAAAACAGCGGCGCGGGGCGGCCGAAAAGAGCGGCGCTGGGTTGTTGAAGTTCTCCTAATCGAAAGTCTTGATGGTCGCGGAAGTGGGCTGGAATCGCGGCTCAGCCTTGGCGGCGTGTGTGTCGCCGCTGTTTGGCTTCGGCAGGCGGTAGCTCTCGCCCGTGGTTTCCAGGATGTGGCAACGGTGCGTGAGCCGATCGAGGGCCGCCCCGGTCAGCCGCTCGCTGCCCAGCACCTCGGTCCAGTTTTCGAACGGCAGATTGGTGGTCACGATCAGGCTGTGCCGCTCGTAGGCCGTGGCGATCACGTCGAACAGCAGCTCCGCGCCAGCCTTGCTGGCCGGCACGTAGCCCAGCTCATCGAGGACCAACAGATCCAGCTTGGCAAGTTGGCCGCGCAGTCGCAAGAGTTGACGTTCTTCCCGGGCCTCCAACAGCAGCGTGATCAGTTCCGTCACGCGGAAGAAGCGGACCCGCTTGCCTTGGCCGCAGGCGGCGATGGCCAGGCCGGTCGCCAGATGCGTCTTGCCGGTTCCGCTGGGACCGACCAAGAGGATATTCTCCCGCTGGTCGAGGTAATCACCCTGGATCAGTTCCAACACGAGCGGCTTGTTGACGCTGGGCCGGGCCCGGAAGTCGAAGCTCATCGAGTGTCTTGTGGCTGGGGAAGCGGGCGGCCTTCAAGCGCCGCTCGGCCGACTGCCGCTCGCGGTCGATCAGCTCCAATTCGGTCAGTTGCAACAGAAAGCCGAGGTGATCGACATTGTCGCTGGCGGCGCGGGCCGCGATCTTCTCGCACTCGGCGTGCATGGTGGGCAGCCGCAACTGCTTCAGGTGGTGCTTCAGCAGCACCGTGCTCTTGGTCGTCGGCTCATGGCGCCACCTCCGCGAGCAAGGCCTGATAGGCCGAAACTCGTCGTCTCGACGCGGACCAGCCGCAAGTGAGGCCGGCCGTCGAGCGAGAAGAATTCGGCCGGTCGCTCGCCGCGGTGCTCCACGATCACACGGATGCTGTCAGGATCCAGGACGTCGATGTCCAGGGCATACTCGACGGCGTCACTCAATTGCCGCGGCGTGTACCGCTCCAACAGTCGCAGCACGCGAATGAACTCGCCGAGTGCCGTGCCGCCTGTCGGCCGCTTCCAGCCGCCGCCGCAACAAGGCGAAGCACGCGGGCAGTTGCCAGTGCTCCAGCGGCTTGGCGTGGTCGAAGCCGCCCGGCTTCCGCTCCAGCAGGGCCAGATAGTGAATCGGGTTGTAAAGATACTGCTCTTTTCGCCAACTTCGCGGATGGCGGGCCACCAACCGGTCATCGTAAACGAGCCTACTTCATCCACCGTGGCGACCACCGTGATCTGGCGATGGGCGTACTTCACCGGCACGCTGTAGCTGTTGGTGTCGAATCGCACCAGCGACTCGCTATCGGCCGCACCTGGCCGATCCGTCGTGCCTCGAACGGCTGCTCGGGTAAGGGGAGAAAAGCGGCCCGGTCCTCCAGCAGAAGTTCTTCCTTCGTGCCGCTCTTGCCGCGCGTGCGATGCGTCAAGTCATCCCGGCAGCGCTCGACGAGCATCACGTTCAGCGCCGCGAGCGTAGCCACCTCCGGCACCGGAACCAGGAAGTTCTGCCGGGCAGAACCCAGCAGCCGTTCGACGTGCCCCTTCTCGTTCGCGCGTCGCACCAGGCAGAAGTGATGCTGGAACAGATAATGGCTTTCCAGCCGCAAAAACTCGCGGGTCAGCTTCCGCTCGCGGCCTGAAAGCACTTCAATCACCGCGATCGCCGAGTTATCGTAGCTGATCCGCCGGGGCACGCCGCCGAAGTATTCGAAGGCCAGGCGATGGCCTTCCAAGAAGGTCTCCGTGCATTCGCGGGGAAAGACTTGGATGAAAATCGCCCCCGAGTAAGGCAGCGTCATCACGAACAGGGCCACCTTCGTCGGTTCGCCGGCCAGCTTGACGGTCGCCTCGCCGAAATCGACCTGAGCCTCGCCCGGCGGATGCACCAGCGGCAAGAACACTTCCCGCTGCGACTGCTTCCACTCGCGCACCACGTCTTTGACGATCGTGTAACAGCCGTCGAAGCCGTGCTCGTCGCGGAGCCGCTCCCAAATCCGCTTGGCCGTATGACGCTGCTTCTTCGGCGCCGACTTATCGTCGCGAAGGATCTGCTCAATGATCGGCAGAAACGCCGAGAGCTTGGGCCTGGGCCTCGGCTCCTTCCGCCGATAGCCGGGCGGCTGGTCATGGGCCAGAATCTTCTTCAGTGTCCACCAACCCAACGCGTATTCCCGGCAGGCGGCCCGCTGGCTCAACTGGCCCGTCAGCACTCGACGGCGGACTTCGGTCCAAAATTCCATGTCGCTGCGCACTCCTCGGCCTCCCTGCGAAGTTGAAGAAGATGGGGGCTAAAGCCCCATCTTCTCCCCTTCCAGGGATGCACAAATGTGCGCCGCCAATTTAGACCGCCGCGACTATCCCCGCGCCGCCGTTTCTGAACGCCCTCAACACATGCAACTGGATGTGTTCAAAGGAGAGGCCCACGGCGGCACGGTGTTCTTCCAATATGAACCAGCGATCGAATTCTTGATTGGAGATGGAGATTGAGTAGCGGGACCCGTTATGCCGCAATGGCAATTTCGGACTTGCTGCGGAACGTGTCCCGGCCCAGCCATCATGCAGTACCATATTCAACACTGTTGGCGGTCCAGCCAAGTATCCATCTGGAAGATCGGGGTTAGGGCCCGCACATTCTCACGCGGGGTATCGCGCGGCACTTCGCAGCCCGCTCCGACAATGTAGCGAGATCCCGCCTGTCTTTGGCACTCAGCAATAGCTGCGGTTACTCGTTCAGGCGTGCTGTCGCGGAGGTCGGAGACGGGATTGAGGTTGCCAAGCAGGATCCGGTCGGTGCTTGACGCCAATCTGGTCGGCACAAAACATCATCACCACCGGCATCAAGGGGAGTCGATCGACCGGTTGACCTTGAAGGAAAGCCAGCACTCGCTGGCGGCTATTCATGCCCGACACGGCGCACCTCCTGTCTCATCTGCGCATGGCGCAGTTATACAATTCGCAGCGGTCGCAGGGCGAGCCAAAGGCCAGGACGCGCTCGGCAGGTCCCAAGCCGATCAGCCCGGAGACCGACTTCAAGGGCCGCATCAAGTAACTGTCGGTCAGCGTGACGCCGACGTCGTAATCGCCGAACAAACTGAACAGCGTGTGCTGCTCGGTCAGCGACATACCGCAATAGCCAGGACTGTAGGGTAGCGTAGGTGCATAAGCACACTTCTGTGCCTGCTCGCGCAACTGCTCGATGACCATGGCCTCGGCGGCTTCGGCTCGTTCTGCGCCGACCGCATTGACAATCATCGCGGCCAAATCGTCGCCCTGCTGCATCAACTCGCCGGCCAGGCGTTCCAGATCGGGACCCGCGGTGGCGATGAAGGCGGCCACACATTCCGAGGCTCCGAGGAATTCCCCGATCGCCCCGCGAAACTCGACCTCGCCCGCAGGAGTCTGGAGCCGCAAGCGGCGAGGACGCAACTGGAGCAACCGGAAGGACCCTGTAAACTGCGCGGGGAGAGGCTCGGCGGCTGGCCTCCGACACCCAATCGTCGAGGATGGTCTGGAGGCGAGAATTGGGTTCCACACCGACCGGATAACCCAGATACCGCAGAACCTCGCCGAGATCCACGAGCGCAGACACATGGTCAATCCGGTGGAGAGCCGTTCCCGCCTGAGCCAGCAACTCCGCACTGGAACCCACAATCCTTCCTTCCTACCGCCAGTCGTCTCGCCACATTGAAGCCGGCCGCGCTCGAGAGGCGTCGAATGATTTCAGCAATCTTACAATAATGGAGCGCGAAAACCAACCTGTCCTGCCTCAGACGGAACTTGAATTCTCCTTCGCCGGCGCTAGTACAAGCCCGAGCGAAGGAGGCTTCCATGGACTCAGCCAAGAACGGATCGACCGAGCGTAATCGCCGGCACTCCTCCCTGGAAGGTCGACAATCTTGTGACGCGACAGTCTGACCAAAGCGCAGGCCGAAGTGCTCAGGTATAACGTGAGACCCATGCGCGGCTGTCCTCGAGCGCGTCTTGGGCCATTTCAGTCAGAGCTCGTAGTCTTTCGCGACGAACTTGGTCGTGTCCACCTCGCCCATCATCTCGTCGATGAACTCGGATTCCTTGGCGGGCATGGCTTCGACGGTTTTCTGGAGCCGGTCCAGCCAGGGGACCTCGCGCGGGTGGAGCTTGAGGGCGCCGTCCCGGTGGGCGTCACGCAGGAGGCCGCAGCGCGGTGAGCGCGGCGGCCTTGCCGGCGTCGTAGGCGGTGGGCGCGCTGACGATGGCCTGCGCGATGGCGATGGCGCTTTCGGGCGTGAGCACGTAGGCCTGCGGGTCGCGGGCGGCGTCGGAGTTCACCATCCATTTGCGGTAGAGCAGCGCGGCGTCGCGGCCATCGGCCAGCGCCTCGTTCATCAGGCGGCAATCGTAGATGAGTTGTTCGACGTAGCAGGTGGGCGCCATGCCGCCGAGGAGCTTGATGTTCTGCACCGACTCGTTGCTCCAGGTGTCGCAGGTGGCGGCGGCGATGTTGCCCAGCGGGCTGAGGTGGGCGCAGGCGGCGGTCTTGCCTTCCATCGCCATCGGGAAGCCGGTGATGGCCTTGAGGATCGGGTTTTCGTAGCCGCAATCCTTGCCCGGCCCGACGGCGCCGCACTCGTAGCACACCAGCGTGCGCACGGCGGAGACGGCGCGCACCACGGCGGCGAAGACGCGCGGAATCATCTTCTGCTCGGCCAGCACCATCGCGGTGTTGCCGAAGCCGCACGCGGTGTCGCCGGCGCAATGGACGCCGTGCTTGCGGGCGATCTTGTCGAGTTCCGTCCAGAGGAACCGCATGTCGCGCACGCCGAGCACGCAGAGCGCCGAAGATGACGCCGCGGATGTCGCCCATCATCAGCGCCTCGTCGTGGACCTCCTTGCCGCCGACCGACTCGATGCTCAGCAGCTCCGCGCCGGCCGCCGCGCAGCCGTCGAAGGTCTGCAGCATGGCTTCGTAGAGTCGTGCCGCTGCGCATCCGGGGCGGGCGCTCCATCTCGCGCGTGTCGTTGGGCGTGATGCGCAGCACGCTCTTCAGGCCGTGCTTCGCGTGGGCGTCTTCCATGCCGTCCAGCAGAATGCGCGTCAGTTCGATGCCCCAGGCCGGGTTCTCGGTCATCGGCGGCAGGGTCTCGAACTCGACGACCAGGCCGGGCGCTTCCAGTTCGACGGCGCGCTGCAGGGCGCCGGTGATGATCTGCTGATACTGGCGCCGCACCTCCGGCATGGTCGTTTCGTCCACGAACATCGGCGGCAGGGTGAAGTTCAGCTCGGGATACACCAAACCGCCGCCGATGGTCATGCCCCGTCGCGTTGTCAGAGGCTTGGGGGCCACGCCGAATAGCAAGTCGGCCGACCTTTCAATGGCTAGCTTGTTGAAAGTCTTCATCAATTTGGCCGCCATGTGTTCTAGGCCGGTTCCGAATGGCCAGCAGGATTACGTCCGATGTTTTCTTCCCAGCCTGATGCAGCTTCAGTTTCAATCACAGACTTCATCATGCCGACAAAAAGACCAGTAAATAACCCGCCACTCAAGAGAGTGTTGCGGAAGAAGGTCCATGTTGGCGGCCACGACGACGTGCCTACCGTCATCGCCTGCACCCAACCAAGAAAAGTCCTTGGGTAAGGCGGCTGTGGAAAGGGACCGGGGGCGGGATTGAACCAGGCGGCCGTGTTGGTGATTAGGTAGAAGAGGATCGCCCCCAGCAATCCGCCGCACAGCAGTTTCAGCCAGGAACTGCGGCGCGAGAACCGCCGCCCCAATCCAACCAGTGCGGCATAGGCGACATAATTGAGCGTCAAGAATCCGCTTAACAACGGCACGCTGTAGTGGAGATTGAGGAAGATATCGCTAACGAACAGCGCCGTCAGGGGCAGCCACCAAGCCAGGCGGCGAGGCAGGTAAACCCCGGCGCAGAACGCCAGCGCATAGACAGGGCTGAAGTTCGGAGGAAACAGCCCCGGCCAGCGACACACGGCCAACAGCGCTACCAACAAGATCGCGAATATTTTCGGTGTCATGATGATTCCCTTTCAGCTAAGAAGTCTCTTAGCCGCAGCCACTGCTCCCGCCGCGGTTTCGCTATAGCCGTCCGCGCCAATTTCGTCAGCGTATCGCTGGCTGATGGGTGCGCTGCCGACGAGAATTTTCACTCTCTCCCGCAGGCCAACTTGCTTTAAGGCGTTGATGGTGGTTGCCATGAACGGCATGGTTGTGGTCAACAACGCGGACATAGCGACAATGTCAGCCTTATTATCTATGACAGCCTGAGCGAATTGCTCGGGGCTGACGTTGACCCCGAGATCAATCACCTCATAGCCTCCGCCCTCGAGCATAGTGCCCACGAGGTTCTTGCCAATGTCATGAAGGTCACCTTTGACAGTCCCCAACACCACTCGGCCGTTGTATCCGAGGCCGCCCGCGGGGAGAACGGGACGAATCAACTCCAGCGCCGCCTTCATGGCGCGAGCGGATATCAGGAGCTCTGGCACGAAAAACTCGCCCGCTTCAAAGCGCCGCCCCACTTCAGCCATGGCGGGCACCATGCAATCCTGAACAAGTGACAGCGGTTCGACACCGGCAGCAAGCGCCTGGTCGGTTATGGCCCGGGCAGTGTCGGCATCGCCGGTGAGGACGGCGTCATGTAGAAGTTGCAGATCTTGCATAAATTGATTCCAGTTCTTAGTTCATGGCGGACGTGACTTCTGTATTTCAGGTTTCGCCACCACCTGAGAAGTAATCGTAAAACTGACGTGAGAATTCTGTTGCCTCCGCCAGCGTGTGCTTACGGACATGAAACAAGAGTCCGGCGTAATCCAGATGTTTTGCCAGTGTAGTCAAGGTCGCCCAGCTCATATATCCATCCACAATCAGACATTTGCCCGCCCTCTGGACCTGCTGAAGCGAGGGAATTAACTCCTGAATCCGCTCCTCCCAGTCCATGTCGAATTCCACCGACTTCAAGGAGGGAAGATGCAGCACTTCATCCAACAAGAACCGGTGGGAAAAATGCTGATGGACAACGTTATAGTAGGGCCAGGCCGCAGCGATTCTCTCATCGCATGATTTCAGGTACTGCCGGTAGATGGCCGGGGAATACAGCGTCGCCCCGTCTTCCTGGAAGCGACAGCTCGGTCGGGGCGACCATAGCCGGTAATGTCCCAAGCACCACCCCCCGCGGAAGGTCGGTTGCCGCTCCTGCACACCCTTCAGCAGGGCAATGAACAATTCGGTGCATTTCTGCAAAACCGCCGCGTATACCTTTTCCCCCGTCGCCAGTCCCAGAACTGCCTCCTCCCATCCCACCAACTCGTTGAGCAGTTCCGAAGGCCCGCGCAGCAACGGCTGGACTACTGGATAGCGTCCCGCGGAGAACTTCACCAACAAGTCATTGAATGCGAGCAGCTTTTGAAACCAGCGGTTTCGCGCCAGGTCGATCGGCGTCTCCAACCATTGCTGGGCGGTGATTCCCGGCGGCCGCGCCCACGCCGAGTCCGGCCCGCCATCAATGCGGCAGCCCGCCACGGCATTAGCCCACAACACTCCGAAAAAAGGCTCCAAAGTGAAAAAAACGTCTTGTTTGACCTGTTGGCTTTCTTCTATCCAGGCGCTGATAATCGGCCAGGAATCGTTCCGGCACAACATCTTCCGGCTGAATGTCCGGTTGGTTGCGCAAGTTAGCCGCACCTTTCCGGAACAACTCGAACGCGCAATCATGTCCAATCCGCAGGCAGAGCAACGGCCGGGAAACGGGTTGCCGTCTCCAAAAAGCCATGTTCAGGCCAATGATCTCCTCGGTATTAGGTTCTTCGTTCACCGTTCGACCTGTTTCCTAAATCCCGCCACGGTGCCACGCACCCCGTCCGTTGTCAAAACTGAATGGCGTTGTCGAACAAAGTTTATGCTTTCACGCGTAAAAACAGGCAGTGATGGAACGTGTCTCGTTTCGAATGGAGTCTCTAATGCCTGCTATCGCGAAGAAAGCTCGGTTGTCGGTCAGGAATTGGCATCAATACAACGAGTCGCTGGTGGCGCGCGGCTCGATCACGATCTGGTTTAGCGACGAAACGCTGAACAACTGGTATCACGAAAACGGGGTGGGCAAGCGCGGTCGGCCATTTACGTACAGCGATTCGACGATGGAATTGTTCCTTACGATCCGCGAACTCTGGCGTTTGCCGTACCGGCAGACCGAAGGATTCGTGCGCGGCATCCTGGCGCTGTTGGCGGACGGCTTGCACGTCCCGGATTTCACCTCGGCGGCCAAACGCGCGGCTAAGTTGGGTATTGTGTTGCCGGTCCTGCCGCGGCGCGGGCCGTCGATCGTGGTCCTCGACAGCACGGGGCTGAAAGTGTTCGGCGAAGGTGAATGGAAAGTACGGCAGCACGGACTCGAGTAAGCGTCGCACGTGGCGGAAGCTGCACCTGGCGGTCGATCCCGAGACCCAGGAGATCGTGGCCGAAGTGCTCACGACCAACGCGGGGCACGACGCCGATCAGGCGGCCACGCTGCTGGAGGAGGTGCCGGGAAAGATCAAGAGCGTCACGGCCGACGGCGCATACGACAAATGGAAGGTGTACGGAGCGATCGACAACCGCGGAGCCCGGCCGCGGATTGCACCCCGACACGACGCCAAAATCAAGCGGCATGCCAATTCGGCTGGTCCGCGTCTGGCTCGCGACGAGGCCATTCGCATGATCCGCCGCATCGGCCGCAAGAACTGGAAAAAGAAAATTGGCTACCATTGCCGCTCGCTGGTGGAAACCGCAGTCTTCCGGCTTAAAACGATCTTCGGTTCCATGCTCAAAAATCGAAAGCTACCCAATCAACTCACCGAGGCTCGCCTCCGCTGCAAAATCCTCAACCATTTCACTCAATCTGGGTTGGCTTACGCCCATCCGAATTGAGAAACAACGCCAAACTGAATCGAGAATAGCCGCAATATTTTTCGACGTGGTCGTGGCCAGTTTAGTAACGTTTGTCGCGAAGATGTAAAGCCTTCCGCTTCCAGTAGTCTGATTCGCTCGGGCATGGACGAGAGCTACTCGTACCGACCGTAACGAAGTCCCGCTTCCACGAAAGCGTGCAAATTCTCGGGCGGGGTGTTGGTTTCCAGATAATCAGTCGTGCCCAGAATATAATTTCCTCGCGGTTTCATCAGTTCGCAGATGCCTTTCACTCGTGCTTTGATTTCCGCAGGAGATGCCTGCCGCAAGAAATCGATCTGATCCACATGTCCCCACAATATCAATTCTTGCGGAACCTTGGCTAATACGTCAGTTAGAATGACGTCGCCGTGCGGCGCAGGCGACAGATAGCCCCACAATCGATGTTTTAGCTGATTGTAGACCTGCAGATGACGCGCGGCGTGGCCACAGTTATGGTAGAGGGTCAAGGTACCTCGGCTTTGGACAAAATCCGCGAGTTGGTTCTCATAAGGGAGAATGTGCTCCACGAGAAATCCTGGGCTGACCACGATCCCATTGGCCATGTTGGTTCCAATGTCCAGCAGTGGAACTGGTAGAGCCAGGATCTGCGTCGCGTACTGCATGAGCCGTTCGAGAAAATAACGCATCATGCGGTGATAGAACTTGGGATTGGTTATCACGTCCGTTAACAAATCTTGAAGGCTGCGGTAACAATAGCAAATGATATTGAAAGGGCCGTGAAAAGAAGGCGACACGATACCGTCATCTCCGATTAGGCGGATAGCTTCCTCGATGCTGCTGATATCGAGCGTATAAGGGGCGGGCATGAATTCTTCGATCAGGTCAAAATCATTCTCGCACTTGATGGGATACTCAAGTAACGCAACCTCGTCCTCCCAGGGGCTGACGGTCGTTGTCGCGACGGTTCGCCGCAGGGTTCCCCTAGGTGTCTCCACGACTACCGTGCGCTCTATCACGCCATTGCCGTGATGCTCTGAAATCGTGGGCTTCCATTGAGAATCTTCGCGACAAAATTCCTCCATCTCAAAGTGCGGTCGCGGCGTACAATTCCAATCAATGATGTCGATATCGAATGCGCGATAGTAGTCGATGACGCGCGCCATAAAGTCAATGTTTCTGCTGCCGTTGTATTCGAACACCACGTTCTGGAAAACACGCGGGCAAACGGGAATTCGATCGATCGGCTCACCGCGAAACAAACGAAGAAAACGCTCCCGGGCGTTCAATGGGTTCATCTCAAAATTCCTCCCTTCGTGCATGCCGCGTTCGACACTTGGACTTCCGCTCTTAGAGATAAATCCATTCTCGCGCGATATCGAACATGGTTGCCCCGTTCTTCCGGTGGGACCTTCGCCTGGATGTTGTGGACGGGCTTACTCGCATATCCTCCACCCGGGGCGAACACGCGGATGTGCTCGGTGACTTCCCGAGCGACGTCGTCCGCGGTGCCGAAAAGTAGCAGTGTCTCCTGACAATTAAACGACCCACCCCAGAACACCATACTCAACAGCGCCTCCCGGCGGTCCGCCACCCGACACCTCGCATCGCTTCGCCATCACTTTGACTCCTTCTGGTCATGGGTCCTTGAGCCCCAATCTACCAAAGAAGTCTCTCACAACGGGATTCCCAGGATCCTTGAGCGATGCACTACGCCGCTCCCACTCTGCACGACTTTGCCGTTGTCCTGGGGCAGGCCAGCGCGTTACCAATCGATCCGTCGGCTGGGCACAAACCGTGTCCGTCGCACCATCGGCGCTTTCAGCTGCTTCATCTCATCACGTTGATAGAGCGGGAACCCAGCAAGTTTCGAGCGTGGCTCTACGTCCACGACTGTATTCCCGCGGAGGTGAAGCGTGTATCTATCTGGTGGATTCTTAGGCTTCCATTGTGGACCAAGATACGTCGATTCTGGCCACATATCCTCTTCTTTCCATAGCAGCGTATAGGTTTCCATCCTCTCGACAACGGGAAACGTAATCTCGATCTCATCACCTTCTTTGAGCCCGTTAAAAAACGCATAACGGCCCAACCATTCGAGGGCGGCTTCGTTCCCGTTTACCGTTGCTTTGACTTGCTTCAGATCGGCCCAGCGCGGCATGCGCACCGTGGCGACGCGGGCGGCCTTATTATGCAGCACAACCTTGCCTTCATAGGGAAGGTAGCTATCGATGTCGAGCCATTCCGATGCACGATTGAGTAAAAGATTGACTTGCACGACACCGTCTTTGCCCTGAATGATTCCGTCCCACGCGGCGTAAATAGCAGGGGGACAGTTTCCCGAACAGCAGATCGTCCAACGCAGCGTCTGAGCGCGCATTTCCGTGGGATTGCTGGCGTCGGAAAGGAATGCGCGAACATTGCGCTCGACCACCTGGTCGCTGGCATAGCCGTGCCTTTTCATTTGGTCGAACTCCCAGACGTTTTTTTCGCTCATCTGAGGCATTTCCTTCACGACCTGATTGAGAAGTTCGGGATTCGTTAACTGCGCCTCAACCAATTGATTCCGCACATAACAGTCCACATCGTCCCAGTAATCGCCGACGCCCATCAGACTCAGCTTCGTTGCCAGCCAGGTCATGTCCCCCACCGTGCAGTTCTCTCCAAACAGACCCATGCGGGCGATCCCATACAGCCGCAAATACTGATATCCTTCCCTGACAAACTCCATGTCCCGCGGATTATTGGTGACACGGGCCAATTCCAGCATTCCCATTAATACACTCGCATAGGAATGGTGATGCCCGGCAAATATGGCATGCTCTTCCGGGACAATCGCCCCAGGAAAAGCTTCGGGATTCCAATACTTCTTATCGTGCATCAGGAAATTGCGAAGCTTTTTCGCCAGATCAAGGTATTTCTGATCTCCCGTCGCCTCATAAACACGAGTTAACCCGCGAGTTGGGGCGCCGTGATAAAAAAGATCCTGCCAGTAGCCAAGAACGCCGATGGCGTCCGGTTGCGTTTCAGGCGGAACACGGGTGAACCACGCGTAATCCTTCTCATATTTGGCCATGCCGTAAATGCCGTCCGCCATGTCGCGAATCAGTTTCTGGATTTCCGGATTGGGGTTTTCCTGGTTGAGCGCCATAAGGCCGATGATCATGCGGGTCGTGTTGACTGGAAGCTGATCGTTCGACAAGATTTGCTTTGCCCAGGGGCCTTTACTCAGATCGTTATAGTAAAGGCCTTGCGCGTTAATTCGCTTGACGACGCCTTGAAACATGGCTGCCTGCTTATCAAGGTTCTCGGTACTGCCGCTGATGTGTCGCATCTTGACGATGCCCTCGGCTAACTTGCCCTGATTGCTTGCCTCCATGCCGTAATGAGCCATGAACGGAGGGTTCACGTTAAAGAAGGCCAGTTGGTATTGCTCATAATTCTGTTCGGAATCGAGGAAATTGAGCAGTCCCCCAACAGCAAGTCGGCCACGCTCTGCAAGGTCTAGCGAATCGGGAACCTCGGCTTCGTAGTACTTTCCCTCGGCTTTCATGTTCTCCGGTGTCAGGTAATCGCGAAACGATTCCGGCGATCGCGCTTCCAGCGAGGAGCATACGACAGTAAGCGCAAGAACATAGGTGGACAGGAGAAATCGCATAGGAACCTCGAACTGCGGAGTAAACGAAGAAGTTAATGCAATGGAGGATTCGGTCCGTCACCTGGACCTGATCGAAAAAAGCTAGACAACGGTCCAGCGAATCAGCCGCTCGCCGTGGATGTAAGCGGGCATTGGTCTCATCGGCGACATGATCTGCGAGCATCTGCTCGCGGCGGAATATGCGGTACCAGTCGTGGTCGACCTGGCCCTTGTAATAGTCAGAGTTTTCCTTACCGAGGGATGTGCGCTCCACCTTAACTGCCGTCGACCCCTTGAACTTGATCCCGTAGCGTTCGGTCGAATCCATTGGCTTGCTGACGTTGACCAACGTGTATTCAGCACTTTCGGCGAGCAGTGGCGTATTCAGCGTTATTAGCTCCCTGCCCTTGAGCCCATTGAAAATCAATCGATTGCCGCTCCATTTCGGCTTAACATCCGTCCCATCGACTTGGCACCGAATAGTCCGGGCTGCAGCCCAGCCCGGCTTACGGATACTGATTTGACGCATCCCCTTGTTTTGCACCGTCAGCTTTCCCTCGTAGGGTTGCCACGATAACACATCGACCCAGGGTGAACGGCGATTGAGCCAGAGGTTTACCGCCACTGAGTCATCGCCATTGCGTCTGAGGATTCCCTCCCAGGCATAGTAGAGCGCCTGACAGCAGTTTCCCGTGCAACATTGCATCATCATTGGCGTCTGGTAGCGCGCACAACCACGTGGCCGAACGCCCCGATCGTGCGCTCGAGGACGCGGTCGTAAACCTCCTGGCCCGGCAATACGCCCTTGTTATTGCCGTGGAATCGCGAGTCGAAGTGTCCCGCCAGCTTTGCGTCGCTAGACATCGGTGGCCGATCGCTGCCGGCCATGGAAACTCGCTTAAGCTCATCCAGATCGGTGGCTTGGGCACAAAGTAAGCCGTTACGGGCGTACATCTCTACGTCGTCCCAATAGTCGCCGAGCCCGGCGTCGCTCAATGTGACGGCCATGCCGATCATATCGGCGATTGAGCAACCTTCAGTCCCCTCGCCGTCTGTCGGAAACAGCCCCAATCGCTTGATGCCGGTCTGTCGGGCATAGTTGTACGAGTTGTGCGCAACTCCTCGCCTCGTAGTCGTTGGCGACCAGGGCGTAGTCCAGCACGTCTCGCACAGCAGCCATCGAGGCGTGGAAGTGCAGATGGAAGTGGCCTCGCTCCGCGCTGGCATGCGACTCCATGTCACCGGCTCCGCCCCAGAACTTGGGCTGCAGGCCCAGTTTGGCAAACTTCCGGCTCAGTCGAGAAAGCGTTCGTCCCCGGTGGCCTGATAGTAGCGGGTGAAGCCTCGCAAGGGCTGGAACTGGTAGAACATCGCGCCTCCCTCGAAGCCCTCGTTGGCAGACTGCGGTGGCTTGCGAGTCGTCCAGCCACTCTTGCGCGGATAGGAGAAATCGTTGCCGACGCCAGGATTCGGATACCACGCTTCGCTCGCCGTCGACAATCGCTAATTCGAGCATCCGCTCGGCAGTCCGTTGGCGCGCTCGAGCCAAACTTCATCGCCCGTCGATTGGTGCCAAAAGAGCAGTCCCGTGATCGGCGCCCGTTGCCTGCCATATTGGCATAGTCTTCGTCCCAATCTGGCTCCATAATACACTCCCACATTCCACGGACGCGACTCTTGTCGCTCGGTCGTACAGACCAGTCCATCCTCTGCCATGTTCCGCACCATGGCGTCCATGAACCCCTGCTCGATCCCGGTCCTGATCGCTGCCCCTCATCGGGCGGAGCATCGGCAGCGCCGCGACGAACTTCGGCATCACCCCGCTTACCATCGTACTCCAATGCAGCATGTAGGCCGGGATGCACGTCGAGGATGTTTAGAAAGGCGCACTCGTAGTCCGCCTGGGATCGAGCGAGCCGAGCAGGCCGTTGATCGCCAGCCGGCCATGCTCTGCCAAGTCCAGCGTGTCGGGCGAAGGTGACGGAACAGCCGCAGATTCTTTGTCAGCGTCCATTGCGAAGCCCAGATGTTCAAGTGAAGAGAATCCGCCGACCAGAGCTCCAGAGCCCGCCGCCACGAAAGCCGTAGTGTTGATGATAAATGATCGACGGGTGACCATATTCTGTCCTTTGCGACGAATTGACTACTGCTCAAAGTGATTGCCAAAACGAGCGGAAGCAATCGCAGAGTGGCGCACTTTGCAAAATTCAGCAGGTTGTGCTCCACATTATCTGTGTCAGCGAAAGTTGGAAGTCGGGCACAAACTGGAAGGCCTCAATCCCAAATTTATTTGATCCGCATCTTCTCGTTGCTGGTATTCGTCCATCCAGTTCGAAGACCTCATCACACCATCTCCACGGCCCGTACGGCAGCAGGAACCCCTTGAACAGCACTCCGGAAAAGGTAAGGCGCACACTACCACCAACGTCATTGCGGCGAATCGGCCAAGCGTTGACTGATTAACACAGCAAGAAGCGAGCCGGCGAAGACGAATCTCCGTGGACTGACTCGGGCTCGCTGACCGTTGGGAAACCAACGCTGACAGTGGGCACCCTACAGAAAACGCGAACGAAGGCGTAGGACCCGGCTGCCTACCAGACTGCATGATACCGCCGTGACGATCACCGAAGCCGAAACTATCTCCGGAAGTCTTGCAACGCTTACTAAAGCGTGTTAGTATGATTAAACCAGCGACTGGCACCGTTGTCAACCGAACCTGTTTAGTCGACTCTGGGGGGGAGGCAAATGGCGTTACAGGCGGGAAGGCGGAACTCCTAGACAGTTCCGTCTCGTCGAGCAACGGCTGACAGCAGTCCAGGCGGGCCGATCGGCACAGGCGGGTTTGCCATGGCGAGTCTTACTGGAAAACCCTTCACATGGCTTATGATGAACACGCCGGCCAAATGGGCTGGCGTGAGTCGGTCAGCCGCCGCCTGCGACGTTCATGGACTGGTCGTGGCACCTCTCCGCGCGTTGAACGTATTTGCGTCGTTCTGTAGCGAATGGTGGAGAGCCAACGAACTGATCGCTTCTGAAAACGTGGCGGCGACCGGCCACAATGCGCTGTCGGGTCGAATTCTGTTGCTTTACCGGGCAATGGGCCTATGTCACAGCGTCGTCAATGCCGTAGCGGTCGAACGAATGTGGTGTCGCCGAATTAAGCAGTGCATCGTGCGTGAAGTAGCAAGCGAATGTCGATTTGGAGTTGTTGAATCGTAAGTCGACAGTCCACCAGAGAGGGAATAGTCATGCGAAGGCTAATTGCGAGAGATGTGCGAAGAGCGGCTAGGCTTACTGCGCCTCTTCTCGCCGCACGGCGATTTCAGTGGGTGGCGATCGGTTGGAGCAACTAGAATGCCTGTCTCCAAATGGCGCGGTTTCACCCTCGTCGAGTTATTGGTGGTGATCGCCATTATCGGCATCCTGGTGGCCTTGCTATTGCCGGCGGTGCAGGCGGCGCGGGAATCGGCCCGGCGCACCCAGTGTGGCAACAACTTGAGGCAGATCGGGATTGCGCTGCACAATTACATCTCCGCCCGCGGCAGCTTTCCAAAGGGGTTTATGAACACCAAGACTTCCCCTTGTCATGGTGCTTGTCCATCTGGGGCCTTCGAAGTTGGCTGTGATCCTCAGATTTCGTACATGGTGCAAATATATCCCTACCTGGAATTGACAGCATTGTATGATCAAATGGATTTTGATCGGGAATGGTATGCTTGGCCGTACGAAAAGAGCGATCCGTGCACAGGATGGCCGAGAGAGGTTCTCGAGGCAATTGTTCCCATGTTTGTCTGCCCGAGCGACGGGGAAGGGACAAAACGAATCGAGGGTACAGTCGATGTCCGCGGTCTTGCTACTAGCAACTACCTCGCATTCTTTAGTGGTCTGAAGCATGGTGACATATCCGCGTACGAGGAGCGACCAAAGCCCGCTCCGTTGGATCCCGTGCCTCCCCTGCCGCGCAAACCACTGCGAGCAGTCTTCGGTGCTAACCGGGGTGCAAGAATGGGGCAAATCTCGGATGGGTCGAGCAAGACCATGGTATTTGGCGAATGCGTGACCGGTTACCCTGCGCGAGGAATGTTTTGGACTTGCGGTCCCGGCCGCGGAATACTGTTTACGCAGGAAACACCCAACAGTTCCGCTCCGGACGTTTTGGATCCCGACAATTGTACTCCAGGTTCCAATCATCCAGAGATCAACCGTCCTTGTCGCCCCACCAGTGACATAGCCTGGCGGGACTCCACGGCAGCGGCCCGCAGCGTGCACCCGAGCGGCGTCCACATCCTGATGGCCGATGGCAGCACGCATTTTGTTTCCAACGACATCGATCTTGAGATGTGGCGCGGTATGACGACCATGGGTGGCGAAGAAGCGAAGTCATTCCAGCCGTAGTGCCAAGGTGTCATGGCGGAACGCTGGCGGATAAGCATGATGGCTGAATGATGGTTGCCGAAGTCGCGCGACGATGGGATTATCGTTCGATCGGCTCACGTCGGTTGTTTTTGGTCTCCGGCCGTGGGTCTAAACCAAGGGGATTTGCGAGGAGACGATGAAAAACAAAGTCGGCCAGGCTACAAGCATCAACCTGATTCCGAATCATGTCGCGATTTCTCCTGGTAGTATTGTTGTCATGCATCTTTGCCAACGGGTGCGGTAAATCGGGGCTCGAGCGGGCTTCGATTCGAGGTAATGTGTCGCTTGATGCCGCGCCAGTTACATCCGGATCAATTCGCATGGTATCGCTCGAAGAGAGTGGGGGCCCTTCAGCAGGAGGTGACATAGTCGACGGGAAATACGACATCGGTCGCGAGAAAGGTCCGAGTTTGGGCCGACATCGAGTCGAGGTTTACATTCCTTACAAAACTGGTCACAAGATCCCATCGCCCATGGGGGGAGCCGTAGTTGTCACCGAAATCAACCCGGATGCGCCTCAGACGGGCGGCGCCGGTACCAATCAAAGTGAAGCGGGAATGGTCGATGCCTGGTCGGATAAGGCACCTTTGAAATACAACAGGGAGTCGATCCTGGAAGTGAATATCGTATCGGGTAGCAACACGTTTGATGTGCAGATGAATTCGAAGTGACAGTAAGGCACGCGGTGAGCCTCCGACTTGACGACCATTTGCAACGGGAGGAATACGCACAAGATCCGCACCAGGTATGGAATCGGCTGCGGGAAGACGATCCGATCCACTGGAGTGACGGATTCCAAGCCTGGATCGTCACCAGCTACGCTCTGGTCAAGGAGGCCGGCAAGCACGCTTGCATTGGCGGAGGCAGCGATCGGGCCCGCAGCCACATTGCGAAATTTACGCTCGAGCAGCAGAAGGCGTTGGAATCACTTGCCGGCTTCTATGAGCGGTTCATGTCGTACATGAATCCGCCCCCGCATACCGAACAGCGTAGTTTCCTTGGCGACTCGTTCACCCGGCGAGTTATCGAGGATCTACGGCCGGCCATCGAGCGAATCGTGGATGGCCTTATCGAGGAAAATCTGCCGCGGGGTCGGATGGACATGCTACATGATTTTTCGCAGCCACTGTCCTCTTCGATCATCGTTGACATGCTAGGAATTCCCCGTGACGACCGAGTCATGTTCGTCGAGTGGATCAACCACGCGTTTGATTTCCTGGGAAGCGATCAGAATGATTTCGCTCTGGCGAATCGTGCGCTGGCAACCTACGTCAAGATCACTGACTACTTGCGGGAGGTCGTCGAGGATCGCCGTAAGCAACCGCGTGAGGACCTGATCACCGAGATGGTCAAATTGCATGCGAACGCCCCGAGATCCCTGATCAGCGCATCCTGTCGCTTTTGATCACGGTCATCCACGGTGGATGGGAGACAACGATGACTCTGATCGCCAACGGCACGCTCGACTTGCTGACTTTCCGGGACGAATGGCAAAGACTTCGTCAAAAACCAGAACTGGTCAAGACCGCGGTGGAAGAGATGTTGCGATTTGACGGGCCGTTCAAGGGCGTAACTCGGGCCGCCCAGAATGATTTTGAATGGGAAGGGCGTCACATTCGCAGGGGCGACACGCTCATTCTCATGCTTGCCGCCGCCAACCGCGATCCGCAAGTTTTCGACGCTCCGCAACGGTTCGATGTCGAGCGCAAGCCAAATCCCCATGTGGCGTTTGGCGTGGGCATTCACTATTGCCTCGGCGCGGCGCTGGCACAAATGGAGGCACAAGTGGCCTTTACCAGAATACTTCGGCGTATGCCGGAGCTTCGGTTGGCCGGGGATCAAATTCGCTGGCGGCGTAGCCACCTGCTACGCCAGCTGGAAGCTCTCCCGGTGATGTTCTGACGTTTCATTCGACTGCAATCCACCAGATGTGATGCACGACTATTGCGACCGTTGGCTGACCCGAGGCATGTTCGCCGTGCGTGACTTGTACCTGGGAAACAACGAATTTGGCAAGCCTCCGTACAACGTGACATAGGACCAACACCAGATGTCGCCTGCACACCTTCAAGAATTCAGAGTCGCCCTGCTGCTTGGCATATTCATCTGTAACTTCGTCGACCACCAAGCCAAGGCAACTGAAATTGGCGGGGTCGATGTGGAGGCTCTAAGTGCTACTCTTGACACGGCTCCGAAAGGCGATTACAGCGAAGCGTTGGTTCCGGATACACTCGACCTGGCCGAGCGGGGCAAACTGGCGGTTGGAGCATTGACGACGTTCCTTAACGCCGAAAAGGGTTATGCGAGTTATGGACAAAACTTCTTCAATGCTAATCCGCCCTATCTAGCGCATTTCGAGATGGGGCCGCCGAATTGGGGAAGCATGATCGAAGGGTTGGTCATGGCGCGGCAGATGAGCGGAAGTCGCGACAACCTCGAGATCGACCGCTTGACCATCGCTGGTATGCTCAACTATTTGTCGGAGCGCGACCCCAAAATCCCATCAGGAATCGACTTGGGCCGATTGGGGATCATGGCCCTTTATCAAGTCGATCCGAAACCCGAATTGATCACAATTTCCGATGAATTTGCTCGACGCCAACTGAATGCCGCCACCCACGTCGAGGGAAAAGGCGCCTTTTATTGGGATCCGGAGCCTGATTTGGGGAATTCGCAGCTCGGCGTCATCCGCCATGGATGGACTGTTTTTGTTTCAGGATTAGCGATTCATTCGCTCAGCCGATGGTCGCAGTATTCGACACGGGAGAATCCGATGCAATTGTGCCGTCCATTGGCGGACTATGCGCTTCAACAAAAGTACTGGCAACCGGAAGCGTCTCCCAAGGCGGTCGTCGGATCGGAGCGAGCTCAGTTCGACGGACATCATCATTCCTATTTGACGATGTTAAAGGGACTTCTTTGCTACGCGGAGCAGACCAACGACGTTCGGCTCATGGAATTCGTGCGGAGTGGATATGAGTACTTTCGCACGTTCGGCTTGGCTCGGATCGGGGCATTCGGCGAAACCTGTTCAACGGGTGACATGACCTTCCTGGCCATCAAGTTGAGCGACCTGGGCGTGGGCGACTACTGGGAGGATGCCGACCAATACATCCGCAACCAATTGACCGAGATGCAACTTACCGACGCCGAAAAGCTGCACCAGCTTACCCTTAGCATGCCACAAGGGCGCGGCAAGAACGACTTCACCAAGGGACCATTCGATCCCCACCTCGAATCGCAGGACCGCGCGATTGAGCGATCGGTCGGCGCCTTTTGGTCGGACTCCTCTCACCCAACGTTGATTCCTGAATCGTGCATGCTCTATACGATTTGCTGCACAGGCACTTGCGTGCCGGCCTTGTACGCGGCGTGGGACGCTATCGTGCGGTGCGAAGACGGCAATGCACAGATCAATCTGCTGTTGAATCGCTCTTCACCATGGCTGGATATCGCCAGCTATTTGCCGTATGAGGGCAAGGTTGTGATTCGCAACAAATCGGCCAAGCACATCGCCGTGCGGATTCCGCTCTGGGTTGATCTGAACTCGGTCGACGCCCGCATCGACGGCAACGCGGCAAAATCCTCGCGCACCGGTCGGTATCTTATGTTCGACGAGCTTCGCTCCAATTGCGAGTTGGAGATCACTTTTCCCGTCGTGGAAACGGTGGAAACGTGGACGCTGAACTGGCGAGAGAACGAGTTTTGGCAGGAATGCACGAATCCCGGCTCTGCTTGGGCGCCGCAGCCTGAGCCCCGCAAATACACAATGCGATTCCGCGGAAATACGCTCGTCGATATTGAGCCACGCGACCCTTCCCGGGGTTTCCCACTCTATCAGCGAGCAAAGTACGCCGAAGATAGGGCACCCATGAAGACCACAACTCAATTCTCGCCTTACAAGACGATCGATTGGTAAGAGGTAGGTAGTACGTGTCGAACGAGAACAGTTCTCGAATGGCATATACGGTTGTCGTGGCATTTATTGCAGCGGCAGGCGGATTCCTCTTTGGTTATGACCTGAATATCATCGTCGGAGCGCAACCGTTTCTTCGCACGGCGTTCGAGATGACGTCGGCCCAGTTTGGCTTTGCCATAGGTAGTGCGCTGTTGGGTTGTCTCGCCGGACCGTTGTTCGGTGGTTGGTTGTGCGACGCGATCGGCCGCAAGCGCACCTTGATGATATCGGCATTGCTGTTCGGCGTCTCGGCCATCGGCACGGTGCTGCCGCAAATGCTTTGGCAGTTCAATCTGTTTCGCTTTGTGGGAGGCATCGGAGTCGGTCTGGCGAGCGTTACGTCGCCGATGTACCTTGCGGAAATCGCTCCGGCACGAGCGCGTGGCAAAATCGTGACGCTTAACCAATTCGCGATAGTTACGGGTGCGCTCATTGCGATTATCCTGTCGCACGACCTTGCGGGTGCCTTCCCGAACAAACCTGCTGGCGTTGGATGTTTGCCTCGATTTCCGTTCCGGTTTTGGTGTTCTTTGTGGCCTTGTTTTTTGTCCCTTTCAGTCCGCGTTGGCTGGCGGAAAAGGGGAGGTACGAAGAAGCACTACGCGTCCTGGTCCGCTTCAACGGCGAAGAGGCCGCCGCTGCTGAGATGGAGGAGATTCGCCGTTCCCTGGCCGAGGAGAAGGGGAACTTTCGCGAGCTCTTGTCGCCGGGGATACGAATGGCCCTCTTCATCGGCATCGGGGTCGCCGCGCTGAATCAATGGGCAGGATGGTCGCCGATCAGCTTTTACTTGAGCACGATCTTCCAGAAGGCGGGGTTCGTGCAGGCCACCGACGCACTTTATCAAGCGATTCTGGCGAACGTGGCGAACCTGCTTTTTACCGTCGTGGGCTTCCTATTGGTGGATCGTGTGGGCCGCCGTCCGTTGTGGATTATCTGTTCGCTGTTAATGGCCGTCGCGACATTCTTGCTCGGCCTGTTCTTCGTAACCGGAGTTACGGGTTGGCCCATTTTACTGGCCGTTTTCATGTGCGCGGCCGCCTACGCAACGGCGCTCGGTCCACTGCCTTGGCTCCTCATCTCCGAGATTTTTCCCACGCGAATTCGCGCCCGCGCGATGTGCGTCTGCACCATCACGCTGTGGATTATGTCCTATCTGGTGACGCAAGCCACTCCAATTCTATTCCAATTCTTCGAACGCCGAACGGGATCGCCGGGAGGCACATTCTGGATATTCAGCGCAGTCTGTTTGGTTTCGTTTTTCTTCGGGATCAAGTGGGTCCCGGAAACGAAGAACAAGTCGTTGGAAGAGATCTCACTAGCTTGGCTTAGGAACTAATTACTGTCAGTCCTTGATGGAATAGTGATGCTTCGTTGTGTCGGGTTCTAAAAATCGATATGTTGGATAAGATAGGTCGTATGCCGTTTGGCCTCGGGACCATAACTATGAACCGCATTTTTGTCCTCGCCGTACTTCTGCTCGGCACCTCTCTCGGGCCTGTCTGGGTCGAGGATTGCCGCGCCGCCTACTTAACTGCCGCTGATTTTAGCATCGCGGGCATGCCACAGCAGCAGTACGATATTAATGGTGTGTTCACCCACGGCCACGTAAATCGAGTCAATTTGGCTGGTTCGGTCGGCTATGTCATCACGCCAAACGGCAGTGCTAACGCGAAGCGGGAGTGGGTATGGGTGAGCCCCCTGTGGCTCGCCCTCCCCTCGGCGTATGGGAATTACATTGCGAAAGACTATGTCGAAAGCTTGCTCACCGCAGGCTATCATGTGGTCGGTTATGATGTCGGAACGTCGCTGGGAAGCCCCAAAGCAGCCGATATTTATGATCAGTTTCACGACTATGTTGTTGCCCAATATAATTTGGCGCAGAAAGCGCGGATGTTGGGCGTGTCCAATGGGGGCCTCATCACGTACGGCTACGCCTTTCGGCATCCCGAGAATGTCGACCGCATCGCAGGCATCTACCCGGCGGTCGATTTCACAAGCTGGCCGGGATTATTCTACGTAACCGGGGCTTCAGCGTACCCTCCCGCGGGCCTTGCGTTCGGCCTGACACCCGCGCAGATGCAGGCGCAGATTCAGCAATACAATCCGATTGACAATCTGGCACCCCTGGCCTTTTCGGGCGTGCCCATCTGGCACATCCACGGCGACGCCGACACAACCGTGCCCATCGGGCCCAATTCGAACGTCGCAGTCCAGCACTACACCGCGATGGGAGGAAACATCCAATTGAAAGTCATGCCTGGAAGTATCCACGGCGGAACGGAATTCTTTTCTGACCAAAGCACACTTGCGTTCCTAATGGCACCGTCAGTTGCCGTGCTACCCGGTGACTATAATGGCGACCATAGTGTGGACGCCGCCGATTACGCCGTGTGGCGAAATTACTTGGGAACGACGTACCATCTCAGCAAAAATGGTGACGAAACTGGCGCAGGCGCGGGTGTCGTCGACCAGGCTGACTACACACTGTGGAGGAAAAACTTCGGAACAGTGGGCGCAGCCGCAGGCACAATGGCCTCCCAGGTGCCTGAGCCAGGCTCATTGGTCCTGCTGCTGATTGCTAGCTGCTGGGCGCGTTTTCGCGTTCGCCGCAGACGTTGAATGAGAGTCTTATCTCCGGTGAGATTGCACTGCGGAAAAGGGCCAAGATTCTTACGTATTGCCAGGACGGAGTTTCCCTCCCGATGAACGACTCCATCTTCGACTTGTCGAAACGCGACTGTACGAGGCGATCAATCCTGGGTTACGGGGCGGCCGCGCTAGCGATGGCGAATCTGAGGCAACTGGGCGCTGCACCACCGGCTAGCTCCAACCTGCCATCTGATGTAACCGACGCGAAGCTCTCGGGGATGACTGTGCGGCTTGCGCGGCCCCGCGTGGTGGCCGAACGGGACTCGGGACATTGCTGGTTTCCGGACCTATTGCGCTTCTCGACCGGCGAGTTGATGTTGAGTTATAGTCTCAACGATGATTCGAATAACAATCAACACAATTCGCAGGCGGTCTGCCTATCATTCGATGGCGGCCGGACTTTCGACTTCGCCTATGATGTTAACGGCTTTCCAAATGGTGGTGGAGAGCCACGCCTGGCACTCGCGGACGGCCGCATCGTAGGCCCGTCAATGTTTTTAAAGCCGGAGCCGGCCAGGCAAGCGCACCGATTCGTGGCCCATCGTTGGACGTACGATCGCGGCGGGCAGCGGTATCAGGTCGAGCCGTGGGCAACAGTAGTTGAAGGAATCTTGCATGACGTAGCCAAGAGATCCGAACCGAGTCGGACAGCATGGTCGCACATCAACTGGTTCTCGGACATTGTCCCATTGGGCGGCGGCCGCTGGATCAGCACGATTTCGCTACGTTTCGACATGGATAAACTCGAAAGTACGATTGCAGTTGTTTCAGATGACGAAGGCCGCCACTGGAAATATCTCTCGACTGTTGCCAAAGCCGACTCAGTAATCGACGCGATCGAAGGATTTGATGAACCTTGTCTTCTGCAATTAGCCGATGGCGACCTGATGTGCGTTAGCCGCGTCGGTCCTGGTACGAACCAGAAGCTGGCGCAATGTTACAGCGCGGATGGCGGCAAAACATGGTCCGCCATCGATCGCCTGCCCGCATATAGTGTGGCGCCACAAATGGTGCGGCTCACCAGCGGTGTGCTAGCCCTTACGACCGGCCGACCCGGGATTTTTTTGTGGTTAGCCGACGACGCCCGTGGAGCGCATTGGCAGTCGATCGATCTGCTTGCGCACCACAACGCAGTCCTGCCACCAGCGGAAAGCTTGAATGCCGATCAAAAGACCTCAGACCAGTCTCCGGACCAAACGACCGCCTACACCGCGATGGTGCGAATGCCTGACGACCGCCTTCTTGTCGTCTATGATCGTTCTCTGTTCGGATGGGCGCCAGTCCCGTCTGGCGCGACCGAGCACAGCTGCGTATATCTGCTTGAGATCGACGTTCGTCGGACTTAAGGGCAAGAAATTTCCTGAAGTGTTCCAAGAACTTCGGGTCACTGGCCAGACGTGTTCGCCAGAAGTACGGCGCGATCACGCCAGAGATCGCGAAAGAGCAATGGGCTCAGTAGTGTCCGGGTATAGCCCGACCACACTTCTGGCACACCACCCTGCTCCACGTCATCTCCGGCGAGGCGCGGCTGCCACGCCCTTGCAGATGCCTGCACGTGACACTTGACCGAGCTGGCGAATGAGCGCTCTTAAATCGGACTTTTCTCAATGAATTGCAGGCGCTAAATTTGTGCAGGCTTTGGTCGAGATAAGTTGTATTTGCCGGTTGGCTTGGAAGAGGAGATCAACGATGGCCTTGGGACGCCGCAACAAAGAGCAGCAGCCGTCCTTCTGGATCGCGGTGGACGAGTTGCCGCGGTCGGAAGGGCATGTCTTCTACCGCAAGCTCAACAAGCTGCTGCGAGAAGCCGGCTTCGACGAGTTCGTCGAAAGGCTCTGCGAGCCGTACTATCACGACACCCTGGGCCGGCCCGGCATTCCGCCGGGCGTCTACTTCCGCATGCTGTTGGTGGGCTACTTCGAGGGCATCGGCTCGCAGCGGGGCATCGCCTGGCGGTGTGCCGACAGCCTCGCTTGCGGGAATTCCTGGGCATCCCGCTCGGCGAAGAGACGCCCGACCATTCCAGCCTGACGCGGGTCCGCGACCGACTGCCGCTGGACCGTTCATGCGGCCGTGTTCCAGTTCGTGCTGCGAGTGGCCGACGCCAAGGGGCCTCTTGACAAGGCAAGACGGTGGGCGTCGACGCCACGACGCTGGAAGCCAACGCGGCGATGAAGAGCATCGTCCGGCGCGACACGGGCGAGGACTGGAAGGAGTACGTCCGGCGGCTGATGCAGGAAGCGGGCCAGATCGAAGAGGGCGACGAGCCGACGGACGAGGAGCTGGCCGGTTCGACCGCAAGCGGAAGGACAAGAAGGTCTCGAACGACGAGTGGCAGAGCGAAACCGACCCGGACAGCCGCATCACCAAGATGAAGGACGGCCGCACGCATCTGGCCTACAAGGCCGAGCACGTGGTCGATCTGGACACCGAGCTGATCCTGGCGGCCGAGGTTTATCACGGCCGACGCGGCCGACGTCGACACGATCGGCCCGAGCATCAGCCAAGCGCAAGACAACTTGCTGCAAGCCGAGAGCGACGCGGAGATCGAGGAGGCGGTGGCGGACAAAGGCTACTCGAAGAACGAGACGCTCGCGGAATTGGAATTCACCGAGGGCCTGCGAACGTACATTGCCGAACCGCAGCACGCGCATCGTCGCAATTGGAAAGACAAGCCGGAAGAGCAGCGTCAGGCGGTGACCAACAACCGCCGCCGGGTCCAAGGAAAGCGCGGCCGCGCTCTGCAGCGCAAGCGGAGTGAGAAGGTCGAGCGGAGTTTCGCCCACGTCTGCGAGACGGGCGGCAGTCGGCGAACGTGGCTGCATGGTATCGAAAAAGTGAGAAAGCGATACCTGACGTCGGCCATGGCACGCAACCTGGGCCTCGTCCTGCGCCACTTGTTCGGAATCGGCACGGCCAGGAGCCTGCAAGGGGAAGGCGGGCTTGCCGACGACTTGTATTTTGTGTTGTTTAACACCCTGACCGCGCTCGAGCGTCTGCTGACGCGCACTCCGGAAATACAAGCGAGTCATCACCGTGCGTCTAAATAGCTCCACACGCCCATCGGTGCGCGGAGTGGATTGATGTAGGTAAAAAAACAGGCTTGGCCTTAGGTTGGTCGTCGTTGTTCAACCCTCGACAAACCCAAGGAGCCAAGCCATGGAAGGCAGTATTTGTTTGACAGCCAAGGAACGCAAGACGGCTTTGCAGATTTACCGGAGCGGGAGCGATGCGCACATTGCCCGGCGGGCCCATATTTTGTTGCTGCTTGCCGCAGGACGTCCTTACCGAGAGATCATGGACAATCTGTTCGCGAGCAGTGACCTGGTGGCCGACGTAAAACGACGGTTCCTGAAGAACGGCTTGGAGGCGGCGCTGGCCCAACCGGCGGAGGAAGAGGCCGTGCCGTACTGGCAACTCGTCGTGGCAGGCTGGGTGCTTCACAAAACGCCTCGTGACTTCGGCTACTTTCGCAGTCGGTGGACCTGCGAGCTGCTCTCGGAACTGCTCGCCGAGCGGCACGGCATCGGCATCAGCGGTGAGACGATCCGACGGAACCTGCACGAGTTGGGCTTCGCCTGGCGTCGGCCGCGACCGGCCCTGGGGCTGGTTGACCCAGACTACGACGTGAAACTCCGGCGAATCAAGCGACTGTTGGCCACACTGCCGGAGGACGAAGTCGCGGTCTTCGAGGATGAAGTCGACGTGCACCTGAACCCCAAGATCGGTGCTTGCTGGATGCCCAAAGGAGAACAGACGACCGTCGCAACACCAGGCAACAACGTCAAGCGGCACGTGGCCGGCTCGCTGGTCTGGCGAACCGGAACCCTATTGGTCAGCCCGCCGGGCAAACGCCGCAATGCCAAGCTGTTTATTGCTCACCTGGATGACCTCCGTCGGCGGCTGCGCGGCTTTCGCAAGATCCATGTCATCTGCGATAACGCCGCCTTTCATTACTGCCGAGCTATCTGGGAGTACCTGGCCAAGTGGAGCCACCGGATCCAGCTCCACTTCCTGCCAACGTACGCTCCTGAAACCAACCCCATCGAGCGTGTCTGGTGGCACCTGCACGAAACCATCACCCGCAACCATCGTTGCCGCTCGATCGACGAACTGATTGAATTGACCTACGACTGGTTCACAAACAACAACAATTACTTCCTCGATATGCGAAATTCCTTCGCTCTGGCTGCCTAGCGCACCGGTTCGGTGGAGGATTTATTTAGTGAGGGTCGTGTGATTCTGGCCGCGATGATCCAAACGCTGCCGATCGAGCAACCGTCAACACTTGACCCGCCGCAAGTCGCCCACCAACTGAAAGTCAGCCCTGATACGGTCCTCAATTGGATTCGCACGGGCCAATTGAAAGCCAGCAACATCGCCACGGGCAAGCGGCCCCGGTGGATCATTCAACGATCCGATCTGGACTCGTTTCTACAATCTCGACAGCGGCAATCGCAGCCGCAGGCCGCTCGCCGCAAGCGTCGTGACGATGGCTTTAAAAGGTATCGAGATTAGGCAGCTTGCCGAGATACCACTTTCGGACGTGATTCGAGCACTGTAGCAATTGCTCATTGAATATCTTCTGACGGTAGGTTGCCGACATGTCATCGGCCGCCGGAACGTGCCCCATGATTGCGTCGATTACGGCTTGTGGAACTCCACTGGTTGTGGCGATCGTCTCGAATGTCCGCCGGAGTGAATAGAACTCCGTCACGTCTTTGATGTAGAAGTCATCGACCAGCCGGCGGAAGTGGTACGCGATATTGCGGCGGTTCCACTTGCCCGCGAAAACCTTACCGTTGTTGGTCGCACCCCGCAGCGCCTTGACCGTCTCCGGCCACAAGGGACAGCGGCGCTCAACACCAGTCTTTTCACGATGGAAGTTATGCCAGCCGTTGACCAAATCAACGCGGTTCGTCGGCAGGTCGCAACAATCCTGGGGACCGAAGCCGCAGTTGATGCCAAGTAGAATCATGCCACGTAGCTCCCGGTTGGCATCGGCCACGATCTGGCGGACTTGCTTGGACTTAAACAGCCGGACCCTGCTGTTTTTGATCTGGCGAAGGATTCTCGCCGATGGGGACCGTAGATCGTCGTCATAGTCCACCGTGACCCGCAGCTTGCGGGCCGACTTGAGGATCATCCGAGCGATGGCCAATCGTCGCTTGAGCGTCACCGGGCCAAGCTGTTTCGTCTTACCTTGGCCGAGCGCCTCACGTAGGAGCCGGAAGTCAACGGCGGTCAACGTGCTCAACTGCCGATGCTTGCCCCATGCCGCCATCACGTCGCAGACCGCTTCGTACTCGTTGAACGTGACCTGGGAAATTTCCCCATCCTTTAGGGCGCGATCCTTCGGGGCCAAGGAAGGTGTCGAGTAGATCGGCTACTGTCGGTTCGTCGGCGAGCGCGCAAGGCCGGCAAACAGGTAGTCACGCTGCTTGAGGAAATCGGCCAGCGCGGCGGACGGATCGGCCCACGGCCCGAAGTAGTGCAGCTTGCCACGTATCTTTTTGGCCCATTGTCCGTTATCATGGGCGAACAAAGGGTAGTCGTCGTATGGTTTCTCTGGCTTGCCCATACCTGAATTCTATCTCGCGGGTGTCGGCGCGGGTGTCGTTAGAATTCAGTATGATTTGCAAAATTCATAAATCAACGTAAATTACAGCATGGGGATGTGGCGGAATTGGCAGACGCGCTGGATTTAGGTTCCAGTTCCCGTAAGGGAGTGCAGGTTCAACTCCTGTCATCCCCAGTCCTTTGGCCGCATGAACTTATGACGATTCAGCTGACATCCGGGGCCAGCAGGGAAGCCCTGACGTATAGCATTCGTATAGCGTAATTGTTGGATACATCCTGGCAATACCCCTCGTTGCGATCGACCGGAAGGACTACGAACGCGTATCTAACGGTCAGAGCCCTGCGCCTGGCACGCTTTCTGCCGACCGCTTCTCAGCCTTCGTGTTATCAAGCTGGCCATCGCTGTCACCCCTAGTCAAGGAAGCGATCCTGGACCTTATCCGCCGGGTCGCTACGTAGGCGGCATTGCTGCAATCGCACCAAACATTCAAATTTCGCGCTCTGTACAAGAAGAATGCGAACCGCAAGTTGTTGGTACGAGCGTACAACATGAAGGGACCGAGCGATCTTGATTGCCAACGAATGATAGGACTTGGCAGAGTTGGTAGACCGATCAGCAAATAATGACTTGCCGCGAACGCGGTCCCGGCGCGGATCAACGCCGCTGGAAGTTCTTTGACACCTAAGCCAAAGACACGAACATCGCGGATTAGGCCGCGACGCGGTAGAAGTGTTTCAGCAAGCCGCCGAGTCGCCGCTCACACTTGATGCTGGCAATGGTGAGCGGTTCCACCGATGCCTGTGTGTTGTCGGCGGCATCCGCAGTGTGCCATTGTCGCAAGAGCACGTTGCCGATGCCCTGGTGCGGGGGGCGCTCGTGATAATAGGCCACGTACTCTGAGACGATGTAGTCGAAGTGCTCTTTGCCGAAAACGATGAAGTGGTTGAGAGCCTTGTACTTGAGCGATTGAATCCAGCGTTCAACGAACGCATTCAAGTTCGGGGCTTGCGGGCCGACTGGCTTTACCTGGATGGATCGGTCCTTGAAGACCTGGTCAAACGCCGCGGTGAACTTGCCGTCGCGGTCGCGCATCACGATCGAGCACGGAAGCTGCTCTGCCGCGGCGTGATCGAGAAACGCACGGGCCTGCGTCTCTATCCATACGACATCGGGCTTAAACGCACCTGGTGTGACCAACACCCGCCGCGTGGCCAGGTGGATGAAGGCCAGCGCGAAGATCTGCCGGGGGCCTTGGAGCGTCCACACACGCTTGCTGAAAAAATCGCACTGCCAGAGCGTCTCGGAATGGATGCGCAGGAACTCGCTCCACGTTCCCTTGCCGCGCTTGGGACCGGGATCAAAACCGTGCTCGATGAGGATGTTCTTGACCGACTGCCGGCAGACTGGGCCGACGCGGAGCTTTTTCAGTTCGCCCAGAATCCGAGTGGATCCCCAGCCGGTCTCCTTGGCGATCAAGACGACGAGTTCGCGCACGATGGCAGCCAGCCGTGGCCGGCCTTTTCGCTGTGGCCTTTTACCTTCCTCCTTACGAACCCAGCAACGAAACGTGGAGTAGCTGACAATGGTGAGCAACTGACGGATTGCCGGTCCCAGCTCTTTCCCAAGCTTCAATAACTTCGCGCGCTCCTCCGGCTCTAAGAAGATTCGCTTCTTGGGAACCCGCTTGCGGAGCATCTCATTCTCCGCCTTCAAGAATTCAATCTGCTGGATCAGCTGGTCCTCGGTCGAGCCGGCCAGCATGAATAGCAAGGGCTGGAAGATGCGCACCATCCTGGTAAAATGCTCCTCGATTTCGGCAAGAACAGCGATGTGGCAATCTTTTTGTACACCGCTGGGTGCAGGCGAAGATTGCAAATCGTTAACTTAAGCTAGTCCATGCGTTGACTTTCATTGTCGTCTTAGCATCGCTGAAAAATCGGCAGAAACTGATTCGGCGGCTCGCAACGACAACACCGCAAACGCCGTCGTGTAGGCACATCTCGGTAGCGTACGCAATCATCGGCGCCGAGGGTCAGCATTGCGATAAAAGTCTTGAAGATGACACTAACACATTCGTAAAGCGTCGCTGCATTTTTCCGCTTCTCAATGTCGATCATCGCCTGCGTGAGCCTTATGGCACGCCTGACAGGCGCGACGCTAACCCTTCAGAGTGGCCGTTACCGTTACTTCGTCGACTTTCTCGGACTCGTCCAAGTTTTCCACCAGGACTTTTACGAAGCGAGTATTGGGGTTTACCGTGAAAGATTGCCGGACTGGACTCGTCGAACTCGGTTCGACGTCAAATGACTGCCAGTCGACCGTATCATAGCGCAATCCGTCCGAACTCGAGCGAACGTGAACTCGAATTCCGCGCTTGGCACGTTCACCAAACCGGCATTCGACGACTAGCGAAGCCTGCTCTATGTTTCCGAGCGCGACCGCCTTGGTATCAAACACGGATAAAGTCGTTGTGGTCGCCGGCGCGATCGACTTGAGATTGAGCACCGGCACGTCGAGGCTGAAAGGTCTTTGCATCGCGATGATTTGAACGCCGATGTCTTCGAGCCACGGAAACCCGGTCCGGCCCTGGGCATGATCGGGCATCTCTTTGTAGCGCAGCGTGTGGTAGAGGTAAATGAACGGCGGCTCAAAAATTGTGTGGACTTCAGCATAGGCACCAGCGTTCGGTTCAGACTCGCGCGAAGCAATCGGGTTACGACCATATTTATGCCATTCAAATCCGTCCGGACTGTAGGCATAACCGATGCTTTCGAGTGATTCCGGCCGTTGCCGCGCTCGAGTGGCTGCGCCATAGAACAAGTGGAACATATTGCCTGCGAAAAAGACTTCCGCTTCCGAGATGCCTGCGTCGTCCCACTCGCCCGGTTGGCCTTGTCGCATCACTGGCTCGGGATGAATCGTCCAAGGTCCCTCGGGGCTGTCGGCGACGGCGACGGAGAGCGGCCCATAGTCACGATTCTTCACGTCATAATCTTCGCCCGAATCCCCAAGCGGGGCCGCATTGAACATGAGATAGCGATCGTTGTGCTTGACGACGCTTCCGACAAAGCCAAAATCCCAAATCAGCGGGTTCTTGGAGTGCTTCGTCCAAGGCCCGAGTGGATTGTTGGCCGTGGCAACGCCAACGTCATAGACGTTTCGGCCCAACTTTTCGTCTCGGCCATGGCCCTTTGCACTGTAGAACATGTAATACTTGTCGCTGCGTTCCTTTAAAATGAAAGCACATGCGACGTATTTGTCGTCCCAACTTCCGGGCGGCCCCACGCCCAACAGCGGTCCATTGCCCTGCCGCTCAAATGGGCCGAGCGGGTGTTTCGACGTGGCCACGCCGATCTGATAGCCAAGTTCTCCTTTGCCATGGTAATACAAATAGTAGGTATTGCCGTCCTTGAACGCGTCGGACGTCTCAATGACGCCTGAGTCCCAGCTCCGATCGGGAACAAGGAGTGGATTTGGGCCGGGAATGTGGATGAACCGCGGCGCTTCAAGCAAGTCGTTCTTTGGCGCCGGCTCAGCACCGCGCGACACGCCGATCGCGGCAAATGCGGCCGCAGGAATTAGAATTGCCAGGCGTTGCCAAAGTACGCAGCGCAGTGCGACGTTTCGCAGGTGTGGGAATTCGATTGGAGGCAATTGGATTGGAGTAAGTAGAGAGCGTCGCGGATATTTCGAGGAAACCGTCTTCAGTCGATTAATGCGGATGCGATTTCAAACGGACCGGCGGTACGGTATCGCCACCGTGCGCCGAGAGGCATGCCTTGCCGAGATTACGGCAACTCGCCGACCATGGCGTCTTTGTAGCACGACCAGAACCGCATCACATTGGCGTTGACGTCTTCGGCGATGAAGCGCACGCTGCCGTCCCCCAATCCAAAGTGCGCTCCCCCGGGATGCTCGCTGCCAGGATGCTCAAAGTGGCCGTTATTGATCTCGCCATACTGCAGGTCGAACAGCGTGGAGACGCCGCCGAGTGCCCAACCATCGTGGCTCCCACTAGCGCACTCGTTTCCCCATGGATACCGAGTCCAATCATCGCCAGCGAGGCGCTGCAGTTCACCGGTCATAAATGTATGACTCAAACCGTCAGTAACCCGCTTGAGCCTGACTAAGAACGGCGAGAAGACTCCCACGGTATGTTCCGGCGCGTCTTTGATGTAAATACCGCCGAAATTGTCGCGTGTGATCTGGGTCTTGCTCGAGAAGTTGTGGAGGCATGGCCTGGTATAGCTTTCGTCAAAGTCGTCCCAAAAATCATTGCCCCAGCCGGTGCAGCCACCATAATCATTTCCGCCCGTTTTCCAATTTTCAAATGTCTCCGCTTCCTTACCCTGCATCGAAGATCGTCGCGAAGGACAATAAAGCACCGGAATCTCCGTTTGAGCCAATCGCGCATTGCCGAGTACGTCCTTTTTGAAGTCCCATGCGTCGTAGATGTCGTTGTACTCCATGTATGGAAGTACCAAGAGTATCCAACTTGTCCCTTGCTTACCGGTCTTGGCATAATCCCACATGCTGATTGAGTTATTCCAGTTGACGGTCCTATCGGATGCATTCGGAACGCAACCGGGAGGCAACTCGCCCTTCGATGACTCGTAATTGAGAACAGCCAGCGTGAGCTGCTTGAGCTGACTCAGGCATTGCGCTCTTCGTGCCGATTCGCGGGCCGCCTGAACGGCGGGCAGCAGTAGCGCGACCAAGATGCCAATTATCGCGATGACCACCAACAGTTCTACCAGGGTAAAGCCCCCAGTGCGACCATCAGCGATTCGGCGACCCATGTGAGTCCCTTCGAGACTTCGATTGAATACAAGAGAAAAGACCGGCTTCAACCAACGTGTGCATTGTACAAAGGCCCTTCGAATGTCGCCTTCAGCTTCCTGATGGAATTCTTAAGGTTTCGGAATTTGCCCCTTGCCGCGCGGCCGCGAGCCAACGATTTTTATGAATGGATGCGATTTTGTCGACGTTTGCGGCGGAGGCTGCAGTACCGCGATATCAGTTTGAATTGCCATGAAATTGCCTTGGAAATCGGAAATGGTGAATTTGATGCAGGATTCTTCCAACCAGTTTTCACGATTCGGATACGCGTCCCATCGCCGCGCTCAGTTTCTCGGCAGCGGACACGGGCTAGTGACAACTCTCGCGGCGTTGTTCGCAATCAGCGCAATGACAGTGGCCGCCGCGGGGCAGCAGGTTGACGCGGCACCTGATACCACGTGGATTCGGGACGCGTTCATCCACTCGCATCATTCTGGCGGCGCCTATGGGTCCGAATGGGACGAACAGATCCAGGCAGTGCGACCCGATGTAATGCAATTCCATGCGCACGACGCCGGGGCACGCCTGGCCCGAAAACATGGCTTCCACCTATGTTTGACTATCAATCGTTCGGGCGAGTACGACTTCGGCGCACGCAGTTATTCTGTCGAGGACGGGTACTTCCCGCGAATCGACGCGGAGGGGAAGCCCTTCGGCCGGATCAAGATGGACCGGTTTGTAAGGCACTTGTGCTTCAATTCGCCGGCGGTCGACGACGTATTGATACCCCAATATGCGGCTGCCACCGAGCGCTATCATCCATCGCAAATCTGGATCGACAGCACGGTGATTACGGTCAACTATTGCTATTGCTCAGCATGCCGGCAGAAGTTTGCCGAAGAATACGGGCTACAGCCGCCGGTCGAGCCGGCCGATCATAACTGGCCGCAATGGATTGAATTCCACCGAAAAAGCTTCGAGCGATGGATGGAGCGAGTATCCGCGGAGGTGGCAAAAGTCGATCCAAACACGATCGTCACCTTCAATCACGCCTATTGGCCGAACCAGCCGGAAACACCTCCGCCGTTCATCAAGAATCTGTCGGCCGACATTCATTCGCATTCTCTATGGATGGGCTTGTATGGCCGCTATGCGACGACGCTCGGCTTGCCGTTCGACATCATGAACGGATTGACGGACACCTGGGCCGGCAAGCAACCCAAGGACTCGGGCGATCTGCTCGAGGAGATCGCAGCCATTATCTCCACGGGCGGAAGTTGGGACATCGGGGAATTCCCTGCGACGCGGAACGTTCAACCGGCGGACGACATGTTGAAACTGGCGGTCACCGGGGCGAAATTCGCCCGGGCCCGAAAACCTTGGACTTTTCATACCGAGTCGGTACCGCAAGTGGCGATCCTCAATAGCGCGAGCACCCACTACGCGCTCGTAACTCCTACCATCGGGAGAGGAGCCGACAGGCCAACGGAACGGGAGCAATATACCGACGACGGGGCAGTTGTTCGCGTCCCCGTCGAGCCAAACGATAGCCGCGTGTATTGGTCGGGCGGTGAATTCCGCAGCCCGATTTGATTGGCGCTACGAGGCGCTTGTCGAAAGCCAAGTGCATTTCGACATCCTCAACGAGGATGTGCTGGCCCGGCGGATCGCCGAATATGAACTGGTGATTTTGCCGGAGCAAGTTGACTTGAAGTCGGTAACGATCAAGGCGATCCGCGACTATGTGACTGCAGGAGGACGAATCCTGGCGACCGGTTCGACGGTTGACTCCGGCCTGGCAGACGTACTCGGCATCAAGCGGGCGAGCCGTTACCGCGCCGAAAGCGGCGAATTCGCTCAAAAAAGGAATTCGCTTACGAAGCATGTTGTGTATGATGTCGAGCCATCGACGGCGACGAATCTGGCCGTCGACGCCGCCGTCCAGACTCCGGCGACAATATTGTTGAACAATTGGCAGAAAGGTAGCGCCGCGTATCTCAACACGGATGCTTTCGCGTTTTATGAGGAGTTCTCTCCCTACAACGTTTATCAGCGGAGCAAACACCGACCCGAGCAGGCCGCCGCATTTTTGGCGATCCTCAACACGGTCATTGACCGGCTGCTCCCGGATCGATTGCTGAGGGTGACGGCACCGCGGTGGTATGACGTGGGTCTGCGTCGCAGCGACGAAGCGCTACTCGTGCAACTGTTGAATCGCGCACGAGCGTACCATCAAGCGAACCAACCAGCGAGCCAGATTATCGTTAACCTGCGGACCGCGAAGCGTCCGGCGGATGTTGTTCTTCAGCCCGGGGCGGAGGCGGTCGATTGGGAATGGCTGCAGGGTCGGCTAGTTGCGACATTATCGAGTGCACAAGTACCGGACCATCGGATTCTCGAGGTCAAGCCGGTGGATTAACGGCTGCTGGGCGAATCGCGGTTTGGTTATTGGTTCACTACCACAACGAAAACAGGTGAATACAATGATCGCATCTCGAGGAATGGCTAGTTTGTGCATCCTAGCGATTTGCATTCTAACCGGCTGCGGACGAGGCGGTCGCCCGCAGACTGCACCTGTGAGTGGGGTAGTCACTCTGGACGGCACACCATTGCCCAATGCGACGGTTGTTTTCACCCCCCTGGAACCGGGCATGAAGCCGTCGCGTGCGATCACCGACGCAACAGGCCGATATGAGCTGACCTACCTGCGCGATATCAAGGGCGCCGCGACTTGGCAAACACGAGGTGCGTGTCACTACCCGCACCGAGCACCGACCGATCGAGCGGGTGCCGGCCAAATACAACTCCCGTTCGGAGCTGACCGCCGACGTGACATCTGGCGGAGGGCCGATCAACTTCGATTTGAAGTCTCAGTAAGTATTTACCGCGATTCTCTGCATGCGGGCCGGCCGATCCTTATCAATTTGGCTGCACGCTCGAAATTTACGCGGAAATGCTGAGAAAGTTCTCAGAAAAACCTGAATGACGCGAAATTCTCTGACAGGTAGGATCAGACTACCGGCCCGCCGGTCGGACTTTTCCATCTCCAAGAGCTCTCTCGATTCTTGATGCGTCGTTCGGCACGCGGACATTAGAAAGGGATTCCATGTTTCGCCAATTTCTTCATCTGCAGATGTTTTCCATTTTGTTCGGCTGCTGCGCCGCGCTGGCCCTTGTCAGCACTGCCCGCGCCACAGTGCTGATTGACGAGAATTTTCAGTCCGACGCGGCGGCCACGACGATCGACACGATTGGATGGGTCAATGAGGTCCCTACTGAGACTGGCGGCCCTCCCATCGTCAGGGAAGAATCGCCGGGGAACCCGAATACGAACAAGTACATACTAACCAGTACTCTAAACAATCAGCCGGTGCGCTACGGGCTTCCGTTTACGAATCCGGGTTTCTTTTCCGGAACGACGCTAACCTTTACCGCGGACCTCTGGGACCCGCTGGTGAATGAAAACCCGGGCCAGTTAAGCACGTTTCCACGAGCCTATATGGGGATTTATGAACTCGCCAAACCGTCGGGCATGCCTCCGTACTTCGGTATGGAGACGAATGACACAAACATTGACGACGACCCGATGACAGCGGAATGGGTTGTGTCCGGCGAAAGCTTCGGCAATCCACCTAATCCCACGCCGCGGATGTTTGGGAGCACCGTCGACCAAGCCACATGGTTCACGGTGAAGAGCGAGTGGAACCTTGGCACCAAAAAGATGAATCTTCTCGTCAAGCCGCGAGATTCCGCGGACCCGTTCACCGAAATCTTTTCGGATGTAACGCTCGGTTTTGACGACCCCAATCAGAACATGGCGGCCCTGGACACATTTCAGATCCGGATGCTTCGCGGCACGCGGATGGACAACTTCAAGGTGGAATATGACGCCGTGATGGCGCCGGGCACACCGGGCGACTACAACGACGACGGCAAGGTGGACGCGGCCGACTATGTCGTGTGGCGCGCGAACGAGGGCAGCACGACCGTTACGCTGCCGCACGATTCGACCGGTGCCAGCCCGATCGGTGCTGCCCAGTACACGCAATGGCAGACCCATTTTGGCCAGCCACCGGCCAGCAGCGCCGCGCTGGGGACGATGGTCGTGCCGGAGCCGGCGACTTTCGTGCTGGCGGCATTGCTGGGACTGCCGCTGGCGTTGTTGCGGCGGCGATCAGCCGCGCTTGACTAGTAAAGGGGCAGTGGAAGCCGTGGAGTGAGAATTGCTTTGTCGGCATTGCGTGCGCGATGCCAATGTGACTATTTCTTGACTTGCATTCGGGAGGTGTCTAATGAGTGGAACGTTTGTGCGAAGTTCAGTTTTTGTGCTGGTGTTATTTGCCAGTCTCGCTCAAGTCCGGCCGGCGACCGCCGTGCTGATTTTCAGCGAAGACTTCCAGGGAGGAACGGTGGGCAGCGACGGTCGACACGCTGCCCGGATGGTCTGCGGTCGGCGATGGCGGCACGCAAGTGATTGGCAGTGAGGGGGCGAATCAATTTGCCACGACGGGGAGCCAGAATAATAGTGCGTCGCGCTATGATCGAGCCATTTCTAACCCGGGCCTTGGCACCGGTCAGAAGCTCATCATGACGATGGACGTTTTCGATCCGACCACCAATCCGGGCGGCGTCAGCACATTTCCTCGGGCGGTGGGTGGGGTTTTTCAAGCCAGCAGCGGCAAGTTCATCCCGCCCTATTTCGGCATCGAACACGATGATGCCACGGCTGACACCGGCATCGCCGAATGGGTGTCGTCCGGCGAGGGTTTCACGCCGCAGCACTTTGGTCCGGCGGACGTGTTGCCGCAAGATACGTGGTTCACGATGCGCTCGGTTTTCGACCTCGGCAGCAAGACCATGACAGTGTACTCCAAGACACGTGACGGCGCGGATCCCATTCGTTGCCGTCTTCACCGGCGTCAGCACCCCATTCGTCAGCGCCAGCCAGAGCCTGTCGGCACTAGACACTTGGCGGCAACGCCTCAATCGGGGCACGCGCATCGACAATATCCGTGTGGAAGGCGTACCCGAGCCCGCCGCTGTCGCGATGGTCCTCATGGCGGCCGTTTGCCTTGCCGCGATTCGTCGCGACCGCCGCAACGATGCGGCTCGCGTGTGACGGACACTAGGTCGTGTCTCGCAAGTCGGATCGACGGGAGGGCGAGGCTCCCGCCGAGCCGCAAATCTGGATCGAAGAACGGCTCAGCAGGGAGCCTCGCCCTCCCGAACACACTTGCGAGACACGACCTCACGCCGGGACTATGCCGCTGACCTAGTCCAAGCGGTGCAGTTCGAGCCCTTTGAAATCCATCACCGACTGGCCCTTGATGGACGACGCTTGGAGAGCAAGTCGCGTTCGACCGACATCGAGATGAACTCGCCCGAGCGGCAATCGGGCCCAATCGCGTAGTACCAACTCCTTATGTCCGGCCGCGTCGCGATGGGGCAGCTTCATGAACGGCGCTTCCGCAGCCGCCACCGTGGTCTCAATGTGCGACTTGCTTGCGGTTAACTGGATTCTCGAGCCCTCATTCTCACTGGTGCATCCATAGAGCGCAACAACGTCATATTCGCCGGCTTCAACGACTTCGATGTCGAACGAAATCTGCGTGTCTTGACTGGTCCAGTCGGTGAGGTAGTCGTGTGCATATCCCGGGCCGGCTGCGAAGTGAATGCCACCCGAGAAATACGCCTGATGCGCTTGGAGAGTGACCGGGTTTTCCTCCGCATGGCCCACCGGAATCGCAAACCGCTCAAAACCCTTTTCACAAACGTTATCAAGCCACTGCTCGTAACGCTGGCTGAGCTCGGCAACGATTGCGGGCTGTTCGGATGCCAGATCGTGCCGCTCGCCGGGATCGGTCTGCATGTCGTATAGCTGCCAGGGCGTCGCGCTGGCGTCATTTTCCTTTGCCGACGAACCGCCCGCCGGGCCTTCAATGTCACGCACCAGCCGGTAACGCTGCGTCCGGACTGCCCCCGGGTAACGGTTATGTTCCGAAATCGGGTTGTGGAAAAAGATTACCCGCTCCGGCCAGTTGCCAGTCTCGCCATCCAGGAGCGGTCGCAGACTGACTCCATCCAGTGGCGGTTGATTGCTCGGCGTTTCAACGCCGCAGAGATCGAGGATCGTCGGATAGAGGTCAATGTGCGCAGCGATCTGTGTAATCGTGCGTGGTTGCGAAAAGCGAGCCGGCCAGCGAATAAACAGCGGCACGCGCGTGCCGCCCTCATGGGAACTCGTTTTGCCACCGCGCATGCCGGCGTTGTAGATGTCCGTGACGATCGTCCCGCCGTTGTCCGTCAGGAACAGCACGATGGTATCTTCGTCCAATTGCCGCGCCGTCGACGCTGCTAGCAACCGCCCGACGTTGTCGTCAATATTTTCGCACATCCCGTAGAATGCGGCGGCTGTGACGCTCAGGCCCATTGCGTGGTACTTGTCGAAATACTTGTCCGGCACTTGAAACGGAGAGTGGGGCGTGTTGTAGGACAGATAGCAGAAGAAAGGCTGGTTCGGCTCGCCTTCGATGAATTGAATTGCCTCGTCCGTCAGCACGTCGGCGATATAGCCACGGGTCGCTTCAGACTTCGACCCACGAATCAGCGTGGCGTCAAAATAGTTGTTCGTGTGGCCGTTGCAGAAGCCCAGGAATTCGTCGAAGCCCTGGCCTGGCGGCGTGTAGGGATACTGCTCGCCATTGTGCCATTTGCCAATGCACGCTGTGCGATATCCGGCTGATCGGAGCGTTTCGGCCAATGTCACCTCGCCGGGCCGCATCGCTTCTTTATTAAGGGTTACTCCCCAAACTCCGCAGCGTTCCGGGTAGCGACCGGTCAAGAGAGATGCCCGCGTTGGCGCACAGTATGAGCTCACATGGAAACGCTCAAACTGAATCGACGACTTCGCAAGGTTATCCAGGTTGGGAGTCTTGAGATGCGGATTGCCGTAGATGCTAAAGTCGCCATAGCCTTGATCGTCGGTCATGATCAATAGGACGTTAGGCCGCGTCGACGCGTACGAATTCGACGCCGACAATCCTGTCGCGAGAACGGCCAGGATCATGCATTTGATGGATTTCAACAACATCGCTGCTCTGTGGATAGCGTTTCAATGTTGGGAGCCATAGTTGCATGCGGTCGATGTGCCGCGGAGGTTTTGCGAAGGCCTTCGAAACCGCATCATTATGCAAATCAGCGAGATCAAGAACATCGCGGTGGCCGATGGTTCAGGGACTGCTTGGGTACTTGTCCAAGCCGAAGCGGCAAATTGAGAATAAATCACCAACAGACCGTAGGGCGAAAGTGCCGGCAAATTGAACGCCGTGTATCCGTCTAGCATTAGCGTGCCCGTAATCACCATTTGGCTCAAGCCCGGCCGAAGCAATTGGGCCGTCATGGCCTCGTTTGCCGTCCATCCGAACATCTCGTTGCGAAGTTGCAGCGTGAACGGATCGGGAGTCCCGTCCCAATCCACCAAATGCACGACGATTGGCCCGCTGGCATCGCCGGGCTTCGCACGCGCGAATGCGAACACTTGTCCGGAGCCGCCGCCGATCCGCAGCGGTTCAAACAGAGCCGTCTTCTCATCATACAGTCCGGAGCCGACGTACGCCGCGCTCTCATATCCGTCGAACAAGTCGGCATGCTGGCGCACCAGCGTGGTGATGTCGCTGTAATCATTCGGATTGCCGAAGAAGCGGGGTGCATTTGGCACGTAGACGTCCCACGGCATTACCATCCATCCGCCGACGGCATACGTCTGTGCCATGACTTTGCGGTTTAATTGGACGTTGGTGCTGACGAGCGTAAATGCTTGCCGCTTACCGAGTTCCTCGGCACGATGCACGCTGTTGAAAATGAACTGCGGATTCTGGTCTGGGGAATATAGCTCCGCAATGCCGTAATCGAACCAGCGGTACAGATCGATGTATTCCTGCCGCTCTGTGTTGATTCCCGGAGCCACGTCCCAATAGCCAAGATTGTTATCGCTAAACGGCACGTCGAACCCGGCATACGCGTCGACTTCCTGCTTAAGCCAGTTGAGAAACTCGACCGACGAATCGTAGTGAAAGTCCATCCACAGCTCCATGGCCGGCGTCGATACCACCCCACTTCGGGCCTGTACGTATAGCCGATAGTCGAAGCCGGTAAGATCCACCGGCAACCCGGCCGCAGTCCGCTGTGCTGCAGATGTGTGCGTTCCCAACCAGTCGCGATACTTGGCGACGCTGGCCGGTGCAAAGCCGCCACCCTTGGTGAGAATGAATTCGGTATTAAACCGTGGATCGTCCCACTGAACACGGACATTCCCGGCGTCGATATAACCCTTTATGATATCGAGTGCCGACGCACGGTATTCGGGCGCGTTCACATCGCCCGAGTACCGATCGTCACCCCAGTGCGAAAGCGGAGTCACGCCGTCCCAGTGCCGCATGATACCTGGGCTCGTCGAGGACAGGTCGTGAACGGAGGTGTGCATCGCACCGCCCGAAGTGATGCCCAAGGCGGCCAGTGAATTGACACCCGCGGCAATGTGTGCCGAGTAAGTCCAGTCGTTTCGAGTGGCATGAAAGGAGTTGGCGACCGACGCGTAGTTGCTGGGGCTGGAAAAAAACGAACGCACCGAGAACATGACATCGCTGCGATTGGGACCACCTTCGATTCCGGCAGGCGCGATGGCGTATGCAGACAAGTTTTGCGGCAACCGCGAATCTCCAAAGCGAGCACGCCAGAAATCGAAATCGGCTTGGTCGACATGACCATTGTGGTCGCCGTCGGCCCGAAAATCGGTTTCGGAATTCAATGTGTCTCGCCACACGGCGTAGTCCGCGGCGTTGACCGTCAAGTCGCCGTTGTAATCGCCTGGAAGGCCTCCTGGCGTGAACTCGACTCGCAGGTTGTCGAGGCGAGTCCCGCGGTTCAGGCGTAGGCCCACTGCATTGAGCGCGGCCAGATTCTGATTCGGATTGAGAAAACCAATCGGCACATTGCTGAATACTGTCGCGAATGGGCCGCCGGCGTCGCGGGCTTTGACTTGCAGGTTTTTCATCCCGGTTTGAAAGTCCCATACGCTCTTCACGGTATACCATGTATCCTGAACGATGCTCCCCTCCGACGAAAACAACCTCCCTGCACCCGCCGGTTCGCCAAAGTTTTCTCCCGCCACAACCCACTCCGCGGTGGTGTCATTGCTCGACGAATCGTCGTGTTCCATGCCGAAATAGGCCGGCATGGATGCTGCGCCGAGCTCGAATGCGACCCAATACCGCCCTGGGAAAAGTACTTAAGCTGCTTTGCGGATTCGTCAGTGGATCCAAAAGATCGACGGTAATGGTCAGTGACGAAGTCGCATCGATCCCAGGATTGGTGAAACTGAAGGCGTGCCGGGACGCCTGGTTGTTTTCCGTCCCGGTAGTAAGAAACTTGTTGTTGGGCTCACTCGCACTGATGGCAATAACCGGCGTATTCGCCGACCCGGGAATCGCGGACCAGCCGGGAATGCTGGTTAGCAACGTGCCTGCGTCGTACGATTGCCAGTTGATGTCGATCAAACGTCGCCGCTCGCGCGTAGCTAGACATGTCTGGGCCGAAACCAGCCGACAGCAGCAAGCCGACGGTCGCGAGAATCAGAGCCCTGACAGAATTCATCGCCTTCCCCATCCCCCGTCACATCCAAACCTCACCACAGTTCCTTGGAAGCAAGCTTCGCACCTTGTGCCAGGTTTCGGAATTTTTCCCAAACAATGGTCGGGTGGATTTCCGGCTCCTTGTTCGCAAATGAGGAGAATCCACAGTCGCTGCCGCCGATGACATTTTCCTTACCCACGGTGTTAGCAAACCGCACAAGGCGTTGAGCCACAAGTTCGGGATGCTCCACTAACGGCGTGGAGTGAGAAATCACGCCCGGGATAAGGATCTTTCCTTCCGGCAACTTTACGTTTTCCCAAACTTTCCACTCGTGTTCGTGGCGCGGGTTGGCCGCTTCGAACGAGTACGCCCCTGCGTTCACCTTGAGCATGATGTCGACGATGTCCTTGAGATTCATCTCGTGAACGCGCGGTCCAATATTGATGCCGTAGCACGTGTGGAAGCGGACGCGCTCGGAAGGGATCCGCGCAACGCATGATTTAGCACTTCCGCGCGCTGCTCGGCCCAGCGGCGGCAGTCCTTGACGGTCAGATCGGGTCGGGAAATGTAATAGGTGAGTAGTCGGGGGTCGTCGACCTGCAATATCAGGCCCGCGTCGACGATCGCTTTGTACTCCTGGTGCATCGCGTCGGCGATGGCAAGGAGATACTCTTCCACGGTCCCGTAAAATTCGTTTGCCTGCTGGCCTTCGATATCGGACGGCGAGATGGCAGTCATGAAGACTTCTTCGACCGCTTTGCCGGCGGTAGCTGCTTTGACAATCGCGATGTCGCGTTGGAGCGATTGGTGTCCGTTGTACGTCACCGGACCGCTGCACACCAATCGCACCGGCCTAGCGACGATACCCGAACGATAGTGCTGATGGGCATTGTAGAACTCTGGAAAGGCGAGCGTCTCGCGGGACTCCTTCCAGAGGTCTTCGCCCTCTTGCCCGCGCGGCTCAAATCCGCCCAGGCGCTCCGCCGCGTATGTCAAGAAACTGGCTTTGCCCTGTTCTCCATCACATACGATGTCCACACCGGCATCTGCTTGCCGCGAAACTATGTCGTTAACGGACCTGCGCACGGTCGATTCAAAGGAATCTCGGTCGTAGTCCAGTCCGCGCTCCTTCGCGAACATCATTTCAAGAAGATCCGCCGGACGCGCCGAAGCTGCCAACGTGTGTCGTAAGAAATCGATGCGAGCTACGTTTCATATGGTGAGCCGTGTGTTAGAGGAGGTATTCGTTCACTATGTTCGACACGCTTGGCAATGACAGAACATCGGTGCCTTGGGAAAAGTCTCGACAATTCGTTATTCTTTGGCGAACGCGTGTTTGTCAACTACCCGGAAGAAAACCTGACTTTTCAACCCCTGTTTCCTGATTGATGCGGATCCGATCCATGGCTAGATTTGTAGACGGCCGGTCGCGCTGAGAATTGCTTGCACAAGTTCGAGGCCCGGATGAGTTGTCATGCATGTCTACCACGGCTTGAACACGATTCGGCTGCTGCTCGTTAGTGCAGTCGTCTGCGCAGGCAATCTATCCTTGGCCGGCCAGCCACCGCCGGAGGCGTCTTCGCCGCCGGTTATCGACGATTCGGCACAAGCGATTGACCGTTTCATTGAAAGCGATCTCCGCCAAAAGGGTCTGACGCCGCTTCCCATCACGAGTGATGAACAATTCGTTCGTCGCATCTATCTGGACGTTATCGGCCGAATACCGACTTTGGCCGAGTCGCGCGCCTTTTGGATTCTCAGGAAGCGAACAAGCGTGGTCAATTGATTGACTCGCTATTGAATTCGCACGGATACGTCAGTCATTACTACAATTTTTGGGCTGACATCCTGCGCATCAAGGATGAAGACTCGGCGATTAGTCGGACGTTTTACGTCAAATGGGTAAAGGATTCCCTGGCCAGTAACAAACCGTACGACCAGTTTGTGCGTGAGTTGGTGACATCCTCCGGATGCGGTTGGGAACGCGGCAACGGCACCGTGGGTTATTATCTGAGGGATCGAGGCATGCCGCTCGACAAATGGCCAGATACGCTTCGCATCTTTACTGGCACGCAGCTGGCCTGCGTCAATGCCACGACCACCCGCACGATCGATGGACGCGCCGACAGTTCTTCGAGATGGCGGCCTACACAAACAATCTCGAAAACCAACAATCGGGACGATTTATTTACGCCATTTATGGACGCGAAAAGACGACCACCAACGAAGATCTGCAGGCGTTCTCGCAGTACATCCGCAACACGTTTCATGCCGACAAAGTGCTGTGGAACGTCGAACGGAAAGATCAACCTTCCGGTCGACTATCAGTACGACGACGCGAAGGGCGGCGAAGCCGTCGCGGCGCATCCAATCTTCGGACCGATGGAGATTCCAGGAAGTGAGAACCAGGCCGATTACCCGTCAGCGCTCGGCGACTGGCTCACATCGCCCGATAACCCGCGTTTCACTCAGGTCATTGCCAACCGGCTGTGGAAACGCGCGATGCGGCACGGGCTAGTTGAACCGGTCGACGACTGGCGGGATGACAAGCCCACTCATCCGGAGTTGCTTCGACTTTCTTACGCAGCTAATCGAAGGATTTGCGTTACGACATGCGGGCCTATCTGCAGGTGCTCTTCAACACGACGACCTACCAACGCTGCATTGATCCGGAGGAGCCGCCGAAGGCGCTCCAATTTCCTACCGAGGCCGATTGTTGGCTCGCACGACCGCGGAGCAAGTCTGGGATTCGCTGACGACGCTAATTGTGCCCGATGTCGACAAGCGCGATCCGGCTTCTTCGACACGCAGATATACTATGGCGGCCAGCCTGTGCTGGTGGGCAAAGAGGACATGTATTCTCGAAACGAAGCTGTCAAAGATCATGACGTCGATCAGCATTGGACTTTCCTGACCGCCGAACTCAAGGCGATGCAGGACGATTTCGAGTCGCAAAAAGAGTCCGGCACGATTCCCCCCGACGATGTCGGGCGCGGATTCTATCGCCGGCCCCGTTCGGATGGCGTCCTCGTACGAGCGTCGGAGCTGCGGTCCCCGGCAGAGCCGAGTCAGCTTTCTGCACACGTTTGGGCAATCGAATCGTGAACTCATTGAGGGAGCCAATTTGGCGTCAAACGTCACTGAGTTTTTGTCCATGTTCAATGGTATCGTGGAGACAAGATTATTGCGGAATCCGAAATCGGAGTTGATGAAGCATGTGGCGAGCGTAAATTCATTTCCTGAGAAATGCGATGTCATATTCATGAGCGTCTTGAGCCGATCGCCGACCGACGAAGAGCGGGCTGCGATTGCCGCGATGCAGGAATCGGACGATGCGCGTCGGATACAGTATCTGATTTGGGCACTGGTGAATTCCCAAGACTTTATCTTTGTGCAATAGCCGTGAGACAGTCCCACTGGAATTTTGGTGAGGAAGAGCTCCAGGCGCCGGTTCATCGTGGACGCGGCCAAGGCACTGCTCGGGGTCGGCATTGCCCCCTTGGCTGGACCACTCTTTGCCATTGAGCCCTTGGCAGCTTCCCCGCGGCGGGCTCGCGCCTGGGAGCGTCATCTACCTCAATCTCATGGGCGGCGTTAGCCACATCGATACCTTCGATCCGAAGCCCGAACGACCCGATGTGCGAGGCCCGGTCCGACCGTTGGCCACAATGCTCCCCGGCATTCATCTCACGGAGTATTTGCCGCGGCTCGCGAATCAGATGGACAAACTGGCGTTGATCCGTTCGATGACATCGAACCAAGGTGATCACCCGGCCGCCCAGTATCTGCTCCACCGCAGTTATCTGGCTGGCGGCACTGTGTCGCATCCCACGCTCGCTGCCTGGGCCATGCGCTCGCTGAACAAATCCAACCCGGATCTCCCGGGCAGCGTTTCGATCGCAGGCGGCGACGACAGCATCAGCACGGGCTTTCTGGATTTGAAATACGCGCCAGTTCCAATCGGCGATCCAAAGCAGGGGCTGCCTGACAGCTGTCCGCCGGCCTATGTCAGCGAGTCGCAGCTCGAATCGCGGCTCGCATTGACGCGGGCGTTCAACGAAGAATTTCACCAACATTACAACTATCGGCAGACCAGCGCCCATGCCAGCATGTTTGCCGATGCTGTCCGCTTGATGCGCAGTAAGGATTTGAAGGCCTTCGACATAAGTCAAGAGCCGCCGTTGATTACCGAGATGTATGGCAAGGAATCGTTTGGTCAGGGATGTATGCTTGCCCGCCGACTCGTGGAACACGGCGTACGTTTTGTGGAAGTAGGCATCGGTGGCTGGGACACGCACTACGACAACTTCGCTGGCGTGGCCGCGAACGCCAATGTTCTCGACCAGGCAATGAGCGCCTTGCTCGTCGACCTCGAAGGCAGCGCGGCATGCTCGAGAACACACTGGTGGCCGTCGGCACCGAATTTGGCCGAAGTCCGAGAGATCAATGCGGCACACAAGAACGGACGCGACCATCATCCGAACGCATTCACGTGCCTTTTGGCCGGCGGCGGGGTGAATGGCGGACAGGTGTATGGCGCATCCGACTCTCACCGCGCGGAAGTAACTGATAATCCGGTTTCGATCCCCGACTTCAACGCCACGATCGGCTGGGCGCTCGGCCTGCCAATCGACGAGGAATTCACAGCCCCATCGGGTCAGCTCTTCCAGATCGCGGACAAAGGCCAACCAATCATCAAGCTGTTCACTTAGGCAGGCGTCCGATCGATTATTGACGGCGGAATGCTTGGGCACCGGCAAGTCTCGCCTACTGGCCTTTTGTCGGCTTCTGTGCTTAAATTGGCCCATCGAGGCACGCATGAGCTCACCACTGCAATCGCTGCGCTATGCTGTCGGCGAAATGGCTTTCGACGCAATACCCAAAGATGAGAGAGTTTGGGTACCACAAGGTACGAATGTCTGGTTTCGACCGTTGCTACTCAATCGGGTCAACGGCGAATGGCTGAATTTGATCCGAGTCCGGCGTTCTGGGCAAATCAGTCGACATGCACATCCGGCGCCAGTGCATGGCTATGTGATCAAAGGATCGTGGCGATACTTGGAGCACGAATGGATTGCTCGTGCCGGGATGTATATTTTTGAACCACCAGGAGACGTTCACACACTCGTCGTAGACAGCGACGATGAAATGATCACGTTATTTCACGTGTCCGGCGCGCTTATTTTCTATGATGGGAGTACTCCCATTGGCCACGATGACGTGCACACTAAGATCGATAGGTGTAGCCGGCACTATGAATCGGTGGGGCTGGGGGCCGATTTTGTCGAGCAGTTCATAAGATGAGTCGCATACCGTGAAATCCGGGCGCGTTGAATTGTTCTCCGTCGACGTTGGTGTTGACACATCGCTGCAACTCCAAGCAACAAGCAGGAGGCCGGTTCAGGCACCTGGGCAACGACGTTTGCGCTGCCGCCCAGCGTGGCGCCGACATGGCTCCGCCAGATGGCATAGTCGGCCGCGTCGACCGTGCCGCTTCCATTGCCGTCGGCGAACAAATTTGTCGTCGAGCCAAAGTTCGCCTGCCATATCTGGTAGTCGGCCGTGTCCACGTCGCCGTCCCAATCGTAGTCGCCCGGAATCAGCACTGGATTAATGACCAGCATTCCGTAGGGGCTGAGCGTAGAAATGCTAAAGACCGTTTTGGTACTGCCACTTAGGGAGCCGACTAACAACGACTGCCCAATTCCGGGCAAAAGCAGGGCCGCGTTCAAGGCTACCCCATCGACGCCGCCAAACATTGCATTCACGAGCGAAATAGAGAAGGCGGCCGGCGAATTCGCCCAATCGACCATGTGAACGACGATCGGTGCGTCCAAGTCGCCGGGCGTGGTGCGCACGGTGAGAAACACCTGCCCTGACCCAGGATTGACAAACTGCACTGGATCGGACGTTAGCCCGGGGGCCCGCTGAGACAAAACGCCGGCACCTACCGCGAACACCTCTTCATGATCGTCATAATAGAAAGGATGTTGATGGATTAGATCGAAGAGATCACCGAATTCGCCCACGGTGCCGAAGAATCGTTCGTCCATTCCCCGCCGCCAGACATCCCACGGAACCAATGTTGCTGAGCCACTCGCATAGCTGGTGGCGATGATCTTGCGGCTGAGCGCGACGTATTCAGTGCGCGTCGGAATAAACGTCAAACTGTCGTTTGGTGGGCTGAAAAACTGCAACTTACCGAGTGCCTCGGCGCCCTTCACCTTGAAGTAAATGCCCGACGCGGTTGGATTGCCATACTCCTTGCCCGTCTCGCCGATCCAGAAATCGGCGTTCCTCGAATAAATGCCGGTCTGATAATTGGGAGAGCCGTTGTTCGACACAAAGGGCACAGTCTCACCGGCATACGTATTGATCTCTGCGCCAATGGAATCGTAAAAGCTGTTCAGCGATCCCAAGTGGAAATTCAGGAATAAGGTGCGGACGGCCGACGGCACGCTCGCCCCGTTGTTGTGGCTCACCGCGTAATTTGCGTAATTGAAGGTGCTCATATCGGACGGCATCCCCCATCCTGAGCGCCGTGCGGGCGTGGAATTAGTCGTCAGATACGTGCGGAATAATTGCAGGCTCACGTCGCCGTATCCTCCGCCGATATCGGTCGCGTTCGTGTACGTCATGCCTGGATCATCGATCATGATCGCATCGCCACCGGCGTCTACCGTAAATTTCATAAAGTCCATCACGATTTGTCGATAGGCTGGATCATTGATATCGCCGCGGGCGGAGATGGACGCGGGCAACTCAGGATTGTGAATCGGCACGCCGAACATGTCTTTATCACGTCCCAGCACGCGGGTGCTGCCGCCGATTTGGTCGGGCAGTTCGCCATTGATCGTGCCCGCATAGGTCAGTCCGGCGTTGTGAATCTGCGTGATAAACGCGTCATTCGTGCGCGGATAATTCCATTCGAGACGTGTTGCATGGAAGTCGTTGATTGTTTGAAACGTGTTGTAGGGATCGCCGGGGTAGTCGGGTCGGGGCCAGCGGCTGGACAGCATGATGTCGCTAAGGCCGGGAGCTCCGAGTGGCGTCGGCCGGGCAATAGTGGGAACCAGGGTGGCGAGATGAACAGCTGGGCCGCCACCCGAAAGCGTTTCGGCAAATCCGGCGTCGGCTAAGCTTTGTAGCGTGCTGAGGCTCAAAGCGCCTGTGGCGTCGGTTTTCGATCCGTGCAGACGGACGTTATCTAGTAGCCCGTCGAAGGGCCGGATGCCGCTAAAGTTGCCGATTTCGATCCCATTAACAACGGACGCTGTGTTCGGGCCGGCGAGCGTGCCGGTAGCGAGCAACTGCACGTTCGTGTTGAGCTGATTGGCGCCGTAGTACTTGACGTTGCCCGCGCCGGCCGCCCCGTAATAGCTCATGGCGAAAAAGACCCAAACGTCCGTCTTGAAGACACCGGAGCTATCAGTCGGCCCCCAATACTGTCGCGTTGAAAAATCAGGAGTGGGATTACCGTCGTTGAAAATTCGGCCGACCTCGTAAATCAAATCTGGATTCCCTGGATTTGATGCAGACTTAATCCGAAAAAGGTGTCCCCCGAGCGTGGTTGATAACGCCGAGTTTTGTTGTGGGATCCTGTAAAAGCCGGAGACAGTATAGGACGTCAGATTGGCATAGCCGGAATTGGAAGGGAAACTAAGAGCCCCGCCGCTGCCGCCGACGGAGCCGAAGTCGGGCGCGGACGTGTTGTCCATGCCTTGCCCGGGGCCCGACAATCCCACGCCGATCATCGCGTTCTGACTGCCGGGACCAGGCACGAACGTTCCGGTGCCACCTAACGTTCCCGTATTGGCCATCGAACCGTTTGCGAACTTGAACTCAATTAGCAGGGATTCGGCAAGGGCTCGAGGGCGTCCAGATACGGCAATAAGAGATGCCAGGCCGCCAACTAGAAAGAGTTGCAGCGCTCGACGGGTGGAAAATTCCATAGTGAATACGGACACTCATTAGAGACGATGAGGCGATTACTCCTCTCTTGATGTTACTTGTTCGACGAAATGCCGTCATTCAGGTTTTCGAAATGAATCCGTACAGTTTTCGCCGCTGATTGGCTCCGCGCGAGGGCGGTCCACAAAGTTTCGCGCGAAAACAGGCGGCAATTTCGCGAGTGCTCTTGTTAAGACTCCGCTCTCACTGTGCAGCAGGCCGGCAAATGCGTGTTCGTCTCAGCGAGGATTGAACGCCGCAGAATGGCACAATGAGCATCACTGGGCCGTCCAGCCGCTATTGCGGGAACATTTCCAGAATCGAAGTGGACGTTCCGTCGGCTGTATTCCCGCTCATATCTGCTTCGGGGCGGAAAACCGCGCAGGCGTTCAAGTCGGTCCCAGGTCTTGCAGCAACGTCAGTCCACCGTCGACGGTAAGCACGGCTCCGGGTGCATACGTCAGCTCGCCTCGGGTCAGGATCGCCACAGCGCGCCCGACATCGTCCGGAGTGCCCCAGCGGGGCTCAATCGTTAACCCATTGGCAATGAGTCGATCGTACTTTTCGCTTACGCCCTTCGTCATGTCGGTGCGGATGATGCCCGGACGGATCTCGTAAACGTGAATGCCGTATTGTGTCAGGCGGGCCGCTAACACTTTGGTGACTTGTGAGAGGCAGGCCCACGAAATGCAGTAGTCGCCTCGATTCAGGGATGACGTTTGTCCGGAAATCGACGAAATGTTGATGATATACCCGGAAAACGACGGGTCTTCGCTTCGCTGGTCGATCATCCAGCGCGCCGCCGACTGCGTCAGAAACAGGGCGCCCTTCAGATTTACATCCATGACCCTGTCAAATGCTTCCTCGGTTGCGTCCAGGATATCGGCTCGACCAGGCGACGTGATGCCCGCATTGTTTACCAGCAGGTGTAACCTGCCGAAATGCTCGCGGATTCTGTTCAACATCGCGTTGCGATCATTTGCTGAGCCGACATCGCCTTGGCAATAGATGACGTCGCGACCAGTTTCGCGAAGTTCACTTAGCACTTGCTGAACATCGGACTCGGAACGCACTCCATTAATAGCTAACTGCCAACCCTCATTGGCCAGCGCAGTGCGATGCCCAGGCCAATGCCTCGGCTCCCACCTGTGACGAGAGCTACTGGTTTGTTCTCGTGAAACATCTGCCCGCGTCATCAAATCTGAAAGAGAATGCGTAAGATTCGCAACTCTTATAAAGTACATTGTCTCCTTTCCACATTCCAGTACTGGACATACTGCCGCTTGATGAACCAAAGAGCCGTCGCAGTTAGAGTCGGTCACAAAAGCCAATGCAAAACCAAGCACTGTGTCGGTCGATGCCTCAGCCATGCATTTCGGCGGCACAAACTGAAGTACTGAAGCGGATTTGCTCAATTCGGCCAAATATCACGGCTTTCGGTTGCACTCATCCAAGCTCAGAATAGCCGATGCGACCATGGCACTGGCGGCCACGTCCGCGGCCGGCAGCTCTTTGTCGAGTGGATATTCGCCCACGCCGTAGAGCTCGCGGACGATCTCCTGGATGTCGCGCGTGGTCATCCCCTTGGCGTACAGAGCCAGAATCTTCTCGTCGAAGCCCGGCACGCGACGCTGGTGCTTTTCAATGAGCTGCGGCTCGAACGTGCCGTCCCGATCCCGCGGCGTCGAGAGCGTCACCTCGCCCAAGTCGCCTTGCACCGTCTTCTTGCTGCGGCCATTGCGGCGGTTCGGCGAACGCCGCTTCTCGCCCGCTGGCACCGGAGGCGAACTGGCGGTCCGCCAGCGCTCCCCGGCCGCCGGCCCAGATGCACGTCCATCTCCGTGTCGAGCATCCGCTCCAGGCCGCTCTTCAGCATCAGCCGCATCAGCTCGTTGAGCTCCTCGACCGTCGTCGCCTGACTGGCGAACTCCGTCGCCAACTCCTGGGCCCGCGATTGAAACAATGCATCCATGTGTCAGTCTCCTGTTCGCAAGAAAGGGGTATTATAACTACCATTTCCTGCTAGCTGACACAAGATTTCTTACAGGGCCCCGGCTGCGAGATGAGTTCTTGGCCTTCGAAGTGTTTGAGAACCTGGCTGCGGCGAGGAAGCTCACTGCGGCCTGGAAAGAGGATTACAACTATCACCGGCCGCACAGCTCGCTGGGATACCTAGACCCCAACCGAGTTCGCGGCCCGCTGTGCTGCTTCCGCTCCGAGTTGCTTTCGGCTACGCCTCAG
>CAVPGM010000009.1:0-274124 GCA_963703945.1 uncultured beta proteobacterium | reverse complement strand
TGGCAGGTCCTTCGGACAGACATCGTGACAGCGAGCAACGACATGCAGCCGAACACGCCGCTGTCGTCGCCGACGAGTTCGTAGTCGTCCGCATCGGAGCGCGTGTCGCGCGAGTCGAGTCAGAAGCGCCCGATCTTGTCCAGGCCCACTGCGCCGACGAAGTCCTCGCGCATGCGAGCCGTGCCGCACTCGGTCACGCAGCAGCCGGTTCGGCACACCGACGCGCAGACGGATAGGCGCGGGCGAGGCCCGACCGTTGAGCGCAGAGGGGTGGCGCGTGCGACTTCGCGAGCGCTTCGCGGACACACTCGAGAAGCTCGTCCGGTGCAGCGGACCGCGTCCCAACCGGCCCGGCGCGCCCCAAATCCTGACCAAGTTCCGACCGTTTGACGAGGACTCGGCGGACTGCGGCCGCTAGTCTGCATGTATGGATCTTGGACGAGTCGCGTTTGGAAGCAACAAGCAAGCAATCGAATGAATTCGAAGTGCATATTGGCGCGCGCAGCGCGCGTCTTCTAGCTTCACACCATGAATGTCCTCGGCATCCAATTGACCGCCCCATCGTTGATGGGTTTGCTTCGAATGCTCGGCTTCACGCTCACCGCGATCGCGCTGGTCGAAATTGCGGACTCGTTTAACCCCAGCGTTTGGCAGAGCGAAGGCTCGCTGTCATTCATCATCGGCGGCTTCTCGGGGTTCCTGCTGACCGAATCGGGCGCGAATTTTTCGAAGCACGGATGGCGGGCGTTCGCACTGATGATGGCCTTGGCGATCTTCCTGTTTGCCGCTTTAGCCTGTTTTTCTAACCGTATCTAGGCCGCAGCGGCCGCCGCTGCAACGCTGCTCGTGCACCGTCGAGATTGTCGCGGCGATTCGGGCGCGCATGCTATCGGACGCGCCGGGTATCACAGCGCCCATACCATCGCGCGCCGAACAGCTCGTCGTACGCATGGCGAACAGTACTTTTCGAACAAGCGGTAGGTGCAGGAGCTGCGCCAACTCGCGGGCTGCGATGAGCGGACGCCCTGAATGCGTTCGGCGAGGCTGGCCAGGCAAGTGCAGGACGATACGTGCGGCGGGTCTGGCCGGCGCGACGGCCTGACGTCGCGGTGCCGGGCAAGGTCACCGCACTAGGACCGAGTTCCCATCCGAATTGGATGCATGCAGTGCCGAACTGAGATGCCGCCGCGCGCTGTAGCCGCGCGGCGATCAGCTGGTAGAACGCTCTGTTAGCGAACGCACCAGGTTTGACTGGCGAGTACGTCGGCAAACTTAGCCAGCGCGTTTGCTGTGGCGGAGGCCACTGCGGACGACGTCGTTGCCTCGAGTGGCAGCTGCAACTGGGTGCGGCCTGCGCGTGCTGGAAAGGCACGCGAGCTGCACACGAAGCTCCATCGTGCGTCGAGCTGCAATATGCCATCGGATGGATCGAGCTTTAAGAATTCGATCACAAGCTCCGCGTCGGCGATGCGATGCTCGCCGCGCAGCAAAACGCGTGAGGCGCCGAGTCGTTGCGATAACGCATCGCGCAGCGTGCGCGTGACCGCGTCGCGCAGGCTCTCGGCCCATTCGGCGTCGTCGGACACGACCAGTGTATTTGCTTTGCGATCGACCACGACGGCGAAGCTGTCGAGGTATTTCGGAAGCGTGACCTGTCGCAGAAGCAAGGTCGCGCCTGAGTTTGGGTCCGGCCGTTGCGCAACACTCGCCGACGGACCCGGCAACGCCACCCGGATTGGCGGCGCTGAGGCGCATGCTGCGAGCACTAGCCCAAGCAGGGCAGCAGCGACTCTGCAGGTTGACTTCATCGTTTGCGCCCTCGGATAAGAATGGCGGGATCACGGTCTACCCGCTCCGACAGATCGCGCAGGCGTGCCGCGGTTGCCGCGAGGTCCTCCACTGCGTCCTGCACCTGTGTCATGGTTTGGCCGCTCGGATCAAGCAGCACGTTGAGGTCATCGACTGCAGTGTCCGCATTCTGCAGAGTGCCCCGAACGGCAGCGAGCGTGCTCGCGGCCTCGCGATCGAGGTTTTCCGAGAGCTTTTGAACCGAAGCGAGCGTGCTCTGCAGTGACGCGGCGCTCCCAGAGATTGCGTGCTGTCCTGTGGTCGAAAAGCCTTGCACTTCGCGCTCGATCGTCTTCACGGTCTGGCGCACATCGGCCACCAGAGCGGGAAGGCCGTCGATCGTCTGCTTCAGCGCAGGGTTCGTAAGCAGCGCGTCCAGTGAAGCGAGCGTGCGTTGAAGCGTGTCCACCGCGGCGGCGATATCGATCTTCTGCAACTGCTCCGTGAGCGCCTGGAACGGGCTCGGCACCGTCGGGATTTCGGGCACGTCGGGCGTCCCTCCCAGCCGCAATGCGTTGGCACCGGGACGAAAATCGAGCTCCACCTGAAGTTGCCCGGTCACGAAGCTTTGCATGACAAGCTGTGCCGTAAGGCCGCGTTCAACTAGTGCAGGAAGCGCCTCCTTCGTGCCGACATCGCCTCCGTAATGCTTTAGGGCTTCGGGCACGAGCTGCATAGTCACTTGTACGATTGAATGAGTCGGATCCGGATCGATCCGGATGCCGATGGATTTCACCTGACCGACGCGTACACCGCGGTAGGTGACGGGAGCGCCCGCCTGCAGTCCCGCCACCGATCCGGGGAAATAGCTGACCGCAGTGAAGCGCTGTGTAAACAACGCGCCGCCTCCGAAAAACAGAATCGCCGCCACGATCAGCCCGAGCGCGCCGAGCACGAAAGTGCCGATCAGCGTCGCGCTGGGCCGTTTCATCGGATGGCCTCAGTGTGCTCAACCGTCACCCCGCCCCGCCGTGCAAGGAAGTCCCTGACCTTGCTACTGTCGGCCGATCGCGCGAGCTCTGCTGGAGAACCGATCGCCACCGGACGGTGCGCCTCTCCGTCGAGGAAAATCATGCGGTCCGCGATGCTGTAGAGGCTTTCCAACTCGTGCGTGACCAGAACCACGGTGATGCCCAGGCCGTCTCGCAAGCTGAGCACAAGCTCGTCGAGGCGGCGCGACGTCAGCGGGTCGAGTCCGGCAGAAGGCTCGTCCAGAAAGAGAATGGCCGGATCGAGCGCAAGCGCCCGCGCCAGTGCGGCGCGCTTGCGCATTCCGCCGCTCAAGCTTGCCGGGTAGCGGTGTTCGTCGCCGGCGAGGCCGACCAGCGCGAGCTTGAATCGCGCGAGCTCGGCCCGCGCGGACGCGATCGAATAACCTTGCAGATCCATCGGCAGCGTCACGTTCTCGAGCACGGTCATCGATGACCACAGCGCGCTGCTCTGGAAGAGAATTCCGAACGGCGGTGCTCCGTTTCGCATGCACGCTTCGAGAGTTTGCCCATCGAACAGTATTCGTCCGCTCTGGGCCGGGATCAGCCCGGCCATCGTCTTCATCAGCGTGCTCTTGCCCGAACCGCTGTCGCCGACGATCGCGAAGACCTCGCCCTTTTCGATGCACGCGCTGATTCCGGTCTGCACCGGCCGCGTCCCATAGCCGACGGTGACGTTGTCGATCGTGATGAGGGAACCAGCGTGCGCGTCCATGACATCAGACGTTAAGCGCGTTCGCGCACACGGCGAAAACAGCATCGAGCGCAATGACGGCGACAATGGAGGCCACGACTGCGTTCGTCGTGGCATAGCCAACGCCCGCCGCGCTGCGGTCGGCCTGAAGCCCATAGTGACACCCCAGCAGCGCGACAAGCGCACCGAACACAACCGCCTTGAGTCCCCCGATCGCGAAGTTCGCACCGCCGACGGCCTCCCGTAGCTCGACGAGGTACGCGGCCGACGAAAGATCGAGTATCGGCGCTGAGACCAACATTCCTCCCAGAATCGCGAAGGTGCAGCCGTAGACGTACAGCAGCGGCGTTAGCAAAGTGAGAGCGATCACGCGTGGCAGCACGAGGAACTCGATCGGTGAGACGCCGAGTGTCGTCAGCGCGTCAATTTCTTCGTTACCTTGCATGGTTGCAATACGAGCAGCGAAGCTCGCACCGGTACGCCCGGCGAGCACGATCGCCGTGGCGATCGGTGTCAGCTCCCGCACCGATGCGATGCCGACGAGGTCGGCAACGTAGATACCGGCGCCGAACCGCGTCAACTGCACGGCGCCGACGAAGGCCAGGATGGCCCCGATCAGAAGGTTGACAACGGCGACAATCGCGAGCGCACGGCTGCTCGACTCCGCCAGCGTTTCGAGCACCTCTGCCGCACGAACCTTCGCCCGTGCCATCGCAAACCGCGGCAGAAGGCGAACAACCTCGCCCAGCATCGCGATAAATGTGCGCAGCGCGTGCAGGTCTTGTCGGACGCGCGAGCCGAGACCGGTAATCCAGCTTGACGCAGGTTTTGCGCCGCTCCCGCGCGTTGGCGGGATCGCGGCGAGCAACAGCAACTTCTTGAGCTCCGGCGGCACTCCGAGAAGTCCCGACTCGTTGGTCGGTCTACCGAGCTCGTGTACGACGCGCGCGAGAAATGCCGCTTCAACGCTGCCCCAGCGCCAATCCTCGGCAGCTTGGACGCGAAGCGCGCTCGCGCCGTCTGCTTCAAATCCCGACTCGGCGAGCGGCCGCGTGAGCCACGATGGGTGGATGCCCTGCGCGGGCATCTGCACGACGAGCGTGCCGGCCTCTGTTCGAAAGGTCGGGTTCACGGCCACTAACGCCGATTGTTTGAAGCCGAAGTCATGCAGGGACGTTAGCGCCCGGCTCCTGACAAGTCGTCAGCGAACGGTCGGTGTTCGGTCAGTGTTCGGTGTGCACCACCTCGAAACCGGGGACGCTTTCGAAGTAGCGCGGCACGAGATGGCGCGGCTGACTGGCGGCGCGATTACGCTCGCGATGCCGCAGGGCACAGGGGCGGTACAAGTAGTACTCGGGGCAGGATCAAACGAAGCGCGCCTATCAGCGCGCGCCCTCGCTGCTCGAAGATGCGTCCAGCTCGCGAGTCATCACCATCAAGACGTCGGGGCTGTTGTCGGTGGCGCCTTGGGGCCCGGTGTCGGCAGCCTGATCGGCAGCGTCTCCGGCTGCGACGTCGCTATGGTGCTCGGCACGATCGGCGGCGCAGTCGCAGGCAATGAAATCCAGAAGAAGCGACCAGCCGATCGCTGGCCAGCAGGGCATCGTGCGCACCGGCAACGGAGTGCTAACGACCTCGCTCAGTTGCCCCCTCCGAGACCAGCTGATCCTGGCGTGGACGTTTCGACCGTTCTTGCGGCGAACGAGGCGGAACTTCGCGTCGGTCTCGAGCGTCGAGTCATGCCGCTATAAGGCTCGAGCAGACCTCCGCCGGCATTCGGACTGACGCAATCCAGACCAAATGGCGACGCTTCGCTGACGACCTCGTGCTCGCGTCGCGCTAGCCTGTACATATGGACCAGCCTTCCAATGCCGGCCACAGCTTGGCGGAGAACTCGAATCGGACTCAAGTCCGGCTCACTGATCCGCTGCAACCAGATCGCCCAACCCAATGGGCAATCGCACACTAGAGGAGTTCACCATGAGCAAGAATGAACGCAAGATAGCTTTCTTTGTGGGTGCCTTGATGGTTGCATTCAGCACTGCAAGCTGGGCACAGCAAACGCAGCCAGCCGCGACCCAGGGGCAGTCAGAGGCAAAGTCAACGCAGCCAGCCGCGACCCAGGCACCGATGACCCTGAGAAAGCTTTTCGCAAATGCCGACAAGAATGGCGATGGCAAGGTGACTAAAGACGAAGCGAAAGGCCATCTGCCCATCACATATCGCAGCTTCGAGGAGATCGACACGGACAAGCGCGGCTGGATCACCTTTGATCAATTCATGGCCTTTACCAACAAGCGCGTTCAGAAGCACGCGGACGACATACTCACAGAGGGCGATCACTACTGAAGCGCCGCTTTCACAGGTACGGGGACGGATCGGAGCACTCGGCACCGCGGAGAAAGCTTCAATGCTTTTGCCCAAGCTTCAGCCGATGCCCCGCTATTGGCGGCCTCGCAGTGGGTGCCCGTCTCGTTGGGATGTGCGGCCCAATGCAGCCTAGTGCGAGTTAGGCGCATTGGACGCAAGTTCCCGCATATCAACCGCTGGACGGAGCAACCGTCGATGTCGAGAGTGGTCATTTTGGGCGCAACGGGTTCTCTGGGGCGGCATGTCGTGCAGCAAGCCATTGCGGCGAACCACGATGTTTCGGTCGTCGTCCGCACGCCTTCCAAACTTCCCGCCGACGTTCGCGCCAAAGTCACAGTCCACCAGTCTGACTTGAACGCCACTTCGACGAGCGAATTGGCCGCAGTGCTTAGCGGCAACGACGCAGTCATCAATACCGCAGGTCTGGTTACCGAGGGCCAAGCCTTCGTCGATCTCATCGATCGGCTTGTCACGGGTCTGGAGGCGTTGTCTGCCGGTGATCGCCCCGTATGCTGGTTCATGGCGGGTGCCGGCTTGCTAGACATCGATGGCCGGGGTAGGAGAGGAGTCGACCTGCCTCGCATCAGTTCGACATACTGGCCTCATCGCGTCAATTTCGAGCGGATTCGAAGTGCCGAGCTGGACTGGCGAGTACTTTGTCCTGGCCCGATGGTTGAGCAGCAACCACTGGGTGTAGTCAGACTTCGGACATCGTTGGATCGCCTGCCCGTTGAAGTACCCGCGTTCGCCAGAGTCCTGCCTGGTGCCCTCTTCTTGCCCGTGTTCGCCTACTTCGTTCCCGAGATGATCATCTCCTACGCGGACGCCGCTTCTTTGATGCTTGCCAACCTGACCCCGGGAGGGTCAATGTCTCGCCACCGAGTAGGCCTCGCGTTGCCGCTGGGCATGCGAGGCAAGAAGGATCATTGGGTTGCCCAGCCAAAGAATGCCTCGTGACACATCTTTCGCCCGGACCTGCGCAAAACGCCCCGCAGGGCGGTGAACCAAGACGTTGGGCGTCGGGTATCGGCGTGAAATCCGCGTCCGCTTTACGGCGACACGCATGTCTGCTCGGGGTCGAGCTCGGTCGACCAGACGGTCCGCTTCTTGACGGCCAATAATTGCCGGCACGGGTGCTCTGCCAGTCCGGCACACGCACTAAAGGAGGAAACTGTGTTCGACCACATTGGAATTGGCGCCAGCAACCTCGAAGCAAGCAAGACGTTCTTCCTCCAAGCGCTTGCTCCGCTTGGCGTGGCCACGGTGATGGAGGTCCCTGGCGCAGTAGGATTGGGGCGCGGCCGCAAGCCCTCACTCTGGCTCGGTGCCACTGCCGAGAAGTGCGCGCCGATGCACCTTGCCTTTACTGCGGAGAATCGGAGCCAGGTCGAAGAGTTCTATCGCCGCGCGCTGACCGCCGGTGGCAAGGACAACGGGCCGCCCGGCGTGCGACCTCACTACCACGCCAATTACTACGCCGCCTTCGTCATTGGCCCGGATGGCCACAATGTCGAAGCCGTATGCCATGCGCCAGAGGCCTAACCCTGCGCTCGGAAACAATGAAACCGCCATCGGGTCGTTCGACCAGACCATGTCCGACGGCCGTCCTGCGTGGACGTCCTTGGCTGAAGGAGCGATGTGATGGATCTGTTCCCACGCGCCACCTTTGCGGCGCTCGACAAGGCTGGGCACCTGCTGCCATTGGAGCAAGAAAGGCTGTTCAGATCCCTGGCGGATGAAAGGCTTCAACGAGTAGAGGAATACGTCGGCTCGAAGTTGGACCCATCAAGTCGAACCGCATCCTGACATGCCGAATCAAAGTCCTCCGACCCTGTATGAATGGATAGGCGGCATCGCTGCATTGGACCGCTTGACTACGCGCTTCTACGAGCATGTCAAAGACGATTCGATCTTGGCTCCGGTGTTTGCGCAAATGGGACCCGATCATCCACACCATGTCGCCGCCTTTCTCGCCGAAGTGCTCGGCGGTCCCGCGGAGTACTCGCGGCAGCACGGTGGTCACCCCCACATGATTCAACGCCATCTCAATCGACATCTTTCACAGGAACAGAGGCGCCGGTGGGTGAGCCTGCTGCTGGAAACAGCCGACGAACTGGCGCTGCCGGATGATCCGGAGTTCCGCTCCGCCTTGGTTGGCTATCTGGAGTGGGGTTCGCGTCTGGCGGTCATCAATTCGCAAGCGGGTGCAACCGTCGATCCTCACGCTCCGATGCCAAAATGGGGATGGGGCGAGGTCAAGGGTCCATACACAGGCTAAACGGGGTCCAGACAATGCGAGGTAGTTGTCTCTGCGGCCAGGTTGCATACGAGGTCTCTCAACTCGACTCACCAATAGAACACTGCTCTTGTCGCTCCTGCCGCAAGGCTCATGCGGCCGCATTCAACACTGCAGCTTCGGTCAGACACGAGCATTTCAGGTGGCTCAAGGGCAGCGAGATCCTCAAGTCGTACGAGTCGTCGCCCGGAAAGCGGAGGTACTTCTGTGGCAACTGTGGTAGCCAGCTCGTGGCTCAGCGTGCTGGCCTCGATGCGCTCATTCTTCGGGTCGCAACGCTTGACGAAGACCCAGGGCAAACGCCCCAGTTCCATATTTGGGCATCGGACGAGGTTCCGTGGCTGCAGTACGGGCCGCACATCGCTGCCTACCCTGAGTGGGAACCTGGCCACAAGTAACCGGCGTACCTAACCCATCCGCCTGCCGGTCATGTCAAACGGTTAGGCGCCGAAAGGAGGCAACGTGGCGACAACAGAAGCTGAGGGAGGTTGCTTTTGCGGCGCAATTCGGTACCGCGTTAGTGGTGAAGCGACGAACAGCATGGTTTGTCACTGCCAGAGCTGCCGGCGAGTCGCAGCGGCACCGGTTGTCGCGTGGGTCACGTTCCCAACGGCGCAGTTTCGGCTTCTACAAGGGCATCCGTCGGAGTTTCACTCGTCTCATCCCGTGCGTCGCACGTTTTGCGCAGCCTGTGGAACTCCTCTAACGTATGAGCATGACGACTCGGTCGGATTTGTCGACGTCACGACGTGCAGCCTAGATGATCCGGAATCATTTCCGCCAACGCATCACTCGTGGCTGAGTCACAACCTCGCATGGGTACGCTTCGGCGATGGCTTACCCACATTTCAGAAATCGCGATACGAACCCGCAGCGTAACCAGGCCTTACCAGGAGGGTGCCATGTTGCGGCGGGCCCGGCTAGCTTGATTCGTTGGACGGCATGCATGGGCCAATCGGCGGGCTCGCATCGTCTCTCATCGCCGCCGGATGGTCCGCGACTTCGCAATGCAATGACAACGAATCCCGAGCAGAACAAGGCAATTGCCTACGATTTCTTCGCACGATTCAGCGCGAGTGATCTGGTCGGCGCGCTGGCGATGATGACGGACGACGCGACCTGGTTGATACCCGGAAAGCCAGACCGCATGCCGACGGCCGGTCTGTATTCGAAGGAGCGAATAGCACGGCTGTTCCACGCGATGCTGAAGCAGCTGCAAGATGGCCTGAAGATGACCGTCACGAGCGCCGTTGCCGAGGGAAGTCACGTCGCGCTGGAGGTGGAGTCGAAGGGCGATTTGAAGAACGGGCGTCTCTATCGGCAGCAGTACCACTTCGTATTCGAGTTTCGGGCGAGCAAGATCTGCGCGGTGCGAGAGTATTTGGATACTCAGCACGCGCACGATGTATGGATCGTGCCTGTATAGCGGTCCATGCCACACCACCTCCGAATCGCCCGCCCGGTACGCGACCTGTCGCGAACCAGGTCCATGTACTGTGATGGCCTGAACCTTCGCGTCCTCGGAAGCTTCGAAAACCACGATGGGTTCGACGGAGTCATGCTCGGTGCCGTCGATCTGAGCTATCACTTCGAGTTCACGCAGTGCCGAATCCACCCTGTCGTGCCGAGTCCAACGCACGAAGACTTGGCGGTGTTCTACATACCGGACACAATCGAATGGCAGCGCATGTCTGGCGCCATGCTGGCTGCTGGTTTCAATGAGGTAGCGCCGTTCAATCCGTACTGGGCCATCCGCGGACGAACCTTCGAAGACCCGGATGGTTATCGTGTCGTCCTGCAGAACGCCACCTGGAGCAATGCCGTTGCCGAATGAACTCTCCGTTGCGATCCGAGAACCGAAGCCGTTGATCAGCTGACACGCAGAGCCAAGCCATGTCCAAGTTTCAGTTCGCACAAGTCAACGTCTTCTCGGCTGATCCGCTCGGTGGAAATCCGCTTGCGGTGGTGCACTCGGCGGTGGGACTGAGCGAATCACGGATGGCCGCGCTCGCGCGGTGGACCAACCTCTCCGAGACGACGTTCCTTCTGCCGCCGACGGACCCCGGCGCGGACTACCACGTGCGCATCTTCACGCCCGGCGGCGAACTCCCCTTCGCGGGGCACCCCACGCTCGGGTCATGCCACGTCTGGCTCGCCATGGGCGGAAAGCCGCGCAGGCCGGACCTGGTCGTACAGCAGTGCGGCGTGGGCCTGGTCCGCGTGCGATGTGATGGTCCGCGCCTGGAGTTCGCCGCGCCGCCGCTGCGCCGGACCGGCGCGCTCGAGCCGGACGTGCTGGCGAAGATTGCGCGAGCGCTCGACATCACACCGTCGGACATTGCCCACCATCAGTGGGTCGACAACGGCCCTGGATGGTGTGCAGTGATGCTGCGCTCCGCGCGCCAGGTCCTTTCGCTCAAGCCCGAGTGGGCCGCGCTCGATCCGCTCAAGCTGGGTGTGGTCGGGCCGCACGACGCCGGCCACGACGCGGCCTTCGAGGTGCGCGCGTTCGTCGGCGGTGGCGGCTATGAGGACCCGGTGACCGGCAGCCTGAATGCCAGCCTTGCGCAGTGGCTCATCGGGGCAGGGCTCGCAGGGCCTTCGTATGTGGCGGCCCAGGGAGCCGCGCTGCGCCGAGCCGGCCGCGTGTACCTCCGCAAGGACGGTGACGAAGTCTGGGTCGGCGGCGACGTCGTCGGCGTGGTCCGCGGCGAGATCGATCTGTAGTCGCAGGGTTCCGGCTGCAGCCGGCTGCTTTCGGAGCTGTCCGAGCTTCCCTGCCGCATCGGCTGAAGTGGGGTGCCGCTCATGTCGATCCGACGGCCCCTCGTTCGACGTTCAGGCAGCGGCGGACATTCCGCTAACCGCGCAGGTATCCAGGTATCCGCGCCCAACCCCGAAACGATCAAGGAGATGAACCATGCGATTCCTATCGATGATCCGCATCGACGAAAACAGCGGTCTGGTGCCCAGCAAGCAGCTCATGGACGACATGGGCAAGCTCATCTCAGAGATGACCCGCGAAGGCGCGCTGGTCAGCACCGCAGGACTTCGGCCGACGGCGGAAAGCGTGCGCGTGCGCCAGCGCCGCGGCAAGCTGTCGACGACCGATGGGCCGTTCACGGAAACCAAGGAAGTAATTGGCGGCTTTGCGATCCTCGAGGCGAAGTCCATGAAGGAGGCAATCGAGTTGACCAAGCGCTTTCTGCGGGTCCACGGCGACGAATGGGACATCGAGTGCGAAGTGCGCCAGCTGGATGGGCCCGACTTCGGCGCCGCGGCCTGAGCACATCATCCGGCAACGGAGGAGGCTGGAACATGTCAACTCTCGTGGAATCGACTTCCGCTAGGTGGTCGACGGGCGCAGCGACGATTGCGATCGTGGCGGCCGCGACCTCCGCGCTTTGCCTGGTCGCTCTCCATGTCCTCAGCCCCGAGTTCGAGGTGTCCTGGCGAATGGTCAGCGAATACGCCAACGGCAGGAACGGCTGGCTCTTGACCGCGGTCTTCACGACCTGGGCCGTTGCGTCCTGGGCGCTCGCCGTTGCCCTCTGGCCGCGACTTTGGGCCGCCCGGCTCGGACGGTTCGGGCTGGTGTTTCTCATTCTTGCTGGCGTTGGACAGATGATGGGCGGCATTTTCGACATCAACCACAGGCTGCACGGCGCAGCCTTCGCCATCGGCGTTCCGAGCCTGACACTCGCCGCGATCCTCGTGACGCTCGCGCTGCGGCGCGGCGGCGTCGACATTGACATGTGGCCGGCCCATCTCTCGTGGATCAGTTTCTTGTTGGTGGCGGCCACCATGGTCCTGTTCGTCATGTCCCTCACTCACGCCGGCATCGACGTGTCGGCCCAGTCCGAGCCACTCGCGGAACTGCCGAAGGGCGTGACGGCATACAACGGCTGGGCCAACCGCCTCCTCTTCGCGGCCTCGTACCTGTGGCTGATCCTCGCCGGACGAGTCCCGCTGCGCAGTCCGTAGCCTTGCTCGGCTAGGGAGCAGGACACCTGACCCTAGTGGGCGTCGAATGAGACGATGATGTTCTGCGCCGGGAAGGAACGCCCGCCTTGCTACAAATGAGTGCCGGAGTGCGAGAGGTCTAGCGCGAAGCTTGTTGCGACCACAGCCGCCTGGCGACTTTCCGCCGCGCGCGACGCCGCCTTCACCGTCGCCGACTCGGATGTGACTTGCACATCACGCGGTGCATAGTCCCAGTAGTACAACCCCCAGATCATCCGCGTGCGCCAGACGAAGTTGCGCAACGCGGCCGGGCCCTCGGCGGCTTCTTCGCAGGCGCGCGTATCAGCGATGCCGCTCGGGTTGTCGCACCGGTGCTGGGCACGGGCAGCCGTTGGAGCGAACGCGACTGTCACGAGGAGCGACATGGCGGCAGCGGCGGGAATAATGAGTTTCTTCATCGCGGTCCCCTTCAAAGGTGCACCGTCCGGTGCGGCCGGAATTGGTGCGGGTGCTGCGCATTGGGAGACGCCGGCAGCTTCGCGTCGTTAAGACGTGTGACCTCAGCGCTGCGACATGACCACGGGTTGCGCGCTTGTCAGCTGTGGCTCGGCGCTGTAGTGCCCCGCAAGGCCTCGATCGAGCCGATGACGAGCACGGTTGCCAGCACGGCGGCGGCGGCGAAAGCAGCGCGAATCCGCGTTGAGGTGGGTCTGAGTTCGTTGATCATTGGCCACTCCTTCGGTTGCGGGTGGGTTGCGTCGGTGATGCGATGTCGACGCGAGCACTGTGCCCTGCAACCCCCCTTCAGTCCTTTAGCCACCTGAAGTCGGGCCTTAAGCGTTCTGAACTCGCGTTTCCCCGGCGTAGAGTTGCAGGCCGCAGGACCCGCATGCGTGTCCCCAACCAGAACAGCCGGTGACTGATTCCTACCGTTTCGGCCACTTTGAAATCAGGACCGCGGAGCGCCAGCTGCTGATCAATGGCGAGCTGGCCTCGCTCGGTGCGCGCGCCTTCGACCTACTGCTGGCGCTGATCGAACGCCGCGACCGTGTAGTTCCGAAGAACGAGTTGCTCGACCTGATCTGGCCTGGACTCGTAGTCGAAGAGAACAACCTGCAGGTGCATGTCAGCGCGCTACGCAAGCTGCTCGGTCCGCAAGCCATCGGCACGATCCCAGGGCGCGGCTATCAATTCACCACCGCAATCGACGGCGCTGCTGCGGGTCCGACAAATGCCGACCTTTCCGCACCGACGCCAACACCGGGGTCGGCCGACGAGCCAGCAACGCCCCTGACGAACCTGCCGGCCGAGCTGCCGCCACTTTATGGGCGCGACGCGGATCTGCAGACATTGCGCTCGCTGATCGAAGCGCACAGGCTCGTTACCGTGGTAGGCGCGGGCGGTATCGGCAAGACCGCGCTGGCGCAGGCCCTCGCCCACGAGGCCCGCGGTTCACTCGATGACGGCGTCTGGCTCGTCGAGCTGGCGCCGGTGGCCGACCCAGCGCTCGTGGCGACCGCCGTGGCCGGAGTCTTGCAAATCACGCTCGGTGCCGAGGCGCAACTCGAGAGTCTGGTCAAGGCTTTGGGCGCCTGCCGGATGCTGATCGTGCTCGACAATTGCGAGCACCTGGTGCAGCGCGTCGCCGAACTGGCGTCGGCGGTGTATCGCGACGCCCCCAACGTGCGGCTGCTTGCCACGAGCCAGGAGCCACTGAGGGTTGCGCATGAGCAGATCTATCGCCTGGGCACGCTGGCCTTGCCCGACGATGTGGGCATTGAAAGTGGCCGCCGGGCGGGCGCCATTTCCCTGTTCGAGGCGCGGGCGCGAGAGGCCGACCCGCGCTTCGCGCTGAGTGAGCACAATGTTGCGGCAGTGGTCAACATCTGCCGCCGCCTCGATGGCATTGCCCTAGCCATCGAGCTCGCCGCCGCCCGTGTGCCGCTGCTCGGCGTAGAAGGGCTACGCGTGCGCCTGAACGAACGTTTCCGCATTCTGACCGGCGGTGCACGGCTGGCGTTGCGGCGCCACCAGACCCTGCGGGCAGCGCTGGAGTGGAGCCATGGGTTGCTGACGCTGGAAGAGCAGACCGTGTTCCGCCGACTGGGCGTGTTCGTCGGCAGCTTCAGCCTCGACAGCGCGCAGCGCGTGGCCGCCGCCGCGGGTATTGACGAATGGGCGGTGCTCGATCATCTCGGCGGGCTGGTCGACAAGTCGTTGGTCGTGTCCGAGGCGGGTGAAGAACCTCGCTACCGGCTGCTGGAAACGAGCCGTGCCTTTGCGTTGGAAAAGCTGCACGAGGCAAGCGAGACCGGAGTCACCCTGCGAAGCCATGCCGAGGCCATATTGGCTGTCTTCGAACAATCGCGCAGGGATGAGTTTGTCCTGCCGATGCAGGCACGGCTGTATCGCTACCTCCCGGACCTGGACAACGCGCGCGCCACACTCGACTGGTCGGCTGGTGCGGCTGGTGATGCCCAGTTGCATATCGCTTTGGCGGGAGCGATCGCCTGGATCTGGGTCGACGCCGGCCTCAGACCCGAAGGCGTGCGGCGTACTCAATCGGCCGTCGCACGGATAGAGCCGGGCACGCCTCCCGGTCTGGAGGCGCGGCTGCTCAGTTCCTTGACTCGCGTCGCGTTTCCGAAGGCAGGACCGCAACGAGATTGCGGCGGATGCGCGAGCGGTCGAGCTACACCGGCGACCCGGCGACCGGCGGGAGCTGTTCGCGGCTCTCTGCCGCCAGATCAGCACCTTGAGCCAGGCTGACCAGCTCGAGGGCGCCGAGCTTGCCTTGCGAGAAGCGGAGCAATTGTTCGAAGCGGGCTGGCCGCCGTCCCTGCGAGCCGAGTTTCTGGTCGCCCGCGGACGGCTATGCCAGAGAGAAGGGCGCTTCGAAGCGGGGCTGGTTGCCTGGGAGGAGTTGTTGCGATTGGCAACCGCCCTGGGCGACAAGCGCATGACTCTTAGAGCGCTGATATTTCTGGAAGGGACGGACGCGGCGCTCGGCCGCCTGGAGAAGTCGGTGGCGCTCGGGCGCGACATGCTGAATCTCATGCGGCAGGATCACTCCCTGCGCAGCGGGTTCGAGAACATCGTGATGTCCAACCTTGCCATGGCGCTGACTCGGCTGGACCGGATTGACGAGGCGCTGGAGATGGCACGCGATGCGTACCCATCGGTCGAGCGCGCGGGGCGCGTGATGGAGCTGCTGGATCCGTACGCCCTTCTTGCATTCAAGCGCGGGCGCGTCGACGACGCCGCCCGCATGATCGGGCGGGCGGTGCTGCGCTTCGCAACAAGCGATGTCCGGCGCTTCGAAGTTGAACAGAGAGTGTTCGAAGAATTGATGGCGAAGCTGCGCGACACCCTGCCATCCGACGAGCTCGCGCGACTCATGAAAGAGGGCGAGGCACTGAGTGACGAAGAGGCCGCGCGCTTGGCGCTGCGCGGGTAGGTCTTCATTGCAGACACAATTCGCGAGGAGCGACCGCGTTGATTCAAAGCCCCGCGACGGTTCGAATGTTCAAGGCCAGCGAGTGGGTGACGTACCGTGATCTGCGCCTGCATGCGCTCACGGATTCGCCCGACGCCTTTGGCAGCACCCTGGCCGGCGAACAAAGCCGTAGCGAAGGTGAATGGGCAGCGCGCCTTGCTGCCGGCGTTGCATCTGGCTCGGATCTTCCCCTCGTTGCTCATGTGGATGTGCACAGGCTATCCGATGCCGCTGCTCGGAGCGCCTCAACATTGGGGAGTTTGTGCCACCGTCGCCCGCCGACCGTCACTGTGGCACGCAAGTCAGAACGCTTAGTCAGGACAGTGAGAGGCCGCGTAGACATCAGGTTCTCCCGATACAGGTTGTTCACCGTACACGCGATCCAAGTTGTCCGCTTTCGGGCGAACCGGAAGCTAGGCCGCATCGACGGTTGTTGGCCGAACAGGGCCGCGAAGCCTGAACATCCACGCGCCGCTTGGTCTTCGACCGCCGGCTCGGCGCTGGAAACACAATCTTGCAGTTGGCCTACTGGAACCTTAACTCTGCAGTTTCTGCAAAAGTTCGATTCCGGGAACAATCATTCCTCAGGTGCCGGCTGTCTTGAGCTAGCTCGTCAAACGTTCGGGCTGCCGGCGAAGCAGCCGCGTGAACTGAGAGTCAGATCACTAGAGGAGTTCGCGCATGACTGGCCGAACCGTCGTCATTGCAGGTGCCACCGGCCTGGTGGGCAGAAACATTCTCGAGGGTCTGCTGGCCGACCGAACCGTGGTTGCGGTGCACAGCCTCGTACGCAGAGCGCCGGCGATTCGGCATCCCAAGCTGACGGCCGACGTTGTCGATTTCGCCGCACTGCCTACCCTGCCGCCCGCCGACGAGGTCTACTTGGCGCTGGGGACCACGATAAAGGTCGCCGGCAGTCAAGCTGCATTCCGTGCGGTCGACTACGACGCCAACCTTGCTGTCGCCACGGCGGCGCTGGCTGCTGGCGCCAGAAAGGCGGGCTTGGTGAGCGCCATGGGAGCCGACTCCAACTCGAAGGTCTTCTACAGCCGCGTGAAGGGAGAGCTCGAGAACGCGTTGGCGCAGATGCCGTTCGAGGGTTTGGTCATCGCGCGCCCATCCCTGCTGGTTGGGAACCGAGAGGCCCTGGGGCAGCCGACCCGGCGTGGGGAGGAGTTGGGGTTCGCGCTCGGGAAGGCTCTCGGCTTCCTGATTCCCGCGAACTACAAGCCTATCGAAGCGGCAGCCGTCGCAAGGGCACTGCTGTCTGCGGTCCCGTCCGGGAAGGGCAAGAAGGTCTTGCTGTCCGGCGCGATGCAGCGAGAAGCGCTCCGTCCTCAGTAGTTCTCAATGTCGAACGCAACCATAACCTATCCCGGCATGATGAACCTCGCGTCCCGCGCGCGCGGGCAGGCCGGCAAGGAACGGAATGAGGTGGCGGCAAACGAGCACGGCGGCCCCAACAACGTTAGGGAATGGTGTCCGCTTCCGGACCAAGTGGGTTGGCATTCCAAGCGGCAGGTTGTGGCCGCTCTGCGTCAGTAGCCTGACGTTATTGCTGCAGCGGTGCCCTCGCCAACATCCGCTCCACTGCCTCCTCTGCGTGGATTCTCGTTGTGTCCAGGAATTGCGACGCCAGTCACGGCCGCACCACGCAGGATCAGCGGCAGCTCGGTCCCGCCCAGGATGAGGCCTTCGATCCCCTCCCGTTGCTTCAGCCTTCCGACCGCCGCCAGCAGCCCGTCTCGCGTCTCCGGCAGGTACAGGCCACTGATCAGCTCGCCCATGTACTTGCCGTGAACGTATTCCTGGTCAGTCGCGTCCGGCACGACCAATTCGACCGCGTGTCTTGAAAAGACCTCGGGGTAAAACGTCCCTTGCATCGTGAAGCGTGTGCCGATCAGGCCCACCTTCTTCATTCCGAGCGTCAGGGCTGCGCGACACGCCGATTCCACGATGCTGAGCAACGGGATGGGAGACTCGCTTTGTATCCTATCGAAGACGATGTGGGGCGTGTTGGAGGCGAGCAGCGCAAAGTCGGCTCCTGCGCGCGCAAGTTTCCGCACCTCGTCGAGCAAGTACTGTGTGACCGCCGCCAGCTCACCCGCGCCTATCATGCCCAGCATCCTTTGCATGTCAATGCTGTTAATGATGAGTGGAGGGTAACTGCCGTCCGCTCGCCGCGAGCGATACAGGGTGATGATCGAACGGTAGTACTCGATGGTCGACTCTGGGGCGATGCCACCGATGATCCCAAGAGTTCTCATCTGAATCGCTCAACGTGGCCGCTCTGAGGCATAGAAGCAACCAAGGAAGACCTTGAGCTTTTCGTACTCGTTGCGAGACAGGGATTTCACGAGACGGCAATCCGGGCAAGAAAGTCGACTATACAAACGGCGCAGAAATATGTCCGCTAATGGGTGATTGCGCCCCTGGGATGGATCGACTTCTTCTGGCCGGGAACCGCGCCAGTGCCGTCGTGTCACCGAGCGGCAAGCTCGTGGCCGTCAACCTTTGTATCGTCCCGCGAGAAGACAAACCGCCGCGACCGACTGAATGCCCGCCGCGGCAGCGAAGAACCAGACCGATTGCGCGCCGATTCCAGTACCTCCGTCGGCGCCAATTGTGACGAGCAGCACACCGAACAGGGCGGGTGCAAAGGCATAGGTGCCCTGCCCGATCGCCACAATATGGGCGACCACGCGGGAAACGTCTCTCTCGAGAAAGTCGGTCTGGGCGATCAGCGGCGGAAGCGACGTAGCGTTGCCGATGCCCGATCCAAAGAGCAAAACGCCGAGCAGCATCAGACCTGTTCGCTCCTGATCCGCCAGGAGCAGCAGAAGCGATCCCAGTGCCTGGATGCCGTAAGCCCCTGCGGCTACGCGCCTGCGGTCGGCGTTACGCATCAGCAGCCGAGCCGCAATGGCTCGGCCGAGAATCGCGCAGGCGGTCGCGCCGCCCATCGCAAGGCCGGCGGCTTGGCCCCCGAACGCGGGGGCCATCAGCGAGAACAAGTGTGCAACCAGGCCGATCTGCGCAAACAGGCCGATCGCCATGCCAGCGGCCAGGGTCAGAAAAGCTCGGTCGCGCCAGAGTAGCTTTCCCTGCAGGGCGCGGCCCTCGATGCCAGTCGAACGGCGAGCAGCTGTCACGGGTGAGTCGCCGTCGGGCAGCTGCCCCAGGTTTTCCGGTGTGATGGCAAAGATACGAACCGCCATCCAACCCAGCACCACAACCATCGTGACGCCGACCGCGCTGGCAGCCCAGGCGAAACCAGTCGACTGAATCAAGGCCACCCACAGCGGCGAGAAGATGACTCCGCCGATGCTGGCGCCGTTGTAAGCCGTGGCCAATGCTTTCGGTCGTGTTCGCACGAACCAGGGCGAGACCACAGCGTTCACGGCGACTGCGCCCATCGTGACCCAGCCCGCGCCGCTGATAAGCGCTGCCGCAAAAAGATGCCACGGCTCCGACGCTATTGCCCAGCCGAACACGCCCAGGGCGGTCACCACGGAACCAAGGATGATGGTTCTTGCGACCCCCACACGCCGGTGCAGGCGCGGCAGGTTCACGATCACAAGCGTGCCGCAAAGGAAGTGAAGCGTTACGGCAGCGGAGGCGAGGGCGAGTGACCAACCGGTGCGTTGAACAACCGCATGCAGAAAGACAGGTGGACCGTAGAAGCCGACGCCCCAGCCGAAGATGGCCAGCACGAACGCCGCGCGGACGACCCGCGAGCCGAAGAAGGGACGTGCCACTGGTGCGGCGATGGTCAGCATTGAGATAACGCCGTTGGAAACGGGAGGTAGTTCGACACTGGACTGACAGCAATCTTCGCCGTCTTCGGCCCAGCAACGTTTCGCTGCAGAACGAAGCGTTGAACGAGCATCAAGACTATGCTCACCGGTGAGAACGAGGTCCATGAACGTCAACCAAGTCGCACGCATTGCCGCGCTGATCGGCGAGCCAGCTCGAACCGCCATGCTGCTGCAGCTCATGGATGGTCGATCCATGGCGGCCACACAGCTGGCACGCACTGCGGGCATTTCTGCTGCTACAGCGAGCAGGCACCTCGCCCTGCTAGTGGAGTCCGAATTGCTGCAGGTGACGACGCTGGGCCGGCATCGCTATTACCGCATCGCATCGGGACCGGTTGCAGCGCTTCTTGAAAGCCTCATGCGAATCGCTACAGCAAGAGACGCCGGGTTTCGCCCCGTAACGCCTGGGCCGAAGGACGAGTATTTGCGAAGGGCTCGCACCTGCTATGACCATCTCGCAGGGCGGCTCGGGGTCGCGATCACGCGTCGACTGGCCGATGATCGAGCAGTCGTTTTGGAAGCAGACGTTGGCTGGGTTACTAACCGGGCTGAAGCGTCACTGCGAAAGATAGGGGTTCTGCTACCGGCTGGCCCCGAGGCCAAATCGGCGCGTCCGATTTGCCGGCCCTGCATGGACTGGAGCGAGCGCCGTTATCACGTGGCGGGGCGACTAGGCGCCATCGTCTGCGCACATTGCCTCGCCCACGGCTGGGCGGCGAGGCGGCCGGACTCGCGGGCACTGAGATTCCACCACCCGGACAAGCCGTATTCAGCAACTGGCTTGGTCTTGAGCTCTGGCACTTCGTGATTGATTAGCTTGCTCGTTGCACCGGACCGAACGTCCGGTCTTTCACTAAGCAGGGGCCATGTTCGCATGGTCGAAGAGATCATTGCAAAGTTACCACCGTCATCTAACGTTGACCGCAGTAAGCGCTTCAGATCCCCGCGTACCACTGGTACCCGTTGTCTTCCCAGTACCCGCCGCGGCCTCCGTTGATTTGCGCGTAGCTCCCGACCAGCTCGATGCGCATCACGTACTTCGCGTGCTTGTACCCGAGCTGACGCTCGACTCGTAGCCGGAGCGGCGCGCCGTTGGCAATCGGCAGGGCCGCGTCGTTCAGCGAGTACGCGAGCAGCGTTTGCGGGTGCCACGCATCGTCCATGTCGATGCTTTCGTAGTAGAACTCGGGCGTCGGCCCGTCGCTCATGCTGTCGGCGCAATGAAAGACGGCGTACCTCGCGTTCGCGCGGGGCCTCACTTCGGCCAACACGGTCGATAGCTGGACGCCGGTCCATTTGCCGATCGCGCTCCAGCCCTCGACGCAATCGTGCCGGGTGATCTGCGTACGGTGCGGCATCGCACGCAATTCGGTGAGCTTGATCTGCGTCGGGCGTTCGACCAGTCCGTCGACGGTCAGTGACCAATCGGCGAAACCGCTTCTGGCCAACGCCTGATACTCCTGGCTGGCAGGCATCGAAGTGCCGTTACTTCGAAAGAAAGGCGACAGATCGGCTTCGGTGAACTCCTGAGCCATCGACGGCCGCCCGCCGAGTACGTGATGTACGCCGCGGCTCAGTGATTCGCCCGAGCGCAATACTTTCGGGAACCACTCGGTCGACGACAGTCGATCGCACCCGGCCAGCGCCATCGCGCTCGCCGCCCCTGCAGCGCGTGCGATGAAGCGGCGCCGCGACTTATCGACCGGCATTGTCTACCTCCTGCGCGATGCGATAGCGGCCGGTGATCATCGACCGCATGTGATTCCAGAATCCGCTGACGATCACTTCGAACACGTGCACCGCGACGAAGAGGAACAGCAGCCATGCGGCGAGGAAATGAATCGTGCGCGCCGACTGGCGCCCGCCCAGGATGTCGACCCAGCCCGGCATGATCGAGTTCAACCACGGCGACAACGCCCATCCGGCAATGACCAACAGCGGCACCAGAACGAAGATCACGCTCAGGTACGCCAGCTTCTGCAGCACGTTGTAACGCTTGGCCGCCACACCGGTCGGGTGTTTGAACTTCAGGTGATCGACAATCGACATGCCGACACCGCCGAGCTCCGCGCGGGTCGGCGCCAGATCGCGCCGCAAATGGTGGCTGAAGAGCGAGTACAGCACGTAAGCGGCGCCGTTGATGACGAGTATCCACGCAAAGAAAAAGTGCCAGTCGCGCGCCAGCGCGAGCGAATAGAAACCCGGAATCGTCGCCCATGTGGGGAATGCATGGGTGTTGGTCCGCCCGTTCGGGGTCGTCGACAGCCCGAGCACGCCGGTTGTGTCGAACTCGTGTCCAAAGACGCGTGTCACGCCGGTGAGCTCGCCGTTGCCGCTGGCGCGCGCGCCGATTTGGATCAGCGGTGGCCTGCCCGAGTACGAAGAGTCGCCCCAATACAGGGCCGGGTGCGCGTTGAAGATCTGCAGCCCGCTCATCAGCAGGATGGTCAGCGCGACAACATTGACCCAATGCATGATGCGCACGGACAGCGCATGTCGGTAGTACAGAGTTCCCGTCGGTGCGGATCCGGTGATTGATGCGGCCATGGCCAGTTCGTTCGACTCCCGAAGCTCTATGGTCGGTTCAGCTACCGAGAACTTACACAAACCGCTGCGTTGTCGTGGTCATCCGAGGGTTGCCGGCGACATGATCCCTGCCCGCGGGACGGTCGCAGGCGCGCGCCGCTGCTTTCTCTCCACAGGGGACTATCGCGCCGGGTCTGCCCCGCGCGCAGCGCGTAGTTCTTCCTCCAGCGCGGCGATCCGCTCGTGTAGCTGCCGCGCTGCCGCCTCGACCTGGTCCAGCGTGAAGCGCTGCCTGATGTGCTGCGGGCAATTCCAGTCGAACGCAACTACGTCGATCAGCCCAATGCGGTCCACCCTGGCTCGATAGCCGGGCAGTTCGAGCTGCCGTACAAGATCGGCATCCGCTTGTGCCAGTTCAATGAATCGCAGGCGTCCGAGCAGTTTCAGGCGTTGCTGGCGCACATAGTCCATCACGATGAGCGAAGCGCGATTGTCGGTCGCCGCGTTGCCGGCACTGACGAACTGCTGGTTGCCGCGGAAGTCCGCAAACGCGATCTGCCGCGGCGAGAGTACCTTGAGGAAGCCGCGCGGGCCGCCGCGATGCTGCACATAGGGCCAGCCCGTCTCGCTGACGGTCGCCAGGTAGAAGCTGTCGGCCGCCGCAAGGAACTCGGACTCGTCCGGACCAAGACCGCTGCTGGGCTCGGCCTTGGCCTGCATGCGCGCGTATTGCGCACGCGAGCCGTGGGACTCCTGCAGGGCCCGAACGGCGGGGGTGAAGGCGATCTCGGCGAAACCACGGCTCATGTCGGCTTTCCTCTTTTCAGGCAGCGCGCCGTTGCGGCGCGAGCAATGCGACTTTCGGGAAGTCAATCGCCACCTGCGAGGCCTTGTTGATGATGTTGGTGAAGATGTTCAGCACCACGACGGCGATGACTTCGACCACCCCCGCATCGGTGAGCCCTGCCGCACGCGCCGCCTCCAGTTCGGCCGTTGTGACCGCGCCGACATTTTCGTTCAGCGCCTTCGCCAGCGCGACCGCCGCGGCGGCACGCGCGTCGCTCGACGATCCATTGCGATTGAGGAGCATTTCCTCGTTCGAGAGTCCGGCGCGGCGGCCAATCGCCGTGTGCGCGGATGTGCAGTACTCACAGGCGTTGCTCTCGGCGATCGCAAGGGCAATGCGCTCTTGCGTCGCCTTGTCCAGCGCAAAGTCCGAGGCGGCGCCGTACAAACCGAGGAAACCTTCGAGCGCCTTCGGCGAGTTGGCGAGCACGCGAATGAAGTTCGGGGTCACGCCGAGCTGCGACTGCACGGCGTCGAGCAACCTCTTGGCGGCGCCAGCGGCGGTCTGCGGATTGACTACGTTGATACGGGACATGCGGACTCCTGAGTTGGTTTGTGGGCGCGCTGCTACGTCGAGCAACGAGCCCGCAGTCTGATTGCTGCCTGCGTTCGAATAAATGCCAGGCAAGACAATTGATTACTTCATTTCTCGGAGTAGTATCGGGCGATGGACAAGTTGCGCGCGATGGAGACGTTCGTCCGTATCGTCGATCGGGGCAGCCTCACGGCCGCGGCCGAGACCCTCTCCACGTCGTTGCCGTCGGTTGTACGCACGCTCGCTGCGCTCGAAGCCGAACTGGGCGTGCGCCTACTTAACCGAACGACGCGGCGCCTGTCGCCAACTGACGAGGGTCGCGAATACTTTGAGCGCTGCAAGCGCGTGCTGGCCGATATCGAGGAGGCCGACGCTGCACTTTCAGCGCGACGCGCGGCGCCCAAGGGCAGGCTGCGAATCACGGCGCCCGTGATGTTCGGGCGCCTTCGCGTGGCGCCACTCGTCGCCGAGTTCATCCTCAAGCATCCGGCACTACAGATCGAGCTCACGCTCCTTGACCGCATCGTCGATCTGGTGGAGGAAGGCATCGATGCGGGCGTTCGCATCGGGCGACTGCCCGATTCGACACTGGTGGCAGTGCCGGTCGGGCAGACGCGGCGCGTGGTCTGCGCGTCGCCGGCGTACCTGAAGCGCGTTGGAACGCCAAAGACACCGCGGGATCTGACGCAACACCGCTGCATCAGCTTCAGCGGGCTGGTTGCCGGCAACGCGTGGAGTCTCGGCGGCGGCAACGCGCAGATCGAGGTGCCCTCTGCGCTCGCCACGAATCAGGTCGACGCCGCTATCGACGCCTGCCTGCGCGGAGTTGGTCCGGGCCAGTTTCTTTGCTACCAGGTGCAGGCGCTGCTCGACGTAGGCAAACTCAAGCGCGTGTTGCAGAGCTTCGAGCCCGAGCCCGTGCCGATCCAGCTCGTCTACCCGCAAGCACGGCTGTTGTCGGCCAATGTCCGTGCGTTCGTGGATTGGGCGGTGCCGCGGCTGCGGGCGTCCTAAGAAAGCAACGCGAACCAAAAAGCGAATGGATGTTGGGTCATGGTTACGACGCCCGACGCTACGTCAGCGACCGCTCCGATCACGGCCCGAAAGCAGGCGTCGAGGAGTGTTCGTCGCCGCCCTTGCGCATGGCCAATCGATCGTCGGGATGTCGCGAGCATCAAGAGCGGCATATGCTCTCGCCCATGCTGATCTCCCGCATCTTGCGGTGTACCTTGCTCGCGCTCTCGCTGGGCCTCCTCGCCGCCCCCACCGCATCGGGTCAAGTCGGCGACAGCACGCGCTTCACGGGCGAGCTGATGCGTTACCTCGGCCTCGACCCGACCAAGCTTCTGCCCGAGCTCGAGAAGGGCGCGGTCGTACACAACGGCGTGCCGAGCCAGGAGAAACTCGCCGACGAGATCGTCGCGGCCGGCGCGCTGCTGCTCGTGCGCGGGAAGGAGGCGTCGGCGGTGGTCGACGCGTTTCTGCACTCCGAGACCTTTCTCCGGGTTCATCAGGCGAAGCGCTACCAGGCGCTGCGACCTGGCGCGAGCGACAGCCCCGCGTTCGCGGAGCTACCGCTGCCTGACTCGAACCGCATCGCCGAGGTCCTCAAGTCGCCGCGGCGCTCCTTGAATCTGAGCATCGCCGAAGGCGATCGGCTGGCACGGCTCGACCGAGCGGCGCCGGATCTCGCCGGCCGCGTGCGCACTGTCCTCGCCGAGATCCTAGGCGCGCGCCTGCGCGCGTACGCCGTGCGCGGCGTCGCAGGCGTGGAGCCGTACGTGCGCGAGGACGGCCGGGTCGTCGATCCGCGCGTCGAGCTGCGCAGCGCGCTCGCCAGCCTGTCGTTCGTGCACGAAGTTTTCCCGGGCGCCCTCGAACAGCTCGCCGCGGCCGGTCCGGGGTGCAGCTACTACTGGATGGAGCGCAGCGTTGAGCGCGAGAACGTGCTCGTGTTGTCGGCGGAGCTGCGCACCCGCGGCGCGGCGTCGGCGCTGGGTGCTGAAGTCCACTTCTACGCGTCAAGTCAATACAACTCGATGCTGACCCTGGTCGGCGTGATTCCGTACGCCGATGCGTCGCTGGTCTTCGCGGTGAACCACACATTCACCGACCAAGTCACGGGCATCGGCTCGTCGATACGCCGTTCGATCGCGCGCAACCTCGTCGCCACCCAGCTCGCGGGGCAGCTTGAGGAAACGCGCAACCGACTCAACCGCTAGCCCAGGAAATCGACGAGCATCTGAGCCTGTCGGGTGACTGCGTGGGAAATTACCGCGGCGAACGATCTGACCAGACGCCCGCGTGGCTCAACCAGCGAGGTTGCGCAACACGGCCTTCGTGAACGTAGAGGTGTTACCGCTGCCACGGATATCGCGCGTGCGGGCCTTCGGATCCGCAAGCGCAGCGGTAAGAGCACGCGATATATCCGCGGCGGCAGCCACGGCTTCGGGGCAATGGCGGCGATGGCCCAACCACTCGAGCAGCATGCGGGTGGACTCGATCATGGAGTACGGGTTGGCGATGCCCTTGCCGGCGATGTCGGGCGCCGAACCGTGCGTGGCCTGTGCCATTGCGATGTCGCCATCACCGATACAGAGTCCCGGTGCCATCCCCAGCCCGCCCACCAGGCCCGCTGCCTCGTCGGACAGGATGTCGCCGAACATGTTGGTGGTGACGACCACGTCAAACGTCTGCGGGTCACGGACCAGCCTCATTGCGAAGGTGTCGACGATGACATCGTCGACCGCCACGTCGGGGTAATCGGCAGCCAGGCGCTTGCACTCCTCGACGAACATGCCGCAGCTGAGCTTGAACACGGTGTCCTTGTGCACATAGGTCAGCTTCCTGCGTCGCTGCCGCGCAAGCTCGAAGGCGGCTTGCGCGACGCGGCGGCTGCCCGTGCGCGTGATCACGCGCACTGACAGCGTCACCTCGTCGGTGGGACGGAACTCTCCGGAGCCCGCCACCATGTTGCGGTCCGGCTGGAAGCCCTCGTTGTTCTCGCGCACGATCACGAGATCCACGCCATCGTGCAGGCAGCCGATGTCCGGGTATGACCGTGTTGGTCGCACGTTGGCGAACAGGTTGAACTGCTTGCGCAGGATCGGATGCGGGTTGATTGCATTGGGCTGCTTCGGATACGCGCGGTGGCCGATGGGGCCGAGGATCCAGCCGTCCAGCGTACGCAGCGCCTCCAGCGTCGACGGCGGCAGCGTATGGCCGTGAGTGTCGAGTGCGCGTCGTCCGATCGGCAGCGGCTGCCAGTCGATTTGGAGGTTGCGTAGACGGGCGGCCTCGCGCGCGACTTCGACCGCGGCCGGGACGATTTCGAGCCCGATGTCGTCGCCATCGAGGACGCCGATGCGCAGCGACGCGGTAGTCATGCGAACTCGCTCACGGTCGGCACAACGCGGTCAGCGTACGCACGTCGCCGAGCGCGGCGAGGCCGCGGCAGGCCTCCGCGATCGCGCCGACTTTCCGCGCGCCCAGCACCGGCGCGACCAGCGCGGAGAACTTGGCGTCCAGCTGCGCATCGGTGAGCGGCCGCTCGAGCGAGCCGATCGCATGCTCGACGTTCACCTCGACGCGACGTCCATCGTTCAGCACCGCGGTGACGTGGGCGGCGGCCTCGTCGATCGAGTCGTCGACGGTGGCCTGGACCTTGTTGCGCAGCGCGACGACGTCGGGTCGGTTGACGATCTCGATCCGAAAACTCCGGCTCGCCGGCGCGCCCGAAGATCAGGCCGGCCGCAACGCCGTGGTAGACGCTGAACTTGCCCTGCAGGCCGTCGCGCGGCTCTCTCTTGCCGGTGAGCTCGAGCACCAGCGAGTGCACGCGCAGTTCGATGCGCTCGACCTGCTCCGGCACAACGCCCTGTGTCGCGCAGCTGCACCGCCGCGTCGATGCTGGGATGGATCACGATGCCGCAGGCGAAGGGCTTGTAGGTGTTGAACGAGATTTCGAACCGCTCGCCGAGCTCGTCAGTCACCTCGTCCCACGCGCGCTTGTCCGACACCACCTGCACGAAGCCGCGCGGCGCCTCCAGAGCGCGCGCGCTGGAGGTGAAGCCGTGCATGGCCAGCAGTGCCGAGGTCAGACCAGCGCGCGCCGCAGCACCCGGATGAAAGGGCTTGGTCATGGTGCCGAACTGCTCGCGCAGGCCCACCGGCTGAGACGCCGCGATGCCCAGCGCCATGGCGGTGCGGTGCGCATCGAGCTGCAGCAGGCGCGCGCAGCCGGCTGCGGCGCCCAGCATGCCGGTCGAGCCCGTGATGTGCCAGCCGCGGTCGTAATGATCGGGGTACATGACATTGCCGATGCGGCACGAGACGTCGATGCCGAGCACCAGCGCGTCGACCACATCGCGACCACGCGCGTTCCGGTGCTCGGCCAGTGCCAGCACCGCCGAGGCGACCGGCCCGGCCGGGTGAATGATGGTCTTGAGGTGCGTGTCGTCGAAATCGAAGGTGTGCGAGGTGATGCCGTTGACGAGCGCGGCGCTCGCCATGTCGACGCGCTCGCTGCGGCCGAGCACGGTGGCCTGCGGCGCCGGACTCGAGCATCGCGGCCGCCGCGAGCGCGGCATCGGCCGCCTCGTGGCGCGCGGCGCCGATGGCACACCCCACCCAGTTGTAGAACGTGCGGTGCGCCTCGCGCTCGACCGCGTCGCTCCAGCCGCGTGTGGGATGCCCGGCGACGAAGCGCGCCAGGATGTCGGTGATCGGTGGCGCCTGAGTGTCGGCGGCGACCTGAGTGTTGCGAGCCACAGGAGGTTCCCTTCTGACGGAAGTGGAAATGCACGAGGGAGGAAGGGCCGCCCCGTGGCCAGCGGTGTTCAATCCTCGAGCTTGATGTTGCGCGCCTGGGCCAATGCGGTCCAACGCTGGATCTCGCTGCGGATGAACTGGCCGAACTGGTCCGGCGTCATCGGCCACGGTTCCACCGCCTCGCCCGCAAGCTTCTCGCGCAGATCCGGGTCCTTCAGTACGGTCACCTGGGTTTCGTTCAGCCGTCTTGACCACTTCGACCGACATGCCTGCCGGTCCGACCGAGCCGTACCACTGCATGGCATCGAAGCCCTTGAAGCCAGCCTCGTCCATCGTCGGCACGTCCGGTAGCTGCGGGCTGCGCTTGGGTCCCGTCACCGCAAGCGCGCGGACGCGCCCCGAACGCAAGTGCGGCAGTGCTGCGGCCAGGCCGGGGAACATCGCCTGCGTCTGGCCGCCCAGCAGGTCGTTGAACGCCGGCGCGATGCCCTTGTAGGGAATGTGCGTCATGGACAGGCCTGCCTGCTGCTTGAGCAGCTCCATCGTCAGGTGCGTCAGTGAGCCGGGTCCCGCCGAGCCGTAGCTCACTGTGTCGGGATTGCGCTTCACGTAGTCAATGAACTCGGCGAGCGTCTTGGCCGGAACCGACGCGGCAACCACGAGCACGTTTGGCGTGGCACCGATCATGCCGATCGGCGTGAAGTCCTTGATCGGGTCGTACGGCACCTTGCGGGTCGCGGGATTCGTGCCATGGGTGGCGACGTAGCCCTGCATCAGCGTGTAGCCGTCGGGCGCGGCGCGGGCCACGGTCTGGCTGGCGATGACGCCACCACCGCCGCCCTGGTTCTCCACCACGAACGGCTGGCCCAGCACCGCGCCCCAGCGCTGCGTCACCACGCGGGCGATCATGTCGTTACCGCCGCCGGCGGCCACGGGGACGATGTAGCGGATGGGCTTCGTGGGGTAACTCTGGGCGCGCGCGAGGCTGGGAAGGCATAGCAGTGCGGCCGATGCCTGCAGCAACTGGCGTCGTTTCATACGAGTCTCCTGTATCAGACCCGCATGGTGGCGCCCCGGCGACCGGCAGTAAAGAGGAAGAGTCTTGCCGGCGGTGGATATTCATGCCGCGCACCCGGCTGCTCACGGTGCGTGTGAATTCCTCATCAGCTTGTGATCCTCAGGAACAAAGAGAGGCGCTGAGCTGCCGCGTTCTGCAGGACGGCGGGGCAATCGTGCACGTGAACGCGCGATCGGTAGGCGGGCGGCCGGTTCATCCGCGCTTTATTGCCCGCGGTCGCAGGGCTTGCCGAGCCAGCTTGGCGGGGCTTCACGGTTCAGCGTCGATCGTTGTCCCCTTCGGTCGGAACGACACGCGTCGCCCGAAGTTCTCGCTGTCCGACGTTGCGCTTTCAGCCGCCAGCTTCGCTGCTTCCACGTATGGCATCGGCGTCTTGCTCCGTCCGATCTCGAGCATCTTCGTGGCCTCGTCGACCACCACGCTGTGGCGGGCGATGTTGTAGAGCAGGTACAGCACGAAGAGATTGTCCGGATCCTCGTACTGCCATTCGCCCTTGCGGAAGTCGCGCGACAGCACCGACGGAAAGCGATCCGGCAGGTCCTTGAACGCCACCGGTTCGTCATCGTGTGGATCGACGTAGTTCGACCCTGGGTACTTACGGTAGAACACGACGTCCATCCGGTAGCCGCGTGCGTTCCACTCCTGCATCAGGCGCATGGCCATCTCGCTCGGGATGTTGGCGTTGGCGGCTGCCACCAGGCGGGTTCGGGACAGCAGCCGCGCACTCGTCACTTCGAGATCCTTGTATCCGGCGCCATACCGGAACGCCGCACCGATCGTCTTCGCGCAGTTCAGTCGGAGGTAGTCGTAGCGAACCTCGCCACGGTGGTACTCGGTATTGCGGGCACGCTTGCGGTAGTCGTCGTTGATGCGCGCGAAGAAGTCGGCTATGTCTTTCCGTTCGCTCACCGGCACGCCGTAAACGCGCACTCCGACGACAGAACGTTTGTAGATCTCGCCGAAATCCAGCCCGAACGATGCCGTATCGCCGAGTGAAGACGTCGTGCCGTACAGATACTCGTTCTTCGGCACGCGCACCATCAGTTCGTCGGTGTAAAACCCTGTCGAATGCTTGCGCGATCGATCGGCATAGAAGTTCGCCGAGTACACGAGGTCGTCACCGGAGTCTGCATCTGCAATCGCAAGAGCAAGGTGACCGGCGGAGCCGCCGCGCGATGTGCCGAAGCTGATCAGCAGCTCGAGGTCGTAGGGATCCTGCTTCAAGACCTTCATGATCCCGTCGATGTTGCCGGGTCCGGCACCTCCCCTGGTGCCGAAATCGGCGGCCATGCTGCTCATTGGCCACATCAATGCGGCGGCCAGCAAGAGACTGCTCCTCATTTCGCCAGACTCCTTCGCGCATCAAACGCGATTAGCGTACGCCCGTCTACGGCCTGCTTCGGTCATCCGGTTTGGATGGCGCTCAAGCTGGGCCGGGACCACCAGTCGCTGACTGGACCACGTCGTCACCGTTTGCGTCAGGACAGAACGTCAGAGAAGCGGACCCAGCAGTATGGAGCGCCGGCGCATCGCGCTGCTCCGAAGGAGCTCTTGATGATTACCCGCACCCACCTGCAAGCGGCCGCGCTGACCGGATTTTTCATCGCGACCGCGGCCGCCGCGCAAACGAACACCGGCGTCGCGCCCCCCACCACTGCACAGGAGCAGGTCGTGACATCCGCGCGCCCCCCGCGCATCGGGCTCGCACTGTCCGGCGGTGGTGCGCGCGGTATCGCCCATGTCGGCGTGCTAAAAGTGCTGGACGAGATGCGGATTCCGATCAGCTGCGTGACCGGCACCAGCATGGGCGCAGTCGTCGGCGGGACGTACGCGGCCGGCCGCACTCCGCAGGAGATGGAAAAGGAGGTCATCGCAGCTGACTGGGACACCATCTTCCGTGACGCTCCGCCCCGCAAGGAGATCGCGGTTCGCCGCAAGGTCGACGACTACCTGACGCTGTTCAAGCCCGAGTTCGGCGTAAAGGATGGTGGCCTGGCGCTGCCGAAGGGCGTGATCGCGGGCGTTTCGATCGAGACCTTCTTCCGAGAGCTGTCGATGCCGGCCTTCGGCATCGGCGACTTCGACAAGCTGCCGATCCCGTTCCGCGCGATGGCGACCGACATCGAGACCGGCGACTCCGTGGTGCTGAGCAAGGGAAGCCTGGCGCAGGCCATGCGCGCCAGCATGTCGGTGCCGGGAGCCATCGCACCGGTGGAGATCGACGGCCACCTGCTGGTTGACGGTGGGATCGCCAACAACCTGCCGATCGATGAAGCGCGCAAGCTGTGCGGCGACATCATCATCGCCGTCAACATCTCCACGCCACCGCTGAAGCGAGACGAGATCACGTCGGCCCTCAGCGTCACGGCCCAGTTGATCAACTTCCTTGGCAAGCAGACGGTCGACCAGCAGATCAAGAGCCTTGGCCCGAACGACGTACTGATCGCGCCGGACCTCGGCAACATCTCGGCGGGCAGTTTCGAGCACTCGAAGGACGCGATCAGGATCGGCGAGGAGGCGACCCGGGCCCTGGCAGAAAAGCTCAAGCGCTACAGCCTGCCGCCGGAGCAGTACGCCGCGCTGCGCTCGAAACAGGTGGCCGAGTCGAAGGCGCTCGGCACGGTTGACGAGATACGCATCGAAGGTCTGAAGCGCACCAACCCAGCGGTGGCACAGGCGCTGATCGACAGCAAGCCCGGCGAGCCGCTGACCGAGGAGAAACTGGGTGCCGACCTGCGCCGCGTGTACGGAACGGGCGACTACGAGAGCATCAGCTACCGAATCGTCGGCGGCGAGACCGGTCCGCGCGCGCTGCTGATCGAGCCGGTCGAGAAGTCGTGGGGGCCTGACTACCTGCGCTTCGGCCTTGGCCTCGCCAGCGACTTCTCGGGCGACAATCAGTTCAACCTGCTCGTGCAGTACCGCAAATCCTGGATCAACCGCCTCGGCGCCGAATGGACCACCCAGGTGCAGATCGGCCAGAACACGCATCTTGCGACGGAGTTCTACCAGCCGCTGAACGAAGCCGGAAAATGGTTCGTCTCACCGAATATCTTCGTCGGCCAGCAGACGCGTGACGTATTTGACGGCGAGAACGACGTGGCCACGTACCTCGTCGGCGTCACGCAGGGCGGGCTGGATGGCGGCGCGGTGCTGGGGACCTGGGGTCAGTTGCGCGCGGGCTACGTCATGTCGCGCGTGAATGCGCGTGTCGACACCGGTTCTCCGGTGCTGCCGTCGATCCGGGAGACGACCGCAGGACTCCGCGCGGGGATCTTCATCGACCAGACGGACAACGCGTTCTTCCCGAGGGCAGGGTACGGGTTGGTCGGAACCGGCTACTTCGCGATGGAATCGCTGGGATCCGAGACGAGCTACAACCGCGTCGAGGCGCTTGGACGCGCCATCAAGAGCTGGGGCCCGCATACGCTGAACGCGTTTGCCGCCGGCGGGTCGTCGCTCGGATCCGACATGCCGGCCTACGAGTCGTTCACCCTTGGCGGTCCGTTGCGGTTGTCGGCGTATCGCATCAACGAATTCTCCGGTCGCGAGTTCGCTTTCGGCCGCCTGATGTACTACAACCGCATTCTGCCGCTGCCCGATCTGCTGGGCTCTGGCATCTACGTCGGTGGATCGGCCGAAGTGGGCCGTATCAGCGATCGCGTCGACGGCCTGCCGTCACCTGGCACGGTGTGGTCGAGTTCGGTCTTCCTTGGCGCCGACACGGCCCTTGGGCCGGCCTATGTCGGCGTTGGTGTCGGGGCGGGACGCTGGAGTCTTTATCTGCTGCTTGGTGTGCCGTAGCGTGCACGACCGATGAGGGTGCAGGGGGCTCTGTCGCCTGCGACCCCCGCAAAGCCAAGCAGTGGACATACGTAACCCGCCTGCGCGGGGTTGTCGATTTCGCGCCCTCTCGTTCGACGAGCTGATGAAAGGCAATCAGGCGAACGCAGACGGGGTGGCCAAATGCAGATGCTCAGTACCGGATGGCAGTTCCTGCGGAGACTGCTGAAACAGGCAGGACCCTACATGCTCATCGAGCTTCTGCTTCCGGGCGGAACGCTGTTCGCCATGATCCTTCTTGTCTCCCGCAGCGGCGCATTCAACGCGCTGCAACCGATGCCGGTGGTCTGCCAGCAATACGCCCAGTGCCAGGTCCTCCCGGAGCGGCACGCGGTGTGCGATCTGCATGCTGGCCAGAGTCTGCTTTCGGGAATGTCCGAGTATGGCTTAGGGTCGTAAGTCGACGACGGTTCGATAGACTCGGTCCGGCAAAACTGCGCCGTCACGGCGTGTCAGCCAGGAGGAAGTGTTTCCGTGAAATTGGATCTCGAACCGGACATCAAGGGTTTGCTGCCGGAGAAGCATTTCGATCGCCGCGATTTCATCTGGACAGCACTCGGCGCAAGTGCCGCACTGGCCGTGTCGGGTCCGGTGTCGGCGCAGCAGATAACGACCGACACTGATGGACTCGACGCCGCGGACGTGTCGATTCCCACGGCGACCGGCGACCTGCGCGGCTACCGCGCGATGCCGGCGAAGGGCGGACCGTTCCCGGTCGTGCTGGTCGCGGCCGAAATCTTCGGCCTCAATCACTACATGAAGGACATCTGCCGTCGGCTCGCAAAGGCGGGCTATTACGCCATCGTTCCCGATCTTTACACGCGCAAGGCTGATCTCACCAAGCTGAAGTCGATGGACGGTCATTGCCTTAAGGAAATCGCAACCAGCGTGCGCGAGGATTGGGGCTTCACCGACCGGAAGCGTCGGAAAACCGAAATGCGCAAACCACTGAATGCGCGCTTCTTCCATCAAACGGAAGTACATCAGATTGTTCAGATGCGACATGGCGTCCATGTCGCCCCAGCGCAGCGGAACCTCGACGACGAACTCCTTCATGCAATCACCTCTGTCGAATATTCACGCGCGAATTCAGAAAACTTAAGGATTATTCCAAAGACTTTGGGCAGCGGGCGAATCACGATGCGGGCGTCGTTCACTCGTCCCAACGGAGTTTCAAATGAACCATGAATACACCCGCAAAGCCCCATTGATCCGCTTCGCCTTCCTGGCCGCCGCTTTATCGATCACGCTGTCGATCGGTGGTTTCATCGACATGCTTGCATCTTCGCACCTCGCCGACGCGGGTGAAGCCAAACCGGCCCGCACAACAATGATGGCAAGCCGGTAGCACAGTCGAGGCGGATCAGCTCGCTGACGAAAACGACTTCCTGTCGCGAGCCGAGGGCGGCAACAATTCGTGGTCGGTCGAATATGAACGATTGCAATCAGTTTGTATGAAGCGCGCGGCAGTCTCAACGCTTTTGGCGCGCGAATTCAGAAAAATTAAGGGCGGATCCAAGACTAAACGCAACGGAGAGAACAAGATTCGCGCCTCGATCAACCCTCCAAGGAGAAAGATATGGTCCGTCTTCCAGCACTGCTTGCTTCCACGATCGCATGTGCGATGTTCGCCGCACCGGCCTTCGCAGATGATGGTCAGCACGGCCGAACCTGCGCCGCACAGGCTAAAGGGCTGTATGGGTTTCAATGTCAAGGGAATTCATTCAACGGTGTTGAGTTCGACCAGGTGACATTCGTCGGTACCGTAGATTGCAACGCAAAAGGCTCCTGCGAGGGCTATGGGACTTTCAACTCGGATCTGGGGTCTTTCGATACGCACATCGCGGGTCAGGGCACGTTCGGACGAAACTGTTTCGGCCGCGTCGTTTATACGACGAATGAAATCGTGCTTCCGGGCGGAGGCACTATCCCGCTGCCACCGGCTTCATTCGATTTCATCGCCGTCGACGACAGCAAAGAGATTCTTGGCAGCGGCGTAGCCCCCGGAATGACTGGCGATGCTGTTCCCCGCCTGAACTGCCGGCTCGTGCGAATCCGTTAGTGGGTCGAATCGATCACGGCGAGGTATGAATAGCAGGATACTAATGGCAGGCTGCGGCGGCGCCGTCATTGCGCTCGTAGCCGTTGTTAGATTTGCGGGGACTTCGGTCCCCGCTTCTCGCGTCGAGCAACTGCAAGCCAGTCACTCTGAATCCAGGTCGCCCGCTTATCCACCCGCAATGGGTGGACCAGATATCGTGCACGCGGTGATACCGACAGTTGCGGAAAGTCGAAGGAAGATCGTCGACAGTGCAGACCTGTACGCCGCCGTGTCGAAAGTCACTGAGCAAAGTCATACGATCGATAAGCTCGCGGCCGCGGAGGCGTTGATCGCGTGCACTGAATTCCGGCCGAGACGCAAGTGGGAACCGGAAGAGCACGCTGCCGCGCGTGAGCTTGCAGAGCGGTGCGCTGGTATTCGTCAGAATATGCGGCGCAACGACGCGATCGGTAGAGCGGTTGAGCTACGTGCGTGGGCCGAGGACGACCCATCGCCGCTTGGTCGCCTAACCGCTCTTTCACGGCACGCCGATGGCAGCAAGATCCGATGGTATGCGGCCGAGTTTGCGCTTGTCAGCGAAGCGCTGCGGTCGAACGATTCGGTGCTGATCAGTGAAGCGATTCGAGCGCTGCATGCTCAACTTGACGATGGGCTATCGGATTCAAGGTCGCGGTCGCAGGCTTTTGCGCAGGCCGCGGATTTGTACGTGCTGCATAAATACGAACGAGCCGTTTTCGATGCCCTGGTTGACTGCGCAAACCTGGGCCGCTGCGACAACGACTCAGGTCGCGCGCGCACGCAGCACGACAGCGTGGCTGGCGGCGCACGCGAGCGATCCGAAGACCAGCGCTTGGTCGAGCAATACCGTCTCGCGCTGCAACGTCGCAGTACGGCAGCGGAGTTGCTGGCGATACGATAGGACTTCGATAAGGACTCGGCATAGAAGACCGTGGAGCATGGAGCCGTGATTCTGGTTGTCGGTGCAACAGGTGTCTTGGGCCAAAAAACCGCACGGTTGTTGCTCGCTGATGGGCATCAAGTACGCGCCATGACCCGCGTGGCGGAGCGCGCAAGCAACCTCGCGCAACAAGGCGCGGAAGTCATCGTGGGCGATTTGGTCGATCCCGATTCGCTCGCTCGCGCGTGCCGCGGTGTTGACTGCGTGTTCGCCGCCGCGCATTCATTTCTCGGGAAAGGGCACTACCGGTCGGAAGCTGTCGACGACTGCGGCCATCGCGCGTTGATCGATGCCGCGCGCTCGCAAGGCGTTAGGCGCTTCGTTTATACCTCAGCGCTCGGCGTATCACCGAATCATCCAATCGATTTCCATCGCACCAAGTACGCGATCGAGCAGTATCTGCAGGCGAGCGGGCTCGAGCATGTGATCCTGCGTCCATCGGCATTTATGGAGTGGCATGCGCACATCTTCAACGGCAAATCGATTCTGGAAAAAGGTCGCACGACACTGTTAGGCAGCGCCACAAAGCCGCGCAATTTTGTCGCTGCTGGCGACGTCGCGCATTTGGCAGTGCTTGCACTTACGGCACCGAAGGTGGTCCAGCGAGTTCTGGAAATCGGTGGCCCAGGTAATTTCAGCAACAAGGAGGTTGCGCAGCTTTACGCGCAAACCGCTGGCATCGAACCGCGGGTGAGGCACGTGCCGCGCAGTGTGGCGCGCACCTTGGCGCTACTTAGTCAACCCTTCCATCCTGGCTTAAGTCGCGTTATGCGCCTGGCGAGCTTGCCGGATGACGCGTTTTCAGAAGCCTTCGATCCGTCCAATCTCCTGCATGACTATCCGACCCGCCTAACAAGCTTGCATGAGTTCGTTCGCAACGAGGTCACGCGTGCGCGCAATGCTGAGAAGTAAATTAGCTGGCGAGAACCCACGCCACCGCTTGATCGAAAGACATCGCCACACCTTTAACCCATTCGATCTCAAACCGGCGTTCCCCGAGTGCCTGACGAGTGGCATTAAGGACGCTCTCGTTGATTGCCGGGTCGTCGGGCGGAAACGTGCGCTCCTTGGACGTATGGAGCGACGCAGCGGCGAAGAGTCGAACCGCACGATCTGGATTTTGTCGTTCGTGTTCCAATCGGGCCAAAAACCGCAATAGCTGCGCTCCATCGCCGATCCGTCCCTGCTCTCGCATGAGAGTAAGACTTCCTTTCAGCTGATCGATCGCCTCGTCGTATTTCTTCTCTGCAAACGCAATTTCGGCTACCTGGTACAGATTGCGCGAAATACGATAGTTGTCGTTAAGGTCACGCGCGGCTTGTAGCATTTCTTCCGTCAACTCGCGTGCGGTAGCGTAATCGCCTTCGCGTAACGCCATGGTTCCCAAATAATGCGAAGAGGTGCTTAGGCCCCAGTCGTCTCCCAAAGCGCCGAACCTCGCTCGTCCTTCCAGCATCAGCCGGCGTGCTTCGTTATCTGAATCGGACTTGAACATTACAGTGATGCCGAGGTACGTCGTGGCAAGTGCGACTCCCCAGGCATCGTCGAGCTCACGAAAAATGCCCAGGCTTTCCCGCAACGAGTGGTCACCCTCTTTGCCGAAAAATTTCATCGTCTGAGCAAGGCCCAAGTGGAAGAGTGCAAAGGCAAGGCCTCTCGGATCAGTTGTCTGTCGCCATACCGCTACGCCTTCCTCGGCCAATCGTATTGCTGCACCTGGGTCGCCGGCATACATCGCCAGTCGAGCTGCGCCGGACAGGACTTTGGCCTTCGCCGGAATGTGTTTGTCAGCGTCCTTTAGCTCAAGCGCGAGCCTTAGCCAATTACGCCCTTCACTAAATTGACCCGCGAAGTACCACATCCAGGCCAGTGCTCCAGCTAGTCTTAGCGCATTTGCCGTATCCGATCGCGCTATTAACCAAGTTAGCGCGGCTCGAAAGTTATTGACTTCCGATTGCAACTGCGCAAGCCACGGCTTGCGCTTCGCGCTTGTCAAGAGCGGCTCGACTTTCTCCGCAAACGTAGTGAAGTACTCGGCGTGCAGCTTCTGCATCGCGAGCCGTTGCCCGCTGCGTTCTAGCGTTTCGTCAGCGAACTCACGCACAGTCTCGAGCATTGCGAAGCGTGGTTCACCATTCATGTCTTCGATTCGTTGGACCAGGTTCTGGTCAACCAAGGCGTCTACTACGTCGAGCACCGGATCAGTTAAGTTATCGCCGCCAGCAACCGCTTCTGCCGCGTCTAAAGTCCAGCCACCGACAAATACGGATAGTCGCCGGAAAACTGCTTGTTGCGATGGCTCGAGAAGTTCATAGCTCCAGCCGATCGCGTTTCGCAGCGTTCGTTGCCGCTCTGGCAAGTCGCTCGGGCCACTCTTAAGTAGTTGCAGTCGGTGTTCCAGGCGTGCCAGCAGCGCCTGCGGGGATAACACTCGCAGCCGCGCTGCTGCCAACTCGATCGCGAGCGGCAAACCGTCCAAGCGTCGGCATATCTGCGCCGTTACAGTTATGTCGTTTTCTGAGGATTCGACGTTGTATCCGGCAGTCCGCGCTCGTTCGACGAATAGCCTTACAGCCGGAGATCCTCTGGCGCGATTGGCGGTCGACTGAGCATCTGGAAGCGCGAGTGGTGGTACCACAACATCGTGCTCGGCCGAAAGCTTCAGCACAGCGCGGCTAGTCATGAGCAGCTTAAGGCGTGCGCACGTATCCAGCAATTTTGTAATTAACGGAGTGGCAACAAGTAAGTGTTCGAAATTGTCGAGGGTGAGCAAAACCTCACGGTCGCGCAAATAGCCGATCACTAGCTCTTCTGGCGAACGCTTACCAGCTTCCTGCAGATTGAGCACGGCCGCGATAGCAGATGCGACGTATGCGGAGTCGCGTACGGGCGCCAGCATCACGATGTAACTGCCATGCGCGAAATCTTGCGCAAGCTCTCCAGTTACATGCAGGGCAACCCGCGTTTTACCTGAACCGCCCGGTCCAGTAAGGGTAACCAGACGAGCATCTTTGCGACGGACGAGTGCGCAGATGGAGTCGATCAAAGCCTCGCGCCCAATCAGCAGCGTCGATGGCGCTGGGAGACGGTGCGAATCGATCGACGACTCGACCGGCATTTCAGAGGCGTCGCGCGACCTTACTTCGCTGTCCGGAACGAGTGCGAACCGGTAGCCACGGCCCGAGACTGTGATGATCGCGTCTGAACCTAACAGCTTCCGAAGGCTCATTACATGCACTTGCAGATTGTTCTCTTCGACCACTAAACCCGGCCACACGACGTCCATCAGTTCTTGCTTAGGTACCAGACGCTCGCTGCGCTCGATCAAAGCTTCCAGCAAGTCGAACGCACGACCGCCCAGCTTCGCGAGTTGACCGTCCGCGTAAACGACGCGCCCATGTAGATCAACACGGACTTGGCCGCGTCGAAATGTCAAAATTGTCTGCGCCGCAGTCGTTGCCATGAAATCGCCGCGAATCTCTCCCGCTTTTTTTGCGAAGCGCCGGCTCGTAACCCTTCACTTCCGCAACTCTTGTGTCAAATTGTGGCGGAGACGGTGAAGTCGCTAACGCACGATCGCGCGCAGATGGGATGCCGTCCGCACCCGCGCTATTGAAGGAGGATCCTAATGTGTAAGTTTGGCTTGAAGGTCCAGTCGTGTCGAACAGTGATGGTGGGGATAGCTTGTCTGGCGTCGGCGTTTGCCGGCGTCGCTGCGGCCGCTGACCAGATGGTTGTCATCCGGCGCGAGGACGCGAAATTCGTTCCCCTCGATCCGGCGCACCCGAACGAAGCCCAGATTGCTGTGCTGTGGGGCGATCCGACCAAAGGACCCTCATCCATGCTCATAAGAGTGGAGAAGTACACCGGCACTCTGCACTATCACACGTCCGGTTACGATCTGGTACTTCTCGAGGGGCAGGCGAAGCACTGGGGAGAAGGGCAACGGGAAGCGGACGTCCCGGCTCTGGGCCCTGGCAGCTACTGGCATCAACCTGGCCTTCAACCGCATGGTGACTCCTGTTTGACAGACGTGTGCGTGGTGTTCATCAAATGGGAAGGTAAGCGGGACGGATTTCTCGCGACCCCGCCGAAGTGAATGTGCAACCGCGGTGGCGACCACCGAGCCCAAGCGTTACGCCACTGACATTCCGTCGTCGGCCGCAATGATGGCGCCGTTGATGAACTGCGATTCGTCGGCCACTAGCAGCAACAGCACGCCGTCCAGGTCCTCCGCGGTCCCGACTCTCTTGCGCGGGAGTCGATCCAGCAGCTTCGCACCGCGTTCGGTATCCCACACCGCATCGTTCATCTCGGTGCGTATGTACCCCGGACAGATCGCATTCACGTTAATTCCGTAACGGCCCCACTCGACCGCCTGCGAGCGCGTCATGTGAAAGCACCCGCACTATGCCGACCACGCAAATGGCGCGAAATGGCCGTTGCGCGTGCCGCTCGAATCGTTCCAGTTCATGCCGAAAACGTTGAAACGACTGCGCGTTGCCTTTGCCAGCGACAGCCTCGTGTTCACCGGGTGGGCCACATTGTCGATGCCGACCGCCTGGCCCGGTGCGACGGCGCTCGCCATGCCTTCGCACGCCTGATCGACGAGGTCTCCAGCGCGCACGGCACGCTTCAGCCCATCCGCAATGAACTGGATCGGCCGTCTTTCGACACCCGCAATCTTGCCTACCAGCGGCGCCAGCGCGGCCATTGGGCCGCCAGCCGAGCCTGTCGCAATCGCGGTAATGGCCTCGACCTGCTGAGGCGTCGCGCGCTCATCGATGATGAGCCCGACGGTTATGTTGCCCTCGCCCATTGGCCCGGGCGAATGCAACATGACAATGAACGAAAGTCCGTCCAGCGTCACACCGTCTTTCGAACCTCTGTCGATGCGCAGTGCGACTGCGACCTTGCAGTCGCCGTCGGTAGGCCGCGCAGTGAGGTTCGTTGCAATACAGGGGCACAGGAATGTGCAGTTGCACGTTTCCATATATTCGCCGCTCAGTTGCCAGGCTGCCATGGTGATCCCCTTCAAGCAGGTGTTCGATCGAAGGCAGGGTCGGCGCCATCAGCACACGGCCGGCCGCGCGTCGCAAAAGGCTATGCTCATTGCAGTGCCCATGCAAGGATGAGTTCACCGAGTGGGAAAGCCACTTTCGACAGAGGCGGCGCCAAGCGCGCCGACAGAGGGCCGGTCGACGCCCCTGGCTCGCCACATGGCAATGCTGGCGAGCCTTGCGCTCAGCCTGATGGGTTGGGCTTTGCTGGTCTGGCTGGCATTCGACATGGGTCACCCGATCGCACAGTTGACGATGCCGATGTCAGCCCAGTGGACCGCGGCGAATCTGGTTGCCGTCGCGCTGATGTGGGCAGTCATGATGGTCGCCATGATGCTGCCCTCGGCACTGCCGATGATCCAGACCTTCGCCGCGCTGAGCGCGCAGCGTGGCGAGCGACTTCGCGCGCAGGCTTTCGTGGCCGCATACCTGGTTGTGTGGGTCGCCTTCAGTGTCGCCGCAACGGGCCTGCAGTGGACTTTCCAATCGGCCGGTTGGTTGAGCCCGATGATTGCCAGCACGTCCACTGCGCTGAACGCGACCTTGCTCGTCATTGCGGGCCTCTATCAGTTCTCACCGCTGAAGCAGGTCTGCCTGGCGAAGTGCCGAACGCCGGTCGGGTTCTTGCTTGGCGAATGGCGGCCCGGCGCCGCCGGCGCCTTCGCAATGGGCCTGCGCCACGGGTTGTTCTGCGTCGGCTGCTGCTGGGTGCTGATGGCCCTGTTGTTCGTCGGCGGCGCCATGAATCTCGCCTGGGTCGCCGCGCTGGCAGTTGCCGTGGCGATCGAGAAGCTCTTGCCGGGTGGAGAGCGTTTGTCCCACTGGCTTGGCGCCGCCTTGATTGCCGCAGGAGTGGTGCGCCTCTTCGTCCTCGCAAACTGATTTACGGTTCATGCGGCATCGAACTGGAGCCCGATGCCGTCGCTCAACGTCGACAGCTGCAGACGCTGACGTCTGGCTGTGGCGATACGATCCCGCCGTGCTGCTCGAGAAGGTACAAAGTGCGAGTCCTCGATCGAGGGTTGCTCCCGGCGACCAGACATTTGTGCGCCGATGAGAGCGCGCGCTGAGTTCCTGAACAGCCACGACCGGGGTGATCACCCGTCGCTCAGGGCATGGGTTTTCGCCACACGCTTGCTAACCAGGGTTGCTGTTCCTGTGGCAGACCAGTCGGTCGATAGAAATGAGTCAGCTCTACGAATCCGGCTGCGGTCATGTAACCAAGCCAGGTCTCCCAGTCGTGGAAAGCGCCGTATCGGCCGCCTTCCCAACCCTCTTGGCCGTCGCCGCGCGGGTTCGAGCTGAACAGAACGCCCCTCGGCTTGAGCGTCCTGTGTAGTTCCAGCAGGACGCGAGGCAGTGCTTGGCTGGGGACGTGGAACAGCGCCGCATTGGCGAACACGCCGTCGAAATGATTGGCAGGCAGCGCCAAATCGAGGAAGTTCTGCTCGAGCACGGTGCAGCCGCTGTGTGTGCGCGCCATCGCGGCCAACTGCGCCGATCCTTCGAGACCGATCGCGCTGTGCCCGAGCGCCTTGAATGTCGCGAGGTCTCGCCCCGGTCCGCATCCGAAGTCGAGCAACTCGAACGGTGGCGCCGCCTCGATGTGCTGCAGCAACGCGCTGATGTTCTGGCTCACGTCGTGATCGCGTGTGCCTTCCCAGAAGGCTTCTGCACGCTGGTCGTAGTACGCCAGCGTGCGTCCGGCGATCTGCCGAAGGTCTTCGGGCGTCAGTTGCATGCACGATCTTCGCACTCAAGCTGTGGCAAAGTTCGGAAAGCATGAGGCAATCGCACTCCCTGAGGGATAGCCAGGCTTCTCCATCGACGGTCGTTGATCTCCGGGAATCGGCCGTGGGGATCCTGGACGTCGTCTCGATGATGAGAATATCGATCGCCTGGCTTGGACTCCTCGGAGCGTTGCTGGCCGGCTGCAATCGTCCGGCCGACACGGCGGTGCCAGCCGGAGGCGGTGCTACGGCGGTCGGAGTGACGACCGTGCGGGCGGAACGACGTGACGTGCCGGTGCAACTGACCGCGACAGGTACCGTAACGCCTCTGTCCAGCGTCGATGTGAAAGCGCAGGTGACCACTGTCATCAAGCAGGTACACATTCGGGAGGGACAATTTGTCCGCGCCGGTGAGCTGCTCTTCACGCTGGATGCGCGCACTGACGAAGCCAATCTGGCGAAGGCGAAAGCCCAACTTGCAAGGGATGAAGCCGGGCTGGCCGACGCGAAACGTCAGCTGCTCCGCAGCCAGGAGCTGCTCGATAAGAAGTTCGTGTCGCAGGGGGCAGTCGACACCAACCAGGCGCTCGTCGATTCGCAGGCGGCTGCGATGTCGGCCGACCGCGCTGCACTGGATGCCGCCGGTGTAGCGCTGTCGTATGCGCGTGTCTCGGCGCCGAGTGCCGGGCGGGTCGGCGCGATCAACGTGTTTCCGGGCAGCGCAGTGCAGGCCAACCAGACCACGCTGGTCACGATCACGCAGCTGGATCCGATCACGGTCTCCTTCCCATTGCCGCAGCGCCAACTGGCCGATGCGCTGGCCGCGTTGCCCGATGGCGGTGCGGCCGTTACGGCCGCACTTCCCGATAGCGCTGTCCGCCTTGTTGGGCGATTGCAGTTTGTCGACAACGCGATCGACCCCGCCTCGGGCACGGTCAAGGTCAAGGCCCTGTTCGACAACCGCGGAGGTCAACTGTGGCCGGGCGCCTTCGTCACAGTGTCCATGACGATGCGAACGCTCAAAGACGCTGTGGTGATCCCCCAGGCAGCCATCATCCAGAGCGCGCGCGGGCCGATCGTCTACACGGTTCAGGACGGCAAGGCGGCGCTGCAGCCCGTCGAGATCATCTACGCCCAGGGCAACGATGCCGCGGTCAGCGGCGTCAGCGCGGGTGACGTCGTCGTGCTCGACGGCCGGCAGAATCTGCGTCCCGGAGTCGCAGTCGTCGAGCGTCCGCCCGAAGGAGCAACTTCCACACCGAGCGGCGCCATGTCGGGCGCGGCCGGTGCCGCGACTGACGCGGCGAGACAAGCACCGAAATGAACCTTTCGGAACTCTTCATTCGCCGGCCGGTGATGACGGTGCTGCTCAATGCGGCCATCGTCGTGGCCGGCGTCATCGCGCTATCGAAGCATTCCGGTCGCTGCGCTTCCGAGCTACGACACTCCGATCATCAACGTTTTCGCAGCCCTGCCTGGGGCCAGCCCGGAGGCGATGGCCACCTCGGTCGCGCTGCAGCTCGAGAAGCAGTTCCAGACCATCCCTGGATTGAAGACGATCAGTTCGACCAGCACCCTGGGAAACACGTCGCTGACGCTCGAATTCGAAGATGGTCGCAATATCGATGCGGCAGCGGTCGACGTGCAGGCGGCGCTGCTGCGGGCTCAGCGGACGCTTCCGGAAGACATGACCATTCCGCCGTCGTACCGAAAGGTCAATCCGGCCGACGCACCTGTCCTGCTGATTGCGCTGACCTCGCCGTCGCTGGCGCCATCAGATCTGCAGGACTACGCCGAACACCTGATCACGCCGACACTGTCAACGATCGACGGTGTGGCGCAAGTCAATATCTTCGGCGCCAAGCGGTACGCGGTCCGCGTACGGGTCATGCCCGAAGCGCTGGCCGCGCGCAATATCGGACTGGACGAGCTGAGCGACGCGCTGCGCGCAGCCAACGTCAACACTCCGGTCGGCACGCTCGAGGGCCAGCGCCAGACGCTGACCTTGCAGGCCAACCGCCAACTGCGCAACGCGGCAGAGTTCGCGAACCTGATCGTGAGCGACCGCGGCGGCAATTCGGTTCGGCTGCGGGACGTCGCCTCCGTCGAAGACAGCGTCGAAACCGTCAAGACGTGGGCCACGCTGAACGGGGAAAACTCGATCACGCTCGCCGTGCTGCGTCAACCCGGCGCCAACACCGTGCGGGTCGTCGATGCGGTACGCGCGGCATTGCCGGCGCTGAAGAGCCAGCTGCCCGCAATCAGTCGCCTTGACAGCCGGTCAACGACCGCTCGGTCTCGGTTCGCGACGCACTGCACGATGTTTCGCTGACTCTGCTCGGGACGGTCGCGCTGGTGGTACTGGTGATATTCCTGTTCCTGCGGCGCGTCGTGGCCACCGTGATTCCGGCGCTCTCGCTGCCGGTGTCGTTGATCGGTGCGGTGGCCCTTCTATGGGGTCTTTCGCTACAGCCTCGACAACATTTCCCTGCTCGGGCTGACGCTGGCCGTCGGTCTCGTCGTCGACGATGCAATCGTGATGCTCGAGAACATCATGCGGCACGTCGAGAACGGCATGCCACCTTTCCAGGCGGCGCTGCGCGGGTCGCGCGAGGTCGGCTTCACGATCATTTCGATCTCGTCATCACTGGTCGCGGTATTCATTCCGATCTTCTTCATGCCCGGCGTGATCGGTCTGCTGTTTCATGAGTTTGCGGTGATCGTCAGTCTGGCCATCGTGGTCTCGGCTTTTGTCTCGCTGACGCTGGTTCCCATGCTGGCGGGTCGCTTCCTGAGTGACGAGTCGCATAAGAAGTCGCCCGGTGCCGTGGTGAGGATGTTCGAGCGCGGCTTCGACTGGTCACTGTCGCTCTACACGCGCTCGCTCGACCTCGCGTTGCGGCACCGGAAGGCCGTACTCGGAATTGCACTGCTTACCTTTGTCGGCACGGCCTGGTTGTTCGTCGTCATCCCGAAAGGCTTCTTCCCCGAAGAGGATATCGGTCAGATCCAGGTTTCGACCGAGGCCTCCGAGGACACGTCGTTTCCCGAGATGATCCGCCTGCAGGAGCGCGTGGCCGCGATCTTCCGCGCCGATCCGAACGTCAGAAACGTAAGCTCGTTCAACGGTGGCAGCGGTGCACAGAACACCGGCCGTATGTTCGTGACGCTCAAGCCCCGCTCGCAGCGGCAGCCGATGAAGCAGGTGGTCGAAGGCCTGCGCCGCAAGCTGCGGGAGGTGGCTGGCATCAACGTCTTCATGCGTCCGGTGCAGAACCTGCAGCTTGGCGGCCGTCAGAGCAAGGCGCAATACCAGTACATCCTGCAGAGCGTGCGGGCCGACGAGATAAGCGATTGGGCCGCGCGCTTGCAGGAGCGGCTGCGTGCGGACCCTCTGTTTCGCGACGTCACCAGCGACGCGCAGCTGCGCGCCCTTCAGGCGCAGCTGAAGATCGACCGCGATCGCGCCAACACGCTCGGCGTGTCCATTGACGCGGTGCGCACGGCGCTGTTCAGCGCATTCGGCGAACGACAGGTGTCAACCATCTATCTGCCGACAGACAGCTACCAGGTGATCATGGAGGTGCTACCCGAAGCCAAGCAGGACGAAGCGGCGCTCAATGGGATCTACGTTCGCTCGTCGAGCGGCGCCCTGGTGCCGCTCTCGAGCTTTGCGACCGTCGAGCGCACTGTCGGCCCCACCTCGATCAACCACGTCGGCCAACTGCAAGCGGTGACGGTCTCGTTCAACCTTGCGCCTGGCGCCGCGCTCGGTGATGCGACGACGAAGCTCGAGCAGGCGCGCGATGCGCTTCGCATGCCGGCCTCGATCATTACGAGCTACGGCGGCGATGCCGCTGTCTTCAAGAGTTCGCAGGGCAGCCAGGCCGTGTTGATCATCGGGGCGCTGCTGGTGATCTATGTGCTGCTCGGCGTGCTCTACGAAAGCTACATCCACCCGATCACGATTCTCGCCGGATTGCCGTCGGCGGCGGTCGGCGCACTGGCGACCCTCATGCTATTCGGCCAGGACCTGACACTGATTGCCACGATCGGCATTCTGCTGCTGATCGGCATCGTGAAGAAGAACGCCATCATGATGATCGACTTCGCGCTCGATGCGCAGCGCCACCAGGGCATGGCTCCGGCGGCGGCAATCCGCGAAGCCTGCATCCTGCGCTTCCGGCCGATCATGATGACGACGCTGGCCGCGCTGATGGGGGCGGTGCCGATTGCCATCGGCCTGGGTGCCGGCGCAGAACTGCGACAGCCGCTTGGACTTGCCGTTGTCGGCGGCCTCGTGTTTTCACAGGCCGTGACGCTTTACATCACGCCGGTCATCTACCTTGCGCTCGACCGCTTCAGTGGCAAGGGCCCGGTGACGGTGTCCGAATCTGCCGCTGCATAGAAGTCGCTTCGGAAACGACTATCGCCGTCGCTTCGACCCGCCCTTCCGCGCTCCCTTCGCCGGCTGCTGCGCCTCGGCGATCTCCAGCCCGCTCCGTCCTTCCAGCTTGGGCTTGATGTTGTCGTCGATCCACTTCTGGTCCCACCACTCCACCGGCAGCACCGCGACGCCGTCGAGATAGACGCCGAAATGCAGGTGATCGCCGGCGGCAAGCCCTGTCTCACCTGTCTTGCCGAGGATCTGGCGCTTGGCGACCGAATCGCCCGCCTTGACGTCGATCGAGCTGAGATGGCCGTAGAGGGTGAACAGGCCGAGGCCGTGGTCGAGGATCACTGTGTTGCCGTAGATGCCCAGGTCGCCGGTGAAGGCCACCGTGCCGCTGTTGGAGGCTTCGACCGGGTAGTTCTTCGTCACCGAGAGGTCGTAGCCGAGGTGGTACGCGGCATCGATTGGCTACGCCGTTGTAGGTGTACGTCCGCTGGTCCGCGAAGTTCGCCTCGACCTTCGAGTTGCTGAGTTGGGCGAACGCGTCCTTCCACAGCATTGAGGGTGTGGCCTTCTTCGTGATCGCGGTGATGCGGTCCTCGTTCTCCTTCCGCAGCCGCCGGTTCACGGCGAGGAAGACGTCCTTCGGCGCGCCCTCGCGTGCGGCGGCGTCGGTGAGCAGCGGCGCGATCTTGTTGTGCAGGAAGCTGTCCGATATGGCGAGGGTGCTCTTCTTGTACTTGACGTTCTTGAGCTCGTAGGCGAGTCGCATCTCGCGCGTGTTGCCGGCTTTGTCGGTGGCGACCAGCGTGGGCCTCGCCTCCGGCGGGGTGTCGTACGGGTGCGCGAAGAGGGCCAGGAAGTGGTCCGGATGGCCCTTCACCTGGCCGGGGAAACCCGGGAAGTAGTAGTCGCCGATCTTCACTCCGCTGGTCGCCGTGTCCGCCGACGCCTTGTAGACGATCACGCCCACGCCGCCGAAATTGACGTAGCGGTCGTCGGCGATGAGCTCCAGCGTGGGCGGCGTGATGTCGATCGTGAACTTCTTCTCCAGCACGGCCTCGTTGCCGCTGAAGGAATGCCACAGCGAGGCATCGCGTGCGGTGACGCGAAGCACGGCCGGTCCTTCCTTCACGCCGGGCACCTTCGCCAGGGCCACCGCAATCTTCTTCTCGTTCACGGGTCTGTCGAACCGCTCGGATGCGAGGCTGAGCTCGGTCCCGCCTTGGGACAGTGTCGCCGTTACAGATCTCAAGCCCGTCCCCTTGTCGGTGACCTGGATCTCAAGTGGTGCCACGCCCAGCACATCGACATTGGGCGAGACGGTGATCTGCGGCGGCTCGGATTCGAAGCGTGGCGACAGGTAATAAGCGCCGCCGGCCATGGCGGCGACGACGATCAGGATGAGGACGACAACGATGGGAAGTTTGCTGCGAGGTCGAGCAGAGGGGAAAGCTTTCATTCAGTCTCTCTGGAGGTTGGCGGCGGACGTGCCGAGGAGGGCGAGCATCGGCTCGGCGGACCGCTCGGTGGCGGCGGATCATAACCGCCCGCACATTGAAGCGATGTTCAACGGCACGAGTGTGGCGCACCGGAGTGTCTGGGTGTGCCTTGACGCACGCCAAGATGGGGTCGCGTTCTGTCGATCGGGCGTATGTCAGTCTTCGGGATGAAAGCCGCGGCCGCTTTCGGCGGCTACTGAGGACCGCTCAGGGCCGACGGCCGTCGTTTGCTCCGCACTCGCCTAGCACGGCACCGTCTTGAACTCGACGCGGCGATCGAGTGCGTCGCGCAGGTCGTCGGTGCCGGTGCCCACGAGTTTTTCCTTCGAGCCGACTCCGCTCGCGATCACGCGGCCCTTCAGCTGCGGTGATTCGCGCTCGAGACGAGTCTTCACGTTCTCCGCGCGCAGAACCGACAGACGCTCATTCAGCGGCTCGGGCCCGGTCGGACTGGTGTGCCCGACGATATTCAGGCAGGCGGACTGCGCCGTTGCCTTCTGCGCAATCTGCGTCAGCCACATCGGGTACGGTGCCGAGAGTCGCGGGTCGGACACGAAGTCGGTCGAGCCGGGCCGGAACAGGAACTTCACTCCGAGCCGGTTGCTGGTGAGACCCACACGCACCGCTTCGCCGAAGGCTTGCTCGGCATCGGCGCGGCGCCCGAGCTTCCAGGTCGCGGTGTAGATGCCGTTGTACACACGCAGCTGGTCGCCCTTCGGCAAGCTGAGCGCGCTGCGATAAAGCTCCACCGCTTCCTGGTACCGCCCGCGATCCTGCAACGCGCTGGCCTCGGCAATCAGTGAGGCGGCGAGGATGCCGTCGAGATACGCGGGATCGATCCGGTCCCCCGGCTTGGTGGCCTGGCAGGTTCGCACATAGGCATCGACGGCCGGATCCTTGGCCCAGGTCGGCGCGTCCTGCAGGTGCGGCAACGGCGTCTGGTCGACGCCTTCGATCTGCGCCCGCGCCACGCCCTTGGCCACGATCAGTCCCGACTTCAGATCCGCGAGTGCAAGGCAGATGCGAAAGGCCTCGCGCTGGCCGCCGACCTGGTTCTTCAGGTCAATGGCAGTGAAGGTACCGACCAGCACGATCGGGGCCTGGCCGATGCTGGTGCGCGAAATCGGCTGCACGTTGAAGCCCGGGTACTTGCTGCGCACCAGGTCCTGGATCTTCGCTTCCATCGACCGTGTGGTGACGCTCTCCGTGTAGGACACGGCATCCACCAGAGGATCGATGACCAGCAGGCGCTGTGCTGGCGGGGCGCCGAGCGCGCTCGACGCGGCCGAGAACAGCTTGCCGGCGGCGTCGAGCAGCGCTGCGTCGAGCGGGAGCACAGGTATCGGCGCCGGGGGCGGCGCGGCGACGGGAGCTGGGGCCGGTGCCGGCGGTGGTGCGGCGGCAGGTGCAGGCGACGTGGGCGCCTGTGCGGGCTGCGGAGGCGTCGAACACGCGCTCATCACCGCCGTGATGCCAAGGCAGACCACCAAGCCCGCTGCGCACCGGGACGGGAATCCAAGACGTTGCGAAGGCTCGTTCATCGTGCGCACTCCTTGCTGCTGAGGAACTGCCGCTCTTCGGCAGTCAGCTGGCCAGTCTGCTGGAATCGCTCGGTGATTTCGATGCAGCGGCTGGAAGGGGAATGGGGGCGAGCGACGGAGGTCGTCGGCTTCGCGGCCGTGACCGGCGGGGTTGTGATGATGGTCGGCGGGGCCGGCTCCGTGACTACCGCGGTCGACTTGTTCGGAGCTGGTACGTCGGCTGTCATCGCTGGTTTGAACGGATCATCCTTGATGGGCGCCTTGTCCGGTCCGACCATGGTTCTGGCGATCCACACGCCGGCGAGGACCACCACTGCAAATCCGAGGCCCCACGCCGCCCGCCGGCGAAGTCGATCGGACGCGATCGCCGCCGCGGCCGTTGCTGCGTTCGCGCCGGCCGTATTCACCGTTTGGACATCGTTCTCTGATGCGCGGGAGCCCGGTGCGGCAGTTGGCGCGGCCTCGCTCTTCACGACCTGAGTGTCTACAAATGGCAGTGTCTCCGCTCGAGTGGTGCGCTCGGCCCGGGACGGCTCCTGCGTGTGTGGAGTCAATGTCGGCACTGCCACACCGACGCTGCGATAAGTCGGTGCATGTTGCCCGCTGAAGTCAGGCGCGCCCGGCAGGGTGCCCGGCGCCTGCCAGGTACTGACCCCCAGCGTTGCCGGCACGAGAGTCCGCACTGCATTCAAGGTGGCAGGCCCGATCGTTCCCTTCCTCGGTTCGAGTTTTGCCAGGGAGCAAAGATCGGCAATCAAGTGATCCAGCCGCGGATCGTCGCGCTCACCGGCCCAGCCAAGCAGATCAAATGTCTGCGTCTGCCGGAACTCCATCGGCGGCTTGACGTCTTCCAGCCGCACCGGCAGCAGCTTGTCGCCCTGCAGCGCCTCGTACGCCTCGATGCGTACCCAGCGGCTCGCAACCGAATTGGTGGTCCAAAGCACCAGCAGGCAGCGCGCGAGGCCCAGTTCGTCTTCAAGAACTTTCGGCCAGATGGTTCCGGCGCGGGTTTCCTGGTCCCAGAAGACGTTCCACCCGAAACCCTCGAGCAACTCGACAAATTGCGCCGCACGCGCCTTGTCCTGACGCGAGTAGCTAACAAAGATGTCGGCCATCGCCACCTCCAGTTGCCCGCGGCAGACCGGCTCGATTCCCGCGGTCAATGGACTCCATAGCCCAGCTTTGTGAGTCTAGGTGCGAAGCGCGTCGGCGACTACTGCATATTCATGCTCCTGCCGCGGGTTCGGGCGCCTGCGGTGCCGGCAGATCTCCACCAGGGCTGGCTTTTCAGCAATGGGCTTTCCCCATACTGTTCGGCCTCTTCCAGATGGTCCCAGTGGATTGTCGAGCGGCGCTCGCGTGATGGAGGTCTCAGATGACGAAGCCCTTGGTCAATATCGCCGATGTCGAGTTTCAACCGCGGGCCGCGGCAGCCGCCGTCCCGACATCGGCGGCGGACCGATTTGAAGCACGTTTTGCGAGAATCGGACCTCTCGTCGGCGCGAAACAGCTCGGCTACAACATAACTGCCGTGCCGCCGGGCAAGCGTGCCTTCCCGCGCCACAGCCATCGTGTCAATGAAGAGATGTTCTTTGTGCTGCAAGGCACTGGCGAGATAAGAATCGGCGCCGAGACATACCCGCTGCGTGCTGGCGACATCGTCGCGTGCGTCGCTGGTGGACCGGAGACGGCACACCAGATCGTCAACACGGGACAAGAGGAGCTACGCTACCTTGCCGTCAGCACGCAGCGCGCACCGGAGATCTGGGAGTATCCGGACTCAGGAAAATTCGGTGTCATCGCGGAGTTCACCGGTGGCGCAGCGTCAGCGACTTTTCCGTACTTTGGTCATTTTTCGTCGCGCGCGGGCTACTGGGAAGGTGAATGACCGGACGGGACCATGAGGCATCGTGCTTCTGGTTGCCGAGGTCGTCGATCCGCAGGTGAGCCGTGAGCACGATCGACGACATTTCGCGCGAGCTCCTGCGGCAAGCCGAGTTCCTGAAGGATCGCGAACCCGTGTACGAACGAGCGCTGGCTCTGTTCGTGGATGCCGTTCGCGGTGATTTTGGCGCGCGACTGGAAGAGATCTGGGCCGGCCGCTCCTTCGGTGCAAGCTACGAGCGACCGCTGCTTTTGCTCGCCGCTCTGCGCTATGACGCGCTGTGCGAGGGAAAGACGCATCCCCTGCATGACGCGCTCGCTAAGGATGTCCCCGAAATCGAAGCGCTGACTCGCGCGGCGTTCATGGCAGCGATTTCGTTGAGGGGCACGCGCTTCCCGAGCGCATTGAGCGGGCGTTTCGTCCAGACCAACGAAACGACGCGCGCAGTCACCTGGTTGTGGCCCGCGCACCTGGTGTGGTCAGCGGGCGAGCGACGCTCGCTTGCCCTTGTCGACCTCGGTACCAGCGCTGGACTGAACCTGATCGCAGACGCTTTGCCCGCTCTGTGGACCGATTCGTCCGGCGATCCGATCCCCGTCGGACCCCGCCCTGTGGTCTCGCTGCGACTCGGATTGGATGTGGCACCGCTCGACGTTCGTCATCACGACGATGCGACGTGGTTGCGTGCGTGCACATGGCCGAGCGACCGGGCGCGGCTCGCTCGGCTGGAGCAAGCGATCGAGTTGTTCACCTCTGCGAGCTCCGCTCCCGATGCACCGCGCCTCGAAGCTTGCCCGCTGGGGAACGCAGCCGCCAGGCTTGAAGCTTTACCGGAAGACCTGTTCGTGTTGTGTGTACAAACAATTGTGCGGGATTACCTCGCTCCCGCGGAGCGCGAAAACTACGAGGCCGGAATGCGAAAGTTCCTGCTGCAAAGACCGCCGCGTTCCGCGCTGATCGCAGAGCTCGAAGTCGATGCGGGCAGTGGCGAACCCAGCGAACGAAGCGCAGCAATAGTTCTGCGGTTTGCCGCACGAAGAGGCGAATTGCGCCGGCTCTTAATGGCACGCACGCATCCGCATCCGAGACGGCTCTTTACGAGCGCGGAAGCGATCAACGCGTTCAATGCTGCGTTCTCCGTTCAGGAAGACTCGTAGGTGCGGCCGACGATGAGTGTGAACGGCACCAAGGTCACCCTGGGCGAGCTGGCAAAGACGCGCCGCGCGATCGGGCCTAACGGTTGCAAGGGCAAGGGGTAAATATGGAACCGGATGAGCTGATCACGCTCTACACGCGCGCTTGGAGTGAACCAGGTGGTGTTCGGCGAAATACCGACGCTCCTGATTGCACTGGAGTTCAATCACACCCTTCAATATGTCGTGAAGCGTGAACAGAGCCTCATTCAAGCGGAGATAGTGCTCCTGATAGCCCTTCTCGCCATTCCAGGAAGTTCATCGTTCTTGACCTGGGAAGCGTGGATGCGGCGCAGACTGTTCGGCTTGGCGGCGATCACGCTGGCACTCGGCGTTTCCTATTGGATGGTGCGCGAGCGAGAGGACCGGGCGGGTGTCGACTCCGAGGAGCAATCCGAGTGATGCAAAACCCGGGCATTGACTATTTGGAACATCGGCGAAATGATTTCCCGGCACTGGCGCGGCCTGGCAAAGACAGCTGAGGCCGCAGCGTACGAGAAGCATTTGCGGGCCGAAACGCTTCCGGCCCTGCGGCGCATCAACGGTTTCGTCGACGCTGTGATTTTGAAACGCGACCTGCCAACCGGAACCGAATTTCTTGTCGTGACCCGGTGGGAATCAATGGCCGCGATCGAAAAGTTCGCCGGCGCCGACGTCGAGGCCGCAGTCGTACCCGACCACGTGCGCGCGATGATGCTGGAATACGATCAGCGGGTCAGGCATTACGACGTTGTCGAATGATGGCGCCCAACAACGCGTTCGAAGTCAGGCCCCACTGAGTCAGCGCCATGGTCACGCTTTTCGCATTCCTACACCACGTCGCCGCGTTCGCCCTGGTCGCGTCGCTGGCCGTAGAGTTCGTTCTGATTAGAGGTGAACTCAGCGTCGCGGGCGCGCGGAGGCTTTTGGTGACCGATCAGGTCTACGGTGCCGCAGCAGGCGCCGTGCTTGTTGTGGGACTGCTGAGGGTGTTCTATTTTGAGAAGGGCGCGGCCTATTACTTTCACAGTTGGCCCTTCATTGCGAAGCTCTCCCTGTTTGGGATCGTTGGGCTGGTGTCGATCTACCCGACGAGGGAGTTCCTCTCCTGGAGGGCGGCGCTGAAGCAGGGTGTCGCACCAGCCGTGGCCGTCGCCAGGGTACGTGCCATTCGCGCCATTGTTCATTGGGAGCTGATTGGCGTGGTTCTGATTCTCCTGTGCGCGGCTCTCATGGCCCGTGGAGTCGGATACTTTGGGGCCTGAGCTTTCGGTCAACGGAATGTCGGCATGAAACCTCGGATAACGCTGATCACTCTCGGCGTTGACGATCTTCAAAGGGCCGTCGCGTTCTACCGTGACGGTCTTGGCCTGAAGACCGAAGGCATTGTCGGCACAGAGTTCGAATACGGCGCTGTGGCGTTTTTCGACTTGCAGTCCGGTCTGAAGCTTGCGCTTTGGCCGAGAGAAAGCATTGCCCACGATACGGGGATTGCTGTAGGTAGCCCAAGTCCGACCGGCTTCACCCTTGGGCACAACGTCACCTCCAAAGTCGAAGTCGACGTGGTAATGGACCAGGCTGCAAGGGCAGGTGCAGTTGTCGTGAAGCCAGCGCATGACACCTTTTGGGGCGGTTACGCGGGCTACTTCCAGGACCCTGACGGGCACCTTTGGGAAGTGGCGTGGAATCCTCAGTGGGTGGCCCAGGATTAACACAAGGCGATGACAGCGCGCAGAGTGTTCGCCCCGCACCTCGTCGCAGTCATTGTCGGAGCGGCGCTCTGGATCGCCACATCGATGCTCACCGGCAGGCGCGAAGCGTGGGACGCATCAGCGTATTGGACGCTTACCTACCCGGCATCCATTCTTGCTGCGGCGCTCCTGGGATATTTCTATCCCGACCGGTCGTGGCGCTGGCCACTACTGTTGTTCGCTTCGCAGTTCGTGGCGATGTGCGTTCGCAACGGCGAGGCCGGAAGCCTGTGGCCTTTGGGAATGGCGATGTTTGCGATCCTCGCACTGCCTGCTTTGGTTGCGGCCCGGCTTGCCTCGCGGTTCAGTCGCCGGCCCGCGCAAGGCTGACGTCAGGCGGCGACTGTGCCACGCTTCGTCGCCCTGCTGCGCGGTATCAACGTCGGCAAAGCGAACCGTGTGCCGATGGCCGAGCTGCGAAAACTGCTCGCTGCGCTGGGATACGGCGACGTCCAGACTCTGCTGAATAGCGGCAATGCGATCTTCGAAAGTGAGACCCGTTCAGCAACGGCGCACGCAGGCCGCATCGAAGATGCGCTGGCCCGGACGCTTGGGGTCGAGGTCCGTGTGATCGTCAAGTCTGCGTCAGAACTCGCGGCGGTCCGCGCGGAGAACGAACTCGCAGCCGTGGCCACGGATCCTTCCCGTCTGCTGGTTGCATTCACCGGCCGAGCGGAAGATCTGCAGGGTCTCGCGTCGCTCTCCCGATTGACCAGTCCCCCAGAGCAGTTCCTGCTGGGGCGGCACGCGGCCTACCTGTGGTGCCCAAAAGGGATACTCGAAAGTCGTGCCGCCGAAGCCCTGCTCGGAAAGGCCGGTCGTGCAGCGACATCAAGGAACTGGGGCACGGTCGGGAGGATCGCGAGCCTGCTGGATCGCAGATGACGAATGCAACCCTGTCCCACCGGCTTGCCCGCCTGAGCGACCTCGACGCGCTGCGCAGCCTGATGGATGCGGCGATATCCGAGTTGCAGAAGCCGTTCCTCGACGAACGCCAGATCGCGTCTAGCCGAGCGATCATGGGACTGGACACCCAGTTCATCGATGACGGGACCTGTTTCATCGTGGAAGAAGATGGCCGACTCGCGGGATGCGGCGGATGGAGTCGACGGGCCACTCTATATGGCGGAGACCAGTCGCCTGGGCGCAACGCGGGTCTGCTTGACCCGGCCAGGGATGCAGCGCGTGTCCGTGCCATGTACACACATCCGCGGCACGTGCGCAAAGGCGTAGGTCGGCTGATCATCTCGCTCTGCGAGCAGGCCGCGAGATCGGAAGGATTCAGGACCGTGGAACTGATGGCGACCCTGGCCGGCGAGCCGCTCTATCAGGCCTGCGGGTACGAGGCGTGCGAGCGCCTCAGCGACGACCGCGGCGGAGTTGCAGTGCCGCTCGCACGAATGAGAAAGCCGCTGTGAGGCAAACGCAACGAGGACTCAGATCATGCCTTCCTATCGAAGCCCATCAGACATCTATCCCAGCCTGACCTACGACGACGCGGCGGGTGCCATCGATTGGTTGTGCCGTGCCTTCGGGTTCACGAAGCGCTTTGTTGTGTCGGGACCGGGCAACCGGGTCGAACACTCCGAGTTGAGCATCGGTACCGGGGTCGTCATGATCAGCTCGCCAAAGACAGAAGACCGTCGTGTGAGCCCCAAGTCACTGACGGGTGCGGCGGAGGCGCTGAGCGTATTTGTCGCCGACCCGGATGCTCACTACAAGGTTGCCATGGCGGCAGGGGCACGGCTTGTGCGCGAGCTGCGTACCGAAGAGTACGGTGCCAGAGGCTACATGGTGCTCGATCCCGAAGGGCACCAGTGGTACTTCGGTAACTACAGGCCGGGCGAGTACTGGGAAACTTAGGTATGTCACCCCCGAGTCGACTTCTGATTCTTCCGTTGGCGCCTTCGGGCAGGCAGCCACACCCTTCATTTCATCTGGGCGTCATCGTCAGAGGAGCAAACATGGCTACGAAGAACGCCGGAGGCTGGAAGACCTGCAGCCGCGGACACAAGTATCGCGGCGGGGCACCTTGCCCGATCTGCTATCCGGGGTCGAAGAAGCGCCGCACGAAGGCTGTCGCTGATGCGGCCGCCGCTCGGCGCGAACGTTAGCCTTCCGAAGGCAACGCGATGCTCGAACTGCGCCCGACGTGCGAACACTGCAACAAACTGCTGCCACCGGCTTCGCTCGAAGCGCGCATTTGCTCCTACGAATGCACGTTCTGCGTCACCTGTGTTGAGCATGTCCTGGGGAACGTCTGTCCGAACTGCGGGGGCGGATTCGATCCCAGGCCGATCAGGCCATCCATGAACTGGAAGGGCGATAACTTTCTCGGCAAGGATCCTGCGAGCACGAGGATCAAGCACAGGCCAGTTGATCCCGCCGTTCACGCGGAGTTCTCGGCGCCGATCAGGAATATTCCGCCGGAGAAGCGGTAGCGAGACAATCTGCCGGCAACTGGCCTCGTTCACCTACTGGCCTACACGCTGGGGTTGTCCTGGGTGCGCACGATCGCGTTCGTCGCCGGATTCATAGGGCAGGCCATCATCGCCTGGCAACTCGTGGTCCGATGAATACGCACGCCAAGAGGTCCTGCCATGGAAATTGCTGCTGTCTGCAAGAACACCGTGACCGGCCACGAGGTGGAAGTGCGCACCGGAAGTTGGACCCAGGCGCTCACCGTGCCGGCCAAGGCGGCCGGTAGAGGCTCAAACATCAATGGTGGCGAATTTCTGATGCTCGCCCTGGCGACCTGCTATTGCAACGATCTGTATCGCGAAGCCGAGCGGATGGGCATTTCGATCCAGGGCGCTGAAGTCGAGGCGGTTGCCGAATTCCCGGGTGTCGGGCTGGCTGCCACGAACATCCGATACCGAGCCAAGGTGGATTCGTCCGCGCCGGCCTCGGAAATCGCCAGACTGTTGCGCGAAACCGATGCCGTGGCGGAAGTCCACAACACTGTCCGCGCCGGCGTTGCGGTCGAGTTTCTGGCGGACGTTTCGCGCGCCGTTTGATCGCGCGATGCGTGAACGCGAGCTAGTGATCCAGTATCGCTTGCAGAGAGCGTGCGGCAAGCAGCGCGGTTCTCGATGCCGGCTGCACATTGAGCGCGACATCTTCGGCTGGAGCCTGCGCGTTGTTCCAGTGTTCCGGCCGCAGCGCCAGCACGATCGGTTCAAGCAACGGACGACCGCGCCGCTTCAACAGCGTGATGGCGAGTTGCGCGCCATCGCTTGCCAGTTGCAGCCGCAGCACGGCGGGCGAGGGCGCCTGCGCGTGGCGTGTCGAGCGCAGCACGAATGCCAGCGCCTGGTGGCGTTGAGCCAGCAGATGCAGCCGGCGCAGCGCGCGGAAATCGCTGTCTCCGCCGCCGGGGGGTAGCCAGCCGACCACCGCGCCCAGATGGCGTGCACGCAGCGACTGCTCGATCGCCCACAGGTTTTCGCGTGGCGTGGCCGGTTTGACGAAAATGGTGCGCGCAAGATCGATTCCGGCCGCGGCAAGCGCGGGTGCGTAAGGCACTGTCTGCGTTTCAAGCGCCGCAGAGCCTGCGGCATGCGCGGTGTCGGCCGGCAGGACCCATACCGTGCAGCGCCGTGCTTGCGCCAATTTGGCCAGCGCCGGCGCGAGCAGCGAAAGCTCGCCGATGCCGGCGTCGTCGGTCAGCAGCTCGATCAGTTGCCCCTGTGGCCAGCCGCTTCCCGGCAGTTCGCGGTCGAGGGCAGCAAAGCCGCTGGCGAACGTCGGTCCACAGGCTTCATCGGCCGGTTGCTCGTCGGCGCGCCACAGCGGAGCCCCGCCGGCGATGTGCAACAGGGAAAGCAGGTCCGCGACCGCACGCATGCGCGTGTCCTTTGGGCAATGAGCGGAACGGTCTACAGCGCGGGACGAATCACGCCCACGGCAATGCCTTCGATCGCGAACGGTTCGCGTTTCAGATCGACGACGATGGGCGCGAAGTCCGGGTTCTCGGCGATCAGCTCGGCGCGCGCACCGCGCAGCTTCAGCCGCTTGACCGTGACCTCGTCGCCGAGGCGAGCGACGACGATCTGCCCCGATTGCGCCTGCGAGCGCTTGTGCACCGCCAGCCAGTCGCCTTCGAGGATGCCGGCATCGCGCATGCTCATGCCGCGTACCTCGAGCAGGTAATCGGCGCGCGGTTTGAAGGTGTCGGGATCGACCGCAGGACGGGCCAGCACATTTTCCTGCGCCAGCAACGGGCTGCCGGCGGCGACCTTGCCGACCAGCGGCAGCCCGACTTCCTGCGCCGCGGCCATCAGTTCGCGCACGCTGTCCTTCAGGCGGATGCCGCGCGAGGTGCCGGCGACGAGCTCGATCAACCCTTTTTTCGCGAGCGCCTGCAGGTGCTGTTCGGCGGCGTTGAGTGAGCGGAACCCGAAGGCGCGCGCGATTTCGTCGCGCGTCGGCGGAGCGCCGCTTTCGGTCAGGGCCCGGCGGATGAAATCGAGGATTTCCGACTGGCGGGGAGTGAGCAGCGGTGATGCGGGCGAAGGCAGTGTCATCAGCGACTTCTCCACAGTTGTGACGTTACTGGAAATGTATACAGTACTGAACAAATTGGCAAGGGCGGCGCATCGATAGCCGCAGCCGGTGGACGTGTTGAAAGGCGGTCTTTAGGCTGGCATGTCCCGATCGGAGACACCGTGAGTGCACAGCTGAATCACACGATCGTCTGGTGCCGCGACAAGCACAGGTCGTCGGCCTTCCTGGTGGAACTGCTGGGACTCTCGGCGCCCACGCGCTTCGGGCCGATGCTCGTGGTCGCGCTCGACAATCGGGTATCTCTCGACTACTACGACTTCGAAGGAGAGATAGCCTCGCAGCACTACGCTTTCCTGGTCGACGAGAGCGAATTCGACCAGGTGTTCGCCCGCGTCCGCGAGCGGGGACTTCCGTACTGGGCCGATCCCGGCAAGCAGCGCCCCGGCGAGACCTACCGGCACAACGGTGGACGCGGGTTCTATTTCGACGATCCCGACAGGCACCTGCTCGAAGTCATGACCCGGCCCTACGAAGGCGGCGCGGATTTCCGCTGATGGGTACCCGACCGATGCGCATGTATCGCGGTACGTGTCATTGCGGCGCGGTGCAGTTCGAAATCGAAACCGATTTTCCCGAACTCACCACGTGCGACTGCTCGATCTGCCGGCGCAAGAACGCGCTGATGGTCAAGGTGCACGAGAGTCGCTTCACGCTGTGCGCAGGAACCGAATCGCTGACCGAGTACCGCTTCCATACCGGCACCGCGCGCCATTACTTCTGCAAGGTATGCGGCATCTATCCGTTCCATCGCAAGCGTGTGACTCCCGATTTCCTCGGCGTCAATGTGTATTGCCTGGAGGAGTTCGATCCGACCGGCATCCCGATCCGCCAGACCGTCGGCGCTGGCATGGCATGAGCGCGTCCGCCGTATTGCGCTCGGCCATCCGCTTCGAGCCGTTACGGCTGCATCGAGCGCCGCGAATGAGCATGACAGCCGCGCATATGGAGGAGCCTGATGGGCGCTGACACGAAAGCCACCTATGAAGGCGGATGCACGTGCCGTGCCGTGCGCTATCGCATGACGTCGCGTCCGATGTTCGTCCACTGCTGCCATTGCCGCTGGTGCCAGCGGGAAACCGGCTCGGCGTTCGCGCTGAACGCGCTAATCGAAGCGGACCGCGTCGAACTGCTCAGCGGCAACGTCGAGATCATCGATACGCCGTCCAACAGCGGAAAGGGACAGAAGATCGCACGCTGTCCGACCTGCAGGGTTGCCGTGTGGAGCAACTATGCTGGGGCCGGCACTTCCGTCAGATTCCTGCGGGTCGGAACGCTGGATGAGCCTGATCGGCTGCCGCCGGACATCCATATCTTCACGGCGTCAAAGCAGCCGTGGGTCGTCTTGCCAGCCGGAACGCCAGCGGTACCCGAGTATTACAAGTCGGCCGAGCACTGGCCGGAAGAAAGCCTGGCGCGCCGCGCCGCCGTCCTTGCGCGGCGAGCGATGCCGGCACGCTAACTGCTAGAAGTTATGACCTGGAGGCCGGGGACGCGAACACCGACCCGGCCAATTGGATGAATGGTGTGCACGCAACTGGTGATTCGCGAATTCGCTGTGATAGACTAATTTCCAAGTCAGATTTCAGTCGGTCTGGCGGGCATCGGGGACGATAACCTCCGCCCGCGCCGACAGAGTTGCCGGATCGTCCGATTCCGCGCTCGGCAGGCTCAACAAAAGCGAATGCCCGCCGCTCTACGCGGTCCTCGACTTCCGCCTCCAAGTTTTCCAGGCCAGTGATCGCGCCGTGCCGTTGGGCTCGTGCCAGCCATCTTATGGCTGGGTCGCAATACACCGCCTTAGTTCTCCGAACGGGAGATGATGAACACACAGGAAGTCAAGATCGTGCTCGAGGCGGCGCTCCTCACCGCCGAGCAGCCGCTGTCGATCTCCGACATGCGGAGACTCTTCAACGACGAGGTCGCCGGCGACACGGTTCGTGCACTGCTCGATGAGCTGCGCGCCGACTGGAGCGGGCGCGGAATCGAGCTGGCCGCAGTGGCAACCGGATGGCGTTTTCAAAGTGCCGCCGAGATGCGACCGTACCTGGATCGACTGAATCCGGAAAAGGCGCCGCGGTACTCGCGTGCCGTGCTCGAAACTCTGGCGATCATTGCCTACCGCCAGCCTGTCACGCGCGGAGACATCGAGGAAATCCGGGGCGTGACCGTATCGACCCCGGTCATCAAGACGCTGGAGGAGCGCGGGTGGATCGAGGTGATCGGACACCGCGAGACGCCCGGCCGTCCGGCCCTGTTCGCGACGACAAAGTCGTTCCTCGATGACCTCGGACTGCGCTCACTTGCGGAACTCCCGGTTCTCGAAGAAGGCGCCACCGTCGCACCGGAATTCGAGTTGCAGTTCGCCGAGGCGACGCGCGATGGCTCGCTCGCCGAGCCGCCTGCCGGCACGCTGAATGACGATCCGCTTCCGGCTGCCGCGGTCGCCACGCCCGAAGTTGAACACTCCCCTGATGCCTCACCTTCCCTTCTCCGCTCGCTGCCCACGCCTGCCTGACCCGCCTGATGAACTCCTCAATTCCTGACGACGACGAATTTCCCCGTGAACGAGCGGAGGCGGCCGAGCCGCACGCGCCGGCGCCTGCAGTCGACGGCGACGAGTCGGCCTCGCCCGACGACGTCGACGGCAACGTGGCGGTCAACTCCGAGCGCGACGCTGAATCAGGCGATGCGACGCGCCAGCGCGGCCCGCATGGCCGACGTCGGCGCGGTCGCGGCGCGCGCAGTGACGGTGAACGCACGAACCCCGTGGCGGCCGCGGCGGCACCGAGCGCGCCGCTGTTGCCTTTGGCCGGCGACGGCGACGACATCAATCCGGCCGCGATGGCGGACGTCGCGCTTGCCCGTGAGGTGCTCGAGCGCGGTCGGCGCGCGGCCAAGCAGGCGCTGAATGCCCAGTCCGAAAAACTGCACAAGGTGCTCGCCGATGCCGGCATCGGTTCGCGCCGCGACATGGAAGAGATGATCGTCGCCGGGCGGGTCTCGGTGAACGGCCAGCCGGCCCACGTCGGCCAGCGGGTCATGCCGAGCGACCAGGTGCGCATCAACGGCAAGCCGCTGCAGAGGCGCCAGCCGGGACGCGCGCCGCGTGTCCTGCTGTATCACAAGCCGGTCGGCGAGATCGTCACCCAGGACGACCCCGGCGAACGCCCGACCGTGTTCGAGAAACTTGCCGAAGGTCAGCGGCGGACGCTGGGTTGCGGTCGGCCGACTCGACCTCAATACCGAGGGACTCATCCTGTTCACCACGTCGGGCGAGCTCGCGAATCGACTGATGCATCCGCGCTACGAAATCGAGCGCGAATATGCGGTGCGTGTGCTGGGCGAACTCACCGAGCAGCAGCGCCAGCAGCTGCTCGACGGCGTCCAGCTCGACGACGGACCGGCCAAGTTCTCCAAGGTCGAAGACGCCGGTGGCCAGGGTGTCAATCACTGGTACCGCGTCGCGCTCAGTGAGGGGCGCAATCGTGAAGTCCGGCGCATCTTCGAAGCAGTCGGCCTGACCGTCAGCCGCCTGATACGCATCCGCTACGGCGCGATCCAGCTGCCCCGTGCACTCGCCCGGGGTCGTTACCAGGAACTGGCACCGGAATGGGTGCAGGCCTGGGTGCACGACCTCGGAATCGTCGATGGAGGAAGTGCGCAGCAAGGGCAATCCTTCGCAAGGCAAGGGCGGTCGCCACGGCAAGGGTGGTGGCCAGAATCGCGGCCGGCCGCAGTCGCCGCAGCCGTTCAACTCAGTCGCAGAGCTATAGCCCGATCAGCGGCTACGGCCAGGCTCCCGGTTATGGCAATGGTCCGGGCTACGGCCAGGGGCAGGGCCCGGGTCAGGGCCAAAGCCGCGGGCGCGGCAAGCCGCCGCAAGGCAACCGGCCCCCGCGGCAACCCGACCCGATGACCAGCAGTGTCAACTACATCGCGGCCGGTCACGGACTGCCGAACAACGGGCGACCGGCCCGTTTCAGCGCGGCAAGACTCAGCGCAGCTACTGACCACCCCGGACCTGATCGTCGGCCGCGCTTGTTGCAGCGCGGTTACGCCCCTATAATGCACGGTTGCCGAAGTGCGCGCCGATCGAGATTCGATCAGGCGGGCGTCGGTTGCGCGGGCTGGCGGTCGGAGTAGGCGACGATGCCACCGGCGCAAGCCTGTTGAATTCAACGGATGGGCTCTTGAGCCCATTTTTTATTTCCGGGCGCATGAGCGCAGCGATGGTGGGCCGTGTCGGGACGCGATCGCGGAGACCATCGGCCGGACGGTCGAGGGGCTCGGCTACGAGTTCGTCGACGCCGAACGACTGGCCGCCGGGCTGCTGCGGGTGACGATCGACCGCGATGGCGGCGTCGGTCTCAGCGATTGCGAGCGGGTCAGTCGTCAGCTGACGCACCTGTTCGCTGTCGAGGACGTGGACTACGCGCGGCTGGAAGTGTCGTCGCCGGGACTCGACCGACCGTTGAAAAGGGCGCGGGACTTCGCTCGGTTTGCCGGTTCGGAGGTGCAGGTGCAGCTGTATGCGCCGCTCGCAGCCGCGGGCGGCCGCAGGAGGCTGCAGGGTCGACTTGCTGGAGTTACAGGGTGTGCCGGGCGCCGAACGGGTACGGATGCAGTACGTAGCGGAGCCGCAGGCCGTGGCGGGTCGTGCGAAGGTGTCGAGCAGGAAGGACACGGCCCGGCGTCGGGCTGGAAGTGATGATGCGATGGCCAGGTGCGATCGTCGAATTCGCGCTCGCCGACGTGGAACGAGCAAAGCTGGTGCCTGAACTCAACTTCAGGAGCGGGAGCAAGGAGTAGACCGCGATGAGCCGAGAAATACTGCTGTTGGTCGACGCGCTGGCGCGCGAAAAGAACGTGCCGAAGGAAACCGTCTTCGGCTGCGCTCGAATCCGCGCTGGCGATGGCGACCAAGAAACTGTTCGTCGAGGACGACGTTGACATCCGCGTCGCGGTCGACCGCGAGACCGGTGAATACGACGCCTACCGCCGCTGGCTCGTCGTGCCCGACGAAGCGGGCCTGCAGGAGCCCGGTCACCAGATCATCCTGACGCGACGCGCGCGAGCAGATCGCCGACATCGAGGTCGACGAGCACATCGAGGAACTGCTGCCGCGACAGGACGTGTCGACCGGACGCCGCTTCGCGCAGGACACCAAGCAGGTGATCCTGCAGAAGATCCGCGACGCCGAGCGCGAGCAGCTGCTTTCCGACTTCCTCGCGCGTGGTGACCAGATCGTCAGCGGCACCATCAAGCGCATGGACAAGGGCGATGCGATGATCGAGATCGGCAAGGTCGAGGCGCGCCTTCCGCGCAGCGAGATGATTCCGAAGGAAAACCTGCGCATCGGCGACCGCGTACGCGCATTCGTTCAGAAGATCGACCGGCAGGCGCGCGGTCCGCAGGTGATCCTGTCGCGCACCTCGCCCGAATTCCTGATGAAGCTCTTCGAATTCGAGGTTCCGGAGATCGAGCAGGGACTGCTGGTCATCAAGTCGGCGGCGCGCGACCCCGGCGTGCGCGCCAAGATCGCGGTGTGGACCAACGATCGCCGCATCGACCCGATCGGCACCTGCGTCGGCATGCGCGGCTCGCGCGTGCAGGCCGTCACCAACGAGCTGGCCGGCGAGCGTGTCGACATCGTGCTGTGGTCCGACGATCCCGCGCAGTTCGTCATCGGCGCGCTGGCGCCGGCCAACGTCAGCTCGATCGTCGTCGACGAGGACAAGCATGCGATGGACGTCGTCGTCGACGAGGACAACCTCGCGATTGCAATCGGCCGCAGCGGGCAGAACGTGCGGCTTGCCTCGGAGATGACCGGCTGGCAGATCAACATCATGACCGCCGAGGAATCGGCGCAGAAGCAGGAAAGCGAACAGGTCGGCGTGCGTCAGACGTTCATCGAGAAGCTCGACGTCGACGAGGAGATCGCCAACATCCTGATCCAGGAGGGCTTCTCCACGCTCGAGGAAATCGCCTACGTGCCGGTCAACGAGCTGCTCGAGATCGACGCCTTCGACGAAGAGACGGTCGAGGAACTGCGCAACCGTGCCCGCAACGCGCTGCTGACCGACGCGATCAAGCGCGAGGAGAACCTCGAGCAGGCCGAGAAGGACCTGCTGGAGCTGGAAGGCATGGACGCCGACCTCGCTGCCAAGCTGGCCGAGAAGTCGATCCGCACGCGCGACGACCTCGGAGAGCTGGCAGTCGACGAATTGACCGAGATGACGGGGATCGACGACGAGCGCGCCAAGGGGCTGATCATGGCGGCCCGCGCGCACTGGTTCGCGTCCGCGGAGCAGTAACCGGCGGCAGAAGCCGACCGTACAGCAGGCAGAAGGAACGCTATGGCAAGCACTACCGTGGCCCAGTTTGCGACGGAACTCAAGGTTCCGCCGCAGTTGCTGATCGAGCAGCTGCGGGCGGCCGGCGTGGTCAAGGCGGCCGAAAGCGACGCGCTTTCCGACGACGACAAGTCGCGCCTGCTGGGTTCTCTGCGCAAGGCGCATGGCGGCGAGGCGACCGAGAAGAAGAAGATCACGCTGACGCGCAAGCAGACGACCTCGATCAAGCAGGCCGATGCCTCGGGCAAGGCCCGCACGATCCAGGTCGAGGTCCGCAAGAAGCGCGTCTTCGTCAAGCGCGACGAGGCCGCGGCCGAGGCCGATGCGGCGCCCGCCGAGCCGCCGCACCGGTGATCGACGAGGCCGAGCTCGCCAAGCGCGAGGAAGAGGCACGGCGGCAGGCCGAGTTCACTGCGCGCCAGATGCAGGAGGCGCGCGAACGCGCCGAACGCGCGCAGCGTGAACTGGCAGCGGCGCAGCAGAAGGAGGTGCAGGACGTCGAGGGCGCGCGCGAACGCGAGGCCGCCGCAGCGGCCGAACTGGCGCGCGCCGAACAGGCGCAGCGTGACGCCGACCGCGCCGCGAAGGACGCGGTCGAAGCGCAGCAGCGCGCGCGTCGGGCGGTCGAAGAGGAAGTCGCCGCCATCAAGACGATGATGTCGGCGCCGAAGAAGGTGGTCGAGAAGGCGCCCGAGCCGGCCGCCGCGACGGCAGGAACTCTGCACAAGCCGGCCGGCACAGCCAAGCCGGGCGAGGCGAAGAAGGACGACAAGAAGCCGGGTGTCAAGGAAGTCAAGAGCGGCAAGCTCGCGTCGAGCTGGTCCGAGGAGCAGCAGAAGAAACGCACGCTGAAGACGCGCGGAGATTCGTCCGGCGGCACCGGAGCCTGGCGCGGTCCGAAGGGGCATCGCAAGCACGGTCGCGAAGATGGCGAGGGCGCGCCGGTCGCGATGCCGGCCGAAGCCACTGTGCGCGACGTCTCAGTGCCGGAGACCATCACGGTCGCCGAGCTTGCGCACAAGATGTCGGTCAAGGCTGCCGAGGTCATCAAGGTGCTGATGAAACTCGGCCAGATGGTGACGATCAACCAGGTGCTGGACCAGGACACGGCGATGATCATCGTCGGCGAACTGGGCCACAACCCGATCGCCGCCAAGCTCGACGATCCGGAGGCGCTGCTCGCCGAGAGTGAAGCCAGCACGGCGGCCGTCGGGACCGAGGCCGAACCCGAGGCCCGTCCGCCGGTGGTCACCATCATGGGCCACGTCGATCACGGCAAGACATCGCTGCTCGACTATATCCGTCGCACCAAGGTCGCGGCCGGCGAGGCGGGCGGCATCACGCAGCACATCGGTGCGTATCACGTCGAGACACCGCGCGGCATCATCACCTTCCTCGATACGCCGGGCCACGAGGCGTTCACCGCGATGCGCGCCCGCGGCGCGAAGGCGACCGACATCGTCATCCTGGTGGTGGCCGCCGATGACGGCGTCATGCCGCAGACTAAGGAGGCGATCGCGCATGCCAAGGCCGCCGGCGTGCCACTGGTCGTCGCACTGAACAAGATTGACAAGCCCGAGGCCAATCTCGATCGCGTGAAGCAGGAACTGGTGGCCAGTGGTGTGGTGCCGGAGGACTACGGCGGCGAGTCGCCCTTCATCCCGGTGTCGGCCAAGACAGGCAAGGGGATCGACGAGCTGCTCGAGAACGTGTTGCTCCAGGCCGAGGTGCGGGAATTCAAGGCAGTCAGGAACGGGCCGGCCAAGGGCCTCGTCATCGAGTCGCAGCTCGACAAGGGGCGTGGCCCGGTCGCCACCGTGCTGGTACAGGCGGGCACGCTGAAGCGCGGCGACGTCGTGCTGGCCGGCTCCAGCTTCGGTCGCGTACGTGCCATGCTCGACGAGGCCGGCAAGCCGATCCAGGAAGCGGGCCCGTCGATCCCGGTCGAGATCCAGGGTCTGTCGGACGTTCCGGCCGCCGGCGACGAGCTGATCGTGCTCGGCGACGAGCGCAAGGCGCGCGAGATCGCGCTGTACCGCCAAGGCAAGTTCCGCGACACCAAGCTCGCCAAGCAGCAGGCGGCCAAGCTCGAGAGCATGTTCGAGAACATGGGCGAGGGCGCCGTGCGCACCCTGCCGCTGATCATCAAGGCCGATGTCCAAGGCTCGCAGGAGGCCCTTACGCACGCCCTGACGAACCTTTCAACCGACGAGGTCAAAGTCCAGGTGGTGCATGCACAGGTCGGCGGCATCACGGAGAGCGACGTCAACCTTGCGCTGGCGTCGAAGGCCGTGATCATCGGCTTCAACGTGCGTGCTGACGTTTCTGCTCGCAAGCTGGCCGAAGGCAACGGCATCGACATCCGCTACTACAACATCATCTATGACGCGGTCGACGAGGTGAAGGCCGCGCTGTCCGGACTGCTGGCACCGGAGCAGCGCGAGCAGGTGCTCGGAATGGTCGAGATCCGCCAGATCTTCCGTGTGCCGAAGGTTGGCGCAGTGGCCGGCTGCATGGTGCTCGACGGCGTGGTGAAGCGCACCGCCAGTGCGCGCCTGCTGCGCGACAACGTGGTCATCTGGACCGGAGAGCTGGATTCGCTCAAACGGTTCAAGGACGACGTGAAGGAAGTCAAGGCAGGCTTCGAATGCGGACTGAGCCTCAAGGGCTACGACGACATCAAGGAGCACGATCAGCTCGAGATCTTCGAGGTCCAGGAAGTCGCACGGACCCTTTAGCGAGGCCGGCGAAAGTACAAACCTACTTTCGCCGGGTCGAGTTTGAAAAAGTTCGCTGGCGAAGCCAGTCGAACTTTTTGATTCAACTGCTTATGAAACCATCCAGGAAACCGGGCCGCGGGCTGCGGGTTGCCGACCAGATCCAGCGCGACGTCGCGGAGATGATCCAGCGCGAAGTGCCGACCGAGCGCGCGGGGCTGGTGACGCTGACCGGGGTCGAGGTGTCGCCGGATTACGCGCACGCCAAGGTGTACTTCACGACGATCGGTGCCCCGGTCACAGCCGCGCAGCAGGTGCTGAACGACAAGGCCGGATACTTTCACTCGCTGCTCTTCAAACGCCTGTCGATCCACACGATCCCGAAGCTCACGTTCGTTCACGACACATCGGTCGAGCACGGCATCGAGATCGACCGGCTGATCGCCGAGGCGAATCGGGGCCGACCGGTCTAGGAAGGCGACGTGGCCACGCCGCGCGGCGAGCGAGTGGACGGAGTGCTGCTGCTCGACAAGCCGGGCGGAATGACATCGAACCGCGCATTGCAGACTGCGCGGCGCCTGCTGGATGCGGCCCGTGCGGGACATACGGGTACGCTCGACCCGATGGCAACCGGGCTGCTGCCGCTGACCTTCGGCGAGGCGACGAAATTCGCTGCGGACCTGCTCGTGGCTGACAAGAGCTATCGGGCGACCGTGACGCTGGGCACGACCACGACGACCGGTGATGCCGAGGGCGATCCGATCGCCACGGTGCCGGTCGACGTCACGCAGGAGGCGATCGAAGCCGCGCTGGCATGGCACGTCGGCGACATGGAGCAGGTTCCGCCGATGCATTCGGCGCTGAAACACGAGGGGCGTCCGCTGTATGCGCTGGCGCGGGCTGGAATCGAGATCGAACGTGCGCCGCGTCGCATCTCGATCCACCGGCTGCAGCAGGTGGGGCGAGCGGGCAACGAGCTGACGTTCGACGTCGACTGCAGCAAGGGCACCTACATCCGGGTGCTCGCCGAAGACATCGGGCGAGCACTCGGCTGTGGCGCGCACTTGAGCGGATTGCGGCGGACGCGTGTGGGACGCCTTGCGCTGGACGACGCGCTGACGCTGACTGCGCTCGAGCACATGCCGGCTGGCGCGCGGCGCGAGTGGCTGCGGCCGATCGACTCGCTGCTGGCTTCGCTGCCGAGGGTCGATCTCGACGCGACGCTGGCGGCGCGCTTCAGGCTGGGACAGCGGCTGGCGCTCGACGCGCAGCCGCGCCTGGCGCGCGTACGGGTGTACGCGCCAGAGGGCGTATTGCTGGGCACCGCGAACGTGAATGAGTGGGGCGTCGTCGCGCCCGAACGATTGATATCGGACGAAAGAGCTTTTGAGAAAGAGCGGTCATGAAACGCCAATTGCGCAACGTCGCCATCATCGCGCACGTCGATCACGGCAAGACCACGCTGGTCGACAAGCTGCTCGCGCAATCCGGGACCTTCCGCGCCAACCAGCAGGTGGTCGAGCGGGTCATGGACTCGAACGACCTCGAGCGCGAGCGCGGGATCACGATTCTCGCGAAGAACTGTGCGGTCGACTACCAGGGCACGCACATCAACATCGTCGACACGCCGGGGCACGCGGATTTCGGCGGCGAGGTCGAGCGCGTCCTGTCCATGGTCGACGGCGTCCTGCTGCTGGTCGACGCGGTCGAGGGGCCGATGCCGCAGACGCGCTTCGTCACGCGCAAGGCGCTGGCGCAGGGATTGAAACCGATCGTGGTGGTCAACAAGATCGACCGGCCGGGTGCGCGTCCTGACTGGGTCGTGAATCACACCTTCGACCTGTTCGACAAGCTGGGTGCGACCGAGGAGCAACTGGATTTTCCGGTCATCTATGCGTCCGCGCTCAACGGCTATGCCGGGACGACCCCAGATGTGCATGGCGGCGATCTGCGTCCGCTGTTCGAAGCGATTCTCGCGCACGTGCGCGTGCGCGACGATGATGCCGATGGCACGCTGCAGCTGCAGATCTGCTCGCTCGACTATTCGAGCTATGTCGGCAAGATAGGCATCGGACGGATCACACGCGGACGGTTGCGTGCGGGGCAGGAGGTGCTGGTCATGCACGGCCCCGAAGGCGGGCAGAACGCGCCGACCACCAAGGGAAAGATCAACCAGGTGATGACCTTCGAGGGTCTCGATCGCAGGCTGGTCGATGAGGCGATCGCTGGCGACATCGTGCTGGTCAACGGACTGGACGACGTCGGGATCGGTTGCACGCTGACTTCGGTTGACGCGCCTGACGCGCTGCCGCTATTGAAGGTCGATGAGCCGACGCTGACGATGAACTTCCAGGTCAATACGTCGCCGCTGGCCGGTCGTGAAGGGAAGTTCGTGACGAGCCGGCAGTTGCGCGAGCGGCTCGATCGGGAGTTGAAGTCGAACGTGGCGATGCGCATGCGCGAGACCGCCGACGAAACGGTGTTCGAGGTCGCGGGTCGGGGCGAACTGCACCTGACCATCCTGCTCGAGAACATGCGGCGCGAGGGCTACGAGCTCGCGGTGTCGCGGCCGCGCGTGCTCTACAAGGAGGTCGATGGACCCGATGGACCGCAGCGGCTCGAGCCGTTCGAGATGCTGACCGTCGATGTCGAGGAAGCGAACCAGGGCTCGATCATGGAGGAGCTCGGCCGCCGCAAGGGCGATCTGCAGGACATGCAGCCCGACGGCAAGGGCCGCGTGCGTCTGGAGTACCGGATACCGGCGCGGGGCCTGATCGGCTTCCAGGGCGAATTCATGACGCTGACGCGAGGCACCGGGATCATGAGCCACGTGTTCGACGAGTACGGTCCGATCCGCGCCGGCGAGGTCGGCGAGCGTCGCAACGGAGTGCTGGTGAGCCAGGATGACGGCGAAGCCGTTGCCTATGCACTTTGGAAGCTGCAGGAGCGCGGGCGCATGTTCGTCAGCCCGGGCGACAAGCTGTACGAGGGCATGATCATCGGCATCCACTCGCGCGACAACGACCTCGTCGTCAACCCGGTGCGCGAGAAAAAACTCACGAACGTGCGGGCCTCTGGCAAGGACGAGCACATCGACCTGGTGCCGCCAATCGCCCTGACGCTGGAGTCCGCGGTCGAGTTCATCGCCGACGACGAACTGGTCGAGATCACTCCGCTGAGCATCCGGCTGCGGAAGAGATTCCTCAAGGAACACGAAAGAAAGCGCGCACAAAGGGAAGCGGCGTAGCCGCTTCCTCTTCTCGCTTTGCGATCTATCAACGGCTCCCTCCCCCCGCCCTCCCTCCGCGAGGGAGGGGCTAAGCCCTGACGCACCGTGGTTCACGACACCGCCCACCGCCGCGCGCTGATCCTGATGATCATCGCGCCGCTGCTCTGGAGCATCGCGGGCGTGGTGACGCGCAACCTGTCGCCGGAGCTGCAGGCTCACGGACGATTCGAGATCACGTTCTGGCGCAGCCTGTTCGCCGCGATCTGCGTCGGTGGCTACCTCGCGCTCGTGCGCCGCGATTTCGCGGGAGCGCTCCGGCGCGCCGGCCGGGCAGGTCTCGTCTCCGGCTGCATGTGGGCGACGATGTTCATCTGCTTCATGCTCGCACTGACACTGACTTCGACGGCCAACACGCTGATCGTGCTTGCGGTGGCACCGCTGCTGACGGCATTGCTGGCGTGGGCGGTGTTGAAAGCTCCCATCCCTGCACGGACATGGGTCGCGATCACGGTTGCGATGGCCGGCATCGGCTGGATGTTCGCCGGCAGCCTGCGCATCGAATCGGCGACCAGCGTATTCGGCATGCTGATTGCGGCCGGCACACCGCTCGCTTCCGCGATCAACTTCGTCGTGCTCAAGCGCAGCGGGCACGTGGTCGACCTGATTCCGGCGGTCTTCCTCGGCGGAGCGATCTCGGCAGCGGTCGTGCTGCCGCTCGCATTCCCGTTCATCGCGACATCCCGCGACGTGCTGTTGCTCGCCATCCTCGGCATCTTCCAGTTGGGCGTTCCGTGCATGCTGCTGGTGGTCGCTGCACGCCACCTCTCGGCCACCGAGCTGTCGCTGCTGGCGCTGCTGGAGGTGCTGCTCGGTCCGTTGTGGGCGTGGCTCGGCGCCGGCGAAGTACCCTCGGCGGCGACCGTTTCGGGCGGGGCGCTGGTCCTGAGCGCGCTCATCGTCAACGAACTGGCCGCAGCGAGGCGCCGTGCTGCCACAGCGCGCTAGGGAGGCTCCCTATGACGTCGGGCGATAATCGTCGCGCCATGCATCCCGAACCTGCACCGCACGATGCGCCCCTCGCGGTGAATCGCGTCGCGGCGCGGCGGCCACTCACCTGGTTGTCGCAGGGGTGGCGGGACTTCGTGGCCAGTCCATTTGCAGGACTGACGCACGGGCTGTTCGTCGCGATTGGCGGGTGGGTCGTCGTGTGGATCTCGGCTCGCTACTGGTGGCTCGCCCCCGGTGCATTCTCGGGCTTCGTGCTGCTCGGTCCGATCCTCGCGACAGGTCTCTACGAGATCAGTCGTCTGCACGGTCGTGGCGAGCCGGCCGGAATGACCGAGGCGATCGTCGCATGGCGACGCGGCACGCGTCCGCTGATTCGTGTCGGCCTGCTGCTGGCGATCCTCGGGACGCTGTGGGTGTTCGCCTCCGCGCTGCTGTTCACACTATTCATCAAGGAGCCGCTGCGTGGACCGGTCGAGTTCCTGCGTTACGCGGCGGTGGGGCAGGGTAATCTTCTGTTCACGCTGTGGGCCATTTTGGGCGGTCTCGGCGTTGCGACGGTGTTTGCGTTGACGGCGGTCTCGCCGCCGCTGCTGCTCGGGCGCCGGGTCTCGTTCCGCCAGGCACTGCTCACGAGCGCGCGCGCGGTCGGCGAAAACCCCGGGCCGATGACGCTGTGGGCGCTGGTCATCCTGACCGCCACCTCGCTGTCGCTCGCCACCGGCATGCTGGGCTTCCTGGTCAGCGTGCCGGTACTCGGTCATGCGAGCTGGCATGCCTACCGCGACCTCGTCGTTACCGACGGCGTGCCGCTGCGCAACGCATAGAACCTATCTCAGAATCCCCGATGGATCGCGTTGCCAAGAGAAGCGGGCGGATGCAAGGCGGCTGGCGAAGGACAGTAGCTGGGCCTACGGCCAAGCCGGCCAACGCCGCAGACGCCCGCTTCCTTGCGCAACCCGCCGGGGCGGGGCCGCATGGGGCGCATGGCGTTGTTGCGGCTCGGGTCCTTGCAGTGAGCAATGGTCCCCTCGCCGCGCCTAGCCCTGCACCCCATGCGACCACGCCGCGACCACCGCGGACTCTGAGATAGGTTCTGAATGGAAGGCACGCTGTTCGGACTGACGGAAGAGCGCATCGCCGAACTCGGGATGACCTGGGGCGTGGGCGGCTTCATCGCGCTGATGCTATTCATCATCTGGAAGCTCGCAATCGAGTCGCGCGCGGGCAAATTCGGCACCTTCGTGCTGTTCTTCGTCCTCGCTTTCGGCATCCTCGGCTTCGTTGCGAAGGCGGTCTTGCAGTGGCTGCTGCAACCGTAGGGCCGACCGAAGTGACGGTGGATCGCATGTCGGCAGCGGCTGCACCCTCGATCTCGCCGTGGCGCTTCTGCGTCGCGCCGATGATGGACTGGACCGACCGGCACTGCCGCTACTTCCACCGGCAGCTTTCGGCAAAGGCGCGGCTGTACACGGAAATGGTGACCACCGGCGCGCTGCTGCATGGAGATCCGGTACGGCACCTGGCGTTCGATGCGGCCGAGCATCCGGTCGCGCTGCAACTCGGCGGCTGCGAACCGGCCGAGCTGGCGCAGGCGGCGCGGCTCGGTGCGGCTGCGGGCTACGACGAGATCAACCTGAACTGCGGCTGTCCGTCGGAGCGCGTGCAGCGCGGTGCGTTCGGCGCCTGCCTGATGAACGAGCCGATGCTGGTCGCCGACTGCGTGAAGGCGATGCTCGATGTCGTCGGAGTGCCGGTCACCGTCAAGCATCGCATCGGTATCGACCGCGGCGAAAGCTACGGCCTCGTGCGTGATTTCGTCGGCGCACTCGAGCAAGCGGGCTGCCAGGCGTTCATCGTTCATGCCCGCAACGCGTGGCTCAGGGGACTTTCGCCGCGCGAGAACCGCGAGGTACCGCCGCTGCGCTACGAGGTCGTGAGACGACTCAAGCAGGACTTCCCGCAGGCCGTATTCGTGCTGAACGGCGGGCTCACGTCGCTCGACGAGACTCGCCTTCAGTCGGCGGGATTGGACGGTGTGATGCTGGGCCGCGCGAGCTACCACGACCCGTACCTGCTGGCGTCGGTCGACACCATTTTCTTTGGAGCCACGACGGCTGTGCCGACCCGCCCCGAAATCGTTGCGTGGATGTCGGACTACCTGAGGCGTGTCGTTGCCCAGGGCGCGGCACCGCGCCAGGTGGTCCGGCACATGCACGGTCTTTATCAGGGAGTGCGCGGGGCGCGTCAGTGGAGGCGTATGTTGAGCGACGCGGCAACACTCGAGCGGTACGGCGCGCAGGTGCTCGAGCGGGCGCTGCACGCGGTGGACGAGCAGTCGCACGCCGTCATGGCGTGAGCCGCCGCCTCAGTGCGGGCAGGCCTTGGCCGCCTCGGCTTCGCGCTTGCTGATTTCCCGGTCGGCCTTCTGCATCTGCTCGACGGTGGCGGCCCGCAGCTGCAGCGCCGCTCGCGTGTTGACCGCGCGTTCGACATCGTGCTTTGCACGGTCACATTTCTCGCGCTCCTTGGCCTGAGCCTTCTTCTGCTCGGCCGCCATACGTTCGGCCTTCTGCTCTTCCTTCTCGCGCGCCTTTTCGGTTTCCTTGACTTCCGCCGCATCGCGTCGCGCGCGATCCTTGGCGGACTTCTGTTCGTCGACCGTGATCGGTGGCGAGGTGTTGACCTTGCGGGTGGCCGATGTGCCTTCGGGACACTGCGTGTTCGAATAGGTGACCTTGCCGTCCGCCGATTCGCATCGCTGCACGGTCTGGGCGACGACGACCGTGGGGACTGCCAGCAGCGTAAGCGCTGCCAACGCCAGACGGCCACGGCGTCGCACGCGCGCGACCGGAATCGTCATGGGCTGCAGGCCCGTCGGTAGTCGGCCATCAGGCGCGCGGCGTGCTGATCCATCTGCTCGAGGTCGTCGAGCGAGTAGTACGGCCGGTTGACCAGGGCGTTCCGCAGCCGACGAACCGAATCCACTTCTCCGCGCATATAAGCGCAGTCGGCAGCGCGCTGTGATTGTTGCTGCTCCTGTACCTGTGTCTGCTGCACCTGGCGCTCGGTGGCCAGCTGCTGGGCGCGCTGGGCGTCGCTATCGGCCCTGGTGCGTGCGGCCTGCTGCGCCTCGGGTGTAGGTGTCGGAGCGGTCTGTACCGACCGGACCGACTTGGTCCCCTCGGGACAGTCGCCGTTCGAATAGGTGATCTTGCCGCCGGCGCCTTCGCAGCGCTGGATCGATTGGGCGCGGGATTCGGGGAAGTGGCTGGCAACGACGGAGAAGGCGAGCGTGAGGATCAACCGGATCATCGACCCAGTCTATCCAAGCCCACCACCGGCGTCACCGTCGCCCGACAAGGGGACGGCGACGCCGGGTGTGAGTGCGGCTACTGCGCGCCGATCGCCTGGCTTACCGCGTCGGCGGCGACCTTGTTGAAGCGGTACTGGTAGTCGTACACGCTCGCGCCCGCCTGGTAGAGCTTGCCGGGACGTACGCCCGGCTGACCCTTCGTTGGTTCGATGAAAGCGATACGCGCGGATTCGCGCTCGACGGTCGACACCCCGGTGTCCAGCGGATCGACCTGTGCCGGGAACGACAGCACGATGGCGCGCGTGCCAGCCACGGTGCGTTCTTCCCATTCGCCCTGTCCGATCACCTTCTCGCCGACGCGATCGCAGAACAGGGTTCCGGTCTTGGCGGGATACAGGACGACTTCGCCCTTCTTCGCGTTGCTCGCCTGCCTGAACAGCATCGCGTAGGGCTTCGCCTCGCGGCGGTCCTCGTAGGCGAGGCAGTACGGAATCGCTTTCGAGAAATTACCGATGAACTGCGCGGTGTTGCTGGCCCCGGTGAACGACTCGCGACGGGGCAGCATCAGCACGTCGTCAAAGAAGCGGCCGGTGGCAAGGTACGCGACCGAGCCCTTGGGGAAGCGCGAGCTGCCCGCCTTCGCGGCTTCCTGCTTCGGATAGTTCTCGGGCGTGCGCAGGAAGTACGAAATCGGCATGTCCGAAACGTCGTAGGCCTGCAGGGTGACCGCCATGCGCAGCGGAGCTTGGCCCGCATAGACGATGTAGACCGATCCGTCATTGCCGGGTATTGCGAAGTTCGGGCGCCCGAGCGCACGCCGCTCGCCATTGAGCACCGCGTGCGCCACGTCGATCTGGCCGTTCAGCGTCGTCTGGTTGGCATCGCCGCTGGTTTCCGTCAGCGCATAGCGGTTGCCTTCGCCCGGCGTGGCCGCTGCCCGGATGTTCGACATCCGGGTGCCCTGGAAGTGATACAGGCCGTCGCCCTTCAGCGCATCGAACGACGGTACGTTGATCGGCTTGGCGCCGGGGACGACGACCGGCTTGGGCGCCGGGCCGTAGACGACCGTTTCGGCCGGCTGCTGGGCAATTGCGCCCTGCACGGCCAGCACGGCCAGCGCGACGGTGCAGAAGCGGAAAGAGGGTCTTGCCATGGAGTTCTCCCGTGATGTCTCTTTGCCGGGGCCAGCCGGTTGGCGCGAATGGTAACGGGTCGGGCGGCCCGCGGTCGTCCGAAAAAGGGGTGGATCGATCTCCCGCGAAGTTGGGACTCAAGCCGGGGCGGTGCCCGGCTGCGCGGGCAGCATCTTGCCGGGGTTCATGATGCCGAGCGGATCGATGGCCTGCTTCAGCGCGCGCATCAGCTTCAGTTCGATTCCCGATTTGTAGCGCTCATTTTCGTGGAGCTTGAGCTGGCCGATGCCGTGCTCGGCCGAGATCGAGCCGCCGAAGGCATGCACCTGGTCGTGCACCGTTTCATAGATCTGCGGCTGCAGCCCGAGAAAGTGCTGTTCGTCCATCGCGGGTGGCGGACTGACGTTGTAGTGCAGGTTCCCGTCCCCCAGATGGCCGAACACAACCATACGGACTGCCGGAAAGCGCTGCTGAAGCAGCGCGTCGGTCTGCTGCACGAAGCTGACGATAGCCGACACCGGCACGGCGATGTCGTGCTTGATGTTCCGCCCCTCGGCTGCCTGCGCTTCCGAGATCAGTTCGCGCAGGGCCCACAGTGCACGAGCCTGGGCAACCGATTGTGCGATCACCGCATCTTCCACATGGCCGGCGTCGATCGACAGTGATATCAGCGACTCGAGCCGCGCGACGGCGTGCGCCTCGTCGTCATGGTCGCTCAGCTCCAGCAGCACGTATTGCGCGTGGCGCTGCGCGAAAGGTGACCGGTGCGGCGCGAAGTGCCGCTCGACCAGTGTCAGACACAGGTCGTTGAAACATTCGCAGGCAGTCAGTGTCGGTCCGCATGAACGCTTGGCCTCGTCCAGCAAATCGAGCGCTGCGGGAAGCGACGGCAGCGCCAGCAGCGCCGTCACCTGCGCGCGCGGCAGCGGGAACGTCTTGAGCGTCGCTGCGGTGATGATGCCGAGCGTCCCTTCGGCTCCGATGAAAAGGTCCCTCAGGTCGTATCCGGTGTTGTCCTTGCGCAGTCCGCGCAGTCCGTCCCACAGTTCGCCGGAGGGCAGCACCACTTCGAGCCCGAGACACAGCTCGCGCGCATTGCCGTAGCGCAGTACCTGGACGCCTCCGGCGTTGGTGCTGAGATTGCCTCCGATCGTCGCGCTGCCTTCGGCCGCCAGCGACAGCGGATAGAGGCGACCGTGCTCGCGCGCCGCCTGCTGGACATCGGACAGGATGCAACCCGCTTCCACCGTCAGCGTGTCGTTGGCTGCATCGACTCTGCGGACGCGCCGCATGCGCTTCAGCGACAGCACGATCGCGCGGCCCGAGCCGTCGGGTGTCGCACCTCCGACCAGCCCGGTGTTACCGCCCTGCGGCACGATTGGCGTGCGAGTGGCGGCACACCAGCCGACGATCTGCGAGACTTGCGCGGCAGTGTCGGGCAGGACGACCGCCTGCGCCGATCCGGTGTAGCGACGACGCCAGTCGATCAGGAAAGGCGCCATGTCCTGCGGCGCCGTCAGCACGTGAGCGTCGCCGACGATGGCGCGCAGCGCATCCAGTTGGCTCACGACCGGGCCTTGTCGCGGCGCGCCGCGATCTTGAACGGGCGCAGGAAGGTGACGGCAGCGCCGAAGAACAGCAGCGCGAAAACCGTCTCGATGCCGGCGAGCAACGCGGCGGGCATCGGTTCGAACAGCCTGGCACTGCCTTCGAGCAGACAGAGCATCACGACGAACAGCGCGAGCTGCATCGCGTACACGCTGCGCCGTCGCATCGCCGGCAACAGAACGACCAGGGGCAGCACCTTGAGCGCCAGCCAGGACCCGCCCGGCCGCAACGGTGCCAGCCAGACTTCCCATGCGATGCCGAGCGCGATCAGCGCGATCCAGCTCGTGATTGCGAGCTGCCAGGCGATGCGCTGGACTGGCGTGACGAGCGATGGCGTGACCGACACGGAATTAGGGCCTGTTCACGCCAAATGCGGGAGATGCATTGGGCCGCAATGCGGATGGATGCGCGAAGGGTGGCGCTGCGAATGGTAGCTCCCATTCGCAAGCCGCCCGCCAAAGCAGACGCCGCATTTCGGCCCAACCCTTCGGGAAGGCGAATGGCGGGCGCATTGCGTCCGCATTTAGCAAATGAGCGCTTCGCTGATTGGCATCAGCCAACGGCGCTCGCGGCGCCTGGCACTGCATCCCGCCATTCGCCTTCGCCCTCCCGGCTTTGGCGTGAACAGGCCCTAGCCGGCGAGCCGCAGCGCGGTGCGCGCCAGTCGTGCACCGAGTGCACGCGCCATCCGCCGCTCCTCATCGGTCAGCTCGGTCGCGACGCCCTGCGGCGACGTGTGGCTGGCGCCGTACGGTGTGCCACCGCTGCGGGTTCGCATCAGGTCGGCCTCGGTATAAGGAATGCCCAGCAGCAGCATGCCATGGTGCAGCAGCGGGATCATCATCGAAAGCAGCGTCGCTTCCTGTCCTCCGTGCAGGCTGCTGGTCGTGCAGAACACGGCAGCGGGCTTGCCGGCCAGTGCTCCCGACAGCCACAAGCTGGCGGTGCTGTCGAAGAAATACTTCAGCGGCGCGGCCATGTTGCCGAAGCGGGTTGGGGAACCCACGGCCATTGCTCCGCACTGCTGCAGATCCGCCAGCTCGGCATAGGGAGCGCCCGCAGGCGGAACGGTCGGGGCTGCCGTCTCGGTGATCGGCGCCACGGGCGGAACCGTGCGCAGGCGCGAGCGTGCGCCGTCAATGCTGTCGATACCGACCGCGACAGCTTCGGCCAGTCGGCGCGTCGCGCCGTGGCGGGAGTAGTAAAGGACCAGGATGTCCAAGCGGGACTCGGATGGCGCTTGCGGTGGCGCGCGGCTTTGCGGGCGGTGATACGGCTCGGGTCGCGATCGGAGCTGGCCGTATTATAGGAACGCGCATTGCGGACGGCATGCGGTCCGTGTGTCGTCGGCCCGGGCGCTCCAATTCACTGCCATGCGCCGCCTGACCGTTCACCTCGATCGCTTTCCCTGGTTCACGGCGGTGCGCGATGCCGCGCTGTTTGCATCGCGCCGTGCACGCGAAGTCAGGCTGCAGCAGGTCGCGAGCAGCCTGACTTTCACGACCTTCCTGTCGATCGTGCCGCTGTTCGCGGTCGCACTCGCGCTGTTTGCCGCGTTTCCGCTCTTCTCCGAATTTCGCGATGCTGTTCAGACGCTCGCGCAGCGCACGCTGCCCGCCCAGATCTCGACGACCGTGCTGCGCTACGTCACCGATTTCGCGCAGCAAGCGACGCGGCTCACCGCGGTCGGGCTGCTGTTTCTCGGCCTTGCCGCGCTGGCAATGGTGATGACCGTCGATCGCGTGCTCAACGACATCTGGCAGGTGCACGAACGGCGGCCGTTCGGACAGCGGATGATGATCTACTGGGCGATCATCACGCTCGGGCCGGTGCTGATCGGTGCCAGCCTGACTGCGAGTTCGTACCTGTGGTCGCTTTCGGAAGACGCCGTTTTCCGGATGCCGCGGCTGCTGCGCAGCGTGCTCGACTACGCACCGCTGATGCTGAGCGGAATTGCCTACGCGGCCCTGTACGTGTTCGTTCCGAATCGAGTGGTCCGCTGGCGTGACGCGCTGATCGGCGGTTTCGTCGCTGCCATCCTGGCGGAACTGCTCAAATTCGGATTCGCGACGTTCCTCTCGCGCGGCAGCGTGCGATCGATCTACGGCGCGTTCGCCGTGCTGCCGTTGTTTCTGCTGTGGGTCTATTTGTCGTGGTATGCGCTGCTGTTCGGGGCGGCGATCGCAGCCACGCTGCCGAGGCTGCGGTCGACCCGCTTTTCCGACGACTTGCGGGCCGGAAATGCCTTCGTCACCGCGCTGGCGCTGCTGCGCGAACTGCTCGCCGCGCGCCGGACGACGACGCCGGTGCTGGGTACGCAGGAGCTCGGACGCCGCGCACGCACCGATCCGGTCGACTGCGAACGCCTTCTGGAGCGGCTCGAGCGTATCGGCTACGTGCGGCGACTGGCGGCTGCACGGCGGCGCGGAGACTCTTCCGAGTGGCTCCTTACCTGCGATCCTGCGCTGACCTCGCTGCGGCCCGCTTTCGAGCGATTTGCTGTCGATCCGTCCAACACCCTGCTGGCGCTCGATCGCGAGGGGCTCGGTGCAGTTTTGACGAGCTGGGTGTCGGGTGATGCGTGGCTCAACGCGCCGCTGGACGAGAGTCTGCTGCCCAGGGCGTGACGCCGATTACCAGCGCAGCGGCGCAGAATCTATGGCGCCCGGCGAGTCGTGCGTCATGCCGTGGCCGCTGCGAACACCCGCGCGCTGAATTCCCGCAACGCCGCCAGCAGCGGGTCGGGCCGCTCGGCCATCAGCGAATGTCCGCCGCCTTCGAGGCGCACGACCGTCGCATCCGGAACCGCGTCGATCAGCGGCTGGGCCGCTTTCGGCGGGGTCATCGAGTCGTTGCGCGCCGAGGACGAACAGCGCCGGACAGCGCAGCTGCCGTGCTGCCTCGAGTCCGCCGGCGTACGCGTTGCATGCGGCGAAGTCGATCGCCAGCACCGCCGCGCCGTCCCTTCGGTGGATCCGCTGCATCAGTCGAAGGTTCTGCCAGACATTCGAAAAGCCGGGCCCGGGATTGCACGGTTTGCGTTCGAAAGCCGCGGTCGCCGCGCTGTGCGACCACACGTTGATCATGTCGAGCGCGGCTGTCGGATCGGTACGTGTGGCGGCCAGCAGCGCTTCGGAAACGCGCATCGGAAACGCGGTGGCGACGAGCGCGACACCGACCACGCGCTCCGGCAGGCGGCGCGCGACCTCGAGCGCGACCAGCGATCCCATGCTGTGACCGACGATCAGCAGCCGTTGGGCGCCGCTGGCGAGCAGGCCGTCGGCAACCCGACCGGCGATCGACTCGACGCTCTCGAGCGCGGGGCCTTCGCTGCGCAGGTGTCCCGGTAAATCGATGGCGAGTACCGAGTGGCCGTGGTGCGCCAGATAGCGGCTCTGCAGTATCCATACGCTGTGGTCGTGCTGCGCCCCATGCAGGAACGCGATCGTCGGTAGCGCCGGATCGAACGGGCGCCCGCCCGTGTAGGCATACAGCCGCGGCGAGCGGAGCAGATCCAACTAGCCGCCGCCGGGCCGCCCCAAGGCGGCTAAGGCCTTGCAGGCCGCGGCGTTGCGAGACGCAACGCCTCCTCGTCCCGTCCTTGCCGGCGCGGGCCGGCAAGGAGCCGCGGTCCTCGGCCCCCTCGGGGGGCAGCGAACGAAGAGAGCGTGGGGGCAATCCATCTAGCCGACCTTCTGCGCACGCTTGAGTGCCTGCGCGAGGTCTTCGAGCAGATCGGCCGGGTCTTCCAGGCCGACCGACAGGCGGATCGTTCCCTGCGTGATGCCGGCGGCCGCGAGTTCGTCGTCCGGGACGCGGAAATGCGTCGTCGAGGCCGGATGGATCACCAGTGACTTGGCGTCACCCACATTGGCGAGGTGCGAGAACACGCGCAGTGCCTCGACGAACGCGCGTCCCGCGGCGCGCGAGCCTTTCAGGTTGAAACTGAACACGGCGCCGCAGCCGCGCGGCAGCAGGCGCTGCGCCAGCGCGTGATCAGGGTGATCCGGAAGCTCGGGATAGAAGACCGATTCGACCTGGGCGTGCGCGGCGAGGAACCGCACGACGGCGCGTGCGTTGTCGACGTGCCGCTGCATGCGCAGCGGTAGCGTTTCGAGGCCCTGAAGCAGCAGGAATGCGGTGTGTGCGCTCATGCAGGCGCCGAAGTCGCGCAGGCCTTCGCGGCGCGCCCGCAGCAGGAAGGGCGCCACAGTGCTTTCTTCGGCGAAGTTCATGCCGTGGAAGCCGGGATACGGCTCGGTCAGCGTCGGAAAGCGGCCTGAGGCCAGCCAGTCGAAAGTTCCGCCGTCGATCAGTACGCCGCCGATCGCGACGCCGTGCCCGCCGAGAAACTTGGTCGCCGAGTGGTAGACCAGATCGGCTCCGTGGTCGAACGGCGTCATCAGCCAGGGCGTGGTGAAGGTCGAATCGACCAGCAACGGGACACCATGCTCATGGGCGACGCCGCTCACCGTGGGGATGTCGAGTACGTCGAGCCCGGGATTGCCGAGTGTCTCGCCGAACAGCAACCGGGTTTCCGGGCGCAGAGCGCTGCGCCACTGATCGGGATCGCGCGGATCGACGAATGTTGTCTCGATGCCGAAGCGCGCCAGGGTGTACGCGAGCAGGTTGTGCGAGCCGCCGTAGAGCGCGCGGCTGGAAACAATGTGGCCGCCGGCCCCCATCAGCGTCGCGATCGCCAGGTGCAGCGCCGCCTGTCCGCTCGCGGCCGCGATCGCACCGACGCCTCGCTCGAGGGCAGCCATTCGCTCCTCGAACACGGCAACCGTCGGATTGGATATGCGGGAGTACACATGCCCCGCGCGTTCCATGTTGAACAGCGCCGCCGCGTGGTCCGAGTCCTCGAAGACGAACGATGTGCTCGCATAGATAGGAACCGCACGCGCCCCGGTCGCGGGGTCCGGTGGCTGACCGGCGTGGAGGGCAAGCGTGTCGAATCCGGGGTAGCGGACAGTCATGGCGACTGGGGCCTAATGTCGGCGCGGGCAAGCAGCGATGATGCCAGCGTTCCCGGTGCAACGCCTTGTCGCATCGGGTGCGCGCCCCGCTAAACTGCCCCGCGACATGGACAGTCGCGCCCTGCTTTATCCACCAGTCGAGCCGTACGACAACGGGCTGATGGCGCTCGACGGCCTGCACACCATGTATTGGGAGGCCGTCGGCAACCCGAAGGGTGTCCCGGTCCTGTTCCTGCACGGCGGGCCGGGCGGCGGTTGCTCGCCCGAGCACCGGCGCTTCTTTGATCCGGAGTTCTTCCGCGTTGTGCTGTTCGACCAGCGCGGCGCGGGCGCGTCGACCCCGCTTGGGGAGATCGAGGCCAACAACACGCAGCTGCTTGTTGCGGACATCGAGCTTTTGCGCAAATTCTTCGGCATCGACCGCTGGCTGATATTCGGCGGATCCTGGGGCAGTACACTCGGACTGGCCTACGGCCAGGCCCACCCGGAGCGCTGCCTGGGTTTCGTGCTGCGCGGCATCTTTCTGGGTCGTCAGAGCGAGATCGACTGGTTCTTGCACGGCCTGCGGCACGTGTTCCCGGAGGCCTGGCAGAAGTTCGCCGAGATGCTGCCCGAGGCGGAGCGCAACGACCTGCTGCGCGGCTACCTGAAGCGCCTGTTCGATCCGGACCCGCGCGTGCACCTGCGCTACGCGCGAGCATGGAGCGAGTACGAGGGAACCTGCTCGACGCTGGTTCCCAATCCGGAACTGGTCCGTCATTTCGCCGACGAAGCGCTCGGTCTGGCCAGGCTCGAGGCACACTATTTCGCGCACGGCTGCTTCCTGGCGCCCGACCAGTTGCTGCGCGACATGGATCGTATCCGTCACTTGCCGGCCTCGATCGTGCATTCGCGCTACGACATGGTGTGTCCGATCGTCAGCGCCGACGAACTGACGCGCGCCTGGCCGACGGCGCGCTACACGATCGTGCCGGATGCCGGCCATTCGGTCTGGGAGCCCGCCGTGCGTGCGACCATCGTCACCGAACTCGAGCGCTTCAAGGCGCTGCTGGACCAATAGCACCATGCCGCGCTTCGCCGCCAACGTCAGCACACTGTATCCCGAGCACGAAATGCTCGATCGCATCGGGGCTGCGGCGCGTGACGGGTTCGCAGCGGTGGAAGTGCAGGGACCCTACGGCGTCGACGCGAAGGAATTCCGCCGCGCGCTCGACGAATCCGCCGTCCAGCTGGTGCTGATGAATGCGGCGGTAGGCGATTTTCCAGGCGGCGAGAAGGGACTCGCCGCGCTGCCTGGTCAAGAGAGCGCGTTCAAGGCTTCGATCGAACGCACGCTGGATTACGCGCGCACCGCGGGTGCGCCGCGCGTTCACGTGATGGCCGGAACGCCGGGGCCCGAAGTGCCACACGCCGAGGCGCTCGCGGCCTACGAAAGTAACCTCGCGCTCGCCTGTGCAATGTTCCAGCCGCACGGAATCGCGGTGAGCATCGAGCCGATCAATCCGCGCGACATCCCGGGCTACTTCCTCAACCGCCTGCCGCTGGCGGTCGAGATCATCGGCCGCCTGACCGACCCGGCGCCCGCACTGCAGTTCGATTTCTATCACCTGCAGATCATCCACGGCGACCTCGTGCGCCACTTCCGCCAGCATCTGGCGCTGATCGGCCACGTGCAGATCGCCGGGGTGCCCGAGCGGCACGAGCCCGACAGCGGGGAGGTCAATTACGCCTACATCCTTCGCGAACTCGACCGGTTGCGCTACGCGGGATGGGTCGGCTGCGAGTACCGCCCGGCCGCGACTGGACCGGGTGGCACATCTGCGGGACTGGGCTGGCTGCGCCGACTCTGAATTCCGCTTGTTTCGAGGGTGCAGCGGGACTAGCATGGATTCGACCGATCGCCACCCTGCGTCCCGGAGGCCCTCATGAAAGTCAGCGACATCCTGCGCGTCAAGGGCAGTGCGCTCTACACCGCGACTCCGGACGCCCCGCTTACACAGGCCATCGCCGTCATGGCCGAGCAGGACATCGGATCGGTCGTCGTCATGGAATACGGCGAACTGGTCGGCATGCTGACCTTCCGTGAAGTCATCAATCGACTGCACGGCAACGCGGGCAACATCGGTGACATCAGCGTACGCAAGGTCATGGACGATGCCCCACTGACGATCACGCCCGAGACCGAGGTAATGGAGGTGCGACGCCTGATGCTGGAACGCCATGCGCGCTACCTGCCGGTGCTCGACGGCCGCACGCTGGCCGGTGTCATCTCGTTCTACGACGTGGCGCGCGCCGTGCTCGAGGAACAGAGCTTCGAGAACCGCATGCTGAAGGCCTACATCCGCGACTGGCCAGAGCCCGAGGACGCGCGCACCAGCTAGCGCCTTCCTGCGGGCGGTCGACGCCCGTTGTCCTTTGCAATCTCTGCATACCGGGGCATCGCGTGACGCCTGATCACGCGACGCCTGCGTGTGCGATGTGCGGCGACAAACAGATGATGTGAGCGATTCGGCGCTGCGGGCATAGTCCCCTCACACTCTGAAAACGCCCGCATGGCCGTCATGGCTCGCCGTGCGAGGCAGGCTCGCGGGAGGGCATGCGCATGCATCGATCGCGCCGGCCGCTGCTGACGCAGCGGCATCGACCTCGATATCCACCGACGCATTAGTTGGCGGACACGCATCGCGCGAACGGGCGCGCTGCCGTTTCTCCGCCAGCCGCTTCCTCGCTCCGACCAGGGCGTGCGTGTCGCTCGACATCGCGCGTGATGGCCTTCGTCCTCGTCTTGAAAAGGACATGCCCATGAGAATCGGTATCGCAGTCGTGGCGGGGTTGGTCTTCACCTCTGCGTTCGTCGCGCAGTCCGATGGTGCGGCCGGCCGGCACCGTGGCAGGCAGGCGGCATTCCGACCGCAGTTGCAGTTCCAGCATCTGCCGCGCCCCGATCGATTTCGCCCGCGCGGCACGCTGCCCGAGGAGGATGTCGCAGCGGTGGATGGCGCTGTCGTCGCCGCTCCGAGCGCGCTGGTATCCAGCTCGCAGCCGCTGTACGGCGAAGCAATGACCGGCTTCGACAACCAGACCAATGGCTTCACCGTGCAGGGGCCGCCATACGAATCGCTGAACGAAGACAACGTCGTCGCCTTGAGGTCGTTCAACGACAACCGCTTCATCTTCGAGGAGGTCGAGACCGTGGACGACGGGCTGGGTCCCACCTACAACGCGCAAAGCTGTCGGGAGTGTCATCAGAACGTGGTGACCGGCGGCGCCAGCCAGGTCGCGGAATTCCGGTCGGGCCGTGCGGAGGGTGCAAAGTTCTTCGCGTCGCTCGGCGGCTCGTTGATCCAGTCGCGTGCGACCCATCCCGCGATTGTCGAGCACGTCGAACCGAGTGACGTTGTGCGGACATTCCGCATTTCGACCAGTACGCTGGGTGCTGGATACGTCGAGGCGATCGCTAATTCGACATTGCTAGCGATCCGCGACCGGCAGCCCGCGGGCATGCGCGGCACAGCGGTGCAGGTGGCGGTGCTCGAGGCCAACGGCGCGCCGCGTGTCGGTCGGTTCGGATGGAAGAGCCAGCACGCGAGCCTCGTGTCGTTCGCGGCCGACGCCTACCTCAACGAGATGGGGATCACGTCGCCGCTGTTCCCCGAGGAAAACACCTCGGCTGGCCGATACGTCGGATACGGCTCCGAATACGATCCGGCGAGCGATCCGGAAGACGACGGCGTGGACGTCACCGCGTTCGCCGACTTCATGCGGGCGACGAAAGCCCCGCCGCGCGGCCCGATCAGCCCCGGAGTGCGGGCTGGCGAGGCGATCTTCGTCCAGATCGGCTGCGGGGTATGTCATACACCGAGCATCCGCACCGCCAGCCCAGGCACTCGCATCAACGGCAACGCCATGACGGTGCCGCCTGCACTCGGCAACAAGGTCATTCACCCGTACAGCGATTACCTGCTGCACGACATCGGCAGCGGCGACGGGATTCCGATCCAGCCGACGGCCGAGTTCGCGGGCACCGCCAACCAGATCCGGACGGCGCCACTTTGGGGGCTGCGGACGCGCAACCGCCTGATGCACGACGGCCTGTCGTCGACAAAAGACGATGCGATCGCACGACATGGCGGCCAGGCCGCAGCCGTGCGGTCGCGCTACAACGCGCTGACGCAGAGCGACAAGCGCCAGGTGCTGGCGTTCCTCGAGTCGCTGTAGCGAGCGTCGCTCCGCGCGGCCGACGACCTTTCAGCCGCGCGCGGCCGCGTCGACGACGGCGACAGCGGACATGTTGACGATCCGGCGCACGGTCGACGCCGGCGTCATGATGTGCACCGGCTGCGCGGCGCCGAGCAGGACGGCGCCGATCGTGATTCCGCCGCCGGCGGTGATGCGCAACGCGTTGTAGGTGATATTAGCCGCGTCGACGTTGGGCATGATCAGCAGGTTCGCTTCGGCCGCGAGCGGGGAGTCGGGCATCGAACTCGAAAGAACCGTGTGCGACAGCGCGGTGTCCGCCTGCATCTCGCCGTCCACCGGGAAATCCGGTCGGCGCGCCTTGATGAGCTCCAGCGCCTCGCGCATCTTCACCGCGGACGGCAGGTCCGAGCTGCCGAAGTTGGAGTGCGACACCAGTGCGACGCGGGGGGCGATGCCGAAACGGCTGGCCGCATCGGCGGCCAGCATCGCCATCTCCGCCACCTGCTCGGCGGTCGGGTCCGGGTTGACATGCGTGTCGCAGATGAAGAGCTGCCGGTTGGGCAGGATCAGCAGCTGCATCGCCGCCAAGGTGTTCACGCCGGGCCGCAAGCCGATGACGGTGCGCACGTAGCGCAGGTGGTCGGCATAGGCTCCGACGGTGCCGCACAGCATCGCGTCGGCATCGCCCTTGCGGACCAGCATCGCGCCGATCAGCGTGGTGCGCGTGCGGATCTCGGTCTGGGCTGATGATCGGGTCACCCCCTTGCGCTTGCCGAGCTGGAAGTATTCCATCCAGGTGTCGCGGTAGCGCGGGTCGTCGAGCGGGTTGACGCATTCGACATCGGACCCCAGCTTCAGCCGCAGCCCGTAGCGCTCGATGCGCGTCGAGATCACGTCGGGGCGCCCGATCAGGATCGGCCGGGCGATGCCCTCATCGACGATGACCTGTGCCGCACGCAGCACTCGCTCCTCCTCGCCCTCGGCGTAGATCAGCCTGCGGGTGGCGGCCTTTCTCGCAGCAGCGAACACCGGCTCCATCGTGCTGCCCGACTGATAGACGAAGCGTCGCAGGCGTGCGCGGTACGACTCGATGTCGGTCAGCGGGCGGGTGGCGACGCCGCTATCCATCGCCGCCTGCGCGACCGCCGGCGCGATGCGCTCGATCAGTCGCGGGTCGAACGGCTTCGGAATCAGGTACTCCGGCCCGAAGCGCAGTCCTTCCGCGCCGTAGGCGCTCGCCACCTCGTCCGGGATTTCTGCGTGCGTGAGGTCGGCCAGGGCGCGCACGGTCGCCAGCTTCATTGCCTCGTTGATCGTCGTCGCACCGACGTCCAGTGCGCCGCGGAAGATGAATGGGAAGCACAGGACGTTGTTGACCTGATTCGGGTAGTCGGAGCGCCCAGTCCCGATGATGACGTCGGGGCGCACTGCGCGCGCCTCCTCCGGCATGATTTCGGGCGTCGGGTTGGCCATCGCCAGGATGATCGGCCGTGGCGCCATCGCCTTCACCATCTCCGGACTCAGCACGCCGGGGCCCGAGAGCCCCAGGAAGATGTCGGCGCCGGGCATGGCGTCGGCCAGCGTGCGGGCCGGCGTGTCGCGCGCATAGCGCGCCTTGCTTTCATCAAGGCCGGTGCGGCCGGAGTGCAGCACGCCCTTGCTGTCGGCCACCAGGATGTTCTTGCGGTTCACCCCCAGGCTTACCAGCAGGTCCAGGCAGGCTATGGCGGCCGCGCCGGCGCCCGAGCAGACCAGCCGGGCCTGCGCGATCTCCTTGCCGACGCAGCGCAGTCCATTCAATACCGCCGCCGCGGCGACGATCGCGGTGCCGTGCTGGTCGTCGTGGAACACCGGGATCTTCATGCGCTCGCGCAGCTTGCGCTCGATGGTGAAGCACTCCGGTGCCTTGATGTCCTCCAGGTTGATGCCGCCGAAGGTCGGCTCGAGTGCCGCGATGATGTCGACCAGCTTGTCGGGGTCGTGCTCGTCGAGCTCGATGTCGAATACGTCGATGCCGGCGAACTTCTTGAACAGGCACCCCTTGCCTTCCATCACCGGCTTGCCCGCGAGCGGGCCGATGTTGCCGAGTCCCAGCACCGCGGTGCCGTTGGTCACCACGCCGACCAGATTGCCGCGTGCGGTCAGCGTGTGTGCCTCGCGCGGGTCGCGGACGATCTCGTTGCAGGCTTCCGCCACCCCGGGCGAGTACGCGAGCGAGAGATCGCGCTGCGTCACCATCGCCTTGGTCGGAACGACCGAGATCTTGCCGTGCGTCGGCAAACGGTGATATTCGAGCGCGTCGTCGCGCAGCGTGTCCGACATGGCGTCTCCCTCGTGGCTCGTGTTCCGCGGCGATGCAAACGGATGCCGCGGTGACCCGGGTTGTTGTTGCCTTCTAAGCCTAGGTTACGGCGTTGGACGGAGGATGCCAATCCTGCAGCCGCGCAGTCTTTGCGCTGACATAATCCGGCGCGACATGGCGCGGTCGACCGCCGCGCCGACGTCTCGACTGCGGATGCCAGAATCGTCTCTCCAGGATTTGGCGTGACCAGGCCCTCGTGAGCGCCAGGAACCAGTTCGCCCTGCTGCGGGAACGCCGCTTTGCGCCGCTGTTCTGGGTGCAGTTTCTCGGCGCCGCCAACGACAACATCTTCAAGTTCGCCTTCACGCTGCTGGCAACCTACGCGTCGGCGCGCTGGGGCAATGTCGATCCTCAGGTGGCGGGTTTCCTGATCGGAGCCCTGTTCATTGCGCCTTTCGTGCTGTTTTCGGCGACCAGCGGCCAGCTCGCCGACAAGCTGGAAAAGTCGCTTTTCATCCGCCGCGTCAAGGACGCCGAGATCGCAGTCATGGTCATCGGCGCGGCCGGCCTGCTGCTGCGCGCGCCCTCTCTGGTCTACGTCGCCATCTTCCTTCTCGGCCTGCAGTCGACGGTGTTCGGCCCGGTCAAGTATTCGTATCTGCCGCAGCACCTGGATGCGCACGAGGTCACCGGGGGCAACGGCGTGGTGGAGATGGGGACCTTCGTGGCGATCCTGCTGGGAACGATCGGCGGCGGATTGCTGCTGAGCCGCTTCGGCGAGGCCGGTGTCCATGCCACCGCAGTCGCCGTGATTCTTATCGCGCTGCTCGGTCGCCTTGCCGCGCAGTACGTCCCGCATTCGCCGGCTGCCGACCCCGGGCTTGCCATCAACTGGAATCCATTTTCCGAGACGCTGGCCAACCTCAGGCTCGCTCACCGCAACGTCGCGGTCTTCAATTCGATCATCGGAATCTCGTGGCTGTGGTTCTTCGGCTCGATCTTCCTGACGAGCTTTACGCCCTACACGCGCGAGCACCTGGGGGGCAACGAAGCCGTCGTCACACTTCTGCTGGCGGTCTTCTCGATCGGCATCGGCATCGGCTCGCTGGCCTGCGAACGGCTGTCCGGGCGGCGGGTCGAGATCGGCCTGGTTCCATTCGGTTCGATCGGCATGACCGTCTTCGCGGTCGACCTTTACTTCGCGTCGGCGTCGTTCACGCCGATGCGCGCCGGCGGCGTTTCCGAGTTCCTGGCGCACGCGGGGGCCTGGCGGATCATCGCCGACCTGGCCCTGCTGGCTCTGTTCGCCGGCCTGTACTCGGTGCCGCTCTATGCGCTGATCCAGACGCGCGCGGATCGTTCGCGCGTGGCGCGCATCGTCGCCGCCAACAACATTCTGAACGCGCTGTTCATGGTGGTGGCCTCGCTGGCGGCGACCGCATTGTTAGGCGCAGGCCTGACGATTCCCCAGCTCTTTCTCGTCACAGCACTGATGAACGCGGCGGTCGCTCTCTATATTTACCGCCTGGTGCCCGAATTCCTGCTGCGCTTCCTCGCCTGGGTGCTGGTCCACACGCTGTACCGCGTCCGCTCGATCGATAACGATCGGATACCGCTCGAAGGCGCGGCCGTGCTGGCGTGCAACCACGTGAGCTACGTCGACGCGATCGTCATCATGGGCGAGAGTCCGCGGCCGATCCGCTTCGTGATGGACCACCGGATCTTCAAGATTCCGCTGCTCAACTGGTTCTTCCGGCATGCCGGGGCGATCGCGATCGCCCCGGCGCGCGAGGACGCGTCGATGCTCGAACGGGCCAACGAGCGGATCGACGCTGCGCTGGCCGATGGCGACCTCGTCTGCATCTTCCCGGAGGGGAAGATCACCGCGACCGGCGAACTGAACGAATTCAAGCAGGGCGTGCAGCGCATCGTCGAGCGCACGCCGGTGCCGGTGTATCCGATGGCGCTGCGCGGCCTGTGGGGCTCGTTCTTCTCGCGGTACGGCGGCGTGGCGTTCTCCGAGCCGGTCGGTGCGCGGTTGCGACGCGGGCTGCGCTCGAAACTCGAGTTTGTTGTCGGCGAACCGCTGCCGCCGCAGGCCGTGACTCCCGAACTGCTGCTGCAGCGCGTGGCGGCACTGCGCGGCGGAGAGCGCTGATGGCGGCCGCCCGCCGCCCGACCGCGACGCGTCGTGGACACAACAGTCCGCCGACCGTCGATCTGGCGCTTCAGGGCGGAGGCTCGCACGGCGCGTTCACCTGGGGCGTGCTGGACGCGCTGCTCGAGGATGGCCGGCTGCAGATCGAAGCCGTCACGGGTGCAAGCGCCGGGGCGATGAACGCTGTCGTGCTGGCCGAGGGCTGGCGGCTGGGGCTCGCTTCGCGCGCCGATCCGCGCCAGGCAGCGCGCGCACACCTGCGCCGCTTCTGGGAGGGCGTCGCCGAGCTGCCCAGCGTGTTCGTCCCGCTGTGGTTCAACCCGGCGCTGTCGGCGGGCGCAACGACGCTGGTCGATGTCTGGGCGCGGCTGTATTCGCCGTACCAGGTCAACCCGTTCGACTACAACCCGCTGCGCGACCTGCTGCAGCCGCTGATCAACTTCGAGTCCCTGCGCGCCGCTTCACCGTTCAAACTCTTCGTCTGTGCGACCAACGTCCGCAGCGGCCGCGCCCGGGTGTTTCGCGAACACGAACTCACCTGCGACATGCTGCTCGCATCGGCGGCCCTGCCGACATCGTTCCGCGCGGTCGAGATCGACGGTGAGGCCTACTGGGACGGCGGCTACATGGGCAATCCGGCGCTATATCCGCTGTTCTACGCAACGCGGAGTGCCGATCTGCTGCTGGTCCAGATCAATCCGCTACGGCGCTCGGATATCCCCGATACCCCACAGGAGATCCTGGAACGCATCAACGAAATCAGCTTCAACGCGTCATTGCTGCACGAACTGCGTGCGATCGCGTTCGTGCAGCGGCTGCTGGACGAGCATCGCGTCGATCCCGCACTGTACAAGCGCGTCCATCTGCACATGATCGAGGCTGAGGAGGCGCTGCGACGCTACGGTGCCAGCACGCGCTCCAACACGGCGCGCAGCTTCCTCGAGGAGCTGTACGGGCTCGGACGCAATGCCGCCGGCGAATGGCTCGAGAACTCGCTGCACTACGTCGGACATGCGGCCAGCGTGCGGATCGCCGACCGCTTCCTCTGACGCTGCGGCACCTGCACTTACAATCGTCGCTGCGCGACTGGACCGCGCTCAAAGTACATCATGGCCGGCTCCACCTTCGGACATCTGCTGCAGGTCACCAACTTCGGCGAGTCGCACGGGCCGGCGATCGGCTGCGTGGTCGATGGCTGCCCGCCGGGCATGCAGCTCGCGGAATCTGACCTGCAACCAGACCTCGACCGGCGCAAGCCGGGCACCTCGCGCCATGTGACGCAGCGGCGCGAATCGGACCGGGTCGAGATCCTGTCGGGTGTCTACGAAGGCCGCACGACCGGAACCCCGATCGCTTTGCTGATCCGCAACGAAGATGCGAAAAGCCGCGACTATGAGGACATCGCGGACACCTTCCGGCCCGGCCATGCGGACTACAGCTACTGGCGCAAGTACGGCGTGCGCGACCCGCGCGGCGGAGGTCGTTCATCGGCCCGCCTGACCGCGCCGATGGTGGCTGCCGGCGCGATCGCGAAGAAATGGCTGCGCGAGCGCTATGGCACGGTGATCCGCGGCTGCATGCAGCAACTGGGCCCGATCGTCATACCTTTCGAGTCGTGGGACGAAGCCGAGCGCAATCCATTCTTCGCTCCGAACGCGGCCATCGTCGCTCAGCTCGAGGACGCCATCGACCGCCTGCGCAAGACCGGCGATTCGGTCGGCGCACGCCTCAGAGTTTCGGCCGGCGCGGTGCCGCCCGGACTCGGCGCGCCGCTGTACGACAAGCTGGACGCCGACATCGCCTACGCGATGATGGGAATCAATGCAGTCAAGGGCGTGGAGATCGGGGCAGGGTTCGCCTGCGTCGAGCAGTTCGGTTCCCAGCATGGCGATGAACTGCAGCCCGACGGCTTCGTCGGCAACAACGCGGGCGGTGTGCTGGGCGGCATATCGAGTGGACAGGACATCGAGGTGTCGATCGCTGTCAAGCCGACCTCCAGCATCCGCCTGCCGCGCCGCTCGATCACCCGCGCCGGCGAACCCACGATCGTCGAGACGCACGGGCGGCACGACCCGTGCGTCGGCATCCGCGCGACGCCGATCGCCGAGGCGATGCTGGCCCTGGTGCTGATGGATCACGCGCTGATGCAGCGCGCCCAGAACGCCGACGTTCATCACACGCTCGCACCGCTGGCCGCGCGCTCGGCATCGGCCTGATGCGGACGGCGGCCGCGCCCGATCCCAACTATCTGCGGCTCGGCGCACTGTTCGCGGCCTACTTCGGGCTGGCGGGCGTGCTGGCTCCCTACATGCCGCTGTATTTCCAGGCGCGCGGACTCGACGCGTTCGAGATCGGCGTGCTGATCGCACTCGGCCAGGTGATGCGGGTGATCGGCCCGAACCTGTGGGGCTATCTCGCCGACCATGCGACTCGGCGTACGGCGATCCTGCGCTCCACGGCCGTCGCGCTGCTCGCATCGTTCTGCCTGCTGTTCATCCCGGGCGGGTTCGCATTCGTCTTCGGCGTGATGCTGCTGGTCAACCTGTTCCAGACCGCGCAGATGCCGATCGCCGAAGCGCTGGCTTCTGCCAGCATGCGCGGAAGGAACGATGCGGCTGTGCGCTACGGCCGGTTGCGGTTGTGGGGCTCGGCGGGATTCGTCATCGTTGTCATGGCGGCCGGGCCGCTTTTCGACCGCGTCGGCATCGACAGCGCACTGTGGCTGGGCCTGGCCCTGGCGGTGTTGCTGGTCGGGGTTGCCTGGAAGGTGCGCGACGAGCCGGCGCGCGAGCAGGCACACGATGGGGTGTCGGTCAGGGGGCGGCTGCGCGAGGCGCCCGTGCGCTGGTTCCTGTTGTCCGCTGCACTGATGGTGTTCGCGCACGGGGCGCTCTACAGCTACCTGTCGATCTACCTGGCGCAGCTCGGCTACAGCAAGACCGCCATCGGCATCTTCTGGGTGCTGAGCGTCGTGCTGGAGATCGTATTTTTCTTCACTCAGGGTCGCTGGTTCGCTCGTTTCGGGTTGTATCCGCTGCTGCAGGCGAGCTTCTTCGTCGCCGCGGTCCGGTTCTTGCTGATCGCTGAAATGGCGACCCTCTGGTGGGTCCTGGCTTTCGCGCAGATCCTTCATTCCGTGACCTTTGCCGTACACCACAGCGCTTCGGTGCTGATGATCCAGCGCTGGTTTCCCGGCCGCGCGGCCGCACGCGGTCAGGCGGTCTACATCAGCGCGGCCTACGGTGTGGGCGGGACGGCCGGCACCCTGACCGCCGCGTATGCCTGGACGCTCGGCGGGCCTGCATGGTCTTTCGGCTCGGGCAGCCTGGCAGCGTTGCTGGGCGCGTGGGCCGTGCGCAGGGCTCGACGGCATGACGCGGCGTGGAGCGGGCCGCATCCGCTTACCTGACTTCCAACGGAGCCATCCCGATGTTGATCCTCGATCCGGGTCGCAGGCTGCGCGTCGCCGCGCTGGCTGCGTCGATGCTGGCCCTGGTGTCCTGCAAGACCGTGCAGACCACTCAGGGCGGAGAGGTCGGCGTGAATCGCAAGCAGACGATGACCTCGCTGATCAGCAGCAAGGAGGTCGAGCAGCAGGCCAGCAAGCAGTATGCGCAGGTCCTTGCGCAGGCGAAGCAGAAAGGGCTGCTGAACCAGGATCCGCAGCAGGTGCAGCGAGTACGTACGGTGGCAGCTCGCCTGGTCCCGCAGGTCGCGGTCTTCCGCAGCGACGCGGTCGCGTGGAAGTGGGAAGAGAACGTCCTGACATCCAAGGAGATCAACGCGTGGTGCATGCCCGGCGGCAAGATCGCCGTCTACACCGGCCTGCTGGAGAAACTCAACCTGACCGACGATGAACTCGCGGCGGTCATGGGTCACGAGATCGCGCACGCCTTGCGTGAACACGCGCGCGAACGCATGGGTCGCCAGATGGCGACACAGACCGCCACCGCCGTCGGCGCCCTCGCGCTCGAGATCTTCACCGGCGTGCGAGTCGACCCGGAGCTCGCCGGCACGTTCTCGCAGGCGATGTTCGTGCTGCCGAACAGCCGCGAGAACGAGCAGGAAGCGGATTTCATCGGAGTGGAACTCGCCGCCCGCGCCGGCTACGACCCGCAAGCTGCGCTGACGCTGTGGCAGAAGATGGGGCAGGCCTCGAGCGGCGGCCCGCCACAATGGCTGTCGACCCACCCCAGCAACGAAACGCGACTGCGGGACCTGCAGACCTATGTGCAGAAGGTGACGCCGCTTTACGAGAAGGCGCGCCAAGGCGCGCCGCCGGTCAAGTGATCCGGGCCTGCCGCGCGTTGCTTCGCACTCAGGCGAGAACCAGGTCGATGCGGGCGGTGTAGCGAGTCTCTCGCGCAAGCGGATGCGCGGCTCCTGCGGTCGGTTCGAACGCCAGAAGCAGGAGCCGCTGCTCCTGCGCGCTCAGCCGGCTGAACAGGAAGTCCTTCGCGTTGTCCGGGTTGTCCGCGAGATACAGCTGTGTCGCCATCGCCGGGGCGCCCTGCGGTCGGACCCGGACGTGGATGTGGGCCGTGCGGCCCGGATAGGCAACTGGACGGATCGTGCGAAACCTGAACTCACCCGATTCTGCCGTGCGGTCGATGCCGTAACCCTGAAAACCGGGGTCGCGCTCGGCTTCGGCGCCGCCCGCGGGGTGGTGGTAGACGGCCTGCGCGTCGCACTGCCAGATCTCGACGTCGGCACCGCTCACCGGTACTCCGCGCCGGTTCAGCACACGACCGACGAGGAAGATCGGCACGCCTTGCGCAAGCACCCGCTGGCCGTCGACCGAGAGCAGGTCGGCATCGGTCTCGCTTGGCCGTTCGGACGCGTTGCGAGGGTAAAACGGCCCGAGGGTCTGGGTCGGCGTCGGCACGCGACCGCCGGTCTGGGCTTGACTCGCGCCTCCGAGGACTGCCAGCGGCAGGCTCGCCACACCGGCGAGCAGTCGGCGGCGCGCGAGAGTCGAACGATTGTCGGGTCGTTGCATGCCGGTGTGCCTTTCCGGGTGGGCTGCCCGCGAAGTATGGCTGAGACCCTGGGTCGACGACCGATGTTCCCGCGAACGCCGCCGAAGCCCGGGATCGAGCAGGCTCGATGGCATAATTCGTTGCATCTGCACCTGCCGCACGCCGCCGGCCTTCTGCCAGCGCGCGATACCTCCGATGGTTGCACGCACGCTGTACGACAAGCTGTGGGACGACCACGTGGTTCACGTCGAGGACGACGGCACCACGGTGCTTTACATCGATCGCCACCTGGTCCACGAAGTGACCAGTCCGCAGGCCTTCGAAGGCCTGCGCGTCGCAGGACGTACCCCTTGGCGAGTCAGCTCGATCGTCGCCACGGCCGATCACAACACGCCGACCACCGGTTGGGAACGCGGCTACGACGGCATCACCGACCCGGTATCCAAGGAGCAGGTGGTCACGCTCGACACCAACATCCGCCAATTCGGCGCCGCGGCTTATTTCCCGTTCCTCGACAAGCAGCAGGGCATCGTCCATGTGATGGGGCCCGAGCAGGGTGCCACGCTTCCGGGAATGACGGTCGTGTGCGGCGATTCGCACACCAGTACGCACGGCGCATTCGGAGCGCTCGCGTTTGGTATCGGCACCAGCGAAGTCGAACACGTTCTCGCCACGCAGACGCTGCTGATGAAGAAGGCGAAGAACATGCGGGTAGCGGTCGACGGCAAGCTGCCGGCCGGGTGCACCGCCAAGGACATCGTGCTGGCGATGATCGGGCGCATCGGCACAGCGGGCGGCACCGGCTACGCGATCGAGTTCGCGGGCAGCGCGATCGAAGCGCTGTCGATGGAAGGCCGCATGACCGTCTGCAACATGGCGATCGAGGCCGGCGCTCGCTCGGGACTGGTCGCCGTCGACGAGAAGACGATCGAGTACGTGCGCGGCCGCCCGTTTTCGCCGAAGGGAGCGATGTTCGAACAGGCGGCTTCGATCTGGCGCACGCTGCAGTCGGATCCCGGCGCTGCATTCGATCGGGTCGTCGAATTGCGCGCCGAGGAAGTGCGAGCCGCAGGTGACCTGGGGAACGTCGCCCGAGATGGTGGTCTCGATTGACGGTGCGGTGCCCGACCCCGAGAGCGAAGCGGACCCCGTCAAGCGCGAGGGCATCGAGCGGGCACTGCGCTACATGGGACTCGCGCCCAGGACACGCATCGCGGACATTCGCGTCGACAAGGTATTCATCGGGTCATGCACCAACTCGCGCATCGAAGACCTGCGCGAGGCCGCCTGGGTTGTGAAACGGCTCGGCAAGCGTGTTGCGGCCAACGTCAAGCTGGCGATGGTGGTTCCCGGCTCCGGTCTGGTGAAGGCGCAAGCCGAGCGTGAGGGCCTGGATGAAGTCTTCCGCGCCGCAGGCTTCGAGTGGCGCGAGCCCGGATGCTCGATGTGCCTGGCGATGAACGCGGACCGGCTCGAGCCCGGCGAGCGCTGCGCTTCGACCAGCAACCGCAATTTTGAAGGTCGGCAGGGGGCTGGCGGCCGCACGCACCTGGTTTCCCCGGCGATGGCGGCGGCGGCGGCCATCGAGGGGCATTTTGCTGACATCAGGAGAATCCGGTGAAGAAGCTGCTCGTTCTGATCGCGGCAGTCGTTGCGGTCGCAGGCTGCAACACGATTGCTGGCATCGGCAAGGACGTCGAAGCAGCGGGTAGCGCTGTCGACAAGGTGGCGACGAACACGAAGAAGAAGATGTAGGGTCGCCGTGGACGCTTTCACCATTCACAGCGGGCTGGTGGCGCCGCTCGACCGCGCCAACGTCGATACCGACGCCATCATTCCGAAGCAGTTCCTGAAGTCGATCAGGCGGACGGGCTTCGGTCCGAACCTGTTCGACCAGTGGCGCTATCTTGATCACGGCGAGCCGGGCATGGACCACGCGCGACGTCAGCTGAATCCGGACTTCGTCCTCAATCAAGCGCGCTATGCCGGAGCGTCGATCCTGTTGGCGCGCAAGAACTTCGGCTGCGGATCGTCGCGCGAGCACGCGCCTTGGGCTCTGCAGCAGTCCGGTTTCCGGGCGGTGATCGGGCCGAGCTTCGCCGACATCTTCTATAACAACAGCCTGAAGAACGGCCTGTTGCCGGTAGTGCTGCCGGAATTGATCATCGATCGGCTGTTTCATGAAGTGGCGGCGCACGTCGGCTACCGACTGGCCGTCGATCTGCCGCGCCAGGTGGTGGTCGAAGCCGACGGCCGCGAGCATCCGTTCGAGATCGCTGCATTCCGCAAGTACTGCCTGGTCAACGGCCTGGACGACATCGGCCTGACCCTGCGCCACAAGGACAAGATCGAGGCGTTCGAGAAACAGCGGCTGACACAGCAGCCGTGGCTCGTCAAGACGAGCTGACGCCACACCCTTTTCCAGCCGGCGGGGAGGAGCGGGGTGAACCAGCCAGGCCCCGCGCGAGGACCCTATGAAGATCGCAGTGTTGCCGGGTGACGGCATCGGCAAGGAGATCGTCGCCGAAGCGGTCAAGGTGCTGCGTGCGCTCGGCGAGCGCTTCGAATTCGAATTCGCCGAAGTCGGTGGCGCTGCGTTCGACGCCCATGGCCATCCGCTGCCGGAGGCCACGCTCAAGCTCGCGCAGTCGGCCGATGCGGTGCTGTTCGGCGCGGTGGGCGACTGGAAGTACGACAAGCTCGAGCGCGCGCTCCGCCCCGAGCAGGCGATCCTCGGCCTGCGCAAGCATCTCGGCCTCTTTGCCAACTTCCGTCCGGCGATCTGCTATGCGGAGCTGACCGAGGCCTCCAGCCTGAAGCCCGAACTGATCGCGGGACTCGACATCCTGATCGTGCGCGAGCTGACCGGCGACATCTACTTCGGCCAGCCGCGCGGCCGGCGCAAGGCCCCCGATGGCCCGTTCACCGGGGCGCCCGAAGCCTTCGACACGATGCGCTACAGCCGGCCGGAGATCGAACGCATCGCCCACGTCGCCTTCCAGGCGGCGCGCAAGCGCGGCAAGAAGGTCACCAGTGTCGACAAGGCCAACGTGCTCGAGACCTTTCAGTTCTGGAAGGACGTCGTCACCGAGGTCGGGGCCGGCTATCCGGACGTCGAGCTTGAGCACATGTACGTCGACAACGCGGCGATGCAACTGGTCAAGGCGCCCAAGAAGTTTGACGTGATCGTGACCGGCAACATGTTTGGCGACATACTCTCCGACGAGGCGGCGATGCTGACGGGATCGATTGGCATGCTGCCGTCGGCGTCGCTCAACGAACGCGGCCAGGGGCTGTACGAGCCGTCGCACGGCAGTGCGCCGGACATCGCGGGCAAGGGCATCGCCAATCCACTGGCGACGATCCTGTCGGCGGCGATGATGCTGCGCTACTCGCTGGAGCGGCCGGAGCAGGCGGAGCGCGTCGAGGCGGCGGTGCGTGCCGTGCTTGCGCAGGGACTTCGGACCGCGGACATCGCATCGGCGGGCGCGGCCACGGTTGGAACGGTTGCAATGGGTGACGCGGTGGTCGCGGCATTGGCGTAGGGAAACGGGAACTCGGGGCAGACATGAAGGTAGGGATCGTCGGGTGGCGCGGAATGGTGGGCTCCGTGCTGATGGATCGTATGAACGCGGAGCGGGACTTCGACCTGGTCGACACCGTCTTCTTCAGTACGTCGAACGCCGGCGCCGCTGCGCCGTCGGTGCCGCGCGCGCAGGGAACGCTGAAAAGGGCCGACGACATCGCGGCGCTGGCCGCCCAGGATGTCGTCATCACCTGCCAGGGCAGCGACTACACGAAGGAGATCTATCCGAAGCTGCGCGCCACCGGCTGGAACGGCTACTGGATCGACGCCGCCAAGACGCTGCGCATGCAGGACGATGCCGTGATCGTCCTCGACCCGGTGAACCGTCCGGTGATCGACGCTGCACTGGCACGCGGCATCAGGAACTACATCGGCGGCAACTGCACGGTGAGCTGCATGCTGATGGGCGTCGGCGCGCTGTTCAAGCAGGATCTGGTCGAGTGGATGACCTGCACCACCTACCAGGCAGCCTCGGGCGGCGGCGCGCAGCACATGCGCGAGCTGCTGACCCAATTTGGCACGCTGAACGCCGAGGTGCGCGAACTGCTGGCCGATCCGGCGAGCGCGATCCTCGAGATCGACCGTCGCATCAGTGGCCGCCAGCGTGCGCTCGGCGACGATGAAACGCAGAACTTCATCGTTCCGCTGGCCGGAAATCTGATTCCGTGGATCGACGCCGATCGCGGTGACGGCACCAGCTTCGAAGAGTGGAAGGGCGGCGCCGAGACCAACAAGATCCTCGGCCGCGGCCCGGGGTTCAGCGCCGCCACGACGCCGATCGACTCCATCTGCGTGCGCATCGGAGCGATGCGGTGCCACTCTCAGTCGCTGACGATCAAGCTGAAGCGCGATGTGCCGCTGACGGATATCGAGCGGCTGATCCGCGACGACAACGCCTGGGTGAAGCTCGTCCCGAATACGAAGGATGCGAGCATCCGCGAGCTGACGCCTGCCGCGGTGACTGGCACGATGTCAATCCCGGTCGGACGGCTGCGCAAGCTCGCGTTGGGTGCCGAATACCTTGGCGCGTTCACCGTCGGGGATCAACTGCTGTGGGGCGCGGCCGAACCGCTGCGTCGCATGCTGCGCATCCTGCTCGGAAAGCTATGAGAAACAGCGAAGCGCGGTGCTGTGAAGACGGGCGCGGCAGGCCGCGCCAACGCGAGTTTCATTTCTCACATAAAGGCGTGAGTTACCGCCATTTCTAAGCTTGCTGCCCTAAGTCCATGATGTTATGTTCGAAAGACGACGTTAATACGGCAGGGGGCGGAATGCCATCCGACAAATTTCCGCGCGCGCCCATGTGGTGCGCGCTTTCGCTTGCGTTTGGTCTCGGGCTGACCACCCTTGAGGCCGGCGCGGCGGGGCTGGGACGCTTGTCGGTCCAGTCCGGGTTGGGTCAGCAACTCAAGGCCGAGCTGGAAGTCACCTCGGTCGGTCGCGACGAAGCCCCCACCTTGCAGGTCAAGCTGGCACCCCTGAGCGCCTTTCGCGCGGCCAACCTGGAATACAACCCGGCGCTGACCAACCTTCGGTTCGTGCTGGACCGCCGATCCGACGGGAATTACCTGGTCCGGATCAGTTCGGGGCAGCCGGTCAACGAGCCCTACCTCGACATGATGGTCGAGCTGACGTGGGCGACCGGCCGGGTGATCCGTGAGTACACCGTCTTGCTTGACCCGCCGGCACTGAAGGCGACGCCCGACATCGTGGCGCCTGCTGCCCCGGCCGCGCCCCCGACGGCAACCGCCGCCGCCCCAATGCCGGCCGCACCGCGCACCGCGCCCTCAGCGCCGGTAGCGGCTGCGCCAAGCCCAGCACCTGCCGCTGCTCCTTCGGCCCCTTCGTCCCGGCCGGCACCCGCTCCGGTCAGCACCAGCGGCGGAACCTATATGGTCAAGTCGGGCGACACGCTCGGCAAGATCGCCAACCAGAACCGCAGCGCCGCCTCGCTTGATCAGATGCTGGTGGCGCTATTCCGGGCGAATCCGGAAGCCTTCATCAACAAGAACATGAACTTGCTGCGTGCTGGCGCGCAGCTCTCGATTCCATCCGACGCTGAGGCCGCCGCGCTGGCCGCACCGGATGCGCGCAAGGAAGTGGTTGCCCAGAGCGCAGATTTCGCCGCCTACCGGAGCCGCTTGGCCCAAACCGCGGGCGCCGCGCCGGTGGCTGCCGCGCCACCTGCCGCGGCCGGCGGGGGTCGAGTTACCGCGAAAGTCGAGGACCGCAGCGCCACCGCCAAACCGGGTGGCGATCAGCTGAAGATCGCGCGCGCCGATGACAAGGCGACGAAGGCGGCCGCCTCCACGGCCAAAGCCGACGAGGCAGCGGCCAAGGCGCGTGCAATCAAGGAAGAACAGGAACGCGCAGCCCAACTGAAGCGGACCAACGAGGCAATCCAGAAGGCGCTCGAGGTCCAGAGCAAGGCCGGCGCTCAGGCCCAGAAGCAGGCTGAACAGAAGTCGGGAACGCCGGTAGCAGCCGCTCCGGCTGCAGCACCTCCGCCGCCCGTTATGGCGCCACCGGCGCCGACGCCAGCTGCCACGGCCCCGACGACGTCAGCTCCTACTGCCGCGGCACCTGCACCAACGCCCGCGCCAGCCCCGGCTGAGCCGCCCAAGGCCGAGGCTCCGCCCGCCCCCCCTGCGGCGGTTGCACCGGCACCGGTGAAGAAGGCGGCATCCCCGCCGCCGGCACCGGTCGAAGAGCCAAACTTCATCACCGACCTTCTGGGCAACACGACAACCCAGCTCGGCCTGGCAGGCATCGTCGCCCTGCTCGCCGGCTTGTTCGGATGGAGCTGGTACCGCAAGCGCAAGGCCGAGTCGAGCGGCAAGTTCAAGGACACCGGGGAGGGCCTGCAGGCCAACTCGCTGTTTGGCGCGACTGGCGGACAGAGTGTCGACACCGGCACCAGCACCTTCAACTCGAGCTTTATCCCGGCGGCGTCGCAGCTGGACTCGAACGAGGTCGATCCGGTCGCGGAGGCCGACGTCTATATAGCCTACGGGCGCGAGGAGCAGGCCGAAGACATCCTGAAGGAAGCGCTGCGGATGCAACCCGACCGGCATGCAGTGCGTGTCAAGCTGCTCGAGATCTTCTCGCGCCGCGGCGACAAGGCGAGCTTCATGTCGATGGCCGAGGACTTGCGCGACCGCACCGGCGGCGCGGGCGAGGAGTGGGAAAAGGCCATCAAGCTCGGCCACGCGGTCGATCCGTCCCATCCGATGTTCGCTGGTGCCGTGCTGTCCGATACGGCCGGGCGCGGTCCGACGACCGGCTTCCGGTTGGATCCGAACACCAAGGGTCGCGGCCCGTCGACGCTGGGCGGTGGCCCGACGTCCGGCCTCGATCTGGGTGGCCTGCGTGGTGCCGAATCGGCCGGGGCCCCGCCACTGACGAAAATGGTGGTCGACACGCGCATGACGGGCGCTGATACGACGATGTCGGTCGGCGACACCAAGATGCCCGCCGACACCAAGATGTCGGGACCGACGACCACATCGGCGCCGACGACTCAGTTCCATGCCACGCTGCCCGGCGGCCAGCCGACGACCGGCCTAACGCCGCCGGCGCCGGCTCCCGTGCCGGCTGCCGCAGCGCCCGACTTCGCGTCGCTGGATTTCGACCTCGGGCCGACGAAGATGAATCTCGGGCCGCCGACGAAGATGCCGACGCTGGACTCGGCGCCGGCAACGTCGGACGTCGACTTCGGATTCAAGCCGACCAGCCCGATCGTAGGCCGCGTTGAGCCGCCGGCGATCGCCGACCTCGACATCGCGTTGCCGACCTCGCCGGCGCTCGCGCCGACCGCCACCGGAATCGGCTCAATTCCGGACCTTGATCTCAATATCCCCTCGACCCGGATGCCGACGGCACCTTCGCCGGCCACGGCGGAGGCCCTGTCGCGGCCGACCGTCATCGGCAAGAAGCAGCCGGTAACGGCCGGGGCGGGCGCACTGCCAGACGAGCAGGCGCAGCGCCTGATGGCCAATACTGATCAGGCCACGGTTCCGCTGATCGATTTCGACCTGTCAGCCGTCAGTCTCAACCCGACCACGCGCCGAGGCGAGACCGAACCGGGCAGCGCGCTCGCGCAACAGATGTCCACGAAACTCGACCTGGCGCGCGGCTATATCGACCTGGGCGTCAAGGACGGCGCACGCGAACTGCTCGACGAAGTGATGCGCGACGGCACGCGCGAGCAGCGCCAGTCGGCGGTCGAGCTGATCAAGCAGATCGAAGGCTGAACGCGGCGGGCCGCCGGCCCGCCGTGCCGCCACCGTGCGCATCGCGCTCGGCATCGAGTACGACGGCGCCGGCTTCAGCGGCTGGCAGACGCAGCCCGACGGGCGCTCGGTGCAGGACCTGATCGAACGCGCGCTTGCCTCGATCGCCGGCCATCTGGTTTCGACGATCTGCGCCGGACGTACCGACTCCGGAGTCCACGCACTCGACCAGGTCGTCCACTTCGACACCGACGCGGTGCGTCCTCTGACCGCATGGGTGCGCGGTACCAACCGTTTCCTTCCATCGGCAATCGGCGTGCGCTGGGCACGCGGGGTCCCTGCCGACTTTCATGCGCGGTTTGATGCGCGCCGCCGCAGCTACGACTACTGGCTTCTGAACGACCCGGTGCGCTCCCCGCTGGCGCACGGACGGGCCACGTGGATCTTCCGCCCGCTCGACGAGGCGGCAATGCAGCGTGCCGCCGCCCTGCTGGTGGGCACGCACGACTTCACGTCTTTCCGCTCGGCCGAATGCCAGGCGGCGTCGCCGGTGCGGGAACTGCAAGAACTGGAAGTCCGCCGCTTCGGCCGATGGTTGCGCGTTCGCGCGACCGCGAATGCCTTCCTGCATCACATGATGCGCAACGTTGTGGGAACCCTGGTCGCCGTGGGGACCGGGCGCGAGAGACCGGAATGGGTGGGCGAAGTGCTGGCCGCACGCGACCGTTCCGTCGCAGCCGCCACGCTCGCGGCCGATGGGCTTTACCTGGCGCGGGTCGAGTACGATGCCCGATTCGACTTGCCGGCGCCCGGTGCGCACGCGCCGCACTGGATCGATGCGAACACGGATCAAGATCTGCGGATTGACGCGTGAAGCCGACATCACGGCGGCCGTGGCAGCAGGCGCGGACGCCGTGGGATTCGTCTGCTACCCGAAGAGTCCCCGCCATGTGACGCCAACGCGGCTGCGCGCATTTGCGCGCGCCTTGCCGCCGTTCGTTGCCCCCGTCCTGCTGTTCGTGAACGCTGCCGCCGATCTCGTCGAGGACGCGCTGGCGGCGATGCCGGCGGCGATGCTGCAGTTCCACGGCGATGAACACGAGCAGGCCTGCAGCCGCTACGGCCGGCCCTACCTGCGCGCGATCCGCATGGATGCCGGGGTCGATTTGTTAGACTCGGAACGGGTGTTTCATTCGGCCGTCGCGCTGCTTGCCGACGCGCCCTCCGACGGCTACGGCGGCAGCGGAACCGTTTTCGACTGGAACCGGGTTCCGTCGCGACGAACCAAGCCGCTGGTGCTCGCCGGCGGACTCGACGCAGGCAACGTCGGTGACGCCATCCGGCGGGTGCGGCCCTATGCAGTGGATGTCAGCAGCGGCGTCGAAGAGACGCCGGGTGTGAAGAGCACGATCCGCATCAACCAGTTTGTCACGGCAGTCCGGACTGCCGATCAAGGCCTGTCTGCATGAAGCCCTACGATCTTCCAGATCCCACTGGACACTTCGGCCCCTACGGCGGGACCTTCGTCGCCGAGACGCTGATGCATGCGCTCGCCGAACTGCGTGATGCCTACGAGAAGTACCGCAACGACCCGGAGTTCGTCGCCGAATTCCGCGACGAACTCGAACACTACGTCGGTCGGCCCAGTCCCATTTATCACGCGCGGCGCTGGAGCGAGATGCTGGGCGGCGCCCAGATCTATCTGAAGCGGGAAGACCTCAATCACACCGGCGCGCACAAGATCAACAACACGATCGGCCAGGCTCTTCTGGCGAAGCGGATGGCCAAGCCGCGGGTGATCGCGGAAACCGGCGCCGGCCAGCATGGAGTAGCCACGGCAACCGTCGCCGCGCGTTACGGCATGGAGTGCGTTGTCTACATGGGCAGCGAAGACGTCGGTCGCCAGGCGGCGAATGTCTATCGGATGAAGCTCCTCGGTGCGGAGGTCGTCCCGGTCGACAGCGGCTCGCGCACGCTCAAGGATGCACTCAACGAGGCGATGCGCGACTGGGTGACTAACGTCGAGAGCACGTTTTACATCATCGGCACGGTCGCCGGTCCGCATCCGTACCCGATGATGGTGCGCGACTTCAATTCGGTGGTCGGCAAGGAATGCCTGCAGCAGATGCCCGCCATGATCGGGCGACAGCCCGATGCGGTGATCGCCTGTGTCGGTGGCGGCAGCAATGCCATGGGGATCTTCTACGACTACATCCCCGACGAGCGGGTGCGGCTGATCGGCGTCGAGGCGGCAGGCGAGGGGCTGACGACAATGCGCCACGCCGCCAGCCTGCTATGCGGGTCGCCCGGCGTCCTTCACGGCAACCGCACGTATTTGCTGCAGGATGAAAACGGTCAGATCAGCGAGACGCATTCGGTGTCGGCCGGCCTCGATTACCCGGGCGTCGGCCCGGAGCATGCGTGGTTGAAGGACAGCGGGCGCGCAACCTATGTCGGAGCGACCGACGAGGAAGCGCTGGCTGCCTTTCACGACTGCTGCCGGATCGAAGGCATCATCCCGGCGCTGGAGTCGAGTCACGCGCTCGCCTATGCAGCGAAGCTTGCGCCCACGCTGCCGAAGGAGCAGGTGCTGCTGGTCAACCTGTCGGGCCGCGGCGACAAGGACCTGCACATCGTGGCGGAGGCCGGCAAACTGGAGTTCTACTGCCGTGCCTCATGTCGCGAGGCCAGCGTCGAGTATCGGCAGCGCCACGCCGGGGACCGCTGATGTCGCGGATTGGACATCGCTTCGCGCAGTTGAAGGCCGCGGCTCGCAAGGGCCTGATCCCCTACATCGCCGCGGGCGACCCTGATCCGGAACTGACGGTCCCGCTGTTGCACGCGCTCGCCCGCGCCGGCGCCGATGTCATTGAACTCGGCGTGCCGTTCTCCGACCCGATGGCAGACGGTCCGGTCATCCAGCGCGCGAGCGAACGCGCGATCCGACATGGTGTAGGACTCAGGCGGACGCTGGAATTCGTCGCCGAGTTCCGGCGCACTGACACAACGACTCCGGTCGTGCTGATGGGCTATGCCAATCCGATCGAGCACATGGGGCAGGCGGAATTCGCGTCGGCGGCGCGCGCTGCAGGCGTCGACGGAGTTCTGGTGGTCGACTATCCACCCGAGGAGTGCCGCGAGTTTGCCGCGGCCATGCGAGCCGCCGACATCGATCCCATCTTCCTGCTCGCCCCGACGTCGACGGATGAGCGCATCGAACAGGTCGCGGCCATGGCGGCCGGATATCTCTACTACGTCAGCCTGAAGGGGATCACCGGCGCGTCGCACCTCGACGTATCGAGCGTGGCTGCCAAGTTGCCGCTGATCCGGCGCCATTCGCAGGTTCCGGTCGGCGTCGGCTTCGGCATACGCGACGCCGCGAGCGCTGTGGCTGTAGCCCAGGTCGCCGATGCCGTGGTGATCGGATCACGCATCATCGAGGAAATCGAGTCGACGCCGCGCGAGCGTGCAGTGGGGGCGGTGGAAGCATGGGTCCGCGAGATCCGTGGGGCGCTCGACGGCGCGACCATCCGGGAGGCAGCCTAATGTTTTTGTCAAGCGTTCGCGGTGACGTTGAGGTGGAAGGGCTGGCGATCGCGCAGCACGGCCCACAGGACGTTGACGCGACGGCGAGCGAGTGCGATGACGGCCTGGTGGTGCCGTTTTCCCTCTTGGCGCTTGCGGGTGTAGAAGGCGCGGCTGTCTGGGCTGTGCAGCGAGGCGAAGGCGGACTGGTAGAAGACGCGCTTGAGGCCCTTGTTGCCGCCGTGGGGTCGTTGCAGTCGGCGCGACTTGCCCGACTGCTTGAGTACGGGCGCGAGTCCGGCGGCGGCGGCCAGGGCGTCGGGGGACCTGAAGCGTTCGATGGTGCCTGCCTCGGCGATGAACTCGGCGGTCATCAAGGCCCCCATGCCGGGCAGGCTACGGATGAGGGCCGCATCAGGGTGCAATGCAAGGCGTTGCTCGAGTTCGCGATCCAGCGCGGCCAGCTGCTCGATGGTGCGCAGCGCTTCGGCGGCGAGCTCCTTGATCAGGCGCGCCGTGAGCGCCTCGCCGGGCACGGCGATGGTTTGACGCGCGGCCACAGCGCGTGCGGTGGTGATGAGCGTGCGGGCGAAGCTGCGGTTGGCGAGCGCGCCGAGCGCTGCGCGCAACTGATCGTCGCTGGCCTGACGCAGCTCCAACGGGGTGACGAAGCGGCTGAGCAACGTCAGTGCAGTCTTGCTGGTCAGGTCCAAGGCATGCTCCAGCTCGGGGAAGATGCCAACCAGGAGGTCGTGCATGCGCGCCAGGCGACGCGTCTGCTCGGTGCTCAGGTCGCCTCGGCGCGACACCAGCAGCCGCAGTTCGATGTCCAGTTCGGTCTGAGCGGTGACGGCGCGCAGGTCCGTGCGGGTGCGCACCTGCTCGGCAATGACTCTGGCATCGCGCGGATCGCTCTTGGACTCCCCGCCGACCGTGCCTTGGCGGGCGCGATTGACGGCCAGCCCTGGCACGTGCACCAGCGCCAGGCCGGATTGCAGCAGCACGGCTTGCGCCAGCGAAGCGATGCCTCCCAGCACATCAATGCCCACGCGCTGTGGCGCAGGCAACGCCAACAACTCGACGACGAGTTGCTGCAGGTCTTCTGGGGTGTTGAGAAGCTTGCGGTTGAGGACGACCTTGCCGCCAGAGTCGATAGCACAGACCCAGTGCACTTCCTTGGCGACATCGATGCCGACAGACGTGGTCATTGGCACTCTCCTTCGCGATCGATCAGGCAACCCTTCCTCGCCAACTTCGCCCTACACAGCGATGACTCGCAAAGCCTAATCAGCGGTCGAGAAGGGAAGGCGGAGAGGGGGGAGATGCCTCCTGAGCCATCGCAGGCAGCCAGCATGAAAGCCATCCCCTCCCGCCGCCTGGAGTCCATCTTGGCATGCCACTCCAGGCACCGATCACTCGGCAACGAGAAAGGTAGGGCGGCATGAGATTCACGACGGCGCAGCCCGGAGGTTCAGGATGAGCTGGATCGACAAGATCCTTCCACCGCGCATCAAGCGCGAGGAAGGAGCTGCGCGCAAGAGCGTTCCCGAAGGCCTGTGGACCAAGTGCCCCGGTTGCGAGGCGGTGCTTTACAGCGCGGAGCTCGAGAAGACACTGATGGTGTGTCCGAAGTGCGCGCATCACATGCGCATCCGCGCGCGGGCGCGCCTCGATGCGCTGATGGACGCCGAAGGTCGCTACGAGATCGGGCAGGAAGTCCTTCCGGTCGACGCCCTGAAGTTCAAGGACAGTCGCAAGTACACCGATCGCCTGCAGGAGGCGATGGAGCAGACCGGCGAGACCGATGCGCTCATTGTGATGGGCGGATCGATCCGGGCCTTGCCGGTCGTTGTTGCCTGCTTCGAATTCGAGTTCATGGGCGGCTCGATGGGCTCGGTGGTGGGCGAGCGTTTCGTACGCGGCGTCGAGACGGCGATCGAACAGAAGGTGCCATTCGTCTGCATCACGTCGACCGGCGGCGCACGCATGCAGGAGGGGCTGCTGTCGCTGCTGCAGATGGCAAAGACGACGGCGATGATTGCGAGGCTCGCCGAGACGCGGCTGCCTTTCATCTCGGTGCTGGCCGACCCGACGATGGGCGGCGTTTCGGCCAGCTTTGCATTCATGGGTGACGTGGTGATCGCCGAGCCCAAGGCGCTGATCGGCTTTGCCGGTCCGCGAGTGATCGAACAGACCGTGCGCGAGAAACTGCCCGAGGGTTTCCAGCGAGCCGAGTTCCTGCTGACCAAGGGTGCGATCGACATGATCGTCGACCGCCGTGAAATGCGCGACGCAATGGCCCGCCTGCTGGCGCTGCTGCTCAGGCAGCCGGCCGACGCCATAAGTTGATATCTGGATAAGCCGGCCGCATTCGCGGCCGGCCAATGAAACTTGGAAAGTTCGCTCACTGCGTGGCTCGAGCGCATCGAGCGGATGCACACCAAGCCGATCGAGCTCGGCCTGGACCGCGTACGCCGGGTCGCCGACAAACTCGATCTTGCTCTCGGAGCTCCGGCCTTCGTCGTCGGCGGCACCAACGGCAAAGGCTCGACCTGCGCGATGCTGGAAAGCATCCTGCGCGCCGCCGGATACCGCACCGCGCTCTACACATCACCGCATCTGCTGGACTTCAACGAACGTGCGCGCATCGACGGCGTCAGTGCAACGGACGATGCGTTGATCGAGCATTTCGAAGCGGTCGATGCAGCGCGCGGCGAGATCACGCTGACCTACTTCGAATTCACGACGCTCGCCGTCCTGCGCCTGTTCGCCCGCTCCGCGGTGGATGCGGTAGTGCTTGAAGTGGGGCTGGGCGGGCGACTCGATGCAGTGAATCTCGTCGATTCCGATGTGGCGATCATCACTTCGGTCGACATTGATCACACCGAATACCTCGGATCGACGCGCGAGGCGATCGGTTGGGAAAAGGCGCACATCTACCGGTCTGCGCGTCCGGCGATCTGCAGTGATCCGCAGCCGCCGAGGTCGCTGATCGAGCATGCCCAGCGGATCGGTGCAGACCTCTGGCTTTTCGGTCGCGATTTCAACTACCAGGGTGATCGCCAGCAGTGGGCGTATGCGGGCAGGTCGGCCCGTCGTGGTGGACTGTCGTATCCCTCGCTTCGAGGCGCGAACCAGCTACTCAACGCGTCCGGTGCGCTGGCGGCACTCGAGTCGGTGGCCGATCGTCTGCCGGTATCGCAGCAGGCGGTTCGCCAGGGATTGCTGGCGGTCGAGCTAGCGGCCCGCTTCCAGGTGCTGCCGGGTCGTCCGGCCATCGTGCTCGATGTGGCCCACAATCCGCACGCCGCCGCCGTGCTGGCCGAGAACCTCGACGCGATGGGCTACTTTCCGGTGACGCACGCGGTCTTCGGCATGCTGCACGACAAGGACATCGATGCGGTCGTCCGCAGGATCGGCGCGCGCATCGACCACTGGCATCTGGCAACCCTGGGCGGTCCGCGAGGATCGACCGCGGACCAGCTCGCAGCACGGTTGCGCGCAGGCGGCGTGGGTACTGCGGCGGGGCAGTCGATCCGCGAGTACGCCTCGGTGGCCGACGCCTACCATGGAGCGCGTGATCTCGCCGAGGCCGATGATAGAATTCTCGCCTTCGGATCCTTCCTCACCGTCGCCGATGTGATGCGCGCGATCGACGCGCGCCGGCGAGTGGACGACTGAGGATTACGACTGGGGCTCGGATGTCTCTGGCTTTCTGGCGTCGCAAGGCCACCGCTACTGCCGGTACTCCATCCCGCTCCCCACGCACCGCCAAAGCAGACGACGACTCAGGCGCCCGCGCCGATCCGACCGTAGTGCTGCGCGCGCGCGCCCGACGTCGCCTGATCGGTGCCGCGGCCTTGCTGCTGCTGGTGGTCATCGTTGTGCCGATGGTGCTCGACCCGGAGCCCAAGCCGGTACCCGACAACATCCCGATCGACATCCCGAGCGAGAAGACGAAATTCACGCCTCGCCTGGCGCTGCCGCCGGTGCCCGCTCCGGACAACGCGCCACTGGCGCCTCCGCCCGACGCTCCTGCGCCCAGCACCGCAGTGCCCCCTGCGCGGGTGCCGGCAGACAGCGCGAAGACCAAGTCAGGTGCAAGCGCCGAGGAATCGAAGGTGGAGGAGCAGCGGGCGCGCGCCGCACTCGAAGGCCAGGCGACGGCCGACAAGCCCGCCGTGACGGCGAAGAGCGGCAAGTTCGCCGTGCAGGCCGCCGCCACCGCGAACGAGGTTTCGGCGCGCGAGTTGTCGGAGCAACTGAAGAAGGCCGGCTTGCCCGCGTATACGGAGCGACACGAAACGGCTGAAGGCACGCGCTTCCGCGTACGCGTCGGGCCCTATTCCACGCGCGACGAGGCCGACCGGGCGCGGACGCGCCTGAAGTCGCTCGGCATCAGCGCCAACGTCGTGGCGTCGTAGCGTCGATGACCGCGGTCGACTGGGCCATTGTCGTCACGCTCGGCCTGTCGATACTGCTCGGACTGGTGCGCGGCGTGGTGCGCGAACTGTTCGCGCTGGCTGGCTGGATCATCGGACTGGTGCTGGCGCTCCAGTACGCGGCGTCGCTCGGCGCAGTGGCTTCCGTTGGAGTTGCCGCTGGGTGCACGCACGGCCCTGGCCGGTGCAGTGATCGTGGTCGGCATCCTGCTCGCCGCGGCGCTGGTGGCGGCCGCGCTGCGGGCCGTGCTGACGGCGGCGCACGTCTCTCTTGAGGATCGGATACTTGGCGGCATCTTCGGAGTGCTGCGTGGGCTGATCGTGATCGGCCTCGCGGCACTGCTCGCAGTCGCCGCTGGCGCGCCTCGCCAGTCGTGGTGGCAGGCGTCAGTCGTATTGCCGTGGGTGCAGGCGAGCGTACGATTCGCCTCGCCGTTTCTGCCGCAGGCTCTGGCGCGCTACGTGCCCAGCCCCGGCACACAGGGACACTAGGATGGTCCGACGCGCTCGGGCCGATAGCAGCCGCCGAGGGAAGCGCTGACATGTGTGGAATCGTCGGGGTGGTCGCCACCGGGCCCGTCAACCAGCTGTTGTACGACTCCCTGCAGCTGCTGCAGCATCGTGGCCAGGATGCGGCCGGAATCGCGACCGGGGCCGGCAGCACCTTCTCGATGTGGAAGGGCAACGGGATGGTGCGCGAGATCTTCCGCACCCGCAACATGCGCAACCTCACCGGCAATGCCGGCATCGCGCACGTGCGATATCCGACCGCCGGGTCTGCGACGAATCCCGAGGAAGCCCAGCCGTTCTACGTGAACGCGCCCTTCGGCATCACGCTCGGGCACAACGGAAACCTGACGAATGCGGAGCAGCTGAAGAGTGAGATGTTCCGCATCGACCGGCGGCACATCAACACCACATCCGATTCCGAAGTGCTGCTCAACGTGCTGGCGCACGAACTGCAGGAGCAGGCGTCCAGCATCACGCTCGATCCCGCGACGATCTTCGGCGCGGTGGCAGGACTGCATCGGCGTGTGCGAGGCGCCTATGCTTGCGTCGCGCATATCGCGGGCCACGGCATCCTGGCGTTTCGCGACCCGTACGGCATCCGGCCGCTGTGCTACGGCATCAACGAGACCGATGGCGGCACCGAGTACCTGGTCGCCAGCGAGTCCGTCGCTCTGGAGGGATCGGGGTTCAAGTTCGTCCGTGACGTTGCCCCCGGCGAGGCGATCTTCATCGACCTCGACGGCAACTTCTACGCGCAGCGCTGCGCGGACCGCGTCTCGCTCAATCCGTGCATTTTCGAGTACGTCTATTTCGCGCGGCCCGATTCGGTCATCGACGGCGTCAGTGTCTACGCGTCGCGGCTGAAGATGGGCGAGCACCTGGCCGAGAAGATCCGCCGCGAGTTCCGCATCGGCGATATCGATGTGGTGATGCCGATCCCAGACACGTCGCGACCGGCCGCGATGCAGCTCGCAAAGAAGCTCGGGCTCGAGTTCCGCGAGGGGTTCTTCAAGAACCGCTACGTGGGTCGCACCTTCATCATGCCGGGCCAGTCGGTGCGTCGTAAAAGCGTGCGCCAGAAGCTGAACACGCTGCCGACGGAATTCAAGGGGAAGAACGTGCTGCTGGTGGATGACTCGATCGTGCGCGGCACGACCTCGCGCGAGATCGTCCACATGGCGCGCGAATCCGGCGCCAACCGCGTCATCTTCGCGTCGGCCGCGCCACCTGTGCGTTTTCCGAACGTCTACGGCATCGATATGCCGACCCGCGGCGAATTGATCGCCCATGGCCGTTCGGACGAGGAGATCCGCAGCATGATCGAGGCCGACGGCCTCGTATACCAGGACATCGACGCGATGAAGCGCTCGGTCGCGGAACTCGGCCCCCACCTCACCAACTTCGAGGCCAGCTGTTTCGATGGTGCCTATATCACCGGCGACGTCACACCCGAGTACCTCGACCGGCTCGAGGCGACTCGCGAGGCGGCCGGGGCGCTCGATGGCGAACCGCGGGCACAACTCAACCTGAATTTGGCATCGGCGGACTAACCGGAGTCGTATACAATCCGCGGATCGCGCCGATTTGAAGTCTCAGCTTGCGGGCGCTTAACAAATGCGGCTAAAGCGAGGGGCTCAATGAACCCGCTGCGCTCACGCCGGCGGGTTTTTTTATGGCCGATCATCCTGATTACGACTTTGACACGCGTGCGGTCCGTGCCGGCACGCTGCGCACCCCGTTCGGCGAGCACAGCGAAGCGCTGTTCCTGACTTCGAGCTTCGTGTTCGATAACGCGGCACAGGCCGCAGAGCGCTTTTCCGGCGCCGAGGATGGCTATGTCTACTCGCGCTTCACCAATCCGACGGTCCGCATGTTCGAGCAGCGCCTGGCCTCGCTCGAAGGGGCGGAGGACTGCCTGGCGACCGCGTCCGGCATGGCCGCCATCATGGCGACCTGCCTCGCCACGCTGAAGTCAGGCGATCACCTCGTCTGCGGCGCCAATGTGTTCGGCGCGACGGTGCAGCTCTTCTCGACGGTACTGCCGCGCTTCGGTATCGAGGTGAGCTACGTGGACGCCGCGAGTCCCGCGGCCTGGCGCGCGGCTGCGTCGTCTCGAACACGTCTCCTGTACTGCGAGACACCTTCGAATCCGCTGATGGAGATCGTCGACATCGGCGCGTTCGCGACGCTGGGGCGCGAGATCGGCGCGCTCAGCGTCGTCGATAATTGCTTTTGCACGCCGGTGCTGCAACGCCCGTTCGAGTACGGCGTCGATGCGGTGATTCACTCGGCCACCAAGTACATCGATGGCCAGGGGCGCGTGCTGGGCGGTGCGGTGCTCGGTTCGCAGCGGTTTATCCGGGAACAGTTGCTGCCGGTGCTGCGCACGACCGGGCCGAGCCTGTCCCCATTCAACGCCTGGATCCTGTTGAAGGGTCTCGAAACGCTGGGAGTGCGCCTGCGCGCCCAGTGCACAGCCGCGCTCGAACTTGCGCGCTGGCTCGAGCAGCAGACCCCGGTGGTGCGCGTGCACTTTCCCGGGCTGGACAGTCATCCGCAGGCCGACCTCTGTGCGCGCCAGCAGGCGATGGCCGGCGCCGTCATCGGATTCGAAGTCGGCGGCGAAACACCGGAAGCGGGGCGCGCGAGGGCCTGGGAGGTCATCGATCGGGTCCGGCTGATGTCGATCACCGCCAATCTGGGAGACACTCGAACCACGATCACGCACCCCGCGACGACCACGCACGGCCGCATCAGCGCCGAAGCGCGCCGGCGCGCCGGCATACACGAAGGGCTGATCCGCATTGCCGTCGGACTCGAATCCGTCGACGACCTCAAGCGCGATCTGGCGCATGCGCTCGGGGGTTGAAGTCCGCTAGTGCGTTCGGATGATCGGCCGGGGGTAGGACGTAAGGCGGATCGAAAGTCCCTCTTCGCTCGAAGAAGATTCGCGCTGGGCCGCGCACCGCGCGCTCGAGATTGTCCGCGGCGACCTTGCACCGCGGCGAAGCCCCTCGAAAAGGAACTTCGTGCTGCGCATTCGATACGTCCTGGCCGCGCGCATTCTCGGTTTCGCATTGCTCGCTGCGGGCTGCGCGCCATCCATGGCGCAGACGACCGGCGACTCGACCGCAGGCCAGCAGTTGTTCACCACGACGCTTTCCCCGCAGTGCGAGAGCTGCCATTCGACGACCAATTCCGCCGCTGCCAATTCACTCACCAGCATCCGCAACAGCATCACCAACCGTGCAACGGCCGCAGGTGCAGCCGGCACGATGAGTTTCGCGAAGGCACTTGAGGCGCTCAGCGCGGCACTCAGCGGCACCACGCTCGGCGGTGCCGTGACCGGAATGAACGGCTTCTTCCCGACGCTGACGACGACGCAGCGCGGCGATCTCGCCGCGTATATCGCGGGCCTCGCCGGGCCGGCGCCGTCGTTGCGTTATTCGCCTGCGAGCGGGCCGATCTTCGCCGCGACAGCGGTGGGGGCAACCGCGTCGTCAACCGTCACCATTTCGAACGTAGGAACTGCCGACCTCGTGTTCGCGACCAACAACGCCGTAACGATCGCGACCGGAGGCGATGCCGCCGACTTCCGTGTGACCGCCTCGACGTGTCCCGGCGCGACATTGCGGCCGAATACTGACAACTGCACGGTCAACGTGACTTTCACACCGGCCGCCGGTGCATCGCTGACGCGGACTGCCTCGATCGGCCTGGCGACTACCACCGGAACGTCACTGGTGCCAATGGCCGGAACGGTCATGGCGGCTGCGCCGCCGTCGACGGGCAGCGCGGCCAATGCACCGAGTGCAGGCGGGGGCGGGAGCGTCGAACTGGTCTGGGTGTTGGCACTGCTGGGGCTGCTTGCGGAGGTTGGTACTCGCTCTTCCCGCGATCGACAGAACTCCCCCGCCCGCGGGCTGCTTTTCCGATCGGCGAATCCCCCTCCTGACCGTGATGCTTTGCTGAAGACTTCAACCGAGGAAATCCAATGATCTCCCGCACCTTGATGGGCCTGCTGCTCGGTCTGATCGCATCTGCCGCGTGGTCGCAGAACGCGGTGGTCGGCAAGCAGCTTTACCTGAATACGAACGGCTCGCCGCTGAGTTGCGGGACTGGCACCTGTCACAGCCCGGATCCCACACTCAACATCAAGAAGATTCAAAACGGGACGAGCGCTGCGGCCATATTGGGCGCGATCAGCAGCGTGAACGAAATGAAGTTCCTGGCGAATGCTCCATACACCGTTTCGGCACAGCAAGCGGCCGACATCGCTGCATTCATCGTCAACCCGGCGGCGGCCAGCGGGGCGGCGATCTCGCTGAACGGAACCACGCTGACCTTTGCCTCGACGCAGATCGCGGTAGCCAACTCGACTTCGACGCCGGCCAACGTGGTGCTGACCAACACCGGCGGCGGTCCGCTCACCATCACCGGCATCGCCAAAGCCGGCGCCAATGCGGCCGAGTTCACCGCGACCGGGTCCTGCGTAGGCGCGTCGGTCACAGTGGCGGCCGGCGGCACCTGCACAGTGGGGGCAAGCTTCACGCCGATGGCGGCGGGTACGCGCTCGGCGACCTTCACCTTCCAGTCCAACGCCGCGGCGAGTCCGACGATCACGCTGACCGGCACTGCATCGGCAGTCGCCACGCCCAGCCTGGCGCGCAGCGCGACATCGCTCACCTTCAATACACAGACTGTGGGCACCACCAGCGCCGCGCGGCCCGTCGTCGTCACCAACAACGGCACGCTGCCGGTCTCGATCACGGCCGCGGCATCGATGCCCACTCCCGAGTTCGCATCCACCGGAAACTGCGTCGGCAATCTGGCCGCCGGCGCCAGTTGCACGATGAACGTGACCTTCACCCCGGCTGCCACAGGAGCGCGCGGTGGCAATCTGACGATCACTTCGAATGCGACCGGGTCTCCGCACACGATTCCGTTGAGTGGGCCCGGCGTCACGACGCCGGTGGGTGCTGCGACGCTGGCCGCCAGCGCGCTTGCCTTTCCCGCAACCGCGATCGGCGCGACGTCGACCGCGCAACGCACCACGCTCACCAACACGGGCAATGCGACGCTGACGATCAGTTCGGTCCAGATCGGCGGGATCCACGCCGCCGACTTCAAAGCGGGCGCCGGAAATACCTGTGCCGCGGGCAGCCTGGCCGTAAATGCCAACTGCCAGATCGAAGTGGAGTTCAAGCCACAGAGCGCCGGCGGCAAGAGCGCCGACGTGGTGATCACGCATGGCGCAGGAACAGCGTCTGTTGCCCTGAACGGCATGGGCAATACGGCGACGTCGACCTCGGCGGGCACCAACGTCGCCGCGCCCGTTACGCCGTCCTCGTCCGCGCTGGCGCCCTCGAACGTCGGCGGGGGCGGGGCGCTCGACGTCCGGTACCTCGCTGTTCTGCTCCTGCTCCTGCCGATGTTGTCGGCGCGGCGGCGCAGAGCGATGCCAGCGGTCCGCTGACAGGGTCTTTCTTCCCTTGGAGACGGCGCCTGCGGGCGCCGTACTTGTTTGTGGGAGTGGTGTCCCAAAAGTTGACCGGGATAGTCGGGATTAGTACAATGCCCGATGAAATCAGTCGGGAATTTTCGCCTCCGCGAGGGGTCACACACGAACCCTCTCCCAACCCAGTAGGAACCTGCGATGAGACTGACCACGAAAGGCCGCTTTGCCGTCACGGCCATGATCGACCTCGCCATGCGTGAACACAACGGGCCGGTCACATTGGCGGGAATCAGCCAGAGACAGCGGATTTCGCTGTCGTACCTCGAGCAGTTGTTCGGCAAGCTGCGCCGGCACGAACTGGTCGAGAGCACACGGGGTCCGGGCGGCGGGTACACGCTCGGGCGTGTCGCGCGCGAGGTCACTGTGGCCGACATCATCTTCGCAGTCGACGAGCCGCTCGACGCCACGCAGTGCGGTGGCAAGGAGAACTGTCTCGATGACCAGCGCTGCATGACCCATGACCTGTGGGCCAATCTGAACGCCAAGATGGTCGAATACCTGGATTCGGTCAGCCTGGCCGATCTTGTCGACCAGCAAAAGGTCCGCGCGAACCGGGCTGGCACGCCAGCCACGTTGCACGATAATCGGGTGTCGGCGGCGCGGCCCGAGGTCGACCAGAAGAACGAAACCGCGCTGACGTAAACGGGCAGGGGAAATGCAGCTTCCGATCTATCTCGATTATTCGGCGACGACGCCGGTCGATCCGCGCGTCGTCGATGCGATGGTTCCGTGGTTGCGCGATCATTTCGGCAATCCGGCCTCTCGCAGCCATGCGTTCGGCTGGGAAGCGGAAAAGGCGGTCGAGGACGCGCGCAACCACGTCGCCGCGCTCGTCAACTGTGACCCACGCGAGCTGATCTGGACGTCCGGAGCGACCGAGTCGATCAACCTGGCGCTCAAGGGCATCGCGCACTTCTACAGGGACAAGGGCAAGCACCTGGTGACGGTGAAGACCGAGCACAAGGCGACGCTCGACACCATGCGGGAGCTCGAACGCGAAGGCTTCGAGGTCACGTACTTGGACGTCGAGACCAACGGCCTGCTGGATCTCGGCAAGCTCGAGGCGAGTTTGCGTCCCGACACGGCGCTGGTGTCGATCATGTATGTGAACAACGAGATCGGCGTCATCCAGGACATCCCGGCGATCGGCGAGATGTGCCGCGCGCGCGGCATCGTGTTCCACGTCGACGCCGCCCAGGCGACCGGCAAGGTGGTCGTCGACCTCGCGCAGCTGAAGGTCGATCTGATGTCGTTCTCGGCGCACAAGACCTACGGACCGAAAGGCGTCGGTGCGCTGTTTGTTCGGCGCAAGCCGCGCGTGAGGCTCGAGGCACAGATGCATGGCGGCGGGCATGAACGTGGCTTGCGCTCGGGCACACTGCCCACACATCAGATCGTAGGCATGGGCGAGGCATTCCGTATCGCCCATGAGGAAATGGCGACCGAGAACGAGCGCATTCGCATGCTGCGTGACCGCCTGTGGGCGGGGCTATCGCAGATCGAGCAGGTGTACCTGAACGGGGACTTGGAGCGGCGTGTTCCCCACAATCTCAACGCCAGCTTCAACTTCGTCGAGGGCGAGAGCCTGATCATGGCGATCAAGGACATCGCGGTGTCGTCCGGCTCGGCGTGCACGTCGGCATCGCTCGAGCCGTCGTACGTGCTGCGGGCACTCGGGCGCAGCGATGAACTGGCGCACAGCTCGATCCGGTTTACCGTCGGACGCTTTACGACGCAGGAAGAAATTGATTACACGGTCAACCTGGTTACACGCCAGGTGGCGCGGCTGAGGGAAATGTCGCCGCTGTGGGAAATGTACAAGGACGGCATCGACCTGAACTCGGTGCAGTGGGCCGCCCACTGAGGCAGCAGGAGTAACGCTATGGCATACAGCACGAAAGTCATCGATCACTACGAGAATCCGCGCAACGTCGGTTCATTCGACAAGGGTGACGACAGCATTGGCACCGGCATGGTGGGCGCACCGGCTTGCGGCGACGTGATGAAGCTGCAGATCAAGGTCAACGAGCACGGCATCATCGAGGATGCGCGCTTCAAGACCTATGGCTGCGGCTCGGCCATTGCTTCGTCGTCGCTGGTGACCGAATGGGTCAAGGGCAAATCGCTCGATGAGGCCGCGACGATACGCAACACGCAGATCGCCGAGGAGCTCGCGCTGCCGCCGGTGAAGATCCACTGCTCGATCCTCGCGGAAGACGCGATCAAGGCGGCGGTCGAGGACTATCGCGTCAAGCACGGCAAGTCGGCGCGAGCGGCGGCGGCACAACCCGTCGAACAGAAGGCGGCCTGAGCGGTCGATCGGAGAATACAGACCATGGCGGTCACCATCACCGAACGCGCGGCGCAGCACGTCGCGGGATTCCTTCAGAAGCGCGGCAAAGGCGTGGGCGTGCGTCTCGGTGTGCACACGACCGGTTGCTCCGGCATGGCCTACAAGCTCGAATACGCTGATGCGGTGCATCCGGAAGACAGCGCATTCGAATGCAATGGCGTGAAGATCCTGGTGGATCCCAAGAGCCTGCCTTACATCGACGGCACCGAACTCGACTTCGTCCGCGAGGGCCTCAACGAAGGCTTCCGGTTCAACAATCCGAACGAGAAGAACCGCTGCGGTTGCGGCGAGTCCTTCAACGTCTAGTCCCGCCGGCGGAGGCTCCCAGCGAGCCGACTTCGCCATGTCGCATCCAGACCACTTCGCGTTGTTCGCGTTGCCTGCCCGCTTTGCGATCGACGAGGCGGCACTGGAGCGCGCCCACAAGGAGGTGCAGTCCAAGGTGCACCCCGACCGCCATGCGGCCGCCAGCGCGGCAGGACGACGCGTCGCGATGCAGTGGGCGGCGCGCGCTAACGAGGCATTCCGCACGCTGCGATCTCCGCTCAGCAGGGCGCAATACCTGTGCGAGCGGGCCGGAGTGCCGGTCGATGGGGATTCCAACGCGGCGATGCCCGCTGAATTCCTCGCGCAGCAGATGACTTGGCGCGAGTCGCTCGAAGACGCCGGTCGCGAGCCGGCGCTGCTCGATTCGCTCGAATCCACGATGAACGCCGAGCGCGACCGCCTGATCGTCGAGATCGGCCAAGCCATCGATGGCCGCGACGATTTCGTCGCAGCGTCGCGACTCGTGCGGCAACTGATGTTCGTGGAGCGGTTCGGCGAAGATATCGATGCGGCACGCGAGGCGCATGCAACCGGGCGCCGGCAGGCATCGGCGTAATGGCACTCTTGCAGATCGCCGAGCCCGGCGCAGAGACCGCGCCGCACCGGCATCGGCTCGCAGTGGGGATCGACCTGGGCACCACGAATTCGCTGGTGGCCACGGTGCGCAACAGCATTCCGGTCGTCATCGACGATAACGAAGGGCGATCTTTGCTGCCGTCGGTGGTCCGCTACCTCGCCGACAGTACGACCGAAGTCGGCTACAGCGCTCAGCGCCATCAGTCGAGCGATCCGCGCAACACCATCGTGTCGGTCAAGCGGTTGATGGGCCGCGCCAGGGCCGATGTGCAGTATGTCGAGAACCTGCCGTACGACTTCGCCGAAGCCGGTGACCGCGAGGCTGGCATGCTGCAGCTGCGCACCGCCGGTGGCGTCAAGAGTCCTGTCGAAGTCTCGGCCGAGATCCTGAAGGTCCTGCGCGCGAGGGCCGAACACTCGCTGGGCGGCGAGCTCGTCGGCGCCGTCATCACGGTTCCGGCGTACTTCGACGACGCGCAGCGCCAGGCGACCAAGGACGCGGCGCGGTTCGCGGGCATCAATGTCCTGCGCCTGCTAAACGAGCCGACCGCGGCGGCGGTGGCCTACGGCCTCGATCACGGCGCCCAGGGAACCTATGCCGTTTACGACCTCGGAGGCGGGACGTTCGACATCTCGATCCTCAAGCTCAGCAAGGGCGTGTTCGAGGTGCTCGCCACCGGAGGCGACTCGATGCTGGGCGGCGACGACTTCGATCACCGCTTGTTCTGCTGGCTGATCGAACAATCAAAACTGCTGCCGCTGTCGGCCCACGACGCGCGCGCGCTGATGATGAAGGCGCGCGAAGTGAAGGAGCGGCTGTCGGTGGAGACCGAAGTGCGCGCCAATGCCGTGCTGGCGACCGGCGAGGTGGTGGATGTGCCCACGCCGAGCGATGAATTCGCCCGCATCACTCAGCCGCTGGTCGACAAGACGCTCGCCGCGTGCCGCAAGGCACTGGCCGACGCGGGTGTCGTCGCGTCGGGCATCGACGGCGTGGTCATGGTGGGCGGTGCCACGCGCATGCCTCACGTGCGCAAGGCGGTGGCAACCTTCTTCGGCCAGACACCGCTGACCAACATCGATCCGGACAAGGTGGTTGCGCTGGGCGCCGCCATGCAGGCGAGCCTGCTGGCGGGAAACCGGGCGCCCGGCGACGACTGGCTGCTGCTTGACGTGATCCCGTTGTCGCTCGGTCTCGAGACCATGGGCGGGCTGGTCGAGAAGATCATCGCGCGCAACTCGACGATCCCGGTCGCGCGTGCACAGGAATTCACGACGTTCCGGGATGGCCAGACGGCCATGGCGATCCACGTGGTGCAGGGCGAACGCGAACTCGTATCCGACTGCCGCTCGCTGGCGCGCTTCGAACTGCGCGGTATTCCGCCGATGGTGGCGGGAGCGGCCCGCGTGCGTGTCACTTTCACCGTCGATGCGGACGGGCTGCTGTCGGTGGCCGCGCGCGAAACGGTCAGCGGCGTGGAGTCGACGATCACCGTCAAGCCGTCGTATGGCTTGTCCGACGACGAGATCGCCCGCATGCTGCGCGAATCCTTCGGGTCCGCCGACGACGACATGCGGGCGCGCGCACTGCGCGAGCGGCAGGTCGAAGCACAGCGGTTGCTCGAGGCGACACTGGCGGCGCTGGCGAGCGACGGTGATCTGCTGACAGCGGACGAGCGTAATGCGATCGAGCGCCTCCTGGCCGATCTTTCGCACCATCTGCACGACAACGATGCGGCCGTCGTCCGTCAGGCGACCGAAGCACTGATTGCCGGTACCGACGACTTCGCGGAGCGCCGGATGGACCGCTCGATACGTGCGGCGCTCGCCGGCCGCGCGATCGAGGAACTCGCGAAGTAGCGGGCGCCGGTGGACGCACATGCCGAAGATCACCGTGCTACCGCACGACGAACTGTGCCCGAACGGAGCGCAATTCGAGGTCGAGCCCGGCGGATCGCTCGCCGATGCGCTGCTGGATCACGGCGTCGACATCGAACACGCGTGCGGCAAGGTGGCCGCCTGCACGACCTGCCACTGCATCATCCGCTCGGGCTTTTCATCGCTGCCGCCGGCGGGGGACACCGAAGAGGATCTGCTCGACCGTGCCTGGGGACTGACCCCGGTGTCGCGGTTGACGTGCCAGGCTATCGTGCAGGCAACGGACTTGACGGTGGAAATCCCGAAATACAGCATCAATCATGCGAAAGAAACCAAATAGCGCGACCGGCGCCCCGATAGCATCATGATGTGTCGCGCGCCATCGGAAGGCCGGATGACATGAAGTGGACCGACATTCCGGAACTCGCGGTCGCGCTGGCCGAGGCGCACCCGGAGGTGGATCCGCACACGATCCGCTTCACCGACCTGCATCGCTGGGTGTGTGAACTGCCCGGCTTTGCCGACGACCCGAAGCGGTCTGGCGAGAAGATCCTCGAGGCGATCCAGACGGCGTGGATCGACGAGGTCGCCTAGGCCGCCGTTTCGTCGAACTTCACTCGTAGAGTCCCGCCGGAGTGTCGAAGCCGCCGCGACGCGTCAGGCTTTCAAGTGTGACCAGGGCAGACTCGAGCGTGAACTCGTCGCGCTCGATCGCGTCCAGCACGTTAGTGAGCGGCCGGGCCTCGATCGCTTCGACCTCGCCATCCTGGTTGATGCACCGGGTGTCGCCGGTCAGCGTGGTCTCGTAAACGTGAATGACTTCCGACTGATAGCCCTCGGGAACCGGCCGGCGTACGTGGAACGATCGGCCGCGATGCACCTCGAGTCGGTCGAGTTCCAATCCGGCTTCCTCCCATGCTTCGCGTTCGAGCGCCTGTTCGAGGGTCTCGGCGGCCGGCACCATGCCGCCGACCAGGTTGTCCCAGAGGCCTGGATCGATCGACTTGTGCGCCGCGCGACGCGCCACCACCAGTGTGCCGTCATCGGCAAACGCGTTCAGGTGCACCGCCTCCGTGGTGATGCCGAGTGCACGGCATGCTGCCCGCTCGATCGATGCGAGTGTCGGGCCACCGGGGCTCTCGCGCACCGCCAGTGCCTCGTCGCGCCATCCGCGGATCAGACCTGCATCGCGCAGCCGCAGCGCAGCCTCGAAAAGCAGGGCGCTGCGGCCCGTGCCGTCGAGCCCCTCGTCCATCACCAGCAAGCTCCCGCGCTGGCTGAATCCTGTCGCTTGCGTGTACAAAAAATCGGCGGTCGCCTGCGGTACCCAGCCGACTGTCGCTCCCGCCATCATCAGCGGGCGCAGGCCCGCGGGGCGCGTCGGCTGCGCCCGCGTCTGCAGCCGCGCCACGATCGCCGCCAGCCGGGCAGGCCCCGACATCAGGTTTCAGGCCGCATGTGCGGAAACAGGATCACGTCGCGGATGCTCGGCGCGTCGGCCAGCAGCATCACGAACCGGTCGACGCCGACACCGCAGCCGGCCGCAGGCGGCATGCCGTATTCGAGCGCGCGAACGTAGTCGGCGTCGTAGTACATCGCTTCCTCGTCACCGGCGGCCTTGGCCCGCGCCTGCTCGTTGAAACGCGCGGCCTGGTCTTCGGGGTCGTTGAGTTCGGAAAAGCCGTTGGCAGTTTCGCGGCCGGCGATGAAGAGCTCGAACCGTTCGGTGACCTCGGGCCGCGTGTCGGATGCGCGCGCGAGCGGTGAAACCTCGACCGGATAGTCGACGATGTAGGTCGGCTGAACGAGCTTCGCTTCCGCGACTTCCTCGAACAGCGCCAGCTGCAGTGCGCCCAGCCCGGCCTCCTCCGCATGCGTGCTGCCACGGGCCCGCAACTCGCGGTGCAGCCAGGCGCGATCGGCGAGCTGCGCCTCGGTGTACTGCGGCGCGTGCGCGCGGATCGCCTGCACGATGGTCCAGCGGGCAAACGGCCGGGAAAGGTCGATGGTCTGCCCCTGGTACTCCAGCACCGCCGAGCCGGTGGCAGCGATCGCCGTGTGGCGCAGCAGCCGTTCTGTGAAGTCCATCAGCCACGTGTACTCGTGGTACGCGGCATAGAACTCCATCATCGTGAATTCCGGGTTGTGCCGCGGACTGACGCCTTCGTTGCGGAAGTTGCGGTTGATCTCGAACACGCGCTCGAATCCACCGACCACGAGGCGCTTCAGATACAGCTCCGGCGCAATGCGCAGGAACATGTCGATGTCGAGCGCGTTATGGTGCGTGACGAAGGGCTTGGCCGCGGCACCGCCGGGAATCACCTGCAGCATCGGTGTTTCGACCTCGAGGAAGCCTTCGGCCACCATGAACTCGCGCATTGCCGCGATCGCCCTGCTGCGGATCATGAACGTGGCGCGCGTCTCGTCGTTCATGATCAGGTCGACGTAGCGCTGGCGATACCGCTGCTCGCGGTCCTCGAGGCCGTGGAACTTGTCGGGCAGCGGCCGCAGCGACTTCGCCATCAGCCGAAGCTCCTTCACGCGGACCGACAGTTCGCCCTTCTGCGTCTTGAACAGCACACCGCGCGCTGCGATGACGTCGCCGATGTCCCAGCGCTTGAACTCCTCGAGTGCGGCTTCGCCCGCGTCATCCTTCGCCACGAAGAACTGGATGCGGCCGCTCGCGTCCTGCACCGTGGCGAAGCTCACCTTGCCCATGACCCGCTTCAGCATCATGCGTCCGGCCACTGCCACGGGTATCGGTCGCGACTCGAGTTCCTCGCGCGTCAGCTGGCCGTAGGCCGCATGCAGTTCGCCGGCCACGTGCGTGCGATGAAAGTCGTTCGGATACGCCGGGCCCTGCGTGCGCAGCGCCGCGAGCTTTGCGCGCCGCTCGGCGATGATCTGATTCTCGTCGGCAGGCGGTGGTGCGTTGCTTTCGTTCATGTATTCAGCTGTCGCGAACGTCGGCGACGGTTAGTGTTCCGAAATCAGGTCGGGCAAGATACGCGAGCACGCGCGCAGCCGCCGCAGCGGGTGTCGTCAGCTGGCCACCCGTCTTCAGTTCGACGAAGTGGCCCTGCTCGGGAAAGCCCGTGGATTCGGCCGTACGCAGCTCGCCCTGCATGTCGGTGTCGATCACGCCCGGGGCGAGCGCGACGATGCGCGCGGGATTGGGCAGCAGCGCCTCGTCGAGTGCAGCCACGCGCGAGAAGTGATCGAGCCCAGCCTTCGAGGCGCAGTACGCTGCAAATCCGGCAAGCGCGCGCCTGCCGAGGCCAGAGGACACGTTCAGCACCCGCTTGTCGATTGCCCAGTCGCGCGTGGCACGCAGGAACGCGGCGGTCAGCAGCATCGGCGCCTCGAGGTCGATGCGCAGCGCGGCCGCGATCTGATCGGCCTCGCTGTGCTCGATCGGGCCGACGCGTCCGACGACGCCGGCATTGTTGATCAGCGCGGCCGAAGTGAGGTCTGCCCCCGCACGCTGGCGCAGCCAGGACTCGAGCCGCGCCGCGGCCCCGACATCGTGGCCGACGTCGATGGCCCACTGTTCCAGCGAGGTTCCAGCCGTCCGCGCCGCCTCGTCGAGAGTGGCATCGGGCCGGCGTGACAGAGTCAGCAGCAGCACGTCCGGCCGCAGCAGTTGCCGAGCGATGGCGGCACCCAGACCGCGCGAGGCTCCAGTCAGGATCACCAGTCGTCGTGCGTTCATCGCGCCCCCCTGGCGCAGCGCGCCGTTCCCCCGAGGGGGAATTCGACCTTGGGACGGCCCGGCTGTCTCATGCGGCGCCTGCAAGGTATTCGAGATCGGACATGCCGTGCGCGGTCGACCAGGGCGGATAGTCGGCGATCGTCAGGCCGAACACCAGCGTGTCCCGGACCGTGCCATGATGATCGCGGGTATCAGCCCGCAGCAAGCCTTCTTCCAGCAGGCCGGCGCGCCGCATCACACCCGCGCTGGCGCGGTTGGCCGCGTCGCACGAGCCCCAGATCCGGTTCACCTGCATCTGGTCGAACGCATAGTGGATCTGCAGGCGCACGACATCGCCGGCGATTCCCGCGCCGCGCGCCGGCGGCACCAGAAAGTAGCCGATCTCGGCCTTGGGCGTCGTCCAGTCGGGAATGTGGTAGCCGGCGCCGCCGAGATAGTGACCGTTCACGGCGTCGAAAATGGCCATCGGCATCGACCGGCGGAGCATGAACTCGGCGTGCATCCGCCGCGCATACGACTCCGAGTCCTCGACGCGCTGGTGCCGACGAGGCCACTCCATCCATTGCATCAGCTCTTCGCGATGCGGAGCCAGCGCGGCGAACACCGCAGCGCCGTCGCCGATCTGATAGCGACGCAACACGATGCGACGGCTCGTGGCGCCCGGGGCGAGCGGCAGCAGTTCCGGTTGCGGGATTGCCGGGCGCAGCATAGGAACCTATCTCAGAATCCCCGGTGGTCGCGGCGGGGCCGCATGGGGTGCAGGGCTAGGCGCGGCGAGGGGACCATTGCTTACTGCAAGGACCCGAGCCGCAACAACGCCATGCGCCCCATGCGACCCCGCCCCGCAGGGTTGCCACGATAAGCGGGCGTCTGCGGCGTTGGCCGGCTCGGCCGTAGGCTCGGCTACTGTCCTTCGCCAGCCGCCTTGCATCCGCCCGCTTCTCTTGGCAACGCGATCCATCGTGGATTCTGAGATAGGTTCTAGACGCCCTGCTTGAGGCTCGCCTCGATGAAGTCATCCAGATCGCCGTCGAGCACCGCCTGCGTGTTGCCGATCTCGATGTTGGTCCGCAGATCCTTGATGCGCGACTGGTCGAGCACGTACGAGCGGATCTGGTGGCCCCATCCGATGTCGGTCTTGGATTCCTCGAGCTTGTTCTGCTCGGCCTGCCGCTTGCGCAACTCGAGTTCGTACAGCCGGGATTTCAGCATCGCCATCGCCTCGGCGCGGTTGCGATGCTGCGAGCGGTCGTTCTGGCTCTGCACGACGATATTGGTCGGCAGGTGCGTGATGCGCACCGCCGATTCGGTCTTGTTGACGTGCTGTCCGCCGGCTCCGGAAGCGCGATAGACATCGACGCGCAGGTCCGCCGGATTGATCTCGACCTCGACCGACTCGTCGACCTCCGGATAGACGAACACGCTGGCGAACGAGGTGTGACGGCGTGCGTTCGAATCGAACGGCGATTTGCGAACGAGCCGGTGTATTCCGGTCTCGGTGCGCAGCATGCCGTAGGCGTAGTCGCCGCTGATCTTCAGCGTCGCGCCCTTGATGCCGGCCACTTCGCCCGCCGACTCGTCGAGCAGCTCGGGCTTGAATCCGCGCCGCTCGGCGTAGCGCAGGTACATGCGTTCCAGCATCCCGGCCCAGTCCTGGGCCTCGGTGCCGCCGGCGCCCGCCTGGATCTCGATAAAGCAGTTGTTGGGATCGAGGGGATTGTTGAACATCCGCTGGAACTCGAGGTCGGCCACCTGTCGCCCCAGCTCTTCAACATCGATTTCCACCGAATGCAGGGTCGCGTCGTCGTCGTCGCCCCGCGCCATCTCGAACAGTTCGCCGGCATCGCGCACGCCGGCCGCCAGGACGTGCATCTTCTGCACGACCATCTCGAGCGTCTTCTTTTCCCTGCCGAGCTCCTGGGCGCGCTTCGGGTCGTCCCAGACCTTCGGATCCTCGAGCGCGCGGTTGACCTCCTCGAGCCGGGCTTCCTTCACATCGACGTCAAAGATACCTCCGCAGCTCGGCCAGGCGCCCGCGCAGGTCCGCGACGGTGCCTTCGATCTGGTTGAGGCGTTCGGCTTCCATCGGATTCTCGAGGTTCAAAGCGCGTGATTATAGGAAGAGCTGGAAATGCCGTTGACGGCGTCCGCGTGCCGCCGCGGAGCCACGTAAACTGCATGCGCGCCGGTTGCCTGCCGCGCGCCTTGTGCATCTTCGAGTGGAAGCCGCGACCGTCACCTACCTGTTCTCGGATATCGAGAGCAGCACTCGTCTGTGGGAAGCGGACCCGGCACGCGCCGCGCGCACGATCGCATGGCACGACGGGCTGTCGCGCGCGGTGGTCCAGCGTCATCGCGGTGCGCTCGTCAAGATGACCGGCGACGGCATGCACGCGGCGTTCGACGATCCGGTCGACGCGCTTGCGGCGGTCGTCGACCTGCAGCTCGCGCTGAAGGAATCGGATGGCGATCGTGCGCCGCTCGGCGTGCGCTGCGGGCTGCATCTGGGCGCCGACGAGCGCCGTGACGATGATTTCTTCGGCCCGGCGGTCAATCGCGCGGCGCGCATCATGAGCGCGGCGCATGGCGGTCAGGTGCTCGTTTCGCAGGCGGTCGCCGACCGCGTCGCGGAGGCGCTGCCTCCCGCGGTCGTGCTGCGCGATCTGGGCAGCGTGCGATTGCGCGACCTCGGTTCGCCGGAGCGCCTCTATCAGGTCGTGCACCCGGGATTGCGCTCGGAGTTTCCGCCGCTTCGTTCGATGGCGAGCACGCCCAACAACCTCGCACAGCAGCTCAACTCCTTCATCGGCCGTGATCGCGACATCGAGCAACTCAAGGCGCTGCTCGCGTCGACCCGCTTGCTGACGCTGTTCGGCATGGGCGGGCTCGGCAAATCGCGACTTTCGGTGCAGCTCGCGGCGATCGTTCTCGATGATTACGCCGACGGCGTGTGGTTCGTCGAGCTGGCCGCACTCGCCGAAGCGGCGCTCGTGCCGCAGGCGGTCGCCTCAGCCATCGGGGTGCGCGAGGAGCCCGGCGGCAGCGTGATCGACGCGCTGGTTCGCTACGCGCGCGACCGCCGGATGCTGATCGTGCTCGACAACTGCGAGCACGTCGTCGACGAGTGCGCCGCCGTCGCAAAGACGCTGCTGCAAGCGGATCCCAACCTGCGGATGCTTGTGTCGAGCCGCGAACCGCTGCGGATCGCCGGCGAAACCGTGTTCCAGGTCGCACCCCTGGCGACGCCGGCGGCCCAGGAGCGGCCTGCGCCCGATGCCTTGCTGGCGAACGATGCCGTGCGCCTGTTCGTCGATCGCGCGGCGGCGGTCCGGTCCAGCTTCCAGCTCGTCGAGCGCAACGCGTCGGCGGTCGCCGAGATCTGCCGGCGCCTGGACGGCATCCCGCTCGCGCTCGAACTGGCGGCGGCGCGGACTGCGGTGCTGCCGGTCGAGTCGATTGCCGCGCGGCTCAGCGACCGCTTTCGACTGCTCGTCAGCGGCGACCGCACGGCGCTGCCGCGCCAGCAGACGCTGCGCGCGCTGATCGACTGGTCGTACGACCTGCTGGCAGAGACCGAGCGCCTGCTGTTCCAGCGCCTGGCGGTGTTTGCGGGCGGGTGGACGCTGGAAGCGGCCGAAACCGTGTGCGTAGGCGGCGCGATCAGCGCCGATGCCGTGATGAACCTGCTCGCGAACCTGGTGCAGGAATCGCTGGTGCAACTCGAGCCGGAGGGCCGCTATCGGATGCTCGACACCGTGCGCCAGTACGCGGCGGACCGGCTGGCTGAAGGCGAGGACGATGGGACCACACGCACGCGCCATCTGCGCTGGGCGCTCAATTTCGCCGAGACGGCGCGTCCGGGGCTGGCGGGACCCGAGCAGGGACGGTGGCTGGCCGAACTCGATGTCGAACGCGAGAACCTGCTGACCGCACACCGCTGGTGCGATCAGGCCGAGGACGGCGTTGCACTGGGATTGCAGCTCGTCTTCGTACTGAAACTCTACTGGTATCAGCGCGGCCTGCTGACGCTTGGCCATCGCGTGACCGCCGAGGCGCTGCAACGCACGCGCGCCAGCGATCGCAGCGTGCTGCGCTGTCGCGGCCTGGCCGATGTCGGCCAGTTCTGCAGCTTCATGGGGCGGTACAGCGAAGCGCGGCGGTTGCTCGAAGAGAGTCTGGCAATCGCCCGCGAGCTGGGCGATGAACGGCGCATCGCCGCGGTGCTGCAGCCGCTCGGATACGCCTGCATGGGCGAGGGCGACATGGCGTGCGCGCAACGGCATTTCGGCGAAGGCATCGAGGTCGCGCGTTCGGTTGGCAATCCGCGCCAGCTCGCCTCGGCGCTGACGTACCAGGCGCAGTTGCTGCGCCAGCGCGGGCAACTGGACGAAGCCGAGCAGCTGTACCTCGAGGTCGTTGACTGCGCACGCACTCTGGGCGACCAGGAGAGCGTGGCGATCGGGCAACTCAGCCTGGCGATCGTCGCCATCGAGAAGCGGGCGCCCGATCGCGCGCGACTGCTGCTCGATCAGGCGCTGCGGACCACTGCGACCACAGGGTCGCAGCTGGCCGGTCAGGCTGCCCTCGATGTGATGGCCGGCTGGTGTGCGGCCATCGGCGACGGCGAGGCGGCCGCGCGCTTCTACGGTGCTTCCGAAATGCAGGCAGAACGCTCGGGGCTGCGGCGCGACAGCGCCGATGCTGGTTTCCTGATGCCGCGCATCGAGCGCGTGCGCGCTGAGCTGTCCGCCGTGAGCTTCGAACGCGCGCGCGCCGATGGCGCGGGCTGGACCTACGAGGCCGCGATCCAGCGCGCCAGCGAGCGACTGGCGCGCGCCGCCGAGGCTGCCGGCATCACTCCATGTTGACGATGACCGGATCGAACGGTGGCAGCGGCTTGCCATCTGCGGTCTCGATCCGCACCGTGTACTTGTAGGTCCCGGGCCGCGTGTTCCGGTTCTGACACGTGAACCGCGTGTCCTTCTGGCGTGCGCAGTTAACGATCTCGGTCTGCCTGGGGTCCGGCTTGCCCTTCGGGTCGCGTGTGATTTCGCCGTCGATGACGATGCCATTGGCGGCGAACCGATGGGCGGAGTCGAGCTGCCAGGTGATCGTGACGTCAGTGTTTCCCCGCTTGAAGCGCAGCGGATCGGGATCGACGGCTTTCACGACGCCGCCCGCGACGACGACGACCGGCGTTTCGTTCGATGCTTTGCCGAGGAGCAGGTAGAGCTGGGCGCAGCCGGTCAGGGCGAGCGCCAAAGATGCGGCGAGTAAGGAAACGCGTTTCATCCAGTCCTCCGGCGAGCCTGCTGTTGTTGGTCAGACGCGCTTCGGACGCGCGTCTGCGCGGCACTTTCTATGCATCCGCTGCGGCCGTCAAGCCGTAGCGAGGTGCTCGATGACCAATTGCACGCGCCGCATGCCGTTGTAGTCGTCCGCCACTAGACGGTAGGCGAGTTGCACTTCCTTCGGCAGCGGGTCGGAGTGCCGGAACCAGATGGCTTCGAAGCGCCGGCCGTCGAGGTCGAGGGCCAGTTTCAGGTGTTTGTCCTTGACCAGGCGTTGTTCGAGTACCGTGAACGAGTTAGCGAACAGTGGCGCAGAAAAGCCCTGTCCCCACACGTGCTCGTCAACGGCATTGATCAGCGGCAGTCCGATTTCGTCGGCCCTGAGCGGACCATCGGTCGCGACGGTGCGGGCGAACAGCGCGCGGTCGCATGAGGCGCTCGTCGCCTGCTCGAAGGCTTCGACGAAGGCGTCGTAGCCGTCGGCGGCGAGTGTGAGGCCCGCGGCCATTGCATGTCCGCCGAAGCGCCGCACCAGATTCGGCGCGGTCTTGGTGACGATATCCAGCGTGTCGCGCAGGTGAACGCCGTCGATCGAGCGCCCGGAGCCGCGCAGTTCGGACTCGCTGGCGCGGGCGAAGGCGATCGTCGGCCGATGGAAGCGCTCCTTGACGCGCGACGCGACCAGGCCGACGACGCCCTGATGCCAAGTCTCGTTGTACAGGCAGATCGTGCTGCGGCCTGCGAGGTCGGCCTCGTCGAGGACCGCAAGCGCATCGAGCTGCATATCGCCTTCGATCTCGCGCCGTTCGCGGTTCAGCGCATCGAGCTGGCGCGCGAGTTCGAGCGCTCGCTCGAAGCTGTCGGTCACAAGGCATTCGATGCCGACCGTCATGTCGGTCAGGCGCCCCGCCGCGTTGATGCGTGGTCCGATGGCAAAGCCGAGGTCGGTGGCACGCGCCGTGCGTGCGTCACAACCGGTGGCCTGGAAAAGTGCGGCCATGCCGGGGTTCAGGCGGCCGGTGCGTATGCGCTGCAAGCCCTGCGCCACCAGGACGCGGTTGTTGTGATCCAGCCGGACGACGTCGGCAACGGTGCCGAGCGCGACGAGGTCGAGGAGGATATCGAGCCGCGGCTGCGAAGAAACGTCGAAGTGTCCGCGCGAACGCAGTTCCGAACGCAAAGCCAGCAGCACATAGAACATCACGCCAACGCCCGCCAGGTGCTTGCTCGGAAAGCCGCAGCCTGGCTGGTTCGGGTTGACGATGCAGGCAGCCGCCGGCAGTACCGCACCCGGCAGGTGGTGATCGGTGATCAGCACGTCGATGCCGAGGTCGTTCGCCCGCGCCACGCCCTCAACGCTCGCGATGCCGTTGTCGACGGTGATGAGAAGGTCGGGTCCGCGCAGTGCGGCCAGATCGACGATCTCGGGTGTCAGGCCGTAGCCGTACTCGAAACGGTTGGGCACGAGATAATCGATTGAGGCCCGCGTACCGGCCGCCAGCATGCGCAGTCCGCGCAGCCCGACCGCGCAGGCCGTCGCGCCGTCGCAGTCGTAGTCGGCGACGATCAACAGCTTGGCATCGGCCTCGATGGCATCGGCCAGCAGGATCGCGGCTTCGCTGACGTGGCTCAGCTCCGCGGGCGCGGTCAGGCCTTCGAGTGAAAGTCGCAGGTCGGCATCACTGGTGATGCCGCGCGCCGCGAGCGCACGCGCCAGTGGCCCCGGCATGCCGGTCGATGCCAGCCTGCGGGCGACGGCGGGGTCATAGTCGCGAGCGGTGAGCCGTGTCATTCGGCGCAGGCCTCGGCCAGGGTTCGTGTTCGCCACCAACGCAGGCGATCGCTGGCCCGGATCCGCCAGCGCTTGGTGCGCTGCCGCCCAGTCACCACGAGTTCGTCCACCGACGACGCAGCCAGCGCGCCGAGGCGATGGTCGATCTCGATCATCGCCTCGCGCCAGCGCGACCAGTCCTGTAGTCGGGATGGCAACAACGCATCGTCCCACACGATTAGCGCGCGGTCGATAAACGGCCCAGGCAGCGGAGCGGCGGCTGCGCCCGCGGCCCGCGCAGCGCCGCGCAAGCCGGGTTGGTCGCTCACCACCTGCGACCAGCGCAGCGCAGGCAGCGAGCGATACATACCGCCTCCGTGCAGCCACAGGCCGCTGATCGTCGTCTGCCCGCGTGCATCGCGCGCCAGGTTGACTGGATGATCATGCCAACTCATCTGGATGGCATTGTGCAGACGGCTCCACGCGAGCGCGTCGTCGTTGTCGCGCGCAGGCAACTCGACCGGTCGACCGATGGCCGCGGCGAGCGACTGCCCGCTGAAAGTCCATCGGCGCGCGCTGCGCAGGAACCAGCGATCGCCGAGGCGCTCGAGCCGGCAACCCGCGGGCTCGGTGTGCTCGCCAGCGGCTGCGATCAGGGCATCCGACTCGGCTGCATCTGGCGCCGCCTCGTCGAGCGAGTTCACAACGGCGCTGTCGAGTCCGATCGCCAGGTGGACCGGTTCGGCGTGCCAGATCTGCTCGTCCACCGCGGAGTCGCCTCCGAGTTCCGTCCATGCATACGGTGCGGTCGGGATGGGCAGCGATCCGGCGAAGAGTTCACGCGACAGCCAGGCCTCGTCCGCCGGGCCGGACTGCTCGACGATCGAGCTCTCGAGCTTCGCACGCGAGAGCCGTTGCGCCAGCGCGCCGGCGCTTGCCGCGCTCAGCTCGGCGGCAACCTCGGCGGGTACGAGCGCACCGGCGATCATCAATGTCAAGGGCATTTCGGCGATTCTATGGGCCGGACAGTATCGCTCCGGCGCCGCTGCATCGGTCCACACTGCCCTATGGATACAATCGGCTCGCTCCGGCTGGCACCCACTTGAACCTTCCGTACGAACTTCGCATCGGCCTGCGCTACACGCGCGCCGGACGCCGCGCCCGCCGTCGCAACGGATTCATTTCGTTCATATCCGGCATATCGATGCTCGGGATCGCGCTCGGCGTGATGGCGCTGATCGTCGTGCTTTCGGTCATGAACGGATTTGTCTCGCAGGTGCGCGACCGCATGCTGTCGGTGGTGTCGCATATCGAGGTGTTCGCGCTCAACGGGCCGATCGACTGGCGACAGATCTCCGAGGAAGTGCGGCGCAACCCCGACGTGGTCGGCGCTGCGCCCTACGTCAACGCGCAAGGCCTGCTGACTCGCGGTGACGCTGTACGCGGAGTGCTGGTGCGTGGGGTCGATCCGGTGTCCGAGCCCGCGGTATCCGACATCGCCCGCCAGGTGCGGGGCGAGCCGCTGACTGCATTGAAGGACGGCGAGTTCAACATCGTTCTCGGAGGCGAGCTGGCGCGCGCGCTCGGCGTCAGCCTCGGCGAGAAGATCACACTGATCGCGCCGCAGGGCCAGGTCACGCCAGCGGGTGTGGTGCCGCGCCTGAAGCAGTTCACGCTGACGGGCACGTTCGACTCGGGGCACTACGAATACGACAGTTCGCTGGCGCTGATCCACATCGCGGACGCTCAGCGACTGTTCCGTGTCGATGGTCCGACCGGTGTGCGGCTGAAGGTCGCCGACATGCAACGCGCGCCGGAGATCGCCGTCGCGCTCGCGCGCACCTTGCCGTCCGGTCTGCTGGTGCGCGACTGGACAAAGCAGAACCGCAGCTGGTTTGCTGCCGTGCAGGTCGAGAAACGGATGATGTTCATCATCCTGGCGCTGATCGTTGCCGTCGCGGCATTCAACCTGGTGTCGACGCTGGTGATGACGGTGACCGAGAAGCAGCCGGACATCGCCATTTTGCGCACGCTCGGAGCCACGCCGAGCAGCGTGATGGCCGTGTTCATGGTGCAGGGCGCGCTGATCGGCGTGCTGGGCACACTGCTGGGAGTGGTCAGCGGACTCTTCATCGCCAACAACCTGGATACGATCTTCCCGACGATAGAAAGGATCGCGGGATTCCCGCTGATTCCGCAGGACATCTACTTCATTTCGACGCTGCCGTCCGATCCGCGCGCGAGCGACGTGGTTCCGATCGCGGTGATTTCGATCGTGCTGTCGCTGGTAGCGACGCTGTATCCGAGCTGGCGCGCGTCGCGCGTCCGCCCGGCCGAGGCTCTCAGGTATGACTGACACGCCGGTGCTTTCCGCGCGTGATCTGCACAAGGCCTATCGCGAGGGCGGCCTGGCGGTCGAAGTGCTGCGTGGCGCGGAACTCGACGTGGCGCAGGGCGAAATCGTCGCGATCGTCGGCGCCTCGGGGTCCGGCAAGAGCACGCTGCTGCACGTTCTCGGCGGCCTGGACGCCGCCGATCGCGGCGACGTCGTGATCGAAGGCCGCGAGCTGGCGCGACTGAGCGACGCCGAGCGCGGGCGGCTGCGCAACGAACGGCTCGGCTTCGTCTACCAGTTCCACCATCTGCTGCCCGAGTTCACCGCGATCGACAACGTCGCAATGCCGCTTGCGATCCGCCGCATGGCGCTCGGCGCGGCGCGCGACCGGGCCGAGAGCGCGCTGACCGCTGTCGGATTGCATGCCCGCATGCAGCATCATCCGACCGAGCTGTCCGGCGGCGAGCGCCAGCGCACGGCCATCGCGCGGGCCATCGTCACACAGCCGGCCTGCGTGCTGGCCGACGAGCCGACGGGCAATCTGGATCGAGATACTGCGCGCACCGTGTTTGGCGTTTTCGTCGGACTGGCGCAGGACAGCGGCACCGCGGTGGTCATCGTCACGCACGATCCCGAGCTGGCCGCGCGTTGCGATCGCGTGCTGCGCCTGGAGCACGGCCGCCTCTCTGCGGCCTCGATATAGGCCGGGTGCGGGTATGACGCTAGGTCGAGCGACTGGCCCGTGCGGCTTTTCGCCTGACCCAGGCGCGGCGAAGACCGGCACTCCACAGCGTTCGCACCACCACGTAGCCGAGCGCTGACAGCAGACAGGCGAGCAGGAAGACACCGAGAGCCAGCGGTGGACCGAGGCTGAGCGTCCAGCGAGTGACTGCCTCCATCGAAGCCAGGGGACTCGACCAGTCCCACTCGGGCGGAGTGATCAGCGGGTGTAGCGCCGATCCGCCGAGCACCAGCGAGCCGAGCTGATAGGCGATCAGGTAGAGCGGCACGATGGTCACCGGATTCGTATACAGCGTGGTGACCAGCGCAACCGGCAGGTTGACGCGAAACACCACGCAGACGATGCCTGCGCCCAGCATCTGCAGCGGGCCCGGGATCAGGCCGCAGAACATGCCAACTGCGACGCCTCCGGCTGCGGATCGACGGTTCAGGTGCCACAGCGCCGGGTGGAACAGCGTGTCACCGAATATCGACAGGGCGCGCACTTCGCGCACCTTGTCGACATTCGGCATCACCCTGCGGAAGAACCGTCGCGGCATGCTGAAAGTCTAGCGGTACGAGGAGGCGCGGCCGAGCGGTGCCCTAGACTCCTTCCAATGTGGATCGACACCCATTGCCACCTCGAGGCCGGGGAGTTCGACGCGGACCGCGACGCTGTCGTCGCGAGGGCCCGCGATGCCGGCGTGACGATGGTGGTGATCCCGACCGGTGAGGTGGACGACGGTGAAGCGGCTCGCGCGATCGCGCACCGCTACGGATTTGCGTATGCACTCGGGATCCATCCGCTGTGGTTGCAGCACACCGGGCCCGAAGAGATCGAGCGGTTGCGCGAGGCGGTGCGCGCCGCGACGAACGACCCGCGCTGTGTCGCAGTCGGCGAGATCGGCATCGATCTGGCCGTTGCCGCGTCCACGCTCGAGCGACAGGAGTGGTTCTACCGCGAACAATTGCGCATCGCGCGCGATGTCGGCCTCCCAGTCATCGTCCACGTACGGCATTCGGCCGATCATGCTGCTGAAGCATCTGCGCCGGATCGAAGTTCCCGGCGGGATCATCCATGCATTCAACGGGAGCAAGCAGCAGGCCGACCAGTTCGTCGCGCGTGGATTCCGGCTCGGCTTCGGTGGCGCGCTGACTTACAGCGGTTCGCAGCGGATCCGACGCCACGTCGCGGCGACCGCAGCGCATGCCTGGGTGCTGGAGACCGATGCGCCCTACATCGTCCCGTCGTGGCGTCGTGCTCCGGACGGCGCGCCGGGTCGCACCGAGCCGGCCGACCTGGCGCGCATCGCGACCGAGGTTGCTTCGCTGAGAGGGGTCTCGCTCGACGATCTTGCGGAGCAGGCTCGGGAAAACGCCGCGGCCGCGTTGCCTCGTCTCGCGGCGCTGCTCGATCGCCCGTCGACGCCATGCTGATCGCGGCGCTGGCGAGTTTCGTGCTCGGGGTGTGCGTGCTGCAGGCCCAATCCCAGCTGGCCCCGATGGCGGTGCTGGCCATTGCCGCGCTCGGCGGCTGCGCACTGCTTGTCGCGGGAGCCCGGTCGAAAGACACTCGGCTTGCCGCCGTGCTGATCGTCTGCGGAGCGCTGGCGGCCGGATTCGGCTATGCCGGCGTTCGCGCTCATTGGCGCATGGCCGAGGCATTGGCGCCGGACGACGAAGGTCGCGACGTGCGGATCACGGGCGTAGTGGCCAGCCTGCCGGCCCGGCTGGATCGGGGAGTGCGCTTCGAATTCGACGTCGAAGCGCAGGATCCACAGGCTTCGGTGCCGGCGCGCGTCCTGCTCGGCTGGTACAACGCGGGCGAGCCGGTGCGGGCCGGCGAACGCTGGCGGTTCCTCGTCAGGCTGAAGCGGCCGCACGGAACCGTGAATCCGGGCGGATACGATTTCGAGGCCTGGATGATCGAGCAAAACCTGCGCGCCTCCGGTAGCGTGCGCAGCACGGCCGAACCGCCCGAGCGCTTGCAGGGCTTCGTAGTCTCGCCGCGCTATGCGATCGAGCGCGCGCGGGGTGACCTGCGCGATCGAATGCTGGGCGCGCTCGGCGGGCTGCGTTACGGCGGCGTGCTGCTGGCGCTGGTGCTCGGCGACCAGCGCGCGATCGGCGAAGCGGACTGGAGTTTGTTCAACCGGACGGGCATCGCCCACCTGGTCAGCATCTCAGGTCTGCACATCACGATGATCGCGGCGCTGATCGGCGGCATCGTGGCCTTTGGGTGGCGTCGAGTGCGGTGGCTGCTGCAGCGCGTGCCAGCTCAGAGCGCTGGCATCGTCGCCGGTGTCGGCGCGGCTGTCGCGTATGCGCTGCTGGCCGGCTGGGGCATCCCGGCGCAACGCACCGTGCTGATGTTGGCCTGCGTGGCCGCGGTGTGGCTGCTGCGGCGACGGCTGACGGCCGGGGCTGCGCTGGCCGTGGCAGCCGCGGTCGTCTGCATGTTCGATCCATGGGCCGTGACGGCGGCCGGCTTCTGGCTTTCATTCGGCGCGGTGGCGGCGATCGTCTGGGCGGTGCTGGGCCGTCCGTCCGGCGATCGGTCGGCCATCTCGCGCCTCGCGCTCGCGGCACGCGTGCAGGTGGCCGTGACGCTGATGCTGGTGCCGGCCACCGTGATGTTCTTCCAGCAGGTATCGCTGGTATCGCCGCTGGCGAACGCGATCGCGATCCCGGTCGTCAGCTGGGTAGTCACGCCGCTGGCGCTGGTTGGCGCTGTGGCCGCGCTGCTGCCGCTGCCGCTCGCCGCGATCGCGGTGCCACTGCTGGCGGCAGCCGACGGCGTGTTCGCCGCGCTGGCGTGGCTGCTGGGTGCGCTGTCTGCGTCCGGCTGGGCAACCGCGGCTGTTCCGGCGCCGCCGCTCGCCTTTGCGGCGCTGGCCATCGCCGGCGTGGCGTGGTTGCTCGCCCCACCGGGCTGGCCGGCGCGCGGGCTGGGCGCGGTCGTTGCAATGCCGCTGCTCTTCTGGCCCGGCGAAAGACCCGCGCCCGGCACGCTGTGGGTGACAGCGCTGGATGTCGGACAGGGCTCGGCCGTCGTGATCGAAACGCACGGCGAGGTGTGGCTCTACGACGCGGGGCCACGCTATTCGCAGGACGCCGATGCCGGCGCGCGGGTCGTCCTGCCGTATCTGCGCAGCCGCGGCATCGGCACGGTTGACGGCTTGGTGGTATCGCACCTGGACCAGGACCATTCGGGTGGCGCGGCTTCGATCGTCCGCGGAATTCCGGTCGCGCGCCTGCTGACGTCGATTTCGCCCGACCATCCGATACTCGCCGGCTACCCGAACGTGGAGCGCTGCTCATCCGGCATGACGGCAGGCGGCGGCGAACCCTTGGTGCGGATGCTCCACCCTGCGGCCGCGGACTATGGACGGCGCATGTCGACCAATGCGATGAGCTGTGTCGCGCTGTTCATCGTCGGTCCGAATCGCGTGCTGCTCACCGGCGATCTGCCGGCCGACGAGGAAGCACGCCTCGTCGCGCGCGAACTCAGTCCGTCTGCGGCACTGCTGATGGCCCCGCATCACGGCAGTCGGTCGTCCTCGAGCGAAGCACTGCTCGATGCGGTCGGTGCAAAGGCGGCGTTCGCGCAGGCGGGCTACCACAACCGTTTCCACCATCCCGATGCGACGATCGTCGCGCGCTATGCCGCGCGCGCCATCGAGTTCTCACGCACTGACCGCGACGGGGCGCTGCAGTGGCGCTTTGCGGCGGACGGCTCGGTCGACCGCCGGCGCTGGCGCGCTGTCGCGGTGCGTTATTGGCACGACCGCCCTGTGGAGGGGCAGTCGCGGCCCGCGGACGACGATGGAGACGCTTCTTCCGAGGAGCCTGGCCGCGAACCTGTCTTCGGGATCCCCTAGCGCGTTGGGACTGGTGTGCATCTTGCTAGACTGGCTCGGCACTTGCATCAACGATGCGCCGCGACAAAACCACAACGATCCAGGCGGGCAAATGAGCATGCCCTTCGACGAGATGTACAGCGCGGAGGCGGTCGTGCGCGAGCACTACCGCGAGTACGAGCGCTGGTCGTCCGAACAGAGCCCGGAGACGATCCGCAACAAGCGCGCGGAGGCCGACCTGGTGTTCCGCCGCGTCGGCATCACCTTCGCGGTCTACGGCGAGCGCGATGAGGAAGGCAGCGGGACCGAGCGGTTGATCCCGTTCGACGTGGTTCCCCGCATCATTCCCGCGGCCGAATGGAAGCAACTTGAAGCCGGGCTGCGCCAGCGCGTGCGGGCGCTCAACCGCTACATCCACGACGTCTATCACGGCCAGGAAATCGTACGTGCCGGTCGAATACCGGCAGATGAAATCTTCCGCAATTCGCAGTACCGGCCCGAGATGCACGGAGTTGACGTGGCCAGCGACATCTACGCCCATATTGCCGGCATCGACGTCGTCCGCGCCGGCGCGGGCGAGTACTACGTGCTGGAGGACAACCTGCGGGTTCCAAGCGGAGTTTCGTACATGCTCGAGAACCGCAAGATGATGATGCGGCTTTTCCCGGACCTTTTCGGACGGAACCGGGTGGCGCCGGTGGCGCACTATCCGGACCTGCTGCTGGAGAACCTGCGCTCGGTGGCGCCGCAGGGTGTCGACGACCCGCTGGTCGTGCTGCTGACACCAGGCATGCACAACTCGGCGTACTTCGAGCACGCCTTCCTGGCGCAGCAGATGGGCATCGAACTGGTGGAGGGCCAGGATCTGTTCGTGCAGGACAACAACGTCTACATGCGAACGACCCGCGGGCCCCTGCGGGTCGATGTGATCTATCGCCGGATCGACGACGACTTCATCGATCCGCTCGCGTTCCGTGCTGATTCGCAGCTTGGGGTGCCGGGGCTGCTTTCGGTGTACCGGGCCGGCCGGGTGACTCTCGCCAACGCCGTAGGCACAGGGATCGCGGACGACAAGTCGGTCTATGCCTATGTGCCCGACATGATCGATTTCTATCTGGGCGAAAAGCCGATCCTGGCCAACGTGCCGACCTACCGGTGCCGCAAGGCCGATGACCTCGCCTACACACTCGCGCACATGGCGGAGCTGGTGGTGAAAGAGGTGCACGGTGCCGGCGGCTACGGCATGCTGGTCGGCCCGGCCGCCACCCAGCTCGAGATCGACGATTTCGCCCAGCGGGTCCGCGCCAATCCCGCCAACTACATCGCCCAGCCGACTCTCGCGCTGTCGACGTGTCCGACCTATGTCGAAAACGGAATCGCGCCGCGCCACGTCGACCTGCGGCCGTTCGTGCTGTCGGGCACCGAGGTGACGATGGCGCCGGGGGGTCTTTGCCGCGTCGCCCTGCGCGAAGGATCGCTGGTCGTGAATTCCTCGCAGGGAGGCGGCACCAAGGACACCTGGGTGCTCGAACGATGAAGCGCAACTCGGAGCACTCTGCCGGCGGCGACGCCGCCGGCGCCGAAGGAACGGCGCGTCGCGTCACCGATCAGATCGATCCGTACGCGCTGATCGAACGCGCCGAACGGCTGCTGAATACCGACCCGCATGATGCCGTGATGTTCGCACTGCGAGCGCAGAGCGTCTCGCGCGCGCGGGGTGCCGAATCCCTGATGGCACGCGCGCACTACGTGGCGGGCGCCGCGCTGGCCCAGACGGGCGACTGGTCCGGCGCCATCCGCCAGCTGTCGCATGCCGAGCACATCTATCGCGCGCAGAACGACATCACTGCGCAGTGCCAGGTCATCATGCAACTGGCGGCGGCCTGCAGCGAACTCGGCGAGTATCCGGAAGCGCTCGACGGCTTTGCGCAGGCCGAGCGGCTCGCCCGCCAGCATGGCGACCACGCCGCCGTCCGGCGAGCGCTGGTGCAGACGTCCAGCGTGCACACCGTGCTCGGCGATTTCACCGCTGCGCGCGAGTGCCTGCGCTCGGCGCTCGAGCTGCCGTCGGGCAGCGCGGGTGACGAAGGCATGGTGGTGCTGCAGTTCGGACTGGTCGATGTCAACGAGGGGCTGCAGGCGGCACTGGCGGGGGATGCCGCGACCGTCTCGCGCCGCATGGCCGAAGGCGAGGAGCACTTCGAGGTCGCGCTCGAATTGCTGTCGGGAACGACCGACCGCTCGACCACCATCGCTGCCCGCACGCAACGAGGGGCCGCACGCTGTTGGCTCGGCAAGTTCAACGAGGGGCTGGCCGATCTCGAAGACGCGGGGGTCGAAGCGGCGCGCGGTGGATTCCGCCTGCGCGAGGTCCAGGCGCGGCTCGAGCAGGGCTACCACCTGGTCGCGGCCGGCCGCGAGGCCGACGGCATCTCGCTGCTGCGGCCGGCGTTCCTGCAGGCCGAGGAACTCGGCGACCTGCGGCGTCCGGCCGACATGCACGAGCGCCTGTCTGCGCTGTATGAAGCGCGCGCCGACTTCCAGCGCGCGCTGTTTCATCACAAGCGCTTCGTCGAAGTCAAGACACGGCTCGACGGCAAGCTGTCGACCCAGCGCGCACGCCTGCACGAAGCGCGCTCGGAGCTGATGAAGCTGCGGACCCAGACAGCGGTTCTGCACGCGCGCGCGCAGGATCTTGAGAAATCCCGCTCGCGGCTGGAGCGTCTGGCGCTGGAAGACGAACTGACGGGCCTGGCCAACCGGCGCGCGTTCACCAAGGAACTCGAGAACTGGTGCGTGCGTGCCCGCGCGGGCCAGCTGCGATTCGGGCTGGTCGTGGCCGACATCGACGACTTCAAGCAGATCAACGACCGTTTTTCCCACGTCACCGGCGACGTCGTGCTGCGCCAGCTCGGCAACGTGATACGCGCGAACCTGCGCGACATGGACTTTGCAGCCCGCCTTGGAGGCGACGAGTTCGCGCTGCTGCTGGCCGACAGCGAGGGGGGCGGTGCACTCACCGTCATCGAACGGATGTTGCAGGCGGTCAGGACCATGCCGTGGAGCCAGCTGGCCGAGGGGCTCGCGGTGACGCTCAGCGTCGGCCTGTGCGAGTCCGCCGAGTTCGGTGATTCGAGCGAACTGGTGCGCCGTGCAGACGAGGCACTTTACGGCGCAAAGGACGCGGGCCGCGACCGACTGATCGTGTGGAGCGCGGAGCGTGCTTAGCCGCACCGCTGATCACCTGTACTGGATGGCACGCTACATCGAACGGGCTGAGAACACGGCGCGCCTTCTGGACGTCAACCTGTCGACCAGTTTGCTGCCGCAGTCGCCGCAGGCTGCGGAACGCGGATGGCGCGCGATGCTCAGCATCTCGGAATTGATGCCCGAGTTCGATGCCCGCTATCCAACGCTGTCGCCTCGCGAGGTCATCGACTTCATGGTGCGCGATCCGGCCAACACCTCCTCGATCTACTGCTGCCTGCAGGCGGCGCGCGAGAATGCGCGTGCGGTGCGCGGCACGCTGACGACCGAGGTGTGGGAGACGCACAACGACACCTGGCTGGGACTGCAGAAGCTGCTGCGCGAGCGCATGCTCGAACGCGATCCGCAGGAGTTCTTCGAATGGGTCAAGTTCCGCTCGCATCTGTCGCGCGGCGTGACCATTGGCACGATGCTGAAGGACGAGGCGTTCTATTTCATCCGGCTCGGAACCTTCCTCGAGCGCGCGGACAACACTGCACGGCTGCTCGACGTCAAGTATCACGGGGTGGCGCAGTCCGGAAACCTCTACTCGAATGCGCGCGGGGAGGACGCGAACGATCAGTACCTCGACTTCTACCACTGGGCCGCCGTGCTGCGATCGGTGTCTGCATTCGAGACTTACCGCAAGGTCTACCGCGATGTGATCACGCCGTCGCGGGTTGCCGCATTGCTGATCCTGCGTGGCGACATGCCGCGTTCGCTGCTGTCATGCGTAAACGAAGTGAGCCTGAACCTGGAAATGGTCCGGAACAGCCGCTCGGGCGAAACCGAGCGGCGTGCTGGCCTGCTGCGGGCCGAACTGCGCTACGGCCGGATCGAGGACATTCTGGCGCGCGGCATGCACGAGTTTCTGACGACGTTCCTCGAGCGCGTCAACGACCTCGGCGGTCGCATCAGCCAGGACTTCCTGGTGCCGCTGGTGGCGCACTGACGCCGGCGCGAGATCGAGGAAACCAAGCCATGCGGTACCGCATCGAGCATCTGACCGACTATCGCTATGCGGGCACTCCCGTACTGACCCAGCAGGCGCTGCGACTGTCGCCGCGCAGCGATGCGCACCAGCGGGTAATCCACTGGAGAATCCGTGTGCCGGGGACGCTGACCGCCACGACGGACGCCTACGGCAATCTGACCCACTTGCACACGCTCGATGGCAAGCACGATCGCGTCCGGATCGAGGTCGACGGCGAGATCGAACTCGATGCAACGGTCGACGGCCAGCTTGACGAGCGCGATGGCCTGCCGCCCGAAATCTATGCGGCGGCCACACCGCTGACGCTTGCTGACGAGCGGCTGGCGGACTTCGCGCGCGGCCGGTTGCAGCGACGAACCGCGGCGGGCTTGCTCGAATTCGCCCACGCGGTGAGGGCCGCGATCGACTACGAGAAGGGAACCACGCACGTCCGGACCACGGCCGCCGAGGCGCTGGCGCTGGGCCGCGGCGTGTGCCAGGACCACGCCCATGCGTTCATTGCGGGCTGTCGCGCGCTGGAAATACCGGCGCGCTACGTTTCCGGCTACTACTACAGTTCCCGGCACGCCGCGCACGCGGCGAGCCATGCCTGGGCCGATGTCTGGGTGCCGGACGGGGGCTGGGTCTCGATCGACGTCACACATGCGTGTTTCGGTTCGGATGCCCTGTGCCGGCTCGCCGTCGGACGCGACTACGACAGTGCATGTCCGGTGCGCGGGGTGCGCATGGGCGGCGGCGACGAAGCTATGCAGGTCGCGCTGACGGTGCGCCGCCTGCCGGAATCAGAAGAGGGCGCGCAGCGAGCGCGTTCCGAAGAGGTGACCGCATGACTTATTGCATCGGCATGCAGCTCGACGACGGGCTCGTGTTCCTGTCCGACTCCCGCACCAATGCCGGAGTGGATCACATCTCCACGTTTCGCAAGATGACCGTCTTCGAGCACCCCGGCGAGCGCCTGCTGGTGCTGCTGAGTGCGGGCAATCTCGCCGTCACGCAGGCCGTTCGACAGATCGTGTGCGAGCGCGTCGGACCCCACGACGACAGTGTGTGGAATGCCAAGACCCAGTTTGAGGCCGTGCGCGTGGTCGGCGAGGCAGTGCGCGAGGTTCAGCATCGTGACGGCGAGGCGCTGAAGGAGGCTGGCATCGAGTTCAACTGCAGCTTCATCCTCGGCGGACAGATCCGGGGTGAGCGGATGCGGCTGTTCCAGGTCTATTCCGCCGGCAACTTCATCGAGTCGACACCCGAGAATCCATACTTCCAGATCGGCGAAGCCAAGTACGGCAAGCCGATCATCGACCGCGTGATCTCGCCGTCGACCTCGCTGGACGAGGCGGCCAAGTGTGCTCTGATTTCGATGGACTCGACTCTGCGTTCCAATATCTCGGTCGGACTGCCGCTGGACCTGCTCGTCTACGAACAAGGCGCGCTGCGCGTCACGAAGTTCGTCCAGATCGATCACCAGAACCAGTACATGCAGATGATCCGCAACACCTGGGGTGCGCGCCTGAAGCAGGTTTTCCAGGAGATTCCCGCCCCCACGTGGCGCGACGCGCCGCGCGAGAGCGGCTCGCCACGTCTGGAGACCGAGCCCACACAGCCGCCACGTGCTCCGTTGCCGACGAGCTTTGACGGCGAATCCGCCGCGAATTTCGCGATGCAGCTGGTCGCCGAAAACGGATCGCGGACGGCGCCGCGCTGAGAGTCGCAAGGAGCGCAAGCATGGGGACACCTTGCGCGGCGGACGAGCCGTCCTGCCCGGCAAAGCCAGTGCCGGCATGAAGATCAACTGAACGGAACCGCCGTGTCGATCCACGTTGCACTCAACCATGTCACCCACTATCGCTATGACCGCAGGGTGGCGCTTTCTCCGCAGGTCATTCGCCTGCGTCCGGCACCGCACTGCCGGACGTCCGTTCTGTCGTACTCGCTGCGCGTCGAGCCCGACCTGCATTTCATCAACTGGCAACAGGATCCGTTCTCGAACTACCTTGCCCGTCTGGTATTTCCCGAGAAGACCACCGAGTTCAAGGTCACGGTAGACCTCGTTGCGCAGATGGCGGTCTACAACCCGTTCGACTTCTTTCTCGAGCCCGCTGCAGAGAGGTTCCCATTCAGTTATGAATCGAGCCTGCGGCACGACCTGCAGCCGTATCTGGCGCAGGAACCGCTGACACCCCGCTTCAAGGACTTTGTCGACACGGTCGATGTGGGCGAACAGCGCACGATCGACTTTCTGGTGGCGCTCAATCAAAGGCTGCAGCATGAGATTCGCTACCTGATCCGGCTCGAGCCCGGGGTGCAGACTCCGGAAGAAACCTTGCGCCTGGCTGCTGGCTCGTGCCGTGATACCGGATGGCTGCTGGTGCAGGTGCTGCGCCGGCTGGGGCTGGCCGCACGCTTTGTCTCGGGCTACCTGATCCAGCTCAAGCCCGACGTCAAGGCGCTGGACGGTCCCTCGGGAACCGAGCACGACTTCACCGACCTGCATGCCTGGTGCGAGGTCTATCTCCCGGGCGCCGGCTGGATCGGACTGGATCCGACCTCGGGTTTGCTGGCCGGCGAGGGTCATCTGCCGGTGGCCTGCACGCCGGAACCGACCACCGCGGCGCCGGTCAGCGGACTTGTTGAAGACTCCAAGGTCGAATTCGAGCACACGATGCGCATCTCGCGCATCTACGAAGCGCCGCGCGTTACCCGCCCCTACACCGATGAGCAGTGGCAGAAACTCGACGCGCTCGGGCAGGCGGTCGACGCCGACCTGCAGGCGATGGACGTGCGCCTGACGCAGGGCGGCGAGCCGACCTTCGTTTCGATCGACGACCGCGACGGTGCGGAATGGAACACGACGGCGCTGGGTCCGACCAAGCGCGGTTGCGCGATCGATCTGCTGCTGCGGCTGAAGCAGCGCTACGGTGCCGGCGGTTTCCTGCACTTCGGGCAGGGCAAGTGGTACCCCGGCGAACAACTGCCGCGCTGGGCGCTGTCGGCCATCTGGAGGTCCGACGGCGAACCTTGCTGGGGTGATCCGCGGCTGCTCGCGGATGAGCGCTCGCCTTCGGCCTACTCGACCGACGATGCCGAGCGCTTCATGCGTGTGCTGATAAAGCGGCTGGGCATCGATTCGAAGTATGTCCTTCCTGGTTATGAGGACGCGTGGTACTACCTGTGGCGCGAGCGGCGCCTGCCGATCAACGTCGACCCGTTCGATTCGCGCCTGGATGACGAACTCGAGCGTGCGCGTCTTCGACGTGTGTTTGAGCACGGCCTGTCGAGCCCGGTCGGATACGCGCTGCCGATTCGTCGCGAGAGTTCGAACGGCGACAAGCCTGCCTGGGCCAGCAGTGCGTGGTTCCTGCGCGACGAGCGCATGAGCCTGACCCCAGGCGATTCGCCGATGGGTTATCGGCTGCCGCTCGACTCTCTGCCGTGGGCCGCTCCCGAGGATCGTCCGTGGCTGGAAGAACGCGATCCGTTCGCGCCGCGCGCGGCGCTTCCGCTGCATGCCGACATCCGCGCCCAGTACACACCGCATGCGGTCGGAGGTGGATTCGCCGAAGGCGGCTCGGTGGCGCTGCAGGCCGGCTTCGAGCCACAGTCGCGTGCCGACGAACGCTCAACGGGAACGGGGACAGGCCCGCGCGTCCCTTCACCGGATCGAGCGCCGCAGCGCTTCGAATCGGCCGCCGGGATCACGCATACGGCGCTGTGCGTCGAAGTGCGCGATCCGCGGCGCGCCAGCGGACCGGCCGCCGAAGGCCAAGGGCGAACAAACGGGCGTGCTGTATGTCTTCATGCCGCCGCTGCCGGCGCTGGAGGACTACCTGGCGCTGCTGGCAGCAGTCGAAGCGACCGCTGCCGAACTGGGCGTGAGGATCGTGCTTGAAGGCTACCCGCCGCCGCGCGACCCGCGCCTCAAGGTGTTGCAGGTCACACCCGATCCCGGAGTCATCGAAGTCAACATACACCCGGCAGCAAGCTGGACCGAACTCGTCGACCACACGGCGTTTCTGTACGAAGCGGCGCGGTTGTCACGCCTGTCGACCGAGAAGTTCATGCTGGACGGGCGGCATACGGGCACCGGCGGCGGCAACCACATCGTGATGGGCGGTGCCACGGCCGGCGACTCACCGTTCCTGCGACGCCCCGACCTGCTCGGCAGCCTGATTGCGTACTGGCACAACCATCCGTCGCTGTCGTACCTGTTCTCGGGTCTGTTCATCGGGCCGACCAGCCAGGCGCCGCGTGTCGATGAAGCGCGGAACGATCAGGTCTACGAACTGGAGATTGCGCTCGCGGAACTGCGTCGACGCGGCGGCAATACGGCGGATGCTCCGCCGTGGCTGGTCGATCGCGCATTGCGCAACATCCTGATCGATGTGACAGGCAACACGCACCGTGCCGAGTTCTGCGTCGACAAGCTGTATTCGCCCGACGGACCCAACGGCAGACTCGGCCTGCTCGAAATGCGCGCGTTCGAAATGCCGCCGCACTGGCAGATGAGCCTCGCGCAGCAACTGCTGCTGCGCGCGTTGCTGGCAAGCTTCTGGCGCACGCCCTATTCGAAGCGGCTCACGCGCTGGGGTACCGAGCTGCACGACCGCTTCCTGCTTCCAACCTTCGTCGCCCTGGATTTTGAAGATGTGCTGGTCGAGCTGACCGAGGCGGGCTACCCGATGGATGCGGCATGGTTCGCGCCGCACTTCGAGTTTCGCTTCCCCTTGCTGGGCGAAATGGCGTCTCGCGGTGTACGCCTGAGTATCCGTGGTGCGCTGGAGCCCTGGCATGTGATGGGCGAGGAGGGCGCGGCGGGTGGGACTGTGCGCTATGTCGATTCCTCGCTCGAGCGCGTCGAAGTCAAGGTCAACGGGCTGAACGACAGTCGCCATGTCGTGACTGTCAATGGACATGCCATTCCCCTGAACCCGACCGGGCGCTCCGGTGAATTCGTCGCCGGAGTGCGCTATCGCGCGTGGCAGCCGGCCGCGGCGCTGCATCCGACCATCGGCGTCCATGCGCCGCTGAGCTTTGATCTGGTCGACACGTGGATGGAGCGCTCGCTCGGCGGCTGCCAGTACTACGTGGCGCACCCCGGTGGTCGCAACTACGTCACCTTTCCGGTGAATGCCTACGAAGCCGAAAGCCGGCGACTGGCGCGCTTCTTCCAGATGGGCCATACGCCCGGACGCATGGTGGTATCGGCGCCACAGCCGAATCTCGAGTTTCCGTTTACGCTCGATCTTCGTCGTTTGTGATGGTGCGCGTTCATTGCGGAACTGAACCGCAGCTGGCGCAGACCTCGCCCAAGGCGTGACACAGAGCCTGTTCGATTCGGATCCGGAGCGCGATGTCGCGCGACTGGTGGCGAACCTCGCCGCGCCGGCGCAGCCCGGCCACTACGATGAACTGCGCGCACCCGATGGAGCGCTGCGTCCAGGCTGGCGCAAGTTCTTCGGGCATCTCGGCGTCGGCGGCTTCCGGGACATGTCGCGGCGACGCGCGACCATCGAGCGTCAGGTTCGCGAAGACGGCATTACCTACAACGTCTACAGCGAAGACGGCTTGAGCGAGCGGCCGTGGTCGCTCGACCTGCTGCCGTTCCTTATCAATGCCGAGGAGTGGTCTGAGCTCGAGGCCGGGCTGGCACAGCGCGCCGCGCTGATGTCGGCCATCATGCGCGACATCTATGGTCCGCAGCAGCTGCTGGCCGAGAACCTGCTGCCGCCGGCCCTGGTATTCGGTCATCCCGGTTACCTGCGACCGCTGGTCGGATCGCGGCCGGCCGGCGGAACATTCCTGCACATCGTGGCGTTTGACGTCGCGCGCGCGAGCGACGGCCAGTGGTGGGTCGTGGGCAACCGCACGCAGGCTCCCTCGGGGCTGGGCTACGCACTGCAGAACCGGCTCATCATCTCGCGCCTCTTTCCCGATGCGTTCCGACGCATGAAGGTGCAGCGGCTGGCGGCGAGCTTTCGCTGCCTGCTCGATACGCTGCAGCGCTGCAGCCCCAGTGGTGACGGCGAGTCGGCCCGGATCGTGCTGTTGACTCCGGGCCCCTACAACGAAACCTACTTCGAGCATGCCTATCTGGCGCGCTACCTCGGCATTCCTCTGGTGGAGGGCAGCGACCTGACGGTGCGCGATGACCGCGTCTTCCTGAAGGCGCTGCATGGCCTGCTGCCAGTGCACGGCATCCTGCGGCGCCTCGACGACGATTTCTGCGATCCGCTCGAGTTGCGTCAGGACTCCACGCTTGGTGTACCCGGATTGCTGCAGTCGATCCGGGCTGGCAAGGTCCTGGTCGCGAATGCGTTGGGCTCCGGATTCCTGGAATCACCGGCGATCAACGGTTTCCTTCCCGCGATCGCGGAGCGTGAGCTGGGCGAGGGATTGCGCCTGCCATCGCTCGCCTCGTGGTGGTGCGGCGAGCAGGCGGCGTTCCGCCAGGTCGCCGAGGATCTGACGGACAAGGTGGTGAAGCCGACTTACCCGCCCTCGGGCCGACGCCCCGGGCTGGAAGCGGTGATCGGTGCCTCGCTCGATGCTTCGCAGGCGAGGGCACTGCGCGAGCGCATCGAGTCCGACCCGGATGCCCACACGGTGCAGGCGTACCTGCCCTTGCCACAAGCACCGACCTGGCGCGATGGCGCGCTGATGCCCCGGGCGGCGATGGTGCGGGTATTCACGATCCGGGACGGCGATGACCGCTGGCATGTGATGCCCGGAGGACTCACGCGGATCGCTCAGCGCGAGCAGAGGATCGTTTCGATGCAGCGGGGCGGCGCCAGCCAGGATACCTGGGTGCAGACATCAGGGCAGGTCGATTCCTTTTCGATGCTGCCGACGCCGCTGCGGGCCGCGGAACTGGCAGGGAGGCGGCGCACCGTTTCGAGCCGCGCCGCCGAGAACCTTTTCTGGATGGGCCGCTACTCGGAACGCTGCGACCATTCGGTTCGGCTCGCGCGCGCCGCCCTGACTTTACTCGGCGACGACGCGCGTGCGCCGTCCCCGGTATTGGGGGCGCTTGCGACGATGTGCGAGGAACAAGGCCTGGTGCCGGCCGGCGTGCCGGCCCCGTCGCAGTCGGTGACCGTGTTCGAGCGAACGCTGATCTCCGGCCTTGCTGATGCCGAGGAACGGCCGAGCGTGGCGTTCGCCCTCGAAGCCCTGGTGCGAGGCGCGGGCCACATCCGTGATCGGCTTTCAGCCGATCACTGGCGGCTGATCGCGGTCACGGCCGAGCGGTTTCGCGCGGATTGCGCCGCTGCTGCCGAGAGCAAGTTCTTTTCGCCCGACGAAGCTGTGTCGATCCTCGGGCGCCTTGCAATTCAGCTGTCGGCGATCACCGGCGCGCAGGTCGATCACATGACACGCGACGACGGCTGGCGCCTGATGACCATCGGGAGACAGCTTGAGCGGCTCGGCGTCCTGGCACGGACGCTGCAGCTGTCGTTCTCCAGCGGTGCGGTCGCTCGCGACGACGGTTTCGATCTGCTGTTGCAGCTGTTCGACAGCACGATCACCTATCGGGCGCTTTACCAGCGCCGGCTGGAGACTGCCCCGCTGATCGACTTGCTGGTCCAGGAACAGGCGAACCCGCGTTCACTGCGCGGCGTCGCGCGCCGTCTGGTCGAGCAGATCGAGCGGCTTGGTGTGCCTGGGGCAGGCGAGTTGCTGCTGCACCTGCCGGCGCAGCGCGATTGGCCGACGCTCGACGTGCTGTGCCAGCATGACGGGGTCGGGCCGCACGCGGTGCTGCTGCAACTCTGCGAGCGGCTTGTGCACGGCACCCGGGCGCTGTCCGATGACATCGATGAGCGCTACTTCAGCCACGCTTCCGCCGAGTTCCGGACGGTGCATGCATGAGCGCCGCCCGGCCGCTCCGAAGGCGCTCGGCCTTGCAGGCCGCGCGGTCGCGAGACGCGACCGCTCTTCGGGCCGTCCAAGCCGACGCAGGTCGGCTTGGGGCCGCGGCCCTCAGCCCCCCGGGGGGAGAGCCCGCAGGGCGAAGGGGGCGACATGAATCCGGGCATCGATCTGCAGGTTTCTCACCAGACCGTCACGAGCTATGCGTCGCGGGTCGAAGTTGCTTATCACTGCGCCTATCTGCATCCGCACGACGGCGGAAGACAGCGCGTCGACGACTTCGCGCTGATCATCGACCCGCCCCCCTCGCGCAGCGCCAACGCAGTCGACTCATTCGGAAACGTTCGCACCGAGTTCGCCCTCTATATGCCGCACGAAACGCTTACGGTGCGGGCCGAGAGTCGCGTTTGGCTGGAATCGTCGCCCGCACCGCCTGATCCTTCGAGCGGGACGGCGTGGGACGCAGTCGCGACCGGGATGCGGTACACATCGGGAGGGAAGTTCCTGCCGGCGAGCGAGTTCGTCTATGAATCGCCGTATGTTCCGCTGGAGCCGGCTCTGCGCGACTATGCGGAGCCCAGTTTCCCGTCGGGCCGCTCGTACCTGCAAGCAGCGATCGACCTGATGGAACGGATCCACAGCGACTTCGCCTACGAGTCCGGGGTCACCGATGTCGGCACACCGCTGGTCGAGGTGTTCCAGCAACGGCGCGGCGTGTGCCAGGACTTTGCGCACCTGATGCTCGGCATGCTGCGTGCGCTCGGACTGCCGGCACGCTACGTCAGCGGCTATCTGCTGACGCGACCATCCGCTGCCGAGCCGCGCCTGCTAGGCGCCGATGCTTCGCATGCGTGGGTGTCGATCTGGTGCCCGGTCCTCGGATGGGTGGATCTGGACCCGACCAACGCCGTGCTGCCCGCGGCCAGCCACGTGACGGTCGCCGTCGGCCGCGACTACGGTGATGTTGTGCCGCTGCGCGGCGTTGTCCGCGGCGGCGCCGATCAGACGCTCGAGGTCGCGGTCGCCGTCGTTCCGTTCGTCGATCTGGCCGCGTGAGCGGTTACTGCGCGCACCAGCCGCCGTCGACGTTCCATGCAACGCCGCGCACCTGGTCGGCGGCCGGCGAACAGAAGTAGACGGCCAGCCCGGCCAGTTGCTCGACCGTGACGAACTCCATCGACGGCTGCTTTTCACCCAGCAGCGCCCTGCGCGCGTCGGCGTCGCTCAGCTTGTCGCGCTTTGCACGTGCGTCGACCTGGGTCTGGACCAGCGGAGTCAGGACCCAGCCGGGACAAATCGCATTGACCGTGACGCCCGTTTGCGCGGTTTCCAGCGCAATGGACTTCGTGAATCCGACGATGCCGTGTTTGGCCGCGACGTAGGCCGATTTTTCGGCCGACCCGACCAGACCGTGCACCGAGGCGACATTGATGATGCGGCCCCAGCCAGCCTGCTTCATCTTCGGCAGTGCAAGGCGCGTCGCATGGAAGGCCGAAGTCAGGTTGATCGCGATGATCGCGTCCCAGCGCTCGACCGGGAACTCCTCGACCGGTGCCACGTGCTGGATACCGGCGTTGTTGACCAGGATGTCGATCTTCCCGAACGCCACCTCCGCCTTACGCACCATATCTTCGATCTGCGCCGGCTTGCTCATGTCGGCGCCGTGGTAAAGCGTCTTGACCCCGAACGCCTGCAACTGCTTTTCCGCTGCCGCGATCATCGCCGGCTCGCCGAAGCCGTTGACCACGATGTGGGCGCCTTCGCGTGCCAGCGCGCTGGCGATTCCCAGTCCGATTCCGCTGGTTGATCCAGTGACCAGCGCTGTCTTGCCCTTGAGCATGATGTCTCTCCTAGACGCGAGATGGAGTATGCCACCGGGCGATTACAATTTTTGCGGGAGGGCAGAGCGTGAACGCACACGACGCATCGAATCGCGGGGCAGACCATGGAGACGCGCCGCGAATCCGCCATGTCACCTGCTGCAGTCCAGTCGGGCTGCATCGGATGGCGTACGCCGAATGGGGTGACGAGGACAATCCGGAGGCGCTGCTGTGCGTGCACGGCCTGACGCGTCTCGGCCGCGACTTCGATCGACTGGCCCGCGCCATGCGCGACCGCTATCGCGTGGTGTGTCCTGATGTGGTCGGTCGAGGCGCAAGCGACTGGCTGAAGAACCCCGCGTATTACGCCATTCCACAGTACGTCGCCGACATGGTCACGCTGATCGCGCGACTGGACGTCGACCAGGTCGACTGGGTCGGCACGTCGATGGGCGGACTGATCGGAATCGGGCTCGCCGGACAGGCAGGATCGCCGATACGGCAGCTGGTGATCAACGATGTCGGTCCGACGCTGGGTCCTGTGGCGCTCGCGCGCATCGGCACCTACGTTGGCCAGCCGATCTCGTTCGCCAGCATTGACGAGGCGGCGCAGTACCAGTCGGTGGTCGCTGCACCGTTCGGCCTGAAGACACCCGAGGAGTGGCGCGAACTCGTGACGCCAGCTTTGCGGCTCGACGGCGACCGTTACGTGTATCGCTACGACCCATCGATTTCCGTGCCGTTCCGCGCGGCGACGCCGGAGACGGCCGCGGCCGGCGAGGCGGCCACCTGGCAGCTGTACGACCGCATCACCGCGCGAACGTTGCTGGTGCGCGGAGCGGAATCGGACCTGCTGTTGCCTGAGACCGCAGCGGAGATGTCTCGACGCGGACCTCGACCGACCGTCGTGGAAGTTCCCGGAGTCGGGCATGCGCCGACCTTCATGCCAGCGAACGAGATTGCGGTGGTCAGGAATTTCCTGCTCAACCGACCCTAGAAGATTCCGGTTGCCAGTCCGGCCGCGAGTGCTGCGCCGAGTTCGCGGGCCCGGGCGAGATCCGCGTCTGGCACCTGCTTGGCCGCCAGGATCGCCTCCGGTGTCTGGGCGCCGTTGACGACGATCAGCGCCGGTGCTACTTCACGCAGCCGCAATCCGGTGGCAATCCGCTGTAGCTGGCGCTCGGCGCCGGTGCCGTCGGTGCCGGCGGCGATCAGCGCCGCATACGGCCGCCCGTTGACTCGGTCCAGTACGGCGTAATAGATGCGGTCGAAGAAATCCTTCATCAGTCCTGCCATCGACGCCAGGTTCTCGGGCGTCGCGAATAGATACCCGTCAGCACCGAGCACTGCAGAGGCATCCGCGTCGGGGGCATGCAGCAGCGTCGTTCGCACCCCACCTTCGCCGCGGGCTCCTTCGGCGGCCGCCGTCGCCAGCTGGCGCGCCGCGCCGGTCATCGAGTGGTAGACGATCAGCAACTGCTTCATTGCAGCGGATCCTGCCGGTAGAAGGCCGCGAGCTGCTGATACCAGTCCGGAAACGCCATCTGCAGGCGCTTCGGATCGACAAAAAAAGTCTCGGACGACACCGCAAAGAACTCGGCCGTGTCGTCGCCTGCGTATGCGTCCAGCGGCAGCCGCGCATAGTGCGCGTCGGCTTCGACCGAGTCGGGGTCGATCTCTGCCGGCAGCTCCATTTCGATCAGTTCGAGCTCGGCAACAAAGCGCTGGTAGGTCTCGGCGAGTATCGACGCCCAGCGATCGGCGCGCAGACCGGCATGCAAGGCCGCAGCGAACGGCGGGATGCCATCGGCGTCTCCATCGAGCAGATCGATCTTGTGTGCAAACTCGTGGATCACCACCGAATAGGGCAGCCCGCCCTCGGTGGTGGCGCGCTGTGCATCTGCCCACGACAGCAGCAACGGACCGCCATGCCACGCTTCGCCCGACAGCGGCTCGCTGTACTCGTGCATCACGCCGGCGTCGTCAGTGACCGCGCGCGGCACCACGAATTCATCCGGGTACACGATGATGCTGCTCCACCCTCGATACCACTCGAGCCCAAGGTTCAGCACAGGCAGGCAGGCCTGCACGGCGACGTTGACCTGGATCGCTGCCGTAAGTTGGAGCCCGCCGGCGCCGGACATCTGCTTGGTTGCGAGCAGGCTGCTCGCCAGAGCCCGCAGCGTCTCACGTTCCGCGATCGACAGGCGCGCAACGAACGGCAGCATTGCCAGCGTCGCCTCCCACAGCGAATCGGGAATCTCGACCGCGCTCCCTCGCAACCATCGTCCGACCAGGGCTTTCAGCATCGAGGAATTGTGCCGCAACGCCTCCCGGCAATCAGGCGGGATAATCGTCGGCATGCCAGACGAACCGATCGAAGCGGCGCCAGGGGCTGCCGATGCGGGCCGCGTTCACGATGCCGCCGCGACGCGGGCGCTGGTCGAGCCACTGTATGCCGGCAAGGCGCTGCGGACGGGCGAGCCGTTCATCGATCATGCCGAAGGAACCGCTGCAATCGTTGCGACGCTGCGCCCGGATCCAGACCTGGTGAGCGCGGCGCAACTGTTCGGCGTGTACGACGTGCTGCGCAATCCCGATGAATGGCTGCGCAGCCGCTTCGGCGCCGGTGTGGCGCAACTGGTCGCCGACCTGCGCCAGTTGATGCGGCTGTCCGAACTGACCCGTGCCCGCGACGCGTCACGCAATCGTGACAACGCCGGCGATCAGCCCGAGGCGCTGCGCAGGATGCTGCTCGCGATGGCGAACGACCTGCGGGTGGTGCTGCTGCGCCTCGCATCGCGGCTGCAGACCCTGCGCTACTTTGCGCTGAGCCGAAACGCCGGGGCTGAACTGAGTCGCGCGCGAAACGCTCGACCTGTATGCGCCGCTCGCCAATCGACTCGGTGTGTGGCAGGTCAAGTGGGAGCTCGAAGACCTGTCGTTCCGCTTCCTGCAGCCTGAGACCTACAAGGCGGTTGCGCGAATGCTGGAGGAAAAGCGGGTCGAGCGCGAGACGTTCATCGGAGCGGCGCTTGCGAAGCTCAGGACGCTGGTCGCCGACGCGGGTATCCGGGCCGAGATCAGCGGACGCCCGAAACACATCTACAGCATCTGGTCCAAGATGCAGGCGAAGGGCCTCGCGTTCGAACAGGTTTACGACGTACGCGGGCTGCGCGTGATCGTCGACGAGATCCCGCAGTGTTACCAAGTGCTGTCGCTGGTGCACTCGGCGTGGACCCCGGTGGAGAGCGAGTTCGACGATTACATCGCCCGGCCCAAGCCGAACGGCTACCAGTCGCTGCACACCGTGGTCGGCGATGAGGCCGGCCGCACGCTCGAGATCCAGATCAGGACCCGCCGCATGCACGACCAGGCCGAGCTGGGGCTGGCCGCGCACTGGCGCTACAAGGAGGGCGGCAAGGGCCGCGGCGACGACGACGAGCGCGTGGCGTGGTTGCGTCAGCTGCTCGCCTGGCGCGCCGAAGTCGACGCCCCGCTACCCGGCGGCCCATTGGGCGAGGAACGGATCTACGTGCTGACGCCCCAGGCGCGGGTCGTCGAGCTGCCGGCGGGCGGAACGCCAATCGACTTCGCCTACCACATCCATTCGGAACTCGGCCACCGCTGCCGCGGTGCACGCGTCAACGGCGCGATGGTGCCGCTCAACACGCCGCTCGCCACGGGCCAGACGGTCGAGATCGTGTCCGCTAAGACCGGTGGACCAAGCCGCGACTGGCTGAATCCCGAATTGGGATATCTGCACAGCGCGCGATCGCGCGCGAAGGTGCGGCAGTGGTTCAACGCGCTTGAATTCGAACAGTCGGTGGTCGCGGGGCGCGAGATCGTCGAGAGGGAGTTGCAACGCCTCGGCCGCACCGCGGTCAGGCTCGAGGAGCTCGCCAAGCGGCTCGGCTTCGACCGCGTCGACGAACTGTGCGCAGCGGCGACCAAGGAGGAATTCAGCCTGCGGTCGATCGAGCAGGCGCTCGCGCCGCAGCCGACGGAGCCGGAACCCGAACCGCCGCCGTTGTTCGGCAAGGCGCGCGAGGCGCCTGCGGCCAAGGGTAAGGTGCTGGTGGTCGGGGTCGACTCGCTGCTGACGCAACTTGCCCGCTGCTGCCGGCCGGCTCCACCCGACGACATCGGAGGCTACGTCACGCGCGGTCGCGGCGTGTCGATCCACCGGACGGCATGCTCGAACCTGCAAGCGTTGATCCGACGGCAGCCCGAGCGCGTAGTGGATGTCGCCTGGGGGCGGCAGGCGGATTCGGTCTACCCGGTTGAACTGCTGGTGATCGCCCAGGATCGGCAGGGCCTGCTGCGCGACATCTCCGAAGTGTTCGCGCGCGAGAAGCTCAATGTCATCGGCGTCGGCACACAGAGCCACCGAGGCGAGGCGAAGATGGGATTCACCGTCGAAGTGCACGACGCCGGCGAAATCGCCCGCGTGTCGGCACAGGTGAGGGAGGTGCCCGGCGTGTTCGTCGTCAGGCGGCGCTGAAGAGCGACGTTCGCCGCGTCAGTCCAGTCTGCGCCGCCTGTTCCGCCAGCTCGCCCTGCGCGGCCAGCAGCTCGAAGTGCCGCGCATAGCGCGGGTGCAGGTTCGGCAGCGCGAGCCAGACCAGGAAATCTGCGGTGTTGAAGTCGGGATCCCAGGCCGGCTCGCCGCAGATCTTTGATCCGATGCGAAGGTAGCCCTTCAGCAGGGGCGGCAGCTCCGCGGTCGTCGCCGGTGCGATTCGCTCGTATGGGAATGCCAGCCGCGGAAAGACGCGATACTCCGGGCCAGTCAGGTACTTCTGGACTTCGCAGCGGATCCGCGCGGCGCTGCGGCCGCCATCGGCCAGCGGGACGCTCGCGCAGCCGATCAGGTGCGAATATCCTCCCGCCCGCATGTAGTGCGCCATTCCTGCCCAGAGCAGCAAAATGGTGCTGCCCGACCGGTAGTCGCGGTGCACGCAGGACCGACCGACCTCCACCATGGAAGGAGCGATCAGCTGCAGGCGCGAGAGATCGAACTCCGTGTCGGAATAATGCCGGCCAAGTTCGCGCGCGCGGTGCGGAGCAAGAATGCGGTACGTTCCGACCACGCGCAGCGTATCGACATCGCGGACGATCAGGTGATCACAGTACGGGTCGAATTCGTCCGCTTCGATGCCGCTGGCGGCGTCGCCGATCTTGGCGCCCATTTCCTCGGCGAACACCTTGTAGCGCAGGCGCTGCGCGTCTTCGATGTCGGCTGGCGAACGCGCCAGCGCGACTGCGAGTCGTGGCTCGGTTCGCGCTCCGGTCGCATCGCGGGCGGAGGCCGTGTCGTCCGTTGTCGCCATGGTCGTCGTCTGTGTTGGTGGCCTGCGCCGATCCCCGTCCTGCTGGCGGCATGCGACCGACTGTCGTGCCACCCCGGCGCTCGCCGATATGTTGTTCGATCGTGAAGTGCAATGTCAACGCACCAGCGGGAAGCGGGCGATGCCTCGCTGATATACTGCCAAGTCTTTACAGGCGCGTAGCTCAGCTGGTTAGAGCACCACCTTGACATGGTGGGGGTCGTTGGTTCGAGTCCAATCGCGCCTACCAGCCCTCTAGACGAAAGCAGCAGACGAAAGGCCGCGGAGAAATGCTTCGAACTCGGTGCACGGAAGGTTGATCCCCGGAGACGAGTACGCCTTTCGAAAGGAAAAGTGCGGCTCGACCGCACTTTTTTTTCGCTTGGAGCAATGCTGATGATCTCGATTCGACTTCCGGATGGCTCGCAACGCTCGTTCGACGCCCCACCACGCGTGGCGGACGCTGCGGCGGCAATCGGCCCCGGCCTGGCCAAGGCTGCGCTCGCGGCACGGGTGGATGGAAAGCTCGTCGATACGTCCTATCGGATCGATCGCGACGCCGATGTCGCCATCATCACCGACCGCGATGCGGAGGGTCTGGAGATCCTGCGCCACTCGACGGCGCATCTGCTCGCGTACGCAGTCAAGGAGCTGTTTCCCGAGGCGCAGGTCACGATCGGCCCGGTCATCGAAAACGGCTTCTATTACGACTTCTCGTTTCCGCGCGGATTCACGCCCGAGGATCTCGCGGCGATCGAGAACAAGATGGCCGAGCTCGCCCGGAAGGACGAGCCGGTCGTGCGTGAGGTCTGGAAGCGCGACGACGCCGTCAAGTTCTTTGAGTCGATCGGTGAAAAGTACAAGGCGGAGATCATCGCGTCGATCCCAGCCAACGAGGACATATCGCTGTACCGCGAAGGCAATTTCATCGATCTGTGTCGTGGTCCGCATGTGCCGTCGACGGGCAAGCTCAGGGTATTCAAGCTGATGAAAGTCGCCGGCGCGTACTGGCGCGGCAACAGCGCCAACGAGCAGCTCCAGCGCATCTACGGAACGGCCTGGGCGAAGAAGGAGGACCAGGACGCCTATCTGAAGATGCTCGAGGAAGCCGAGCGTCGAGACCATCGCAGGCTGGGTCGCGAACTCGACCTGTTCCACTTCCAGGAGGAGGCACCCGGGCTCATCTTCTGGCATCCGAAGGGCTGGGCGATCTGGCAGGCGGTCGAGCAGTACATGCGGGAGGTATACCGCGACAACGGGTACCAGGAGGTCAGGGCGCCGCAGATCCTCGACCGCTCGCTGTGGGAGAAGTCCGGGCACTGGGAAAAGTACCGCGAGAACATGTTCACGACGGAGTCGGAGAACCGGTACTACGCACTCAAACCGATGAATTGCCCGGGACACATCCAGATCTTCAACGCCAATTTGCATAGCTACCGCGAGCTGCCGCTCCGTTATGGCGAATTCGGCGCCTGCCACCGCAACGAGCCGTCGGGAGCGCTGCACGGGATGATGCGGGTGCGCGGCTTCACGCAGGACGACGGCCACATCTTCTGCAACGAAGAGCAGATCCTCGACGAATGCGTGGCCTACACGGCGCTGCTGCAGAAGGTCTATCGCGATTTCGGGTTCGAGCACATCCTCTACAAGGTGTCGACACGGCCGCCGCAGCGCATTGGCGCGGACGAGAGCTGGGACAAGGCCGAGCACGCGCTGATGGAGTCGTTGAAGCGCTCAGGGGTCGAATTTTCGATCTCCCCGGGCGATGGGGCGTTCTACGGCCCGAAGATCGAATACACGCTGAAAGATGCGATCGGACGCGAGTGGCAGTGCGGAACGATGCAGGTCGACTTTTTCATGCCGGGACGGCTCGGCGCCGAGTACGTCGCCGAGGACAACAGCCGCAAAACGCCGGTGATGCTGCACCGGGCGATTGTCGGGTCACTGGAGCGCTTCATCGGCATGCTGATCGAAAACCACGCCGGAGCCATGCCGCCATGGCTGGCGCCGGTCCAGGTCGCGGTCGCGAACATCTCTGAAGCACAGTCCGATTACGCGGCCCACGTTGTTCAAATGCTGAAAAAACAAGGCTTTAGAGTTGAAAGTGATTTGCGCAACGAAAAAATCACCTATAAAATCCGCCAGCTTAGCCTGCAGAAAATCCCCTATGTCCTGGTAGTCGGCGACAAGGAGAAGAACGCTGGCTTGGAAGAATTGCGGGTGGCCGTGCGTGCCCGCGGCGGGGTCGACCTGGGTGTGATGCCACTGGGGGCCTTCGTGCAACGTCTGCAGGGCGACATTGCACAGCGCCGCAACGCGGGCAGCGCGGCTTGACGACTGAAACCAGGAGAAGCCAACCATCGCTCAGGATCGTGATCGTGCGCACCGGATCAACGGTGAAATCAGTGCTCCCGAAGTCCGCCTTGTCGGTATCGAAGGCGAGCCGCTCGGAGTCGTGAAACTGGCCGACGCATTTCGCATGGCCGAGGAAGCCCAAGTCGATCTGGTGGAAATTGCTCCCACCGCCGAACCGCCCGTCTGCAGGTTGATGGACTACGGCAAGTTCAAGTACCAGGAGCAGAAGAAAGCCCACGAGGCCAAGCTCAAGCAGAAGCAGGTTCAGGTCAAGGAAGTGAAGTTCCGTCCGCAGACGGACGACAACGACTACCAGACGAAGCTGCGCAATCTGACGCGCTTCCTCGAGGAAGGTGACAAGGCAAAGATCACGCTGCGGTTCCGGGGACGCGAAATGGCGCACCAGGAATTCGGATACAAGCTGCTGGAGCGGGTACGCGACGACCTGACTACCCTGGCACAGGTCGAGTCGATGCCGCGGCTGGAAGGGCGACAGATGGTGATGATCCTGTCGCCAAAGAAGAAGAAGTAGTCGGAACGTCGCCGCTTCGCGGCGGCGATTTGAAGCGAAGGCCGCACAGCGGCCATACAAGTGGTTCCAGGCTCAAAAGTCTCGCGAGAGCGCCTGCAGCCATCAAATAAAGAAAGGAACGGCCACCATGCCGAAGATGAAGACGAAAAAGAGCGCGTCAAAGCGCTTCGAGGTCCGCGCCAGCGGCTCGATCAAGCGAGGACAGGCGTTCAAGCGCCACATCCTCACCAAGAAGACCACCAAGGCGAAGCGCCATTTGCGTGGCTCCGTGCAGATCGCCGAGGCTGACGTCAAATCGGTGCGTCGCATGATGCCGTACGCGTAAGGGAGAGCCGACATGCCTCGAGTCAAACGTGGTGTGACCGCCCGCGCGCGGCACAAGAAGGTACTCGCCCAGGCCGCGGGTTTCACGCGTCGCCGCAAGAACGTCTTCCGCGTCGCCAAGCAGGCGGTGATGAAGGCGGGCCAGTACGCGTATCGCGATCGACGCAACAAGAAGCGAGTATTCCGATCACTGTGGATCGCGCGCATCAACGCCGCGGTCCGCGAGCACGGGCTCACCTACAGCGCGTTCATCAACGGGCTGGGCAAGGCCGAGATCGGCATCGACCGCAAGGTTCTGGCCGACATGGCGGTGCTCGACAAGCCGGGCTTTGCAGCAGTCGTCGACAAAGTCAAGGCTTCGCTCGCTGTCTGATCGCGCGTTGCGGGTCCGCCGCGACCGGCAAGTTTGCAAACGGGGCCGTCTTACCGACGCCCCTTTTTCTTGCTCGGAAAATGGAACTCGAACAACTGGTCAATGAGGCACGGCAGGCCTTTGACGCTGCAGCGCAACCGGCGGAACTCGAGAATGCCAAGGCGCGCTTCCTCGGCAAGGCCGGTGCGATCACCGAGCGGCTGAAGGCACTCGGCAAGCTCCCCGCAGAGGAGAAGCGCCAGCAGGGTGCCCAGATCAACCGTGCCAAGGAGGCCATCGAGGCTCTGCTCGAGTCGCGGCGGGCCGCGTTGGCAGATGCCCAGCTCAACGCGCAGCTCGCGCAGGAAGCAATCGACGTCACGCTGCCGGGTCGACAGCGCAGCGGCGGCGGCATTCATCCGGTGATGCGGACCTGGGTGCGGGTCGAAGAGATCTTCGCGTCGATTGGCTTCGACGTTGCCGACGGACCGGAAATCGAGACCGACTGGTACAACTTCACCGCACTGAACAGTCCAGAAAACCATCCTGCGCGCTCGATGCAGGACACTTTTTACGTCGACGCGTGCGACAGCGGCGGCAAGCAGCTGGTTCTGCGCACGCATACCAGTCCGATGCAGGTGCGGTATGCGCGCACGCACACTCCCCCGATCAAGGTCATCGCGCTCGGCCGCACGTACCGGGTCGACAGCGACGCGACTCATTCGCCGATGTTCCACCAGGTCGAAGGACTCTGGATCGGGGAGAACGTCAGCTTCGCCGACCTCAAGGGCGTCTACACGGATTTCCTGCGCTGCTTCTTCGAGACTGACGACCTGGCGGTACGGTTCCGTCCGTCGTACTTTCCTTTCACCGAGCCGTCGGCCGAGATCGACATGATGTTCACCCGCGGGCCCGGCCGCGACAAGTGGCTCGAAATCTCCGGTGCGGGCCAGGTGCACCCGCGGGTGGTGGCCAACTTCGGGCTCGACCCGGAGAGATACATCGGCTTCGCATTCGGTTCGGGACTGGATCGGCTGGCGATGCTTCGCTACGGCGTCGATGACCTGCGCGTGTTTTTCGAGGGCGACCTGCGTTTCCTCCGACAGTTCAACTGATCGACCATGGACATCTCCGAACTCTGGCTGCGGCAGTATGCCGATCCGGCGATCGACAGCGAGGCCCTGTCCGAGGCGCTGACGATGGCCGGGCTCGAGGTCGAGACGAGCCGCCCGGTCGCTCCTCCGTTCTCCGGAGTCGTGGTCGGACGGGTGGTCGAAGTCCGCCGGCACCCGAACGCCGACCGGCTCACGGTCTGCCAGGTTGACACGGGTGACGGCAGCATGCGCACCGTCGTATGCGGCGCGCCCAATGTGGCAGAGGGCATCAAAGTACCTTGCGCGTTGCCGGGCGCCGTGCTTCCGGACGACGCGCAGATCAAAGTGACGACGATGCGTGGCGTCGAGTCGCACGGCATGCTCTGCTCGGCGCGCGAACTCGGCCTGTCGGACGATCACGGCGGACTCCTGCTGTTGCCCGCGGATGCGCAGGTCGGTCGCGATGTCCGCGCGGAACTCGATCTCGACGACCGAGTGCTGTCGATCAAGCTCACGCCGAATCGGGCCGATTGTCTGAGTGTCATCGGAGTCGCACGCGAAGTCTCGGCGATCACTGGCGCACCACTCGCGGTTCCCCCGATCGAACCGGTTTCTGCACTGATTGCCGATCGCCTGCGGGTGTCGGTCGAGGCAGCCGATCTTTGCGGCAGATTTTCCGGCCGCGTCGTCCGCAACGTCGATGCGCGTGCGCCCACGCCGCACTGGATGCAGCAGCGCCTGCTGCGCAGTGGTCAGCGCCCGATCTCCGCGCTGGTCGACATTTCCAATTACGTGATGCTCGAACTCGGTCGGCCGTCGCATGTGTTCGATCTCGACAAGGTGCGGGGCGGATTGACCGTGCGCTGGGGACACACCGGGGAATCGGTCGAACTGCTCAACGGCCAGGTGGTCGAGGTGGACGGCGAGGTCGGCGTGATCGCCGACGAACGCGGTGTCGAGGCGCTCGCGGGCGTGATGGGCGGCCAGGCGACAGCGGTCTCCCTCGATACGCGCAACATCTACATCGAAGCCGCGTTCTGGTGGCCGGATGCGATCCGCGGTCGCTCGCGCCGCTACAACTTCTCGACCGATGCGGCCCACCGGTTCGAGCGCGGTGTCGATTTCGCCACTACCGCACAGCACGTCGAGTACATCACGCGTCTCATCATCGATGTCTGCGGCGGTCAGGCCGGCCCGGTCGACGACACCGTCGTCGGGCTGCCTTCACGCACACCGATCGAGATGCGGATCGAACGGTGCCGCAAGGTGCTGGGTATCGAAGTGGGAGTCGATGACATCGAGCGGGTGTTTCAGCGCCTGCGACTGCCGCATCAGCGCTCGGACCGCGCCTTTATCGTGACGCCGCCGAGCTACCGCTTCGATCTGGAATCCGAAGAGGACCTGATCGAAGAGGTCGCTCGCCTGTACGGCTATGCGCGGATCCCCGCGCACGCGCCGCTGGCGTCGGCCACCATGCGCGCCCGGTCGGAGACGCGTCGATCGCAGCATGAAGTCCGCGGACTTCTCGCGGCGCTCGGCTACCAGGAACTGATCAACTACTCGTTCGTTGACCGAACGTGGGAGGCGGACTTCTCTGCGGCCGGGGAGCCGATCGCCGTCGTGAACCCCATTGCGACGCAGATGTCGGTGATGCGCAGCACGCTGCTCGGCGGCCTCGTTGCGGCACTCGCCTACAACCTGAACCGCAAGGCCAGCCGCGTGCGAGTGTTCGAGATCGGCCGTACCTTTCGGCGCGACGCCGCAGTCAGCGACGGCCCGCTGACTGTGCATGGCATTGCGCAGCCGCTCTGTGTCGCAGGGCTGGCGTATGGACCCGCGGATGACGAGCAGTGGTCGATCCGCCAGTCGGGAAGTGGACTTCTTCGACGTCCGCGGCGACGTAGAGCGCCTGCTGACCCCGGGCTCGGCTCGCTTTCGCAGTGCTACGCATCCCGCGTTGCATCCCGGGCGCAGCGCGAGCATCGACATCGACGGACGGTCGGCAGGATTCATCGGTGAGCTGCACCCGCGCCTGCGGCAGAAGTACGAACTGCCGAAGAGTGCGGTTCTGTTCGAAATGGAACTCGAGCCGCTATTGCGGCGTGCCGTGCCCGTCGCCTGCGCGGTGCCGAAATTCCAGGCGGTGCTACGCGACGTCGCCGTGGTGGTGGACGAGGCCCTCCCGTACGCGGCCGTGCTGGACGCAATCGACAACCTGTCGCGTGCGGATGACCGATTGTCGGCACTGCGCGAAGTGCGCCTGTTCGACGTGTATCGTCGGCGAAAGGGCCCGGACATCGCCGTAGAAGCAGGCGCTAACACATTGTTAAATAAAGAAAAAAGCCTTGCCTTCCGATTAGTTCTGCAAGATACTGGGCGGCCTCTCAGCGATACTGATGCCGATGCAGCGGTGAGTGCCGTCGTGGAAGAACTGACCCAGCGATTCGGCGCCCGCCTGCGCCAATGAGAGCGATGCGAGACGATCCCCCCATGACGACGGGCTTCAAGTTTCCTGACCTGCCCTCCGCAGCAGCGAGCGGCCGTGCCGGCGACCGCGGTACCAAGACCATAACCAAGGCCGAACTGGCCGAGGCTCTCTTCGACCGCCTGGGGCTGAACAAGCGAGAAGCCAAGGACATGGTCGACGGCTTTTTTGACGAGATTCGCCAGGCGCTTGAGCGCGGGGAGTCCGTCAAGCTTTCAGGCTTCGGGAACTTTCAGCTGCGTGACAAGCCGACCCGGCCGGGTCGCAATCCGAAGACCGGTGAAGAAATCGCTATCACGGCGCGGCGTGTCGTGACATTCCATGCGAGCCAGAAGCTGAAGGCGGCCGTGGCCCGTGTAACGGGCACACACTGATTCGGCCCGTCCCGAATCGAGCGTCCGGATCACCGATCAGCGCAATGCAAAGACACGAGACGTCGCAACTGCTGCCGCCGATACCGGCGAAGCGCTACTTCACGATCGGCGAGGTCAGCGAACTTTGCGGGGTCAAGCCGCATGTGCTGCGCTACTGGGAGCAGGAGTTCACGCAGCTGCGGCCGGTCAAGCGCCGCGGCAATCGGCGCTACTACCAGCATCATGAAGTGCTCCTGATCCGCCGCATCCGTGAACTCCTGTACGAGCAGGGCTTCACGATCAGCGGTGCGCGCAACCGCCTGGAGGAGAACGAGCGCCCGGCGCGCCATGACGGCAAGAACGGCGCCGATGCACCACTCGACCCGGGCGAACTTCGTTCCGAACTGGCCGCCATCCGCAAACTGCTCGTTCGCACCTGAACAGTCTTCCGGATCGGCATGCGGGGTTGCGCGGATATAATGCAGCGCTTCGGGGCGTAGCGCAGCCTGGTAGCGCACTTGCATGGGGTGCAAGGGGTCGCGAGTTCGAATCCCGCCGCCCCGACCAATTCCAGCCAAGGTAGCCGGCGCGTCAACGCGACCGGCTATTCAGAACTTATCTCAGGATCCCCGGTGGTCGCGGCGGGGCCGCATTGGGTGCAGGGCTAGGCGCGGCGAGGGGACCATTGCTGATGCAAGGAACCGAGCCGCAACAACGCCGTGCGCCCAATGCGACCCCGCCCCACGGGGTTGCCAAGCTGAGCACGCGCTGCGCGCGTGCGCATCTTGCGATGGTTCCGACGACGCAGCGGCTTTGCCGCTGCGGTGGCGGGCGTCTGCGGCGTTGGCCGGCTCGGCCGTAGGCCCAGCTACTGTCCTTCGCCAGCCGCCTTGCATCCGCCCGCTTCTCTTGGCAACGCGATCCATCGGGGATTCTGAGATAAGTTCTTATGCGCATCCTGGTTTCCAACGACGACGGCTACTTCGCCCCGGGACTGGCCGCGCTGGCGCGGGCCATGCGCCCTTTTGGGGAAGTCACGGTGGTCGCTCCCGAGCAGAACAGCAGCGGGGCAAGCAATTCGCTGACGCTGTCGCGTCCGCTGACGGTGGCGACCGCTGACAACGGCTTCATCTACATCAATGGCACGCCGAGCGACTGCGTGCACATTGCGCTGACGGGGCTGCTCGCCGAACGCCCAGACCTGATCGTGTCCGGAATCAACAACGGGCAGAACATGGGAGACGACACCGTCTATTCAGGCACCGTCGCGGCCGCCATGGAAGGCTATCTGTTCGGCATTCCGGCGATGGCATTCTCGCTCGTCGACAAGGGCTACACACACCTCGACGCGGCTGCGGTGATGGCTTCCCGCGTCGTGCAGCGTCATATCGAGCATCCGCTGCCCGGCCCCTTTCTGCTGAACGTCAACATTCCCAACCGTCCGGTCGATCGAGATCAAGGGTTTTGTCGCGACCCGACTGGGCAAGCGCCATCCATCCGAGCCGGTCGTGCGCTCGACCAACCCGCGCGGAGAGCCGATCTACTGGATCGGCCCGGCGGGCAGCGCCAAGGAAGGCGGTCCCGGGACTGATTTTCATGCGACCGCTCGAGGGATATGTTTCGGTCACGCCCCTGCAGATCGATCTGACGCATGCTGATCAGCTGAACGGCGTTGCACACTGGCTCGGTGCACACTGAGATGACGAAGCCCGGATCGTCGACGGTCGACACGAGCGCGATGCACGCGGGACTCGCTTCTGCACGCGTACGCGACCGCATGGTCGACCGGGTGCGCGAGCTCGGGGTGCGCGACAGCCGAGTGCTCGACGCGCTGCGCGCGGTGCCGCGGCATCTGTTCGTCGACGAAGCGCTGGCCAGTCGTGCGTACGAGGACACAGCGCTGCCGATTGGTCAGGGACAGACGATCTCGCAGCCCTACATCGTGGCGCGCACGGCAGAGCTGGCGCTGGAAGGTGTTGGCGACGCCCGCAGCGCGCGTCTGCTCGAGGTTGGCACCGGTTGCGGATATGCCGCCGCGGTACTCGCGCTGCTGTTCGGCGATGTCGTCAGCATCGAGCGACTGCGCGTGCTGCACGAACTCGCCCGCGCGAATCTGCGCGCGATGCGATTGCCCAACCTCAGACTCGTGTTCGGTGACGGGTCGCGCGGCGTTCCCGAGGCCGCGCCCTTCGACGTCATCGTCGCCGCCGCGGCCTCCGATGAGATACCGTCCGCCTGGGTCGAACAGCTCCGGACCGGCGGTCGCATCGTGGCGCCGCTGGGCAACGACGAGCAGCGGCTGATCGTTGCGCAGAAGGACGAACAGGGACGACTGGTACGCAGCGGGAAAGAGGCGGTGCGTTTCGTTCCCTTGCGCGGTGGAGTGGCCTAGGAGGAGCAGGATGGTGCGGTCGGTCCGAGTGTGTGTCCTGGTTGCCACGGTGGCGGCATTGGCAGCGTGCAGCAGCCAGCGGCCCGCGCCGGTGGTCGACCGGACCGGAACGCAGTCGACCCGCCCGGCCGCACCGGTCGCGCCGTCCACGCAGCCGGGCACGTCGCCCGCGCGCGTGGCGAAAGACGGTGCATACACCGTGCAGCGTGGCGACACGCTCTACAGCATCGCCCTGGCTTTCGGTGTCGATGTACGCGACCTGGCGGGCTGGAACAACATCAACGACATGGCCGTGCTGACGATCGGCCAGACGCTGCGAGTCGTGCCGCCCGTGCAGGCGGCCACGGTGACGCCGGTCGCACCGGCGGGCTCACCCGAAGTCAGACCGCTGACCGGTCCGGGTTCAGAGGCAGCCCCGGCACCTGCTGCGCCCTCTGCATTACCGCCCACTCCGCCGGCCGCGCCCACGAAGCCCGACGCCGCACCTCCCGCCAACGCGGTGCAATGGCAATGGCCGGCGCCGGGCAAGGTCATCGACACCTTCGACGAGGGGCGCAACAAGGGCATCGACATCGCCGGCAACGACGGAGATCCGGTCGCAGCAGCGGCCGACGGCGAGGTGGTCTATGTCGGCAGCGCACTGCGGGGCTACGGCAACCTCGTCATCGTGAAGCACAGCGAAGAATTCATTTCAGCCTATGCCCACAACCGCCAGATCCTGGTCAAGCAGGGCCAGCCAGTCAAGCGCGGCCAGCGCATCGCCGAGTTCGGGCGGACCGACGCCGATCGCACCAAGCTCCACTTCGAGGTGCGCCGCCAGGGCAAGCCGGTCGACCCTCTCAAGTACCTGCCTGCGCGTTGATGCCATGGGAAAACTGACCGAGCTACCACTACCCGACCTTGCGAAGCTGGAGCGGTCCGACGACGATGGGAACGATGACGCGCCGGAGGTCGATGCCGGCGACTGCGGTGGCCGACATTGAGTTTGCGTCGTCGGGATGCGGAGCGGGACGCCGACGAATACGAGCCCGACAACGTCCAGCGGTACCTTGCCGAGATCGGTGCTCACCCGCTGATGGGTGCCGAAGAGGAGCGCGCGACGGCGCGGCGGGCGCGCGCGGGAGACTTTGCAGCCCGCCAGCAGATGATCGAGCGAAACCTTCGGTTGGTCGTTTCGATCGCGAAGCGTTACTCCCACCGCGGCCTGCCGCTGCTGGACCTGATCGAAGAGGGCAACATCGGGCTGATGCACGCGCTCGAGAAGTTCGATCCCGAGCGCGGCTTTCGCTTTTCAACCTACGCCACCTGGTGGATACGCCAGTCGGTCGAGCGTGCAGTCATGAACCAGGCGCGGACGATACGGCTGCCGGTGCACATCCTGCGCGAACTGCGGCGCATTGCCAGTGCTCGCAGGCACCTGGAGGCGGCAGCCGACAGCGGTCTCGAGGTGCGCGTCGAAGACATTGCACACTTCACCGGCCGACCCGCGGACGAGATCCACGACGTGCTGCAGTTGGGCGCGTTCCCGGCGTCGCTGGACGCACCGCTGGACGCCGATCCGGAATCGTCGCTGGCCGATCTGCTGACCGATTCGGCGAGCGACGTTCCCGAGCGAGCCGCCCTGCGGCACGAACTCGAGCGTCGTGTGCAGCACTGGCTCGCGCAACTCGACGAACGCCACCGCCGCGTGATCGAACGTCGCTTCGCCATCGCCGGCGAGAGCCTGGCGACACTGGACGAGCTGGCGGACGAACTCGGCATTACGCGCGAACGGGTGCGGCAGATGCAGCTGGAGGCATTGAAGCGGCTGAGGCAGGCACTGGCGGTCGAGCACGTCGGCCGCGACGCGGTGCTCTAGCGCCGCCCGCGCCTGCGGCATGACGCCGATCCTCGTCTTCGATATCGAAACGGTCCCCGACATCGCCGGAGCGCGGCGGCTGCGACCGGAGTTCGCCGCGCAGTCGGACGCCGCCGTCGCGCAGTTGCTGTTCGACGAACGGCGCGAAAAGACGGGCAGCGACTTCCTTCCGCTGCATCTGCATCGGGTGATCGCCATTTCGTGCGCGTTCCGCGACGACAGCGGTTTCCGTGTGCGCTCGATCGGCGTGCCGGAAGACGACGAAGGCAAGCTGATCCAGTCGTTCTTCGCCATCGTCGATCGCCACTCGCCGCAACTCGTCACGTGGAACGGCGGAGGTTTCGACCTGCCGGTGCTGCATTACCGCAGCCTGATCCATCGTGTTCATGCGCCGCGTTACTGGGAGCTCGGCGACGACGATCGCGACTTCCGCTACAACAACTACCTCAATCGCTATCACACCCGGCACATCGACCTGATGGACCTGCTGGCTCTGTATCAGCCGCGCGCCAGTGTGCCGATGGACCAGATGGCGCGACTATGCGGGTACGCGGGCAAACTCGGCATGGACGGCAGCCGCGTGTGGGACGTCTTCCAGGCCGGAGGCATCGAGCAGATCCGCGCCTACTGCGAGACCGACGTCGTCAACACGTACCTGCTCTACTCGCGATTCCAGCGCCTGCGCGGCGTGCTCGACGAACTGCAGCTGCAAGCCGAGGAGCGTCTGGTGCACGAGACGCTTTCAACATTGCCGCATCCGCATTGGCAGGAATACCTCGCGGCCTGGGTGCGTTCCTGAAATGAAGCCCGCTGAGGTGTTCGAGGTCGAGATCGAATCGCTCGACCAGGAGGGGCGCGGCGTCGGCCACCGCGAAGGCAAGGTCGTATTCGTCGAGGGCGCGCTGCCGGGTGAAGCCGTCAGCTACGAGCGCCGTCGCAACAAGGCGAGCTACGAATCGGGCCGGGTCGTTCGCATTGCCCGTCCCTCCGTGCTCCGTACCATCCCGCGCTGTCCGCACTTCGGGCTGCACCAGGGAGCATGCGGCGGCTGCTCGATGCAGCATATCGAGCCGCGCGCGCAGATCGCGATCAAGCAGCGGGTCCTGGAGGACAGCCTGTGGCACATCGGACGAGTCCGGCCGGAACGCGTACTGCGCCCGATCGGGGGGCCCGCGTGGCGCTATCGCTACCGGGCGCGATTGTCGGTGCGCGACATCGCAAAGAAAGGCGGCGTCCTGGTCGGATTCCACGAGCGCGCTAGCAGCTATGTCGCCGACATGGACTCGTGCGAGATCCTGCCTGAGCGCGTCAGCCGGCTGCTGGTGCCGCTGCGACAGCTCGTCGAGTCGCTGTCGATGCGGGACCGACTGCCGCAGATCGAACTCGCGGTGGCCGACGGACCGGCCGGCTCTCAGATCGTGCTCGTGCTGCGCGTGCTGCGCGAGCCGACTGCGGACGATCGCGAACGACTGCTGTCGTTTGCGCAGCGCGAAGACGTGGAATTCTGGCTGCAGGCCGCGGGGCCTGAGAGTGCTGTTCCTCTGAGCGGCGAGCAGCCATCGGAGCTACAGCTCTTGCTGCCGGAGTTCGGCGTTTCGCTGCCGTTCCGTCCGACCGACTTCACGCAAGTCAATCATCAAGGCAACGCGGTGCTGGTCAGTCGTGCGCTGCGGTTGCTAGCACCGGCGGCCAGCGAGAACGTCGTCGACTTCTTTTGCGGTCTCGGGAATTTCACCCTGCCGCTGGCCACGCGCGCGGCCCGCGTCCACGGAATAGAAGGCAGCGAGCCGCTCGTTGCACGAGCGCGTGCGGCTGCCGAAAGAAATGGCTTGTCATCGCGCGTTTCGTTCGAGATCCGCAACCTCTTCGAGTGGAGCGCCGACGACTGGCAGCGCCTGGCGGACGATTGCGGCGGCATCGGCAGGGTGCTGGTCGATCCTCCGCGCGAAGGGGCACTCGCGATCGCCCGCTCGCTTGCGGTGGCCGCCAGTCCGCCGCGTCGCATGGTCTACGTCTCGTGTAACCCGGCCACACTCGCCCGGGATTGTGCGGTGCTGGTTCACGAGGGCGGCTGGACCCTGCGCGCAGCAGGCATCGTCAACCTGTTTCCTCAGACCTCGCACGTCGAATCAGTCGCCGTGCTGGAACCCGCAGCGTGAGAGGGTTGCGCCGGACCGATCGAACGCCCGTGGGCGAGCGCCTCGCGTGTTAAAATTTCCGGCTGACTTCGGCGCTGCAAGTACTTAATTTGTCGAGGTTTTCGTTTTGGCGAGGTTTTCGTTTTGGCGTTCCGTGTTGCGACCCCGCGCGAGACCGCCGAGATTCCTTTCCCAGAGAAGAAAAGGTTGAAGTCATGGCGGTGGAACGAACCCTGTCGATCATCAAGCCCGACGCTGTCGCGAAGAACGTCATCGGGAAGATCTATTCGCGCTTCGAAAGCAACGGACTCAGGATCGCCGCGGCCCGTATGACTTGGCTGTCGCGCAGCGAGGCCGAAGGGTTCTATGCGGTGCACCGCGAGCGTCCATTTTTCAAGGGTCTGGTGGATTTCATGATCTCCGGGCCGGTCATGATCCAGGTACTGGAAGGCGAGGGCGCGATCGCCAAGAACCGGGAACTGATGGGAGCGACCGACCCGCGCAAGGCAGCGGCGGGCACTATCCGGGCCGACTTCGCACAGAGCATCGACGCCAATGCAGTGCACGGGTCGGACGCCGATGAGACGGCCCGCGTCGAGATCGGCTACTTTTTCCCGCAGATGGCGGTTTACTCGCGCTGAGCGCAGAGCAATGCAGCAGTCCAATCTCCTCGCGTTCGACGTCGCGGCATTGACCGAATACGTCGAGTCGATTGGCGAAAAGCCTTTTCGGGCGCACCAGCTCGCGCACTGGATACACCAGCGCGGTGCGGACCGGTTCGACGCAATGACGGACCTGGCGCGTTCGCTGCGGGCAAAGCTCGAGGAACGGTCGCAGGTGGCTGCGCCGGCCGTGTTGCGCGATTCGGTCTCGGTCGATGGCACGCGCAAATGGCTGCTCGACGTCGGTGCCGGCAATGCGATCGAGACGGTGTTCATTCCGGAAGAGGACCGTGGCACGCTGTGCGTCTCTTCGCAGGCCGGCTGCGCGGTGAACTGCGTGTTCTGCTCGACCGGGCGGCAGGGGTTCAGCCGCAATCTGACGACCGCAGAGATCGTCGGTCAACTCTGGTGGGCCGAACACACGCTGCGTCGCAGTCGCGCCGACGGAAATGACGGGGATCGAGTGGTCAGCAACGTGGTGATGATGGGCATGGGCGAACCGCTGCAGAACTACGATGCCCTGCTGCCGGCGCTGCGCCTGATGCTCGACGATCACGCCTATGGACTGTCGCGACGTCGCGTGACGGTATCGACCTCCGGGATGGTGCCGCAGATCGACCGGCTTGCTGCCGAGTGTCCGGTGGCGCTCGCGGTCTCGCTCCATGCACCGAACGACTCGCTGCGCGACACCTTGGTGCCGCTTAACCGCAAGTATCCGCTGAATGAGCTGATGGCCGCCTGCCGGCGCTACCTGCGCGTGGCGCCCCGCGACTTCATCACCTTCGAGTACGTGATGCTGGACGGGGTCAATGATTCCGACTCCCAGGCCGAAGAACTGGCGGCACTGGTGCGCGACGTACCGTGCAAGTTCAACCTGATTCCATTCAACCCGTTTCCCGATGCGGGCTTGTTGCGCTCGCCCGCCAGCCGTATTCGCGCGTTCGCCCAGCGACTGGCCGACGACGGCATCGTCACCACCGTGCGTCGCACGCGCGGCGACGACATCGACGCGGCCTGCGGCCAGCTTGTCGGTGAAGTGCAGGATCGCACTACGCGCGCGCCCCGCAGCGGCGGGCGGGCGATACCGATCGCCGCTGCGCGAACGAATTGAAGAGTCATCCGAGCCCGACATGCCTGCACAGTGGTGGTTTCGAGTCGGTTGCCTCGTGGCGCCGTGCCTGCTGGCTGCCTGCACCACGACCACCGTGACCAAGGCGAGCGGCGAAGTCGTGTCCACGCAGTCGAGCAGTGCGACGGTGTCGCCCGCAGCGATGCGCAGCCGGGCGCGCGCGAGGGTCGATCTTGCAGCCGGCTACTTCCGCAACGGCCAGATGAGCATCGCGCTCGAAGAGGCGCGCCGCGCGGTGCAGATCGATCCGACCTTTGCGGACGCCTATGGGCTGCTCGGACTCATCTACCTGGAACTGAACGAACGTGGCGATGCCGAGGCGAATTTCCAGCGCGCCCTGCAGATCGAGCCCGCAAATCCGGACCTCAACAACAACTATGGCTGGTTCCTCTGCCAGACCGGGAAGGAACGTCAGTCGCTCGACTACTTCCAGCGCGCGCTGCGCGATCCGCTGTATGCCACTCCGGCGCGCGCGAACTTCAATGCCGGGCACTGCATGATGCGCATCAAGGACTACGCCGCCGCGGAGCCCTACCTGCGCCGCTCGTTCGAACTGGATGCCTCGAGTGCCAGCACCCAGTACGAGCTGACCCGCCTGTACCTGGCGACCAACCAGATCGATCGGGCGGCCTTCTATTACGGCCTGCTCGCGAAGTCGACCGAGGCTTCGGCCGAAACTCTCTGGCTCGGGTTGAAGATCGCGCGGGCGCAGGGGGACCTGCGCAACGAGACCCGGCTCGCCGGCGAGCTGCGCAACCGGTTCCCGACCTCGAAGGAAACGACGCGGTTGGCCCGCGGTGCATTCGATGAGTGACGGGATCGAAAACGTCGAAGCGGGTGGGGACGTCACTGCGCCCGATTCGCCGCCGGCGTCGTACGGCCCGCGGTTGAAGTGGGAGCGTGAGCGCGCCGGCCTGACGGTCACCGACGTGGCCGCGCGCCTGCGACTGCATCCGAAACAGGTGCGAGCGCTGGAACAGGAATCACTGGAAGCGCTGCCGGAAGCTGCCTACGTACGCGGCTTCGTGCGCAGCTATGCGCGCATCCTCGGTGTGGATCCGGCTTCTCTGCTGGCCGACCTCGGGACCAAACTCGGTCCGGCTGCATCGGTGATCGATGGTTTGGCGCGTCCGCTGGACTACTCGCCGGTGCATGCGGCCGCGCGCGAGCAGGCCTCGCGCAGCCTCGTCATCATCGGTGCCGTCGTCCTGCTCATCGTCCTGGGTACGCTCGGTTGGTACGCCACGCGATCGGCTTTGTCGGGTGCCCCGGTTGCCTCGGCGCCGACTCGGCAATCGACCCCCGCGGCTGCGCCGCCCGCAGCCGCGCCGACGCCTGTGCAAGAGCCGGCCACGCGCCCCGAAGCGACCACTGCGGCTCCCGAGCCGCCGGTCACGACTGAGCCGGTGCCGCCGGCGCCGTTGTTGAGACTGCGATTCACCGGTCCGTCATGGGTGGAGGTCAAGGACACCGAAGGCAAGGTGCTGCTTGCGCAGCACGCGGGACCGGGCGCCGAGCACGTTATCGAGGGAACGCCGCCGTTCTATGTAGTTCTCGGCGATGCGGCCAAGGTGGCGGTCGAGGTGCGCGGCGAACCCTACGACCTCGCGCAGTACACGCGTCAGAACGTGGCGCGCTTCACGATTAACTGAGACATGAACCAGCCGGTCGAAGCCTTCGAGTGCCTGCCGATGCCGGCGCAGGGCGCGCCGCGTCGTGCGACCCGGCAGGTTGAGCTGCGCTGGGGCGGCCGGTCGGTCCGGCTCGGAGGCAGCGCACCGGTGATGGTTCAGTCGATGACCAACACCGACACGGCCGATGCGATTGCCACGGCGATCCAGGTCAGGGAACTCGCGCAGGCTGGCTCGGAGGCTGTGCGCATCACCGTGAATTCGCCGGAAGCCGCTGCCGAGGTCGCGGCGATAAGGGAGCAGCTCGACAGGATGGGGTTCGATGTACCCCTGATCGGAGACTTTCACTACAACGGCCACAAGCTGCTGACCCAGCATGAGGGCTGCGCCGCGGCGCTCTCGAAATACCGAATCAACCCAGGCAATGTCGGCAGGGGTGCGCGGGGCGAGGACAACTTCGCGCAGATGATCGAGGTGGCGTGCCGCTACGAAAAGCCGGTTCGCATCGGCGTCAACTGGGGTTCGCTCGACCAGGAACTGCTGGCCCGCATGATGGACACGAATGCTGCGCGCCCCGAGCCGTGGACGGCCAACGTTGTGCTGCGCGAGGCACTGGTGCGTTCGGCGATCGACAGTGCGCGACGCGCCGAGGAACTCGGTCTGCCCGGCAACCGCATCTGCCTGTCGGCCAAAGTCAGCGGCGTGCAGGACCTGATCGCCGTCTATCGGTCACTCTCGCAGCGCTGCGACTATCCGCTGCATCTCGGACTGACCGAGGCAGGGATGGGCAGCAAGGGCATCGTTGCTTCAACAGCGGCGCTCGCCGTCCTGCTGCAGGAAGGGATCGGCGACACGATCCGGGTTTCGCTGACTCCGGCGCCGGGCGAAGCGCGGACTCGTGAAGTCGAAGTGGCGCAACAGATCCTGCAGACGCTCGGACTGCGCGCTTTCACGCCGATGGTGATTGCCTGTCCCGGATGCGGGCGCACGACCAGCACGACGTTCCAGGAACTCGCCGAGAAGATCCAGGGGTATCTGCGCGAGCAGATGCCGTCGTGGCGGACGCTTTATCCGGGCGTCGAGACGATGAACGTGGCGGTCATGGGCTGCGTGGTCAACGGTCCCGGCGAAAGCAAGCATGCGAACATCGGCATCAGCCTGCCGGGTACCGGCGAGCAGCCGGTGGCGCCGGTCTTCGTCGATGGCGCGCGCAGTGTCACGCTCAAGGGCGAGCGCATCGCCGAAGAATTCCAGGCGATAGTCGAAGACTACGTGCAGCGCAAGTACGGGCACGCGACCACTCATCCCTGATCACCATGGCCACTCGCAAGCTTGCCGGCGTGCGCGGCATGAACGACCTGTTGCCCGGCGAATCCTTCGTGTGGGAGTGGTTTGAGGCGCGCGTCGCCGACTGGGTGCGCAGCTATGGCTATCAGCAGATCCGCACGCCAATGCTCGAGCACACCGAGCTGTTCGTCCGCGGCATCGGTGAAGTCACCGACATTGTCGAAAGGGAGATGTACTCGTTCGAGGATCGGCTCAACGGCGAGCAGCTGACTCTGCGGCCGGAGTTCACCGCGGGAACCGTAAGAGCCGCGATCGAGCACAACCTCGTCTACGACGGTCCGAAGCGCGTCTGGTCGATGGGCCCGGTGTTCCGTCACGAACGGCCGCAGCGCGGCCGCTATCGCCAGTTCCATCAGGTCAACGTCGAAGCGCTCGGGTTCGCCGGACCGGACATCGACGCCGAACACATCGTGATGCTCGCGCGCCTGTGGAAGGTGCTGGGACTCGAGGGCGTGCGACTGGAGATCAACTGCCTCGGGGAGGCCGACGAACGTGAGCGGCATCGGGCCGACCTGATCGCGCACTTCGAGCGGCACGCGGTCGCGCTCGACGCAGACGCCAGGCGCCGCCTGCGCAGCAATCCCTTGCGCATCCTCGACACCAAGAATCCGGCCATGGTCGACGTGGTCGCCGCGGCGCCGCGCATCACGGATTACCTGGGCGAGGCCTCGCGTGCACACTTCGAGGGCTTGCAGCGGTTGCTCACCCTGGCAGGCCTCGGTTTCACCTGCAATCCGCGGCTCGTGCGCGGGCTCGACTACTACAACCTGACGGTCTTCGAGTGGATCACCGATGCGCTCGGCGCGCAGGGGACCATCTGCGGCGGCGGGCGCTATGACCCGCTCACGGAGCGCATGGGAGGCCGACCGACGCCGGCGTGCGGATACGCGATCGGAGTGGAACGCGTCATCGAACTGCTGCGCCACGCCGATCGGGTCGATCCCGTTGCCAGCGCCGACGTCTACGTGCTGCACCAGGGCGGCGCGACTGCGGATCGAGCGTTTCTTCTGGCCGAGGCGATCCGCGACTCAGGCCTCGACGCCATCTGCCATGCGGGTGACGGCAGCCTGAAATCCCAGATGAAGAAGGCCGATGCCAGTGGAGCCGAGTTCGCAGTCATCGTCGGCGAGGCCGAGGCCGGTGCAGGCGCCGCCGCCATCAAGGCGCTGCGTCCGTCATCGGTGAAAGGCGGGTTCGCCGAGCAGCGTATCGTGCCGCTCGATCAGATCGCCGACGTGCTGGTGGACTCAATGACGCGCAACGAAAATGGATAGCAACGACAGCGGATAGGAAGACGATGGCGTACGACCTTCAGGAACAGGAACAGCTCGCCGAGTTGAGGGCCTGGTGGCAAAAATACGGCAACTTCGCGCTGACTGCGGTGACCGTCGTGCTGCTGGGCTTCGCCGCGCACAACGGCTGGCGCTGGTACGAGCGCGAGCAGGCCAAGAGTGCGGCCGGCGTCTATGGCCAGCTGGAGCAAGCCGTGCAGGCGCGAGATGTGGCCAAGGTGCAGACGCTGACCACGGCGATCATCGAACACTACGGCCGCACGGCTTACGCCGTGATGGCCGCGCTGCAGGCAGCGAAGATCAATGCCGATGTCGGCGATCGGGCGAAGGCCGCCGAACAGCTGCAATGGGTCATCGACAAGTCCGGGCACGACGAACTCGTGATGATTGCGCGGGTGCGGCTCGCGGGTGTCCTGCTCGACGACAAGAAGTACGAGCAGGCGTTGCAGGCGCTGAATTTCGAAGCCCCTGCCGCCTACCAGCCAGCCGTGCTGGATCGCCGTGGCGATGTGCTGGCTGCTCAGAACAAGACCGAGCAGGCGCGCGCCGCGTACAAGGATGCACTCGACAAGGCGGATGCTGGGCATCCGCTGCGCGCCATCATCCAGCTCAAGCTCGATGCGCTGCCTGCGGCCGCGGTCTCATGACGGTCGTAAGGCCAGGATGCCTTCGCGTAGCCCGCGCGCGGGCGCTGCGCAACCTGATGCTCGCGCTCGGCGTCGTGGCGCTCGCCGGCTGTTCGTGGCTGCCTTCATGGATGGGCGGGTCGAAAAGCAAGTCGAGCGAGCCGGCGTCGCTCACCGAGTTCACTCCCACGCTGACACCCCGGGTAGCCTGGCGCACCGGTGTTGGCTCATCACGCGGCGCATTCCTGCAGCCCGCGGTGCTCGAGAACGCGATCTTTGCAGCCAGTGCCGGCGGCACCGTGGTCCGGCTCGGCGCGGACGGCGAAACAGTCTGGCGGGTGGACACCAACACGTCGCTTTCGGGCGGGGTCGGCAGTGACGGCTTTGTCGTCGCGGTCGGCACGCCGCGCGGCGAAGTCATTGCGCTGGGGGCCGACGGCAAGGAACTGTGGCGCGCACAGCTCACGGGCGCGCTGCAGTCGCCGCCGCTGGTTGGCCGGGGCCTGGTGGTGGTTCGCGCTTCCGATCACCGGATTACTGCGTTCGACTCAACGAATGGACGCCGGCGCTGGACCTACCAGCGCACCACGCCACCGCTGACCCTGAAGGCGGCGACCCAGATGTCGTTCGCCGGCGATCTGGTCGCGGCCGGCTATCCGAGCGGCCGCCTCGTCATGCTGGCCAGCGCGAACGGAACCGTGCGCTGGGACGTTCCTGTGGCCGAACCGCACGGCGCGACCGAGGTCGAGCGACTTTCGGATGTGCTCGGGGCCCCGCTCGTGATCAGCTCCGATGTCTGTGCGGCAGCTTTCCAGGGGCGCGTGGCGTGCTTCGAAGTAGGCAACGGCAACCTTCGCTGGGCGCGCGAACTGTCGGCCGGCAACGGGGTGGGCGGCGATGCGCGGCGGCTGTTTGCCGTCGACGCCAAGTCGAATGTGGTGGCGTTCTCGATGTCCACCGGGGCCAACGCGTGGCGGCAGGAAAAGCTGCTCAATCGCGAGCTGACGGCACCGCTTGCTCTGCGCCGGGCGGTGCTCGTCGGCGACTACGCGGGCTACCTCCACTTTCTGTCGCCCGACGATGGGGCTTTCCTGGCACGGGTGAATCTGGGGGCCGAGATCACCGCGACGCCGCGCGCATTCGGCGGCGGTGCAATCGTGCAGACGCAGGACGGCACGATCGCGCTGGTGACCGTCGAGTAGCAGTCCGACGGGCGGCGCCGTGAAACCCGTTGTCGCGCTGGTCGGGCGTCCGAATGTCGGCAAGTCGACGCTGTTCAACCGTCTGACCCGTTCGCGCGCCGCACTGGTCGCCGATTTCCCGGGCCTGACCCGCGATCGCCATTACGGTGACGGTCGCCTCGGACCATGTGGTTACATCGTGATCGACACCGGCGGGTTCGAGCCGCAAAACGCCGAAGGCATTGCACGCGAGATGGCCGCACAAGCGGAGCAGGCGATCGCAGAAAGCGACGCCGTCGTTTTCGTGCTCGATGCCCGCGAAGGCGTGACCGGACAGGACCGCCGAATCGCCGAGCGGCTGCGGGTGACCGGTCGTGCGGTTCACCTGGCGGTGAACAAGGCCGAAGGGCTGCCGCCGGAAGCGCTGGCGGAATTTCACGAGTTGGGCCTGGGCGAGCCGCTGCCGATTTCCGCCGCCCACGGCGAGGGCGTACGTGACCTGATGGATCGGACGCTGGAGCCGTTCGCCGCGGCTGCCGATGCGAGTGACGGGGATGTGGCGGCCGAATCGGAGCGGCGCGTGCGGGTGGCGGTCGTCGGCCGTCCGAACGTCGGCAAGTCGACGCTGATCAACGCGCTGCTGGGCGAGGAGCGGTTGATCGCATTCGACCAGCCGGGGACGACCCGCGATGCGATCGCGGTCGAGTTCGAGTACGACGGACGCCCATTCACGCTGATCGATACCGCCGGATTGCGACGCCGCGGCAAGGTGTTCGAAACCGTCGAGAAGTTCTCGGTCGTGAAGACCTTGCAGGCGATCGCCGACTCGAATGTCGTGATCCTGCTGCTGGACGCCTCGTCCGAAATCTCCGATCAGGACGCCCACATTGCCGGCTACGTGCTGGAAAGCGGGCGTGCGCTGGTGGTCGCCGTCAACAAGTGGGACGGGCTCGACGATTACCAGCGCGAGCGCATCAGGCGCGAGATCGAGCGCAAGCTGCACTTCCTCCGCTGGGCGCGCGTGCACACGATTTCAGCACTCAAGCGCACCGGGCTGTCCGCCGTCATGCGCTCTGTGACGGAAGCGCACGCTGCCGCGTTCGCACGGCTTCCGACGCCAAGGCTCACCCGTGCCCTGCAGGCCGCTGTCGCCCGCCAGATGCCCCCGCGGGCCGGACAGCAGCGTCCCAAGATGCGATATGCGCACCAGGGCGGCACCAATCCGCCGATCATCGTGATTCACGGCAACTCGCTCAAGCACGTCTCGGAAACGTACCGGCGCTACCTTGAGGGGTATTTCCGTTCCGAGTTCGAATTGACCGGCACCCCTCTGCGTGTCGAGTTCCGTGCCGGTCGCAATCCGTACGTCACATGACAGCCGCTACTGTCGAGGCGCGACTTTTGCTTTAGGGTCTTTTGCTTTACATTGAATTGCGGGGTTGCGTCTCCATCTGGATCGGCGTGACCTGCGGTTCACCTTCCGGACCGGCGACAACAAGCGGCGTCGAAACGCTGGAGCAAACAACATGAGCACCAAAGGGCAACTTCTACAAGACCCGTTTCTTAATGCGCTGCGCAAGGAACATATTCCGGTCTCCATCTACCTAGTCAATGGCATCAAGCTGCAGGGACAGATCGAGTCGTTCGACCAATACGTCGTACTGCTACGGAACACCGTGACGCAGATGGTCTACAAGCACGCCATTTCGACCGTGGTGCCGGCTAGACCCGTCAACCTGACTGCGGAGTCCGAGTCCTGACCGTCTTCCAGGTCGAAAGCCCACCGGCTGGTCGAGCGGAACGCGCGCTGCTGGTCACGGTCGGGGCGGGTCGTCGGCCGGACGCCGATGCGCTTTCCGAGCTGTCGCAGCTGGTGGTTTCCGCGGGCGTCGAACCCGTTGGGCATCTCGAAGTCCGGCGCGATCGGCCCGACCCGGCTCACTACGTGGGCTCCGGCAAGGTGGATGAAATCAGGGCGCTTGCCGCGTCGTCCGACGCCGGGCTGATCGTATTCGACGTTGCGCTCTCGCCGGCGCAGCAGCGCAATCTCGAGCGCACGCTCGGGCTATGGGTGCTGGACCGGACGGCGCTGATCCTCGATATCTTTTCGCAGCGGGCGCGCAGCCGCGAAGGCAAGCTGCAGGTCGAACTCGCCCAATTGCAACACCTGGCCACGCGGCTGGTAAGAGGCTGGTCGCACCTGGAACGCCAGCGTGGCGGTCTCGGCAAGACCGGTGGTCCCGGCGAAAAGCAGGTCGAGCTTGACCGTCGCATGATCGGCGTACGCGTCAAGCAGCTGCGTGAGCGACTGAAGCTGCTCGAACGCCAGCGCCGCACGCGCCGTCGGGCCCGGACCCGCCAGGAAGTCCTTTCAGTATCGCTGGTCGGCTACACCAATGCAGGCAAGTCGACACTGTTCAATGCGCTCACACGCGCCGGCGCGTATGCCGCCGATCAGCTGTTTGCCACACTTGACACGACCGCCCGGAAGATGCACCTGGAGTCAGGCAGCTCCGCGGTCGTCTCGGACACGGTCGGCTTCATCCGCGGGCTCCCGCACCAGCTGGTCGAGGCCTTCAAGTCGACGCTGGACGAGACGGCCGAGGCCGAACTGCTGCTGCACGTCGTCGATAGCTCATCGCCGGCGCGCGACGAGCAGATGGCCGAGGTCGATCGAGTCCTCGAGGAAATCGGCGCGGCTGAAGTGCCCCGCCTGATCGTGTACAACAAGATCGACGCCGCGGAGCGCGGCCCCGCGGTCGAACGCGACCCCTGTGGTAGGATCATTTCCGTTTCGGTCAGCGCGAAGACCGGCCTGGGCCTTGATCTGCTGCGCGATGCGATCGTCGAAATTGCACGGCAGATGCGCGGGCCCAGCCACTCTGAACCACTCCCTGCCTGGTCCGGTGCCGCTGCGGCCTAGCCGCGATGACGCGCCGACGATCGTTATGCTGAGACCCACTCTTTCCTAGGAAACGCATGTCGCTCAACGACCCCCAATGGGGCCGCGGTAGCGGTTCGGGTGGCTCGAGTAATGACGGCGAACGCGAGGAACCGCGCCGTCCGCAACGCCCGAACGGCGATGGGCCGCCCGATCTCGAGGAACTCTGGCGCGACTTCAACAGACGCCTCAATGGCCTGTTCGGCAAGAAGACGAACTCGCCGCGCGGTGGTGGCGGCTTCGGCAATCTGGGGGCCAGCCCGCGCGGAACGGGCATCGGGCTGGCCGCCGTGGTCGCGGTTCTCACGCTGATCTGGATCGCAAGCGGTTTCTACATCGTGCCGGAGGGGCAGGTCGGGGTGGTCACCACCTTCGGCAAGTACACCGAAACGACTCGACCGGGGTTCCGGTGGCGCCTGCCGTGGCCGGTGCAGTCGAGCGAGCTGGTCGACATCCTTTCGCTGCGCAAAGTCGAGGTCGGCACGCGCGGTCGACCGGAACGGCTCAAGGAAGCGCTGATGCTGTCGGACGACGAGAACATCGTCGACATCCAGTTCGAGGTCCAGTACCGCATCAAGGACGAGGGCGCTCGCGACTACCTTTTCAACAGCCGCAATCCGACGTCGTCCGTCATCCAGGCTGCGGAATCCGCGATGCGCGAGGTCGTGGGACGCAAGACGATGGACTCCGTGCTCTACGAGTCGCGCCAGCAGATCGCCGACGAGGTGCGCAAGCGCATGCAGGAAATGCTTGACCGCTATGGCACCGGGATCCTTGTTTCGGCGGTCGCGATCCAGAACGTCCAGCCGCCCGAACAGGTGCAGGCCGCGTTCGACGATGCTGTCAAGGCGGGTCAGGATCGCGAGCGGCAGATCAACGAGGGCCAAGCCTACGCCAATGATGTGGTGCCCAAGGCGCGCGGCGCCGCTTCGCGCCTGATGCAGGAGGCCGAGGGCTACCGCACGCGCATCGTGCAGACCGCAGAGGGCGATGCATCGCGGTTCCGGCAGATCCTGACCGAGTATCAGAAGGCACCCGCAGTCACGCGCGACCGCATGTATGTGGACACGATGCAGCAGATATTCACGAACACGACCAAGGTGCTGGTCGATTCGCGCAACAACAACCAGCTGCTCTACCTGCCGTTCGACAAACTGATGCAGCAGGTCACGCAGGATGCGATGGCACAGCGCACGCCGCCGCCGGCGACTCCAGCTCCCGACGCAGCGCCGACGGCGAACGACGCGCGGACCCGCGATTCGCTGCGCAGTCGCGATCGCGAAGCGCGCTGAGATGCAGCGATGAACCGCATCCTTGCCACCGTTGTCGGACTCGTGATCACGGCCTTCATCGTCCGTGCGAGCACCTTCATCGTCGACCAGCGCCAGTCGGCGATCGTCTACCAGCTGGGCCAGATCACGCGGGTCGTGACTGAACCCGGACTGTATTTCCGCGTCCCGCTGTTGCAGAACGTCGAATACCAGGACAGGCGGATCCTGACGCTTGACACGCCGGTCGCCGACCGTGTGCAGACCTCGGAGAAGAAGAACCTGCTGGTCGATTCGTTCGTCAAGTGGCGGATCGTCGATCCGCGCCTGTTCCGCGTGAGTTTCCCCGCCGGCGAGCGCTCGGCCGAGGACCGGATCGGCACGCTGGTGCGCGACGCGCTCAACCAGTCGGTCAACAAGCGCACCGTCAACGAGATCACCTCGCGCGAGCGCGACAAGGCGATGGAGGAGATCCGGGCGTCGGTGCAGGAGCGGACCAAGGGCTTCGGCGTCGAGATCGTCGACGTGCGCCTGAAACGCGTCGATTTCGTGCCGGAGATCAGCGAGTCTGTTTACCGCCGGATGGAGGCCGAACGCAAGCGCGTCGCCAACGAGCAGCGCTCGATCGGCGCGGCGGAAAGCGAGAAGATTCGCGCCGACGCCGACCGTCAGAAGGAAGTCCTGCTGTCGGCCGCCTACCGGGACGCGCAGAAGATCCGCGGCGACGGCGATGCAAAGGCCTCGGCGCTCTATGCGCAATCGTTCGGGCAGAACGCGGAGTTCGCGCGCTTCTATCGCAGCCTCGAGGCCTATCGCGCCAGTTTCCGCAATCGGAACGACATCATGGTCGTCGACCCTTCGTCGGAGTTCTTCAAGTACATGAAGTCGCCGGACGCTCCATCGGCACCGCGTCGCTGATGCTGGAGGTTCTCGCGCTGGCGTTCGGACTGATGCTGGTCCTCGAAGGTCTGCTTCCGCTGCTCGCGCCTGCGACATGGCGCCAGATGTTCCAGCGCGTGACCGAGCTCAACGACGGTCAGATCCGTTTCTTCGGGCTGATCGCCGTGGCCTGCGGCGCGTTATTGTTCTGGTTACTGAGCTGACCCGGATCGACTGAGCTGCGGCGCCGCCGCGGCGCCGCCACGCTCTCGCCCCTGTCGCTGCCATGCCGCGCTGGCTACTCCCCGAAAACATTTCGGACGTCCTTCCCCGCGAAGCGCGCCGCGTCGAGCAGCTCCGGCGGACTCTGCTCGACCTCTATGCGAGCTACGGTTACGAGCTGGTGATTCCGCCGCTGATCGAGTACGTCGATTCGCTGCTGACCGGCACCGGCAGCGACCTCGACCTGCGCACCTTCAAGCTGGTCGACCAGTCGAGCGGCCGCATGCTGGGGCTGCGCGCGGATGCGACGCCGCAGGTCGCCCGCATCGACGCGCACATCCTCAACCGGCCGGGCACTGCGAGGCTGTGCTACGCCGGCAGCGTGCTGCACGCGCGGCCTCAGCATCCACTGGCCGTGCGCGAGCCGTTGCAGGTGGGTGCGGAGCTCTATGGCGCATCGGGCATTGCGGCCGACGCCGAAATCCTCGAACTGGCGGTCCTCTCGCTGCGCCAGGCCGGTCTCTCCCGCGTGCAACTCGATCTCGGGCACACCGGAGTCGTGCGCGGACTGCTCGACATGGCGCGCCTGTCGGCGGACCGCCGAGGACGACGTGCTGGCGGCGCTCAGCACCAAGGACATGCCGGCGCTGCAGCAGTCGGTCCGAGGACTGCCGGCAACGGTGGCCGAAAGCCTCGTTTCACTCGGACGCCTGAGTGGCGGCGTCGACATCATCGAGCTTGCGCGTCGTTCGCTGCCGCACGAGCCGGCAACTGAGGCTGCCCTCGACGAACTCCAGGCGCTCGCCGCAGGCTGCGGCGCCGACGCGGTGTCGATCGACCTCGCCGATCTGCATGGCTACCGTTACCTGACCGGCGTGACGTTCGCAGCGCACGCTGAGCAGCTGCCGAGTGCCGTACTGCGCGGAGGTCGCTACGACAACATCGGCAAGGCTTTCGGCCGTGCGCGGCCCGCGGTCGGCTTCTCGGTCTACCTGCGCGATCTGGTGGGCCTGCTGGCGACCGATACGCCGCACGCCATTCTCGCCCCGGCAGGGGACGAAACCTCGCTGCGATCGGTCATCCGTGAACTGCGCGCGCTCGGTCAGATCGTCGTCCAGCGGCTGCCGGGCGAGTCCGGCGACGTCGACCCAGGGGACTTCATCTTCGACCGCGAACTGCACCAGCGCGATTCGAAATGGCAGGTCATCGACCGCGAGGTCGCGACCAACGCGAAATAGGACCTGAAGATGGCACAGAACGTGGTCGTCGTCGGCACCCAGTGGGGCGACGAAGGCAAGGGCAAGATCGTCGACTGGCTGACCGAGTTCGTTGACGGCGTGGTTCGCTTCCAGGGCGGACATAACGCGGGGCATACGCTGGTGATCGGTGGCAAGAAGACCATTTTGCGGCTGATCCCGTCGGGCATCCTGCGTCCGAAAACGGCGTGCTACATCGGAAATGGCGTCGTGCTGTCGCCGACCGCATTGCTGGCCGAGATCGACGAACTGCAGGCCGCAGGAGTCGATGTCGCGTCGCGGCTGGCCATCAGCGGCAACTGCCCGCTGATCCTCGAATATCACGTCGCTCTCGACCGGGCCCGCGAGATGCGACGGGGCGAGTCGAAGATCGGCACCACCGGCCGCGGCATCGGTCCGGCGTACGAAGACAAGGTCGGCCGGCGCGCAGTGCGCGCACAGGATCTGTTTGATGCGCAGCGCTTCGCCGAGGGAGTCCACGAGGCGCTCGACTTCCACAACTTCATGCTGGAGCGGTACTACGAAGCGCCGCGCGTGGATGCGTCGCGGGTGATCGACGAGACACTTTCTCTCGCGGAACGCCTGAAGCCGATGATCATCGACGTTTCGTACCGGCTCAACAGCGTGATGTCCTCGGGGCACCGGCTGCTGTTCGAAGGGGCTCAGGGCACGCTGCTCGACGTCGACCACGGAACCTATCCCTACGTAACGTCGAGCAACACCGTGGCAGGCGCTGCGTCAGCCGGTGCCGGTGTCGCGCCGCAACGGCTCGACTACGTGCTCGGCATCACCAAGGCCTATTCGACGCGCGTGGGTTCCGGGCCGTTTCCGACCGAACTCGCGACCGCCACCGGCGAACATTTGCGCAACCGCGGGCAGGAGTTTGGTTCGGTGACGGGCCGGCCGCGGCGCTGCGGCTGGTTCGATGCGGCCGGGCTTCGACGTGCTGTGCAGCTGAACGGCACGACGGGACTGTGCATCACCAAGCTCGACGTGCTGGACGGGCTCCCGAGTGTGATGCTTGGCGTCGGCTATCGCTTTGACGGTCGTGTCGTCGACATCCTGCCATACGGGGCCGACGCGGTTGCGCGCTGCGAGCCGGTCTACGAGGAATTCACCGGATGGTCGGAATCAACGTTCGGCGTTCGCGACTGGAACGCTCTGCCGGTGAACGCGAGGCGCTACCTCGAACGGCTGGCGGAAGTGCTCGGCGTGCCGCTCGACCTCGTGTCCACCGGTCCGGAGCGCGAACAGACCATCGTCCTGCGTCATCCGTTCCACTGAGCCCGGCGCGCGTGAAGGATCTGTACATTTCCTGGGACGAGTATCACCGGCTGATCGAGCAGCTGAGCCTCGCGATTCATGAATCGGGGTGGCACTTCGATTGTCTGCTGTGCCTCGCGCGTGGCGGGCTGCGCGTGGGAGATGTGATATCAAGGATCTACGATCTGCCGCTGGCGATCCTCGCTGCCAGTTCCTACCGCGAGGCTGCTGGCCGTTCGCAGGGCACGCTCGACATCGGCGAGTACATCACCATGACGCAGGACGCGCTGCGCGGGCGCCTGCTGCTGGTCGACGATCTGGTGGATTCGGGTGTCACGCTGAGCCGCGTAGTTGACCACCTGAAGCAGCGGTACCGCGGTTTGCAGGAGATCCGCACTGGTGTCATCTGGTACAAGGCGTGCTCGAGTTTCAGGCCCGACTACTACGTCGAGTACCTGCCGACCAATCCCTGGATACACCAGCCGTTCGAGGTCTACGACGCAATGGGTCCGCAGAAGCTGGCCGCGCGACTGCGCAGTGGTACCTCGAGCTGATCGATATACAGGCAGACAGAGGCCGGCAGTGCCGGCCCTGAAGATGGTGCCCAGGAGAGGAGTCGGTCACGTGCCGCGACCCCGGCGCCGCTTGCATGCGGCGCCATTCTCGTCCTCGCGCGAAGCACGCAGGTGCTTCGCTTCCTGGGCAGAGAAAAGCAAAAGGCCGGCGATGCCGGCCTTGAATATGGTGCCCAGGAGAGGACTCGAACCTCCACACCTTGCGGCGCTAGTACCTGAAACTAGTGCGTCTACCAATTCCGCCACCTGGGCACAGGTGAGCGCGAGATTCTAGCCACGACGAATGCGATGTCAAATGCGTTAGGCTGCCCCAACACATCAACGGACGGCAGGACGAGCAACAGAACCCGAAGAAGACAACTTGATACAGAAGAACCCCACCATTGACGGCAACGCCATCTTGCAGGCTTTGACAGCCGCGCGTGCGCCGCTCACGCCACAGGACCTTGCCGGGCGGCTGCATTTGAGCGACGAAACGCGCACCACTTTCAACTCGGAACTCGAGGAACTCGAACGTTCCGGCCGCATCGTGCGCAACCGGGCCGGCCTTCTGCTCGTCGCCGCCCGCGCCAACCTGATCTCGGGCCAAGTGCAGGGCCATCGCGAAGGCTATGGCTTCCTGGTCCGCGACGACGACGGCCAGGATCTCGTGCTGTCGGAACACGAAATGAGCAAGGTACTGCACGGCGATCGCGTGCTTGCGCGTGTCGCCGGCACCGATCGTCGCGGCAGGCCCGAAGGCGAGATCGTCGAGGTCATTGAGCGCCGCACCAACAAGCTCGTTGGCCGCCTGCTGAACGAGCGCGGCGTCACGATCATCGTCCCCGAGGATCAACGCATCCAACACGACATTCTGGTTCCGCCGGGAGCCTCGCTGACGGCCGAGCCGGGCCAGGTGGTCGTCGTCGAGATCCTGCAGCAACCGCAGCGCTATGTGCAGCCCGTCGGACGCGTTATCGAGGTACTTGGCGCGGTCGACGATCCCGGCATGGAGATCGAGATCGCAGTGCGCAAGTTCGCCGTGCCGCACGAGTTTCCGGCTGCGGCGCTCGAGCTCGCGGAGCAGTTGCCCGACGGTGTTTTGCCGCGCGACCTGCGCGGAAGGGTCGACCTGCGTGACATCCCGCTCGTCACCATCGACGGTGCCGATGCGCGCGACTTCGATGACGCGGTCTACTGCGAGCCGCTGCCGGGCCGCAAGAAGGGCTGGCGGCTGATAGTCGCGATCGCGGACGTCAGCCACTACGTCAAAGCCGGCGACGCGCTGGATACCGAAGCGCAGAACCGCTCGACCTCGGTGTATTTTCCGCGGCGCGTGATCCCGATGCTGCCGGAGAAGCTGTCGAACGGACTGTGCTCTCTCAATCCCGACGTCGACCGACTGGTCATGGTCTGTGACTGCGTGGTCAGCGGGAAGGGCACGCTCGACGCATACCAGTTTTATCCGGCCGTCATGCACTCGCAAGCGCGCCTGACCTACGACGAGGTGTGGGAGGCGCTGTCGATGCCGGGCAGTCGTGCCGCGCATCGAATCGTTGACTTGCTGCCGCATCTTCAGCATCTGCACGCGCTGTACGAGACGCTGGCGAATGCCCGCGAAACGCGCGGCGCGATTGACCTGGAGACGACCGAGACCTACATCATCTGCGATCCCAACGGGCGGATCGAGCGCATCGTTCCGCGCACGCGCAACGACGCGCACAAGCTGATCGAGGAATGCATGCTGGCGGCCAATGTCTGCGCTGCCGATTTCCTGACCCGCAGCAAGCACGGGGCGCTCTACCGGGTGCACGAAGGGCCCACACCCGAGCGGCTGGCCAACGTGCGAGCGATGCTGAAGACGCTCGGCCTGCACCTGGAGGGCGGCGACGATCCGCAGCCGGCGGACTATGCGCTGGTGCTGAAGAAGATCCGGCCGCGGCCGGATGCGCAACTGCTGCAGACCGTGCTGCTGCGGTCGATGCAGCAGGCGATCTACAGCCCGCACAACTCGGGCCACTTCGGGCTCGCGTACGAGGCCTACACGCACTTCACCTCGCCGATCCGGCGCTATCCGGATCTGCTGGTCCATCGCGCCATCAAGGCATGCCTGGGGAAGAAACACTATGCTCCGGTAGTCACCAGCGTGTCGGGCGCGGTGGCACCGCTGGCCGCCCGCAACGCAATGCGCCAGCGCGAGCGCAAGCCCGCTGCTGACGGCGAACTCGGTGTCTGGGAGAAGCTGGGTTTGATCTGCTCGGCCAACGAGCGACGTGCCGACGATGCATCGCGTGACGTCGAAGCCTGGCTCAAGAGTTATTACATGCGCGAGCGGGTTGGCGAAACCTACAGCGGCACTGTGAGCGCGGTGGTGCCATTCGGCGTGTTCGTCGTGCTCGACGATCTCTATGTCGAAGGACTCGTCCACGTTTCCGAACTTGGGTCCGAATATTTCCTGTTCAACGAACCGCTGCACGAGTTGCGCGGCGAGCGCACCGGCCTGCGTTACCGTCTGGGCGACCGCGTCACCGTGCAGGTGGCGCGTGTTGATCTGGAGGCGCGACGCATCGAATTCCGCCTGGTGCGCGACGATACGCGCAAGGCGATCCTCGCAGCCGGTACTCCGGAACCGGTCGAACGCGAGCGCAGGCGAGGCGAGTCGGTCGAGGAGCGACGAGAGCGCCAGGGAAAGGTCGACGCGCGGCGGCGGGCGCGGCGCGGGCAATTGCACAAGATCGGCAAGAAGGGTGTTGGCGGAGCCCGCGATGGCAGGGCGCGCAAGCGTGGGCGCTGAGTTCGCGGCGGCAGGCTTTCGATCCGGCGGGGGCGAATGAAACCCACTCGCGCACTCGCCGGCTTCCACGCGGTTTCGGCTCGCCTGCGAGCGGCGCCAGACTCGATCGAGGCGATATACGTCGATGTTCGTCGGCGCGATGGCCGCATGCAGCAGCTCCAGCAACTGGCACGCGATCGCGGAGTGTGCGTGGTCTCCGTTGACTCGGAGCAGTTGCGCGGTCTGAGCCGCGGCGCCGCTCACCAGGGAGTCGTCGCGCTCGCCGCCGAGATTGCACAGATGCTGACGCTGGACGACGTGCTCGCCACGGTGAACGACGGCACGCTGCTGCTCACTCTCGACGGTGTGACGGATCCGCGCAATCTAGGTGCATGTCTTCGGGTTGCCGATGCCGCGGGTGTCGACGCCGTCATGGTTCCGCGGGACCGCTCGGCCGGCCTCACCACCGCGGCGCTCAAGGCCGCGTCGGGCGCCGCGGAGACCGTCCCCTTGATCGAAGTGACCAACCTCGCGCGCGCCCTTGTCGAGATCGGTGAAGCGGGCATCCATACCGTCGGCGCAGCCGGCAGTGCCGAGACGTCGCTCTACGAGCTCGATCTCCGACGGGCCGTCTGCTGGGTGCTGGGCGCCGAAGGTACGGGTTTGCGTCGCCTCAGCAAGGAGCGGTGCGACCAGTTAGCGCGCATTCCGATGCGGGGTCAGGTGGACAGCCTGAACGTCTCGGTGGCGGCGGGGATCTGCCTGTTCGAGGTGGTGCGTCAGCGATCGGCCGGTCTCTCGAATGAGCCCCATGCCGCTTGAAAAGCGCATTGCAGGCGCGCAGCATCACGGCGTGATCGCGGCATTTTTCGGCACAGCTTTCCTTGCCTTCTTCGTGCTGAGCCCCTTGTACTGGGCAGCACTGGGAATGCCGTGGCTGTCGCTGGCGATCACCTTTGTGCTGATTCCCCTGCTCGACGCCGCGGTGGGTAAGCCCGCTCCCGGAACACCACCCGTCATACCGGCGTTCGCACGCTGGATCCCGCGCCTGCAGTTGCCGTTGCAGGCGGTGCTGCTGGTGCAGGGGATCCGGATGGCGGCCGGTCTGGATCCGGGCCAGTTCGTGATCTTCGCGCTCGCGCTCGGCGCGGTGACCGGTGGCCTGGGAATCACGATCGCCCACGAACTGGCGCACCGCGCCTCCTTGCTTGACCGCCTGATCGCCAAGGCGCTGCTGGTATCGGTCTGCTACGGCCATTTCACCGTCGAACATATACGCGGCCACCACGTCCGCGTGGCCACACCAGAGGATCCGGCGACTGCGCCGCGTGGGATGAATGTCTACCGATTTCTGGTCCGGTCGGTCGCCGGCAGTTTCACGCACGCCTGGACGCTCGAGAAGATCCGCCTGGCGCATACCGGACGCCCGGTGGTGCATCCAGCCAACTGGACGCTGACCGGCAGCGTGCTCTCAGTGCTGCTGGTCGGGCTCGCCGGATGGTGGGGAGGTCCTGCGGGCGCACTGTTGTTCGTGCTGCAGTCGCTGGTGGCGATCAGCCTGCTCGAGATCATCAACTACATAGAACACTACGGCCTGCAGCGGCGGCGGCTGGAAGGTCGCTACGAACCGGTGCACGAGCGACACTCGTGGGACGCCGATTTCACGGTCAGCAACTGGATCCTGTTCAACCTGCAGTTGCATTCGGATCACCATGCCCACATGCAGCGGCCCTACGAGCAGTTGCGTTCCGCGGCCGACGCACCGCAGCTGCCGGCCGGCTACCCGGCGCTGCTCCTGCTGGCGCTCGTGCCGCCGCTGTGGTTCGCCACCATGGACCCGCGTGTCCCAGCCGACACGGCGCTGACTCAAGGTTGACAGCTTGCTCGACCCGGTGACCGAGGCACGCGGCCTGTTGTCCGCGGCCGATCATGTCTGCGTGCTGACCGGTGCAGGCATGTCGGCCGAAAGCGGCGTTCCGACATTTCGTGATTCGCAAACCGGTTTGTGGTCGCAATTCGACCCGATGCAACTGGCCTCCGAGCCGGGCTTCCGAACCGATCCGCCGCTGGTGTGGCGATGGTATGCAGGGCGACGCGAGGCGGTGGCCAAGGCCGAGCCGAACGCCGGGCATCGCGCGCTCGCCAAAGCCCAGCAGTCGAAGGCTTGTCTTTCGATCGTCACGCAGAACGTCGACGGCCTGCACCGGCGTGCCGGATCGATCGATGTCAACGAGATCCATGGGTCGATCACGCGCACGATCTGCCTGGCCCGATGCGGCTATCGCGAAGACGAACCTTCGCGCCTGCCACCGGGTGAGCCACCGCGCTGCCCACGTTGCGGCGAGTGGCTGCGACCGGACGTCGTATGGTTCGGAGAAATGCTGGACAGCGAGCGGCTGGCCGCCGCCGAGTCCGCGGCGGAGTCCTGTGCGGTGATGCTGGTGGTCGGCACCTCGGGGCTCGTCTATCCGGCGGCTGGCCTGCCGTCCATCGCGCGTCGGGCGGGTGCGGCGGTGATCGTGGTGAACCCGGCCGAAAGCGAACTCGACGGTGATGCCCGGCTCGTGCTGCGCGGCACCGCCGCCACCGTTCTGCCGCGCCTGTTCGCGCGCTGAAATGCGGCTTGTGCCGCGCAGCACGGTTCCGCTAGAATCACAAGCTTTTCAAGCCTCGTCGGCGCCTTTGCCGCCGCGGGCTTTCCTTGCCACACCGGGATGACGCTCCCGGGTGGCTCAATTGCCGGCCTTCTCAGCAACTGCGAGCAACTGCGCAGCAACTGCTGAACCGACCAGCGCATCCGCAGGGAGATCCGATGCGTCACTATGAAATCTGTTTCATCGTCCATCCGGACCAGAGCGAGCAGGTGCCCGCGATGATCGACCGCTACAAGGCGATGATCGCGACCGGCGGCGGCACACTGCACCGGATCGAGGACTGGGGCCGTCGCCAGCTGGCCTATCCGATCGAGAAGCTGGTCAAGGCGCACTACGTGCTGATGAACATCGAGTGCGACAGCAAGACGCTCGATGAACTCGAGCACGCTTTCCGCTACAACGACGCCGTGCTGCGCCACCTGACGATCAAGATGAAGAAGGCAGAGACGAGCGCTTCGCCGATGATGAAGATCGTCGAGCGCGAAGAGGCGCGCAAGGCAGCGGCCGAGCAGCCGGCTGCTGCGTGACGCAGCGCCGGGCGTGACGACCGCCAGCGTGAACGAACTGCGCATCTCGGCGATTCCCGTGGCCCGCAGCGCCCTGCGCTACACGCCGGCCGGAGTCGCCGTGGCCGAAGGCAGTTACCGGCACGGCGGCACGGTGCACGAGGCGGGAGCGGAGCGGGCCCTCGAGTTCGAGTTCTCCGCGATCGCCGTGGGTCCCGTCGCGCTGGCGCTCGAGAGGGAACCGCTGGGGCAGTCGCTGACGCTATCCGGATTCATCGCACCGCGTTCGCGCCGCTCGGCAAGGCTGATCGTGCACGTCACCGAATACACCAGACACTAGATCCAGGAGCACCAATGGCAACCTCGATGCGAGGCAAGGGCAAGGGTAAAGGCAAGGGCAAAGGGACCCGTCGGGCAACCCAGCAAAATGCACTGTTCAAGCGCAAGCGGTTCTGCCGCTTCACTGCCGAGAAAGTCGAGCAGATCGACTACAAGGACGTCGATACGCTGCGCGACTTCATCGGCGAGAACGGCAAGATCACACCGGCGCGTCTGACCGGCACCAAGGCGCACTACCAGCGCCAGCTCGATACGGCAATCAAGCGCGCGCGCTTCCTCGCGCTGCTGCCGTACACCGACACGCACTGAGCGAGGACGACACCATGCAAGTCATACTGCTCGAGAAGGTCGTCAATCTGGGTCAGCTGGGCGACGTGGTCAAGGTGAAAGAGGGCTATGCACGCAACTACCTGATTCCGCAGGGCAAGGCGCGCCGGGCGACCGAGACCGCGATCAAGGAATTCGAAACGCGCCGGGCCGACCTCGAAAGGGCGCAGGCCGACCGCCTGACCGCGGCACAGGCGGTGCAGGCGCGCCTGACCGGCGTGTCGGTGCAGGTCTCGGCCAAGGCCGGGGTCGACGGCCGGCTATTTGGCTCGATCACCAACTTCGACATCGCCCAGGCCCTGGCCAAGCAGGGATTCGAGGTCAACAAGGGCCAGATCCGCATGCCGCAAGGTCCTCTGAAAGTGGTCGGCGATCACCCGATCACGGTGGCACTGCATTCCGACGCGCTGGCCGAGATTACCGTGACGGTGGTCGGCGAACAGGCATAGCCCCCGGATCCGCGATCAAAACGGGCGGCTGCTTGCCGCCTATTTTCTTTCTGAGGTCCGCGCCGTCTCGCCGGTCAGCGTTGCTTTAGAGTTCGGTCTGCGCGGACTCCGTCCGTGGCCGAACCTTCCTCCTGCCCGTCCCGTGAATCAGCCGGTTTCCGATCCGCAACTTGCGGCCGTTCGCACGCCGCCGCACTCGATCGAGGCCGAACAAGCGGTCCTCGGTGGGCTGCTGCTCGACAACACGGCCTGGGACCGGATTGCGGACCTGGTCGGAACCGATGACTTCTACCGTAACGACCATCGGCTGGTGTTCGCCTCGATCAGCCGGCTGATCGACGCCGGCAAGCCGGCCGATGCGGTGACGGTATTCGAAGCGCTGAGAAGTGCGAACAAGGCCGATGAGGCCGGGGGACTCGCCTACCTCAGCGCGCTGGCGCAGAACACGCCGTCAGCAGCCAACATCCGACGTTATGCGGAAATCGTCCGCGAGCGCGCGGTCCTGCGCCGACTGGTCACAGCCGGCGACGAGATTGCGACCAGCGCACTCAATCCCGCCGGCCGCGATACCAAGCAGATTTTGGATGATGCCGAGAGCCGGGTGTTTCGCATCGCCGAAGAAGGCGCACGTGGACGACAGGGGTTCATCGAGATCCAGCCGCTGCTGACGCGGGTGGTCGAGCGCATCCAGGAACTGTTCGAGCGCGCCAATCCGTCGGATGTCACCGGTGTGCCCTCCGGATTCGCAGACCTTGATTCGAAGACGTCGGGATTCCAGCCGGGCGACCTGGTGATCGTGGCCGGTCGTCCCTCCATGGGCAAGACGGCACTCGCGCTCAATATCGGTGAACACGTTGCGATCGAACAGGGCATGCCGGTGGCGGTGTTCTCGATGGAAATGGGCGCTTCGCAACTGGCGCTGCGCATGCTGTCCTCGGTCGGCCACCTCGACCAGCAGCGGCTGCGCACGGGTCGCCTGCAGGACGACGACTGGCCGCGCCTGACGACGGCGATCCAGAAGATGCACGAGGCGCCGCTTTATATCGACGAAAGCCCTGCGCTGACCGCGATCGACCTGCGCGCACGCGCACGGAGGCTGTCGCGCACGTGCGGCAAGCTGGGACTGATCATCGTCGACTACCTGCAGCTGATGAGCGCCAGTGCCCAGGGCGAGAACCGCGCGACCGAGATCTCGGAGATCTCGCGCGGGTTGAAGGCACTGGCGAAGGAACTCGGCGTGCCGGTGGTCGCGCTGTCCCAGCTGAACCGGACGGTGGAAACCCGCACGGACAAGCGCCCCGTGATGTCCGACCTGCGCGAATCGGGTGCGATCGAACAGGACGCGGACGTGATCCTGTTCATTTACCGCGACGAGGTCTACAACCCGGACACCAACGACAAGAACATTGCGGAAATCATCATCGGCAAGCAGCGCAACGGACCGATCGGTCGGGTGAATCTGCGCTTCGATGGACAGTTCACCAAGTTCGAGAACCTGGCGCGCTCGGCGCAGTTCGCATGACGTCGAACTTCGTCCAGGAACGGCACGAGCGACGCGGAGTTCTGCGCTCGGTGCTGCGCAGGCTGGTGCGCCGCGACCGGCGCTTCCATCCGCTGTTCAACAGCCACGCGCAGCTGTGCGTCGAGGGACTGAGCGCGCTTTGCGAACTGCTGGCTGACGTGCGCGACCCGTCAGGCCGTGTGCGCCAGATCGAGGCGATCGAGAAGCGCGCCGACTCGATCGTCGGCGAGACGCGCTTGCTGCTGCGCCGGTCGGTGCTGCCGCCGTTCCCCCGGCCGGCGATCCACGCGCTGGTCAACCGGCTCGACGACATTCTCGACCTCGCCGAGGACGTCGCGCAGTCGCTGCATCTGTATCACGTCACCGCGATCACGCCCGAAGCGCGGCGGCTGGCCGATCTCGCCGTGAAGAGCGCGGTCGCATTGCAGGCTGCGGTGGCCGGGCTTGCAACCGCCGATGACCCGCGTCCGGTGCTGGTGTTGTGCGAGGAGGTCGACTCCCTCGAGGCACAGGCCGACCACGTGTATCGCTCCGCCATGTCGAAGTTGTTCCGCGAGGAGCCCGATACGCGGCAGTTGGTCAAGCTGAAGGCGATCTACGAACTGCTGGAAGAACTCACCGACAAGTGCAAGAACGCGGCGGCGGAAGTGCAGTCGCTGGCGCTGCGCTGACGGCCGTGCATGACCGCAGCACTGTGGGTGCTTGTCGTGCTGCTGATCGTCGCCGGTGTGGCAGGCACCGTGCTGCCCGCTCTTCCGGGAATTCCGCTGATCTTCGGCGGCGTGCTGCTGGCGGCCTGGATCGATGACTTCCAACGCATCGGCGGATGGGTCGTCGCCGTGCTGGCCGTCCTGGCCGTGATCGGGATCGTGGTCGACTATGCGGGAGCAGCGCTGTCCGCCAAGCGCGTCGGTGCGAGCCGATCCGGAATCATCGGTGCTGCGCTCGGTACCATCATCGGCATCTTCACCGGGCTCTGGGGACTTGTCTTCATGCCGCTGGTCGGTGCGGCGATCGGCGAGTTCCTCAACCACCGCGATGCGCTGCGAGCCGGCAAGGTCGGCGTCGCGACCTGGCTTGGTCTTCTCATCGGCACTGCCGTGAAAATCGCGGTGGCGTTCACGATGCTCGGCGTGTTCGTGGGGGCGCTGCTCCTCTAGGCGCCGCTCGCGTACACGACGACGATTAGAGTATGTCCGCCGCGTGATCCGCCAGTCTCGAACGCTCGCCGCGTTGCAGGGTGACGTGGCCCGAGTGCAGCCAGCCCTTGAAACGGTCGACGACGTAGGTGAGGCCCGATGAGCCCTCGGTCAGATAGGGCGTGTCGATCTGCGCGATGTTCCCAAGACACACGACCTTCGTCCCCGGGCCGGCTCGCGTCACCAGCGTCTTCATCTGCTTCGGCGTCAGGTTCTGGGCCTCGTCGATGATCAGGTACTTGTTGATGAACGTGCGGCCGCGCATAAAGTTGAGCGACTTGATTCGGATGCGGGTGCGGATCAGGTCGTTGGTCGCAGCTCTTCCCCATTCGCCCGCGGTATCGTCGGTCTTGTTCAGCACCTCGAGGTTGTCTTCGAGCGCGCCCATCCACGGCGCCATTTTCTCTTCCTCGGTGCCGGGCAGGAAGCCGATGTCCTCGCCCACCGGCACGGTGGCGCGCGTGACGATGATCTCGGCGAAGCGCTTGGTCTCGAGCGTCTGCGACAGACCCGCGGCCAGCGCGAGCAGCGTCTTGCCGGTGCCGGCCTGACCGATCAGCGTGACGAAGTCACACTCCGGGTCCATCAGCAGGTTGAGCGCGAAGCTCTGCTCGCGGTTGCGCGCGGTGATGCCCCACACGGCGTTCTTGGCATGCGTGTAGTCGCGCAGGACGCGGAGTACCGCAGACTTTCCTCGGATCTCGCGCACCTGTGCATAGAAACTGGTGCCGTTTTCCAGATAGACGAACTGGTTCACCAGCAGGTCGGCGACGATGGGTCCCGTGATGCGGTAGTAGCTGAAGCCGCCAGCCTGCCACGACTCCATGCCCTTGCCGTTCTTCTCCCAGAAACTTGCCGGCAGCTGGAACACCCCCGTGTACAGGATGTCGGTGTCTTCCAGCACCTTGTCGTTGTAATAGTCCTCGGCCGGCAGTCCGAGCGCGCGCGCCTTCACGCGCATGTTGATGTCCTTGGACACCAGCACGACATCGCTGTCGACGTGACGGTCCTTCAGTGCGCGCACGACGCCGAGAATCTGGTTGTCCGCCTTGCCGGCCGGCAGGCTTGGCGGTAGGACGGCGTTGACGGCCTGCGTCTGGAAATAGAGGCGCCCGGTGGCGTCCTTGTTGCCGAGGGCACTGAGCGGTATGCCGTCCTCGATCGGCGTCTTGCAGCCGGCCACCAGCGAATCGAGCGTGCGCGAAACCTGGCGCGCGCTGCGCGCGACTTCCGACATGCCCTTCTTGTGCGCGTCGAGTTCTTCCAGCGTCATCATCGGCAGGAAGATGTCGTGTTCCTCGAAGCGGAACAGGCTGGTCGGATCGTGCATCAACACGTTGGTGTCGAGCACGAACAACTTCGGACGTTCGTCGGTCCGTGCTTTCTTCCCGCCATTGCGCGGCCGGGATTCGACAATCGCCAGCCGGGTCGCCAGCGTCGGTCGAACGGCGATCGGTGCCTCGGGCGCGCGAGCGACCGGGCCCGGGCTAGTGGCCCGTTCGGGACGAACCGGTTCCGAAGGAATTGCGACGAGAAGTGTGGCGGGCTTGGACGGTGCTTTCGGCAGAGGCATCAGGGGGCGGCTGGACCGTGGTCAGGAATCGGGATAAGGGAAAGCGCCTATCAGGAAAGCGTTTGAACGAAGGCGAGGACCTCGTCGACGTGGTTCGGCACCCTCACGCCGCGCCACTCGCGGCGCAGCTTGCCGTCAGCGTCGACTACAAAGGTGCTGCGCTCGATGCCGCGCACCTGTTTGCCATACATGTTCTTCATCTTGATGACGCCGAACAGCGTGCATAGCGCCTCGTCGGGATCGGAAATGAGCTCGAAGGGAAACTCCATCTTCGCCTTGAAGCCCTCGTGCGAACGCAGGCTGTCGCGCGAAACGCCGAAGACGTCCGCGCCGGCCCGCTTGAACTTGGGATGTCGACTGGCGAAATCGGTGCCCTCGACCGTGCATCCGGGCGTGTTGTCCTTCGGGTAGAAATACAGCACCAGCACGGTGCCCTTGTACGCAGACAAGCGGAATTCGCCGCCGGTAGATTCCGCCTTGAAGTCCGGCACCTTCTTGTCGATCGCGATCACCATGGTCGCCTCAGTCTTCCAACAGCAGGGCAGCCAGCACCTTGCGGCCCTCGCCCATCAGAATGTTGTAGGTCCGGCAGGCGGCCTCCGTCGTCATCGACTCGCAGCCGATGCGCGCATCGGTTAGCGGGCGAGTCAGGCGCGGATGCGGGAAACGCTGGCGACCGCCGGTTCCGAGGATGACCACCTCAGGGTCGCGTGCGCGCAGCCCCGCGAAATCCTCGACGGCAAGTTCGGCGAAGCCTGAGACGTTCCACGGCTCGACCGGATGGTCGGGCGTGATCAGCACGGGGCGCAGGTATCGAACCTGGTTGACTTCAATGTAGCCGGGGCCGTAGGCGGTGACCGTATTGAGCGCTGTCGGCGAGTCCGCGTGCAGTTTCAATTCGCTCCGGGCTTCCTTGCAGCCGCTCCGCCGAAGAACAGCTCGGCGGATCGACGCGTGAACAGTTCGGGTACATTATAGGCACACGTTGCGCCGCACAAGCGAGCGCAGATCGAGCGAAATGTCGCACTCGGGCAGCGACTTGCGGCCTGTTTGCAACGGAATGGTTCAGGGTCTGGGGAGATGGTCGAGTTTCCGCGCATCAAGCGGCTGCCGCCGTATGTCTTCAACATCACCGGCGAACTGAAGATGGCCGCCCGCCGGCGGGGTGAGGACATCATCGACATGAGCATGGGCAATCCGGATGGGCCCACGCCACGACACATCGTCGACAAGCTGGTCGAGGCAGCCCAGCGGCAGGACACGCACGGCTACTCGGTATCCAAGGGGATCCCGCGGCTGCGCCGCGCAATCACGAACTGGTACCACGCGCGTTACGGCGTCGAATTCGACCCCGACGCCGAGGCCATCGTCACCATCGGCTCGAAAGAAGGACTGGCGCACCTGATGCTCGCCACGCTGGATCGCGGCGACACGGTGCTGGTGCCCAATCCGAGCTATCCGATCCACATCTACGGCGCGATCATCGCCGGAGCGGACATCCGCTCGGTGCGCATGGACGGCCGCGTCGACTTCTTCGCCGAACTCGAGCGCGCGATCCGCGAATCGCTGCCGAAGCCGAAGATGATGATCCTCGGCTTTCCGAGCAACCCGACCGCGCAGTGCGTGGACCTCGGCTTCTTTCATCGCGTGGTCGAGCTGGCTCGCCAGCACGGCATCTATGTCGTGCACGACCTCGCCTATGCCGATATCACGTTTGACGAGACCTTCTTCCCGAACCACCGGGCACCTTCGATCATGCAGGTGCCCGGCGCGCGCGAGGTCGCGGTCGAGTTCTTCACGATGAGCAAGAGCTACAACATGGCCGGCTGGCGCATCGGATTCATGGTCGGCAACAAGGATCTAGTTTCAGCGCTGGCGCGCATCAAGAGCTACCACGATTACGGCACCTTCACGCCGATCCAGGTCGCCTCGATCGCCGCGCTTGAGGGCCCGCAGGAGTGCGTCGCCGAGATCCGGCGCGAGTACCAGCGGCGGCGCGACGTGCTCGCGCGTGGCCTGCACGAAGCGGGCTGGATGGTCGACGTACCGAAAGCGTCGATGTACATCTGGGCCGAGATCCCCGAACCATATCGCGCGCTGGGGTCGCTTGAATTCGCGAAGAAGGTGCTGGCGGAGGCCAAGGTGGCCGTGTCACCCGGCATCGGCTTCGGTGATTATGGCGACGAGCATGTCCGTTTCGCGCTCATCGAGAACGAACACCGCACCAAGCAGGCCGTGCGTGGCATCAAGGAAATGTTCCGCAAGGACGGCCTGCTGGCGCCGCGCGTGGTCGACAAGGCTGCAGCCTAGCGAGTTCGCGAGCACCGACGGCGGCACAGCCGTCCGGCCATGAGACGATGAATCCGATCAAAGTCGGTCTGCTGGGGCTGGGCACCGTCGGCCGGGGAACGCTGAGCGTGCTCCGGCGCAACCAGCAGGAGATCCGGCGGCGCGCCGGCCGCGGCATCGAGATCGCGGCGGTCGGCGTACGGGATGCCGCGCGCGCGAAAGCCTTCCTTGGTGACACGCTGCCGATCCACGTCGATCCGCACGAGGTGATCCGGCACCCGGATATCGACATCGTCGTCGAGCTGATCGGCGGCTATGAACCCGCGCGTTCGCTGGTGCTCGAGGCGATCAGCCGCGGCAAGCATGTCGTGACCGCCAACAAGGCGCTGCTCGCCCGGCACGGCAACGAGATCTTCGAGGCGGCCCGCGCGAAGGGGGTGATGGTCGCATTCGAAGCTGCTGTAGCGGGCGGTATCCCGATCATCAAGGCGCTCCGTGAAGGCTTGACCGCCAACCGGATCGAGTGGCTGGCCGGAATCATCAACGGCACCAGCAATTTCATCCTGTCCGAGATGCGTGCGCGCGGTCTGCCGTTCGAGGCGGTGCTGGCCGAGGCGCAGCGGCTCGGCTATGCAGAAGCCGATCCGGCGTTCGACATCGACGGGGTCGATGCCGCACACAAGCTGACGCTGCTCGCCGCAATCGCCTTTGGAGTGCCGATCAACTTCGAGGCCGCGTACACCGAGGGCATATCGCGGCTGGCCGCCGCCGACATCAAGTACGCCGAACAGCTCGGTTACCGCATCAAACTGCTTGGCATTGCCAAGCGGACCGCGCAGGGCATCGAGTTGCGCGTGCATCCGACCCTCGTGCCGATGCAGCGGCTGATCGCCAGCGTCGAAGGAGCCATGAATGCGGTGCTGGTCAAGGGCGATGCGGTCGGGGTCACGCTTTACTACGGGCCTGGCGCCGGGGCCGAGCCGACTGCGTCCGCGGTCGTCGCCGACCTGGTCGACGTGACCCGTATGCACACCGCTGATCCCGAAAACCACGTGCCGCACCTTGCATTCCAGGCCGATGCGGTCGCCGCCGTTCCATGGCTCACGATCGAGGACACCGTGACCTCGTACTATTTCCGCATGCGGGTGGCCGACCAACCCGGCGTGCTGGCAGACATCACCCGCATCCTGGCCGATGGTCGAATTTCCATCGACGCGATGTTCCAGCGCGAGCCGTCGGAAGGAGAAAACCAGACCGACATCATCATGCTGACGCACGATGCGATCGAGCGCGATGTCAACGCGGCTATGCGCAGGATCGAGGCTCTGCCGACCGTGCTCGCCCCGGTGATCCGCATCCGGCAGGAAGAGCTGTCGTAGTGCTCACGTGAAGAGGACCTAGCATGCGCTATGTCTCCACGCGGGGGCGGGCGCCCGAGCGCGCGTTCACCGATATCCTGCTCTCCGGCCTGGCCGACGACGGCGGACTGTATGTGCCGACGCACTACCCGTCCGTGTCCCGCGAACAACTCGACGCATGGCGCACGCTGTCGTATGCCGACCTCGCCACGGAGATCATCGCGCTGCTACGCGACGGACATTCCAAAGGCGCGCCTCGCGCAACTGTGTCGCGAGACCTACACCGCGGCGAACTACGCCAACGTGCGGGCTGACAGCTCGGCCGCCGAAATCACGCCGCTGCGCTGGCTCGAGCCCGGGCTCGGTCTGCTCGAACTGTCCAACGGCCCGACGCTCGCCTTCAAGGACATGGCGATGCAGTGGCTGGGTGCCCTGTTCGAACATGTGCTGCGAGAACGTGGCAGCAAGCTGAACATCCTCGGCGCAACCTCGGGCGACACCGGTTCTGCTGCGGAATATGCGATGCGCGGTCGCGGCGGGCTGACGGTGTTCATGCTGTCGCCGCAGGGCCGGATGAGCGAGTTCCAGCGCGCTCAGATGTATTCGCTGCAGGACACCAACATCCACAACCTCGCAGTGGCAGGGACCTTTGACGACTGCCAGGATCTGGTAAAGGCGATCGCCGGCGATCTCGATTTCAAGTCGCGCTGGCACATCGGCAGTGTCAATTCGATCAACTGGGGCCGCGTCGTCGCCCAGATCGTCTACTACTTCCGCGGCTATCTCGCGGCGACCGGTGATTCCACCGAGCACGTCTCGTTCGCGGTGCCGTCCGGCAACTTCGGCAACATTCTGTCGGGGTGGATTGCACGGCAAATGGGCCTGCCGATCGCCAGGCTGGTGCTCGCCACCAATGAGAACGACGTGTTGGACGAGTTCTTTCACACGGGACGGTACCGCGTGCGTAGCGGTTCGGAAACGCACGCGACCAGCAGTCCGTCGATGGACATCAGCAAGGCGTCGAACTTCGAGCGCTACATGCTCGACATCGTCGGCCGCGACTCCGAGGCGGTCCGCGAACTATGGTGGCAGATCGATACGCGCGGCCAGTTCCACCTCGGGGGCTCGCCATTTTTCGACAAGGTCCGCAACTGCGGCATGGTGTCGGGCCGCAGTACACATATCGACCGGCTGCGGACCATACGGACTGTGGAGCAGCGCTACCGTGTCGTCATCGATCCGCACACGGCCGATGGGCTGAAGGTGGCGCTCGAGCACCGGGATTCCGCGGTGCCGATGATCTGCCTTGAGACCGCACAACCGGTCAAGTTCGAATCGACCATTGTCGAGGCGATCGGCCGCGCTCCGGAGCGTCCGCCGGCCTACGTGGGCATCGAGGACCGCCCGCAGCGCTGCGTGCGGGTTGACCCCGACGCGCAGAGAATCCGCGAGTTCATTGCTGCGAATGCGGACTGACGATGAAGGCCATCGGGATCATCGGCTATTCGAACAGCGGCAAGACCACCCTGATCGAACGGCTGATACCGATCTTCCGCGCGCGCGGGCTCGCGGTGTCGGCGATCAAGAATGCGCATCACGGATTCGATATGGATCGGCCGGGCAAGGACTCGTACCGCTACCGCGATGCCGGTGCCGGCCAGGTGCTGATCGCGACTGCGCTGCGGTGGGCCCTGCTGACCGAAACGCCACAGCGCGCGGTCACACTCAACGAACTGCTGGGCGAGCTGGCACCGTGCGACCTCGTGATCGTCGAGGGATTCAAGAGCGAAGGTCGCATTCCACGCATCGAGGTGCTCAGGAAGAGCAATTCGGAGCCGCCGATTTACCTGCACGACGACAACGTCGTGGCCATCGCGAGCGACCACGCGCTGGAAGCGAGTTTGCCGGTGCTCGACCTCAATGCGCCGGCTAAGATTGCCGAGTTCATTACTAGGCATCTAGATCTGGGACCGCGCTGATGCTTTCGGTGGAAGACGCGGTCGAGCGCATGCTGGCGCGCGCGACCACGTTGCCCGATGTCGAGTCTCTGCCGACGCTGCAGGCCGCCGGCCGCGTGCTGGCTACCGCGGTGGTGTCGTCGCTCGACGTGCCGCCGCTCGACAATTCGCAGATGGACGGTTACGCGGTGCGCACGGTCGATGTGCCTGCGGTGGGCACGGTCCTGCGCGTCAGCCAGCGCGTCGCGGCCGGCCATATTGGGGTCCCGCTGGAGCCGGGCACGGCGGCCCGCATCTTCACCGGTGCCCCCGTCCCGGCGGGCGCCGATGCGATCGTGATGCAGGAGGCTTGCAGTGTGGCCGGCGACCGCGTCACGTTCAACGAGGTTCCGCAGCGCGGCGCGTGGGTGCGGCGCGCAGGAATGGATATCGCGGCCGGTGATACTGTCGTCAGTGGGGGCGCGCGATTGCGACCGCAGGATGTCGGGTTGATCGCGTCGGTCGGTGTCGCGCAGGTCACTGCATATCGACGACTGAAGGTGGCGGTGTTCTTCACCGGTGACGAACTCGCGATGCCGGGCGAACCGCTGCCAGCAGGGCGCATCTACAACTCGAATCGCTTCGTGCTGCGCGGGCTGCTCGAGCGGCTCGGCTGCAGTGTCGTCGATCTGGGCATCGTGCCGGATGACCGTACGCGCACACGTGCTGCGTTCGTCGACGCAGCAGCGCAATCCGACCTGGTCATCACTTGCGGCGGCGTCTCGGTCGGCGAGGAGGATCATGTCAAGCCGGCCGTCGAGGCTGAAGGGACTCTCGAGTTGTGGCAGATCGCGATGAAGCCCGGCAAACCGCTTGCGTTCGGGCACGTGCGTTCAGTTCCATTCATCGGGCTGCCGGGCAATCCCGTGTCGGGCTTCGTGACCTTCCTGCTGCTCGCCCGACCGTTCATACTGCGCATGCAGGGCGCACGCGCAATGACGCAGGTCTATGAGATGCGGGCCGATTTCGACTGGCCGAAGCCCGATCGGCGACGCGAGTTCCTGCGTGTGCGGCGCAATGCCGATAACGGGCTCGATCTGTACCCGACGCAGAATTCAGTGGTGCTGGCTTCGACGGCGTGGGCCGACGGCCTCGTCGATCATCCGGCGGGAGCGACCATCGCCCGTGGCCAGATGGTCCGCTACCTGCCCTTCGCCGATCTGCTGAACTAGGCCCTAAGATGGCCGCAGCATGAACATCACGATCCGGTACTTTGCTGCTCTGCGCGAGCGCGTCGGCCGCGCCAGCGAGGAGTGCGACGTGCCGTCGACGATCGCCACCGTTGGTGCCTTGCGCGCTTGGCTGGTCGAGCGCGGCGACCCTTGGCACGCGGCGTTCGGCGACATGAAGCGGGTGCGTGCGGCGGTCGACCAGTCGATGGCGACTGAACAGACGCGCCTGCACGACCGTGCCGAGGTGGCTTTCTTTCCGCCCGTGACCGGCGGCTAGCATGGAGTGCCCCCACGCTCACTTCGTTCGCTGCCCCCCGCGGGGGCGCTCACCCGCCTTGGGGCGGCCCGGCGGCGGCTGAGATGGACTACCCCCAAGCTCACTTTGTTCGCTGCCCCCCGAGGGGGCGCTCAGTCGCCTTGGGGCGGCCCGGCGGCGGCTGAGATGGTCCGCGTCCAGCACGAGGAATTCGACGTCGGCGCCGAAGTTGCGCGACTGCGCACGGCGAATCCGCGGATCGGCGCGGTCGCCTGCTTCATCGGGGTCGTGCGCGACATCAGCGATGGCGACACGATCGCGTCGATGACGCTCGAGCACTACCCGGGAATGACCGAGAAGGCGCTGGCCGAGATCGCCACCCAGGCCCGAGCGCGCTGGCAGCTATACGACGTGCTGATCATCCACCGCGTCGGCCAGCTGCTTCCGACCGACCCGATCGTGCTGGTCGTCACCACCAGCGCGCACCGGCATGATGCCTTTGCCGCGTGCGAGTTCGTCATGGACTACCTGAAGACCGAAGCGCCGTTCTGGAAGAAGGAGTCGACGCCATCCGGTGTGCGTTGGGTCGATGCGCGCGAGGCCGATGAAGCGGCGCGCGAGCGCTGGAGCGGGGAAGTGAAGTCGTGATGACGCGCGACGGGCCGTTGCTGCCCGCGCTTGCGGCGGTCGCGCTCGGTGCGGTTTTCGGGGCATGGCTGCGCTGGGCGCTGTCGTACTGGCTCAACCCGCGGATTGCCCACCTGCCGCTCGGAACACTCGCCTCCAACCTGCTCGGCGGATACCTGGTCGGCCTGGCCGTTGCGGTGTTCGCTGCGCACCCGTCGATCGGGCCGGTCTGGCGACTGCTGCTGATCACCGGCTTTCTCGGTGGGTTGACGACGTTTTCGACGTTTTCGGCGGAAAGCGTCGTGCTGCTGCAGGGCGAGCAATGGGCGGCAGCCACCGTGCACGTCATCGCGCATGTGGTCGGATCGGTCATCGCCACCGTGGCCGGCATCGCGACCTATCGCGCGCTGGCCTAGGGTTTGTCGCCAGGATCCGGGAGTTGACCTACCGGCCAAACGCTGGCTATATTACTGACCGGTCAGTTATTTACTGGTTAGGTCATGCGTCTCCTTCCCATAGCTCTGCTCGCGGTGGTGGCGCTCGCGGGTTGTCAGCGGGTAGACCCTCCGGCCGAGGACGTGCGGCCAGTGCGCGCCATGGTGGTTGCGGTGGGTGTCACCGGCGCAACCGCCGAGTTCTCCGGTGAGGTGCGACCGCGGGTTGAGACGCGGGCCGGATTCCAGATCCCGGGCCGCCTCACGCGACGCCTGGTGGACGTCGGACAGTCGGTCAGTCAGGGCCAGCCGCTGGCGACGCTCGACGCGCAGGACTACCGGCTGGCTGTGCAGGCGTCCGATGCGGCACTGACCGCCGCGCGCGTCGAGCGCGATCAGCAGCGCGCTGACTATCGCCGCTTCGAAGAACTGCAGCAGAAGGGCTTCATCAGCCAGGCCGAGCTCGATCGCCGCAAGGCGACCCTCGATGCCGCGGATGCCCGATTCCAGCAGGCGGATGCGAACGCACGCACCAGCGGGAACCAGGCGGGTTACTCGGTGCTGCACGCACCCCACGATGCGGTCGTTGTCGGCGTCGACGCCGAAGTTGGCCAGGTCGTCGCGGCCGGACAGTCCGTGCTGCGCCTCGCACGCACAGGCGAGAAGGAAGTCGCGATCGGCATTCCGGAGCAGCAGCTCGCGGTACTCAATGCGGCGAAGGACATCCAGGTGAGACTTTGGGCCGGCGGCCCGCCGATCGAGGGACGCGTGCGCGAGGTTGCTCCGGTCGCAGATCCTGCGACTCGCACCTTTCCGGCCCGAATCGCGCTGTTGAATCCACCCGCCACGGTCGCGCTCGGGATGACCGCCACCGTCACGTTCGCGGTCCCGCTGAAGCCGGCGACGATCGCCGTTCCGCTGCAGGCGCTGCAGGCCGAAGGCGGGTCGACGCATGTCTGGCTGGTCGACAGCGGCGCGGGCACGGTACGACGTGCGCGCGTCGAGGTCGCGAACGTTGCCGGCAACGACATCGTGATCGGCTAGCGGACTTAATCCGGGCGACGTCGTCGTCACCGCTGGCGTGCACCAGCTGAAAGAAGGGCAGAAGGTGCGCCTGCTTTCCGAGTCGATGAACCTTCGCCCGGAGCCGTCGACCGTCAAGCCCGATGCGGCCGCCGCAGACACCGGCCGAAAGGGCTGAGCCGGTGAGCGATCGCCGCGGCTTCAACCTGTCCGCTTGGGCTGTCGATCACGCGCCATTGCTGCGTTACCTGATGGTGGTGCTGCTGGCGGGCGGACTGTTCGCCTTCACCAGCCTGGGACAGGACGAAGATCCGCCGTTCACCTTCCGCGTGATGGTGGTGCGCGCCTACTGGCCCGGCGCCACCGCGACCCAGATGGCCGAGCAGGTGACGGATCGGATCGAGAAGAAGCTGCAGGAGACGCCCAGTCTTGAACGCATACGCTCGTACAGCAAACCGGGCGAGACGCTGATCTTTGTGCAGGTCAAGGATTCGGTGCGCGGAAGGGAGGTCGCGGACGCCTGGTACCAGGTGCGCAAGAAGGTTGCCGATATCCGTGGGACGCTGCCCGCCAACCTGCAGGGGCCATTTTTCAATGATGAGTTCGGCGATGTCTACGGCGTGATCTTCGCGTTCTCGACCGATGGCTTCAGCTATCGCGAACTCAAGGATTACGTGGAGACCGCGCGCCAGCAGTTGCTGCGCGTACCCAACGTCGCCAAGGTCGATCTGTTCGGCGTGCAGGACGAGAAGATCTTCGTCGAGATCTCGCACCGGAAACTGGCGCAAATCGGGCTCGATATTCCGCAGCTGGCTGCTCAGATCGGCGCGCAGAACGCGGTCGAAGGTTCGGGTGTGCTGGTGCTTCCGACCGACAACGTGCAGGTCCGCATCACCGGAGAGTTCCGCTCGATCGAGGACCTGCGCCAGTTGCCGATCCGGGCCAACGGACTGACCTACCGACTGGCTGATATCGCGACGGTCACGCGCGCCTACACCGATCCGCCGCGCGACAAGATGCGCGCGGGATTCGCCGGCGGCGAAGGGCGCGAAGTGATCGGGCTGGGCGTGTCGATGGCCAAGGGCGGCGACATCATCCAGCTCGGCAAGGACCTCGCAACGGCCGAGCGGCGGCTCGAGGCCGAACTGCCGGTCGGCATCGAGATGACCAAGGTCGCCGATCAGCCACGCGCGGTTGGCACCTCGGTGAATGAATTCCTGCGCGTGCTGGTCGAGGCATTGGTCATCGTGCTGGCAGTGTCGTTCCTCAGCCTGGGGTTGCACACGAAGCCGCTGCGCGTCGACCCAGGGCCCGGACTGGTGGTGCTCGCGACCATCCCGCTGGTGCTGGCGATCACGATGCTCGGCATGTGGGTGCTGGGAATCAATCTGCACAAGATATCGCTGGGCGCGCTGATCATCGCGCTCGGCCTGCTGGTCGACGACGCCATCATCGCGGTCGAGATGATGGTGCGCCGGCTCGAAGAGGGCGCCAGCAAGACGATCGCCGTCACTTCGATGTACGAAACGACCGCGATGCCGATGTTGACCGGCACGCTGATCACGGCAGCGGGGTTCCTGCCGATCGCGCTCGCCAAGTCGGTGGCAGGCGAATACACGATGTCGATCTTCCAGGTCACGGCACTGGCGCTGGTGATCTCGTGGTTCGTCGCAGTCGTGTTCGTGCCTCTGCTTGGCGTCTGGCTGCTGAGGGTCAAGCCGAAGGCCGGCGTGCACGGCGACGCGGAACTGTTCGACACGCCTTTTTATCGCCGCTTCCGCGCGCTGGTCGACCGCTGCATCGAATGGCGCAAGACGGTGATCGCGGTCACCCTCGCGGCGCTCCTGCTGGGGATCTTCGGCTTCCGTTTCATCGAGCAGCAGTTCTTTCCGGATTCGAGCCGGCTCGAACTGGTCGTCAACCTGTGGCTGCCGGAGGGGTCGAGCCTGCAGGCGACCGAAGAGGAAGCGCGAACGTTCGAGCGCTGGCTGGGACGCCAGCCCGAACTCGACTGGTACGTCACGTACATCGGCACCGGAGCTCCGCGCTTCTACCTGCCGCAGGACCAGCAGTTCGGCAACACCAATCTGGCGGAGATCGTCGTCACGCCGCGCGATCTCGCGGCCCGTAACGCCCTGCGGGCGAAGGTGATCGAACTGTTCCGCAATGATTTTCCGAACCTGCGCGGTCGCGTGAAGCTGCTGCCCAACGGACCGCCAGTACCGTATCCGGTGCAGTTCCGCGTGCAAGGCCCCGACGCCGCGACGGTGCGCAGGATCGCCGACGAGGTGCGGGAGGTGATGCGATCGAACCCCAACACCCGCGGCGTCAACGACAACTGGAACGAGAACGTCAAGCGCCTCGCGCTCTCGCTCGACCAGGACCGGGCGCGAGCACTCGGAGTCTCCACGCAGACATTGGCACGCGCCGCACAGACGATCCTGTCGGGAAGCACCATCGGCCAGTTCCGCGAGGGCGACCAGCTGATCGACATCATGCTGAGGCAACCGCTCGATGAACGTGCCGTCATGTCGCGCCTGGCTGAAGCGAACATTGCGACCGCCTCGGGCCGCGCCGTACCCCTTTCGCAGCTGGTGAAGGTCGAGTTCGGTTGGGAGCCCGGCATCGTCTGGCGCCAGGACCGCGACTACGCGATCACCGTTCAGAGCGACGTCAGCGATGGCATCCAGGGTCCGACGGTCTCCGCGCAGCTGGCAGCCGATCCGCGCATCGTATCGCTGCGGCAGCGGCTGCCGGCCGGCTACCAGATCGCAGTGGCCGGCGCCGCCGAGGAGTCGGCCAAGGCCGGCGGCGCGATCGCAGCCAACATCCCGCTGATGCTGTTCATTGTCTTCACGCTGCTGATGCTGCAACTGCATTCGTTCTCGCGGTCGATGCTGGTGTTCCTGACCGGGCCGCTCGGAATCATCGGGGCCGCCGCGGCGCTGCTGGTTTTTCGCGCGCCGTTCGGCTTTGTGGCGCAACTCGGCGTGATCGCCCTGTTCGGAATGATCATCCGCAACTCGGTGATCCTGGTCGATCAGATCGAGCGCGATCGCGCCGCCGGCCTGGCCGCATGGGATGCAATCGTCGAGGCGGCGGTGCGACGGCTTCGGCCGATCGTGCTGACTGCCGCCGCTGCCGTGCTCGCGATGATCCCGCTGTCGCGCAGCGTCTTCTGGGGCCCGATGGCGTTCGCCATCATGGGCGGACTGGTCGTCGCCACCGCGCTGACACTGCTGTCGCTGCCGGCCCTGTATGCCGCGTGGTTCCGCGTCAGGCGGCCGTACCAGGCCACATTACAGAGTCCGATCGCGCTGGCACAGCCGGCCTAGCGCCTGTCCACGCCCTAGTCGAAGGCCAGCGAGTACACCAGATCCATCGCGTTGGTGCTGCCGGCCCGCGCGATCAGTGACAGCTGGCGCGTCAGCCGGTAGTTGAGCGCAACGAAGTATTCGGCGCCGCTTAGCGCCTGCTCGAACGACAGATACAGGTCGTCGTTGATGCGCCGGCCGACGGCCACGAAGTCGGCTGCCGTCGTACCTGATCCGGTCGAGGTCCCGCTGCTGCGCAGCCGACCCGCCACCGTTTCTCGGGGCAGCAGCGACGCGCTGCTCTGGCCCGGCTGAAGCGTGATCTGATCGATGCCCAGGCTGCGCAACAATCCGGCGCTCGCGCGATCCGCCTGTCCCGAGAACAGTGCACTGGCCGCCGCCGACAGCAACGCGCGATCGTTGCCGTCGCTCGCGCCGGGCGGTCGCCCGAGCACCAGCCAGTTCAGTTTCTCGGTATCGCTCATCGAAGGATCCGAGTGCAGGCGCACGATCGGCCGTTGCGCGGTGCCGCCGATCGCGACGCCGACTTCGACCGGCAGGCCCGAGCGTATGGCCAGCACGTTGAGCGCCGGATTTTCGACCGGACCCTGGAAAGTCACGATGCCTCGTTCGATCTGCAGTCGCTGGCCGTATCCGGCATACACGCCGTCGAGTGTGCGCACGCTGCCTTCCGCACGGAGTTGCGACGTACGGCCGGTCACCGTCACTTCGCCGGCCAGTCTTGCTTCCAGCCCGGCGCCTACGATGTAGAAACGATCGCCGAGGTTGCCCTGCAGGTTGAGGGTCACTATCAGCGGTGGCGCCTCCGCGGGTTTGCGCTGTTCGCCCGGGCGCACCACGGTGACGTCGGCCGGCAGCGTGCGGCCGGCCCGTGGCCCGCCGAAGTCGATGTATGCACTATCGACCGTCACCTTGGCGTAGAGCTCGGCCGACTGCGGGGTCAATGTGATGCCGCCGGAGCCCGACACCACCATCCACCGGTCGGCCCGCTGCAGCACGGGCAGCTGGGTCGCGGTTATGCCGATACTGCCGGTCAGCGAACGAAGCGCGAGGCGTCCGACCGCGCGCACCTCGAAGGGCCGGTCGTTGGCAAGTGCTTCGAGTGCGCGTTTGTCGTTTGGCGAGACGCGCGGCGTGCCGGCGAACATCCATTCATTGATGACCAGCACGCCATCTTCGAGGACCGCGTCCAGCGAACCGTTTTCCAACCGCACGCCCTGGTCGACCCAGGCCAGACGCAACGACTGGCCGCGCACCGACCCGGTGGCGGTCGGGTCGGCTGGCGTCCCGCCGACCGTTGCATTGATCGAACCGTTGCCGCTGAACTGCACGCTGTCACCGATCAGCGGACCGATCCAGCTCAGGTCTGGCAGCGTGGCATCGATCACCACGCGGAATGGGCGATCCTGCGCCAGCAACTGGCCGCCCTTGGCATGCGGATCGATGTAGGCGTCGACCTCTGCATCGATCTTGCCGAGCGCGCGGCCGCGTACGTAGACGTTGCCGGTCACGCGGTTGTCGAGCACGTTGAGCGCCGCTCCGACGTCGCTGACGCCGATCGGACTCAACGCATCGATGCCGCTGTAGATGTCGCCGCCGGTGCGCTCGATGAATGCGATCCCGGTTATGGCGTCGACGTACTCGAGTTCCCAGCGGCCCGCGAGCGTCAGTGGAACACGATCCCCTGCGCCGCTGCGCACGACGCGCCGCGGCGCGCGCGCCTGTGCATCGAGCGCTTGTGGCTGCAACCCGGTGAAGGTTCCCGCCGTGCGCCAGCGCTGCTCCGACCGTGTGATCTCGACCGCAGCGAAGCGTGTTCCCCGCAGCTCAAAATCGGCCGGTCCCAGCGACATTTCCGCGGCGGAAACGACGAGCCGTGCTGGTGTGCGCATCAGCAGGTCGAGCGGCGCACCGGCCTCGGCCGCATCCAGCATTCCGCGCCAGGCGCCACGCTCGAAGCCCCCGCGTGCGAGGACGCGCGCGCGTTGCCCGGCCGCGGTCGCGGCACTCAATTCGAGACTGGCGCTCGACGTCGTTCCGCTTCCGATCAGGGACGCGCTCGCCACCGAAAGGTCCGGTCCCGATGGACTGGTGTGGCCCGTCAACTCCACCTTCAGGGCGAGCGGGTCGCTCGCCGCCTGGCCGCCCGCGAACGAGGCCCGCAGGCGCTCGACCCGATGGCCGCCGGGCAGTGCGAAATCCGCGCCGTCCACAGATCCATTCAGTCGCAGCGCTTCCAGCTCACCTTGAACGGTGACGCGCGCCGCGACGCGACCACGGTAGCCGGGCACCAGCGGCTCGATATCCGGAGCGCTGAATTCGACCTGCAGTTCGCGACCACCGCCGATGCCACCTGCGGCCGTGAGGCGCGCGGCGGCCGATTGGACGTCGACATCGGCATCGAAGCGATGGTCGGCCAGCGCGATGCGGCCGCGTCCGGCGAGTGGCCGGCCAGCAACGCGACTGTCAGACAGGCTGAAATTCAATTGTCCCGCCAGCGGAGACTGCAGCCGGCCGTGGACTTCGAACGTGCCGTTCAGGCGCGTATCCACCCCACGCACGGCCTGCGCGAGATCGAGCGCGGCGAAGCTGCCGTTGAGCTGGAACGCCCGTGCGCCCTGCAGTTCGACCTGGCCGCGCAGATCCGCGCGTCCCTCGCCCAGTCGCAGCCTCCCCGTGGAAACCTCGAGCACCTGCTTGCGCAGTGTGGCCACGATGTCTGCGCTGACTGCGAGCCCGCTCGTATTTCGTGCGCTGCCCTCAATGTGCTGTTCGTCGTCCTTCACCGCGTAGCTGAGTTCGCCGGTCGCCCGCGTCGGCAGTGCGCGGCTGTGCAGATCCGCGAAGTCGATGCCGACGAACTGCAGCCGCGCGGTCAGTCCGTCGGCGCTCGACCAAAGCAGTTCACCGCTGGCCGAGCCTTTCATGCCTTCCGCGCGAGCGATGACCAGGGCGAGCCGGTCTTGCTCCCATGTCAGCGTTCCCTGTGCCGAACGAAGCGGCACGCGATCGCGATCGATCGCGCCGGGGTTGCGGTTCTCCACGTCGAACGGCCCCGCAACCGCAAGCGCTTGTCCGGCGTGGCCGAGCGGCTGCAAGTCGGCATGTGCCCGCAGCTGCATCGAAGGGACGTCGGCCAGCCAGAGCGACGGATCGAAGGCGTCGACGTCAGCCACCAGCCGCGCCAGAAAGACCGGTTCGAAAAGACGCATGGTCGCGGTCGCCCGCGCACGGACAACGGAATCGTCGGCCAGCAGTTCGAGTTGCAGCTGTTGCAGCGAGCCGGTGCCGGCCAGGTGGGCATTCACCGGGCGGTTCTGCCAACTCGTGGTCAACTCGAAATCGGCATCCGCCGGAAACGGCGGCAGTGCACCAAGGCGCAGACGACCGCGCGCCTGGGCGCGGCCGAATTCCCCGGATAAGGCGACCAGGTCGATGGTCTCGGAGTTAGCCCGTCCAGCGACTTCGATCTGGCGGAACACCAGCGGCGCCGAGCCGCGCGCTCCGATCGCAAGTTCGCCGATACGGCCATGCCGCACCATGACGTCGTACGGCACGCCGATCGATGCCGGCGGTGCTGCGGCCGATGGCTTCGACACCCAGTCGATCTGGACGCGGCGAGCCGCGAGCCGAACGACGTCGATGCGCGCTTCGAACGGAGTCCAGTCCTGCGGCTCGACTGCGACATCATCGATGACCACTGCGACATCGGCGCGCCTGACCGCGACGGACGCAACGCGGAATCCGTCGCGCAGCGAACCGTCGATACCCGCGATCGTCACGCCGGGAACGAAGGCATTCACGACCAGCCCCACTGCGCGCAGTCCTGCCGTGGTGGTCCATACCCACCACCCGGTACTCGCGACCAGGGCAGACGCGAGCGCGGCGGGCCCCAGCACCAGCAGCAGCGTGGTGAACCAGGGCGGCCGAGCGCGCGGACGCGGATCGGGAGCAGGCGGCGGTGTTTCGCTCATCAGCCTAGAACGCGATCGCGACCGAAAACTGGACCCGCAGTTGCTGGAAGCGCTCGCCCCAGGCCACGTCCATGGCCAGCGGACCGGCCGGCGTGCGCCAGCGCACGCCGAGCCCGTAGCCCAGCGCGGGATCGAGGTCGTTGAAGCGCGCTGCGGCATCGCCGGCGTCGACGAAGGCCGCCACGCCCCAGTTGCCGTCCCACTTCTGTAGCCATTTCACGTATTCGATCGACGCTACTGCGAGCGCGCGCCCGCCGACGATCGCGCCACCCTGTTCGACCCCCAGGCTTTCGAAGTCGTAGCCACGCACCGTCAGCGCGCCACCGGTGCGGAACAGGAACTTGTTGGGCACCGCGTTTGTGCTTTCAGCAACCACTCCGCCGAGCTGTCCGCGCAGGATCAGCGTGTCGCGCGCGCCGACCGGGAAGAACTGGACGATGCTGCCGAACGCGCGCACAAAAGTGTCATCGACCGAGAAGCCGCCGGCACCGACCGAGCCCTGCAGCTCTAGCAGGTTTCCCCGGCGAGGAAGCGTGATGTCGTCGACGTCGCGACGCTTCCAGGTGTAGGACGTCGACAGCACGTCGAGCGTGATGGCCGGATCGAGCGGGGTCTTGCGCCGTTCGTGCTCGAAGTTCACCGCCAGCTGCGTTTCGACGTTGCGGCCATCGCGTGGCCCGGTCAGCTTGGAGCGTGCCGCACCCAGTCCCCAGCGGTTGACGCTGAGATTCTCGATTTCGGAATTCTCGTAGAGAACGCCCACGCTGTCACGGACGCCACCGGGGTGAGGTGGAAAGATCAGATCGGTGAACGCGTACTCGCCGGTCTTGTCGACACGGAAACCGGTCTGCGATGAATAGGGACGGCCGAACAGGAGCGTCTGGCGATACACCGCCTCGAGGTGCGCTCCGGTGTCCGTTGCGAAACCCACGCCGACTGCGACGCGCTTGGTCAGCGATTCGCGCACTTCGATCTTCAGCGGAGCATCGGCCGAAGTAGCGGGATCCAGATCGATGGTCGCGACCACGCTTGAAAAGTACGGCGTCTCCTGCAGGGCCTGCTGGAATTCGACCAGTTGCACACGGTCATAGGGATCGCCGCGCTTGAATGGACTTAAGCGCTCGACCAGGTTGGCTGGATACTTCTGCAACCCCGTAATCTGGATCGGGCCGACGCGAAACGCCGGGCCGCTGTCGAGTTCGACCTTGAGCACGGCGCCCGCAGTCGAGGCGTCGACTTCCGCGCTCGAGTCGGTGATGATCGCCGCCGCGAAGTCGCGTGCCGTCGTCGCCTGCAACAGCTTCGCCTTCGCAGCGTCCCAGTCGGCACTGCGAAAGGCCGCGCCTACCGGCAGCGTCCAGCCCTTGCGCAACGCTGCCGCCCTCGCCGCGAATGCCGGCTCGGTCAATGCACCGCGAAACTCGAGTTCGATGGCAGTCACCAGAGTCAGAGGGCCAGGCTCGACCACCAGTCGATATCTGGGCGGCGCGGAAGGGTTCAGCTCGAAGCGCAGGCGGGGGCTGTAGTACCCCTCGGTGGCCAAGGATTCGGTCGCGGCGCGTTCCGCACGCCGCAGTTCACGTTCCTCGTCGGCTTCGTCGGCTTCGGGTGCGAGCCTGTAGCGCGAAAGCACGAGCTCCAGTGCGTCGGCAGTTCGACCGCTGACCCCCGTGGCGACGACGAGGCGCTCGCCTTCGGACTCAGTGCCCGATTCCTGCGCGCAGCCTGGAGTCGGAATCGCAAGCATCGCAGCCAGGGCGAGGCTCAGCAGGACCGGATGCACCGTGCGTGCATGAGATCGCACCGGCGCTACGCCGATCGCTTCATCGATCCAACGAAATCGCGCCGAATCCACCGGCGTCGATCCTAGCAAAGCGCCCGCCGCCCTCCGGCGCTTGAAAACCCCGCACGCCGCCTCACTTACCTGACGAGCTGTTCGTGTTCTCGGGGGAGACCGCATGCGTATCGACAAGCTGACGACCAAATTCCAGGAAGCACTGGGCGATGCCCAGTCGATCGCTGCCGGACATGACAATCCGTACATCGAACCGGTCCACGTGTTGCTGGCGATGCTGCGCCAGAGCGATGCCGGCGCGCGCTCGCTGCTGCAACGGGCCGGCGCGAACGTCGGATCGCTGACCACCGCGCTCGACGCAGCGGTCAAGCGACTGCCGCAGGTCAAGGGCGGCGACGGCCAGATCCAGATCGGCCGCGATCTGACGAGCCTGCTGAATGCGACCGACAAAGAAGCGCAGCGCCGCGGCGACAGCTACATCGCGAGCGAGATGTTCCTGCTGGCAGTCGCCGACGACAAAGGCGAAGCCGGACGGCTGGCGCGCGAACACGGCGTCACGCGCAAGGCACTGGAGGCGGCGATCGATGCGGTGCGGGGCGGTGCGCCGGTCGAGAGCGCCGAAGCCGAAGGCCAGCGCGAGGCGCTGAAGAAATACACGATCGACCTCACCGAGCGCGCACAACAGGGCAAGCTCGACCCGGTGATCGGCCGCGACGACGAGATCCGACGCACGATCCAGATTCTGCAGCGACGTACGAAGAACAACCCGGTCCTGATCGGCGAACCTGGCGTGGGCAAGACGGCGATCGTCGAAGGCCTCGCGCAGCGCATTGTCAACGAGGAAGTGCCGGAGACTCTGAAGGGAAAGCGGGTCCTCGTGCTTGACATGGCGGGCTTGCTCGCCGGCGCGAAGTACCGCGGCGAGTTCGAGGAGCGGCTCAAGGCCGTGTTGAAGGAGGTCTCCGCCGAGGCGGGCCGCATCATCCTGTTCATCGACGAGATGCACACGATGGTCGGTGCCGGCAAGGCCGAGGGCGCGATCGATGCCGGCAACATGCTCAAGCCCGCGCTCGCCCGAGGCGAGCTTCACTGCATCGGCGCCACGACACTGAACGAGTACCGCAAGTACATCGAGAAGGACGCCGCGCTCGAGCGCCGCTTCCAGAAGGTGCTGGTTGACGAGCCGAGCGTTGAAGCGACGATCGCGATCCTGCGCGGGCTGCAGGAGCGCTACGAACTACACCACGGTGTGGAGATCACCGACCCGGCGATCGTTGCAGCGGCCGAACTCTCGCATCGCTATATCACCGACCGCTTCCTGCCCGACAAGGCGATCGACCTGATCGACGAAGCGGCGGCGCGCATCAAGATGGAGATCGACTCCAAGCCGGAGGCGATGGACCGACTCGACCGCCGCATCATCCAGCTCAAGATCGAGCGTGAGGCGGTGAAGAAGGAAACCGACGAGGCCTCGAAGAAGCGACTCGAGCTGATCGAACGAGAGATTGCCCGACTCGAACGCGAATATGCCGATCTGGACGAAGTGTGGAAGTCCGAGAAGGCCGCCGTGCAGGGCACGCAGCACATCAAGGAGGAGATCGACAAGCTGCGCCTGCAGATGGAGGATCTGAAGCGTAAAGGACAGTACGACAAGCTAGCCGAGATCCAGTACGGCAAGCTGCCGCAACTGGAGGCGCAGCTCAAGCAGGCCGAAAAGGCGGAATCGCCCAAGGGCAAACCCAGGCTGCTTCGAACGCAGGTCGGCGCCGAGGAAATCGCGGAAGTCGTCTCGCGGGCCACCGGCATCCCGGTCAGCAAGATGATGCAGGGCGAGCGCGAGAAGCTGCTCAAGATGGAGGAGTTCCTGCACCGGCGCGTCGTCGGCCAGGATGAAGCGGTACGCCTCGTTTCCGATGCGATCCGTCGCTCGCGCGCCGGGCTGGCCGACCCGAATCGCCCCTACGGCTCGTTTCTTTTTCTCGGTCCCACCGGCGTGGGCAAGACAGAGCTCACCAAGGCGCTGGCCGAATTCCTGTTTGACACCGAAGAGGCGCTGATCCGCATCGACATGAGCGAGTACATGGAGAAGCACTCGGTCGCGCGGATGATCGGCGCACCGCCGGGCTATGTCGGCTACGACGAGGGTGGAGCGCTGACTGAGGCGGTGCGGCGCAAGCCCTATGCGGTGATCCTGTTCGACGAGGTCGAGAAGGCGCACCCGGATGTCTTCAACGTGCTGCTGCAGGTGCTCGACGATGGCCGGATGACCGACGGACAAGGACGCACCGTCGACTTCAAGAACACGGTGATCGTGATGACCTCGAACCTCGGTTCACACGAAATCCAGCGCATGGCAGGACAGGATCCGGATCTGATCAAGAAAACCGTGCTGGGCGAAGTGCGCAAGCATTTCCGTCCGGAGTTCGTCAACCGGATCGACGAGATCGTGGTGTTCCAGGCACTCGACAGCAAGCAGATCCGCGCGATCGCGAAGATCCAGCTCAGACGGCTCGAGCAGCGACTTGCCGCGCAGGACATGAAGCTCGAAGTCAGCGATGCAGCACTGGCCGAGATCGCCAAGGTCGGCTTCGACCCGCTCTATGGCGCACGGCCGCTGAAGCGCGCGATCCAGCAGGAGATCGAGAATCCCGTCGCGAAGCTGATGCTCGAAGGGCGGTTCGGACCCAAGGACGTGATCCCGGTCGATGTGAAGAACGGCAAGTTCACGTTCGACCGGATCGTGCACTGACAGACGGCGGGTGCACGCCACCGGGCTGCCGCGCGAAGCGCCTGCCGGGCGGCCGGCCCGCACCTTCTAGCGATGTGGACGACGCCCTGCTCCGACACAGAGGCCGATCATTTTCTCGCCTGGCGAACATGGGCGCGGATCGCCGAGGAAACTGGCTGGCCCGCAGAGAATCCGAATTGAACGCGCTAACGGCAGCAGCTCCGTGCGACCTGGTCCGGCAGCCGACATTGCATGTCGCGCATCAGAGAGCGAACGAGTACGTTTCCTTCAGGCGCTGCTGCAGCTTGCGCGCCTGCCGGAGGGTCTCCTTCAGCATGCGCTGGTCGACCTCGTTGAGTGCGTACGGATCGACGCGGTTGGGATTGGCCGGGTGTGGGTGCTCCTGCGCGCGCAGGCGAAGCACCTGCAGATAGTGAAACGCGTCGACAGTGGCCTCGACGTGCCGCGGATCGGCCTTGACGTGTTCGCCGGCCTGCCGCAGCCGGTCGGCTGTGCCGGTGAACCTGGATCCCGAGGCGAGTGCGAACACCCGCGCCGCGTCGACGAAGATTCGCGCCCCCCGTTTCTTCAGGTCCAGCGTGCCCTCACGTCCGGGCCGGTCCGACACCTGAAACGCCCGAATCAGGCCGAGCGGGGGTTCGGTCTGCAGCGCATTCTGAACCATCAGCCGCAGGAACAGCTTGTTGTCCTGAGTGCGCGCCAGCAGCCACTCGCGCAGGCGCTCGGCCAGTGCCGCTTCACCATAAAGTGGGCGGAAGTCGAAGAAGATGTTCGCATTGAGCAGGCGCTCCGGCGTCGGTTGGCTGATCCAGGTCGTGAACTGCTCGCGCCACTCCCCCTCGGTCAGGCACCATTGCGGGTTGCTGGCCATGATGTTGCCCTTGCACAGCGGGAATCCGAGTTGATCCAGGGCCTCGTTGACTTCACGCGCGAACGCCACCAGCTCGTGGCGGGCGCGCACAACCTCGGCGCCTTCCGGAGGGGCGGCGAAGATCAGCGCGTTGTCCTGGTCCGTCGCCAGCGTCTGCTCGTTCCGGCCCTCGCTGCCGAGGGCGAGCCAGCACCAGGCGAGGCCCTGCAGATCGTGGGTCTGCCGAACCCGGTTGATCACCTCGCGAGTGAGTGCATCGTTCAGCGCGGCGATCGTCCGCGTCAGCGCCTCAGCGGAAACCCCTTGCGCCAGCAGGTTGCGGGCCAGATTGTGGATGTCGCGGGCGACGTGCGCGAGCGCCTTGATCGACCGTGCGGAGCGTATCGCATGATGGATCTGCCGCAGGCTGACGCGCTGCAAGGCAAACAGATCGTGCTCGAAGATCGTCCCGAGCACCTTGCCGTGGGCGGTCACGATCATCTGGTGGAAGCCGCCCGCGGCCATGTTCTGGATCGCTTCAGCCGCGGTGGCTTCTGCCGGCAGCGTGATTGGGTCCGGAGTCATGACCTGCGACACCGGGGTATCGAGCGATAAACCCTGCAGCACAACGCGGTCACGCAGGTCGTTGAGCGTAAAGACCCCCACCGGTGCCGATGCCTGGTCGACGACGATGATCGAGCGCACGGCGTGTTCCTTCATCAGCGTCAGCGCGTCACGCAGCGAGGTGGTCGCGAGGCAGGTTACGGGTTCGGACGGAATCAGTTGCGCGAGCGGCCGCGTCAGTGAATGCTGATCCGATGCCACCTGGCTGTAGTGGCGTTGCAACTCCGCGAGCGACTGCTGCGCGAGCACCGTGACTGCCTCGGCGCAGTAGGCCGCGAACTCGGGAGAAAGCGCCCGCAGCTTCTGGAAATCGTCGACCTGTAGGAGGTAGGCCACGACGTCATCGGTTGCTCGATAGCTGCGCGTCGGCTGACCCCCGGCAGACAAGGCGCCGACCGGAAAGCAGTCTCCAGGCTGCAGCACGCGATCTGGCATCGTGTCGAGGCCCGCGGTGACGCTGGCCACGTTGCCGCTCTGGATGATGTGCAGCGGCGGGAATTCGGCGCTGCGGTCGACGATGATGCGGTCCTTCGGAAAGTAGGCGAGCTTGAGCCGTGGAATCAGGAACGCCAGAGCGTCCTCGCGCATCTGCGAGTACGGTGCGTGCTTGGCGAGGAAGTCGCGCACGGCCTCGAAGACGAGCGGCGGTGTTTTCGGCTGGTTCATGCCTCAAAGATACAAAAACACGAGCGCGGTCGGCCGATGCCCGTCAACCGATCAGTACTTTAGGCGCGCGTAATACGTCTGCTGCGTCGCCTCTCGCGCCTGGCCCAGCGTGTGGATGCCCATTTCGGCAAGCAGCGGGAGCAATTTGAGGAAGATCTCGGCGGTCACCATCGCGTCCCCGAGCGCCGTATGACGGCCGATGATCATGACGCCAAAGCGCTCGGCGATCTCTTCCAGCCGGTGCGATTCCTGATTGGGGTGCATCAGCGCCGACAGCAACAGCGTGTCGAGCACCGGCTGCTCGAAGCGCACTCCGCTGGTTTTCTCCTTCAGTTGCAGGAAGCGCATGTCGAACGCGGCGTTGTGTGCGACCAGCACGGTGTCCTGCGCGAACGCGTGAAACGCGGGCAGCACCTCGTCGATCGTCGGTTGCCCCGCCACCATCTCCGGCTTGATGCCGTGAATCGGGATCGAGGCTTCATCGATCGGGCGGTGGGGGTCGACCAGCTGCTCGAAGCATTCGCCTTTCAGCAGTCTGCCGTTGACCAGTCGCGTGGCGCCGATCTGGATGATCTCGTCTCCGGCCGACGGATCCAGCCCGGTGGTTTCGGTGTCGAATACGGTGTAGCTCAAATCGATCAATCGGCGCTCTTCGAGTTCGCGCGACAGTCCGGTGACCTGAAACAGGTCGAAGTCGTAGTACTCCGGACGGCCCGCGTGGTGTCCGAAGGTCGACGGACCGAGTTCCTCCTGTGCGCTGGCGAGCGGCAGCAGGAAACGGAAGAACGCCTGCTGGCGCGGTCGATCGCGCTCGAACCAGAACTCGCCGCCATGGCGCTGAACGATATCGCGCACGCTGAGCGAGCCGATTTCCGAACCGACGCGGATCGGGTCGGTCTCCCAGCTTGCCAGGGCCTCGGTGCTGACTGCCTGGCCGCTCCAGACGAGGTCCAGATGCGCGCGCTTGTCCGCCGGAGTCAGCCGCAGCCACACTATCTTGATGTCGTATTCCTCCGCCAGCCGCCCGGCAAGGTAGGCGAGCGCCTGCAGAAGCGAGAAGCTGTCGACCTTCAGCCAAAGTGTGTCGGCGACTTCGGCGGTATCCGTTCGCAGACCTCGGGCCGCTTCGATGCGCCTCCGCGCGGCGGCGACCAGGTCGGTGCCGCGCATGTCCTCCAGCGGCCAGCGCGTCTTCATCTGCTGTGCCGCCTGCGTGGCGAGCGTGCGGATGCGCCCGCTCATCGCGTGCACCTCCTCGTGGATCACACGGTGGAAGCGCTCGCGCATCGACACGTCGAGTTCAGGGTCCTCGAGTACTTCGACCGCTGCCTGCATGTTGCCGAGCGAGGCGCGGCTGTCCTCGGTCAGACCGTGCAGCAACCGGTCGCGCGCCGACTCCTGTTCAAAATCGCTGGTGATGTTGTCGAGCATCAGCACAAAACCGTTCAGCTCCGCCTCCCGACCCGGCTCGGCGCTCGTGCTGCGCACCGGCGCCATCTGAACGCGCAGCAGATGCCCCGCACGCGTGGTCGTGACGAACTGCGCCGATGGGTTGGCCACTCCACGCTGCAGGCGGTGCTGGATGTTCTCAAGCGCGTGCGCGACCAAACTGCGGTCGAACACGGCGTAGATCGAGCGTCCCAGGCCGATCAGCTCGGCGCCGTCAGCCAGCGTAGGGGTCTGAGACAGTGTTCGAAACTGCACGCGCGCGCGGTTGTTGTACAGCAGTATGCGTCCGTCCAGATTGCACACCACGACGCTCTGGGTCAGTTCCGACATCAGCGCTGCGAGCCGGCTTCGTTCCTGCTCGACGTTGCGGCTGGCTTCTTCAACCTGCGCGGCGATGTCGCCGCGCAGCTGTGCACGCTGGCGCACGAGCTCGCCGATCACCTGCGCCAGGCCGCGCACGTCAGCGTTGCCGCTGCTCGCATCGACCTCGCGCTGCACATCACCGGCGACAAGCACGCGCGCCTGTTCGAGCAGACGCGCCGGCGCGGCGAGCCACCGCCGGTACAGCGGCGGCACGGACGCAGCGACGAGCCCGAGGATCACCAGCAGCGCCACCACTGCTGCCGGAATGCTCGGGGCCAACAGGTCGAACAGCGCATCGCGCTTGTCCGGGGCCAGCGGCTCCCACGCCAGCGCCGCGATCAGCCCGACCCACATCATGAGCAACACTGCTGCCGCGGCCACCGCGCCGGCCAGCGTGGTGAGCAGTCTTCTATCGAGTTTCACGTCTTCGCCGCCAGCAGCTCACGCACTTTCTGTACCAGTTCCTTGGTCGAAAATGGCTTGGTGATGTAGTCGTCGGCGCCCAGTGCAAGCCCTTTGGCCACGTCGGTGTCGCGGCCCTTTGCGGTGAGCATCAGGATGATCGTGTCCTTCAGTTCGTCGTCGGCACGCACCTCCTGGCACACCTCGAAACCGGTCTTCGCCGGCATCATCACGTCGAGCAATACCAGCGTCGGGCGCTCGCGCCGCAGCGTGTCGAGCGCCTCGGCGCCGTCGCGCGCGACGCTCACGGTGTAGCCCTCGCGTTTCATCAGGTACTCGAGCGAGATCAGGATGTTCGGCTCGTCGTCGGCGATCAGGATCTTGCAGCTCATTGGATGGCTTCCGGCGCGGTCGAAACGAGGTCCTCGTTGTGGCTCCACGGCAGTTCGAAGGCGAAGCACGCTCCCTGCCCGGGAACGGACCGCAGCCACAGGCGTCCGCCAAAATGCTCGACGATCTGGCGGCTGATCGGCAGTCCCAGCCCGGTTCCCTGTGGCCGGCGCGTCGCGTCGCCGCCCTGATGGAACTTCTCGAAGATCAATGCCTGCTGTTCATCCGGCACCCCGGGGCCGTTGTCCTGCACCTCGACCCTTACGCCCTTTGTGTCCGATGTCAATCGCATCTCGACCCGGCCGCCTTCGTTCGGCACGAACTTGGCCGCGTTCGACAGCAAGTTCAGCATGACCTGCATCAGGCGGTCCGGGTCGGCCAGCAGCGTGGGCACGTGCTCGGGCAACGTCAACGTGAGCGTCGCGCCGCGCTCGCGGAACATCTCGCTCGTCGTCTGCTCGGCCTGCGAAAGCAAGGCGCGCATATCGACTTCGCTGTTGCGCCACTCGAAACTGCCGGACTCGATCTTGGCCATGTCGAGCACCTGGTTGACCAGCCGCGACAGTCGTTCGGTCTCGGCGACGATGATGCCGAGGAACTGGTGGCGCTGCTCGTCGCCCATCGCGGACTCGTCGACCATCAGCTCTGCCAATGCACGGATCGAGGTCAGCGGCGTGCGAAGTTCGTGCGTGACTGACGACATGAAATCGTCCTTGAGCCTGTCCAGGCTCTTCAACTGTTCGTTGGCGGCGCGCAATTCGGCGGTCGCCCGCTGCAGCGAAAGAGATTTTTCTTCCAGCTCGCGCGAATAGGCGCGCAGTTGCGACGCTTCGTCGAGGATACGCATCACGTCGTCGAGGCCGAGCGCTTCCTCCTCGACCGCTGAAGCCACCATCACGCGTGCCGAGGCGCTGCCGATCGCGCCCGCAAGCTGCGTCTCGACGAACTGGACCAGCCGCGCGTCGGGCGGAATCTGATCGATGCGCGCGACGCCGACCCGCCTCGCATAGTCCTCGAACATGTGACGCGCCGGCTCCATGCCGAGGAAGCGGCCGACCAGCGACAGCAGCTCGGATACTTCGGCACGGCCACGCCAGAACACCGGCCTGCCTTTGCCGTCCTCGGTGCGCTGGAACACGTCGACGAAGAGCAGCGCCTGGCTGGTTTCCTGAGCGGACGGTGTGTGCGCGAGCGACACGGCAACGTAGGCACCGACGTTCGCGAGCAGGCTCCAGAACAGGGAATGGGTCAGGCCGTCGAGGCCGGACAGTCCAAGCAACTGCTCAGGCTTCAGGAGCGCGATGCCCCACAGTCCGTTCGAGACAAAGTCGGTCTGCCACCAGCCCGACTTGGCGATCGACGGCAGCATCAGCGTGTACACCCACAGTCCGAATCCGCAAATCAGCCCGGCCAGCGCGCCGCCGCGCGTGCCGCCCCTCCAGTACATGCCGCCCAGCATCGCCGGCGCGAACTGCGCCACGGCCGCGAAGCTGATCAGGCCGATGCTGACCAGCGCATAGGCTTCGCCGGCGAGGTGGAAGTAGAGGTAGCCGAGCAGCAGCACGGCGAAGATCGCCGCGCGCCGGATGCCCAGCAGCGTGCCGGTCAAGTCGCCTCCGGCGCGGCTGCCGAAGCGCCGGGTACGCAGCAGCAACGGCATCACGAGGTCGTTGCAGACCATCGTCGAAACCGCGATCGCCTCGACAATGACCATGCCAGTGGCGGCGGACAGACCACCGATGAATGCGGCCAGTGCAAGCATCGGCTGGTTCAGCGACAGCGGTAGTGAAAGTACGAAGCTGTCGGCGTTCACATTGGCCGGACCGAAGTGCAGCAGCCCGCCGACCGCGATCGGCAGCACGAAGACGTTGATCAGCAGCATGTACAGCGGAAACGCCCACGCCGCCCGCTTGAGGTGACGTTCGTTGACGTTCTCGACCACCATGACCTGGAACTGCCTCGGAAGAAAGATCACCGAGAGCATCGAGAGCACCGTCAGTGCGAACCATTGCTCGTAGGCGAAGGACTTGCCCTGTCCCAGGCTGAGCAGGCTTTTGACGCCGGGTAGCTCCTGCGCTCGCCCGAAGAGATCGTCCGGACCGCCAAACATTCCCCACGTGACGAATACTCCGACGGCAATGAAGGCCAGCAGCTTGACGATCGACTCGAATGCGATCGCGGCCACCATGCCTTCGTGGCGCTCAGTCGTGTCCAGGTGCCGAGTGCCGAACACGACCGTGAAGCCGGCCAGCAGCAGCGCGACGTACAAGGTGCTGTCGCGCCACCAGTCACCGACTGCAGGAGCACTCTCGCCGAGCGGCGTGGTCAGCAGCGCGTAGCCGGTCGAGACGGCTTTCAGCTGCAGCGCGATGTAAGGCACGATGCCGACCACGGTGATCAGCGTCACCAGCCCGGCCAGCAGCGGGCTCTTGCCGTAACGGCTGGCGACGAAGTCCGCAATCGAGGTGATGCGGTAGGTCTTGGCAATGCGGATCATCTTGCGCACCACCATCCACGCCAGCACCATCGCCAGGGTGGGGCCGAGGTAGATCGGCAGAAACCAGACCCCACCCGAGGCGGCGCGACCCACGCTGCCGAAGTAGGTCCACGCGGTGCAGTAGACCGCCATCGACAGCGCGTAGATCCAGGCGTTATCGATGATCGAGCGTCCCTGCTGTGCGCGGCGGTCGCCGATCCACGCCACCGCGAACAGCAGCAGCAAGTACGCGAACGATGCGACGATGACCAGCGGGGCCGCGAGCATTTCTAACGATCGATGCGCTCGACGGTCCAGCCCAGAACCGCAATCAGCACACCCCAGCCAACGAACAGCGCCGTGGGAAACATCGGCAGGCCAAACAAGGTGAGGTCGCGGTCCCACAGCGCCAGGAGCGGAAAGTTGAACAGCACCAGGCCGCCGAAGAACAGCGCCACCAGGCGCTGCACACCCAGGCCCTTGATCACGGTCGTCTCCTCCTCACCGGCAGCGATTGTGCCGCTTCGCAGTCAGTATTCTGGTGTCCGGGCCCAGCTTCAGTTCAAGGTGCAGAAAAAAAGTGGCCCCGCTTGGGGGCCACTCTTGTTACTGCCACGAGCCATGGATCAATGGGCGATCGCCCTCGCGGCCAGGATGCCGGTGGTCTGCCGGACATACAGCTCGTCCCACATATCCTCGGCGCGCTTGTCGCGATACAACAGCGAGCCAAGAATCACTGCGAGGAAGCCGAGCGGGATCGAAATGAGACCCGGATTGCGCAGTTCGAACAGCGGCTTCTCCAGGCCCACGATGCTGGTGTCGTCGCCCCTGAACTTGTCGAGGTTGGCCTTGGCGGCGCCTATGGCCTTGTCGAGGGCGGCCTTGTCCTTCTCGGCCTTGGCGACCTTGGCCGCGTCGCCGGAGGCGAGCGCCTCGGTGATCGGCGCCATCTTCGCCGGCGCGCCATCAACCACCTTCTGCGCGGCCGCCTTGACTGCCTTCGGATAGGTGATATTCGGCGAGACCATGACCAGGCCGATCGCGGTAAGGGTACCGATGATCATGCCGGCCACGATGCCACCGGTGTTGCAGCGCTTCCAGAACAGCGTCAGCAATACGCAGGGGAAATTGGCCGACGACGCCACCGCGAACGCGAGGGCCACAAGGTGAGCAACGTTCTGGCCCTTGGCCGAAATGCCGATGACGATCGCCATGGCACCGACGAAGATGGTAGCGATACGCGCGGCCTTGACCTGCTCCTGCGGCGTCACGTGCTCCTTGCGGATCACGCCGACGTACAGATCGTGGGCCATCGCGCTGGCTGCCGCCAGCACCAGTCCTGCAACCACGGCGACGATGGTGGCAAAGGCAACGGCCGAGACAAACGCCATAAAGAGATTGCCGAACAGCGAGTCCGGACCACCGCCCAGCGCCTGCGCCAGCAGCGGGTTGGCCATGTTGCCGCCCGGATCGATGCCGGCGATCACCGTGGGGCCGACCTTCATCGCCGAGCCCATGCCAAGGAACAGCGTCAGCACGTAGAAGCCGCCGATGATGGCCATCGCCCAGTTCACCGAAGTGCGTGCGGCCTGCGCCGTCGGCACCGTGAAGAACCGCATCAGGATGTGCGGCATGCCGGCCGTGCCGAACACCAGTGCCATGCCCAGAGAGATCTGGTCCAGCGGCACCTTGAGGAACAGCCCGGGCTCGAGGAAGATCTGGCCGAGTTGCGTGGCAGAGAGGTTCGTGGCCTTGTCGCCGATCAGCGCGGCGACGCGGGCCTGGACCTTCGCATCGCCGACGACATTCGTGAGGAAGTCGCCGAGGAATCCGTACTGGCTCCAGACCAGGATCACCATGATGATCGAGGCGCACACCAACAAGATGGCCTTGATGATCTGCACCCAGGTGGTGGCGACCATGCCGCCGAACAGCACGTAGGCCAGCATCAGTACGCCCACAGTCATCACCGAAATTTCGTAGTCGATGCCGATCAACGTCTTGATCAGCACGCCTGCACCAACCATCTGCGCAGTCAGGTAGAAGGTGGACACGGTGATAGTGGAGATCGCACCGACAATGCGTGCCTTTTTCGGGTCGTTGCGGTAGGCCAGGATGTCTGACAGCGTGTATTTGCCGATATTCCGGCATGGCTCGGCGATCACCAGCAGCACGGTGATGTAGGCGACCAGCCAGCCCACCGAGTACATGAAGCCGTCGTAACCGTAGAGCGAGATCAGGCCGGCAATGCCGAGGAAGGACGCGGCTGAAAGGTAATCGCCCGCGATTGCCCAGCCGTTCTGCAGGCCGGAAACGCCGCCGCCGGCCGCGTAGAAGTCCGCGGCTGTCTTGACGCGCTTGGCCGCCACGTAAGTGACGTACATCGTCACGCTGATGATGGCGCCGAAGACCAGGAAGGTCAGCCATTTCCAGTTGTCGGCGACGGCACCCTGGGCCAACGCCGGCATCGCGATCAGCGGCAGCGCCAGCGCGCCCGCGGCAAAAAGCAGGATTCGTTTCTTGTCCATCGCTTATCTCCCGATCTTTTCAGCGTCGCGGACCAGTTCGGCGGCCATCGCGTCGAACTTCTTGGCTTTCGCGGTGTAGTAGAAGGCGATGCCCCAGGCGACGATGAACTGTGAGAGCGCGAACAGGATGCCGACATTGACGACGCCGTAGACCTTGATCTTGAAGATGTCCGTGAAATACGCGGCGCCGATCGGCAGCAGGAAGTAGTAGAAGAGCGAGAACACCATCAGCCCGGTCAAAAACCCGACCTTCTTCGAGTGCAGCGTCTGAAAGCGGGGATCTTCGTCGATCGCCTGCCAATTCAGCGGTGCGCTCGGCGCTTGCACACCCGGCATTGCAGCGGTGGACATATCTTCCTCCCAAGAAAAACTGAGTGATCGCCGTCATGGCCGGCGGCCCTGGATATCGTGCCGGCTCTTCGTTACGGGTCGCCCCTTATCGATGACGTGCCGCGCGCGGGAAATCCCCTAGTGCGCCGCATCCTCGTCGGCGAGTCTTACGCCCGGCTGACGTTCGCGTAGCGTGCTGCTGTGCCGGAGTCGACCCTTGACATGGAACAAGTTGACTCGAAAGCCATCCCCGGTTTGCATGGCCGCCAAGCCCTTTGCGGCGGGTCCGTGACCGTATGCGATGCGTTGAGCAAACCGGGTAACTGGCCAGCCCACAACGGCAGGCCTACCCACAATGCGAAAAGCGCCATTACAATGCCGCCGCGTCGATCCGCCGGGGAATGTGGTCGCTGTCTTGAGGCGGGTTAGGCGGGATGTCTTACCCGGTCGATCGAGTCATCCCGATGACCGTCCGGGCACAATGTGACTCGCGGGTCATGGGAAAGGGCCGGTTGTTGGGGCGACCGGCGAGAAGGCCAGGAAGTCGGCCGATTAGCCGGCGATTGAAGTTGGGTGGCCTTTGGTGAAGTGCGGATGACGGCGACGCAGCCGCGCGGGGCGTGTCGAGGGGACGGGAGATCGAATTGCGACGTTTGAACACAGCGGTAGGCGCCCTGGTTTGCGGTCTGGTATTGACCCATTTGCCGGCCCAGGCTGTCGAAGACTCATCCGCCGCGAAGAAGCCATCGGCACCCGGAACGTCCCGCGTCACCGGTACGGTCCCGGCCGGCAAGGCGAAGGTCCAGTCGACCCGCTCGCGCAAAGTTGCCCCCGAGTCGGCCCGGCCCTCCGAGGGCCAGCTGGCCGGATTGAACCGCGCCGGGGACCCCCTTGAGCTCAAGTCGTCAGTTGCCCTGGTCGTCGATCAGGACACCGAAGAAGTCCTGTTCGAGAAGAACACGCACGCGGTGCTGCCAATCGCCTCGATCACCAAACTGATGACAGCGCTCGTCACGGTCGAGGCCGCGCTCCCGCTCGACGAGGAACTCGTCGTCAGCCAGAGCGAGGTCGTGCATGCCAGCGCCCGCTCGAATCTACGGCCCGGCACGAAACTGTCACGCGACACCGCGCTGCACCTGGCGTTGATGGCGTCTGAAAACCGGGCGGCTCAACTGCTGGGCCGGTCGTACCCGGGCGGTCTGGACGCGTTCGTCGAGGCGATGAACGCGAAGGCGCTCATGCTCGACATGGGCGACTCGCACTTCGAGGATCCGACAGGACTGTCACCGAACAACCGTTCGAGCGCGAACGACCTGGTGAAGCTGGTGAAAGCGGCTTACGAGCATGACGTGATACGACAGCATTCGACCAGCGGCGAACTCGCGCTGCCGATCGGCAAGCGCATGGTCCGCTACGGCAACACGAATCGCCTGACCTCCAACCCCGAGTGGGACATCGGATTGCAGAAGACCGGCTACATCTCGGCTGCCGGTCGTTGCCTGGTCATGCAGGCCGTGGTCGAGGGCAAGCGCATCGTCATGGTCCTGCTCGACTCGGTCGGCAAGTATTCACGGCTCGGTGACGCGCAGCGGATCCGTGATTGGCTGGCCGCGCGAACCCTGGCGGCTCCGGCGCCGGCCGCCCCGGCAAAGCCGATGGCTTTCTCCCAGACTGTGGCCGCCAAGCCGCTCTGACCGCTGCCTCAGTTGTCGGCCGGCGCGTGACCGAGGCCGGACGAAATCCGGCCGGCAGTACCCTGCAGATCCGCCAGCCAGTCATCCTGCATGCGTTCGGCCGGCGCCGACACCGAAAGACCGGCAACTAGCCGGCCCGAGTCGTCGCGAATCCCGGCCGCGATGCACCGCACTCCCAGCTCCAGTTCCTCGTTGTCGCGCGCGTAGCCGCGTGACCGGACCAGCGCCAGTTCCTTCTCCAGCTTGGGCAGGTCCGTAATGCTGTTGCGGGTGTGACCGGCAAGCCCGGTGCGCGTCGCGTAGGCACGCACCAGCCGCGGATCGTCAAACGCGAGAAACAGCTTTCCGCTCGAGGTCAGATGCAGCGGTGCACGGCCGCCGATGGCTCGAACCACCTGCATGCCCGAACGCTCGCTGTAGGAGCGATCGATATAGACGATTTCATCGCCCTGGCGCACCGACAGATTGACGGTCTGGCCCGTCTTGCGATGCAGTTCCCGCATCGGTTCGAGCGCAGCCTCGCGGACCGACAACCGGGCCTTGACCAGGTTGCCCAGTTCCAGCAACCGCATGCCGAGCCGATAGGAGCCGGGAGTTTCAGCGCGATCGACGAAGCGGCCGACCACCATGTCATTTAGAATCCGATGCGCTGTGGAGGGATGGAGCCCCGTGGAACCGGCGAGTTCCTTGAGGCTGACCGGGTCCGAGCGCGATGCGAGCGTATCCAGCAGCTTCATCATCCGCTCGATTACCTGGATCGCTGTCTTGTCGCGGGCAGTGATAGGCATGGTGCAAGGCAATATCTAATTTTTGCTCTTATACCACCATACGAAACGACGGCCAAGACCGTGAGCGCATGCGGTCTTGCGGGGCATCAAGGCAACGCGAAAGTCGAGTGATTGATGATGCAACGCGTCATTAGCTGGACTGCCCTGCGATGCGCGTAGCGCTGTTCGTGACCTGTCTGGTCGACGCCGTGCGACCTGAAATCGGCTTTTCGACCGTCAAGCTGCTCGAGGCGGCCGGCTGCGACGTCGTCGTGCCGGAAGCCCAGACCTGCTGTGGGCAGCCCGCGTACAACTCCGGTGACAGCGCCACGGCGCGCTCGCTCGCGGAAAAGGTGCTGCGCGAGTTCGCGGACTTTGAGTACGTGGTGATCCCGAGCGGGTCGTGCGGCGGGCAGATCAAGCAGCAGTACGTCGAGCTCTTCCGCAACCATCCGGACCTCAAGTCGCGCGCCGAGCAGCTGGCGGGACGCATCTACGAACTTACGGATTTCCTGGTCAACGTGCTCGACGTGAAATCGCTGCCGTCGTCGTTTGCCGGTGAGGTCACGTATCACGACTCGTGTGCCGGACTGCGCGAGCTCGGCGTCAAGGCGCAGCCGCGCAGGCTGCTGGGCATGCTGCCCGGCGTGCACCTGACGGAAATGAAGGACTGCGAACAGTGTTGCGGCTTCGGCGGGACGTTTTCGATCAAGTTCGGCGACATCTCCGGCGCGATCGTCGACGAGAAGTGCCGCAACGTGCAGGCGAGCGGTGCGCAGGCGCTGGTGCTGGGCGACCTCGGTTGCATGCTGAACATCGAGGGAAGGCTGCGCCGGACTGGCGATACGACAACGCGAGTGCTGCATATCTCCCAGGTGCTCGCAGGGGACGCCTGATGCAGACGCAGTCGATGCACTTCAAGGCGCGTGCAGGCCAGAAGCTGGCCGATGCGCGTCTGCAGAAGAACCTGAAGAAGCTTTCGGAAAAATTCGTCACGGCGCGCGCTGCGGCCATCCGCGAGATCGAGGATTTCGAAGGCACCCGCCGCGCGGCGGTCGAGCGGCGCAACCGCGCCCTCGACCGGCTCGACCTTTGGCTGGAAACATTCGAGCGCAACGCGACCGCGCGCGGCGCGATCGTGCTCTATGCACAGACGGCCGAAGAGGCCGCCCGGTTGATCGTCGATATCGCCCGCCAGCACGACGTGCGCAAGGTCACCAAGGCGAAGTCGATGGTGTCCGAGGAAATACAGCTGAACGCCGCGTTTAGAGCCGCTGGCGTGCAGCCGGTCGAGACGGACCTCGGTGAATACATCCTGCAGATCAACGACAACGAGCCGCCCTCGCACATCATTGCGCCCGTCATCCACAAGGACAAGGAGGAAATCTCGGCGCTGTTCGCGCGCGCGCACGGCACCGAACGCAAGAGCGAGATCACCCAGTTGACGCGTGAAGCGCGCGAGGTCTTGCGTGCGCATTTCCTGACGGCCGACATGGGCGTCACCGGTGCCAATTTCCTGATCGCCGAAACCGGCTCGGTGGCGCTCGTCACCAACGAGGGCAACGAAGGCATGTGCACGATCATGCCGCCCAAGGTCCACGTGGTGCTGACCGGAGTCGAGAAAGTCCTGCCGACGTTGGAGGACGTGGCCACGCTGATGCGGCTGCTGCCGCGCTCGGCGACCGGCCAGCCGATCTCGAACTACTTCTCGCTGCTGACCGGACCGCGTCGGCCGGGCGAACATGACGGCCCGGAACACATGTACTACGTCCTGGTCGACGCCGGCCGCACCGGCCTGCTGGGCAGCGAGTTCCAGGAAATGCTTCGCTGCATCCGTTGCGGCGCTTGCATGAACCATTGTCCCGTCTACCAGAAGATCGGCGGTCACGCCTACGGCTGGGTGTACCCCGGGCCAATGGGCGCGGTGTTGACGCCCAGCTACATCGGAGTCGAAAACGCGCTGGATCTGCCGCATGCGGCGACGCTGTGCAGCCAGTGCAGCGTGGTCTGCCCGGTGAAGATCCCGCTGCCCGACCTGCTGCGCAAGCTGCGCGAGGAGCAATGGGACCGCGGACTGCGTCCGTGGTACGAGCGCGTCGCGATGTCGCTCTGGTCCTACGCCGCCCTGCGTCCCTCGCTCTACGCCTTCGGCGCGCGCATCGCAGCGCGTGCCCTCAACTGGGTGGGTGGCAGCGAAGGCCGCATCCGTCACCTGCCGATCGGCAGCGGCTGGACGCTGGCGCGCGACTTCCCGGCACCGAGTGGCCGCACGTTCCGTGACCTCTATCGCGAGCGTCGCGCCGCCCAGCGGCGCGGCTAGCCGCCGAAGCCGATCCGCCGATAGACCGGGCCGTGTCGGTCGCGGGCCGATGCATAGAGCGCGACATGCACGGTGCGCCATGCCAGTGGCTCGGCGAGCGGTCCGGCGCGATCGAAGGCGCGCACATCGCGGAACGCGGTGACATGCGGCACGAATGGTTTGCGGTCATAGCCGATCGCAAGCTCATCGAGCGCCGCCCGCGCCGTCGCGGCGGCGGTGGCCAGCGTCTGCTCGATCGGGCCGCCGAGCCACGCGACGCGTGCGCGCGGAAACCAGCCGATCCGGTCGATCGACCAGACGAACTGTTGCGGCTGCAGCGTAATACAGGCCTGCGCAACCGCCGTGGCACGCTCTGCGTCGAGCTCTCCGATGAAGGCCAGCGTCAGATGCAGGTTGCGCGGCTGCATCGCGCGCGCCGGCGGGGGTACGTCGAGGCCGGCGATCAGGCCTCCAATCGCGGACTGCGTCTGCTCGTCGGGCCATGCCGCGATGAAGGCGCGCATCTAGGGCCTGTTCACGCTAGATGCGGGAGATGCGTTGGGCCGTAGTGCGGATGGATGCGCGAAGGGCGGCGCTGCGAAGGGTAGCTCCCCTTCGCAAGCCGCCCGACATAGCAGATGCCGGATTTCGGCCCAACCCTCCGGGAAGGTCAATGGCGGGCGCATTGCGTCGTTGCCGCTTCGCTGATTGGTGCACCACCAACGGCGCTGGCGGCGCCTCGCACTGCATCCCGCCATTGACCTTCGCACTCCCGGCTTTAGCGTGAACAGGCCCTAGTCACGCGGCGCGCGAGCTGCGGCGCCTCGTTGCTGAATCGTCCGACGCGCGGTCGCGGCGGATCGCTTCCACGCACTCGGAAACGAGCTGCGGACCGCGGTAGATGAATCCGGTGTAGATCTGCACCAGCGAGGCGCCGGCCCGGATCTTTTCGACCGCATCGGCGCCGTTGATGACACCGCCGACGCCGATGATCGGCAACTGGCCGCGCAGGTGCTGCGCCAGCCGGCCGACGACTTCAGTTGAGCGCTCCCGCAGTGGACGCCCTGAAAGTCCACCCACTTCGTCGCCATGCTCGAGTCCGCGCACCGCGTCCCGTGCAACCGTCGTGTTGGTTGCGATCACGCCGTCCACACCCTCGCGCACCAGGGTGTCCGCCAGCGGGCCGATCGCACCATCGTCCAGGTCCGGCGCGATCTTCACCGCGACCGGAACGCGGCGCTGGTGCCGGTCTTCCAGCCGGCGGCGTTCCTCGCCCAGCCCGCGCAGCAGTGCGACCAGTTCCCGCTCGCCCTGCAGTGCGCGCAGGTCCTTCGTGTTCGGTGACGACACGTTGACGGCGACATAGTCGGCGTGCGGATAGACCGCGCGCAGGCAGGCCGTGTAGTCGTCGATGGCGCGTTCGATCGGCGTGGCCGCGTTTTTTCCAATGTTCAGGCCGAGGATGCCCCCTGCAGCACGAAACCTACGCTGCGCCTGCACCCGGGCCACAAAGCGCTCGACCCCCTCGTTGTTGAATCCCATGCGGTTGATCAGCGCCTGCGCTGGCACCAGCCGGAACAGCCGGGGCCTGGGATTGCCGGGCTGCGGCAGCGGAGTGACGGTGCCAGCCTCGATATAGCCGAACCCGAAGGTTCCCAGCGCGTCGATGTGTGCGGCGTTCTTGTCCATGCCGGCGGCAAGGCCGACCGGGTTGCGGAACGTCAGGCCCATCGCTTGAACGGGCAGGTCCGGCACGCGCGGCGCTACCAGCCTCGTCAGGCCGAACGCGGCCGCATGGTCGAGCTTGGCGAGCGTCAGCTCGTGCGCGACCTCGGGGTCGAGTGCGAACAGGGCGGATCGCGCGAGGGAATACAGCACGCCGCGATATTACCGGCGCCCCTCGTCAGTCGCGGGCAGGTGTCTCGCGCAGTCGCTCCCAGCGGCCGCCACGCAGGATCTCGACCGGACGGAAGCGTGCCTTGTAGGCCATCTTCGGGCTCTCGGCGATCCAGTACCCGAGATACAGGTACGGCAGCTTCAGTGCGCGGCACTGCTCGATCTGCCACAGGATATTGAAGGTGCCGAAACTGGCGGCCGAAATCTCAGGGTCGAAGAACGTGTAGACCGACGACAGCCCGTCATTGAGCATGTCGATGATCGACACCATGCGCAACGCGCCCACGCCCCCGCTGCCTGCCGGCACCGGATCGCGGAACTCCACCAGCCGCGTGTTGACCTTGCTCTGGAGCAGGAACTGCGAGTACTGCTCGCGGCTGTCGTTGTCCATGCCTCCGCCCGCATGGCGATGGGCCTGGTAACGCAGGTACAGGTCGTAGTGCTCGGCGTCGAACGCCAGTGTGGCCACCCGCGACACCAGGTCGTCGTGCCGCTGCCAGGCACGACGCTGTGCGCGGTTGGAACTGAACTCAGCAACCGGGACCCGCACGGGAACGCACGCCCGGCAGCCGTCGCAATACGGGCGGTAGGTAAAGATTCCGCTGCGGCGAAACCCCATCTTGACGAGTTCGCTGTAGACATCGGCGTTGATCAAATGCGCCGGCGTGGCGACCTGCGAGCGCGCCTGGCGATCGTCGAGATAGCTGCAGGGGTAGGGCGCAGTCGCGTAGAACTGCAGCGCGGAGAACGGAAGTTCCTTGAGATTCGCCACGTCAATCCATACGGTGCATCAGCGCGGCGTCGGCCAGCAGTTCGTTGAGCCGACCGACGCGGTAACGCGACCAGTCTACCGGTGGTTGAACCACCGAGCGCTGCACGTGAGCACAGAAATCGTGTCGCGCGATTTCTCGTCCCCCGAGCGAGGCGAGATGCCTCGTGTTCTGCTGGCAGTCTATCATCGGCACGCGCTCGCGGATCAGGATCTGTACCAGAGCGGCGAGCGCGAGCTTTGACGCGTCGGCCTCACGGGTGAACATCGATTCACCGTAGAACATCGTGCCGAGGCTGACCCCGTAGAGGCCGCCGACGAGCGCGCCGTCGACCCAGGTTTCGACGGAATGGGCCAGGCCGAGTGCGTGCAGTTCGGCATAGGCGTCGATCACCTGCCCGGTGATCCAGGTACCGACCTCCGCCGAGCGCGGAGCGGCGCATGCCCGCATCACGTCGACGAAGGCGCGGTCGATCGAAATCGTCACGCTTGCGCTGCGTGCAGCCTGCCGCAGCGTCCTGCGGAGCGAGCGAGTGACGCGAAACTCCGCGCAAGGCAGCACCATGCGCGGATCGGGCGACCACCACAGCACCGGTTCGCCATCGGAATACCAGGGGAAGATGCCGCACCGATACGCGGCCAGCAGCCGATCGACCGACAGGTCCGCGCTCGCCGCGAGCAGTCCGTTGGGAGCACGCAGGGCCGTCACGACCTCCGGAAACGGCTGCCCGCCGGCCAGCCAGGGAATCATGCGCTGCTGCTGCGATGGGGTGTCGCCGGGCTGCCGATCGACTCGGTATGAACGCCGAAGCTTCCTCGCGCGCGATCCTCGAAGTAACGCCGCAGCGTGGTGGCCACGGTACGGAATGCCAGCTCGTCCCACGGGACTGCATGCTCGGCGAACAGCCGCACTTCCAGGCTCTCGTCGCCGGGGGCGAAGGCGATGTCTAGCAGCCGCGCCTGGAAGAACATGTGCACCTGCTCGACGTGCGGCACGTCGATCACCGAAAACAGCGGTCCCAGCGCGATGCGCGCTCCCGCTTCCTCCATTGTCTCGCGCAGCGCGCCGTCAGCCGTGGTCTCGCCGACTTCCATGAAGCCGGCCGGCAGCGTCCATTTCCCGTAGCGCGGCTCGATCGCGCGGCGGCACAGCAACACGTCGTCGCCCCACACCGGGATTGTGCCCACCACTGGCCGCGGATTGACGTAGTGGATAGCGCCGCAACGGTCGCAGCAGGCACGCGGTCGAGTATCACCGTCCGGCACGCGCAGCGTGACCGGATTGCCGCAGCTCGAGCAGTAGCGCATACCAGATCGGATCCTTGCGTGGGCAGTCTATCGCAGCGCATCGCTGGTCAAGCGGTATCGGTGAACGCAATCGCCGGCAGCGCATAATCCCGGCCGGCTCGCGTCAGGTCGCTGCATGACCGGAATCGAACTTCACGGAGGCGGGATGAAGTCCGTACTCGTTCCGATCGACGGATCGGAGTGTTCACTGCAGGCGGTGCGCTATCTGATTTCGGCGCACGCCAACGACCATCGCCCCTTGGTACACCTGCTCAATGTGCAGCCCGAGATGCCGGGCAGTGTCGGCCAGTTCGTCGCACGCGCCGATATCGACGATTACCGGCGCGAGGAGAGTGAACAGGCGCTGCGGGAGGCTCGCAGGCTGCTCGACGAGGCCGGCGTGGCGTACCAGACGCATATGGAAGTCGGACACACCGCCGATCGCATCGTCCACAGCGGCGAGGCCATGAACTGCGATCACATCGTGATGGGAACGCACGGGCGCGGCGCATTGGCTGATTTTCTGGTTAGTTCGACCACGCTCAGGGTGCTGCACCAGACCCGCCTGCCGGTCGTGCTCGTCAAGTGAGTCCGAACCGCTTCCGCTGAGGGCCGATCGACGATGGCGTCGAGCGCCATTGGCCGGCGCGTGCCGTGGAACCGCGCCGCAGTGGCCTGCGCTTTCATCGCCGCGCTGGCGCCGGCCGCTGCCATTGACCTGCAGGGCCATCGGGGCGCACGCGGTCTTGCGCCTGAGAACACGCTCGCCGGTTTTCGCATCGCCGCTGCGATCGGAGTTACGACTCTCGAAACCGATCTGGCGCTGACGCGTGACGGCGTGCTGGTGCTGTCGCACGAGCCGAGGCTCGCTGCCGCGCTGACGCGCGGGCCCGACGGCAGCTGGCTTGCCGCCGATGGTCCGCCCTTCATCGAGCTCGACCTCGCTCAGCTCTCCCTCTATGACATCGGTCGCTTGAATCCTGCCAGTCGCTACGCGACGCAGTTCCCGGAGCAGAGGCCGTTCGATGGTGAGCGGATTCCGACGCTAGCATCGCTCTTCGCCCAGGCTCGCGCGGCGCGCTCGCCCGGCGGTCGACCGCTGCGGTTCAATATCGAGACGAAGATCACTCCGCTGGCCGACGTGCCGACGGCCGACAGCGCAACGTTTGCGCGTGCCGTCATCGACGCAGTGCGGGCGGCTGGAATGGCCGACCGGGTAACGGTGCAGTCGTTCGACTGGCGCACGCTGTTCGAGGTCCGGCGTCATGCGCCCGAGATTTCGACGGTCTGCCTGACCATCGACTCATCGGGAATGAACACCGTGCAGGTCGACGCGACCGGATCGTCACCGTGGCATGCCGGCCTCAAGCCGGCCGATCACGGGAACTCGCTTGCGCGGCTTGCGAAGGCCGCCGGCTGTTCGGCGTGGTCGCCCTTCTGGCGCAACGTCACCGCCGAGTCGGTCACTGAAGCGCACATGCTCGATCTCAAGGTGGTGCCGTGGACGGTCAACGATCCGGTGGAGATCGCTCGCCTGGCGGCACTCGGAGTCGACGGACTGATCACCGACTACCCGGATCGGGCTCGTCGGATTCTTGGCGAAACGGGCATCGTCGTCGACTGAATGCTGACCGTGCGCACCGCGTGAACGGCCGTAGCGGAGCCGATGCGGTCGGTATACTGCGTCTTTACCGGTAACCGCCTGACTCCCGACCGCAGCAGGGACAGTGCGCAGAAGATGACGAAATACGTGTTCGTTACCGGTGGCGTGGTGTCCTCCCTCGGCAAGGGCATCGCGGCCGCCTCCCTCGCCGCGATCCTCGAATCGCGCGGTCTCAAAGTCACTCTGATCAAGCTGGATCCGTACATCAACGTCGATCCCGGAACGATGTCGCCATTCCAGCACGGCGAGGTGTTCGTCACGGAAGACGGCGCGGAGACCGACCTCGACCTCGGACACTACGAACGCTTCATTTCCGCCCGGATGCGGAAGGTGAACAACTTCACCACCGGCCAGATCTACGAATCGGTGATCAAGAAGGAGCGGCGCGGCGAATACCTCGGCAAGACCGTGCAGGTGATCCCGCACATCACCAACGAGATACAGGATTTCATCGAACGCGGCGCGCGAGCCGCGTGGGATGGCAAGACCGATGTCGCGATCGTGGAGATCGGTGGCACGGTCGGCGACATCGAGTCTCTGCCTTTCGTCGAAGCGGCGCGCCAGATGAGCCTGCGGCTCGGCCGCGGCACGTGCTGCTTCGTCCACCTGACGCTGGTTCCGTTCATCCCGATGGCAGGCGAGCTCAAGACCAAGCCGACGCAGCATAGCGTGCAGAAGCTGCGTGAGATCGGGATTTCGCCCGACGTGCTGCTGTGCCGCGCCGACCGACCGATCCCGGATGAGGAACGCGCGAAGATCTCGCTCTTCTCCAACGTCCCGAATAACGCCGTCATCTCGGTGTGGGACGCTGATTCGATCTACAAGGTGCCCTCGATGCTGCACAAGCAGGGTCTCGACGAGATCGTCTGCTTCACGCTGGGCATGCCTTCGCGGCCGGCCGATCTCACGGCCTGGGACAAGCTGGTGCATGCGCTCGAGCATCCCGAGCACGAGGTGCGCATCGGGATGGTCGGCAAGTACGTCGACCTGTCGGACTCGTACAAATCGCTGAACGAGGCGCTGCGCCATGCCGGAATCCACACACGGACGCGGGTCGAGATCGAGTACCTCGATTCCGAGGCGCTGGAATCCGGTGCGCGCGCCGATCTGGCGCGCCTCGACGCGATCCTCGTTCCTGGCGGGTTCGGCAAGCGCGGGACCGAGGGAAAGATCAAGGCCATCCAGTACGCGCGCGAGAACGGCATTCCCTACCTCGGCATCTGCCTCGGAATGCAGCTGGCGACGATCGAGTTCGCGCGCAACGTGTGCGGACTGACGGGCGCCAATTCGACCGAGTTCGATCCGGATACGCCGCACCCGGTGGTGGCGCTGATCACCGAGTGGCTCGATCGCACCGGTCGCATTGAACGGCGTGACGCCGGCTCCGACCTCGGTGGCACCATGCGACTCGGTGCGCAGAAATGTCCGGTCGAGGCGGGAACGCTGGCCGCGCGCATCTACGGCGCGGAAGTGAACGAGCGTCACCGCCACCGCTACGAGGTCAACAACATCTACGTCCCGCAGCTCGAGCAGCGCGGCTACAAGGTATCGGCCCGCACTCCGACCGAGAACCTGCCCGAGATCATGGAACTGCCGGGGCACCCCTTCTTCATTGGCGTGCAGTTCCACCCGGAGTTCACGTCGACGCCGCGCGGCGGGCACCCGCTGTTCAAGGCATTTGTCGAGGCGGCGCTGGCGCGCAGAGTCAGGCAATTGCAGCCGACACCGATGCACAAGGTCGCGTGAACGATAGACGGCGCCTTGCGACCGCCTCTCGATGAAGCTCTGCAACTTCGACGTCGGCCTCGATCGTCCGCTGTTCCTTATCGCGGGGCCGTGCGTCATCGAGTCCCCGCAGATGGCTCTCGACACAGCGGGCACGCTCAAGGACATCGCGCGCGCCGTCGGAGTGCCTTTCATCTACAAGTCGAGCTACGACAAGGCGAACCGCAGTTCCGGCACGAGCTTTCGCGGGCTCGGGATCGACGAGGGCCTGCGCATTCTCGCCGAGGTCCGCACGCGCATCGGCGTTCCGGTTCTCACGGACGTGCACAGCGAGGACGAGATCGGGCCCGCGGCCGCTGTGGTTGACGTCTTGCAGACGCCGGCTTTCCTGTGTCGCCAGACCGATTTCATCCGCGCCTGCGCGGTCAGCGGCAAGCCGGTCAACATCAAGAAGGGCCAGTTTCTCGCTCCCGGCGACATGAAGAACGTGATCGACAAGGCGCGCGATGCGGCGCGCGAGGCCGGCTTGCCCGAGGACCGCTTCCTCGCGTGCGAGCGCGGCGCCTCGTTCGGCTACAACAACCTGGTCTCCGACATGCGGTCTCTGGCGATCATGCGCGAAACCGGCGCGCCGGTTGTGTTCGATGCGACGCACTCGGTGCAGCTTCCGGGCGGGCAGGGAACGTCGAGCGGCGGCCAGCGCGAGTTCGTTCCGGTGCTGGCGCGCGCGGCAGTCGCCGCCGGCGTAGCGGGGGTCTTCATGGAAACCCATCCGAATCCCGCCGAGGCGAAATCCGACGGGCCGAATGCGGTTCCACTTGACCGGATGAAGGCCTTGCTCGAAACGCTGGTCGAGCTGGATCACGTGACCAAGAAGAACGGATTTATCGAAAGCGGTTTCCGCTCGTAGCGAGGACGAGATGCCGGCTGCCTATGTGATCGTCGAAATGAAGATCTCCGATCCCGAGCGATACAAGGAATACATGGCGGCTGCCCCGGCCACCATTGCGGCGGCCGGCGGCGAGTATCTGGTGCGGGGCGGAAAGTCAGAGAAGATCGAAGGCGACTGGCAGCCGGCGCGGCTGGCGGTGCTGAAGTTTCCTAGCTACGAACAGGCGAAGGCCTGGTACGACGGCGAGGGCTATCGCACCGTGCGCGGCAAGCGCGCGAAGGCGACCGAGTTCTTCAACATGGTGCTGGTCGAAGGCGTCCCAAATTCCTGAGTCAATCCAAGACAAACGAGTAACAAGAACATGAGTGCCATCGTTGACATCATCGGCCGCGAGATCCTCGACTCCCGCGGTAACCCCACGGTCGAGTGCGACGTGCTGCTGGAAAGCGGAGTGATGGGGCGCGCTGCCGTACCCAGTCGGCGCCTCCACCGGCTCGCGCGAGGCGATCGAACTGCGCGACGGCGATGCGGGCCGCTACTGGCGGCAAGGGCGTCCTGCGGGCGGTCGAGAACATCAACACCGAGATCTCGGAAGCGGTGATGGGACTGGAGGCCAACGAGCAGGCGTTCCTCGACCGCACGCTGATCGAGCTGGACGGCACCGAGAACAAGGCGCGGCTGGGCGCCAATGCGACGCTGGCCGTTTCGATGGCGGTGGCCAAGGCGGCGGCCGAGGAGGCCGGCCTGCCGCTGTACCGCTACTTCGGCGGCAGCGGGCCGATGTCGATGCCGGTGCCGATGATGAACGTGATCAACGGCGGCGCGCATGCGAACAACAGCCTCGACCTGCAGGAATTCATGATCGTGCCGGTCGGTGCGCCGAGCTTTTCGGAAGCGGTGCGCTACGGGGCCGAGGTCTTCCATGCGCTGAAGAAGATCATCGACCGGAACGGAATGAGCACCGCCGTCGGCGACGAGGGCGGGTTCGCGCCCAGCGTGGCCAGCCACGAGGCCGCGATCGAACTCATTCTGCAGGCGATCGACGCCGCGGGCTACGCCGCGGGATCGCAGGTGGCAATCGCGCTCGATTGCGCGGCCAGCGAGTTCCGTCGCGAGGGCAGATATCGGCTCGACGGCGAAGGCCTGGTGCTCTCGGCAGGCGACTGGACGAACATGCTGGCGACCTGGTGCGACAAGTACCCGATCATCTCGATCGAGGACGGCATGGCCGAGGATGACTGGGACGGCTGGGCGGTGATCACCGAGCGACTCGGCTCCAGGGTGCAGCTTGTGGGCGACGACCTGTTCGTCACCAACACGGCGATACTGCGGGAAGGTATCCGTCGACGCCTCGCCAACTCGATCCTGATCAAGATCAACCAGATCGGCACGCTCACCGAGACCTTTGCTGCGATCGAGATGGCGAAGTGCGCGGGCTACACCTCGGTGGTCAGCCACCGGTCGGGCGAGACCGAGGACTCGACGATCGCCGATATCGCGGTCGGCACCAACGCGATGCAGATCAAGACGGGCTCGATGAGCCGCTCGGACCGGATCGCGAAGTACAACCAGCTGCTGCGCATCGAGGAGGATCTGGGCGACATCGCCAGCTATCCCGGGCGCGGTGCGTACTACAACCTGCGCTAGAACCGCGGATTCTGAGATAGGTTCCAAGCATGCGGATACTCGGCCTCGTGCTGGTTCTGCTGTTGATCGCAATCCAGTATCCGCTATGGTTCGGCAAAGGCGGGTGGCTGCGGGTATGGGAACTCGACCGCCAACTGGCTGCACAGAAGACGACCAACCGGGCACTGGCCGCTCGCAACGCAGAAGCGGCCGCCGAGGTGACCAGTCTGCGCGAGGGCAACGAAGCGATCGCCGAGCGCGCGCGATACCAGCTCAACATGGTGCGCGAGGGCGAGGTTCTGTTCCAGTTCGTCGGCCGCCCAGAGCCGACGGCGGCTGCCTCCGAACCTCCGCGCTGAACCGCATGCGAGGGCATCCTTGAACCTGCATCGATTGCTGAAGCAACGCGAGGAGCGCGGCAAGCCCCTCCATGTCGGTCTCATCGGCGCAGGGAAGTTCGGATCGATGTACCTGGCGCAGGTTCGCCACACGCCCGGCGTGCGGGTGGTCGCGATCGCCGACCTCGATCCACAGCGGGCCAGGCGTGCCCTGCAGACGGTCGGATGGAATGAATCCGCGATCGCCTCGCTGCGCTATTTCGACGAAGCGCGGCGAATGATCGACGAGCCCGATGTCGAGATCGTCATCGATGCGACGGGCTCGCCTGCGGCGGGCATCGACCACGTGCTGGCCTGCTGCGAGCGCGGCAAGCACATCATCATGGTCAACGTCGAGGCCGATGCGCTGGCCGGGCCGCTGCTCGCCCGACGCGCACAGGAAGCCGGCATCGTGTATTCGCTCGCTTATGGCGACCAGCCGGCACTGATCTGCGAACTGGTCGACTGGGCGCGTGCAGCGGGATTCGAAGTGGTCGCGGCCGGCAAGGGCACCAAGTACCTCCCCGAATATCACGCGTCGACGCCGGAGACCGTCTGGCGCCATTACGGCTTGAGCGCTGAAGACGCGCAGCGTGGTGGACTGAATGCGCAGATGTTCAATTCGTTCCTCGACGGAACCAAAAGTGCGATCGAGATGTGCGCGGTGGCCAACGCGACCGGACTCCACGCCCCGGAAGGGCTTGGATTTCCGCCCTGCGGAGTCGACGAACTGCCGACGGTCCTGCGACCGCACAGCGAGGGCGGGGTATTGCACCAGCGTGGCCAGGTCGAGGTCATTTCGAGCCTGCACCGCGACGGCAGCCCGGTTATCCGCGATCTGCGCTGGGGTGTCTACGTCGTGTTCTCGGGTGGCGGTGAATACGTCGAGCGATGCTTTCGGGAATACGGACTGGTGACCGACCCCAGCGGCCAGTACTCGGCGCTGTACAGGCCATTCCACCTGATCGGCCTCGAACTCGGCATCAGTGTCGCCAGCGTCGGGTTGCGCGGAGAACCGACTGGCGTGCCGATCGGCTTCAATGCGGATGTGGTCGCTACGGCCAAGCGCGATCTCGCCGCCGGAGAAATGCTCGACGGGGAAGGCGGCGCGACGGTGTACGGCCGCGTGATGCCCGCTGCCGACTCCCTGCAGCACGAGGGCCTGCCGCTCGGCCTCGCCCACCACGTGCGGCTGCAGCGCGCGGTCGCGGCCGGCACGTCGGTGCGCTGGAGCGATGTCGAGATCGACGAAGACGCGCCCGCGGTTCGGTTCCGGCGCGAAATGGAGCGATCGGCGGCCGGCGCTCCCGTCTGATCAGCTTCTAATGCCGCAGGCGATCGTCCGGTTCCGCAGCGTTGCCGCTGACGAATAGCCGGGTCACGTCGACCGCGTCGAACGAATACTGCCGGTTGCAGAAATCGCAGGTGACCATGACGGTGCCGATTTCGTCGATGATCGAGTCGACCTCGTCGCGCCCGAGCGAGACGAGCATCCGGCCGATGCGTTCGCGCGAGCAGGTGCAGGCGAAGCGCGGCACCAACGTGGCCTGGTGATCGAGTTGCTCCTGTCCGTACAGGCGCCGTGCCAGCGTCTCGGGCGCGAGTCGCAGCAGCTCTTCGGGCCGCAACGTGGCTCCGAGTGTGGTCGCGCGGTCCCAGGCGTCCTCGTCGGTGACCGGCGCGGCTCCGCCGTGGTCAGGCAGCCGCTGCAGCAGCAGGCCCGCCGTGGCATCGTCGTCAGCGGCTAGCACCAGGCGCGTCTCCAGCTGCTCGGACCGGCGCATGTACGACTCCAGCACATCGGCCATCGACTCGCCGTCCAGCGACACCACGCCCTGATACGGCGACTGGCCCGGCAGCGGATCGCGCGGGTCGAGCGTGATCGCGAAGCGACCCCGCCCGCCGCGGTTGATCAGCGCGCCCATCGATGCACTGTCGTCGACCGGTTCGTCGCCGAGTTTTGCCGTGGCGCGCAGGGAAAGATCCGGCTGGCATTCGACCACCAGCAGCTTGACCGGGCCGTCGCCATGGACCTGCATGATCAGCGCACCATTGAATTTGATGTTGCTGGCGAGCAGTGCTGCAGCGGCGACCATCTCGCCGAGCAGGCGCTTGACCGGCGGCGGATAGTCGTGGTGCGCGGTCATCTCGCGCCACGCGTCCGCCACGCGCACCAGTTCGCCGCGCACCGGCGCCCCGCGGAACAGGAACTTGATCAGGCGATCCGACATGTCGCTAGGAGATACGCCTCAGGGCCTCCCTGTAGTGCTGCCCGCGCCGAACGTAATTGGCAGTGTTCGAGTGCATCCCAGCAATGTCGGCTTCGTTGAGCGTGCGCACGACCTTGCCGGGTGAGCCCAGCACCAGCGAGTTGTCGGGTATCTCGCGGCCCTCGGTGACCAGTGCGCCGGCACCAATCAGGCAATTGCGCCCGATCCTTGCGCCATTGAGGATCACCGCCTGGATGCCGATGAGGCTTCCTTCGCCGATCGTGCAGCCGTGCACCACGGCCTGGTGACCGATCGTCACGTTGGCGGCAACGGTGACCGGATAGCCGGGATCCGTATGCAGCACGCAGCATTCCTGCACATTGCTGTTCTCGCCGACTTCGATCGGTTCGTTGTCACCGCGTATCGTGGCGTACGGCCACACGTTGACGCGCGCCCTGAGGATGACCAGGCCGATCAACGTCGCGTTTTCGTACACGAATGCGGTCGGATCGATGACGGGAAGACGTTCGCCGAGTTGATAGATGCTCATCGGATGGGAACCGGGGAAGCGAAGGGGAAAGGATGGAGGCGGACCTGCACACGCAGTGCCGACGATACTCCGTGCGCGCGCCGTATCCTGCGACCGCGTGTGTCGGCCAGCGCCGCGATCCGCCAGCGGCAATCTCCCGCCTTGGCGCGTTTTTCGCCCCACAAGATCCGATGAGCCTGCGTGAACTGCGTGCTGCCGCGCTGGATGCGCTTTGCATCGCCGATCCGGGCGAGCGCTGCGCCGCTGTAGATGCACTGGCTACGATTGCCGCAGTCGATCCGGGCTGTGTGCCAGTGGCAGCGGATGCGGTGCCCGCGCGACCGTTGCTTCCCCGCATCGTCTCGGCGAAACAAGTACCGAGGCGCAGCCCGCAGTCGACCGCCGGTCGGGCGGCGCTGCTGCACTCGCTGGCGCACATCGAATTCAATGCGATCGCCCTGGCTCTCGACGCCATCTGGCGTTTCGGGGCAATGCCGTGCGACTATTACTTCGACTGGTGCCGCGTCGCGCTGGATGAAAGACGGCACTTCGGTCTGCTGCAGCAGCATCTCGCCACGCTAGGCCATGCGTACGGAGACTTTGACGCTCACGATGGGCTGTGGGACATGGCGGCGCGCACTGCGCACGACGTCCTCGACCGAATGGCCGTCGTTCCGCGCACGCTCGAGGCACGCGGCCTCGATGCTTCGCCCCGCGTACGCGCTGCGCTCGCTGCTGCCGGCGACGAACGGGCGGCTCGCATCCTCGACGTCATTCTGGACGACGAGATCCGGCATGTGGCGATCGGCAATCGCTGGTTCAACTGGTTATGCGAGCGACGCGGCCACGATTCGATCGTCGTGCAAGAGGAAATGACGCGGCGCCACTGTGTGGCAGCGCCGAGCGGACCGCTGAATGTTGCAGCGCGCCGCGCGGCCGGATTCAGCGAAAGCGAAATCCGGATCCTGCAGGACTTGATAGCCGATCGTCGGATGATGCCGGACTAGCCCCTCCCCGCGATCGCATCCACGTGGGATCGAATCCCACGTGGCGCGCCGATACAGTGTGCGGGACTGTTGGAGGGTGCATGAATCTGGCCACGATCCTGAACACACCGCTGGCGGAGTTGCTCGGCCGAAGGAAGCCGGCGCCTGCGCGGATGATCAATGCGCCGAAGCCCAAAATGGGCGCGACGCTGTGCTGTGCGGGATTGCGGATGACCGTGCAGGCCGGCTTCACGGACGAGATGTGGCAATGGCTGGTGGCGCTGGGCTGGCGCGAGCTGCGCGCCGGCGAGAATCGCCTGCACTATCGGGCGCTGTCGACCTCTCTGGTCAACCGCCTCTACGACGTCGAGCCCGACGACCGGCAGAAGGTCCTGCTGCTCGCGATCCGGGAGGCCACCCGTCCCCGCGTATCGGCGGCTGTCGTCGAGCGCACTCCGACGCCTTAGCTTCTTCGGGGGATTCGTCCATCGGTCGTCCCCGCTAGAGTCCGGGCTGGAGGCAACTCGCTGTGGATCTGGTTGGACCGGTACGCGACCGTGTGCGGACGCTGCTGAAAATTCGCGTCTCGCGCGGCGTCGTGTCGCCAGGGGCCAAGCCCACGCTGGGCGCGCGCATCCACCGCGATGATCTGCGCATGGCGGTGCAGGCCGGGATGAGCGATGCGCTCTGGCGGTGGCTCGTCAAGAGCGGCTGGCGCGAGATCACTTACCGCCCCGACCGGCGTCAGTATCGGGATCTTCCGACGGCTTATGTCACCCGGCTGATCGATTCCACCGTCGACGAGCGCGAGCGGGTGATGGAAGCGGCGATCGCCAACGCGTCTTACCGTCCGCGGCCCGGGCGCCGCGTCGCTTGGACCTTGCCGGGCGGTCGGCCCTGACCGATACGCCTTCCGACGGCCGGCCGGCGTCAGCAGCGCGGCCGATCCGCTACGACGGCCGGCGATTTTCCGAGTTTCGGGTCGGCGACACCTTCGGCAGCACCGTCACCGTTACCGACGACCACCTTGCGCGCGGTGCCGAACTCATTGGGGACTTCAATCCGCTGCACGTCGACGAGGCCTACGCTCGCACAACCCGCTTCGGCGGGCGCGTCCTGCATGGCGTGCTGACGTCAGCGCTGATGAGCGCACCGTTCGGCAACCTGGCTGCGGGTACAGCGCTCGGTTATCTCGAGCACAACACCCGATTTCTCGCCCCGGTGCGACCGGGCGACACACTCAGCATCACGTGGACGGTCACCGCGGTGGAAGCCAAGCCGCGACACGGAGGCGGGCTGGTGGCGGCCGACTGCACTGCGCTGAACCAGGCAGGCGAGCTGGTCGCCACCGCGAGCGGCAAAATGCTGATCGCCGGCTGACCCCTCCGTCCACCCGGCCGCGCGTCACTCCGGTTCGGTGGATGACGCCGCAAAGCGGCTGGCCTCGAGTTCGCGCAGCACGCGCCGCTGCACCTTGCCGGTGGTGGTCATCGGCAAGTCGTCAATGAATTCGATGTCTTTCGGGTACTCATACGGTGCAAGCTTGCCGCGCACCTGCTGCTGGAGTTCGGCCACCAGCGCCTCACTCGCACGGTGTCCTGCGGCCAGCACGACGAATGCCTTCACCACTGCGCCGCGCTCGGCGTCGGGCTTCGGGACGACCGCCACGTTGGCCACGGCCGGGTGTCTGAGCAGACAGTTCTCGATTTCGCTCGGGCCGATGCGATAGCCGGCCGCCTTGAACATGTCGTCCGCGCGTCCCTCGTACCACAGATAGCCGTCGGCGTCGGATCGCGCCAGGTCGCCGCTGCGACACCAGTCGCCACTGAACTTGGCCGCGGTTGCCTGCGGGTTGCGCCAGTACTCGAGGAAGAACACCGGATCGGGATGCCCGTGGATGTCGCGCCGATGAACCGCGACTTCGCCGCTTTCACCGGCCGGCAGCTCGTTACCGGTATCGTCGATGAGCGCGACGCGATGGCCTGGATAAGGCCGGCCCATGCTGCCCGGCCGCGCCGGCCATTTGGCGTGCGAGTTGCCGACGATGTAGTTCATCTCGGTCTGACCGAACATTTCGTTGACCGTCACGTCCAGCGCGGCGCGGCACCAGTCGAACACCGTCACGCCGACTGCCTCGCCCGCGCTCATGATCGACCTGAGGCGAAGCGCGTAGCGCCGGCGCGGAGCGGAGTTCGACCGCATCATCATCTTCAGCGCGGTCGGAAACAGGAACGAGTTGGTGATGCCGTAGCGCTGCATCAGATCGAACGCCCGCTCGGGATCGAACCTCCCGATCGTGCCGACAATCGGAAACCCGAAGTACAGCGTCGGCAGCAGCGCGTCCATCAGTCCGCCGGTCCAGGCCCAGTCCGCGGGCGACCAGAACACGTCGCCCGCCTGCGGAAACCAGTCCTGCGAGGCGACGAATCCGGGCAGGTTGCCGAGCAGCGCCGAATGCGGCATCAGCGCACCCTTGGGCGGGCCCGTGGTGCCGCTGGTGTAGATCAGCAGCGCCGGATCGTCGGCACGCGTCGCCGCCGGTTCGAAATGGTCGGCCGCAGCCGAGAGCACTCGGCTCCAGTCGGACGGGCCCGACTGCGACCGGCCGACCACGATCACCTGCGTAAGATCCGGACAGTTCGCACGTACCGACTCGATCGCAGCCAGTGCCGAGGCATCGACGATCGCCACGGTGGCGGAACTGTGCTTCAACCGGTACTCGAGTGCGTCGGGCCCGAACAGCAGCGAAAGCGGCATCGCCACCGCGCCCAGCTGGTAAATGGCGATGTGCGAGACCGCCGTCTCGGGCCGCTGGGGAAGGACGATCGCCACGCGGTCGCCGCGTTGGACTCCGAGTGCCCGCAGCACGTTCGACAGCCGGTTGGCATCGCGCTGTATGGCGGCGTAGGTGTAGGACGAGCACCGGCCCTGCTCGTCCTCGCAATGCAGCGCGATGCGCGACGACTCCTGCGACCAGCGCCGGCTGCAGACCTCAGCGATGTTGAAATCATCCGGAACGTTCCAGCGGAACGACTGATAGAGCGCGCGATACTGGTCGCGCATGAGAATCCTTGGCTGCCGCAGCGATTCCTATAATCGCCGAACCCGATGGAGTGCGCAAATGCGAATGCCCATTGCGGACCGCTCGAGCGCCGTGCGCCGGCCGTCAGAATCCCGGTTCATCGACGTGCGGGGCCTGCGCTACCACCTGCGCTGCTGGGGTCCGCGCGATGCCGACGTCACGATCGTGATGCTGCACGGCTGGATGGATGTTTCCGCGTCGTTCCAGTTCGTCGCCGAAGCGGTCGATACGCGCTGGAGCGTCATCGCGCCCGACTGGCGCGGCTATGGCATGACCGAGCGCGCGCGGGGCGACTGCTATTGGTTCCCCGACTACCTGGCCGACCTCGATCGCATCTTGGACGACGTGAAGGGCCGGCACATCGTGCTGGCCGGTCACAGCATGGGCGGCAACGTAGCGCTGCTGTACGCCGGCATCCGGCCTCACCGAATCGCTGCGGTGATCAACCTCGAAGGATTCGGCCTGCGGCCGACCCACGCGTCGCAGGCGCCGCAGCGCTATGCACAATGGCTCGACGAGCTGCGGTCCGGTGCCGCGATGCGCGACTACGCATCGCTTGAGGAAGTCGAACAGCGCCTGTTGCGTAGCAACGCGCGGCTGACTCCGGATCGAGCACGCTTCCTCGCGCCCTACTGGAGCGAACGGCAGGCGAGCGGGCGCTGGGCCATCGCCGGCGATCCGGCGCACAAGATCGTCAATCCGACTCTGTATCGCCTCGACGAAGTGCTGGCCTGCTGGGAGCGGATCGCCTGCCCGGTCCTGTGGGTGCAGGCCGACGCGACCGACGTGTTGCGCTTCGTCGCCGAATCGCCTGCGGCCGCGCTGCAGGAGATCGAACGCCGCCGCGCGGCAATCCCGGATGTCGAGAACCTCGTCATCGCCGATGCCGGTCACATGGTCCACCATGACCAGCCCGAGCGTGTCGCTGCGGCGATCGCCGACTTCATCGCGCGACGGCTACCCGGCTTGAGCGACAACAGGCCCTAGAATCCGGGCATGGCGTTGCCTTCTCATCCGGCGAGTTCGGTCGCCGCCGACCTGCACTCGCATTCGACGGTCTCCGACGGCGTGCTGACCCCGCGCGAGGTCGTCGAGCGCGCGGCCGAGCGCGGTGTCGAGCTTTTCTCGCTGACCGATCACGATGAAGTGTCCGGGCTGGCCGAAGCGGCGCGCACCGCGCAGGACGTCGGCATGGCGTTCGTGCACGGCGTCGAGATTTCTGTGACGTGGGGTTCGACCACGGTGCACGTGGTCGGGCTCGGCATCGATCCGGACGATGCCCGCCTGAAGTCCGCGCTGGCCGGCGTGCGCAGCGGTCGCGCCGAGCGAGCGCACCAGATGGCTGCCGGGCTGGCTGCTGCCGGCATCGATGACACCTACGAGGGCGCATTGCGCTACGTGCGCAATCCAGACCTCATTTCCCGCACGCACTTTGCGCGACACCTGGTCGATACCGGGATCTGCCGCGACATGCGTGAAGTCTTCAAGAAGTTTCTGGTGGCGGGCAAACCCGGCTACGTGCCGCACGAATGGGCCCGCCTGGATGACGCGGTGCACTGGATCTCCTCAGCCGGTGGCGTTGCCGTGCTGGCACACCCGGGTCGTTACCGAATCGGCGAGCTTCGCCTGCACGAACTCGTTACGCAGTTCAGGGAGAGCGGTGGCGTGGCGCTCGAGGTGGTGACCAGCAATCACACCGACGAGCAGATCAGGCAGTTCGCGCGCATGGCCACGGAACTCGAGCTCGAAGCCTCGCGCGGAAGCGACTTTCACGGCCCGGGCGAGGCGGAGAACGTCGAACTCGGTGTCGTTCCGATGCTGCCTGCCGGCCTGATTCCGGTGTGGCATCGCTTCACGTGAGGCCGATCGTCGGTTCCACAGAGTCAACAACCGTACCAGTCCGTCGCCCCCGCCGCCTGGCCGGCGTGCGGCTCCCTTAGCCATGGCTCAACTGTTCGCGGTGCATCCGGTCGATCCGCAGGTGCGCCTGCTGCGACAGGCCGCGCAGATCCTCGATCACGGCGGTGTCGGAGCGATCCCGACCGACTCGTGCTACGCGCTAGCCTGCCACCTCGACGACAAGGCCGCGGTCGACCGCATCCGCGCGATCCGTCGCATGGACGAACGGCACCTGATGACGCTGATGTGCCGCGACCTTTCGGACCTTGCGTCCTACGCGAAGGTCGACAACACCACCTACCGGCTGCTGCGCGAGGTTACGCCCGGACCCTACACGCTGATCCTCGATGCGACGCGCGAAGTTCCGCGCAGGCTCTCGCACCCGTCTCGCCGCACGATCGGGCTGCGCATTCCCGATCATCCGGTCGCGCTCGGTCTGCTGGACGTCCTGGGGCAGCCACTGATCAGCACCACGCTGCAGCTGCCGGGCGATGAACTTCCACTGAACGACGTGGACGACATCCGCGCGAGACTCGACTACGCGATCGACTTCGTGCTGGATGCAGGCCCGTGCGGAGTCCAACCGACCACGGTGGTCGACCTGACCGGCAAGCAGGCAGTGCTCGTGCGCGCCGGCAAGGGCAATCTGGCCGCGCTGGGACTTTGAACAGCCGCGCTCGCCTCGGCTGCTAGACTAGGGTCTGTTCACGCTAAATGCGGGAGATGCGTTGGGCCGCAATGCGGATGGATGCGCGAAGGGCGGCGCCGCGAATGGTAGCTCCCATTCGCAAGCCGCCCGCCAAAGCAGACGCCGCATTTCGGCCCAACCCTGCGGGAAAGCGAATGGCGGGCGCATTGCGTCGTTGCCGCTTCGCTGATTGGTGCTCCACCAACGGCGCTCGCAGCGCCTCGCACTGCATCCCGCCATTCACTTTCGCACTCCCGGCTTTAGCGTGAACAGGCCCTAGTTGCCATGGACGGCATCATCCAGACGATCACCGTCTACGCGATCCCGGTGTTGCTGGCCATCACGCTGCACGAAGCGGCGCATGGTTATGTTGCGCGCATGTTCGGCGACTCGACCGCCTACATGCTGGGGCGCGTGACGCTCAATCCGCTCAAGCACATCGATCCCGTCGGCACGATCATCGTGCCGCTCGCGATCGTGCTGCTGTCGAAGTTCGCCGGCGGCGCTGGCTTCCTCTTCGGCTGGGCGAAGCCGGTGCCGGTCAACTTCGCGAACCTGCGGCATCCCAAGCGCGACATGATCTGGGTTGCGGCGGCGGGCCCGGGAGTGAACCTGCTGATGGCGATCGGCTGGGCACTCTGGCTCAAGGTCATGCTGGGCGTCGGAATCGACGAACCGTTCATGGTGGAGATGGCCAAGGCCGGCATCTTCGTGAACATCGGGCTGATGGCGCTCAACCTGCTGCCGCTGCCGCCGCTCGACGGGGGCCGCATCCTGGTGGGGCTGCTTCCGCACAAATTGGCGTACGCGCTGTCGCGCGTGGAGCCGTACGGGTTCTTCATCCTGATCTTTCTGCTCGCCACCAACACGATCGGCTTTTTTCTGCAGCCGTTCTATCAGTTCGGTGTCGGCATCGTCCGCATCTTTGTCTAGGGCCTGTTCACGCCAAAGCCGGGAGTGCGAAAGTGAATGGCGGGATGCAGTGCGAGGCGCCGCGAGCGCCGTTGGCTGATGCCAACCAGCGAAGCGCTCAGTTGCCCACTGCGGACGCAATGCGCCCGCCATTCGCTTTCCCGCAGGGTTGGGCCGAATACGGCGTCTGCTTTGTCGGGCGGCTTGCGAATGGGAGCTACCATTCGCGGCGCCGCCCTTCGCGCATCCATCCGCATTGCGGCCCAACGCATCTCCCGCATTTGGCGTGAACAGCCCTAGCTCCGATGTCGATGTTTCCTGACCGCGTCCTTTCCGGAATGCGTCCGACCGGGGCGCTGCATATCGGCCACTACCACGGGGCGCTGAAGAACTGGGTCAAGTTGCAGGAGGAGTTTCCGTGCTTCTTTTTCGTCGCCGACTGGCATGCGCTGACGACGCACTACGAAACGCCCGAGATCATGGCCGCGAGCGTCTGGGACATGGTGATCGACTGGTTCGCGGCAGGTCTCGATCCGAAGAAGGCGACGGTGTTCATCCAGTCGCGGGTGCCCGAGCACGCGGAACTGTTCCTGCTGCTCACGATGTCGACACCGCTCGGGTGGCTCGAGCGAGTACCGACCTACAAGGACCAGATCGAAAAGATCAAGGACCGTGACCTGTCGACCTACGGCTTTCTCGGCTATCCGCTGATGCAGGCCGCCGACATCCTGATCTACCGCGCGACGATGGTGCCTGTGGGCGAAGATCAGGTGCCGCACATCGAGATGACCCGCGAGATTGCGCGCCGCTTCAACAACCTGTTCGGCCGCGAGCCGGGTTTCGCTGAAAAGGCGCTTGCTGCGGTGAAAAAGCTCGGGGGCAAGGCCGCGAAGCGCTACCTTGAACTGCGCACGCGCTTTCAGGAGCAGGGTGACGACGCCGCGCTCGCAGAAGCCCGCGCAATCCTGTCGCAGGCGCAGAGCCTGTCGATGGAAGACCGCGAGCGCGCGTTCGGTTACCTGGAGGGGGCCCACCGGGTCATCCTGGCCGAACCGGCGGTCCGCCTGACCGAGACGCCGAAGGTGCCCGGTCTCGACGGACAGAAGATGTCGAAGAGTTACGGCAACGTGATTCCGATGCGCGAGGACCCGAAGGTTCTGACCGAGAAGATCCGCCGCATGACGACCGATCCGGCGCGCGTGCGCAGGTCCGACCCAGGCGAGCCCGAGCGCTGCCCGGTATGGCAACTGCACAAGATCTACACGACTGACGAGACGCGCACCTGGGCCGCGCACGGCTGCCGCACGGCCGGCATCGGCTGCCTCGACTGCAAGCAGCCGGTGATCGATGCGATGCTGGCCGAGCAGCAAGTTTGGCGCGAGCGCGCGCAGCCGTATCTGGACGATCCGGCTTTGCTGCGCGCGATCGTTGACGATGGATGCCAACGCGCGCGCATGGCGGCCGAGGAAACGATGCGCGAGGTGCGCGGCGCGATGGGCCTTGTATACGACTGAACCTACGACTGACCCGGCACAAGACGGCGGACGACCGACGTCCAATCCGCTCGCCCGCGCCCCCTCGGACTGGGTCGTGCGCTTCGCATCGCGGCTGCGACCCGGAGCACGGGTGCTCGACGTGGCCTGTGGCCACGGCCGGAACGCGCGCTACCTCGCCAGCCGCGGCTGTCGCGTGACGGCCGCGGACAGCGACCCGGCGTGCGGCCTGTCGCTGGCCGGCGAAGCGTCGGTGGATTTCCGGCTGGCCGATCTCGAAAGCGATCCGTGGCCGTTCAATGGACTGTCGTTCGATGCCGTGGTCGTGATCCACTACCTGCATCGGCCGCTGCTGCCTCTACTGGCCGAGGCGCTCGCGCCCGGCGGGCTGCTCGTCTACGAGACCTTTGCCGCCGGCAACGAGCAGTTCGGGCGTCCGCGCAACCCCGACCATCTGCTGCGTCCGCGCGAATTGCTCGACGCCTTCGCCGAACTGCGCGTGCTGGCATTCGAAGAAGGCTACATCGACCGGCCCGCGCCGGCGATGATTCAGAGACTCGCCGCGCTGAAGATCGAACGCGCGCAGGCCGTGCCTGTCGAAAGCCTGACGCTGTAGCCGGTGCGCGTGCCTGCGCACGGTAGAATCCGCGGCTTCGCGAGGGGGACCGACTACACCATGATCAAGGGCAGCATCGTCGCCATCGTTTCACCGATGCGCGAGGACGGCGCGCTCGACTTCGATGCCTATCGGCGACTGATCGACTGGCACGTGGCCGAGGGCACGAATGCGATCGTTGCCGTCGGCACGACGGGCGAATCGCCGACAGTCAATCCGGAAGAGCACGGCGAACTGATCCGTGTCGCGGTGGAGGCGGTCAAGGGTCGCATCCCGGTGATCGCCGGCACTGGAGGCAACTCGACCGCGGAGGCGATCGAGTTGACGCGTCATGCCAAGGCCGTTGGAGCAACGGCTTCGCTGCAGGTAGTGCCGTACTACAACAAGCCGACTCAGGAAGGGCTGTATCGTCACTTTCGCAAGATCGCCGAGTCGGTGGACCTGCCGATCATTCTCTACAACGTGCCCGGCCGCACGGTTGCCGACCTGGCCAACGACACGACTGTCAGGCTGGCCGACGTGCCGGGCGTCGTCGGCCTGAAGGATGCGACCAGCGACCTGGCGCGAGCGGCAGACCTGCTGAAGCGGCTGCCAGCGCGCTTCGCGCTGTACAGCGGCAACGACGACACCGCGCTGGCCCTGATGCTGCTGGGAGGCCATGGCGTCATCTCGGTGACGGCCAACGTCGCGCCGCGGCAGATGAGCGAACTCGCAAAGGCGGCGCTGGGCGGCGACCTGTCGCGCGCGCGTACGATCAACAATCAATTGATGGCGTTGCACACCAAACTGTTTATCGAGCCGAATCCGATTCCGGTCAAGTGGGCGCTGGCGAAGATGGGCCGCATTGCCGGCGGCATCCGCCTTCCGCTGGTGCCGCTGTCCGCGTCGGCCGAATCGACAGTGTTGGCTGCCATGAAGGACGCAGGCGTGTTGTAGCGTCTGCAGGAGCTTGGATGATGTTTGCTTCGTTTGTGCGCCGCCGTTCCGTGTCGGCGCTTTCCGCGGTCCTGATTGGCCTGATGGCAGGCTGCACCTGGACCGGCAGCAGTCTGTCCGGCAAGGTTGACTATCAGGCCGCAAGGACGCGCTCCACGCCGCTGGAAGTCCCGCCTGACCTGTCGCAGTTGCCGCGCGATGAACGCTTCACCGTGCCTGAGCGCCCGCAGACGGTGACCGCGTCGAGCGCCGCTGCGGCGCGGCCGGGCACGCCCGCGAGTTCGGTCGCCGGCACGACGGCCGGTGCCGTCGCGCCGACTGCCGAGATCGCGAAGATCGAGCGCCAGGGCAGCCAGCGCTGGTTGGCCGTCAACATGCCGCCTGAAAAGGCGTGGCCGATCCTGCTCGAGTTCTGGCCCAGCGTCGGACTCGCGGTCGAGAAATCCGATGCGGCCAGCGGCGTCATGGAGACCGTGTGGGCCGAGAACAAGGCGAAGTTGCCGCAGGACCTGATTCGCAAGACGCTGGGACGTTTTCTGGGCTCTGTGTACGAGACCGGCGAGCAAGACAAGTACCGTGCGCGGCTGGAGCGCACGACGAAGGACACGTCGGAGATCTTCATCAGCCATCGCGCGATGGTCGAGGTCTTTACCTCCTCGGCGCAGGATCGCACCGCTTGGCAACCCAAGCCAGCCGATCCAGAGATGGAGGCCGAGATGTTGCAGCGCCTGTTGGTGCGCTTCGACGGCACGGCGGCCAAGCCGGTGAGTGCAACCGGACCCGCGGGCCAGCCGGGAGCACCTGCTGCGAGTAGCGGTGCAGCGGGGGCGGCGGCGGGAACAGCAGCGGCCAGCGCGCCGCCGGAAACCGTGTTCATCGTCAAGGGTGCCGATGGACGCAGTGAGCGCCTGGATATCGATGACCAGTTCGACCGCGCCTGGCGTCGCATCGGGCTGGCGCTCGATCGCGGCGGCTTCACGGTCGAGGACCGTGATCGCGCCAAGGGCATCTACTTCGTCCGCTACCTGGATCCCGATTACGAGGCCAAGCAGAAAGAGCAGCAGGGCTTCTTCACCAGGGTCCTCGGCAAGGAAAAGCCGGTGCCGGCGCCGCAGTATCGTGTGCAGCTGATCTCGGCCGGTGACTCCGGCACGCACGTGCAGGTATTCAGCAGCGACGGCAAGCCGGAGCGCTCGACCGTGGGCGACCGCATCCTTGCGCTGCTGAAAGACCAGCTGCGCTGACGGGCGGCGTGCTGCGCGTCTGCAGTCTCGGCTCAGGCAGCGGCGGCAATGCGCTGGTGGTGGAAGCGCGCGACGGGCTCTTCACCACCCGCGTCCTGATAGACAACGGCTTCAACCTGCGGCAACTCGAACAGCGCTTGCAACGGGCGGCGCTCGAGTTCTCGTCTCTCGATGCTGTTTTCGTCACGCACGAGCACGACGATCACGTGGGTGGTGTCGAAGCCTGCGCCCGCACACACCGGATCCCGGTTTATTGCACCGATGGGACCGCTGCGGCGTCCGGCATTGCTGCACTGGAGGTCGAGTGGAACCGGATCGAGGCCGGGTGCCCGGTCGAGATCGGTCCGTTGCGCATCGTTCCATTTTCGGTGCCGCACGACGCCGCCGAGCCGGTCCAGTTCGCGTTCAGCGACGGCTACCGACGCGCGGCGATGCTGACAGATGCGGGCGAGTGTTCTGCAACGATCATCGCGGCGCTCTCAGGTCTGCATGCGCTGATACTCGAGTGCAACCACGACGCGGCAATGCTGCGGCAGGGAAGCTATCCGCCATTTCTGAAGGCGCGCATCGCAGGCGGACGCGGCCATCTCTCCAATGCGCAGGCCGCCGACATCCTGAACCGCGTGGATCGCCGTCACCTGCAATGGGTCGCCGCCGCTCACCTGTCCCGCAGCAACAATCGACCTGACCTGGCCCGCGCCGCGCTTTGCGCCGCGCTCGACTGCGGATCTGACGAGATCGCGGTGGCCGACCAGGAAGACGGCCTCGACTGGCGCGAGGTCTAGCGGCGCGACACTGCAAAGCGCCTAAAGTCGTCGTGCATCAATCCGCCGGAGGAACCTGCATGAGCGGGTCGCAGCCATTGAAGGGATTGCGCGTCGTCGAGTTCACACACATGGTGATGGGCCCCACGTGCGGCATGGTGCTCGCCGACATGGGCGCCGAGGCGATCAAGGTCGAACCGGTCGACGGCGAGGCCACGCGCCGCCTGCTCGGTTCCGGCGCCGGCTTCTTTCCGATGTTCAACCGGAACAAGAAGAGCATCGGCATCGATCTGAAGCAGTCCGAAGGTGCCGAGGTCGCGCGGCGACTCGCCGTCAGCGCTGACGTCGTGCTCGAGAACTTCAAGCCGGGCGCACTCAGAAAATTCGGGCTCGACTACGCGAGCCTTTCAGTGCAGAACGAGCGGCTGATCTACGTCAGCCACAAAGGCTTCCTTCCCGGTCCGTACGAGCACCGCACCGCGCTCGACGAAGTCGTGCAGATGATGGGAGGTCTCGCCTACATGACGGGCCGTCCAGGCGATCCGCTGCGTGCGGGCAGCAGCGTCAACGACATCATGGGCGGCATGTTCGGCGCGATTGGCGCGCTGGGCGCGCTGATCCAGCGCGGCATTACCGGGAAGGGCATGGAAGTGCAGTCGGCGCTCTTCGAGAACAACGTGTTCCTGATGGGCCAGCACATGCTGCAGTACGCGATGACCGGGCGCCATCCGCAGCCGATGCCGGCGCGCGACAGCCCGTGGTCCGTGTATGACGTGTTCACGGTGAAAGACGGCGAGCAGATCTTCCTCGCCGCTGTCAGCGACGCCCAGTGGCAGACCTTTTGCAATGTGCTGGGGTTTGCGGATCTGCAGGCCGATGCAGGCTATGCCACCAACAACGACCGCGTCAGGCTGCGTTCCAGGCTGCTGGCGACGCTGCGCGAGCGGCTCGCGTCGCGCAGCGCTGCCGAACTGGCGGCGATCTTCGAGCGGGCCGGGCTGCCGTTTGCGCCGATCCGGCGTCCAGAGGATCTGTACGACGATCCACACCTGGCGGCGACTGGCGGGCTGGCGGATATCGAACTGCCGGACGGACCGAAGGCGGGGCAGAGCGTGAAGACCACGCTCTTTCCGATCACGCTTGCCGGTGAACGGCTCGGCGTCCGCCTGCCTCCGCCGCGCTTCGGCGCGCACACGCGAGCGCTGCTCGCGGAACTTGGTTTCACGGTTGAGGAAATCGACCGTTTGAAGGATCTGGCCATCGTTGCCTGACCATGCCGGCTGATCGCGCGCATCCCTGAGTATTGGGAATCACGATGCTGCACGACCTGCCTTCATGAGCGACGTGCTGCAGGCTCTTGCGACGAATCCGTCGCAACTCGCACTGGCCTGCGGCGTCGCCTTTCTCGCTTCGATACTGGGAGGATTGTCCGGCTTCGGAACGGGCCTCGTTCTGCCGGTGTTCCTCGTGCCGCTGGTCGGAGTCGGCAACATCATTCCGGTGATGGCGGTCGCGATGCTGTTCAACAACGGCGGCCGGGTCATCGCGTTCTGGCGGGACGTGGACTGGATCCAAGTGCGGCGCATGCTCGCACTCGGACTGCCTGCGTGCGCGGCGGGTGCCTACGGCTACACGCTGCTGAGCGCGCACTGGGTGGCCATACTTCTGGGGACGTTCCTGCTGGCCAGCGTTCCGCTGCGTCGGATACTCGGATCGTCCAGGCTCCATCTTTCGCGCGGAACGGCACTCGCAGCCGGGGCGACGTTCGGATTTATCAATGGCGGCATGACGGGCGCTGGCGTCATCCTGATCTCGATTCTGATGTCGGTCGGCGTGGCGGGCGCCGCACTGATCGCGACAGACGCGGTCATCTCGGTGGCGATGGGTCTGCTCAAGGTCGCGCTCTTCGGCAGCCTGGCCGCATTGACCCCGGATCTCGCGCTGATCGGGCTTCTGGTCGGCATCTGCACCGCTCCCGGTGCGTTCGTCGCACGCTGGCTGCTCAGGCGCATTCCGGCGGGGATCCACGCCTGGATCATGGAACTGGTCGTGATCGCTGGAGCAATCGCGCTCCTTTGGCGGGCGACATAGGCGCTGGAGTCCGCGCTCCAGACTGGCCGGGGCGCCAAAAAAGAAAGGCCGGCGAGAGCCGGCCCTTGTCATTCCACAAGAACGGAACTATTTCTTCGCGGCTTCCTTGGACTTGTCGGTCTGCATATCCGAGGCAGCTTTGGCGGCATCCTGGACCGTCATTGCCGAGCCAGCGGACTTCGATGCATCGGCCGGCGCAGCATCCGCCGGCTTGGCGGCTTCCGCGGCAGGGGCCGGAGCGGGCGCAGGAGCCGGAGCAGCGGCCGGGGCCGGAGCGGGCGCGGGAGCCGGAGCCTCTTTCTTACCGCAGGCTGCCAGCGCGACAACGATCATCGAGGCGACGAGTAACGACTTGTTCATGCGAACCTTCCTGAGTGGTGGGGGAATTGCTGTGATGGAAAGATGGACGGATGCGACAAAGGATGCGGGCGAGGCAGCGGCATTCCTCAAGCTCATTCCTTAAGCTTGCCGGGCCCAGATTATAGACGCCCAAGAGTTCTCGCGCGCAGGCGGCGCGAGTGCCTCAGCCAAGACCGAGGGGCACGACCGCGATGTTGTGTCCGGCCGCATTCCAGCGGCGCTCGAACGCCATCGCCAGCGGCTGCACGTGAGGTTTGTTGTGCACCCAGAAATCGCCGCGCGGCGCCGCGGTCGGCCTGAGCTCGATCGCTCCATGATCGTCGATGATCAGCCAGGCATCGTCGCCGACCGGATCGTCGGCGGCTGCGACCCGCATCTCGAGCGCGTGCGAATAGCGGCGTTGCAACGCCCGCAGTCGCGGGGCTCCGCTTTCGAGCCAGGTTGCGTCGTCGACCAGCAAGCGGATATGCGAGGCGCGATGCGCCAGAAGCAGCTTTGCCAGCCGCTGCTCCGCGGCCACGCTGCCGAGGTCGAACACGGAGAGATCCCGGTGCAGGCACCGCACGCTGCGTGAGGCGAGACCGAGTGCGATCTGCACGGCTTCCTGCGTCTCCGCACGCGAACCGATCAGTGCCCGCTCGGGCGCTCCGCTTTCCGGCTTCATGTCGGACGGCTTCATGTGGCGGGTCTCGTCGTGGCGATGCTCAGCCAGCCCGCCAGGTACCACGCGTGCAGGCGGTCGAGCAACGGGGCTGCATACCGGCCCGGAGGCAGCTCGCGTGTGTCGGCCAGGCGGCGCAGCGGCGCGGAGATGTCGTGTCCGACCCTCGCGCATTCGCCGTTGATGGCGATCAGCGGGCCGTCGTACAGGAATCGAGTGCGGCGATCGAGTCGCACGCCGCTGGCGCGCACCCGCGAATGAAACGCCGCCCGTCGCAATGCTCGCATCGGACGTTCGAAGATCACCTGTGCTTTCGGTTCGGACAGGTAGGTGAGCAGGAAGCGCACGGTATCGCGCAGCGACGGACGGTGCGCGTTCAGTTGCGCGTGCACGCGATCCCGCATCGACGCGGGCAGGGCCGACGGGCGCCGAGTCGCGCGCTGGCCGGCGTCCGCATAACGACCTGGCGCCGCCGCATGCGCAGCGAACTCGGCGAAATAGGGTTCGAGCAATTCCTGGTAGCTGAACGCGCGAAACCCGATCGAGCAGGTGATGCACTCGCCGAGCGCGGTGCCTTCGTGCGCGACACCCGGCGGCAGGTACAACAGATCTCCCGGATCCAGCACAAATTCATCGGTCGGCCGGAAATCCGCAAGGATGCGCAGCGGTGCGCCCTCGATCAGACGGAAGTCCTGCTGCCGACTGATACGCCAGCGGCGGCGTCCAAAGGCCTGCAGCAGGAAGACGTCATAGGAGTCGACATGCGGACCCACGCCACCGCCGTCGGTCGCATAACTCACCATCAGGTCGTCGAGCCGCGCATCCGGCACGAAGCGGAAGCGTTGCAGCAGCGCATGGGCGGCCTCGTCGAGCAGGTCGACACCCTGAACCAGCACTGTCCAGTCGGGACGGCGCGGCGAGGGCAGGCGGTCGAGCGGTCCATGCCGAACGGTCCACCTGGCGCCGCGGCGCTGGATGAGTCGCGCCTCGGCGTGTTCGCTGCCGGCGAGCTCGAACAGCCGTTCGCGACCGATGGGAGGCACGAAGCCTGGGATCGCCGCGCGCACCAGCAGGGGCTTGCGCTGCCAGGCCTCGCGCATGAAGCGCGCAATCGACAACCCGCCCAGGCTGCGCAACACGGAAATCGTCATGCGCGGATTATAGGAATCGACCCCGGCGCATAATCGTCCGCATCCGTAGGGAGCACGATGAAGATTGCCGACGACGCGCTGGTGAGCCTCGACGTCGTGATGTACGACGCGCAGGGCAACCTGCTGGAGAAATCCGACTCGCCGCTGGTGTACCTGCACGGGCGCGACGACATCTTTCCGCGTATCGAGCAGGCTCTTGCCGGCAAGGAGGTGGGCGCGCGCGTCATGCTGCAGCTGGAGCCCGAGGATGCGTTTGGCGACTACGACCCTGAGCTGGTGATGCTGGCACCCGTGAAGGATCTCGGCACCGACGTTGTGGTCGGCCTGCGCGTCGAGGCGGTCGGGCCTGGCGGCGAGGACCCGTGCCTGTTCACCATCACCGACATCGCTGACGGCACAGCTGTGCTCGATGGCAATCATCCGTTGGCCGGCATGGCGTTGCGGTTCGATATCCGCGTGGTCGAGGTGCGCGTGGCCAGCGCCGTGGAGCTGGAGGACACGCAGCGCGCCATCGTGCCGGACTTCTTCTCGATCGGCGACGTTCCGAGGACTCGGCACTAGTCGGTTGTGCGACGCCTGCGTCTGACCGACCGCGTTCGGGCGCCCTGGGCGTCAGCTCCCGTCACTCTCGCTTGCGAGCCGCTGCAACTCGCCGAGAAGTGCATGCGCGTCGCGCGGCGAAAGCGCGTCGAGATCGACGCCCAGCAATCGCTCGCGCAAGTGATCCCCGTGGTCGGGCAATGCAGCCCTTTCGGTTGCCGGGGCGAACAGGTCGAGTTGCGGACGCGCTCCGAGCGCCCGCTCCTCCAGTTGGCCGAGCACGCCGCGCGCGCGCCGCACGACGGCACCCGGCACACCCGCAAGCTGGGCGACCGCCAGCCCGTAGCTCTGGCTCGCGGGCCCGGGCCGCACTTCGTGCAGGAACACGACCCGGCCATTGGACTCGGCAGCTGCCACGTGGACGTTGGCAACCTCGGCGTGCTGCTCGGCGAGCTGCGTGAGTTCGAAGTAGTGCGTTGCGAACAGCGTCAGGCAGCGGTTCTTCTCCACCAGTTCGCGCGCGATGGCCGCCGCCAGCGCCATGCCGTCGAACGTCGAGGTGCCGCGGCCGATCTCGTCCATCAGCACCAGGCTGGTCTCGGTCGCGCTCGCCAATATTGCCGCGGCCTCGGTCATCTCGACCATGAAGGTTGAGCGACCGCGCGCAAGATCATCGGCGGCACCGATGCGCGTCAGGATCCTGTCGATCGGCCCCAGCCGCGCACTCGTGGCCGGGACGAAACTGCCGGCGTAGGCGAGCAGCACGATCAGTGCGATCGATCGCATGTAGGTCGACTTGCCGCCCATGTTCGGGCCGGTGATGACCAGCAGGCGACGGCTCGGATGGAGGATGCAGTCGTTCGGGACATAGGTCTCGGGCTCGTGCTCGACGACCGCGTGGCGGGCACCGCGGATTTCAATCCCAACCCTGTCGACGAGTTCGGGCGCGACCCAGCGCGCCAGCCGCGCATGGTGTGCCAGCGCGGCGAGAGCGTCGAGCGCGGCAATCGCATCGGCCTGCACGCTGCAATGCCGGCACATCGCCGGCGAGCGTGTCGACCAGGGCGTCGTAAAGCGACTTCTCGCGCGCGAGCGCGCGTTCCCGGGCGGACAGCACGCGATCCTCGAACGACTTCAGCTCAGGAGTGATATAGCGCTCGGCGTTCTTCAGCGTCTGCCGCCGGCGGTAATCATCGGGCACCTTGCCGGACTGGCCGTGCGTGACTTCGATATAGAAGCCGTGCACGCGGTTGTATTCGACGCGCAGGTTGGCGATGCCAGTGCGTGCACGTTCGCGCGCTTCGAGGTCGACCAGGAACTGTCCGGTGTGGTCGCGCAGGGCGCGCAGCTCGTCCAGTTCGGAATCATGACCGGCGGCAATCACATCACCATCGCGCAGGGCGTGTGCGGGTTCGGCGTGCAGCGCTGTGACCAGCAGCGCCGCTATTGCCTCGGGAACGCGGCAGCGCGCCTGCAGGTCCGCGAGTAGCGGTGATACCGGTTTGCCGAGCCGCTCGACCACGCACGCAACCGCGGGCAGCGCCTCGCGTAGGCCGGCAAGTTCGCGCGGACGCACCGAACGCAGCGTGATGCGAGTCGCGATGCGCTCGAGGTCGGGAAGCCCGTCGAGCGTGCGTCGCAACGCCTCGTACAGTCCGGGGGTGTCGAGCAGTTCGGCGATGCCACGCTGGCGCGCAGTGGGTTCGGCAGCATCGCGACAGGGATGATGAAGCCAGTGCCGCAGGCGGCGGCTGCCCATCGATGTCTCGCAGCGGTCGAGCAATCCGAAAAGAGTCGGCCCGTCGTCGCCACGCAGCGCCTCGGTGATTTCCAGGTTGCGCCGGGTTACGGGATCGAGAACCAGATAGTCCGAGAGCGTCTCGCGCCGCAGTGTGGCGACGTGCGGCAGGCGTCCACCCTGTGTAGAGCGCGCGTAGTCGAGCAGAGCCGCAGCGGCTGCGAGGATCTCGGGTGCATCGGAAACACCGAATGCGTCCAGCGTGGCCGCCTGCAGCACCTGCTGAAGCATCGTCGTCCCGCGAACTGCATCGAAGTGCCAGTCCGGACGAGAACGCGCCACCGCGCCGGCGTTGCTCACCGGCGCGAGGAGCGTGTCCGACCATGCTTCGGCCACCAGCACTTCCGAGGGAGAGATTCGCGCGAGTTCGGACGGCAGAGCCCCCGCAGGCACCGAGGCCGCGCGCAGTTCACCCGATGCCAACACCAGCCATGCGAGGCCGAACGGTCCGCCCCGCTGCAGCGGAGGAGCCACCGCCAGCAACGCCGCGTCAGCTTTGGGCTGCAGCAGTCCGGTGTCGGTCAGCGTGCCGGGGGTGACGACACGAACGACCTTGCGTTCCACCGGGCCCTTGCTGGTGGCCGGATCGCCGATCTGTTCGCAGATGGCGACGCTCTCGCCCAGCTTGACCAGCCGGGCCAGGTACTGCTCGACCGCCACCACCGGCACCCCGGCCATCTTGACCGGCATGCCGGCCGATGAACCGCGCGAGGTCAGCGTGATGTCGAGCAGGCGCGCCCCGCGTTCGGCGTCGTCGTAAAACAGTTCGTAGAAGTCCCCCATCCGGTAGAACAGCAGCGCTTCCGGATGGTCGGCCTTGATGCGCAGGTACTGCGCCATCATCGGCGTGTGTCCGCGCAGTTCGCTGCGCGCACTTCCCGGCGGTGAAGCGGCGGGATGGCCGCTGGGAACGCCGGTCGATGAGGCGCGCGATATCGACTGCGGCGGCCAACAGGTTTGATGTACTACCGGTCACTGGCTGGTTGGCAAGCTATTCCATAGTGGAGTTTTGCGGACCTGACATCAAGTGTAACGATGTCACTTTCGTGGTACCCCTCATTCACGCGACTTCATCTCAACGGAAGCTTTGATGAGAGTCAGGTCGTGTATAAAGCGCGCCAGCATGCTTTGCTAGAAGTTGTAGGCATTACAACAATGAATGTCGCAGATCTCGACGAGCTTGCCAGGCGGCGCGGCTCCGAGGAATTTGAAATTGGTCGCAAGGCTTTGGCGGCCGTCTTTAAGCGATGGAAATCGATTGCAGCGGCGGTGGTCGCCACTGCAGCCATCGCATCGGCGGCGGCTTTCTTCCTGCCGAAGTACCAAGCCTCGGGCTTCTACTACACCAGCGGCTGGTCACTCGCCGAGTTCAAGCGCTTTCGCAGTGAGTTTGGATCTTCGGACGTACTCGCCTCGTTTCTGCGCGAGGAGTATCCGGCCGACGATGTGGGCTCCGCGCTGCTCCTCGCTCACTCGTTGCATCCAGATTCTGGGAAACGGCGGTCAAGCCGTTGTACCCGATAACAAAGAAAGACGCGAAGGAAATCTTCGAGACGACCAAGGACAAGGAATCGTCCTCGATCATTGGCTTGGAGCTGTCCGTCGAAGGTCCAAATCCTCCTGCCTCCCGGAATGCCGTGCTCGTGCTCGGCAACTACATTACCCAGACGTTGCTCCTTTCGTCGCTGCAAAACTGGGTTGTGGCCGGTCAATCTGCAGTCAATGGCGAACTTCTCAAAGCAGAAAATCAGGTCCTGCAGACGAGATATTCGATCGAGCTGTCTGGAAAGCACATCGCAGACTTGGTCTCGCTGCAAACCAAGTACCCCGAGTCCCAGCGGATGGAAGCCCGTCAGGTGGTTAGCGCCGATGCGGCTTCGGCACGCTACCTTGCGCCTGTTTCGCAAGTCATCGCGATAGAAGCCGGCGTTGCTGAATCGAATGAGAGCCTGAGAAGGATGGAAAGGCGTGTCCGGCAGTTGAAGGTCGAGGCGGCCTTCTTCAACGCGGCTGCTCAGGAATTGAGAGAGACGCTTCAGGGATGGACGTTGCTGCAGCGCTTGACGGATAAGAAGCAACGAACGTTTCACGCGCTCGATTCTTCCGATGACGCAACCAAGGAAGTCTCGAATCGCTTCGACCTTGAACTCAAGGGTTTCAAGGATCAATTTTCGATAGCGTTCGGTTTCCGCTCTGCGGTGTTGGAGCCGACGCAATCGTCGCGGAGCCCCACAAAGATGGCGCTGATGGGAGCTCTGGTTGGACTACTGGCTGGAATTCTTATCGCGATTGGCCTGGCATTCCTCCCTCGCGCAAGGGTGCACTCCGATGGCTCGACCTACCTCGGATTGCACTCCGCGGAGGCCAAGGTTGCTTGACGGCATTGGCGCATGCCCAAACCTGAGCCTGGTCGTCGGACTGCTGTCGTGTCTAACTGCCGCGTCTGCCGGAGGCCAGCAAGCCACTGCAAGGTTCGAGGTTTCGGGACAGATTGATCAGGACAAGGTGCCGAGTTGGCTTGCGGGCGCAGCACGACTGTCGGGCAGCGTTTTAATCGCCAATACCGAAGAGCGGATAACGACTGTCGGCGACAAGTACGTAGTCGACTCGACGGCCACAGGGGCTTCGTTTCTTTCCAAGTTCTTCGACGACTTGCGCGTCGTTCGACGCTCTGAAGGGTCCTGGATCAACGGAGTTCAGGCTACAACTCGGTTCCATGAGAAGCGTGGCTCGTCCGAAGCGGCCACTGCGCTGATCGACTACCGAGCCGGCACGGTCCGCTTCAGCCGAGGCTCGGCACCGCCGAGCAAGACTGAGCCCGTCAGATTCATGACCTCGGACACTGCCGCCCTTCCATTTGCCTTTCTTGGGCGAGTTCGCCCGACCGGTACGGTGACCTTCGCGTATACCGATGGGCGATTCCTGAGAACCTTGACCGTGGATCCGACCGTGGTCTTCAACCATGTCGTCGCGGGCAAGCCCGTGCCAACCGTCAGATATGTCAGCCGGCGCCTCAGCCCGAAAGACGCTGAGGTCGAGCTTT